>NZ_JBFTSI010000005.1:0-464749 GCF_056399945.1 Dyella sp. 01L423 | reverse complement strand
GTTACTTTTCTTTACTCCGGGCATCCTGCCCTCCGCCCTTCGGGCCGGCTTCGCCGTTCACACGCGCTCCTGCGCGTGCGTGGGCAAGCAAAGAAAAGTGACCCGGCCTCCGGCAGGAGGACGGAAGCCCGCGGCAGGCGAGCCAGATTGCGATAGCGCGACAACCGAGCGCACAGTCACTGGATGACCAGCCTTCGGCTGTTGAAAAGCGCCTCCTGCCTTCGCAGGAATGACGATCAAAAAGAGGACAGCGTCACCGCCACACGTTGAGGCTAAGTTGGCCCCTCGCCCCAATCCTCTCCCCGAAGGACAGAGGGAGCGACGACCCCTGCCCCCCAAAGGCCCACCTCACACCGGCCCCTGCGGCCCATCCCCACCAGTACTCTCCTCCAACGCATCCCTGACCGTCTTCAACAACCGCAACGTCGAGACCGGTTTGTCGACCAGATACAAATGCTCCATCACCGGCAACTCATCCATATCCGGCGGCGCATCAGGGCGCGCGAGCAATAGCACCGCACCGCGATAGCCATGATCGAACAAGGCCGCCAGCGTGCGCACGCCGGTGAAAAGATTCATGTCCGCATCGAGCACAACGAGGTCGGGCACGCCCTGCGCCTCCAGCCACTGCAAGGCAGCCGTACCGCTCTGGCTTGCATGCGCCTGATAACCCCACGAGTCCAGCGTATCCACCAGCAGCGAGAGTTGGCCGGCCTCTTCCACCACTACCAGCACGCGCTCGGCTTCGCCCTGCAGGTTCGCCGTTTCCTGTTCGCCCACCACATCGGCCGGCTGCTGCATCAGCGGGATATGCATATGGAAGCTGGTGCCCTCGCCCAGCACGCTTTCCACGCGCATCACGCCGCCGTGCGCGGTGATGATGCGCTTGCATGAGACCAGGCCCAGGCCGGTACCGCTTTCCTTGGTGGTGTAGAACGGCTCGAACAGATGCAGCAACGCGTTATCGTCCATGCCCGTGCCGGTATCGATCACGCTGAGGCATACGTAGTTGCCTTCGCGGCTTTCCTCGCCGGGCTGGAAGAAATGTTCCGGCAGCGTGGCCAGCGACGTACAGATACGCAGCTTGCCGCCCTCGGGCATGGCCTGCAGGGCGTTGAGGCTGAGGTTGAGCAGGCACTGCTGCAATTCGGTGTGATTGCCGTCGAAGCTCAGATCGGGATCGTAGGCATCCAGTTCCAGCGTCACGTTGCGTGGCACGCTGCCTTGCAGCAGCAGGCCGAGTGCTTCGAGCAGCGCGCCCACGCGCACTTGCTCGGCGCGGCGCGCACCGCGCGCAAAGGAGAGCATGGAATGCACCATGTCCAGGCCGCGCTTGCCGCAATCGCGCACCAGGCGCCCCAAGCGCGCCAGCCGCGGATCGTCCTGGTAGTCCTGCAGGCTGTCGCCAGCGAGCAACAAGGGCTGCAGCAAGTTGCGCAGGTCGTGGCTCAGGCCGCCCGCCAGCATCGCCAGGCTCTCGAAGCGCTGCGCGCGGATCAGCTCGGTTTCCGCGCGTCGACGTGCACGCTGCGCCTCGGCCTCGCGCATCGCGCGGCGCACGGCCGAGGCCAGTCGCGCAGGATTCTGTTTGAGGATGTAATCGGTCGCGCCGTTGCGCAGCGCTTCAATCGCCGCTTCTTCGCCCAAGGTGGCGGAGACGAAGATGAAAGGCAGGTCCTGGTCGCGTTCGCGCAGGATGTCGAGCGCGCGCTGGCCGGAGAAGCCCGGCATGCTCAAATCGGACAGTACGATATCCGGCTGGAAATCCTCCAGCGCCGAAAGATACTCGCGCTCGGCGTCCACCAGGGTCACGTCGTATTCGATGTGATCGGCGTCCAGCTCGGACAACACAAGCTCCGCATCGAGCTGGCTATCCTCGATCTGCAGTACACGGATTCGGGGTAACGCCCACTGCTGCCTATCCACTGTCAACCACCCCGTCGTGGAACACCCCTAGCTTTTGCCTTCAGATATGGTCAGGTGCCTGATTGAGCACTGCCCAGAACTGCCCCACGGTTCGCACCGCTTCAAAAAACTGGTCCACATCCACCGGCTTGATCACGTACGCGTTCGCGCCGATATCCCAGCTGCGCGCCAGATCACTCTCCTCCCGCGACGATGACAGAATCACCACCGGCACGCGGCGGAATCGATCATCGGCACGCAACTGCGTGAGCACTTCAAGGCCGCTCATGCGCGGCATCTTGATGTCCAGCAGCACCACGGCCGGATCGGTCGGTTCACGCCCGGCCCATTCGCCGCGGCAATAAAGATAGTCCAGGCAGTCCACGCCGTCTTCGACGTGCACCACGGGATTGGCCAGATGGGCACCGGCAAGCGCGTCCAAAGCCATTTCAGCGTCGGCGAGACTGTCCTCGACGAGCAGGATGGTACGGAGGTCGTGGTTCATTGGCGCCTCTGCGCGAAGCTTTCTGCGAGGTCCGAAGACGGCAGCGTGAAGTGGAAACGCGCGCCCTGCCCTGGCTGGGCATCGGCCCAGACGCGTCCGCCGTGTCGCGTGACGATGCGACGCACATTGGCCAGGCCGATGCCGTTGCCCGGGAATTCCGAGGCCCGATGCAGGCGCTGGAACACGCCGAACAGTTTACCCGCGTATTGCATGTCGAAACCGGCGCCGTTGTCGCTCACCACGAATTCGTAGCTGCCGTCGCGGTGGCGCTGCACGTCCACGTCGATACGTGCCACCTCGCATTTGCCGGTGTACTTCACCGCATTGCCCAGCAGGTTCTGCCACACCGTGCGCAACATGTTCTCGTCGCCGATCACGATCGGCAGCGGCGCGATCGACCAGACGATATGGCGGCCATGCGCATCCGTTTCGGCCAAGGCACGCGCCTCGTCCGCCAGCGACTGCATGTCCACCGGCTGCAGGCGCAAGGCGCCGCGACCCAGGCGCGAGAACACCAGCAGGTCCTCGATCAGCAGCGCCATGCGCTTGGCGGCGTCGTTGATCACTTCGATGTAATGGCGCGAGCGCTCGTCCGCGGCGTCGCCCAGATGCTGCTGCAACTTGCCGGCGAAGCCGCTGATATGACGCAGCGGCGCGCGCAAGTCGTGCGACACCGAATAGCTGAAGGCTTCCAGCTCGCGGTTCACATCGGACACCTGTTCGATCTTGCCTTCGAGCTGCCGATTGAGTTCCTTCACCTGCTGCTCGACCAGGGCGCGCGCGGTGACGTCGCTCAAGGTGAGCAGCAGCACCGGATCGCCGCCGTTGTCCTGTTCAAGGCGACGGGCATTGATCACCACGTGGCGGTCCACGCCGTCGACGGTGCGCTGGATGAGTTCGTAATCCCACAACTCGCGGTCCAGCAGCAGCACGTCGTTGAGGCGTTGCAGCAGCGCGCCGTCGGTCCAGGCGCCGTCGCCGATATCGGTCAGCGGCAGCGATTGCCGGAAATCGGGCGGCAGGCCGTAGAGCTCGCCAAAGGCCGCATTCACCAGCAGCGTGCCGAGGCTGGCATCGAGCAAGGCGATGGGTTCGCGCACGGCCTGCACGATCAGTTGCGAACGCTGTACCGCCTGGCCTTCGCGCACTTCGGCGCGCAGGCGGCGGCTGATCTGGCGTTCGGACACGATGACCACGATGGTCAGCAGCAGCACCTGCGCGATCGCCGTGATGGTCAAGGCCAACGCGCTGTTGAACGATTCGCGGCTGGCCGCATCGCGACGGCTGAGCAACGTGGTGTTCTCGTTGCGCACGATGCCGTCGATCAGATCGTCCATCTTGAACAAGGTGCCGGAGTCGCGCATGGCGTCAGATGCGCCGGCTTCGTCGCCATGGTCGTGCCGCATGATGGCCTGCCCGCTCAAGGCGAGGCGACCGCTCACGGTGGAACTGAGCGAGCCGATCAGGGCCTGCTGGTCCGGGCTGTCGCGCGTCATGTCGCGCAACTGTTGCAGCAGGCCGGGCGTTTCATGGGCGGCCCGCTCGGCACGCATGCGTACCGTCGCGTCCGCATCGCCATGGATCAGGCGGTAAATGGCCGCCTCGCTGTCCCGGGTGACATAGGCGATGCGATAGGTAAGCGACTTCACCTCACTGGAGTGGGTGACGCGCTCATTGGCGAGGATGGCCTCGCTGGCACCGCTGCGGGTGACCACGTAGGGCAAGGCCACGATCACCAGCACGGCCGCCAGCAGGCCGCCCAGGCGCCAGCGCAGGGCGACGCGGTCTTTCATGGCCGGTCGCAACGTCGACGCCAGTTTCCAGGATGAGCGCAACATGTCAGGCATGGTTGCAGAATCACCCCAGAGAACGCCACCTCTTAAAGTGGCGTTTTGCCGACACTTTAGTCGGAGTTACCTGGAAGCCTCGGTCTTGGACACGCTCATCGAGGCCGGACGGGCGCTCACAGCCTGCCCCCAGGCCCGGTTCGGCTCGGCCTGCATGGTGAAGTGCAGCTCGCCGCCGGCAACGATTTCAGCGTGGCGCAGGAACACCCGGTCGAGCGGTTTGCCGTTGAGGGTGACCGCGCCGACGTAGGGATGGGCGTCATCCAGCGGCTCGGCGGTGACCTTGAAGGTCTTGCCATTGGACAGGTGCAAGGTGGCGCTGCTCACGAACGGCCGGCCGATGGCGTACTCGTCGCTGGCCGGCGTCACCGGGTAGAAGCCCAGCGCCGTGAAGATGTACCAGGCCGACATCTGGCCCAGGTCGTCATTGCCGGCCAGGCCATCCGGGCGGGTGGCGTACTGGCTGTCCATGATCTGCTTGAGGCGCTTCTGCGTCTGCCACGGCGCGCCGGCGTAGTCGTAGAGATAGGCCAGGTGATGGCTGGGCTCGTTGCCGTGGGCGTACCAGCCGATCAGGCCGGTGATGTCCTCGACGTTGGCGAAGTGCGACTTGTCGACCTTGGCTTCGAACACGCTGTCGAGCTTGCTGACGAACTTGTCATCGCCGCCCATCGCCTTGATCAGCGCCGCCACGTCCTGCGGCACATACCAGGAGTACTGCCAGGCGTTGCCTTCGGTGTAGTCGCTGCCGTAGCCGGCCGCATCCGGATTGAAGGGTTCGCGGAAGCTGCCGTCCGTCTTGCGTGCGCGCATGAAGCCGGTCTTGGGATCGTAGGCATTGCGCCAGTTGCCGGCGCGCTTGTCGAAGGTGGCGGCAATCTCCTTGCGCCCCATCGCCTTGGCCATCTGCGCCAGCGACCAGTCGTCATAGGCGTATTCCAGCGTCTTGGAGGCCGCTTCCGGCTCCTTGTCGATGGGTACGTAGCCGAGCTTCATGTAGTCGCCCAGATCGCCGTAGGGTGCATAGGTGGCGCTGGCCACCATCGCCTTCAGCGCCGCATCGGCGTCGAAGCCGCGCACGCCCTTCACATAAGCGTCGGCGATCACCGGCACGGCGTGGTAGCCGATCATGCACCACGTCTCCAGGCCCTGGTACGCCCACACCGGCAGGATGCCGAACGGGCTGGTTTCGCGCGAGGCGATCAGCGAGCGGATGAAATCGGTGCTGCGCTCGGGCATCAGCAACGCCATCAACGGCTGCTGGGCGCGGTAGACGTCCCACAGCGACCAGGTGGAGTGGAATTCGAACTTGCCGTTCTTGTCGACGGCCTGGTGCACAGCGTTGTCCGCGCCGCGGAACTGGCCATTGACGTCCATGCTGAGCGTAGGCGACAGCAGTGCGTGATACAGCGAAGTGTAAAAACCTACGCGCTGATCCTTGCTGCCCTCCACGTCGATCGAGGCGAGTGCCTTGTCCCACTGGCCGCGAGCTTCGGCGCGGCGCGCATCGAAATCCCAGCCCTGCCCTTCGGCATCCAGGTTGGCGATGGCATTGGCTTCGCTCACCGGCGAAATGGCCACCTTCACGCCCAGCGGCTGCTTGAGCGCGCCGAAGTCGAACACGCCCACCAGCGCGCGGCCGCTCTGCGCATCGTGGTCTTCCGGCTGATAACCCGGACCTTTGAAACCCTTGTAGGGAATGTCGGTCTCGCGGTTGTACAGCGTGCGTGCCTGCAGCGGCTGCGAGAAGCGCATGGCGAAGCAAAGCTCGCGACCCGGCGCCCAGCCGCGCGTGGTGCGGCAGCCGGTGACCGTGCCGTCGTCGTGCACACGCAGGCTGGCCCACAGCACTTTGCCGTCGTAGTCGTAGATGCTCGGGCGCAGATCCAGCAGAAGGTGCGCCGGCTTGCCGGTCGGGAAGGTGTAGCGGTGCCAGCCGATGCGGCGGCCGGCAGTCAGCTCGGCGCGCACGCCGTAGTCGCTGAGCGTTACCGCGTAATAACCTGCCTGCACCACTTCCGTGTCATGGCTGAAGCGGGAGCGATAGCCGCTGCCGGGCTTGGCCGGGTCGCCCTGCTCCAGGCGCACGTCGCCGGCAATCGGCATCACCAGGACGTCGCCCAGGTCCGAATGGCCCGAGCCGGAGAAGTGGGTGTGGGAGAAACCGAGCAGGCTGCTGTCGCCGTACTGGTAGCCGGCCGCCCACTTATAGGCGTGCTTGAAGTCGGGCATGGCCGAGTCCGGGGACAGCTGGATCATGCCGAACGGCACCGTGGCGCCAGGGAAGGTATGCCCGTCGCCACCGGTGCCGATGCGGGGGTCCACATCGGTCGAGTGCCCCTCGGCAGCCCGCACACAGGCCGGCGCGGCGAGGGAAATCGAGACCGCCGCGGCCAGCAAAGTGGGCAGCCATGCACGGAAACGCGAATTACGCATAGAATTCCCCGAAAGAGTGGATTTGAATCGTTCTAATTTCGCCTGACGCTAACATCTCTGCAGGCATCGTTGCATGCTGCGTCGCGCCATCGAAATCGGTTCCGTTCGTACGCGGAGGCAGGTACCTTTGGATCGTTCCAATCAACCCAGGCCTGCGATGGAAAGCCAGACCCCGGTCGGTAGAAAGATCACACTCAACGACATCGCAGCCGGCTGCGGTGTATCCCGCGCCACGGTTTCCCTGGTGCTGCGTGGCAGTCCCCTCGTGAACAAGGTTACCCGGGCACGGGTCGAGGAAGAACTGCGGCGTCAGGGATACGTCTATAACCGGGCCGCGGCCAACCTACGCCGGCGTACGTCGTCGAGCGTGGCCCTGGTCATCAATGAACTTGCGAATCCGTTCTTCGCCGAGTTCGCCGCAGGCGTCGACGATGCGCTGGGTACGGCGGGGTTCGTGACCCTGCTCGGCAGCTCCGGCGATTCGGCCGAGCGCGAACATGCCGTGCTCGGTTCGCTGATCGAACACGGACCGGGCGGCATCATCCTGTCGCCCGCCGAGGACAGCGAAGCGCGCAAGGTACTCGCCGCGGTGGGCACGCATACGCCCGTGGTGCTGTTCAACCGCGAGCTGGGCGGCGAGCTGCCGGAATACGCGCACTGGGATCGCCTGATGCTCGACAACGAGCGCGGCGCCCGCCAGGCCACTGAACATCTGATCGCGCAGGGCCATCGCCATATCGCCTTCTTCGGCGGCCATGACCATGCCAGCTCCACCCGCGAACGCCATGCCGGCTACACGCAGGCGATGAACGCGGCCGGTCTTCCGATTGATTCGCACTGGCGCGTGCAGAGCACGCCCACGCGCATGGACGCCGCGCGCGCTGCAGGTGCCTTGTTCGAAGGCCCGGGCTCCGCTCCCACGGCCGCGGTCTGCTACAACGACGCCGTGGCGCTGGGCCTGATGCTCGGCCTGCACCAGCATGGCCGGCAGGCGGGCCGCGATTTCGCCGTGACCGGCTTCGACGACATCGCCGAAGCCTCGATGAGCATGCCTTCGCTCACCACGCTGTCCACCGCCCCGCGCGCACGCGGACGGCAGGCGGCCGACATGCTACTCGCTCGCCTGCGCGATCCGCAGGCGCCTTCGGGCACCATCATCGCGCCGGTGGAACTGGTCGTGCGCGAAAGCAGCTGTCCTCTTTCCTGACCCACGGATTCCGCATGGCCTTCGCAGCACCACCTATCCAGTCGGCGACGTCGTCGTCGACCACCGGTTCGACGCGCTACACCGACTATCCGATGGCGATGGCGGTGACCACCACGATTTTCTTCATGTGGGGTTTCCTGACCGTCCTCAACGACATCCTGATCCCGCATCTCAAGACCGTGTTCGAGCTGAACTACGCCCAGGCGATGCTGGTGCAGTTCACCTTTTTCGGCGCGTACTTCCTGATGTCGCTGCCGGCGGGGCGCCTGGTCGCTGCGCTTGGTTACAAGAAAGGCATCGTGGCTGGCCTGACGATTGCTGCCGTGGGCGCGTTCGGCTTCTGGCCGGCGGCGCTGCTGCACTCGTATGCGGCCTTCCTCGCAGCGCTGTTCGTGCTGGCCACCGGCATCACGGTATTGCAGGTCGCAGCGAATGCTTACGTTGCGCTGCTGGGTCCGGAACGCACCAGCTCCAGCCGCCTCACGCTGGCGCAGGCGATGAATTCGCTGGGCACCACGCTGGGTCCGTGGTTTGGTGGTTTGCTGATTCTTTCCGCCGTGGCCTTCACCGTGCCCGACGCCGTGCGCAAGGCGCCGGAGACCGTGCAGCTGGTGCAGACGCTCAACGATGCGCCGCCCGCGCAGGCGGTTGAGGCGATGCGTCAGGCGCCGCCGGAACGCCTGGTGGCCGCGTTGAACGATGCCGCCGCGACAGCGCTCGATCGCCTGCCCGCGACCGACGTGGCCGCAAGCATCGCGCAGCTTCCGCAGGATCAGTTGCCGCATGCACTGGACCGCCTTGCTGGCGCGCCGTTGCTGGCCACGCTTTCCGCGCTGTCGCCGCAGCAGCTTGCAGCTTTGCCGTCGGCCAATCTTGCCCAGGCGCTGGACAAGCTCGCTTCGTCGCATCTCGATGCGAGCGGCGATGCCCAGTTCGCCAAGGTGCGCGCAAGCCTGACGCCTGAAACCGCGCAGCAGCTGGCCGGCTATCGCCAGAAGCAGGCGGAGCTCGTGCAGAAGCCGTATCTGGGACTCGGTTGCGCCTTGCTGGTGCTGGCGCTGGTCGTGTGGCTGTTCCGACTGCCGCCGCTGACCGAGTCGACCGAAGCGGCCGACACCACCCATCACACGCTGATGGACGCGCTGCGCCACAGCCATGTGCTGTTCGGCGTACTGGCGATCTTTTTCTATGTGGGTGCGGAAGTGTCCATCGGCAGCTTCCTGGTGAACTACCTGTCGCTGCCCGAGATCGGCCACATGAGCGAACTGCAGGCAGCGCACTACGTGTCGCTGTACTGGGGCGGCGCGATGGTCGGACGCCTGGCCGGCTCGGCCCTGCTGGTGATCGTCAATCCGCGCAAGCTGCTCGCGGTGTTCGCCGCTGTCGCGGGCCTGCTGGTGCTCACCACCATGCTCACCCATGGCGACGTGGCGATGGTCAGCGTGATCGCGATCGGCCTGTTCAACTCGATCATGTTCCCGACCATTTTTGCGCTCGGCATCGAGCGCATGGGTCCGCTGACCGGCAAGGCCTCGAGCCTGCTGATCATGGCCATCGTCGGCGGCGCGCTGCTGCCGCTGGCGCAGGGCGTCCTGGCCGACCATATGGGCATCCAGCACGCTTTCATCCTGCCGTTGCTCTGCTACGGCTACATCGTGTTCTACGGTCTGCGCGGTTCGCTGGTTCGCGATCCCGTTGTTCCCCAACATTGAGTCTTTGTCGATGTCACGCACCATCCTCTGTTTCGGCGAAGCGCTGATCGATTTCCACAGTGAAGGCGGCGATGAAGCCGGCTTCCCCCGCAGTTTTGTGCCCTATGCCGGCGGCGCGCCGGCGAACGTGGCCGTCGCCGTCGCCCGTTTGGGCGGCGATGCGGCGTTTGCCGGCATGCTCGGCAAAGACATGTTCGGTGATTTTCTGCTGGCCAGCCTGCACCGGTTCGGCGTGAACACCGATGGCGTCGCGCGCACCGATGAAGCGAACACCGCGCTTGCGTTCGTGTCGCTGGATGCCCACGGCGAACGCAGTTTCAGCTTTTATCGCCCGCCCTCGGCTGACCTGTTGTTCCGTCCCGCGCATTTCCATGCGGAATGTTTCCAGGGAACCGCTGTCTTCCATGTCTGCTCCAACAGCATGACCGATGCGGCGCTGGCCGAGACCACGCGCGAAGGCATGCGCCGCGCGCACGACGCCGGCGCACTGGTGAGCTTCGACCTGAATCTGCGCCCGGCGCTGTGGCCGCGCGATGTGGAGCCGCGTCCGCTGTTGTGGCCGGCACTGCATCTGGCCGACGTGGTGAAGCTGAGCGCCGAGGAGTTCGCCTGGCTCGCCGTCGACGGCGAAGAAGCCACGCTGGAAAAAATGTGGGAAGGACGCACGCGCCTGGTCATCATCACCGATGGTTCGAAGGCACTGCGTTGGTTCCATCCCGATGCGGAAGGCGAGCTGCCGGTGTATGCCGTGCCCGCGGTGGATACGACGGCTGCGGGCGACGCCTTCGTCGGCGGCCTGCTCTATCAGCTGGCCAAGCTCGAACACAGCGACGACCGCATTGATCACCTGATCAGCGAACTGCCCCGCCTGCATGCAGCCCTGCGCTTCGCAGCGGCCTGTGGCGCACTCACCGTGACGCGCCAGGGTTCGTTCTCGGCCATTCCCGATGAAGCCGAAGTGCTCAACTTCATGGAGACGTACGCATGACCACGACGCCTGATTTCCGCAGCGAGGCGTTTCTGCGCGAACACATCGCCACCACGATGGCGTTCTACCACCCTCATGCGATCGACCCCGCCGGTGGTTTTTTCCACTACTACAAGGACGACGGCACGATCTACGACCGCAGCCATCGTCACCTGGTGAGCAGCACGCGCTTCGTCTTCAACTACGCGATGGCGTACAACGAGTTCGGCAATCCCGAATATCTCGATGCCGTGCATCACGGCCTGCGCTACTTGCGCGAGGTGCACCGCAACCCGGCGACGGGCGGCTACGCGTGGACCATCCGCGACGGCAAGCCAGAAGACACCATGTACCACGCGTACGGCGTAGCGTTTGTACTGCTCGCCTACTCGACCGCGAAGAAGGCCGGTGTGCACGAGGCCGAAGCGTGGATGGACGAGACGTGGGAACTGCTCGAGCAGCGTTACTGGGATGCGGAAGCGGGCCTCTATCGTGACGAGGCGAACGACCAGTGGCAGTTCACCGACTATCGCGGCCAGAATGCCAATATGCACATGTGCGAGGCGATGCTCGCCGCCTACCAGGCCAGCGACGAACCCCGCTACCTGGAACGCGCGCTGCAGCTTGCGGACAACATGACGCGCCGCCAGGCCGCCAAGGCCGATGGCCTGGTGTGGGAACACTACGACGTGAACTGGAACGTCGACTGGAAGTACCACCTCGACAATCCCAAGCACCTGTTCCGCCCGTGGGGTTTCCAGCCCGGCCATCAAACCGAATGGGCGAAGCTGCTGCTGATCATGGAACCGCTGCTGCTCGAACGCGGCATCGAGAAAGACTGGCTGGTACCCACTGCCAAGCACCTGTTCGACACGGCGCTCGCTCGATCGTGGGACAACGAGTTCGGCGGCATGGCCTACGGCTTTGCGCCCGACGGCAAGGTCTGTGACGACGACAAGTATTTCTGGGTCCAGGCCGAATCGCTCGCCGCCGCCGCGCTGCTGCATGCACGCACGGGGCTCGCCGAATACGACGCGTGGTACGAGAAGCTGTGGGCGTATTCGTGGAAGTATTTCGTCGATCACCGGTATGGGGCGTGGTTTCGCATCCTCACTCGTGACAATCACAAGGTGGATGACGAGAAGAGTCCTGCCGGGAAGACTGACTATCACACCATGGGTGCTTGCTATGAGGTGATGGCGTTGGTGCGTGAGGGTGGGGTTCCGTAAGGGAGCTTGGTTTTCGACTTGCTCGTCATTCCGGCGTAGGCCAGAAGCGCTTCTCAACAGCGAAGCTGGTCATCCAGCGCCTCGGTTTCTGGTTGCCGTGCTTTCGCCGGCAGGCTCGCCTGCCGCGGGCTTCCGTCCTCCTGCCGGCGACGCGAAGCTAGTCCCCTCTTTGGGAAGGCCGGGTCACTTTCTCTTGAGAGAAGGGCCCCCGGGGGTCAAGAGCCACATCAAGAGCCGCGCAACACCCGGTGCTACCGGGCATTTCTGTAGGAGCGCACTTGTGCGCGACCAGCCTAGGAGCGGTACATCCAGGCGCTGCGGTCGCGCACAAGTGCGCTCCTACAAGGGGTCGCGCTGACCCGTGGATGGCGGATCGATGTTGCCGGTCGGCTCTTTGTGGGAGCGCACCCTGTGCGCGACAAACCTACGGAGCGGTACACCCCGGCGTGGCAGTCGCGCACAGGGTGCGCTCCCACAGACAAGCCGGCGCGGCACGCGGATGGAGCGATGCCTAAAGCCGATGCGCAGCGAGGCCCCGCTTTAAGCCCTCTTCGCTGTGGCGCGTTGCGGTGTAGCCCAATCGCCTGTCGCACGCAACCAAGCGCAAAGTCACTGGAGACCAGCCATTCGGCTGTTGAGAAGCGCCTCCGGCCTGCGCCGGGATGACAGCAAAAAAAACAGCCGCGTTCATCGGGATGCCAAGCAAGAACCCGATCTGCGCCCGCCATCACGAACAACGCCAGCAACGCAAATATACCCAGCAAGAAAGGGCCGCCACGCGGCCCCCTCAAGCCCCCTCCTACTTCGCCGCCTTCCCCTTCGGCGTCACCGTCAACGCCAACGCCTCGACATAAGTGACGACCATCATGTCGCCCACTTTGAGCTTCTTCATTTGCGCTTGGCGCTCAGGATCCTTCACTTCGATCGTGCGGCTCTTTCCGTCCGGACCGGCTACTGTGATGGTGTGGTGCTTCAGGTCTACCGCGGTCAGCCGGCTCGTCACCGTGACGCTCTGACTGGCCTTGGCGCCGGGCTCGCTGCCCTTGGGTGCGGAAGACTGGCCTGCCGAGTAGTCCACGCCTGGCTGGGCGCTTTCGGCGGACATCACCTGCAAGGCCACGGCGGCCTGATAGTGCGCCGTCACTTGATCGCCAGCCTTGAGTTTGTCGAGATTCTGCACATCGGGGCCGGCCTGCACCGTGACTTCTTTGCCTTTGGGGCCTTTCAAGGTAACCAGGCGCTTTTCCTGATCCACGGAGACGACCGTTGCCGTGATCGTCTTGTCCTCACGACCCAGCTCGTGCACGGTGGAATTGACCGCAGATTCGGATGCAGCCTGCTGTGCCGACGCATACATCGGCGCCGAGATCGCCATCGCCGCGACCAGCAAGCATGCCGTGGAATGCTGGAATGTCTTCATGAGCTTGTCTCCTTTGGGTGTCGATCGCCGGATGGCGGGTGGTGCGTGAGCGGGCAGACGCATTGCGCAGGCCATGGTTCGCGGAGGGCTCGCAGGCAGGCGGCGTGATGACGTTTCACGCGGGCGTGACGGGCATCTCCTCGCCCGATCATGTTCGGTCAGGACGCCGCGGCCCACGAGCGTAAAACCACCCAAGAGCGCTACGTACTTTTACCGCTCGTGCCTCCCTGATGGAGGCGTGACAGACCCGTCCGTCGGGAGCAAGCTTGTTGGCATGCGTCGCGGCGTTAACCCACTGCGATGGCGTAACCCTCGCTTGCGGAGTCATCCCTCATGTCCGTCGCCGAACCGCTCGATACCGTTCTCATCACCGGCGCCTCCAGCGGCATCGGCGCCACCTATGCCGACCGTTTCGCACAGCGCGGCCATCCGCTCGTGCTGGTGGCGCGCCGTACTGAGCGCCTGGAAGAACTCGCCGCGCGGCTTTCCCGTGAATATCACGTGAAAGTGGACGTATTGGCGGCGAACCTTACCTCGCACGCTGAGTTGGCCAGAGTCGAACAGCGCCTGCGCGACGACGCGGCCATCGGCATCCTGGTGAACAATGCAGGCAGCGGCGGCGGATCGGTGCTGGCGCAGACGTCGCCTGATGTCGTGCAGGCCATGATCGAGCTCAACGTCACCGCGCCCTCGCGGCTGGTTGCGGCTGTGCTGCCACGTCTGCTGACGCGCGGCCGCGGCAGCATCATCAATATCGCATCGGCACTGGCCATTGCGCCCGAGCTGTTCGGCGGCGCCTATGCGGCAAGCAAGAGTTATGTGCTGACTTACACGATCGCGCTGCACAAGGAAGTGGCCGAACGCGGCATCCGCGTGCAATGTGTGCTGCCCGGCGTGACGCGCACGGAGATCTGGAGCCAGGCCGGCGGCCTCGCTGCCATTCCCGCGCACATGATCATGGAAGTCGATGAAATGGTGGACGCCGCGCTTTCCGGCTACGACCAGGGCGAAGTGGTGACGATTCCTTCGCTGCCGGATATCGAAGAATGGAAGCGCTATGACGAGGCGCGCCGGCGCATGGCTCCTGAACTGTCGCGCGACGTGGCCGCCGATCGCTACAAGAGCGATATCCCCGAAGACGCCTGAACTGAGAACACTGGCTACGCCATTGCACGCGCGCAGGCTTATAGTGTGCTCGACCGTACCGCGCGTTGGTGCGATCCACGCGGGCCTCTTACCCGCATGCCTTGCGTAGAGTCATGGGAGAACGACCATGCGATATACGTTACTGGCAGACAGCAGGGACGGCATGCTTCTGCTTGCCCGCCTTTTGCTGATGGTTCTGTTTGTTATCTTCGGATGGAACAAGATCGAGAGCTTTTCCGCGACCGTCGCTTACATGGGCTCCGTTGGCGTTCCCATGCCAGCGGCCACGGCCGGCATCGCGGTGATCATGGAGTTTGTCGTGGGCCTGGCTATCGTGGTGGGTTTCTACACGCGGCCGCTGGCCTTGCTGTTGGGTCTCTATACGCTGGCTGCCGCGGTGATCGGCCACCAGTTCTGGCATATGGTCGATCCCGAACGCATCGGCACGATGATCAATTTCTACAAGAACGTGAGCATCGCCGGTGGATTGCTGTTGCTGGTCATAGCCGGCCCCGGGAAGTACTCGCTGGACAAGCGATAAGCTGGCCCATGGGTCGATTTTCCCTGGCGCGAAGCTGCGCGCCAGGGCGCACCTGGCTCGATCAATGGAACACGGGCGTGTTGTCGCCGCCCAGGCTTTGCAGCAGTTCGTGCGCCTCGCGCGAACGCGGGGCCACGGCCACCAGGCGTTCGGCATACTCGCGGGCCTTGTCGGCATGGCCTGCATCTCGCTCCGCACCGGCCAGCGCAAACAACAGCGACGCATCGTAGGGTGATGCGCGCAGGCCTTCCTCCCACAGCGTGCGTGCCTGTTCGTTCTTACCTGCGGAATTCAAGGCAACGCCATAAACGTAGGCAAAGCGCGCGTTGCCAGGTTCGGCGCGATGGGCGCGTTCGAGCCATGGCATGGCCTCTTTCGTCTCGTTCTGCCGGATCAGCGACAAGCCCTTGGCGTGCAGGAGATTGGCGTTGCCGGGCAAGGCGCGCAAACCTTCGTCGATGACGCTTTCCGCCTGCGCCTCGTGGCCGTTGTTGCGGTACATATCGGCGAGGTTGACGTAGGCCGGCACAAAATCCGGCTGCAGTTTCAGCGCCTGGCGGAATGCCTGCTCCGCTGCGGCCGTGTCGCCACGCTCAACGTAAACGACGCCAAGGTTGTAGTGCGACTCCGGACGGTCGGCAATCGCCGCCTGGGCCTGCTGATACGTGGCAAACGCGCGATCACGTGCGCCGCGCCGGCTGGCATCGAGCTGCGCATCGGGCACGCCGGCGAGCACGCGACCGGCTTTGACGCGAACATCGAGCACCGCATCGTCGGCCAGGGGCACGGCCAGTGGTCCGCGTACCTGCGCGGGGAAGGCCAGCAAGGCATCGAGCGCAGCGGCGCGCATCAGCGGATCGGCATCGTCCAACGCCGCCTGGATCGCAGGCAATGCATCGGGACTGGCGTAACGACGAAGTTCGTTGACCGCGGTGGCGCGCGCAATCATGGGTGAGCTGGCATCGGCGGCCAACGTGGTCAGCAAAGATGACGCGCCGGGCTTGCCGCGGCGCGCGGCATCCAGTGCCTCGACGAAATGCTGGTAGCCCTTGCGCTCGGGACCGTGCGCCTTGGCGATCGCATCGGCGGCCCACGGCGCACCCTTGTCGGCGTGGCAGTTGGCGCAGGCATTGGGCACGCCGTATTGCACGGTGAGATCCGGCCTCGGCACTCGGATGGAATGATCCGGGCGTGCATTGATCACCATGTAGTTCTTCGACGGCATGTGGCAGGCCACGCATTGCGAACCCGCAGTGCCCTGCTTGTGCATGTGGTGCGCGGCGGTGTCGTACACAGCCGGCGTATGGCAGCTCTCGCACAAGGCATTGCCCTGCGCGCGCGTCTTGCCCGTGTGGGGATCGTGGCAGTCGCTGCACGTCACGCCCTTGGCGTACATGCGGCTCTGCAGGAAGGAGGCGTACACATATACCTCGTCCAATTGCTGACCGTCGGCGTGATAGCGGCCTTCGGCCAGCAGCACGGGATCGTGCGTGTCCATCAGCCGACCGGTGGGCGCGGTGTCCTTGGCGATGATGCTGCGGCGCGAATGGCAGACCGCGCAGGTTTCCACTTCGCGATGCGTCGCCAGCGGCGTGCTGCGCGCCGGGTTGCCGCTGGCCGGATTGGAAATCCAGCGCACGCCCTTGCGCTCGTCGAGCGCGATGGTCAGGCCCATGGATGGATCGGCATGCTGTGCCGCCTGCCCCGCCTTCGACCATTCGACATGGCGCGAGCCTGGACCATGGCAAGCTTCGCAGGCCACGTTGATCTCGTTCCAACTGGTCTTGAAGGTATTGCTTGCCAGGTCATAGTTGCGCTGCACATTCGTGGAATGGCAGTCGGCGCACATGTAGTTCCAGTTCTGGTTCAGGCGCGTCCAGTGCAAGCTGTCGTGCGCATCGATGTGTTCGCCGGGATACAGGTTGAACCAACGCTGGCCGCCTTCAGATGCAGGCCGCGCATCCCATGACGCACGCAGCGCCTGCAAACGGCCGTCGGGAAACTCGACGAGATACTGCTGCAGAGGATAGACGCCAAAGGTGTACTTCACCTCGAACTCGGCGGGCTTGCCGTCGGGGCTATCGGTCTTGACCAGATAGGCGTTGCCGCGCCTGGAGAAACCGGCGACAGCGCCGTCCTGCTTGAGCGTGCCTTCGAAATGGCCTTCGATGGTCTGCTCGTTGGCCACCTGCATGGCCAGTGCGTGATGGGACGACTGCCAGGCCTGCGTCTCCTTCGCATGGCATGACGCACAGGCCTGCGTGCCTACATAGTGGGCGGGCGGCGACGCGGCGGCAGGCGGCGTGGGGGCCGTAGCCACGGAAGCCACCGGCGTCGTGGCCACGCCCGGTGCCGGTACGCGCAGCCACCAGATGCCAAGTACCACCAGCACCAGCACGGCCACACCGAGTGGAAGCCACCAGAGCCCACGACGCTCTTGGGTCGACATGGGCTCGCTTGCGGGTGCGGCGGGACGCGAGGATGCGCCTTTGCCAGAGCGCTTGCCATGGCTCTTCCTGGAACGCCCCATGCCCTCTCCCCAAGCGTGTACGAATGTATGCGCCTCTTCCCGTGGCGCTATGTTTCAACAGCCGCGCGGGCATGGTAGCCGGTGTGTGCGATGACGCCGTGAATGCGCGGCGCGCTTCATGCGGAGGGATTGAGCGGCGGCAAGGCCGGTTGTTGTCGCCAGCGCCAGCGGCTGCGCTTCCACTGATGCCTCGCGGCGGCGAGTGCATCGACCAGCAGTCTGGCGGACCAGGGAGTGCCGTTGCCGCCATACAGCGAATCCTGCAGGGCATTCCAGTGATCGCGCAGCGCGGCATCGCCGTAGCGCGCCACCCAGCCGTCGATGCTGTCGGGTGCGCCATCATCGGCGGCTCGCCGCACCCATGCGTCGATGGTTTGCGCCAGCGCGGCCGCTGAGGTCTCGTCGCGGCAACGGCGGACGGCGCGGAACGCGACGGCTTCACGATGGCGCCATTGGAATCGCCACGCCTTCCACCGCTGCCATTGCCGCACACACCACGCCCGGAAGTACCAGGCGAGTGCCACCAACACGGCAAGCGTCAGTATCGCCAACCCCGCATCGCTGGAGAACCATCCGATCAGGCGAGGCATGAAGCCGCGCTGCGGCAACGCAAATCGCGGCTTGTTCGCCGTTCCCCACCAGGCATGGAAATGCACGGCGGGAACGGTGCTCTGGCGCCACTCGTGCGTGCGGCTGTCCATCCAGCGCACGGTGACCGGCGGCAAGGTGTAGCGGCCGCGATGATCGATCACGTAGCTGGCCGTATCCACGCGAGTGCCGCCGACGAATCCGCCGTGGTTGTCCACTGCATCGCGCACCGCCGGTGAGGCCGGGTACAAGCTCAACCCGTCCACCGGCGCGAACGTGATGGGCGGCAACATCATCGCCGGGGCGCCTTCGGCGGACATTTCGATGCGGCGCGTCAGCGTGTCGCCGACATGCAGCCCGCTATCGTCTGGCGTGATGGTCTGGGTGATCTTCAGCGAACGGGCGATCAGTGCCTCGGTGACGCCGGCAGGGAGCGCCAGTGCACGCACCTGCAGCGATAGCGGCTGGGTCTGCAAGGCAACAGGCGTTCGTTGCGCGCCAAGATGGGCGGTGATCTCGAACGATGGTATCGCCACGGTGCCCGACATCAGCGGCGTCATCAGATAGGTGCGCGAGACACCCGACCACGTCTGGCCGTCGATGGTCTCCACCAGATGCCCTGGGGTCTCGGCCGACAAGGACAGATACGCGCCGTCGATGTGCAGCTCCGGCAGCACGGGTGCGTCAATGAAGAAATCCGAGGTCAGTACATCCACCACGATGCGAGCCGTCTCGCCCTGCATCAGGGTACCTGCCGGCTCCTGGTGTACGCGCACCCGCATAGGCGGAGACGGCGTTGGTGCAACTGGCTCGTCGGCATAGGCGGCCACCACGCTCAAACACAGCAGGCATGCCATCAGCCATTTCATGGTGGCGTACCCGCTGCGCTGCTGGCGGGCGCCGGCGCCGGCTGGCCGTCTTCGATGCTGAATTTGCTGCGAAGGAAATCGGCAGGCGACACGCTCAGGTTGCGCATCCACACATCGGCGGGCAGTTGCGAGGGACGCTTGCCCATCACCTGCATGTTGCCTTTGCCCTTGGCGCCCTCCTTGTCCTGCTTGACCTGGTCGGGACGACTCTCGTCGTCCTGATCTTCGGCAGGCACGCTTTCGCGCTGCTTGATCAGCGTCACCATCAGGCGCAGATTGGCTTCGGCATCAGGGAAGGGATGACGCATGCGCAACGCCTCGTCATAGGCTTGCCTGGCTTCCTCATACTCGAACTGGTGGGCATAGCTGTTGCCGGTCATGAACTTCGCGTCTGCCCCCGGCAACGTCTCGAAAATCTTGCGCGCATCGTCCCAGCGACCGTGCTGGTACAGCGCCCAGCCCTTCCAAGTGGGATTCTGGAAATGCTGCGCCGCCTTCTCGAAGTCGCGATGCTCGTAGTACCAGCGGCCTTGCTGATCGGGCGTAAAGAACCAGTCGGCCACGTGCCAGTCCGCCGCCATCGCCGACGAGGGATGCATCGCGAACCCGAAGAAGGCGAGCACGAACACCCAGCGCACCATCCAGCCACGCCGGAACCAGAACAGTGCGATCAGCACCAGGGGATAGCAAAGGAAGTAGCCGTACTCCTTCCAGTGCACGGTCGACTTGTCCTTGACGATCTGCAAGTGATGCACCGCTTCGCGTTGCACCCATTGCATGTCCTCCCCGCCTGAGGTGACGCTGGCCAATGGAATATGCGCCTGCGTAGAGAGTCGCTGCAGCGCTTCATCGTCGAGCTTGGCGTCGATGGGCGCGCCATCCGCGCCGGTCTGGATCCGGCCATTGGGTCCCCGCAACGGCCCGCCCGCGGTGGTGCCCACAGCCAGCATCAAAACCTGTTGCCGCGAATGCTGCCGATGCGCCACGAATGCCGGGATCTGCGCGTCGTCGAAACCACTGGTGAAGAACACGATGGTGCCCGGATCGCTCTCCGCGTTGAGCAGCTTGTCGGCCAGCGTGAGCGCAGCGCCTGCGTTGAGTCCCCTGCCTGCAGGCAGCAAGTCGGTGCTCAATGCCGAGAGAAACATCTCCATCAGTGCCGCATCGTCGGTTGGCGGCAACACCATGTGCGCCGAACTGGTGTAGACGATAAGGCCGGTGCGACCGCCCACGCGCAGGGCCATCAGGTCGCGTACTTTCTGTTTGGCGCGCTCCAGCCGCGTGGGCGAGACATCCATCGCGTTCATTGCCGCCGAAAGATCCATCGCGACGACCAGCGGCGCGCGGTCCTCCGCGAACGGCGGCGACTCCAGCTCCCACGTTGGTCCTGCGCAGGCGATGCTGCCCAGCAGGAGCACCGCGCAGACCAGATGAATGGGACGGGGACGCCAGCGCTCGCTATCGCCCACCACCAGATGCGCCAGCAGATGCGGCGCAATCATGCCTTTCCAGCGCTGCAGCGGATCGTTGCGACGGCCCCACCACCACAGCAGCAACGGCCCTACCGGCAGCAACAGCAGCCATAGCGGTCGGATGAAATGAAAACCCTGTTCCATCTCAGCTCTCCGACGTACCGGGCGACGGGGACATGTCGCGGCGGCGTGCCAGCGGTGCAAACACGCCGAGCATCACCAGGTGATAGGCGATCATCAACAGCAGCGCTGCGCCCAGCGGTACGTAGTAGAGCTTGACCTTCGGTCGGTAGACCGAATGCTTCACCTTGCTTGGTGTCACGCGGTCGAGCAGCGCATAGATGCCGGCCAGCTGTTCGCGGTTTTCGCCGCGAAAACTGCGCCCGCCCGTGGCGCTGGCAATACGCTGGAGCGCGTCCAGATCCACGCGATTCTCGCCTTTGGCCGTCGGATCGCCGATGCCTATGGTGTGGATCACGATATGGCCGGCCTTGGCGATCTCGGCGGCCTTGTCCGCGGGAATGCGGCCCGCCGTATCGTTGCCGTCCGTCAGCAGGATCAGCACCCGTTCGCGCTGCGCGGAATGCTCGGTCATCTTCACGGCCACACCGATGGCATCGCCGATGGCCGTCTGTTCGCCGGCCATGCCCACGCGCAGCTCGTCGAGCAACTCGCGCACGGCCACATGGTCAAGCGACAACGGCGCCTGCGGAAACGCATTGGTGCCGAACACGATCAGGCCGATGCGATCGGTGGTGCGATGCGCGATGAAATCATCGACCACGCCCTTCACAGCACTAAGGCGATCGATGCGCTGTCCCTGCGCATCAAGGAAGTCAGGCGTGGCCATGGAGCCGGACAGATCGATCGCCAGCAGCAGGTCGCGCGCCGATTCCGTACGTTCGATCGGCGGCTCCAGATGCTGCGGCCCGGCCAGGGCCAATACCACCAGCGCCCAGCACAACGGGGCCAGCACGCGGCGCAACCAGTTGCCACGCAACACCACGGCTCCGCGCGCAGGCGTCTGCCCCGTCGCCTTGGTCAGTTCGTCGAAGAACGGCACGCGCACAGCGCGCGTGCGTTCGCCGTACGGCGGCAACAGCCACCACACCAAGAGCGGCAAGGGCAGTAACAGAAGTAGCCAGGGATGCTCAAGCTGCCACATGGTCGTCGATCCAGTGGTGCAGCAGCGCCAGCAAGGCATTGAGATCTTCCTTGCCGATCTCGCCCGTCCCGTAAGCCAGTGCATCGAGCTGACGCCCCGGGCCTTGCACGAAGCCACCCTTCGGATACGTGCGATCGAGATAACGCAGCCACGCTTCGCCGCTGAGCGGCGCCACCTCTTGCCGTGGCGCCCAGGACAGCACCGTGCGCTTGACCAACACGGGAAGCGCGGCCAATGCCTCCTGGCGCGTGGTCGCGTCGTTCGCCGCGCGCCCGATGGCATCCAGCTCAGCCTGCGCTTCGCGCCGATAGCGATTGCGCCGCCACTTGCGCCAACGAAAGAACGCATACCACAGCAAGCCAAGCGCGATCAGCCCGCCAACCACCCAACATCCCGCCGTCTGCGGCATATAGGACACCGGCGGCGGCGCGGGAATGTCCTTGAGATCGGCGATCGAAGCCATCGGCTTGTCGGGAAGTGACAGCACGGCCTACCTCCCACGCAAGGCGAAGCGCCCAAGCATGCGCGCAACCTGCAGCAGCGTGGGTTGTTCGGTATCGATGGCGAGCATGGGTACGCCGCAACGCTGCACCAGTTCCACGGTTTCCTGCAGGCGCTGGTCGAACATGGCACTGAGCGGCTCACGAACCGTCTTGCGGTCGAAATCCAGCTCCACCTGCAGCTCACCCTCGGTGACGACGATCTTGCCGCGATCCGGTATGGCGCGGGCGGAAGGATCGAACACCAGGGCGGCAACGACGTCATTGTGCGTGGCCAGTTCGCGGATCAGCTGCAGCGTTTCTTCGTCCGCACCCAGGAAATCGCTGACGATGAAGACCAGGTAATCGTGCGTCGCCAGATGCAGTGCCGCACGCAGCGCGGCATCCAGCTGCCCGGGATTGATGCGCACCGGATCATCCGCACGCAAGGCCTGGTTGCTTCGCGCCAGCGCGCCAAGCATCGCGAGCACGCGCGCTCGACTGCGATGGGCGCGGATGCTTTGGATACGGTTGTCATCGAACACCACCGCGCCGGCACGGTCGCCGGCCTGGAACGACATCCACGCGCCCAGTGCCGCTAGCTCCGTCGCCACCACCGATTTCATAGCACGGCGCGTGCCGTAGAACATCGAGATGCGCTGGTCCACCACGAACAGCGCGGGGCGGTCCCGTTCCTCCGTGTACGAGCGCACCAGGGCATGACCGACGCGAGAAGACGCCTTCCAGTCCAGATGGCGAAGATCATCGCCCGGCACGTAGGCGCGGATCTCCTCGAAATTGAGGCCGCGTCCGCGCAGGCGCGATGCATGCCTGCCCGCAAGAATGCTGTGATGCGGGCGGTGCGGCGTGGCTCGCAGGCGGCGCGCATCGTATTCCATCCGCGCCAGGTACGAAGGCGTGACGTAGACCGTACCAATGTCGCTATCCGATACCGCTGCCATCGCACCGATCTCCCGCTCAGGCCGGCACGGCCACCAGCTCCAGAATCTTGTCGATCACCTGATCGGCATGGATGCCTTCGGCGCTGGCGTCATAGGAAAGCATCAGGCGATGGCGCAGCACGGGATGCACCATCGCGCGCACGTCGTCGGGCGTGACATGGTCGCGCCCTTCCAGCCACGCATGCACGCGCGAGGTCCGCTCCAGCGCGATGCCACCCCGCGGACTGGAGCCAATCTGGATCCATGTGGCCAAAGTCTTGTCGTAGTTGGCCGGATGACGCGTGGCATCGACCAGGGCCATGATGTACTGCTCGATGGCCGGCGCCACATGCATGGCATGGATCTCGCCGCGCGCTTCGAACACGCTGGCCGGTGCGATACGCGAGTCCTGTTCCGCACCCGCACCATGGGACGCACCCACCTCCTCGCTGCGCACCAGTTCAAGCACGCTGATCTCACTGTCCTTATCGGGATAGTCCACCAGGACCTTCATCAGGAAGCGGTCGAGCTGCGCCTCGGGCAGCGGATACGTTCCTTCCTGCTCGATGGGATTTTGCGTGGCCATCACGATGAACAGGTCCGGCATTTTGTGAGTCGTTCCCGCGACGGTTATCTGGCGCTCCTCCATGGCCTCGAGCAGTGCGGCCTGCACCTTGGCCGGCGCACGGTTGATCTCGTCGGCAAGAATGACGTTGCCGAAGATGGGCCCCGGCTGAAACTGGAATACGTTCTGGCCATCCTTCTGGTGCAGCACTTCGGTACCGGTGATGTCCGAAGGCAGTAGATCAGGCGTGAACTGGATGCGGCGCATCTCGGTATCGAGGTTCTTCGCCATGCTTTTCACCGCGCGCGTCTTGGCCAGGCCTGGCAGGCTTTCGAGCAGCAGATGGCCATTCGCCAGCAGACCTACGATCATCTGCCGGATCAAGTCGCGCTGTCCGATGATGGAGGTTTCCATCTGCGCCTGCAGGCTGGCAACGGCCTCTTTCGCATTCATGTCCACTTGCTCTCCGTCGCACGCCGCATCACGGTCCGCCACTCGCGATCCAGCGGTAGTAGGGGTTCTGGCCGTCCGCCTGCATGACCAGACCGAGGGCTTCCGACCAATGGTCGCGATCGCCCTGATACGCTGCCAACCCTGACCCGTAGAAGGTGAACAGCACGTCGCGCTGGCGATGCATCGCATCGATGAGTTGCGCATCGGCTCCATGCAACGGTGGTTCGGTGCGCAACGTCACCAGTTCCGGCAGCACGCGGACGATCTCGTTGCGCCGCAGCCATGTCCCGTATTCGATGCTCGGGCGATCGTCCGTCACCGCGGGCATGTCACCGGCGTAGCGCTCCAGGCCGGCTCGATCGGTGACCCACGTCGCCAGCAGCGCGGCGGGCGTAGCCACGCCGACGTCACCGAGCGACTGGGCTACGGATGGTTGGTTGAAGCGCTGCGCGATCCGTGTCGCATCCAGTTCGATCGGCTCGTTGGAGCCGACCAGCAGCATTTCGTGCAGCTCGGTTGTCCACAGCGTGGCGTGCGGGAACGCATCCAGGAAGGCGCGCACCATGGCGCGCGAGTCCTCATCGTTCTGCGTGGCGATGGGCCACCATTGCGCAAGGATGCCGCCTGGCGCGAGGCGCCGCGACGCCAGCTGGTAGAAATCGCGTGAGTACAGGTTCACCACGCCGGCAGCCGAAGGCGGCGGCGGTTCCAGCGTGACGACGTCATAGGTCTGCGGGTTGGCGAGCAGTTCGCGGCGCCCGTCGCGCATACGGATATCGAGACCCGGATCGCTGCCCGCCTGATAATTGCCCTTGAATTGCGCAGCGGCATGAACCACCGCAGGCAGCAGTTCGGCGCAGACGCGCGTGGTGAGGCCGGGATACTGCGACAGTGCGCCCGCCGTAATACCCGTGCCGAAACCAATCACCAGCGCCGAATGCGGTTCGCCGCGATGGATGATCAACGGCAACAAGGCCTGCAGGCGCATATAGCGCTGCGAAGGCAGCGTGTCACCCGAGTTGGACACGCCCTGGATATAGAGTCGATGGAAGCGGTTGTCGCCCTGTCCCTGCGCCAGCACCGCCACGGTGCCGCCACGGCTTTCCTCGTAATAGGTCAGCTCGCCGCCGCGCACCTGAGCCAACAACGTGGCGAGTTTCTGCGGCGGCGTCAGCAGGGCCATCACCAAGGTGCACGCGCCCACGGCGACTACGATCCAGCGCGACCGCTCGCGCGATGTCGAGCCGGCGAACACCGCCGTCACGCCAACCACGGCGGCAGCGATGGCAAGCAAAGCGAGCGAACGCACCAGTCCAAAGACCGGCACCAGGACGAAACCCGTCAGTGCCGTGCCGGCAATGCCGCCCAGGGTATTGACGGCCACCGCAAAGCCCACGCCGCGGCCACTGCGTCCCGGTTGCGCACAAAGCCACAGTACTGCCGGAAATGCCGCACCAAGCAGCAGCGTCGGCAACAGCACCACCACGACGGCGGCAACGACGAAGCGCGCGCACATCGCGGCGAGGCGGCTATCGGTGAGGCTCGTCATCACCTTGGCCGCCTGGCTCTGCAGCGCCGGCAACCATTCGCCCAGCACGCTGACCTGCAGCAAGGCCACCAGACCCGCCAGCGCGACAAGTGCTCCGAATACGAACCAGCCGTTGCGTACCCGATCCGCGAAACGGGCATAGATCGCACTGCCCAGCATCAGGCCGAGCAGATAGACGGCGAGCATCATGGCGAATGCGAAGGCACGCGTGGTCATGAACTGCACCACGGTCTGCGACCAGATCACTTCGTAACCCAGTGCGATGCCGCCGGCGATGGCGTAGAGCGCAAGCGCCAGGCGCGCGGAACGAGGCGTTACCGCGGACTCCTGCGTGGCGTCCGCAGGCGCGGCAACGTGATGTCGATCCAGTATCCACGCCACCATCGCCACGAACAGGTTGATCGCTGCCGCGGCCCATGCGCTTCCCTGCACGCCGAGTGCCGGAATCAGCAGGAACGGCGCAGCGAGAACGCCTGCCATCGCACCCGCGGTATTGGCAGCGTAGAGCCCGCCGCCCGTGCCCGCTACGCGGTCGCCAGCGCTGGCACGCACCAGTACGGGCAGCGTGCCACCCATCGCCACTGCAGGCACACCCACCAAGACAAAGGGCAACATCCATGCAAGCCAACCGACCTGCTGCTCCAGCTGTGCGAACAAGGCGGCGCATTGCGGCAGCACCATCGTCGCGCCCACGCCAAGCACGCCAACTGCCACTTCAAGCCACGCATAAAGACGCAACGGATGGGCAAGTCCATCGGCCATGCGCCCCCACCACGCGCCGCCGATGGCGAGTCCCGCGAAGAACGCACTCACCGCAATGGTGACGGCGTAAACCTCCACACCCACCACCAACGAGAGCTGCTTGATCCACAGAAGCTGATACACCAGCGAAGCCGCGCCCGAGCCGAACAGCAGCGCGGCCGACCAACGTGCCGTGGCGGAACCGGTGGTCACGGCCACAAAGGCATGTTTTCCAACGCGTGGAGGCTTCATGGCGGGCATGGATCTCGCGCGGGACGGAGCTGCGTTTGAGTATAGGGAGGAATCCGCATGTGATTCGCTACTTAAGTAAGAATGCCCCGCTTCGACAAAGCGACCGATAGACAACGAAACGCCAGTCTTGCATCGCTGCACCGACTGGCGTTTCCTGCTTCCGTCACGGCGACATCCGTGCCGCCGTCAGATGGAGTTACTTGCCCTGCTTCTGTTCGAGCTGCCGCTTGAGTGCTTCTTCGGCCTGGTCGATGGAGAACGTCGCCGGCGTCTGGCTTGGCGGATAGTCCTTGAACGTGGCCAGCATATTGAACACCCGGCGGTTGCCCTCAAAGAGCAGGTACGCGTTCTCGGCCACCCACTGGTAATACCCGTTGGTCGGACCGATGTCCGCCCGCTCATAGGGATCCATACGCAGGTTGTAAAGCTTGGGCGTACGCAGGCAGTCAAATGGCTCCATCCATATCTGCATGCCGCCTGGCGCCTTCTGCTCGCAGAACACCACCTTCCATGCCGTAGGTCGTTGTGCTCCGTTGCTGTTCATGTCGAAGCGAACGGCGACGACTTCGGCATCGTCATTGAAGTAGAAAAATTCCGTGCGCGGACTCACGTTGGTCTGGCCTGTGAGGTATGGCAGGAAGTTGTAGCCGTCCAAATGCACTTTGAAACTCTTGCCGCCGAAGCTGGCGCCTTTGAGCAACTTGCCGGTGACATCGCCATCACCGGCGGCGGCCACCAGGGTCGGGAACCAGTCGAGACCGGAGATCAGCGCATTGCTCACGGTGTTGGGACGTATGTGGCCCGGCCAGCGGATCATGGCCGGTACGCGGAACGCACCCTCCCAGTTGGAATCCTTTTCGCTGCGGAATGGCGTGCTCGCGGCGTCAGGCCAGGTAAAGAAGTTCGGCCCGTTGTCGGTGGTGAAGATCACGATCGTGTTCTTGGCAATACCGGCGTCGTCCAGGGCCTTGAGCAACTTGCCCACGTTCTGGTCCATTTCCCACATGCCGTCGGCATACATGTCGCCAGCTCCAAGGCCGGCTTTGCCTTCGAACTCCGGCCGCACATGAGTGAAGATGTGCATGCGCGTGAAGTTCATCCAGGTGAAGAACGGCTGGCCGGCCTTGGCCTGTTTCTGGATGTAGGAGATCGCGGCGCCGGTGGTCTCGTCGTCGATGGTCTCCATGCGCTTCTTGGTCATCGGACCGCTGTCTTCGATCTTGCCGTCGGCAAACGTGTGCAGGACGCCGCGGGGGTTATAGACCTTGAGAAAATCCGGATTGTTTTTCGGCCAGTACGGGCGTTCGGGTTCTTCCTCGGCATTGAGGTGATAGAGATTGCCGAAGAATTCGTCGAAGCCGTGCTTGGTGGGGAGGAACCGGTCCTGGTCGCCAAGATGGTTCTTGCCAAACTGCGCCGTGCCGTAGCCCATGCCTTTCAGTACCTGGGCGATGGTGACATTGCCGTCCTGGATGCCCACGGGCGCGCCGGGAACGCCGACTTTCGACATGCCTGTACGCAGCACGTTTTCGCCGGTGATGAAGGTCGACCGCCCGGCCGTGCAACTGTTTTCGGCGTAGTAGTCGGTGAAGATCATGCCTTCCCGCGCGATGCGGTCGATGTTGGGCGTGCGATAGCCCACCAAACCCATCGAATACGCGCTGATGTTCGACTGGCCCACGTCGTCGCCGAAGATCACCAGGATATTGGGCTTGCCGTTGTCCGACTGGTTCTGCTGCTGGTCCTGTGCCGGCGGCTGTGCTTTGGCCGTGGGCGGTTGAATGGTCACGGCTGCCACGACGAGCAATGCCGTCGCGACCACCGTGGTGATCGAAGTCAACAATCTGCTGCGCTGCCACGGGCGAAACATGGGAACCTCCTCATGTGCTTCACGACTGCGCAAGGCAGCCAACGGTGACCACATCGTTCATCCCGCTACGGCGCCTCATGCCCTGCGCCGTCTGTGCGCTACGGCGTTTCAGCGGGATAGATCACTTTCCAATCTTTCTTCATGTCCACCACGGTCCAACCCTTGGACGTGGCCTCATCCAGTGCCTTGTCGAGCTTGCCGACCTTCGATTGACGGTCGTAAGCCCACTCGCGCGCAGCATCGGTGTGGTGCACCAGGCCGGCAAAGCGGGCGCCATCGCCGGATGCCGTCCACTCAAGCATCTGCTGGTCGCCATCGGAATTGCCGAACGCGAAAATCGGCTTGCGTCCGATGGCGCGCTCGATGCCTACCGGTTTTCCCGGGCCGTCGTCGATCAACGCAACCTTGGGAAGCTTGAGCAAGACAGGCTTGCCGTCTTGCATCTCGAACTTCAGCTCACCCTGGCTGCCGATGATCTGTTCCGGCGGAATGCCGTAGACCGGCGTGGCCCAGGCACGCATGAAATCCTGTCCACCGCCGGAGACGATGAAGGTTTTGAAGCCGTTGTCGCGCAGGTAGTGCAACAGCTCCAGCATCGGTTGGTAGACCATCTCGGTGAACACGCGGTGCGTCTTGGGATGCCGTGCCGTGGCCGCCCATTGACTGACCTGCCGCGCGAATTCGTCGCTGGTCATGCCGGCGTGGGTGGCCGCCATCAATTCAGCCGCACCTTTTTCGCCCCCAGCAGCCAGTCCTTTCATATCGCCATCCAGCGCCGACTTGAACGGCTCGGTGGTTTTCCATTCCGGATGCTTGGGCGACTGCGCCTTGACCTGATCCAGCACGAAGAAGACTTCCGAATAGATCGGCTGCTCCGCCCACAGCGTGCCGTCGTTGTCGAATACGGCAATGCGCTGGGCGGGATCGACGAAGTCGGGCGTGCCCGCGGTCGTGACCTTTTTGACGAAGCTCTCGATCTGCTGCTTGGTTGCACCGTCGTTCCAGGAGGGCAAGGGATCCTGAGCAGCCATGCACGTGCTGGCCCATGCCATCGCGCCGAGCAGGCACAGGGCGGCCCACCCATGGGCGAACGACCGGCGTACCGGCGTCGTGCCAGTGCGAATCAAATCGTGCATCCAAGTACTCCCGACATGTTCGATCCATCGCTGTATCAGGCTGCCGCCACCCGAGCTGACGGCCACGAGTCGTGTTGCGCGCGGACCATGCTTGGGGCGCCCGGCGAAGGCGCGACGCGCCAGGTCTCACGGTCGCGAATTTGGACAGGCCTGACAATCCGAGAGACTACCTATGCGGTCTAGGTAAAATTACTCGGTAGATTGCCGATCAAGCACGGCCTGGCGCTTCGCGCTTTCGAGACTCGGCACGCAAGACGTTGGTCGCGTGGTGGCGCCAACCTGCGGCGAGTTGGCGCTGACGTGACACGGGTTCATCCCGAGGTCTGCGATAGTTCCTGCAAGATTCGCAGGCCCTTACGCCTGAGGCTCAACGTCCGGCAACTTCCAGGCCTTGTCGAAGAACGCCTTTTCCGGTCCATAGAAGCGGAACAGCAGTTCGAAGGGACGAGCGGGGTCGGTGGGAACCCAATTGCTCTCTTTCCCTTGCGGTGCCTTGGGGCCAACATAGATATCGACCGAACCATCCGCGTTCGTTTGCAGACCCGGCGTATTCGAACCACGGCTCGCCCAGCGCACGTTTCGGATCAGCGCATGTGTCTCGCCGTCGTACGCCGTCACGGACCAGTAGAGCTTGACCGGTACCTTCGCCGGCACGTGCAGGCGGTAGTTTTTCCCGCCCGCCATACGATTCCCTTGAGCATCCTTGATCGCCAGCAGATAGAACTGCCCGGTGCCCAGGTGTTTGGCGCTGAAATACGCCATGGAGTAAATCACGGCGCGACCATCGATCGGGTAGCTGTCGGGATTGCTGAAGAGGGTCATCATGCCCGCGAGCGTGTCCTGCGCGGCGGGCAACGCCCAATGGGTGTTATCGAAGAACGGCGGGACAAACGCCTGCTCGTAGCCCAGATCGATCGCCGCTTTCGCCTCCAGCGCAGCAGCGTCGAGGGCCTGCTTGGTCTCAACGGAAGGGTTGAACGGTTTTCCCTTCTCGATGCCCAGCGACTTGAGCATGTCGATCATCGCCTTGTCGCGCGTGGCCCACGGCTCGATCTGCACGAAGCGATTCAATGCCTCGAAGAATCGGGTGTCATAAGGGATGGTGGCATCGAACGGCTTGTCGTACACATCCACGAACTTGGTCTCGGCGACGCCAGCCTTGTTCGCCGCAGACCAGGGATAGAACTTGACGCGCTTGCCGTACGCCACGGCCTTTTCGATATCGGCGTCGCTTCCGCTCTTGAGGTTCGAGCGCAGGATCGCAAAACCACGATAAGTATCCGATGGCATCGGGATGTAGCCCGCCGGCACCTTGTCCTTATAGCCCGGCGGAAGAATGAGATATTTGCCGCCCTTGCCCTTGTCGACACCGGCAGGTCCGACATCTTCCAGCGCCGTTTGCCAACTGTCGTCCACGCTGCCGGTAATGGAAGCCCCCTCCTCGGCCGCAGGGATCTCCAGCACGACAGGACCGTTCCTGGTGTCGTAGAACGGCATGAAATAAATGGTGTCGGGATTGGGCGTGAGCGTCTGGTCTTTCCAGTTGACCGGCCGCGACCAATAGGCGACCTGGTTGACACCGCCCTGCAGCTTCTCGAACGCATCCTGCATCAATTGATAGTTGACGGCCGGCATGCCCCAGATCACCGCTTCCGTCGCGCGACGGGCCACGGTGCGCTGCTGGATGTCCTTGGCGCTTGGTGCTTGCGTGGCGCCGGCTTCGGCACACCACGCTGGCAAGGACGCAAGCGCCAACATAGAAGAAATCGCGATCGACAGAAGCAACGCTTTCATGGCCTGGACCCTCGTCATCCAACGAGCTGCGCTTCCATGAGTTTTAGCCTAGCCGACTGGATCCCGCCTCCGTAGTTTTACCTAGCCAGCCAGCGCCGATGGGCCACACATCGACGCGCGCCATCAGTTGAAATAGATGGGATTGCCAACGATCAACAAGCTGCCATCGGCGCCACGCACATTGGTGCGAAGCCAGTGTCGCCTTCCATCGCTGATCCAATAGAACGACAGGGTCTGCTTCGCTCCACGGATGGCCAGATCGTCCTTTGGCTGGAAAGGCTTTCCATCCACGATGATTTCCGCCTGCGCCCGATCCAACGCGTCAGCGTGCATGGTGATGTGAACCGCGCTCCCGGCCGGCGCACTCAGCGCATCGCCCATTTCTGCCGAACGATCGCCCACGGTCGCCACGAGATCGATGGCCCGGTCGCGAGTGCCTTGCACGTCAATGAAAACATGCCCTGCGCGGATCCCATCAAGAATGGCCTTCATCGACAGCTCGCTGGCGTGCACGACTGTCGTCGGCAAGCCGATGGCCATGCTGCCACCAGGAAACGGCAACGCCACCTTCGCATTGTGATTGTCGCTGCCGCCGATCCCGGTGAGGTGGAAGCCCTGGTTGAGCTGCTCCTCCCAGAAGGGAATGCCGGTGTACTTCGGGCTGGTGGCGTCGATGCCGTTGACCGCTTCGATGGCCTGCACCAGATGCATGTCGACCGGCTTGGCTGGCGTCCAGCCGCAGCCCATGCAGGTTTCGTCATTGGGACGGATCGGATGGTTGATGGAGAACACGCCATGCAAGGCGGCGGCCCGCGTCAGCAACGCGTTCCAGTCGGGTACGGACTTGCTGCCCAGGCGAAAATCCAGCGGCTCGGTCGTGCCGAACAAATTCGCATGCCCCTGGAAGGTCGTGACCTCACGTGCCGGCATCAGCAACAGATGATCGAAGTACGGTTGCAATTCGCGGATATCGTTGGCCTGCGACACCGTGTTGTGATCGCTCAGCGCGATGAAGTCGAGCCCGCGCCTGGCGGCGTCTTCCACAGTGAAGACCAGCGGACACGGCGCACGCCCAGCGCCACTCTGCGTCGGACAGCTGCCGTCGCTGTGCGCCCCATGCATGTGCAAGTCGCCGCGATACCAGCCGGCATCCTTGCGCAGAGGCGGGTTAAGCACGGCGGGCAACCACGCCGGATCGCCCGAATGGCCAAACCAGATCTTCGCCGTGTACTCCGCCTTCGACGCAGGGCGGATATTGGGGATGCCCAGCAGCAGCGCCCAGCGTCCCGGCTCAATTGGACCCGGCGCGAATGAGGGCGTCGCATCGACGGCGCCCACGGTGAAGAGCTGCTTGCTGCCGCCCGTCCAACCGCGCAGACCTTGTTGGCCGTGAAAACCAGTGGGATCTTCCAACCCAAGATCGATGGTGGTGTGCTCGGCACGCCCCGTGGATTCAAACTGTACCGTGATGCGATTGACACCCGTCGGCACCTGGAACGGCACCTCGCGATAACTGTGGTTATCGCTACCCATCAACTGACCGTGCAGCACAACATCCGGTGCGCTATCCGTGGCACATGCCACGCCCAGCACGGTCAGCCAAAGCGCTACCAGCGCCAGATACCCATAACGACTACGCCTACTCTCATTCATCGCGTGCTTCCCGAAGCAGAACAACCGTCCCGCGCGCCGCCATGCGGAGCGACGCGCAGGACGTCAAACACCATCAGAACCGGTACATGACCGAGGCGCGGAAGGATCGACCGAGCAGCGGCCGGGCAATGAACACGCTCTTGGTCGCGTCGCTGCTGGCCAGTTCGCCGGCACGCGGGTTGCCTTCGGTCAGGCCCAGCGAGTTGTTGAGGTTGTCGGCATACAGGAAGAACGAGAGCTCCGGCGTCATCTGGTAGCGCGCGCTCAAACCGATGGTGTGGTACTGCGGCAGCACCACCGAGTTGGCCGTGTCCACATAGCGCCGGCCTTCGTACTCGTAGGACATCTGCAGGCGCAGCTTGTCGTCGAGCAGGTTCACGCCCGGCACCACGCGGAAGCTGTTCTTCGGCACGCGGATCAGCTGGTTGTCGTCATAGTCGAGCAAGACCGGTGCGCCTGCCGTCACCGTGGTATAGGTCAGGCCCTTGTACTTGGGATCCTGCACGGTCGCGGTGTATTGCACATCGAAGTACTTGGACGGATAGAAGGTGCCTTCCAGTTCCAGACCATAGGTCTCGGTATCGGCGTAGCCCGTCTGCGGCGTCGACACACCGCTGTTCGGATCGAACACATAGTTGCTGAAGCTGACGTTGTTGTACTTGGTGTAGAACAGGGTGGCGTACGCATCCATGTAGCGGTTGCTGTACTTGTAGCCCATCTCCGGCAGGATCATCGTCTGCGTGATCGGCGTGGCGGTCGGCGTGGTGATGTACGAGCTGAGGTTCGGCAGGCGGAAAGTAGAGGTGTAGCGCGCGAACACGCCCTGGTGCTCGCTGAACTGATAGTTCGCACCCAGCGTCCAGCCCAGCTTGCTGAAGCTGTGGTCGTAGTCCACGAACTGGTCGGTACCGGTAAGGATATTGTTGGTCGCCGGCGTGCCCAGATTCACGTTATGCGACAGCTCGGTCCAGCCCGTGGTGTTCACGCGCTCCCAGCGCGCGCCACCGTCGATGCGCAGCTGGTCGTTGATCTGCCATTCGTCGGACGCATAGAACGCATTGGTGTTGGACGTGCCGCTGGCATGCGCCCACTCATAGCCGTACCCATAGATGCCGTTATTGGTCAGCTTGCCCAGTGCCTTGCCATTGGCATCCACGGCCACCACGTCGAGCAGGCGCGCATTGTCGGTCGCCGTGAGGATGGCGGTGGACGAATAGCGGTCGAAACTCTGGTTGAAGTGCGCGTAGTAGTAGCCGAACGTCACATCGTGCGTCTGGTCGCCGAATTCGAACTTGCGCAGCAGGCGTGTATCACTGGTGAACTCATTCATCGGCATGGTGATGCCGCGCAGACCACCCGTCACGACCAGGCCGTTGTTGGGACTGGCGTTGTAGGCCTGGCCATTGTCCACATACTGCAGCTGCATGCCGGCGGCGTTCGGATAGTACTTCGCCAGCTGCGTCTTGGCCGTGTTGAAGAAATCACCCGTCGTCTGCACGGCGTTCGGATAGACGCCGTTGCGCACCGTATCCGTATCGCTATAACGCAGGTCTTCGGCGATCTTCCAGCCGTCGCCCAGGTTGTAGTCGAACTTCACCGTGAACTGCGTGCGCTTGACCTGCGTACCGAGGCTATTGTCGAAGTTGTAGAGGCTGCCATTGCCCTGGATCATCTGGATGTGTTCGGTTTCCGGGCCGGCCAGCGTGCCGTAGTTGCCATTGAAGCCCGGCACGGCCTGCAGGTCGCCACTGGCATTGCGATACATCGGGATGCCAAGATCAAGCGCGACCTTGTCGTCCAGGCGCTTGATGTCGAAACTCAAACTGCCGTTCTCGAACTGCTTGGACAGCGTAGCGCGCAGCTGGCCACCCTGATCGTTGGTAAAGCCAGGGCTGCGGATGCCGTTGTCCTGGCGATAGAAACCACCGGTGCTCAGCTTCCAGCCGTCGCCGATCGGCGTGCCGTACCAGAAGTCCAGGCGGTTGAGTCCGTAGTTGCCCAAGGTGTACTTCACCAGGCCTTCGGCAGATTCACCGACCTGACGCGGAATGAAGTTGATCGCACCGGCCGGCGCGTTCGAATAGAAAATCGACGACGGACCACCACGCACCACTTCGATGCGATCAATGGTTTCGTCCAGTCGAAACGCCTGGTCCGCGTTGAGATAGCCGAGCGCCGGATCGTGCTGCACGGGAATACCGTCTTCGAGCAGGTTCACCGAACCGAAGCCATCCACCGGGATGCCGCGCGCGCGGATATTGCCGCTCGCTTCGCCTCCGGACGCCTCCACCCAGAAGCCTGGCACCGACTTCAGCGCCTCGGTGACGCTGGTGGGGTTCTGCATGCGCAGGCGATCTTCGTCGATCGTGGTGATCGAGTAGCTGGTCTGTGCCTTGGTGCGTTCATCCACACCCGAGCGCGCCGTCACCACCACTTGATCGAGATCTTTGGTCGTCTTGCCCGTGCCGGACGCGACCGTCGCATCACCCGCCGCTGCAATGCCTGCACTACCGGCCGTCGTCACCGCAGCGGAGGCCGGATTGCCCGCATTGGCTGCCACGTTTCCCGGGACGATCGTCACCGTGTTCGGCGTGACCAGGCGATAGCTCAGGCCGGTGCCTGTGAGCAACTGACGCAGCTGCTGTTCGGGCGCCAAACCGGCATCGGCGCCGGGGCTGCGGATGGTGTCGGAGATCTCCGAACCATAGACCACCTGCATGCCTGCTTCGTGCGAGAAATTCTCCAGCGCCTTGGCCAACGGCATGGCTGCGATGGCAGTGGTGTGCGCCGTGGCGGTAGCTTGGGCGAACGCGGCCAGGGGAAGACTGACGCCGAGTACGAGGGCGATATGTAATGCCAAACGATTGCGCATGAGGAAAAACAACCTTGAGTGAGGTAAACGTGTGGCCTTCGCTCGACGCTCGACGCGTTTTTTTTCGGGCCTATACCTTTCAAGAGCCGTTTTTTGCGCAACCGGGCACCTCCGATTGCATGAATCTTTTCTTACAGGCGCCCGGCTTTCGTGTCAGTTTGATTCGAGGCGACGATGCGCACGCGATCGCGCTCCTCTACGACGCGCACATCCGGCAGCGTGGCCAGGTAGGCCGCGAAGGCCTGCGGATTGTCCGCGTGGAAGATGCCGCTGATGCGTTCATCGGCAATGCTGCCGTTCTCGATCACCAAGGGCTTGCTCGTATACGCATTGAAGCGCCGCGCGACGTTGCCGATGGTTTCGTGCTGGAAACGAATCTCCGATGGCAACCACGCGGTGACCTTGGCCACCTGCACAGGCTGCTTGGTGCTCACGCCAGCGATGCCGAGTGAAATCTGCTGGCCCGTGGTGAGATCCGCCACCGGATCGGCATTCAACAACGCTGCGAGCCCACCCTGCTTTGATTCATCGGCTGCATTGAGCACGCGTACGCGACCGCTGATCACGGTGAGCGTGTCGCCGTTGGCATCGCGCTTCACGTCGAACACGGTGCCGATGTCTTGCAGTACATGGCCTCCAACGTTGACCAGCATGGGTCGATGCGCATCCTTGCCAACGTCAAACAAGGCATTGCCCTTGATCACTTCGATGCGCCTGAAGTGCCCATCGAAATGCACGTCGATCACACTGTTTTTATCCAGCTGTACCAGCGTGCCGTCAGGCAGCGTCACGGCGCGCACAGCCGCCACGTCGCCCTTGAAACTCCGCTCTACCAATCCGTTGGCATCGCGCCAATAGCCGACACCGAGCCAGGCCATTACCACCGCCGCGGCCAGTCCGGCCACGCGCATCGCCACCCGGCGTGCTCGTCCGGGCTGTGGAACATGTTCCTTGCGAATGGCGCTGCCCACCATCGGGAACATCACCACCGGATTGTCGCGACCTGCCTGATCCACCAGCTGCTCAACCGTGAGCGTTTTCAACGCGGCCGCGGCCTTGAAGTCGCCGTGCATCTGCACTACCGCGAAGTACTCCGCCACATGGCGGGGCGAAGCGCGCAACCAGCCGAGGAAAGCCACGCGCTGGCGCTCCGTCAAAGGCTCCTGTTGCTCGATATACCAGGACACGGCCTGCTCAGTGATGCGACGCGCCTGCCGGGCAGCGTCGAATTGCGTTGAATTATTCATAGTCGGCCATCCTTTGCCGGCACGCCGCCAGGCCTTTCACGACGTATTTCTTCACCATGCTGGTCGAGATGCTCATGCGCTCGGCGATCTCGCGATACGACATCTCATCGCGATAGTGCATGATCAGCACCGCCTTGCACTTCGGCGACAGGCGGTCGATCAGCACGCCGAGGCGCTCTTTGCGCAGATCGCTGTCCATGTCCGCTTCGAGATTGGTCGGCGCTGCCAGCTGCTCCACCACCTGCTCGAGCTCATCACTGCCCAACGGCGCCTGCTGGCGGAGCACGGCATGCTCTTTCACCAGGTTCGCGGCTACCGTGAACAGATAAGCCTCAGGGCTGCGGATATTGGCCGCATCCGCGGGCTCGATCCGAAGCAGGCGCAGATAGACCTCCTGCACGAGGTCTTGCGCATCCCAACGATGCGCCACGCGGCGCAGGAAGTACTTGCTCAGCGTCGCGCCTTTCTCCGCGAACAACGCCGACCACGCCCCATGCTTTTCACGCACCGCTCCTCCTTCCACCGTGTTCGCCGAGGAAGGCTACGGTACTCAGACGGCACGGAGCCTAGGGTGGTGTTGTGACCGCTTCGTGACTTCGACGGCCCGTGCATGACAATCGTGGCGCCTGTCACAGTATCCTCGGGAAGACCGAAAGCCCGTGAGGGCTGCCACTCAATCACAGGATGCCATGCATGCAGAACCCGATGCGCGCGATCGTCGTCATGGGCGTGTCCGGTTGCGGCAAGAGCAGCGTTGCCGAGGCTTTCAGCGAACGCATCGGCGCACGCATGATCGAAGGCGATGCCTACCATCCCGAACAGAATGTGCAAAAGATGAGGGCCGGCACCGCGCTCAACGACGCCGACCGCCAGGGCTGGCTGGAGCAGCTGGCCATGGAGCTCGCAAGCGTCGTAGCCACTGGGTCCATCGCCGTGCTCGCCTGCTCGGCACTCAAGCGCCACTATCGCGACACGCTGCGCACTGGCGCTTCCGACCTCGGCTTTGTCTTTCTCGACGTGTCACCAGAAGTCGCCCTCCAGCGCGTCAGCCTGCGCTCCAACCATTTCATGCCCGCGACGCTAGTCGAGAGCCAGTTCCGCGATCTGGAGCCGCCGACGGACGAGCCGCGAGTCTTGAGCGTGAACGGCGCGGAGCCGCTGCAGCTCATCGCCGATCGGGCGCAGCAGTGGTGGAAAGCAAGCAACGCGCTGACGCAAACCGGTAGCGAACGCGATCATTGACGCGCTGTTTCAGGCGAGTAGGCGAAGCTTGGGTTCGCGATCCCATTGCCGTGTCTTGGCGGCCTTGATGAAGGACTTGAGGTCGGCCGCATCGACCACGCCGGCATCCTTCCCCACGTTGCCGGCCTTGAGTACCAACTGACCGCCCGCATCCGCTGCAATGGCCTTGAGATGGCCAAACGCATCGCGGCCAAAGTCCACCGCGGCGCCGACCTTGGCGAGGTTTTTACCGGCCTCCTGGGACAGCACGATGGCCACGGCGTCGAACACCGTGGATGGAGTTCCGGCAAGTTGTCCATCGGCGTTGACGGGCTTGCCGTCGCTCAACGTAACGCCGAGGCGCGGCGCCACCAGCTTCGCCGTGGCGCCCGCATCCACGACAGCCTTGCGCAGCGCGCGGACCACACTGGCATCCGATCCATCATCGACCAGAATGCCCACCGCACGACCCTTCAGCGTGTCCTTCATCTTGCCAATGATTTGCAAGGCGGGCGACGGTGGCATGTCGATTGGCTGCACCTGCGCGGGCGGCGCGGGCGGGAGCGCCGCCAAGCCCAGTCCGTTGGCCACGCGTTGCGCCAGATCCGGGTCGATATGGCGCAAGTGACCCACGATCGCCTCGCGTACGCGAGGCGTACCCACCTTGGATAGCTCAAAGGTGATCGCCGAAGCGATGTGCGCCTGCTCCGGCTTGGTCTGACTGCGAAAGAACAGCCGTGGCTGGCTGTAATGATCTGCAAAGCTTTCGGCGCGGATGCGACCTTTGATGCCGTCATCTCCGCTGACCACCGCGCTGGCGAAGCCCTCGCGAGTCTCCCGCGGCGTATCGTCCTGCAGTGAACTGGGTTCGTAATTGACGCGCCCCTTGGGCACTTGCATTTGCATATGGCCGTCGCGCTGCATATTCGCGTACGGACACTTCGGCGCGTTGATCGGAATCTGGTTGAAGTTGGGCGAGCCCAGTCGCGATAGCTGTGTATCCAGATAAGAAAACAGTCGACCCTGCAGCAACGGATCGTTGGAGAAATCGATACCCGGAGGCACGTTCGCCGGGCAAAAGGCGACCTGTTCGGTCTCGGCGAAGAAATTGTCCGGCCAGCGATCCAGCACCATGCGACCGATCACGGTAAGCGGCACCAGCTCCTCGGGTATCAGCTTGGTGGGGTCGAGATGGTCGAACGCAAGCGCGTCGGCTTCCTCCTCGGTGAACAGCTGCACGGCCAGATCCCACTCCGGATAGTTGCCGCATTCGATGGCCTCGAACAAATCGCGCCGATGGAAATCATTGTCGGCGGCCTGCAGCTTCACGGCCTCGTCCCACACCGTCGACTGAATACCGAGCTTGGGCCGCCAATGAAACTTCACGAACGTCGATGCGCCTTTGGCGTCAACCAGTCGGAAACTGTGAACGCCAAAGCCTTCGATCATGCGCAGCGAGCGAGGGATGGCGCGGTCGCTCATCGCCCACATGATCATGTGCATCGCTTCGGGCATCAGTGAGATGAAATCCCAGAACGTGTCGTGGGCGGACCCCGCCTGAGGAAACGCACGATCGGGCTCCATCTTCACCGCATGAACGAGGTCCGGAAACTTGATCGCATCCTGAATGAAAAAGACCGGGATATTGTTGCCCACCAGATCCCAGTTGCCTTCCTTGGTATAGAACTTCACCGCAAAGCCACGCACGTCGCGTGGCGTATCGACGGAACCTGCTCCCCCGGCCACCGTGGAAAACCGCGTGAACACCGGCGTTTTGACTCCGACTTCGGTGAGAATCCTCGCCTTGGAGTAGCGCGCAAGCGACTTCGTCAATTCGAAATAGCCGTGCGCAGCACTGCCACGGGCGTGGACGATCCGTTCCGGGATACGTTCGTGATCGAAGTGGGTGATCTTCTCGCGCAGAACAAAGTCTTCCAATAGCGTCGGCCCGCGAGGGGACGCGCGCAGCGAATTCTGATTGTCCGAGACGGGGATACCTTGATTCGTGGTCAATGCCGGATGGTTGCCGGCAGATCGCTCATGCAGTTCGTCGCCTGAACCTCGCTCAGCCGTCTTCGCCACGGGCGGCTTGCCTCCCTTGTCCGGCTTGGGCAAGGCCTTTTTGGTAGCCATGGTGACACCTCCCGCAGAGCGCGGCTCAGCGAATGAAGGTCAGCATGGTCTGCGTTAAGACGTGAACCCACTGTCGTACTTGCGTTCGAGGTTCAACAGTTACTTGTAGCCAATCACCATGGCTTCACACCCTGGTCTCCGGCTTCATGTCATAGGACTTCTGAACAAGTTCGGATCGTTTACCTAGACCGTCCGTCGCCCTGCGCGTCCAGACCTGCAAGGACTGCTCACGCACACCTTCGGAGAGTTCGGGTGCCACGACGTTGCGGAAGAGCACCGACTCGCCCGTGATGACATCCGCAATACTCTTGAACGCCAACGACGGCTCGAACTGCTCGAAGGGAAAGGAGAGCTTCGCATAGTCGAATACGCGCGTGGACGGGTCGTCGTCCCAGTCGGCGGGCGCCAGGAAGCCGGCGTCGTTGAAGCCCGTGAGATACGGTCCCGGGTTGATCACCGCGACCTGGACGCCAAATTCCTGCAGTTCCATGGCCATGGTTTCCGCGATCGCTTCAAGTGCGTGCTTCGATGCGCCATACATGCCGACGAAGGGGCCGGACAGGATCCCGACGACGGACGACATGAAGATGATCTTGCCGCTCCGTCGCTTGATCATGTTCCGGGCAATCCCTTGTGTCAGCAGAACGGGGCCGATGACATTGACCTCGAACTGCCGACGCATGTTCGCGCCAGGGATGTCGACGATAGCGCCACCCTCGATGATGCCAGCGCCATTGACCAGCACGTCGACCTTCCATGACATCGCACGTCGACGATCACCCTCCTGGGTGACATCAAGCTTCTCGATGCGAAGATGGACGCCACGTTCCTGCGCCTGCAGTTCGAGCGCCCGAACCTGCGGATAGATTTCCACGCAGGCGATCACATCGTAACCGCGTGCGGCGAGTTCAAACGCGGCCCCATTGTTGAGGCCGCTACCCGCTCCAGTGATCATTACTGTGGTCATTGCCGTCTCCCGTCAGGATGACTTGCCGGGAAAGCCGGCCGCCGCCGCACGCGCCACTTCTTCGTCCTGGGCGCCGTTGCCTCCACTGGCGCCGACGGCGCCAACCACCTGGTCATCGAGCTTGATCGGCATGCCACCGGGGAAAATAATGGCGCGACCGCCCAGGCCGTTGGCGATGCCGTAGAAATCGCCTCCCGGTTGCGCGATCTTGGTGATCTCGCTCGTGGCCAGCCGACAGGAAAGGCTGGTATACGCCTTGTCGTATGCCAGTACGACGCTCGACAGCGAAGCCCCATCCATCCTGGCTTGCGCAACGACAGTCCCGCCCGCGTCCACTACAGCGATCGTGCTGGGCGAACCGATCTTGTTGGCGTGGTCGATGCCAGCCTGGATAACGAGATTCGCGTCGGCAAGGCCGAGTGACTTGATCGTGATCATGATCTGCTCCTTTGAATTGCCACTGGGTCAGGCACCGCACGTGGCGAGCAAGTCGCCAAGCTCGGTGCGTTAAAGGGATACAGCGCGAACGCGGAAGTACTTCATGGAACCGGCAGGCGGAAGATCGTGGATTCAATCCGGGGTTGTGGCTCCAGGCGATCACCGCCACTGGTCAGAAGTCTTCTGCGTGGCAACGACCCACCTGGCTCGTGTGAGCAAGTCGACCGGGCACACGCGATGGATCATCTGGGCCCGCCAGGAGAATCCGAGGCGGCGATCTCTTCGGAACGTGGCACCTGAGCCGCCCGATCCGCCTCCTGGCGAACTCATAGGACGCCCAGGCGTGGCCCACGATGGCCGCGTGCGCAGCCGATCGACCTGTGACGTGATAGATGATAAATCCGGATATCACTAAGAAGACGTCAACACTGGATCTACCAAGAGCTATCGCGAGTGGTTTCGCCCAGTGCGTGCGCATCGGTCGGACGTCCCAAATCAGGCGGCCGCGGAGCAACTTCAGCGTGGCGACGTCATGCAGTCCTGGAATATTTCGGTAGCGCATGCCTCCACCCCTCCTATCAATGTCGTGTGCGCTAAAGCCGCAGCAGGTGAGTTGCCCCTGCGACCGATCACAACATCCGCTTGGCTACGCCGTCGCGGTTGATGAGCAGATGCTTCAGTACGGCGCCGAGATGAAGAATCAGAAGGCCGCCGAGTGCCAGAGCGAGATCGACGTGGATGGTCCCGAACAGAACGCGCAGCGACTCGCTAGGGGCGAAAAGATCAGGCCAGTTCCATAGACCGAAAAAACTGACCGGATGATTTCCCGCGACGCGATGCGCGTAGCCGGCGAGCGGGAGCACCAGCATGGCCAGATAGAGCAGCCCATGGACGCTATGCGCTATCCACACCTGCCAGGGCGGGATGCTGCCGGGCAGCGGCGGCGGTCGGTGACCCAGTCGCCAGATGATCCGCGCAACGGCCAGCCATAGCACCACGGCGCCGATCGATCCATGCCAGAACAAGATGCTGTTCCACTCCGGCGACTTATGGGAGTAGCCAGGGAAACGCTCCATCCGCAGACCGATGGCGAGGTTGGTCAGGATGAACAGGGCCACCAGCCAATGCAGAATTTTGGCGGTTTGTGTGTAGCGCGCGGCGGCAGATACGGGAACCAGCATGAGCGTAGGACCTTGTTGGATGGGCTGAGCGCCAAGCCCTTCGATGCCTGGCGCTATCCACATAACCAGGCTGCGGCCCGATTTATTCCATCAGCCGCAAGCGCGGCTGAGCGTGTCCCTGATGGGATCGGGTACCTAAGGACACGCCGCCTCAATCCGCCCTACTTCCCAAGAAATCCTTCGGCGAATTCCTGCGCGACGGCAATGAAGGCACGCGTCGCCGCGGAACAATAGCCACTACGGCGGCGTAGCAGAGCCGCACGACGCGCTCCCAGGGCGGGCTGCAGCTTTATCGCCGCGAGTCCGGGGCGGACCACATTGGCCGGCAGGATCGTTGCCAAGTCATTGTGGCGAACGATCTCCATCAGAGCCTCGATCGAGTTTGCCTCGACGACGATGGTCGGCCGAAGATGCTTCGCATGGAAATACTCGTCAGCCAGCCTGCGCGTCGAAAACGATGTGTCCAGAATGGCCAAGGGCATCTGTGCCAACTCCTTGGCCGTTACCACCGCCTTGCGCGCGTCCCTATGCCCTTTGCCGACGATCAACATGGGACGCTCCTCGTGCAGCGGCATCGCCTCGATGTCTTCCCCGGGGAGATCGCCGAAGCCTATGCCCAGATCCAGCTCATCGTCCCGAAGTGCCGGCTCGATGACTTCCTGTGACGAAACCCGGACCGTCAGCGTTATACCGGGGTAGTGTTTGCGGAAGCGCTGAAGCGCGGGCCCGATGAAATAGCTGGCGACACTGGGCGTCACGCCCAGTCGCACGCTTCCCGTGGAAAGATCTTCGACATCACGAACCGCACGTGCCGCCTGATCCAACTCATCCAAGGCGCGACCCGCATGTTGAAGGTAGATCATCCCCAGATCCGTAGCACGGACCTTGCGGCCGGAACGATCGAGCAGTTGCGCACCCAGGCGCTCCTCCAGCTCCTTGATCTGTTGCGACAGCGCCGGCTGCGAAACATGCAGCGCCTGGGCCGCGCGGGTGAAACTCCCATGCTCGACAACGGCTTTGAGATAGCGGACATGACGGAGGACGGTCACTTATAACCTTCAGCTTATGGCTTCCCTAAGAAATCGGTCTTGGACAGTTATAGCTCGACGCCGTAACTTTTTCACCAGGCGGGCACAGCGGTACATCGCCTGCCAATCCCGAGCCATTCTTAGCCTCGCTCACGTCCGCCACGCGGAACGTAGCCCCCGATCAGCGGAGATTTGACCATGCAACAGTTTGCGCGAGTCCTCACCAGCAACGGCGTCGTCCCCGTCATCCTGAAGGATGGCAAGCACCTGGATCTTCGCCCGATCCTGCCCGACATCACCGCCGATGCCATCGCCAGCGGCGTATTGAACGCGGTCGATACCGCCGGCCTCTCTCCCGTCAAGGGTGACTTCAGCTTCCTCTCGCCCATTGCGGATATCCGCCAGGTTGCCGCTACGGGCTTCAATTACCGGAAGCACATCGAAGAGTTCAAGATGACGCCGCCGACCGAACCGGAAGTCTTCATGAAGGCCATCAGTTCGTTGTCCGGCCCGAATGATCCGATCTCGCGCGGCCCCAATCCCAACGTGAAGCTTGATTGGGAGGTGGAACTGGCGATCGTGATCGGGCGCGAAGCGACCGATGTCACGGCCGAGGACGCACCTGGCTATATCTTCGGTTTCGTGTGCATCAACGACGTTTCCGATCGCGATACCCAGGTCGACCAGCAAGGCCAGCAGCATTTGGTACGCGCCAAGTCGCGCCCCGGTTACTCGCCCGTGGGTCCGTACCTGACCACCGGCATCGATGGCATGACGCTCGATGTGTGGACCAAGCTCAACGGCAACTATGAGCAACAGGGAAACACCAGCGACATGCTTTTCTCGATCAACGACCTGCTGGCCTATTTCTCGACCCATATGACCCTGCTGCCCGGCGACCTGATTGCAACCGGCACGCCTCCCGGCGTCGGTTTTGGCAAGAACCGCTTCATGCAGGTGGCCGATGTACTTGAATGCGGTATCGCGCATCTGGGTGCGCAGCGTCACGAGATTCGCCGCTGAGCGTTCGCGATGTGCCGGCACGTTGCGAACCAACCATCGGGGTGAGACACGCTCACGCGATCGAATCACCACTTTGTTGCAGTCCGGGGCCGCAGCTAGCAGCCCCGGACTGCTCGTGCTACCCGCGCTTAGTGGATAGCCGTATAGCTGGCCGGAATCCAGGTATAGCTATTGGTGCCGGTAGCGCGGATGTGGCCTACGCCGGGGAACGACAAGTGGGCGCCGGCGATCCAGTACCCTTGCTTGGCGGCGTCGGCCAACAGCTTCAGACGGGCTGCCTCGGCAGACTTGTTGTCCGCATCGAAATGAATCGTGACTGTGGGTTGAGCAAATTGCACCGCGCCCACGTGGACCACGTCACCCCAGGCCAGCAGCTTCTGGCCTTCGCTCTCGATCATGTAACCCGCGTGTCCAGGTGTGTGACCGGGTAGCGGCACGGACTTGATGCCAGGCAACAGCTCCGCAGCGCCATCGAACGGCTTGTACCTGCCGGAGTCGACATACGGCTTGAGTGCGGCCTGGGCACCTTGGAAGAAGCCCTTGTCATCTTTTCCGGCCTTATCCAGGTTGGCTTGGCTCAGCCAAAAATCGCCTTCGCGTTTGTCGGCGCGCACGAGCGCGTTGGGGAACACGGCCTTGCCGTTGGACACCAAGCCGCCAATGTGATCCGGATGCATGTGAGTGATGTAGATCTCATCCACCTGCTCGGGCGTGTAACCGGAAGCCTTCAGCGCATCGACCATCTTGCCCAGGTTAGGACCAAACATTGCGCCTGCGCCGGTATCGATCAGTACGAGCTTGTCGCCGGTATTGATCAGAAACGCGTTGAAGTTCATCTCGTAAGGCATGCTGATGTAGTTCGCCGCTAGAGCCTTCTTCACCTGCTCAGGCGTGGTCTGTGTCAGCAACTGGTCGACGGGCAACGCCGTCGTGCCATCGGAGAGCGCGGTGATTTCGAACTTGCCAAGCATGAAACGGTAGTACGCAGCACCGGACTTCTTGATCTGCGGCGCCGCCGCTTGAGCCTGCTGCACTGGCGCTGCCACAGCGCCCAAGCCAAGGATCACGGCCATTGCAAGGCCGGCACGCATCAACATACCCGAAGATTTCATTATCGTGACCTTATTGTTTGCAGGATAGCAACGTTGGTACCTCGCGGCGTTGCCCCGGCGAGGCGGGGAAGAAATCGAGGTTTCACATTCTGGACTGAATGGTCCACAATGCAGCCACACGCTGTCAAGGTGATGACGTCATGCCAAAAACCCTATCCCGCGCCGGCCGACCTCGATCGTTCGATCAACAGGTGGCCCTAGGCGACGCCCTGGACGTGTTCTGGCGCAAAGGCTACGAAGCCACGTCGCTGGATGACCTCACCGAGGCAACCCAACTCAGCCGATCAAGTTTTTACGCGGCGTTTGGCTCAAAGCGCGAGCTCCTCCTGCATGCCTATCGGCGCTATGCCGATGCGTTCTACGCCGACATGAAAGCGCTGGCGGATGAACAAGAAGATACCAACGCCACTCTGCGCGCCGTGGTAAAGGCCCTGGTGGACACCCAGCCCGATGATCGCGGCTGCTTTTGTGTGAATGCCATCGTGGAGCTGGCCCCCAGCGACCCCGAGCTGGCTGAGCTCGGGCGCGCGCATATCCAGCGTATGTGCGCACTGCTCGAAGAACTCATCACGCAACACGGCACCCGGCGGCCTCTGGCACGTGCTCAAGCGGCCACGCTGATGACATTGACTATGGGCAGCGCGGTGTTTCGTAAAGCCAGTGTCGCCGAGGACACTCTCAAATCGGTGCAAAGGCAGGCCCTTGGTTTGCTTGACCTTGCTTAAGCCGGATGTACTCGTCCGATCAAGTCCGCTGTGGGTCAAAAACGGACCTAAGGCGATCCTGCACCTATAGCCATTGCTGGACTCATATTCGTGGCGGCATTCGTCCGAATACAGAGATGCCCAAGCGCAAAGTCCACCAAAAGAGTGTTTCCCTCGAAAAAGAACTCATCAGAGTGGTTCCGTGGGCCGATCGGTCCCTGCTTGATTGCCTGCAACGTCACGACCTCGCCTATTCACTCCGCTAGCGATGGAGGTACGGAGGAAACGTCGTACTCAATTCTGAATTCGCCGCCTTCGCCTTGGATAACGAATCAATAAAATGAACATCGACTGAGCATCCCATGCCTCAATGGGCAACCGGCGGCCTTCCCCACGGAACTAATCCAGCTTAGGGCGTTGCGCAACGCGACCTGCACTTTGCTGCGGGCCTCATTGGCATCTACGCGGCCCGCGTTTTCACGATCAAGAAGTTGATGGTCAATGAATTTGATGCCTAAGTTTTCGTCGTATTTAATTACCTTGGCAACAGCCCGCGCAATGATTGAATCGCGCAAGGTGCCACCAACAGCCATCAGCCAGAGCGCATAAAGAACACCATGGGCAATCCAAGATTAGACCGCAATAATATTATTGTGATGCTTTGTGTTAGCTTGATTTCATTTTATTTCTATATCATGCCCCATGAGGTTCTAGGGCATGGCGTCACCATGTTCTTGTTCGGTCACAGAGAATTCTTTTTGAATTCGACGTCAATAGACAATATCGATCATGTTTCGCATTATTTTGGCGGAGAGACATTTGCAACAGACATCATATCTGTCGCCGGATCGTTTGTTGATGTTGTTATCGCCCTCGCGCTTGGGGCCTATTTCCTGAAGATATCGAAAGAGCGTTGCTCCGGTGCGCTGGCTTATTTCTTGTGGACCTGCGCCGTCGCAAATATGTTTGCCGGTGTTGTATACCCTGGATATTCAGCGATATTCGGCGTCGGTGATTTTGCTTTTTTCTATCAAATACATGATGCAATTTATCGAGACTTACTTCGTGTATTCGAACTGGCCTTCAGCATAGTAGCGTGCATTCTTACCGTCAGATGGGCAGCCGCCACGCTTCCGAAATTCTCGGGAAATGCTTATAGATTAACGATGCCGGCTTATTTTTTCGTGAGTGTCGTATACATTCTGGTTGGCCTAAGAATGCACGACACCGGTCTTCTGATTACATCGACCATTCCGACGACGCTCCTTGGAATGGCCGCTTGGCCTTTATCCGCCATCCTGTCCAAGGGAGCCAGCCAGACCGCAGAGATTGAGCCTATTCGTTTCAGCTGGTTCTGGGTGATTTTTGCCGTCATATGCATCATCGCCATTACGATGACGGCACCCGGAATTCACATCAGGCTCTGATAACAGAGCATGGGTATGCAACTCGTTCCGGTTACAGCTGAGTGAAGCAGGCAGCGGGTGAGCTACCCCAACCGAACGTTGGGGCCTGACGTGTCTCGCATCTAGTCGGCGGCGCCCTGCTGGGGCCCGCGAGATAGGGGGCAGAGCCCATTTCCTCGGTGATCCAAGCCGACCGATGGGCACGCGCCGTACGGCATCATCCATGCGAGGCCAGACATCTGCCTCGGCAACCACCACGCACAAACAAAAAGCCCATGGCGACCATGGGCTTTTCGAAATTACGCAACGATGTTGTCGCTGATGAAAATCAGAACGGAATATCGTCATCATCAAAGCTGTTGTTCTGTGCCGGCGGGGCCGACTGGCGCTGCTGGTTGCCGAAGTTGTCGCCACCGCGCGGGGCGCCGCCGAAGTTGTCGCCGCCGCGGGCCTGGCCGCCACCGTAGTTGCCGCCGCCCTGGCGCTGCTGGCCGCCACCGCCACCGCCGCCACCCTGGGCGCGCTGGAAGTTGCCGCCGCCGCTGCCGGCCGCGCCGCCTTCCGTACCGCCGCCGAGCATCTGCATTTCTGCGGCGATGATGTCGGTGCTGAAGCGCTCGACGCCGTCCTTGTCGGTGTACTTGTCGGTGCGCAGCGAGCCTTCGATATACACCTGGCGACCCTTCTTCAGGTATTCGCCGGCAATTTCAGCGAGGCGGCCGAACAGCTTGACGCGATGCCACTCGGTGCGTTCCTGCTTTTCGCCGCTCTGCTTGTCGGTCCAGTTCTCGGAGGTCGCGATGCGGATGCTGGTAATGGCCGTGCCATTGCCGGTGTAGCGGGTTTCCGGATCGGCGCCGAGGTTGCCGACGATGATGACTTTATTGATGCCACGTGCCATGGATGGGTTTCCTCTGTGAGCCGGCGCTGCGTTCTTGGGCAGTCAGCACCGGGATGTTGGTCCGGCGGCCATCATAACCGTGCCCCGGGCGCGGAAGACAGGATTGACCTGCGCCGGGGAACCGTGAATAGAGCCAGCCTTCGCCCTGCCCCGATGTGCGGGGTGGACGAAAAAACGTCCGGGAATCAGACCACTAAACACTCTCACGGGCTGCGACACCCAATCCGGCGGCTCAGGCGCCGCTGATAAAGCGGTAACCCACCCCCGGCTCGGTCTTGAGCCAACGGGGCGTGGTCGGGTCGTCACCCAGCTTTTGGCGCAACTTGCCCACAACGATGCGCAGATAGTGGCTGTCGTGGGTATGGGTGGCGCCCCAGATCTCGCGCAACAGCTGCTGCTGAGTCACCACTCGGCCGGCGTGGCGCAGCAGTAGCGCGAGCACGGCGTATTCCTTGCGCGTCAGCGAGAGCTGCGCGCCCTCCAGCCACACTTCGCGGCGTCCGAGGTCGATGACGAGCTGGCCGTCGTCGTAGCGCTGCATCGCTTCGGGCTCACCCTGACGGGTACGCAGCAGGGCGCGGAGTCGCGCCATCAACTCCTGGATGCCGAATGGCTTGGTCACATAGTCGTTGGCGCCGGCGTCGAGCGCTTTTACCTTTTCGTTTTCCGAATCGCGAACGGAAAGCATGATGACGGGCACGTGCGTCCATTGGCGCAACTCGGCGAGCACTTCATGCCCCTCGCGGTCCGGCAAGCCGATGTCGAGTATCACCAGATCGGGCGAGCGCGTCGCGGCCAGCGCCAGGCCTTCCGCCGCATTCGCCGCGAGCAATACCTCGTAGCCCTCGGCGCGCAGGCCGATGTCGAGGAATTTGCGGATCTGTGCCTCGTCGTCGATGACCAGGACACGTGCGGCAGAGGTCATACGTGGTTGGTCGGCGGCGCCGGCAGCGGCAAGGTGATGCGAATGGTGGTGCCAATACCGTCGCCCGGCAAGGCCTCGACGCTGCCGCCGTGGGCGCCGATCATGCCGCGGCAGATGGCCAGGCCCAGGCCGGTGCCCTGCGGCGCGCGATCGCCGCGCGACACCGAGTAGAACATGTCGAAGATGCGCGCACGCTCGTCTTCAGGGATGCCAGGCCCGCGGTCGATCACATCGATCTGGATCTGCTCGCCCTTGGGACGCACGACCACACGCACGGCCTGGCCCGGCGGTGAGAAGCGCGCGGCATTCTCCAGGATGTTGAACAAGGCTTGCTCAATCAACGCCGGATGCACGTAGAGCAGCAAGGTCTGCGGCGGCAGTTCGATGTCGACCTTGAGGTCGGGAAACAGTTTGCGCAGACGCGTGGTAGCCGCCGCAACGATTTCGGCGGCATCGGTCCAGTCGCGATTGAGCTTGAGCGTGCCGTGCCCCAGCTTGGTCATGTCGAGCAGGTTCTGGATGTAGCGATCCAGCCGCTGCCCTTCGCCAAGAATGGCCTCCAGCAATTCCTGGCGCTCACTGGGCGGCAATTGGTCGCCGTAGCTCGACAGCGTGCCGGCAGAACCAATCATCGAGGCAAGCGGCGAACGCAGGTCGTGCGAGACGGACGAAAGCAGCGCATTTCGCAAACGCTCGGTTTCGCCCTGCACACGCGCACCTTCCAATTCCTCGGCCAACCGTGCGCGCTGCAGCGCCTGACCGATGTCCTGCACCATGGTCAGGGCGAGGCTGCGTTCGTCGGTGGACGGTTCGCCCTGCCCCGCAGGGAGGCGCAGCGCGGCGACGCCGAGATGATTGTCGTCGTTGCCCAGCGGCAACACCCAGCAAGGCGCCGCGTTGAGCGTGTCGGTGAAACGGCCGGCTTGCTCCGAATGCTTTTCGCTCCATTCGGCAGCCCCCAGATCCTGCGAGGTCAGGTCGAAATCACGCGGCGACGACGCCACCACGCGCAACACCTGGCTCGCGTCGCGCGCCAACACGGCTACCTCGCAACGCATCACATGTGCCAATGCGGAGGCGCCCACGCGACGGATACCTTCGGCATCCGTACTGGTGGAAAGCCGCTGTCCCAACGCGAGCAAGGCCCGCGCCTGCGCATGAGCCGTGCGCAGGGACTCGACCTGGCTGGCCAGCTTGGTCGCCAATCGGCTCGCGACCAAGGCGGCAACGAGGAACAGGCTGACCGCCAGCACATCGTCGAAGTTGGCGATCATCAAGGTGTAGCGTGGCGGCGCAAAGAAAAAGTTGTAGCCGATGAAGCACAACAGCGCCGTATAGACGGCCACCGCCATGCGCGTTCTCACGGCCACTACCAGCACGGCGGTAAGGAAAATCAGTGAGAGGTTCGCGACGGACAGGTAACGGTCGGCGATGAACGACAAACCGAAGGCCACCAGCGTGGCGAGCGTCGCATAGATATATTCGCCGCGACGCCCGGACCCTCCCGGCATGCGCAGACGCAGACGCGACTTCGCCCGCTCCGCCGGCGTGGCGATGATGGTCAGTTCCAGATGCGCGCCACGACGCAACAGCAGCTGGGTCAGCGAACGGCCGAGCATGCGCGCAAGCGGGCGTTCACGCGTGCGCCCAAGGATGATCTGGCCAATGCCTTCGCGATCGGCATGGGCGATGAGCTCATCCGCGATGGCGTGGCCGCGCAACACCACGGTATCGCCGCCGAGACGGCGCGCGAGGCCCATGGCCGCATCCAGTCGCTCGCTGCGTGCCTTGTCGAGTGTCACACCGGTATCGACGAAGGCCACGCTCCACGGTGCGCCACGCCGTTCGGCTATGCGGCAAGCGATACGCACAAGATATTCGCTCTGCGAATGGCCATCGATGGCAGCAAGCACGCGGCGACGCACCGGCATGGCACCGCCGCGCGCGAGCATGTGCTCGCGCAAGTCGCTATCCACATGACCGGCGACGGTATCGACGGCCAGCTCGCGCAGCGCAACGAGGTTGGTCGGCGAGAAGAATGCATCGAGCGCCGCCGCCGCGGTCTCGGGCACATAGACCTTGCCTTGCTTCAGGCGCTGGATCAGCTCACGCGGCGGCAAGTCGACGAGCACGATGTCGCGTGCACGATCGAGAAAGGCATCGGGCACCGTTTCGCGCACGGTGACATTGGTGATGCGCCGCACCTGGTCGTTGAGACTCTCCAGGTGCTGCACGTTGAGCGCGGAATACACCTCGATGCCCGCTTCGAGCAGCTCGGCAATATCCTGCCATCGACGCTCATGGCGCCCACCCGGCAAGTTGGTGTGCGCGAGTTCGTCGACTAGGATGATGTCGGGGCGTCGCGCGAGCGCCGCATCGAGATCGAACTCGGTGAAGTCCCGCCCCTTGTAGTTCACCTTGCGGCGCGGCAGCTGCTCAAGCCCGTCCAGCAGCGCGGCCGTTTCCTGCCGCCCATGCGTCTCCACCAGACCAATCACGACATCGATGCCCTGGCGCTTGAGCTCTCGTGCCGCGGACAACATCGCGTAAGTCTTGCCTACACCCGGCGCCGCACCGAGGAAAATCTTCAGGCGACGCGTGCGCTCTTCCTGCATGGCATCCAGCAGGGCATCGGCACGTGCTTCGCGAGTGGGTTCGGACATGGGTGTCGTTGGGAATGGGGTGGGATAAGGGTAGGACTTGGGGTTCGGGGCGGATAGTGCACAAGCTAAGAATAGGTTGCACTTACGCGAGCACCCGCCCCTCACCCCAACCCTCTCCGTGCAGGGGAGGGGCAGAAGTGATGTGCACCGCGAACAGGCCTACGCGATGCGAAGCGAGCTCCGCTTTAAGTCCTCAACGCCACGGCGCGTTGCGAAGCGCTTTGAACTACCGGCTATGTAGCGGCGGAGGTTGCCAAGCAACGACCCACCTCAAGCGTTCGGGCTTATCCACGCGTAATGCTGCCAGCTCTTCAGGCCATTTTCTTTGGGTTACTTTTCTTTTGGGCCAGCAAAAGAAAAGTGACTCGAGCGGCGGCAGCCGATCGAAACGCCCGCCGCGTAGGCGGCACGCTGGCGGCAACGCGACAATCGAAGCGCAAAGTCACTGGATTCCTGCTTTCGCAGGAATGACGAGCAGGAAGGCTTTCGCGAGCACCCGCGCCTCACCACCGTAAGGGTGGCGATGCCCAAACCCTCTCCCCAACGGGGAGAGGGAGAAGTGAGGACTCACCGCCCATCCAAAGCCAAATTCAACTTCAACACATTGACCCGCGGCTCCCCCAACATCCCAAACTGCCGCCCGGTAGTCGCCATCGCCACCATCGCCTGCACCTGTGACGTGCTCAAGCCACGCACCTTCGCCACCCGCGGCACCTGGTAAGCCGCAGCCGCCGGCGAAATCTCCGGATCAAGACCACTGCCCGACGCCGTCACCAGATCCACCGGCACCGCCGCCGTATTGGCCGGATCCGCCGCACGCAACGCTTCGATGCGCTGCTTCACGGCATCCGTCAGCGCCGGATTCGTCGGCCCCAGGTTCGAGCCCGACGACGACAACGCGTTGTTGGGTTGCGGCGAGGTGGCCGAAGGACGACCCCAGAAATACTTGGGGTCGTCGAACGACTGGCCGATCAGCATGGAGCCGATAGGCTTGCCGTCCTTGGCGATCAGGCTGCCGTTCGCCTGCGACGGGAACAGCACCTGGGCCACACCGGTGACCACCAGCGGGTAGGCCACGCCGGTGATCACGGTCATCAGGAGCAGCATCACGATGGCGCTGCGAATCAGCTTGCCCATGGTCTTTACCTCAGTAGTGAAGGATGGTGTCGACGATGGCGACTGCCTGGTAGTTCTTCTTGCCGGCGTTGTACGCATTCACGTCGTACGAGTGCTCGTAGCGGATCTCCGGACGGATCTCCAGATCCGGCGACACCCAATGCGTCAGGCCCAGCGTGTGGCTGCTGTACTTGGTGGCGTAACCGGTGCGCTGGCCCTTCTGGTCGTTGTAGAACTCGTTGCGGAACGAAATCATGTTGTTCGAGTTCAATTCGAAGTTGAGGTAGTTCACCACGCCGTATTCGCCCGCCTTGCCCGGGTACGGCGACGAGGCAACGACGCCCGGCTCGCCGTCCGGACCGAAGCCCGAGATATTGCGGCCGTACATGTAGTACGCCTCGGTCTGCATGTGCACGCTCTGGCTGAAGCGATGGCCCCAGGTCATCACGTACATCTGCACGTTGTTGTAGTTGTAGTCGGAGGTGTTCCAGTTGTTGACGCAGGGGTAGAGCATGTCGTTATTGTCTTTCGACACCCAGCGTACGCAGGCCTGCAGTGCGGGGCGTGCGGAACGGTTCCACGGCGCGGTGTCGTTGCTGGCGTTGATGCCCAGCTGCACGGTCCACTGCTGGTTGAGCTTGGTCGTGGTCATGATGCCGGTCTGGGTATACGGATCGACCGTGTACAGGATCGAATGCGTGACCAGGTAGTTCTGCGGCGAGAACTGCGCCTCGATGTCAGGCAGCGACAGGTAACGACCGATACGCACGACCATGCCTTCGGCCACCGTCGGAATGTACAGGTCGTAGTAGAACAGCATCGGGTCGATGCCATAGACCTTGCCCGGCAGCGGACCGTTCGAATTGGGATGGTTCAGCAGCTGGTTGCTGAAGACGCCCTTGGTCACCGTGTAGTGATAGTCGTAGCCATACAGCGTGGAAATGTTGAAACCCCAATCCACGTGGTCGGTCTGGACGGTGTCTTCGACACGGGTGATGTTGAACACGAACTGGTCGAATTCCACGCGATTGGGACGCGTCGCATACGACAGCGGATAGTTGGTGAAGCTGGACGAGCTCACATTGGCGGACGGATTGATCCAGCCGTTGACTTCGATGCGGTTGCGCTTCATCCAGTTGCCAAGCTTGGTGCACGACAGCGCTTTCTGCAGTGGATACTGGCCATAGGCCACGGGCACGCCAATCGGTGCAGCCACGCCGCCGAGCTGCCATTCGCCATTGGGGAACGGCGGGGAGTCCAGCGGCGCATCCATCGCGCGACGCGGTGCGGCCGGCGCATTCGGGTCGGCAGGCTGGGCATCTGCGCGATAGGCCGCGCCGAGTCGGGAGAAGAAACCCTGCGAGCAGTCGTCGTTGGCAGCCGCCGGCGCACCGGCCGAGCCGTCATCGAGACCTGCCGCCGGCATCACGTCGGTGCCCGCAACCGGCGCCGCCGCAGCGGCCGCTTCGCCCGCGGGGGCAAGCGCCAACAACAATGCAAACGAAAGAAGCTTCTTGGACATCATGGGTGTTCCTGAAACCGGCTCGGGGCGAGCCGTCCTTTTTCTGTGGGTAGAGAGGGTGGGACCGCTGTTCCGCGGCCTTGCATCAAATGCCGGCGTAACCGCCGAGCACGTATTCGTCTTGCTCGCTGTTCGGAGCCTGGGTGTCGCGCGTCTGGACGCGCGGGCGACCCTGCACCGGCAGTGCGATCACCACATCGCAGGCGGAGTCGTCTGATGAGAGACGGAGCTCCATGTCTGGGTGGGTGTCGTCGGGCAGCGAAACGGAAAGCTTGAGTACTTGCATGGCAAAGACTCCGGAGATTCCAGTAGTGCGTGAGTAATGAGAGGGCTTAGGCAAGACCGCAAAGCACAAGCAACATGTCGATCAACTTGATGCCGATGAAAGGCACCACGATGCCGCCAAGGCCGTAGACCAGCAGATTGCGGCGCAGCAGCGCACCGGCGCCCAACGCACGGTATTTCACGCCTTTAAGCGCCAATGGAATGAGAAAAATGATGATCAGCGCATTGAAGATCACCGCCGAAAGAATCGCGCTCTGCGGCGTGGCGAGCTTCATCACGTTAAGCGTGTTGAGCGCCGGATAGGTCGTCGCAAACGCCGCTGGGATGATGGCGAAGTACTTGGCCACGTCGTTGGCGATCGAGAACGTGGTCAGCGAGCCGCGCGTTATCAGCATCTGCTTGCCGATCTCCACCACTTCGATCAGTTTGGTGGGATTGGAATCGAGATCCACCATGTTGCCGGCTTCTTTGGCCGCCTGCGTACCGGTATTCATCGCCACCGCCACGTCAGCCTGGGCGAGCGCCGGGGCGTCGTTGGTACCGTCGCCGCACATCGCCACCAGGCGGTTTTCGGCCTGGATCTTGCGGATGAGCTTGAGCTTGGCTTCCGGCGTGGCTTCGGCGAGGAAATCATCCACACCTGCTTCCGCAGCAATGGCGGCGGCAGTCAACGGATTGTCGCCGGTGATCATGATCGTCTTGATGCCCATGCGACGCATCTCGGCGAAACGCTCGCGGATACCGCCCTTCACGATGTCCTTCAGCTCGATCACACCCAGCGCCATGGCGGCTTCGGTGACGATCAGCGGCGTGGCGCCACGACGGGCAATGTCCTCGGCCATGCGCTTGACCAGCGGCGGCAGGTGGCTGCCATTGGATTCGAGGTAGCGCTCCACGGCGTCCAGCGCGCCCTTGCGGATCTGGCGCTCGCCGAGATTGACGCCGCTCATGCGGGTCTGCGCGGTGAACGGCACGAACTCGGCGTGACCTTCTTCCAGCTGGCGCTCACGGATGCCAAAGCGCTCCTTCGCCAACACCACCACGCTACGGCCTTCCGGCGTTTCGTCGGCCAGCGAAGCCAGCTGAGCAGCGTCGGCGAGCGTGTGTTCGTCGACACCCGGTGCCGGCAGGAAGGCCACCGCCTGGCGATTGCCGAGCGTGATCGTGCCGGTCTTGTCGAGCAGCAGCACATCCACATCGCCAGCTGCTTCCACCGCGCGGCCCGAGGTGGCGATGACGTTGGCGCGGATCATGCGATCCATGCCCGCAATGCCGATGGCCGACAGCAGCGCACCGATCGTGGTCGGAATCAGGCACACCAGCAGCGCCACCAGCACGGTGAGCGTGATGGGATTGCCCGCACCGGCCGCCTGCACGCTGTAGATCGAATACGGCAGCAGCGTGGCGCAGGCGAGCAGGAAGATCAGCGTGAACTTGGCCAACAGGATGGTGAGCGCAATCTCGTTCGGCGTCTTGCGACGCGAGGCGCCTTCCACCATCGCGATCATGCGATCGAGGAAGCTCTCACCCGGGTTGCTGGTGATGCGCACCACCAGCCAGTCGGACAGCACCCGCGTGCCACCGGTGACGGCGCTGCGATCGCCGCCGGACTCACGGATCACCGGCGCGGATTCACCCGTGATGGCGCTTTCGTCGACGCTTGCCGCGCCGACGACCACCTCGCCATCGCCAGGCATCTGCTCGCCCGCTTCCACCAGCACGTGGTGACCCACGCGCAATTCGGTCGACGGCGTATAGGTGATCGGCGCGTCCTTATAAGGCGCGGACAGACGCTTGGCCACCACGTCCTTGCGCGAGCCGCGCAGCGCAGCGGCCTGCGCCTTGCCACGACCTTCGGCCAGGGCCTCGGCGAAGTTCGCGAACAACAGCGTGAACCACAACCAGATGGTCACCCAGAAGATGAAGCCGGTCGGCGCTTCGCCGTGGCCGGTCAGCGCCTGCACCCACAGCAAGGTGGTCAGCACGCTGCACACGAACACCACGAACATCACCGGGTTGCGGAACTGTTGCTTCGGCGAAAGTTTGCGGAACGAATCGGCGATCGCCTTGAGGATCAGATCGCGATCGAAGCTGCGAACGCCGTGGACAGGGGTATGAGTCGTTGTCATGGATTTGCTTCCTTTGGGCGCTGATCAGCGCACCGACATCAGGAATTCAGCGATCGGACCAAGCGCAAGCGCAGGCAGGAAGGTGAGCGCACCCACCACCACCACGACACAGGCAAGCAAGGTGACGAACAGCGGCGTATGCGTGGGCAGCGTGCCGGCCGAGGGCGGCACGTGGCGCTTGGCAGCGAGCGAGCCGGCCATGGCGAGCATGGCGATGGCGAGCAGGAAGCGCGACAGATACATGCACACGCCCAGCAGCACATTCCAGAACGGCGTGTTGGCTGAGAGCCCACCGAACGCGCTGCCATTGTTGTTCGCCGCCGACGACACGGCGTACAGCACTTCGCTGAAACCGTGCGCACCCGGATTGGACACACCGGCCACGCCGGCTGGCGTCATCACCGCGATGGCCGTGCAGATCACCACCAGGGCGCAAGGCACCAGCACGGCGAGGCTGGCCATCTTCATTTCGTGCGCTTCGATCTTCTTGCCGAGGTATTCCGGCGTGCGACCCACCATGAGGCCGGCAATGAAGACCGCGACCACGGCGAACGCGAGCATGCCGTAAAGACCCGAACCGACACCGCCGAAGATCACTTCACCCAGCTGCATCAGCCACATCGGCACCAGGCCACCCAGCGGGGTGAGCGAGTCGTGCATGGCATTCACTGCGCCGCACGAGGCTGCCGTGGTGATCGTGGCGAACAGGCCGCTGGCAGCGATGCCGAAGCGCGTTTCCTTGCCTTCCATATTGCCGCCCGCCTGGAAAGCGGAGGCTTGCTGATCCACGGCCAGTCCGTGCAGCGCAGGGTTGCCGGCCTGTTCTGCGGCGATGGCGCCAAAGCAGAGCGGGACAAAAATAAGCAGCATGGTGGCGAGGATCGCCCAGCCCTGGCGGCGATCGCCGACCATGCTGCCAAAGGTGTAGCAAAGACCGCCCGGAATCAAAAAGATCGCCAGCATCTCGATGAAGTTGCTGAAAGGCGTCGGGTTCTCATACGGATGCGCGGAGTTCGCATTGAAGAAGCCGCCGCCATTGGTGCCCAACTGCTTGATCGCGATCTGCGAGGCAGCCGGACCCATCGGCAGGGTCTGCGTGGTGACCGTGGTGGACTTGGTCATGTCCTTGCCGGCCGCATCCTTAACCGTATTGCCGGCGGCATCCTTTACCGTTTCCACTGCCGTCGTGTTCTGCATGAGCGGCACGTCGACGTAGGCTTTGAAGTTCTGCACCACACCCTGCGAAGACAGCAGCAGCGCAATGACCAGCGAGAACGGCACCAACACGTAAAGCGTGGTGCGGGTCATGTCGACCCAGAAGTTGCCCACGCTGTCGGCGCTGCGACGCGTAAAGCCACGAACCACCGCCAGCAACACCGCGATGCCGGTGGCCGCGGAGAGGAAGTTCTGCACCGCCAGGCCCAGCATCTGGGTCAGGTAGCTCATGGCGCTTTCGCCGCCGTAGGCCTGCCAGTTGGTATTGCTGGCGAAGCTGATCGCGGTATTCATCGCCAGGTCCGGCGACAGCGCATCGAAATGCTGCGGATTGAGCGGCAACCACTGCTGCATGCGCTGCAGTGCGTACACCGCAAACAGGCCGAGCATGTTGAACACCAGCATGGCGATGGCGTAACGGCGCCAGCCCATCTGCTCATCGCTGCGCACGCCGGCGAGGCGATAGAGCAAACGCTCCAGCTTGCCGCCCACGCGATTGACGCCGTTGGGCGTATCGGCAAACGCCAGGGCCATGTACGCGCCGACGGGCTTGATCAGCACAAGCAGCACGGCCAGGAAAAGCACAACCTGGAAGAAATCGAAGGTGGTCATTCGAACCACTCCGGCTTGAGCAGAGCCACGCACAGGTAGCCCGTCAAGGCCACCGCAATCACGGCAGCCACGAGGTAGAAAGCGTTCATAGGTGGATCTCCCGCAGGAAAAGCGCGCGCCAATGACGTCGTCGCCAGCGGCGACGACCGGCGATCAGGGACGGCGGCCGAGGCGGTCGCAGATCAGCAGAAAGCCGAGCGCCGCCGCAAACAGCACGATCGAAAAAAGCAGACAAAGGGCGTCCATCGAAGTCCGACTCACCGTCTTGGTTAACGGTGCAAATTGTCGGAAGCGGCGCATAAGAAAGGGGTAGCGAATTCACCCCACCGCGTATAGAAACCGTAAAAATTTGCCCTTGGGGCCTGGCAAACCCCTTGTGGGAGCGCACCCTGTGCGCGAACGCGGCCCAGCGGGCCGCCCTACGGTCGGCCGTCGCGCACAGGGTGCGCTCCCACAGGGGCTTAGCTCAAACTGCGTGTGAAATCACGGTGGCGTCATTCGCCGCCGGCGCGCGATTCACCGGGTACCCAGCCTCATCCCACGCATCGAGCCCGCCCAGCAACGGGCGCACCCGTTTATACCCGCGCGACATCAAGGCCTTGGCCACCAGCGCGGCCGAAGCCTCGTTCGGACACGTACAGTAGATCACCAGTTCCGCATCGAGCGGCACGGCATTGACGATGATGTCGACGCTGTTCACATCGGCCAGCAGGGCGCCGGGGATGATGCGCGAATCGAGCATGCGCGCCGCTTCCGAACGCACGTCCACAATGGCCGGATTGCCGCCTTTGTTGAGTTGGTCGTTGAGTTCCTGCACGGTGATGCGCGCCATGCGCAAGGCGCGGATCAGGCGGTGGCGCTGCCACCATTTCATGATGATGTAGAGCACCAGCAGGCTGCCGATCAGCATCAGCGCCACGCTGCCTGCATTGGCCAGGGTGACCAGCAGCTCATCGATCTGGGTCGAGAACACATAGCCCAGGCTCACCGCCACACCCACCCAGAGCAGCGACCCCAGGCCATCGAAGAACACGAACGGTGCCGTCCGCAGACCCATCGCACCGACCAGCGGCGGGGCCACGGTGGAGAGGCCCGGCACGAACTTGGCGAGCAGCAGCACACCGCCGCGCCAGCGCTGGAAACGCAGCTCCGATTGCTTTACGCAGGAGTCGGGCGACAGCGAGATCCGGCAGAGCGTGCGCATCACGCCGCCGCCGAAATAGCGGCCAGCCGCGTACCAGGCGTAGTCGGCCAGCAGGCAGGCCAGCACCGCCACGGCGACCACGCCGGCCAGCGGCAGGCGCTCGGTCGATGCCAAAGCGCCGGCCACGATCATGGTCGGCACGGCCGGCAACGGCACGCCCGCCTGCTCGATGAGCACGTTGACGAATACCAGCAGCAGCCCGTACTGGGCGATGAGCTCGATGATGTGGTGGGCCATGACTAACCTCGACCGATGACATCTTGCGGCCCCTCCATCATTGGGGCCGGCGCTCGTAAAAACAATCGATTTTTCAGCTGACCGGGCTGACCCGAGCGCAACCTCAGTAGCCGACGACCTCGCCATCCTTGCGCATTTCGGTGGCGCCCCAGTACACCCGCTGCTTGGCGTCGAACAGGATGGCCTCGTAGCCACCGAAATTGCCCGTGCCCGGTTCGATGGTGTAGCCGCGTCGCGTCAATTCGGCCTTCACATTGGCATCGAAACCCGATTCCATCTCGACCTTGCCGATGCCCTGCGAAGGCTCGCCGGTGGGCTCGGCGTTGCCGTAATGGCGCCAGCGCGCGGCATCGCCGGCGTCCTGCACGTTCATGCCGAAGTCGATGATATTGGTCAGCACCTGCACGTGCGCCTGGGGCTGCATATCGCCGCCCATCACGCCGAACGCCAGCCACGGCTCGCCATCTTTCATGGCAAAGCCGGGGATGATGGTGTGGAACGGCCGCTTGCCCGCGGCGTACACGTTGGCGGCTTTGGGCTTGAGCGAATACAGCTCGCCGCGATCCTGGAACATGAAGCCCAGCCCGTCGGCCACCAGGCCCGAGCCCATGCCGCGATAATTGGACTGGATGATCGACACCATCATGCCGTCCTTGTCCGCGGTGGTGAAATAGGTGGTGTCGCCGTTGAACAGGCGCGGATCGCCGGGACCGATCGACGGGTTCGCGTGATCGAGATGGATCTCCTTGCGCCGCTGCTCGCCATAGGCTTCGGATATCAGACCCTTCATCGGCACCTTGACGAAGTTCGGATCGGCGTAGAACTTGGCGAGATCTTCATAGGCCAGGCGCTTGGCTTCCAGCATCGCGGTGATGGCATCGGCGCTGCCCACGCCCATCTTGCGCAGGTCGAAACCCTTGAGGATCTGCAGCATTTCCAGCGCCGCGAAACCCTGTCCGTTCGGCGGCAGTTCGTAGACGTCGACACCACGATAGTTCACCGACTGCGGCGTCACCCACTCGCCGTGGTAGCTCGCAAAATCGTCGTAACGCAGGTCGCCGCCTATGCGCTTGAAATAGGCGTCCATGGTGTGGGCAATGGCGCCCTTGTAGAACGCGTCGCGGCCGCCTTCGGCAATCATGCTAAGCGTGCGCGCGAGATCGGGATTGCGAAACACTTCGCCTTCGGCGGGTGTGTGCCCATCGATCAGATACGTGTGGCGTGCGTTGTCCAGTTCCTCGATCAAACCCTTCTCGCGCTCGAATGCGGCGAAGTTGCCCTTCCAGTACTTGGCCACCAGCTGGGTGATCGGAAAACCATCCTTCGCATAGGCGATGGTGGGCGCCAGATCGTCGGCGATGGGCAGCTTGCCGAACTTCTCGTGCAGCGCGAACCACGCATCCACCGTGCCCGGCACCGTGATCGGCAGCGAACCCACCGAAGGAATGTGATCCTTCACCGGCATGCCGGCCTTGGCATACGCCGCCTTCACCTCAGCCTGCATCTTGGCCAGGTCGCGCCCTTTCGCCGACGGGCCGGAGCCGTTGTAGCCGTAGAGCTTGCGCGTTTTCGGATCCCACACGATCACGAAGCAGTCGCCGCCGATGCCATTGAGCACCGGCTCCATCAAGCCCAGCGCGGCATTGGCAGCAATCGCCGCATCCACCGCGCTGCCGCCCTTCTTGAGGATGTCGATGGCGACCTGCGAGGCGAGCGGCTGCTCGGTCGCGGCCATGCCGTGCTGCGCGATCACCGGCGAACGCGAGGCCCAGGTGTTGCCCGAGTAGCGGTCGCCGCGACTGATGTCGTCGGCCGCGGCGTGACCCACGTAAAAGCTCGTGATCGCGGCCAGGGCCGTGACAGCGTAAAGACGCGAAAAGCGGGATGGGCGTGCAGACATGGGCGGCCTCGTCGATGGACAGATCGCGCGACGGCGGCGAGCTCGCCCACCCCGTCACGTCAGCCTGACGTCATACACTGCCGGGCGATCCGATGCCAAGGAACGGCGCCGCATCTCTGAGCATTCGTGGCCGCGTTACGCGCCCCCGGCAGCAGGTGCCGCATCCAAACCTGCCCGGCCAGCCTCGATACGACGGGCGCCGAGCAGCACCAGCGGCAGCCAGACCAGGGTGAGCGCAGCTGCGCAAAGAAATACGCCATCGACACCAAGTCGGCCCAGGGCGATGCCACCGACCGCGCCACCGACGAAAGCGCCCAGGAACTGGCTGGTCGAATAGGCGCCCATGGCTGCGCCGCGCATCGAGCCGGGCGCCAATTGCGACACCAGGCTGGGCAGCGCCGCTTCCAGCAGGTTGAAGGCGGAGAAGAACACCGCTGCCGCCACGCCCAGCACCGCCACGTGATCGCCGGACAGGCCAAATCCCAGCAACCCCAACCCTGTTGCGGCGACACATACAGCTACCAGCTTCAGGCTTTGCGCGAGATCGCGCATGCGATGCAGGCAGGCGCCCATCACAAAGGCCGCGATCACCATCACCGGCAGATAAAGCTCCCAATGACGATTCACCGGCAAATGCAATCGATTGGCCAGAAGCAACGGCAAGCCCACGAAGCTGGCCGTCAACAACATGTGCAGAAAGAACACCGACCCGTTGAGCACGAGCATGCGGCCATCACGCAACATCGACAAAACGCTGGCCCAGCTGGCTGCTGCCGGCGCGGACGCCCGCTCGGGCGTGGGCACGATCAGCCACAGCAGGACGAGCGCCGCCAGGGCCAGCATGGACGTGGCCGCGAACAGGCCGGAGAGTCCGGCCACGGCTTCCAGCGGCGGGCCGAGAATCAGCGCCAGCAGAAACGCCACGCCGATGGATACGCCGATGATGCCCATGACCTTGCTGCGGTTTTCATGGCGTGTCAGGTCGGCCGCCAGGGCCGTGCCGGCACCCGCCACGGCGCCCATGCCTTGCAGGGCACGCCCGATCACGATGCCCATCAGCCCGTGCGACATGACCGCCACCAGGCCGCCGCCGGCAAAGACCAGCAAGCCCAGGGTGATCGCCGGCTTGCGGCCAATGCGGTCCGACAGCAGGCCCAACGGTATCTGCAGCAGAACCTGCCCCAGTCCATACACGCCCAGCGCCAGCCCGATCAGCCACGGCGTGGCATCCGGCATCTGCTGCGCATAGAGCGAAAACACCGGCATGATCACGAACAGGCCAAACAAGCGCAGGCTGATCACGCAGGCCAGGGTCAGCGCGCTGCGTCGTTCAAGTGGGGAGAGTTTGCTCACCGGGGCTTCTTAAAAGGGTCGCATGAGTCACCGATTATACGTTTGACCCCAAAAAACCAACCGTGGTGCCGTGTCGCGGCGGTTTCTTGCGCCCAACTCTCTCTATAATCCCGTGATACGACGCTACGATTGCCTCATGACCACGACCCAAGCCGACACCCGCCGCTCTGCCGACTTTGCCGCCGTTCGCGGGCTCGCCGCTGCAGACATGCACCGGGTCGACTCCCTGATCCGCCAGCGCCTCTCGTCGGACGTAGTGCTGATCAACCAGATCGCCGACCACATCATTGCCGGTGGCGGCAAGCGCCTGCGCCCGATGCTGCACGTACTGGCGGCCAACGCGGCCGGCTATCACGGCGAGCACCACATCAAGCTGGCGGCGGTGATCGAGTTCATTCATACCTCCACCCTGCTGCACGATGACGTGGTGGACGAATCGGACCTGCGCCGCGGCCGCAAGACCGCCAACGCCCTGTGGGGCAACGCAGCCAGCGTGCTGGTGGGCGACTTTCTGTATTCGCGCTCGTTCCAGATGATGGTCGAGCTCGATGACATGCGCATCATGCGCATCCTGGCCGACACCACCAACACCATCGCCGAGGGCGAGGTGCTGCAGCTGCTCAACATCGGCAATGCCGACGTCAATGAGGCGGCCTATCTGGATGTGATCGAACGCAAGACCGCCGTACTGTTCGCCGCCGCCACCGAACTCGGCGGCCTGCTGGGCGGCCTGCCGGTGGAACAGTGCACCGCCCTGCGCCGCTACGGCATGCAGCTGGGCTACGCCTTCCAGATCGCCGACGACCTGCTCGACTACACCTCGGATGCCGGCACGCTGGGCAAGAACATCGGTGACGATCTCGCCGAGGGCAAGCCGACGCTGCCGCTGATCTATGCGCTGCAGCGTGCGGATGCCGAACAGAAGCAGTCGCTGCGCCACGCCATCGAGCATGGCGGGCTGGATTCGCTGGACCGCATCATCGCCGCCATCCGCGATTCCGGTGCGCTCGAGCGCACCCACGAACGCGCCGTGATGCATGCCGATGCCGCACGCGATGCGCTGCGCGCGCTGCCTGATTCGCCGTGGCGCGAGGCCATGGCGACGCTGGCGGATTATTCGGTGCAGCGCAGCTTCTAAGTTCTTCGCAAGATTGAGTCGCGCACAGGGTGCGCTCCCACAGTGGTGGTGGTATCCCTGTGGGAGCGCACCCTGTGCGCGACTCGCCCCGCGATAACGTTACGGCGTGTTGCTAAACGCCCCATGCAGCCAATCGCGCATCATCCGATAGCTGCGCTGCGCCGCACGTTCGTCATAAGCGCACCCTGCGCTGTGCTGATCGGTCTCGGTGAAGCAATGCACCGCGTTGCCCAGCACCACGAACTGCCAGTCGGCCTTGCTGCCGCGCATTTCGTCCATGAACTTGTCGGCATCGGGCATGGTGCCCTTGTCGTCGGCGCCGTTCATCACCAGCACGCGTGCCTTGATGTTCTTGGCCAACGACGGGTCGTCGGTCTGCAAGCCGCCGTGGAACGACACCACTGCCGCCACGTCGGCGCCGCTGCGGGCGAGGTCAAGCACGGCGGAGCCGCCGAAGCAGAAGCCGATGGCGGCCAGCTTGCTGACGTCGATCGGCGCGGTCTTGCCCTGCGCCTTCAACTGCTCCAGCGCCAGGTCGATGCGTTTGCGCATCAGCGCGCGGTCGGTGTACAGCGGCTTGGTGGCTGCCTTGGCCTGGTCGTCGTTGGTCGGGCGGGTCTTTTCGCCGTACATGTCGGTCACCAGGATCACGTAATCCTTGCCCGCGATGCCTTCGGCCTTCTTGATCGCGCCATCGTTCACGCCATACCAGTTGGGCACCATCACCAGGCCAGGGCGCTTGGTGGCGACGGCATCGTCATACACCAGCACGCTATGGAAGGTGGTGCCGTCCTGGGTCCATTCCACCGGCTTTTCCACCATCTTCGCCTGCGCGGCGAAGGCGACTCCTGAAAGCAACAGCAAACTGCAAAGACGGGCAATGCGCATGGCGTCCACTCCTGGTTGCGGGGTTTCGAACGGTCTACAGGCCGGCGGCGTGTTCTGCGAGTCTGCGTTTGATGGGTGACAACTTGTCGATGAGGCGCACGCCCAGACCACGCGCAGCGACCAGCGGCGAGGCCTGCCACGCATAGATGCGCGCCAGCGCATCGAAGCCCAGCGCATCCATCGTGTCGGCGCTGCGGCGGCGACGCGCATAGCGGCGCAGCACGTGAGGCGCTGCGATATCGCTGCCGGCACCGCGCGCCGCGACCAGCGTGTCGCGCAGCTCAACCACATCACGCAGGCCCAGGTTCACGCCCTGCCCTGCCAAGGGATGGACCGCATGGGCGGCATCGCCGAGCAGCACGAAGCGCTCGGCCTGATAGGTTTCGGCCAGCTGCAGGCGCAATGGGAAGGCCGCACGCGCCGTGGCGCCGATGATGCGGCCAAGCCGGAAGTCGCTCGCCATGCCAAGCTCATCGAAGAACGCCTGATCATCGAGCGCAAGCACGCGCTGCGCCTCTTCTTCCGGCAACGACCACACGATGGAGCTGCGACCGTCCGCCAGCGGCAGCAAGGCCAGCGGCCCAGTGTCGAGGAAGCGTTGCCACGCCGTACCTTCGTGCGCGCGCTCGGTCGAGACATGCGCCACGACGCCACGCTGCGCATAGTCGCGCCCATGGGTTTCGATCCCGGCCATCGCGCGCAAGGGCGACGCAGCCCCATCGGCGGCGACCAGCAGGCGTGCGGAGATCGTCTCCGCTTCCGCACCGTGCAGGGTCAGCTGTACGCGATCTTCGAGCACCTCGTAGCCACTGACCTGCGCAGGACACAGGGGACGCACGCCGGCGGATTCCAGCGCCTGCCAAAGCTGCCACTGCACGAGATTGTTTTCTACGATGTAGCCGAGCAGGTCGCGGTCTTGTTGCGCGGCATCGAAGTGGATGGCCGCACCGCTCGCGGCATCCCACACATGCATCTGCGCATAAGGGCTGGAGCGCGAGCTGCGAATGGACGTCCACACGCCAAGATCGTCGAGCAAGGCAATCGACGATGGCGCCAGGCCCACCACGCGCAGGTCCACCTCGTCATGCACCGACCACGGCGCCGGTGCGCGCGCTTCGAGCAGTGCGGTGGCAAAACCGGCACGTGCCAGCGCCAGTGCCGTCGCCGCGCCCACCATGCCGCCGCCCACCACGGCCACGTCCAGCGCAGGACCGCGACGACGCGATTCGCTGCGGGCCATCGGGGTCACGCTCATGGCAGTCGCTCCAGTACCGCCTTGGGTGGCTCGCCGCGAAAACCCATGCCGCGTCGCGCCAGCAGGCGCTGCAACGGCGGCAGGCGATCGAACGCGAGCATGGCGATGGATCGCAGCGGCGCCAGCAAGGGTTGTGGCAGGCAGGCCAGTTGCACCAGTCCATGGCTCATCGTCATGGTGCCGTCGCGATCAGGCGCGCGGCGGGCCGCGTAGTTCGCCAACAAATCTTCGGAACCTGGATCGGGCGCATCGGTCAGCATTTCAGCCAGCGTCAACGCATCGCGCAAGCCGAGGTTGAAGCCTTGCGCGCCAATCGGATGCACCGTTTGCGCGGCATTGCCAACCAGCACGGCTCGCGTGGATACCAGCGAACGCGCCGCCACCCGCTGGATCGCATAAGGGTGACGCTTGCCCGGACGGCTCAGCCGCCCCAGCCGCCAACCGAAACGCTCCTGCGCCAGCGCGATAAAGGCCTCGTCGTCCATGGCCTCGACGGTCTTGGCTTCGGCCTGCGACACGGTAAGCACGAGTCCGCAGCGACGATTGGCGAGCGGCAGCAGGGCAATCGGCCCTTGGTCGGCAAAGCGTTCGTAGGCGCGGTGCGCGTGGTCGCGCTCCGGCGTCACCGTGCAGACAAACAAAGTCTGGCGGTAATCATGGCGTTCGGCTTCGATGCCCAGCCGGTCGCGCACAAACGAAGCGGTGCCATCGGCACCGACCAGCAGCGGTGTTTCGATATCGACGACCGTATCCTGCGTCCGGATGCGTGCACGCCAACCGTCAGCCACCGGCTCCAGCGATTCCACCCGCGCGGGCGCCAGGCGGCGCAGGCGCGTGCATTCGTCCAGCCGTCGCAGCAGCGCCGCGCCCAGTTCGCGCGCAGGCAACGTCCAGCCCAGCGCATCCACGCCCTGCCGTGCCGCATCCATCTGCACGCTGCCGAACTCGCCGGCCCGCGTGACGTGGATGTGATGGATCGGCGTGGCCTGGGCCGCCGCGTGCTTCCACACGCCAATGGCGGTAAGCCCGTTGACGGTGGCGCGCGCCAGGGCGAGGTTGCGTTCGTCGTAGCTGGGCTGATCGCCGATGCGCGGCGCGGCGGCTTCGACCATCACCGCATCGATGCCGGCCGCGTCCAGGGCGATGGCCAGGCTGGCGCCGACCAGCCCGCCGCCGACGATGAGCACCGGCCGCGGGGTGGCAGCCTGGGAGGATGAGTTCGTCATGGCGCCGCATGATACGCGCCGGGGATGCTCTGAACTATGACGTGGGCAAGGCATGGCGCAAGAGCATGGCCAGACCCCGGGCGTGGCTCTGCCCAATTGCGATAGACTTGCCGCTTGCATTCGACGCGACCTTTTTGGAGCAGCTCATGGCTAAGACGCAGACCCAGCGCCTAGGCATCTTCCTGGCCTTGGCCGTGGTGATGGCCGCGACCCGTATTCACCTTTCGCTGTTCCATCACGATGTGTGGGATGCCTCGTGGGGCATCTTCTTCCTGGCCGGCTTCTGGCTGCGCGGCTCGGTGCGCTGGGCGCTGCCGCTGCTCTTGGCCGAGGCCGTGCTGGTCGACTACCTGGTCATCAGCAACCAGGGCATCAGTTTCTGGGATCACTACTGCGTCTCGGCGGCTTACTGGTTCCTGGTCCCGGCATACGCCAGCCTGTGGCTGGGCGGCAGCTGGCTGGCCGGCCAGAAGCTGGGCCTCAACGCGCGCAGCCTCGGCTTTACCGTGGCCGCCCTGCTGGTCAGCTGGCTCGCCTGCTACGTCATCTCCAACGGCAGCTACTACTGGCTGAGCAGCACCGTGCCGCAGCCGCGCAGCATCGCCGCATGGTTCGAGAACATGGTCGACTGGTACGGCTTCTTCCTCGAGACCACGGTGCTCTATGTGGCACTCGGTCTGGTCGTGCACGGCCTGGTGGTGCAGCTGTCGCGCACGCTCGGTCACGCCGATTCGTCCAAGCTGTCGCACTGAGTCCATAGGCAGCCGCGATGGGTAACCGTCTTTCGAAGATCTATACGCGCACGGGCGACGATGGCAGCACCGGCCTGGGCGACGGATCTCGCGTCGCCAAGGATTCGCTGCGCGTCGGCGCCTACGGCACGGTCGATGAGCTCAACAGCACGATCGGCATGGTGCTGGCGTCCGATGGCGTGGACGACGATGTGCGCGAAACGCTGACCCAGGTACAGCACGACTTGTTCGACCTGGGCGGCGAGCTGTGCATCCCGGGCATGGCGATGGTCCATGACGCCGATATCGAGAGCCTCGAACAGGTGCTCGACCGCTTCAACGATCCGCTGCCGCCGCTGAAGGATTTCATCCTGCCCGGCGGCGGCATGGCGGCGTCCTGCTGCCATCTCGCACGCACGGTGTGCCGTCGCGCCGAGCGCGAGGTGATTGCGCTGGGTCGCGTGGAAGAGGTCCGCCCGCAAGCGCAGCGCTATCTCAATCGCCTGTCCGACCTGCTATTTGTGCTCTCGCGCGTACTGGCCCGCGCCAGCGGCCATGGCGAAGTGCTGTGGCAACACGAGCGCCGCCGCAAGCCCCAGGCGTGACCATCGATGCTGCGGCTCTACACCCACGCCAGCTGCCTGCAGCACGACCCCGGCCCGGCCCAGCCTGAATCGCCCTCGCGCCTGCGCTCGGTGCTGCAGGCGCTGGATCAGGACCGCTTTGCGGCGCTCGATCGGGTGGAAGCGCCGCGCGCCACGCGCGAGCAGTTGCTGCGGGTGCACACGCCGGAGCATGTCGAGCGCATTCTTTCGATCACACCCGAGGAAGGCACGGTCCGTCTCGACGAAGACACTCTGATGTCTCCTGGTTCGGCCGAAGCCGCCCTGCGCGCCGCCGGCGCGGTGGTTGCGGCTGTAGACGCGGTGCTGGGATCAGAGGGCGGCATGGCTTTTTGCGCGGTGCGCCCGCCAGGCCACCACGCCACGCCCGATCGCGCGATGGGTTTCTGCCTGTTCAACAACGTGGCCGTCGGCGCCGCCCATGCAGTCGCCGCGCACGGGCTCAAGCGCGTCGCCATCGCCGACTTCGACGTGCATCACGGCAACGGTACGCAGGAAATCTTCGCCCGCGAGCCGCGCGTGATGTTCATCTCCAGTCATCAGATGCCGCTCTATCCGGAAACCGGCAGCGCGGACGAACACGGCGTGGGCAACATCGTCAACGCACCGCTTTCTCCCGGCGATGGCTCCTATGAATTCCGCGAGCTGTGGGAGGGCGTGCTGATTCCCAAGCTGCACGCGTTCAAGCCGCAGCTGTTGCTGGTGTCGGCGGGTTTCGACGCCCATCGCAACGACCCGCTGGCCGACCTGCGCCTTGGCAGCGAGGACTACGCCTGGATCACCCAGCGCCTGGTCGACGTGGCCCGTGCGCATGCGCAAGGACGCGTGGTGTCGACCCTGGAGGGCGGCTACAACCTGCTCGCCCTGTCCACCAGCGTGGCCGCCCACGTGGGCGAATTGCTCGACGCCTGAGCTCCGGCAATCAAGCGCAGGACGGGCTGAAATCCAGCGCCACCGAATTGATGCAATAGCGCAGGCCGGTCGGCTTGGGTCCGTCCGGAAAGACGTGCCCCAGATGCGATTCGCAGGCGGCACAGCGCACCTCGGTGCGGCGCATGCCGTGCTTGTCGTCCTGCACCAGGGTGATGGCCTTGCGCACCAGCGGCTGGAAAAAACTGGGCCAGCCGGAGCCCGAATCGTATTTGGCCTCCGACGCGAACAAGGGCGCCTGGCAGGCGACGCAGACGTAGGTGCCTGCGCCCTTGTGCCGGTACCACTTGCCGCTGAACGGCGGCTCGGTGGCGGAGCATCGGCACACCGCATATTGCTGCGGCGTCAACTCGGCCCGCCATTGGTCGTCACTCTTGCCCGTTTTCTGCTCGCTCATGCTGAATCCTTCTCCCGGCGTGCGCTATCCAACTGCCGTCCACGAGGCCTTTCTGCTAGTTTTACGAGCCTCACAGCCGACAGACTGCCATCGTGACGCCCAAGCTGCCTCCGCGCCACCTGCCCCCTCGCCGCCTGCTGGCGGTCGCCGCTGCCCTTGCCTTGTTCGGTGGCCCGGTCGAGGCCCAGTCGGCAGCCGAAGCGCAACCCGCACCCAGCCAGCCCAGCGCGCCCACCACGCCGAGCGTGGCGCCGCCGGCGGCGTCGAACTGCCCGCTGGGAGCGTTCCGCTGCCCGACGCGTCCGCTGAACTACAACATGTGTCGCCCGAACGCGATGCTGTCGTTCTACGACCCGACCATGAGCAAGGACAGCTCGGTCCGCGAGACATCCAATACCTATGTCGCCGCCCAGCGCGTGGACAGCTCCAACCAGAGCGTCTATCACCTGGAAGGCGACGTGAAGATGGATCGCGCCGACCAGCGCATGCAGGCCGACGTCGCCGACTACAGCGACGACACCACCGACTACGACGCGCGCGGCAACGTGCGCTATCAGGAAGTCGGCCAGCTGGTTTCGTCCGACCATATGCGCGGCAACCAGGATGCGAGCACGTCGATCGCGGACAACGTCAGCTACCAGATGCTGACCAATCGCGGCAACGGCGTGGCCACCCAGGGCCAGATGCTGGATGACCAGCGCAGCCGGTATTTCAACGCCACCTATTCCACCTGCGATGTGGGCAACCACGTGTGGGAACTCCATGCGAAAGACATCCGCATGGACAAGGAAACCGGTGAAGGCGTGGCGCATGACGCCACCATGTACTTGTACAACGTGCCGTTCTTCTGGCTGCCCACCTTCACCTTTCCGATCAACGACGACCGCAAGTCCGGCTTCCTGACCCCGACCATCGGCAACTCCAGCCGCTCGGGTTTCATGGTGAGCGCGCCGTACTACCTAAACCTGGCGCCGAACTATGACGCCACGCTTGACCCGCGCATCTATACGGATCGTGGCGTGATGCTGGCAAGCGAGTTTCGCTATCTCGTACCGGGCAGCCAGGGCCAGGTGAACGTCGAGTTCCTGCCGCACGACAACGGCGCGAACGATCCCGATAGCACCGAGAACACCAAGGGCACCGACCGCTGGTTGCTGAAGCTTTACGACTCCACCCATCTGTACGGCCCGTGGTCGCTCAACGCGGGCATCAACCTGGCGTCGGACCGCAACTATCTGCGCGACTTCGGCAACGACTTCTACACGACCACGACCAGTCAGCTGGTTTCTTCGACGTATATCAACGGCGCAGGCAAGTGGGGCGCGGCGTTCTGGAATGCCAGCTTCGGCGCGGACTACTACCAGAACGCCGACTACTCGCTGCCGGATACGTCAGTGCAGTACAAGCGCTGGCCGCGCGCGACCTTCAACGTCGACTACCCGGTCAATCGCTGGCTGGACGTGGGCGCCAATACCGAAGCGGTCGCCTTCCGCAAGGAAGACTCCGTCGAAGGCAATCGCCTGGATCTTTATCCGTATATCCAGGCCGACTTCCGTGGCGCTGCCTGGTTCGTGAAACCCAGGGTCGCGTATCGCTACACGGGCTATGATCTCACCGGCAACACTCAGCAATACGGTTACTACACGCCGCTCGCCTCTGGCACGACGTCGCCGTTCACCAGCAACTCGCCGAGTCGTTCGCTGCCCATCGTCAGCGTGGACAGCGGCCTCGTGTTCGATCGAAGCACTTCGCTGTTTGGCACCGGCTATACGCAGACGCTCGAACCGCGCCTGTATTACCTGTATGTGCCGTATCGCAACCAGAACAACTTGCCGCTGTTCGACACCAACCTGATGTCGTTCGACACCTGGGAGCTGTTCACGCCCAACACCTTCTCCGGCGCCGACCGCCAAGAGAACGCGAACAACCTCAGCGCCATGTTGACCTCGCGCTTGCTGGACGACAACGGCGTGGAGCGCCTCTCGGCGAGCTTCGGCCAGATCCGCTATTTCACCCAGCAGCGGGTGCAGATCCCGACCACCAACAACACGGCTCCGGCACCGACCAACTGGTCCGGCTCCGACTACATCATCGACCTCAGCACCCAGCTCAGCGACGACTGGAAATTGATGTCCCAGTACCAGTGGAACCCGAATCTGAGTCTCACGGACCTGGGCGCCATTACGCTGCAAAAGCGCATCAAGACCGATGGCGTCCTCAACTTCTCCTACCGCTACCGTCGCCAGCCCGGCACCGAATCACCGCTGCTGGAACAATACGACGCCTCGATTGTCTATCCCGTCTCCGATCGCTGGCGCCTGATCGGCCACTGGACCTACTCGGTACTCGACAAGAAGACCGTGGAGGCCCTGGCCGGCGTGGAGTACGACAGCTGTTGCGTGGCTCTGCGCCTGGTGGGACGCCATTACGTGAATACCTACGACTACACCACCGCGCTTGGCTCGGCCAACACGGCGATCATGTTCGAGGTGGAGTTCAAGGGTATGGGCGGTTTCACCGGCCAGTCGGAAAACGCCATCCGCAATGGTATTCTTGGTTATCAATAACTTCCCCTATCGCCCACGGCGATCGAAGGCCCCGTACTGATGAAGCAGCCTCTCGCGTTGTTCCTGCTCGCGGTCGCCACCGCGACCGCCCTGCCCGCCCATGCCCAGCTGCTGCCCCAGGCTGCAGGCCAGGGCAACCAGCCGCTCGACCGGATCGTGGCGGTGGTGGACGAGGGCGTGATCCTGCAGAGCGAGCTGAACGAGGCCGTCCGTTCGGTCCAGCAGCAGTACGCCAGCAATCCCGGCCAGTTGCCGCCGATCGACGTGTTGCGCCGCCAGGTCCTGGACCGCCTGATCCTGATGAAGCTGCAGGTGCAGCGCGCCGACGACCAGGGCATCCGCGTGTCGGACGCCGACGTCGACCAGGCCGTGAACGCCGTGGCGCAGCAGAACAAAATGACGCCGGAGCAGCTGCGCGGCGCCGTGGAAGCGGATGGCAACAGCTTTGCCGCCTTCCGCCGCCAGCTGTCCGATCAGCTCGTCGCCCAGCGCCTGCATGACAGCGTGGTGCGCGACCAGGTGAGCATTACCGACAGCGAAATCAACAACATGCTGGCCAGCCCGTCCTATAAGGCGGGTGAAGTCCACCTGGCTCACATCCAGGTGAGCCTGCCGGCCGGCGCCACCGCCGCCGACATCAAGGCAGCCCAGGACAAGGCCACCCAGGCCACGGACGCCATCAAGGGCGGCATGGATTTCCACGCTGCAGCCATCCGCTACTCCGATGCGCAGGACGCGCTCGACGGCGGCGACCTGGGCTTTCGCCGTATGGACGAAATCCCGCCGGCCTTTGCCGATGCGGTGGGCAACATGAAGGCGGGCGATGTCTCGCCGGCCATGCGCGGCCCCACCGGCTTCCACATTCTCAAGCTGATTGAACAGCGCGCTCCGAGCCGTCAGGTGGTCGAGGAATACCACGCCCGCCAGATCCTGATCCGCCCCAGCGAGCTGCTGACCGCGGAACAGGCGCACCAGAAGGCCGAGGACATCTACAACCGCCTGGTCAACAAGCATGAGGACTTCGCCAAGCTGGCGAAGGAGAACTCCAAGGACGACACCACCGCCAACAATGGCGGCGACATGGGCTGGTTCATGCAAAACGACTGGGGCTCGACCATCGCCCAGCACCTAGGCGAGCTGAAGGACAATCAGGTTTCCCCGCCGTTCCAGAGCGAAGCCGGCTGGCACATCCTGGAGCGCCTGGGCAGCCGCCAGAGCGACCGTACCGATGAGCTTTCGCGCAACCAGGCACGCCAGGCGATCGGCAACCGCAAGGCCGAGCAGGCCTATGAGGATTACCTGCGCGACATGCGTTCCAGCGCCTATGTGAACATCCTGGTGCCGGAGCTGCGTGACCCCAACGCGCCGCAGCCCCAGAAGTCGTCCTGAGGTCGCGTTGAAGACCCAGACCCTGCCCCGGCTGGCCATCACCGCAGGTGAGCCAGCGGGGATCGGTCCCGAGCTCGTCATCCGATTGGCCGCCACTCCGCTGGCGGCCAATTTCGTTGCGGTGACTGATCGCGGCCTGCTTGAACGCGCCGCGCAGCGCTGCGGGCAAACCGTCCAGCTGATCGACGACGACGGCAGCGACATCGTCGAGCGCCAGCCCGGCCAATTGCGCGTCCGCCATGTCGCGCTCGGCGCCCTCGAGGCACCGGGCGTGCCCGACCCGGCCAACGCTCAGCACGTGCTCGCCACGTTGGCCGAGGCCGCCGACGGCTGCCTGCAGGGCCGCTACGCCGCCGTCGTTACCGCGCCACTGCAAAAGGCGTCGATCAACGAGGCCGGCATACCCTTCAGTGGCCACACCGAATTTTTCGCCGAACGCGCGGGCGCGGAGGTGGTGATGATGCTCGCCAGCCCGGAGCTGCGCGTGTCCTTGGCCACGACGCATCTGCCGCTGTCCGCCGTGCCGGCCGCGATTACCCGCGACACCCTGGCGCGCGTGCTGCGCATCGTCCATGCGGAGCTTCGCGGCAAATTCGGCCTGGCCGAACCGCGCATCGCCGTGCTTGGGCTCAATCCGCATGCCGGTGAAGGCGGTCACCTCGGCCACGAGGAACTGGACACCATCATCCCCACGCTCGACGCTCTGCGCGCCGAAGGCATGCAGCTGCTCGGCCCGCTGCCCGCCGATACCGCCTTTGTGCCGGCGCTGCGCGAGCGTTACGACGCGGTGCTGGCGATGTATCACGACCAGGCGCTGCCGGTGCTCAAGAGCGAAGCGTTCGACCGCACGGTGAACCTCACGCTGGGACTGCCTTTCATCCGCACTTCCGTCGACCATGGCACGGCGCTCGATCTGGCCGGTACCGGCCGCGCGGATCCGGCCAGCCTTATTGCAGCAACAAAGATGGCGCTTGAGCTGGTGGCACGACGCCGCGACCTCGCGCAAGGACAAGCATGAACGCCCGCCCCAAGAAAAGTTTCGGCCAGCACTTTCTGCACGAGAAGCGCTATATCGAGCGCATCGTCAGCGCCATCTCGCCGCGTGCCGATGATTTTGTGGTGGAGATCGGCCCCGGTGAAGGCGCGCTCACGCTGCCGCTGCTGGCGGCGGCCGGCAAGCTCACCGCGATCGAGCTGGATACGGATCTGATCCCTGGCCTGCAGGCGCGTGCCGCCAGCGTCGGCGAGCTCAGCATCATCCATTCGGACGTGCTGAAAGTGGACTTCACCGCGCTGGCCCATCGCCACGGCGTGGAGCGCCTGCGCGTCGCCGGCAACCTGCCGTACTACATCTCCAGCCCGATCCTGTTCCATTGCGTGGAGCACGCCGCCGCGATCCAGGACATGCACTTCATGCTGCAGAAGGAAGTGGTGGATCGCATGGCCGCGGAGCCGGGCAGCAAAGTCTATGGACGTCTGTCCGTGATGTTGCAGCTGGTCTGCCGCGTCGAGCCGCTGTTCGTGGTGCCGCCGGGCGCCTTCCGGCCGCCGCCGAAGGTGGACTCGGCCGTGGTGCGACTGGTGCCGCTGGGTCCCGATCAATTGCCCGATGCCGACCCCGAGCGCATTCATGCCATCGTGAAGGCCGCTTTCGCGCAGCGCCGCAAGACGCTGAACAATGCCCTGAAGAACGTGATGGACAGCAGCGCCATCATGGCCGCCGACGTGGACCCCAAGGCCCGCGCCGAGACGCTTTCACCCCAGGACTATGTCCGTCTCGCCCGTGTTCCGCACGGTTGATACGCGGCCCGTCGCTCGATGGCCCTCGATGCCATCGAGTGGCCCGCAGCTTTACCCATGGACCCCGACAACCCGTACAATCGGGCCATGAATGAAAGATCTTCCTACACGATCGACGTGCAGGTCGAACCCCGCTTTGTCCCCGACCAATCTCGTCCCGGCGACAACCGCTACGTTTTCGCCTACACGATCACCCTGCACAACGCTGGCGATATCGCCGCGCGCCTGTTGACGCGTCACTGGGTCATCACCGACGCCAACGGCAAGGTCGAAGAAGTCACGGGTGAAGGCGTCGTAGGCGAGCAGCCGTGGATCCGTCCCGGCGACGAATACGAATACACCTCGGGCGCGGTGCTGGAGACCTCGGTGGGCATCATGCAGGGCAGCTATCAAATGCTGGCCGATGATGGGACCCACTTCGAAGCGGCGATCCCGCCGTTCACCCTGTCGATTCCACGTACCCTGCACTGATGGCTACGTACGCAATCGGTGACGTGCAGGGCTGTCATCCCGAACTTGTACGCCTGCTCGACAAGATCCGCTTCGATCCCTCGGTGGATCGCTTGTGGTTTTGCGGCGACCTGGTCAATCGCGGCGGACAGTCGCTGCAGACGCTGCGGCTGATCCATAGCCTGCGCGAGCAATCGATCGTCACACTCGGCAACCACGATCTCAGCCTGCTGGCGATCGGCCAGCGACGCCCCGAAGCGCAGTCCAAGGTGAATCCGGAACTGCGTGAGGTGTTGTTCGCCGACGACGCGCCCGTGCTGCTGGAATGGCTGCGCTCGCAGAAGCTGCTGCATCACGACGAGCAGCTCAACTGGACGATGGTGCATGCGGGCCTGGCGCCCATGTGGACGCTGCGCCAGGCCCAGCGCTCGGCGCAGGAGATCGAGCGCGAACTGGGTGGCCCGCGCCATCCGCGCCTGCTGAAGAATCTGTTCGGCAATCGCCCGGCGGCATGGAACAGCCGCCTGCAAGGCGTCGAACGCATGCGCGCGTCGATCAACACACTCACGCGCATGCGCTACTGCGACATCCAGGGCCGCATCGACTTCGAGAGCAAGGGCGTGCCCGGCACGCAGAAGCCCGGCATGTATCCGTGGTTCGAAGTGCCCGGCATGCGCCGGCGCGAGACGCGCATCGTCTGCGGCCACTGGTCGGCGCTGGGCCGTTTCGCGGGCATCGGCATCCATGCGATCGATACGGGTTGCGTGTGGGGTGGACAGCTCACGGCGCTGCGCCTGGACACGGAAGAACCGCAATACATCACCGTCAATGCCGAGCCTTTTCGAAAGAAGGTTCCCGACGGGGATTGAGCCTTGTGGGAGCGCACCCTGTGCGCGACTGCGGCGTCATGGTATTCATCGCTCCGTTGGCTGTCGCGCACAGGGTGCGCTCCCACAGAGAAGCAAAAAAATTCTGGGCAAAAAAAACCCCGCCTTGGCGGGGTTTTTCTTTATCAGCTCAGCTGACCATGGCAATGCTTGTACTTCTTGCCGGAACCACAGGGGCAAGGATCGTTGCGACCGACGCGCGGACCGTCCTGCTGAGGCGCACCGGCCGGTGCGCCCATGCTGCCGGCGGCCACTGCTTCGGCGTCCATACCCAGCGCACCCACCGGCGCACCGCCGCCGCTCGCCAGCATCTGGCGCTGCAGCCGGTCAGCCAGGCGCTGCTGCTCGGCTTCCATCGCAGCGACTTCTTCTTCGCTGCGCACGCGCACGCGCGCCAGCATTTGCACCACTTCGGCCTTGATGCGGTCGAGCATGCTGGAGAACAGCTCGAACGACTCGCGCTTGAATTCCTGCTTGGGCTGCTTCTGCGCATAGCCGCGCAGATAGATGCCCTGGCGCAGGTAGTCCATGCTCGCCAGGTGTTCCTTCCAGGCGTTGTCGACCACGCTGAGCATGATGTGCTTTTCAAGCTGGCGCATGGTCTCCACGCCAGTCTGCTGTTCCTTCGCCTTGAACAGCTGCTCGACCGCCTGGCGCACGTGCTCGAGGATCATCTTGTCGTCGATCTCATGCTGCTGATCGATCCATGCCTTCAGATCGATCGACAGGCCGAACTCGCTTTCCAGCTCGCGATCCAGGCCGGCGATATCCCACTGCTCGTCGATGCTGTCCGCCGGCACGTGACGATGCACCAGTTCGCTCACGACGTCGTCGCGGATGTCGGCGATGGTGTCGGACACATCGTCCACCACCAGCAGTTCGTCGCGCTGCGCGTAGATCACCTTGCGCTGGTCATTGGCGACGTCGTCGAATTCGAGCAGGTGCTTGCGGATGTCGAAGTTGTGCTGCTCGACCTTGCGCTGCGCCTTTTCGATCTGGCGGCTGACCATGCGGTCTTCCAGCGCGTCTTCTTCCTTCATGCCGAACATGCGCATCCAGCGGCCGACCCAGTCGCCCGCGAAAATGCGCAGCAGGTTGTCTTCCAGCGAGAGATAAAAGCGCGAGGAACCCGGATCGCCCTGACGGCCCGAACGGCCGCGCAGCTGGTTGTCGATGCGACGCGATTCGTGACGCTCGGTACCCACGATATGCAGGCCGCCGGCAGACAACACCTTCTCGTGCAGTTTCTTCCACTCGGCCTTCGCCTTGGTGCGGTCGGCGTCGGAGGCGTCTTCCGGCAGCTGCGCGAGCGCGGCTTCCAGGCTGCCGCCCAGCACGATGTCGGTACCGCGACCGGCCATGTTGGTGGCGATGGTGACGGAACCCGGCGCACCGGCCTGCGCCACGATGTGCGCTTCGCGCTCATGCTGCTTGGCGTTGAGCACTTCGTGCGCGATCTTTTCCTTGCGCAGCAGATCGGACAGCAACTCGGACACTTCAATCGAGGTGGTACCCACCAGCACCGGCTGTCCGCGCTTGTGGCAATCCTTGATGTCCTCGATCACCGCGCGGTACTTGGCCTGCTGGCCAAGGAAGACCATGTCGGCGTTGTCCTGGCGGATCATCGGCTTGTGGGTGGGGATCACCACCACTTCCAGTCCGTAGATCTGCTGGAATTCGTAGGCTTCCGTATCGGCCGTACCGGTCATGCCGGCCAGCTTCTTGTACATGCGGAACAGGTTCTGGAAGGTGATCGTGGCGAGCGTCTGGTTCTCGCGCTGGATCGGCACGCCTTCCTTTGCTTCCACCGCCTGGTGCAAACCATCGGACCAGCGACGGCCCGCCAGCGTACGGCCGGTGAACTCATCGACGATGATCACTTCGCCATCGCGCACGATGTAGTCGACGTCGCGGTGATAGATCGCGTTGGCGCGCAGCGCGGCATTCAAGTGATGCACGACGGCGAGGTTCTTCGAATCGTACAGGCCGCTGTCCGCGTCGATCACGCCAGCCTGGCGCAGCAGTTCGTCAGCGTGCGACATGCCCTCTTCGGACAAGTGCACCTGCTTCTGCTTCTCGTCGACGAAATAATCGCCGGCACTGTCTTCCTTCTCCTGGCGGATCATCTTCGGCACGATCTTGTTCACCGCCAGATAAAGCTGCGGGGAATCTTCGGCCGGGCCGGAAATGATCAGCGGCGTGCGCGCTTCATCGATCAGGATGGAGTCCACTTCGTCGACGATGGCGTAGTGCAGGCCGCGCTGGTAGCGCTGGTCCTTGCTGAGCGCCATGTTGTCGCGCAGGTAGTCGAAACCGAATTCGTTGTTGGTGCCGTAAGTGATGTCGGCCGAGTAAGCCACGTGCTTGTCGGAGTGATCCATACCCGGCCAGACCACACCGGTGCTCAGGCCGAGGAAGCCGTACAGCTTGCCCATCTGCGCCGAGTCGCGGCGAGCCAGATAGTCGTTCACGGTAACGACGTGCACGCCCTTGCCTTCGAGCGCATTGAGGTAGACCGGCAGCGTACCTACGAGAGTCTTGCCTTCGCCCGTGCGCATTTCGGCGATGCGGCCCGAATGCAGCACCATGCCGCCGATCAGCTGTACGTCGTAGTGGCGCATGCCGAGCACACGCTTGGCGCCTTCGCGCACGACCGCAAAGGCTTCCGGCAGCAGCTTGTCCAGCGCCTCGCCCGCAGCGACGCGCTGCTTGAACTCGTCCGTCTTGGCGCGCAGCGCCTCGTCGCTCAGCTTCTCGAATTCGGGTTCCAACGCATTGATGCGCGCGACATTTTTGGAGAGCTGGCGCAGCACACGTTCGTTGCGGCTACCAAAAAGGCTCGTCAGGGCACGGTTGAGCATCGATCTTCCGGATCTAAGATTCATGAACGGCCTGCCGGACAAATCCAGGCAGGACGAAAGGATTGATGATACTAGGGTCGGCGGGCTATCCCAAACGGCGCGTCACTACAGGCATCGCCCGGCACCGAGACGCGGCATTCCCTTGCGGTTACGCCGCAGACTCCCCCAGCATCGTCCCGTTCATGGAGTGGCGGCACGCCAGAAAGCTTTCAAGGGCAGCCTCAACCACCCTTGTGGGCGCGCTCAGCGATGGTTCTTCACGAAGGCCAGCGGATTGACCACGCGGCCCTTGTACCAGACCTCGAAATGCACATGAGACCCTGTGGAGCGGCCAGTGGAGCCGGCCTCGGAAACCACATCGCCGACATGCACGCGCTGGCCCGGGCTGACTTCCAGGCGGCTGTTATGGGCGTAGCGGGTCATATAGCCATTGCCGTGGTCGATCTCGATGACCTCGCCGTAGCCCGTACGCTCGCCGGCGTAGGTGACCATGCCTTCTGCCACGGCGTGGACCGGCGTGCCCTTGGGCGCGGAGATGTCCAGACCCGTGTGGTAGGCGCTATGACCGCTGAACGGGTCCGGGCGACCACCAAAATAAGAGGAGATGTAGCCTTCGACCGGCATCCCGGTGGGCTTGAGATTGGATTCGATCTTTGCATCCAGCAGCAGGCTTTGCAGCGCTGAAAGCTGCGCCTGCTGGCTGTCGAACTGGCTGGCGAGCTGGTTGATGCTGGTGTCGAGGTTCTGCGGCAACGAATAACCGCTGTCCGCGCTGTCTTCCACACCGCCGACCGCCGGCTGCTCGTCGAAGTTGAATTCGCCATCGTCCAGCTTGCCGACCTGGGTCAGGCGTTCGCCCAGGGCGTTCAAACGGGTGGACTGCGCCTGCAGCTGGCCCAGCTTCACCGCGAGCGCGTCGATATCGCGCTGGGCGTCCTTGCGCACGCCGCCAAGCTGCTCATTCTGCTGCAGTACCTGTTGCCGCAGGCGGCGGATTTCCGCCAGCGCCCGGTCATGCGGACTGGCCACCGCCATCGCCACGGCACCGCCCAGACCCGCACAGGCGAGTACGCCCGCCGCGGCCACCGCGAACAAGCGCCAGCGCAGGCGCCGATCGGCGAGATTCCAGGTTTTCGGCACCTTTTTGGTGCGGGACACAAGTATGATTTGCATAGTGTTCTACGTCAGAAGATGTCGGCATCCATGCAGCGCGATGACCCTAAGCCTTATCGCCGCTCCGGTTCCGGCCTCAAAGCCATTACCGATTACGGCCCTATTGCCTCACTGGCGCGTAAAGCCCGTGAGCTTGATGCCTTGGATCGCGCACTGCGCCAGACGTTACCGTCACCACTCCGCGATCAGGTTCGCTTCGCCAACCTGAAAGACGGCCGCCTCGTTTTTCTGGCTCCCTCGCCGGCTCTGGCCGCCAGGCTGCGCCTGCTCCAGGCGCAAATCCTCTCGACCGCACGTGCCGTGGGCACGTACGCCAGTTCAGTCACCGTGAAAGTGGCCCCCCAACCACCGACAGAAAACGTGCCGGATCGGTCAAAACCGCTTTCGCCAGCTGCAGCCTCTCACTTGAGAGCCGCTGCAGCCTCAACCACAGACCCCGAATTGCGGGAACTGTTCCTCGAGTTGGCGTCCATCGCCGAAGTTTCTGATTCCCGATCCGACGAAACCCCCTGACGCTGGGTTCCGGCTTGCTACTCCATCGACACACTTCCCAGCCACCGGCCCGGGGGTCGGTGCTCATGGGTTTATACCACGCCCCCACGGACCTGATAGACCCTGATGTCATCAGTACGTGAACAGCTGCCAATAGAAGGCGCGAGGTATATCACAAAACGAACGGCCGCGTCCCAGGGACGCGGCCGTTCAGTTTGTTCAGGTTTGTCGAGGACTTAGCTGATCGCGGGGCGATCAGATCGCCTGCGCCGGGTGGGCGTAGGAGATCGGCGAGGTGGCCGGATCGTCCGCGAAGCTGACCTCTTCCCAGGCCGTGGCGTCGGCCATCAGGGTGCGCAGGAGCTTGTTGTTGAGCTCATGACCCGACTTGTGGGCGTAGTAGGCACCGACCAGGCTGTGGCCGAGCAGGTAGAGATCGCCGATCGCGTCGAGGATCTTGTGCTTGACGAACTCGTCCTCGTAACGGAGGCCGTCTTCATTGAGCACGCGGTAGTCGTCGAGCACCACGGCGTTGTCCATCGAGCCGCCGAGCGCGAGGTTGTGTTCGCGCAGCATTTCGATGTCACGCATGAAACCGAAGGTGCGGGCGCGGCTCACTTCCTTCACGAAAGAGGTGGTCGAGAAGTCGATTTCAGCGCGCGAGGTGCGCTTGCTGATGATCGGGTGGTTGAACTCGATCGAGAAACCGACCTTGAAGCCTTCAAACGGTTCAAAGCTGGCCCACTTGTCGCCGTCCTGCACCTTGATCGGCTTCTTGATGCGGATGAAGCGCTTGGCGACGTTCTGCTCTTCGATGCCGGCCGACTGCAGCAGGAACACGAAGGGACCCGCGCTGCCATCCATGATCGGCACTTCCGGCGCGGAGAGGTCGACGTAGGCGTTGTCGATGCCCAGGCCCGCCATCGCCGAGAGCAGATGCTCCACCGTCGAAACGCGGACTTCGCCATTGACGAGCGTGGTCGAAAGACGCGTGTCGCCGACATTGTCGGGACGTGCGTAGATTTCGACCGGCGGATTGAGATCGGTACGGCGGAACACGATGCCCGTATTCGGGGCAGCGGGGCGAAGCGTCATATACACCTTGTCGCCGGTATGCAGACCGACGCCGGTGGCGCGAATGATGTTCTTGAGCGTACGCTGCTTGATCATTTTTTTGGTACCTGTAAGGGGCAGCAGCCAATTTAGGGAACGGATGCTAACACAGTCTTAACCTGTGAAAAGGCGATCCGCGCCACACACACTGTTCACCCTTTCATGCTCCTTTCATTCATGAATGAGTTCCATTCATGGGGTGCGCAGCATTTATCCAAGTACTTTCAATGACTTAACTTAAGCGCAACGCCCCGAACCGGGACGGGATCCGGTTTCGGGGCGTCGGACCAGGCCAGGAATCCATCCTGGCCGGTCATGCTCATCCGTGAGGCATGGCCCTACAACTCGAGAACGAGCACCGGAACGCCGTCAGTCAAGCCACTTCCCGTCCCGAAGGGCGGAAAAGCGGACTCGGGCAAGGGTTCCGCCGAGGCGGATCCCATGCGCGATTCGTTACTGACAAGTGAAACCGGCGATTTGTTCAATTTTTCTTCAAATTATTTGCCCAGTCAGTTTGTTCAGTCCGCCTGACGACGCAGGAACGCCGGAATGTCCAGGTAATCGAAGCTGGGGTCGGCGCTCTTGGCCGGGCCGCCGGTTTCGACGCGGCTGGTGGTGGTGACCTCCGGCTGGGCGTAGTCGACCACTTCGTTGCCGGTACCGGTACGCAGCACGACCGGACGCGGACGCTGGCGCATCTCCACCTGCTGGGCAACCACCGGACGCTGCGGCTGACGGGTGGCGGCGGCGCGGTTGAGGCCGGTGGCCACGACCGTGACGCGCACGTCGTCCTGCATTTCCGCATCGAGCGAGGTGCCCATCACCACAGTGGCGTCTTCGCTGGCGAAGTCATGGATGATGCGGCCGATCTCGTCAAATTCGCGCATGGTCAGGTTCGGACCGGCGGTGACGTTGACGAGGATGCCGCAGGCGCCGTTGAGATTGACGTCTTCCAGCAGCGGGTTGTTGATGGCGGCCTCGGCGGCTGCCTGGGCGCGGTCGTCGCCACGGGCGGTGCCCGAACCCATCATCGCCATGCCCATCTCGGACATCACCGTACGCACGTCGGCAAAGTCGACGTTGATCAGGCCCGGGGCGGTGATCAGGTCGGCGATGCCCTGCACGGCGCCGAGCAGCACGTCGTTGGCGGCCTTGAACGCATTAAGAAGAGTCACTTCGCGACCGAGCACCGACAGCAGCTTTTCGTTCGGCACGGTGATCAGCGAGTCGACGTGCTGCGACAGGTCTTCGATACCCTTGGCGGCGACCTGCATGCGGCGGCGACCTTCGAACGGGAACGGCTTGGTGACCACCGCGACCGTCAGGATGCCCTTTTCCTTGGCGAGCTGGGCCACGACCGGGGCTGCGCCCGTGCCGGTGCCACCGCCCATGCCGGCGGTGATGAACACCATGTCAGCGCCTTCGAGCATTTCCTCGATGCGCTCGCGGTCCTCGAGCGCGGCCTGACGGCCCACTTCCGGATTGGCACCGGCGCCCAGTCCCTTGGTGACGTTGGCGCCGAGCTGCAGGTGCGTACGCGAGCCGCAGCTCTTCATCGCCTGCGAGTCGGTATTGGCGACGACGAACTCGACGCCTTCGATGTTTGCATTAAGCATGTGTGCCACGGCATTTCCGCCGCCGCCGCCCACGCCGATGACCTTGATTACTGCATTGGGTGCGAGTTTTTCGATGAGTTCAAACATTTCCCGTCCTCCGTAGAGCATCGTTGTCGTTGTAACCGCGGGTGCTGACGCTCCTGTCGCCCCGAGGTGGCGGACGAACATCCATTCGTCCTAGGCCAGGCCTCATGCCCTGCCCAATTCTTGAATTCAGAAATTCTTGGTAATCCAGCCGCGCAACTTGTCGACCAGGCCGCCCACGCTGCCGCCGCTGGGACCGCTCACCCGCATGCCGCCCGACCGCGAGCCGTGCAGCAGCAGGCCCACGCCGGTGGAATGCAGCGGATTGGCGACGACCTCGCCCAGGCCGCTCACGTGCTGCGGCACGCCAATGCGCACCATCTTGTGGAAGATCTCCTCGGCCAGCTCGAGCGCACCTTCCATGCGCGAGGCGCCACCGGTGAGCACCACGCCGGCCGCCACCAGGCTTTCGTAGCCGGAGCGGCGCAGCTCGTCCTGCACCATCTCGAAGATCTCCTCGTAGCGCGCCTGCACCGACTGGGCCAGCGACTGGCGCGCGAGACGGCGCGGCGGACGATCGCCCACGCTCGGCACCTGGATGGTTTCCTCGGCATGCGCCAGCTGCGCCAGCGCGCAGGCGTACTTGATCTTGATTTCTTCGGCATGCGCGGTCGGCGTATGCACGCCATAGGCGATGTCGTTGGTCACCTGGTCGCCGCCCACCGGCAGCGACTTGGTGTAACGGATCGCGCCCTGCGTATAGATGGCGATGTCGGTGGTGCCGGCGCCGATATCGACCAGGCACACGCCCAGCTCGCGCTCATCGTCGGTGAGCACGGACTTGGCGCTGGCTACGGCCGAGGGCACCAGCTCGTCGACGGTGAGACCGCAGCGCTGGATGCACTTGCTGATGTTCTGCACCGCCGCGGCCGCGCCGGTGACCAGGTGCACGCTCGCTTCCAGGCGCACGCCGCTCATGCCGACCGGCGAGCGGATGCCGTCCTGGCCGTCGATGCGATATTCCTGCGACTCCTTATAGAGCACCTTGCGGTCCGCCGGGATCGCCACCGCGCTGGCGGCTTCCAGCACCTGCTCCAGGTCGCCCGGGGTCACTTCGCGATCGCGGATCGGCGCGGTGCCGTGCGAGTTCTTGGTTTCCAGGTGGCTGCCGGAGATCGAGGCGTAGACCGAGCGGATATCGCAGCCCGCCATCAGCTCGGCCTCTTCCACCGCACGCTGGATGGAGTGCACGGTCGATTCGATATCCACTACCGAGCCGCGCTTCATGCCGCGTGACACGTGCGTGCCGATGCCGATCACTTCGATCGGTTCGCCCGGTTCGTACTCGCCGACGATCGCCACCACTTTCGAGGTGCCGATGTCGAGGCCGACGACTAGTTGCTTGTCGTTCTTGGTCTTCATGTGCGGGGTGAGCCTCCAGCGTTCACGGTGTTCGCCTGGGGCGGCCATCGAACGGCAAATCCATTGGTGTATCGAAGATCGGCATAGGCGAAGCCCTCGGAGTGGCCCGCCATCAGTTGTGGGTAGACATCGAGGAAGCGGCGCAGGCGACGGCCCGCCTGCTCGCGATCGCCGATGACGATCTGCGCGCCGCTGCTCGTGGTGAGACTCCAGCTGCCACGCTCGGTGAGCGAGACGCCGGTGATTTTCAATTTGGTGTTGGCGAAGGCCTTCTGCGTTTCCGCGTAGAAGCTCACCACTTCGGCCAGGCGCGCATCCGGGCCGCGCAGATCCGGCAGATCGCTGTTGGCCGACACGTCCGGCACGTCGAACACCAGGCCCTGGCGGCTGATCAGCTGCTTCTCGTTCCAGCGCGCAAACGGCTGGCGCTCGTAGATGCGCAGGATCAGCGTGTCGGGCCAGCGCTTGCGCGCCTCCACCGACTCCACCCACGGCAGCGCGGACACGGACTTCTGCACGCCATCGATGTCGAGCGCGAAGAACCCTTTGCCGAGGCGCGGCATCACCACCGAGCGGAGCGAATCCTCGGTGACGTGCTTGAACTCGGCTTGCACCATCAACTGGGTCACCGGCCAACGATTGGCCGCAAACCATCCGCGCAGCACGCCGACGATCGGCAGCGCCACGAGCGCGATGGCTAAAACCCAGGCAACGAGGCGGACGGTTCCCCTCACACGCCCTCCCGGAAGCTCGTTTCCAGCACGCGCCAGCACAGCGTCTGGTAGTCGATGCCGGCGACGGCGGCCGCCTTGGGCACCAAAGAATGCGAGGTCATGCCCGGCGCCGTATTCACTTCCAGCAGCCAGTTGCGGCCCTGCTTGTCGCGCATCACGTCTACGCGACCCCAGCCGGAACAGGCCAGGGCATCGAAGGCGCGCAGCGCCAGTTCCTGCATCTCGCGCTCGTCGTCGCCGCGCAGACCCGGGCAGATGTACTGGGTGTCTTCGGCGATGTACTTGGCGTTGTAGTCGTAGTACTCGCCCTTGGGCACGATGTTGATGGTGGCCAGCACCTGGCGATCGAGGATGCCGACGGTGTACTCGCCGCCCTCGATCAGCGTTTCCATCAGCATGTCGCCGGGATACTTCTGCGCCAGCTCGACGGCGGCATCGAGGCCGCTTTCGTCGAACACGCGGGTGACACCGACGCTCGAACCTTCCCAGGCGGGCTTCACGATCAGCGGGAAACCGATCTCGCGCGCAGCGGCATGCACGTCCGCACCACGCGGCAAGGCCTTGAACTTCGGCGTGGGCAGGCCGGTCGCCTGCCAGACCAGCTTGGCGCGGATCTTGTCCAGCGACAGCGCCGAGCCCAGCACGCCGGAACCGGTGAACGGCACGCGCAGCGACTGCAGTGCGCCCTGCAGCTCGCCGTTCTCGCCGCCACCGCCGTGCAGAATATTGAACACGCGGGCGAAGTGACCCGCGCGCACTGCATCGAGCAGCGCCGGAATGCCGTCGATGGCATGCGCATCCACGCCGCGCGCCTGCAGCGCTGCGAGCACGTTGCGACCGGAGTCCAGCGAGACCTCGCGCTCGGCCGAGCTGCCGCCCATGACGACGGCGACGCGGCCAAACTGTGCGGGATCGGTAATCGTCTTGCTCACTTGTGGGTCCTCAAATGGCCGGCGTTGGCCAGCTCAACAGCCGCTGCGCCGATATCGCCGGCGCCGAGCAGCAGCAACAGATCGCCGTCGCGCAGCAGCGCGGGCAGCGTTTCCTTGAAATCGCGTGGATGGTCAATCAGCACCGGATCGACCTTGCCGCGTGCGCGCACGGCGCGCGCCAAGGCGCGGCCATCGGCGCCAGCGATGGGCGCTTCGCCCGCCGCATAGATTTCGGTCAGCACCAGCACGTCGGCTTCGGCGAGCACGTTGGCAAAGTCGTCGAGCAGATCGCGCGTGCGGCTATAGCGGTGCGGCTGGAAGCCGACCACCAGGCGGCGATCGGGCCAGCCGCCGCGTGCTGCGGCGAACACCGCCGCCAGTTCGCGCGGGTGATGGCCGTAGTCATCAACGAGCAGCACGTTGCCATGGTCCAGCGCGATCTCGCCGCGACGGTGGAAACGGCGACCCACGCCCTGGAACGCTTCCAGCGCTCGGGCGATCGCTTCGGCTTCCACACCCAGCTGCCAACCGATGGTCGCGGCGGCCAGCGCGTTGAGTACGTTGTGCCGACCTGGCAGGTTCAACTTCACGTGCAGAGCTTCGTTGCGGCCCGGCAGCCACAGGTCGAAGTGCATTTCGAAGCCGTGCTGCGAGAGATTGCTCGCGCGCACGTCGGCGTCCTGCGTGTCGATGCCGTAAGTCATCACGCGGCGAGTGGTCGACTTGGCCAGCGCGGCGACTTCCGGATCGTCGACGCACAGCACAGCCAGGCCGTAGAACGGCAGGCGATGCAGGAAATCGTCGAACGCCTTCTTCACCTGCGCGAAGTCGTTGTTGTAGTTCTCCAGATGATCCGCGTCGATATTGGTGATCGCGGCGATCACCGGCGACAGCATCAGGAACGACCCATCCGATTCATCGGCTTCGGCGACGATGTACTGGCCGGTGCCCAGGCGCGCGTTGGCGCCGGCGGCATTGAGCTGGCCGCCGATCACGAACGTCGGGTCGTAGTTCGCTTCGGCCAGCACGCTGGCGGCGAGACTGGTGGTGGTGGTCTTGCCGTGCGTGCCGGCGATGGCGATGCCGCGACGGAAGCGCATCAGCTCGCCCAGCATCTCGGCACGCGGCACCACGGGAATACGCGCGGCGCGAGCGGCCTGCAGCTCCGGGTTCTCCGCCTTGATGGCGCTGGAGGTGACGACCACGTCGGCGTCGCCGATGTGCTCGGCAGCGTGTCCCACGTGCACGACGATGCCGAGGCTCGCCAGACGCTGTGCGGTTGGCGAGTTGGAGCGGTCGGAACCGGACACGGCATAGCCGAGGTTGTGCAGCACTTCGGCGATGCCGCTCATGCCCACGCCGCCGATGCCGATGAAGTGCACGCGGCGGAAGGTGGTCATCAGATCTTCGTGCGCGAGCAGACGGCGCGGCGTCATGCGGCCACCTCCATGCAGGCACGGGCAATCACGTCCGCGGCATCGGGTTTGGCCAGCGTGCGCGCGGCCTCGCCCATCGCAATCATGCGTTCGCGGCTATCCAGCAGAGCTTCCAAGCGCTGCGCCAACTGCTGTACGTCCAGATCTTTCTCCTGAATCAACTCGGCCGCATGCGCGGCGACCAGCGCCTCCGCATTGCGGGTCTGGTGGTCATCCACCGCATAAGGGAATGGCACGAGGACGGCGCCGAGTCCGGCAGCCGTGAGCTCGGCGAGGGTCAGTGCGCCCGCGCGGCAAACGGCGAGGTCTGCCCAGGCATAGGTGCCGGCCATGTCTTCGATGAAGGGCACGATCTGCGCTTCCACGCCGGCCTTCGCATAGGCCGCGCGTGCCTCGTCGATGCCACGGTTGCCACACTGGTGCAGCACTTCCGGGCGCTGTGTCGGCGACATCAGTGCCAGCGCCTGCGGCAGCGCGATGTTGAGCGCGCGCGCGCCGAGGCTGCCGCCAAGCACCAGCAGACGCGGGCGACCTGTGCGACCAGCCATGCGCTCGCGCGGCGACGCCAAGCCGGCGATGGAGGCACGCACCGGATTACCGACCCACTCGGCATTGGGCAAGGTATCGCTGAAGCCGGCAAGTACGCGCTGCGCATGCGCGGCCAGCTTGCGATTGGTGAAACCGGCAACGCGGTTCTGTTCGTGCACCAGCAACGGGCGATGGGTGAGTCGTGCCGCAACGCCACCGGGCCCGGCCACGTAGCCACCCATCGACAGCACGCTGCGCGGCTTGATCCGACGCAAGGCAGACAACGATGAGAGCAGCGCGCGCGCCAGCATCATCGGCGCCATCAACCGCGTCTTTAGGCCTTTACCACGCAGGCCGCCCACGGGCACGGTCACCAGCTCGATGCCATGGGCCGGCACCACTTTGGTTTCCATGCCGCCCTCGGCGCCCAGCCAGACCACCGGCACGCCGTGCGCCCGCAGCGCTTCGGCCACGGCCAGGCCGGGGAAGATATGACCGCCGGTACCGCCGGCCATGATCAGCACGGGACGCTGTGCGCTCATGCGGTCACCGCCTCGCGTCCAGGTGCCGCGGCAGCGGCGTTCGCATCGGGCACGGCGTTGGCCGGCATGCGCGTAGCCATCTGTCGCGCATCGATCGCGCGATTGATTTCATAGGTCGTACGCAACAGCACGCCGGCCATCGCGCAGGTGAGCACGATGGACGAACCGCCGTAGCTGATCAGCGGCAAGGTAAGGCCCTTGGTCGGCAAGGCACCCAGGTTCACGCCGATGGACACCATCGCCTGCAGGCCGATCATCATCGAGATGCCGCAGGCCACGTAGCCGGCGAAACGCTGGCCGATCTCCATGCCCTTGGCACCCAGGTACAGGCCACGGCCCACGGCGACACCGAACAGCAGCATCACGAACAGGATGCCGGCAAGGCCGAATTCTTCGGAGATAACCGCAAAGATGAAGTCGGTGTGCGCTTCGGGCAGATAGGACAGCTTCAGCACGCTGGAGCCCAGTCCCACGCCCGTCCACTCGCCACGACCAATCGCCATCAGCGATTGGGTGAGCTGGAAGCCGTCGTTGAACGGATCGGCCCACGGATCGACGAACGAGGTGAGGCGACGCATGCGGTACGGCTCGAACTTCGCCACGAACCACAGCAACGCCACCACCGGCAGACCCATGCCGCCGAGATAGACCGGATTGGCGCCCCCCATCCAGATCATGCCGATGGTGACCGCGATCATCAACGTGGCGGAACCGAAGTCCGGCTGCACCAGCAGCATCACCACGAACAGGCCCGCCACCATGATCGGCTTGAACAGCCCCCAGAAGCTGGTTTCCACGCTTTCGCGATGGCGCACCAGATAGCTGGCGACGTACACGACCAGGATGAGCTTGACCGCCTCCACCGGCTGAAACGTGGTGATGCGGAAGTTGAGCCAGCGATGCGCGCCATTGAGCCTCATGCCGATGCCCGGCACGAACACCAGCACCAACAGCAAGACCGCGCTGCCGAACATCATCCAAGCGTGCTTTTCAAGCAGCTTCAGTTCCGTGCGCATGGCAAAGGTCGCCACGATCGCGCCCAAACCCAGGAACAACAGATGCTTCTTCAGGTAGTAGAACGCGCCTATGTGCTGGCTGTCGGCCACGGCAATGGAACTGGAGGTCACCATCACGACACCGACGCAGGCCAGACCGACGAGCGCGATCACCAGCAGCATGTCGAAGCTGCCGCGGGGTCCCTGTCGTCGTTTGGCTTGGGTGGCGTCGAAGATCATCTCAGCGCACCTTCAACGTGGCGAGGCCGATCAGCACCAGCACGACGCTGATGATCCAGAAACGCACGATCACGCGGGGCTCGGGCCAGCCCTTGAGTTCGAAATGGTGATGGATCGGCGCCATGCGGAACACGCGCTTGCCGGTCATCTTGAAGCTGGCCACCTGGATCATCACCGAGGCGGTTTCCATCACGAACACGCCGCCCATCACCAGCAGCACGATTTCCTGGCGCACGATCACCGCGATTGCGGCGAGCGCCGCGCCGATGGCCAGCGCGCCTACATCGCCCATGAAAACTTGTGCGGGATACGTGTTGAACCACAAGAAGCCCAAGCCCGCACCCGACAGCGCGCCGCAGAAAATCGCCAGCTCGCCCGCACCGGGAATCGACGGAATGCCCAAGTATTCGGAGAACACGCGGTTGCCGGCGAGATAGGCGAACACGCCCAGCGCGCCCGACACCAGCACGGTCGGCATGATGGCGAGGCCGTCGAGCCCATCGGTGAGGTTCACCGCATTGGAGAAGCCCACGATCATGAAGTAGGCGACCACTACGAACAGGATGCCCAGCGGCAGCGCGACCTGTTTGAACAGCGGCACGTACAGCGCGGTTTCGGCGACCGGCGCGCCACCCGTCGCATGCGGCGCCGTGTAATAGAGGAACAGCGCGGCAGCAAGACCGAACACCGACTGCCAGAAGTACTTCCAGCGCGAGGCCAGGCCGCGGCTATCCTTCAGCACCAGCTTCTTGTAGTCGTCGTAGAAACCGATCACGCCAAAGCACAGCAGCACCGCCAGCACCAGCCACACATAGCGGTTGTGCAGGTCGGTCCACAGCAGCGTGGAGAGCGTGACGGCGAGCAGGATCATCACCCCGCCCATGGTCGGCGTGCCGGCCTTGGACAGATGCGTCTGCGGGCCATCCTTGCGCACCACCTGCCCGGCCTTGAGATCGGCGAGCTTCTGTATGAGCGTGGGGCCAAACAACAGCGACATGGACAGCGCGGTGAGCGCGGCCATGATCGTGCGGAACGTGATGTACTGGAACAAATGCAGGGAGGTGAAGTGCCTGCCCATCCAGTCTGCGAGTTCAAGCAGCATCGGATGCGCCCTCCCCATTTCCCTTACTGCCGCGCAGTGCGGCTACGACTTGATCCATACCGGCGGAACGCGAGCCCTTGATGAGGCAGATCACGCCACCGTGCAGTTGTTGCCTGAGTGCGGCGGTCAGTGCCGCCTTGTCGGCGAAATGCTCGCCGCGCTCGCCGAACGCCTTGATTGCCGCCGCGCTCAACGGCCCTACGGCAAACATGCGGTCGATGCCGTGCTGGCGGGCGCGCTCGCCGATGCCGGCGTGTAGCGCCGCCGCGTTGTCGCCGAGCTCCGCCATGTCGCCCAGCACCAGCCAGCGCTCGCCTTCTGCCAGTGCCAAGGTGTCGATGGCGGCGCCGACCGAGCCGGGGTTGGCGTTGTAGCTGTCGTCGATCAGCGTCCAGCCAGCGGGCATGCGCTCCAGCTGCAGGCGACCGGCGACGCCAGGCACCTGCTCGAGGCCTTCCACGATGGTGTCGAGCGGCACTTCGAGCGCCAGCGCAATAGCGGCGGCCGCCAGTGCGTTGGCGATGTTGTGGCGACCCGCCAGCGGCAGGTGCACATCCGCGTCGCCCACCGGCGTGCTCAGCACAAAGTGCGAGCCGTCCACGCGTTGGTCGACGATGTCGGCGCCGATATCCGCCTTGTGATCCAAACCAAAGCGCAACTGGCGACGCGAACCGGCCAGGCCCGAGAAGAAACTGGCGAACGCATCGTCTGCATTGATGATGGCCACGCCGTCGACCGGCAAAGCCTGATACAGCGCGCCCTTGGTTTCGGCCACGCCTTCCACGCTACCCATGCGCTCAAGATGCGCCGGAGCAATGGTGTTGACGAGGCTGATATCGGGCCGCGCGATGGCAGCCAGATAAGCGATGTCGCCCGGCTTGCCGGCGCCCATCTCAAGCACGGCAAACTCGGTATCCTGCGGCATCGCCAGCAAGGTCAGCGGCAGGCCGAGCTCGTTGTTGTAGTTGCCGGCGTTGACATGAGTGCGGCCGTGGCGCGACAGGATCGACGCCGTCAGCGTCTTCACCGTGGTCTTGCCATTGGAGCCGGTAATGCCGATGACGCGCACGTTGGTCTGCGCGCGCACCGCACTGGCCAGGTCGCCCAGGGCGAGCTCGGTGTCGTCCACGACCACTTGAGGCAGCGGCGAATCAACCTTGCGCGTCACCAGCGCGGCCGCGGCGCCGCGAGCCATCGCATCGGCCAGAAAATCATGGCCGTCGACGCGCTCGCCCTTGATGGCGACGAACAGATCGCCAGGCTGCACTTTGCGCGTATCGATGGTCACCCGCATGACGTCCACATCGGCACCGATCAGGTGGCCGCGGGCCCACAGGGCGATGGCGCTCAGACGCATCATGCGCGCACCTCCAGCGCCTGGCGTGCCACGGCCAGGTCGTCAAATGGGCGCTTGCCGTGCGCACCTTCCTGATAGGTTTCGTGACCCTTGCCGGCGATCAGCACGACGTCGCCGGCCTGCGCCAAGGACAAGGCCAGCTCGATCGCCTGCGCGCGGTCGCGCTGCACCGTGGCCAGGTCGGGCTTGCGCAGGCCGGCCACGATCTGCGCCACGATGACGTCGCCGTCTTCGCCTCGCGGGTTGTCGTCGGTCACGATGATGCGGTCCGCCAGACGCTCGGCGATGGCGCCCATCTGCGGACGCTTGCCCGCATCGCGCTCGCCGCCGCAACCGAACACGCAGATCAGCTGGCCTTCGCAGTGCGCGCGCAATGCGCTGAGCGCCTGTTCCAGTGCATCCGGCGTGTGGGCGTAATCAACCACCACCAGCGGCAGCTGCGAGACACCGCCAAGGCGATTCATGCGTCCGTTGATCGGCTCCAGCGATGCCACCGCCTCGACGACGCGCTCGAACGATTCGCCGAGCGCACCCAGACAGGCGATCACTGCAAGGAGATTGGCGACATTGAAGCGGCCAAGCAGACGGCTGCGCACGGCATGCGCGCCCCACGGCGTCTGCACATCAAACGCCAGGCCTTCGGCCGAGGTGACAATGTTCAGCGCGCGCACATCGGTCTCAGCGTGATTTTCCGCACTCAGGCGCAGCGCCTGCACGCCCTGCGGCAAGCGCTGGGCGAGCGTGCGGCCAAACGCGTCGTCGATATTGATCGCGGCCGCCTGCAGCGTGGGCCATGCGAACAGCTTCGCCTTGGCTTCGCCATAGGCTTCCATGCTGCCGTGGTAATCGAGATGGTCGCGGGTGAGATTGGTGAACGCGGCGACGTCGAACGCCACCGCAGCCACGCGGCCTTGCTCGAGCGCGTGCGAAGACACTTCCATGGCCACATGCGTCGCGCCGTCATCGCGGAACGAGGCCAGCAGGCCCTGTACATTGATCGCGTCCGGCGTGGTGCGCTCGCCTTCGTTGATGCGGCCATGCAGGCCCGCGCCCAGCGTGCCGATGGTGGCGGCGCGATGACCCAGATACTCCAGCGCCTGCGCGAGCAACTGCACGGTGGAGGTCTTGCCGTTGGTGCCGGTGACGCCGATCACGCGCAGCGCTTCGGAAGGACGGCCGAAGAAACGCGAGGCGATCTCGCCCACCTTGCCGTGCAGGCCATCGACCCACAGCACCGGCACGTCGATGCCTTCGGCGTGCGCGGCCGGCGCTTCCGCCAACACCACGCGTGCGCCGCGTTCGACGGCGCCGCGCGCAAAGGCGATGCCGTGCTCGCGCGTGCCGCGCAGCGCAAAGAACGCGTCACCGGGACGTACCTGGCGCGAATCCAGCGTGAGTCCTGAAACGACGATATCGCCGACACCAGGGGTCTCGGCGATGCCTTGAAGCAGCTGGTCGAGGCGGGCGGTCATTGCGGAGCCTCGTCGACCGGTGCGTCATCCACGGTTTCGACCGTGGGCGGCTTGTTTCCTGTCAGGCCGTTTTGTCCCTGCAAAGGCCCGCCGACATACCAGCGGCCAATATTGTCCGGCGGCACATCCAGCAACCGCAGTGCGCCGTCCAGGACTTTGGAGAACACGGGACCGGAAACCAGCGCGCCGTAGTAACTGCCCTTCCTCGGATTGTCGACAATCACCACCGCCGCCAGACGCGGATTGGACGCGGGCACCACGCCGGCAAAGGCGGAACTGTAGTTTTTTTCGGAATAGCCGCCGGCCGTCGCCTTGTGCGCCGTTCCGGACTTGCCGGCCACGCCATAGTTGGCGATCCATGCATACGGCGCGCCCGTACCGCCCGGCTGCGTCACAGCCACCATCATCTGCACCAATTCGTTGGCGACCTTGCTGTCGATAATCTGCTTGGCTTCGTTGTCCGAGCCCTTCACGAAGGTGGGCAGGTGCATCACGCCGTTGTCGGCAATGGTGGCGTAGGCATTGGTGAGCTGTAGCGGCGTCACGTTAAGGCCGTAGCCATACGCCAGGATGGCCTTTTCCAGCATGCCCCAGCTCTTGCCCGGCCTCAGATAGCCCGAGGCTTCGCCCGGGAACCCGCTGTTGGTGCTGGCGCCAAAGCCGAACGCGCGATAGGTCTGGTACATCAGATCGGTATCCAGCGTCAGCGCGACTTTGGCGGCGCCGATATTGCTGGACTTGGCAATGATGCCGGTGGGCGACAGCATGCCGTTCGAGTGCGTGTCGCGAATGTCCTTGCGGATATAGAAGAAGTGGCCGTTGCCGGTGTCGACCATCGGACCCGTCGGCGTGTACTTGCCGCTGGACAGTGCGGCGGCCATCAAGACCGGCTTGATGGTGGAACCGGGCTCCACCACGTCGGTCATCGCGCGGTTGCGGCGGCTGGATGGGTTGCTGCCGCGCAAGGCGTTCGGGTTGTACGTCGGCCAGTTCACCATGGCCAGCACTTCGCCGTTGCGCACGTCGATGATCACCATGGAGCCTGAGTCGGCATCCGACTGCTCGATGGTGTTCTTCAATTCGTTATAGGCGAGGAACTGGATGCGACGGTCGATGCTGAGCGTGATGTCGCGACCCGGCTGCGGCGCGCGCACCAGGTCCAGATCCTCCACCACATGACCCTGGCGATCGCGAATGACGCGCTTGCGGCCTTCCTTGCCGGCCAGCCAGTCGTCGAACGCCAGCTCCAGGCCTTCCTGGCCGTGGTCGTCGATATTGGTGAAGCCCAGCACATGCGCGGTCACCGGACCGGACGGATAGAAGCGACGGAACTCGCGCCGCCCATCCACGCCCGGCACCGCCAGATCGAGCACGACTTGCGCAGCGTCGGGCGACATCTGCCGCTTCAGATAGACAAACTCGCGCTCGGAGCGCTGCGCCAGATACTGCTTGAGCGCATCCGGATCCATGCCGATGGCCTTGGCCAGCGCCGGCAGCTTGTCTTCGTTGTCCAGCACTTCGGCCGGGTTCGCCCAGATCGACACCACCGGCGTCGACACCGCGAGCGGCTCGCCATTGCGATCGAAGATGGTGCCGCGCGATACCGCGATGGGCACTTCGCGCAGGATGCGGGCGTCGGCCTGGTTCTGATAGAAGTCCTTGCGGACCACCTGCATGTCGAACGCGCGCGCCACCAATCCCAGTGAGGCGACGGCCAGCACACAGCTCACCACCAGCATGCGGCGGCGGGCGCTGGGCGCCACGCCGTTGCGGCGGGAAGAAGATGAGGATGTGCGCTGGCGCGGCCTCATCGGCGCACCAACTGGATGTCTTGCGGCTTGGGATTGAGCATGCCCAGCGCCTGGCGGGCCTCGTCGTCGACGCGACGCGGCTCGGCCCAGGTGGCCTGCTCCAGTTCCAGCTTGCCGTATTCGATGTTGAGGTCGTCGCGCTGGTTCTGCAGGCGGGTCAGCTCGACGAACAACACGCGGCTCTCATGACGCGTCCACACCACCGCGATGGCGCTGGAAAGCACCGCCGCCAGGAGGATGAACATGAAGAGGCCACCCAGTACCTTCATGCGAGCTTCTCCGCCACGCGCAGCACCGCCGAACGGGCGCGCGGATTGACGGACAGCTCGGCATCGGACGGGAACTGGGCCTTGCCCACCGCTGCAAGGCGAGCAGGCGCAGCCTCCACCGGCGGACCACGTCGGCTGCCCTGCACGCGGCCGGAGTGGTCGCGGATGAACAGCTTCACCGCGCGATCTTCCAGCGAATGGAAGCTGATGATGGACAGGCGGCCGCCGACCTTGAGCAGCTCGAGCGCCGCGTTGAGGCCATGCTCCAGCGCCTCCAGTTCGCCGTTCACATGGATGCGCAGCGCCTGGAAGCTGCGCGTGGCCGGATGCTTGCCCGGCTCGCGGCGACCGATCAGGCGCTCGATCAGCGACGCCAATTGGCCAGTGCGGGTGATCGGGTTCTCCACGCGGTCTTCGACGATGGCGCGGGCGATCTTGCGGCTGAAGCGTTCGTCGCCGTAGTTCCACAGCACGTCGGCGAGTTCTTTCTCCGAGGCGTGGGCCAGGAACTCCGCCGCGCTTTCGCCCTGCGTCGTATCCATGCGCATGTCCAGCGGCGCATCGGCCATGAAGCTGAAACCGCGCGCGGCTTCGTCGAGCTGGGGCGAGGACACACCGAGGTCGAGCAGGATGCCGTCGAGGCCGCCGGCGCTTTCGTCCCACTCGGCCATGCTGGAAAAATTGGCGTGGCGGATCGACACGCGCGGATCGCTGGCAAATTCGGCCTGCGCGGTGGCGATGGCCTGGGGATCGCGATCCATCAGCAACAGCCGACCGTCGGGACCCAGGCGTGACAGCACCGCGCGAGCGTGACCGCCGCGTCCAAAGGTGCCATCGAGATAACGCCCGCCAGCCTGCACGGCGAGTCCCTCCACTGCTTCACCCAGCATCACCGGGATGTGCACTAACTGCTCGGCCATGCCGCCGCACTCCCGCTCCCGTCCCGTTCCATCCGCCGCGCTGTCACCGTTGCCGGTTACAGCTGCAGCTCCGCCATCTCGTTGGTGATCTCGTCTTCGCCGATGGTCTGGCGGATCTTGGCTAGGTGAGCCTGCTCGCTCCAAAGCTCGAACTTGTTGCCCATGCCCAGCAGAACCGCTTTCTTCTCGATGCCCGTGGTCGCCCGCTGGCTCGCCGGCAGCAGGATGCGTACAGCCGAATCGGGCTCGACGACCGCCGCGGCACCGACCAGCTTCATCTGCATGTCGCGATGGGCAGCCTTGACCTTGGGAAGCGCGTTGACCTGGTCGCGCACCTTTTCCCACTCCGCGTACGGGAACAGCCACAGGCAGCCCGACTCGAAGGGGTTGTAGGTGATCACCAGACGATTGGCGCAGGCGTCGGCCACCAACTCGCGATACGCGGTCGGTATGGCCAGCCGGCCTTTGTCGTCAACAGTGATGGCGGTTTCGCCCTGGAACACGGCCAATAGACTCCACGAATTCCCACGATTTCACACAGGAACCCACGATAGTCTCGCCCCCTGAGACTGTCAAGGAAATTTTTCTTGTGAATCAATGAGAAAGGCAATGATCTGGCAGTAATTCCAGCCCTTTCTGAGGAAACACTCGAAGGTGTTTGAAAGGTTAGGTTTTTTTACTTTTCAACCATGCCATCCGTCACGCTGGACGAGGCCTTTGAGGCGATCGGAAATGAATCGCCGTTCATGGCCCTGCCGCACGGCCGTCACCACCCCGCCGATGACGGCGAGAGGGGTGACGACCGGTCGTGAAGGAGGTGGAGTCGGCCTGTAAGCCGGGTTCTGTACGCCTTGCGGCGCGACAGTCATTCCTCTCGGCCTGGCGTCACCACCAGGCTCCAGCAACCTACCCGGGAACAACGCGGGCCGCGTTATCGTTCCCCTATTTGGTCTTGCTCCGAGTGGGGTTTACCGTGCCACGCGACGTTAGCCCCGCGTGCGGTGCGCTCTTACCGCACCCTTTCACCCTTACCACGCGCACCCGAAGATGCCGTTCGGCGGTCTGCTCTCTGTTGCACTGGCCGTCAGCTCACGCTGCCCAGGAGTTACCTGGCACTCTGCCCTGTGGAGCCCGGACTTTCCTCGATGCGCTTGCGCGCGACGCGACTGTCCGGCCGACTCCACCGCGGATTCTAATGGATTTAAGTCTCAACGACCCGCGAAGCGTCGAAATACATCGGTAGGAGCGCACTTGTGCGCGACCGCGGAGCGCTGATGTGCCGCGGTCGCGCACAAGTGCTCTCCTACACAGGTTGCCGCTTCAGCCTTCGTAGAGGAGTTTGCGCGGGGCGCCGGTAATCGCGGCAGCGAGCTTGGCGGCTTTTGCAGGAGGCAGCTCTTCACGCAGGAGGGCGAACACGCGTCGACCTTCCGCTTCGCGCTCATCGGTCTCCTCGCCGCGCCCCGCCACTAGGATCACGATTTCGCCTCGCTGCTGGTTCGGATCGTTGGCAACGCGTGTGGCCAGCTCGCCCAGCGGTTCGCCTATCACGGTCTCGAACAGCTTGGTCATTTCGCGGGCGAGCACGCCTTCACGCGCTTCGCCAAAGACATCGCGCATGTCGGCAAGGCTTTCAGCCACGCGGTGGGAGGACTCATAGAAGATGAGCGTGCGGCTATCGCCCGCAAGTTCCTGCAAACGCGTGCGACGGGCCGCGGCCTTGGGTGGAAGAAATCCCTCGAACACGAAACGATCGCTCGGCAGTCCGGCCACGGAAAGTCCGGCAATGGCCGCGCATGCACCGGGCACCGGCGCACAGCGGATACCCGCCGCACGCGCCGCGCGCACCAGGCGAAACCCCGGATCGCTGATCAGCGGCGTGCCCGCATCGGAGATCAGCGCGACCGATTCGCCACCCTGAAGCCGGCGCACGATGGCATCGACCACCTCGCGCTCATTGTGCTCATGCAACGCCACCAGCGGCGTGCCGATGTTGTAGTGCATCAGCAAGGGACGGCTGTGCCGGGTGTCCTCGGCCGCAATCACCGCCACCGATTGCAGCGTCTCGATGGCACGCGCGGAAAAGTCATCGCGATGACCAATCGGCGTGGCGACCACCCATAGCAGACCTGGCTGAATCTGTGACATCTTGCTGTTTCCTATGCATCGGGGCGGCAACCCAATGGGCTATCATCGCCCATCCGCCGACCATGTCGTCAAAAAGCTCGAAGGGATTTGGCCATGCGCTTGACCCGCGCCGCAGGCGTTGCCCTGCTGATTTCACTGGCACTGAGCGGCTGCGTGCCGCCGGCCGCGCAAAGATCGCCGGCCGAAATTGCTGCGAGCCAGCAAGCCGACACGCTGGTGCAACAGGGCAAGCTCGACGAAGCCGCCCAGGCCTATCTGGCACTCGCCCAGACCGGCAGCAACCGCGACCACTATCAATTGCTCGCCGCCGAAGCCTACCGGCAGGAAGGCCAGCTCGATCGCGCAGCACCACTGCTCGACGGCATCCGTCGCCAGCGACTCACGGGTGACGAGCCCTCGCGACTGGACCTGCTGCAAGCCGAAGTGGCGCTGAAACAGCACAATGCGCCGCGCGCACTGCAACTGACCACCCAGCCCAATATCAGCGTGCCGCCGGCACTGCAGCTGCGTTTGCTTGAGCTGCGTTCTCAAGCCATGCAGCAGACCGGCGATCTCTGGGGCGCGGCCCGCACGCGTGTTGAAATGGACGGCCAATTGAGCGGCCTCGACCAGGCGCAGAACCGCAAGCAGGTCGTCGCCCTGCTCACCCAACTTGGCATCGATCCCTTGAAGCAGCGCGCTGCGGCGATGCAACCCAGCGATCGCATGCTGCCGTGGGTCAATGAAGCACTGACCCAGCTTGGCGTCGCCGTGGCGCATCCGGCACCCGCGCTGGAACAAGAAGTGGGCACGCTGATGCCCGGCGAAGGCGCCAATGTGCGCGAAGGCTTCAAGATGCCGGCGCACGTCGCGTTGCTGCTGCCGACCAGCGGCAATCTCGCTGCCGCCGGCACCGCCATCCGCGAGGGCTTTTTTGCTGCCTATGCCGATTCCGCACACAACCATATGCCGCGCCCGCCGGTGAAGGTCTACGACAGCGCCGGCACCTCGGCAGGCGCCATCAAGGCTTACCAGCAAGCGGTGGACGATGGCGCGCAACTCATCATTGGGCCGCTGACTCGCGGTGAAGTGTCGGCGCTGTTCGGCCTGCCTCAATTGCCGGTGCCGCTGCTCGCGCTCAACCATCCTGACGACAAGAGCCTGCCCGCCAGCGGCGTGAGCGAATTCGGCCTGCTGCCGGAAACCGAAGGCGCCCAGGCGGCCGACCACATGGCGGACAATGGCATCGTCAATGCCTTCGTCATCGTCAGCAACGATGACTTCGCGCAACGCGCGTCCAAGTCGTTCAAGGCGGAACTCGAAGCGCGCGGGGGCAAGGTCGCCGGCGTGGGCAGCCTGCCCGGCAGCGGTGTCAACTTCGCCTCGACCATTGCGGGCCTGGGCATGCCGACGGACAGCGGCGACGCCAGCGCCAACAAGGACACCGGCATCTTCATCAGCATGCGTCCGCAGCAGGCGCGACTGCTGCTGCCGCAGCTGAAGCTCGCCAAGATCAATCTGCAGGCGTACGGCACCTCGCACATCTATGCCGGTGTCGATGATGCAAGCGCCAATCGTGATCTCGAAGGTGTCGAATTCTGCGACTCGCCGTGGCTGTTCGACGTACAGCCGGGCCTGCCCAACCACGGCGATATCGCGGGCCAGTTGCCCGCAGCGCGCGGCACCTCCGCGCGCCTGTTCGCCTTCGGCATGGATGCATGGAACCTCGCGCCCTATGTCGACTGGCTGCGCGCGCATCCTGGCAGCTATCTGCCCGGCGCCAGCGGTCAGCTGACTTCCGACCAGTTCGGCCGCGTCCGTCGCGTGCTGGTATGGGCCAGGTTCCAGGATGGCCTCGCCCGTCCTCTCAATGGCAGCCTGCAGATGGATAGCGCACCGGCCATGGCACCGCCTACCGAGGCCGGCACCTCGCAGCAGCTCCAGCCCGAGCAGTCCACCACCCATTAAAACGCGCACGCCCTGATGCGCGCTGCCGGCGCAGTTTTCGAACAACGCGCCTGCGCAGAACTGCAGCGCGCCGGCCTCAAACTGCTGGCGCGCAACTACACCACGCGCTATGGCGAGCTGGATCTGGTGATGATGGATGGCGGCACCGTGGTGTTCGTGGAGGTGCGCCATCGCCTCACCAGCGGCTGCGGCAGCGCAGCCGCCTCGGTCAACGGCAGCAAGCAGGGCAAGCTCATCCGCACCGCCGAACTGTGGCTGGCCGAACATCCGCAGCATGCTCATCGGGCCTGCCGGTTCGACGTGGTGGGTTATGACGGCCCGACGGATCGCGCCGAGATGCACTGGTGGCGCGGCGCGTTCGAAGCCGGCTAGGCTGACGCGCCGTCGTCGACGGTTTGCACATATTTGGCGGCGCACACTGCAAAGAACGGTCGCCATCCGGTGACGCCAGGACGCGGGGGCATCATGGTTCGCATGCTGATCGGTACCGGCAAATGGACGGCCATCATCATTCTGGTCTTCCTCGTTTCCCTGTTGGCCATTCGCGCCTGGGATTCGCAGCAAGGCGACCCGCTCGCGCCGTGGCAGACTTTCGTTCCCGATGAGCTTTCACCGTCGCAGATCGACGCCACCGACTGGGCCGGCTATCTGGCCGCGGAGCAAAAAGCGTTCGCTGAAGTGAAGGCTGAAGTCACCGACAAGCTGGAGCCGGCGCAGCGTGTCGTGGTGAATCGATACTTTGACGGTGCGCCGATGTATCCGGGGCATTTCGCGCAGGACTGGAATCGCTCGTATGTATTGGAACCAAGGGGCACGCCGGTGGGCGCCGTGGTGCTTATCCATGGCTTGAGCGATTCGCCTTATAGCTTGCGCGATATCGCGGAGCTGTACCGCGCCCATGGTTTCGTCGCGATTGGCTTGCGCGTACCAGGCCATGGCACGGTGCCGGCGGCACTGACTACGGCGGACTGGCCGCAATGGCTGGCGGCAACACGTCTGGCCATGCGTGAAGCGCGGCGACGGGTGGGACCCGACGCGCCCATCCATATCGTGGGCTATTCCAATGGTGGCGCGCTCGCGGTGAAGTACACGCTCGATGCGTGCGAACACACTGAGCTGCCCATGCCGACGCGGCTCGTGCTGCTCTCGCCGATGATCGGAGTCACCAGCTTTGCGCGATTCGCCGGACTCGCAGGCCTGCCGTCGCTGTTGCCGCGATTCGCCAAGGCCGCGTGGCTGGATCTGCTGCCCGAATACAACCCGTTCAAGTACAACTCGTTCCCAGTGAATGCGGCGCGGCAGTCGTATCTGCTGACCGATGCGATCCGCAGCCAGATGCTGCGCATGGCGCGCGAACATCAGCTTGGCCGGTTGCCGCCGATACTCAGTTTCCAATCGGTGGTCGACGATACGGTGAGTGCCTCGGCCGTCATGCATACGCTTTACGCGAACGTGCCCGCCAATGGCAGCGAAGTGGTGTTGTTCGACGTGAACCGAAATCAGCGCTTCGATACGTTGCTGAAGCCGAGCGCACTCACCGCGGTCAATCGCATGCTTCCGTCCGGGCCGCAGGCCTACCGCAGCACGGTCATCGCCAACGCGGAGGTGAATGACGACCACACCGTGACACGCACGAGGGAGGCCGGCCAGAGCACGGCCAGCACGGCGCCGCTTGCCATCCTTTACCCGGACACCATCTTTTCGCTGTCGCACATCGCGCTGCCCTTTCCGCCCAGCGACCCGCTGTACGGAACCGCACCCGACCTGTCCGAAAACTTCGGCATTCGCCTAGGCACTCAGGCGCCTCGTGGCGAACGAGGTACGCTGATCCTCAATTTCGATGCGGCGTTGCGCATCAGCTCGAACCCGTTCTACCCCTATGTGCGCGATCGGATCGAGGCGCTGCTTCCGGCCGCCGCCGAGCAGCCAGCGGCAAAGTTTGCCGAACCCGCGCATTGACCGCGCATCAAGGGCAAGCGGCAGCGGACAGTGGGATACTGCCGGCATGAAGCTACCCGATGCCCTGCTCGATACGCTACGCGCGCATTTTCCAGGCGAGTCCATGGCCACAGGCATGGCCGAACGACTTGCCTACGCCTATGACAACTCGCGGCGCAACGCGCTGCCCGATGCCGTGGTGTTTCCCACCACGCACGAACAGACCGTAGCCCTGATGGTCGCCTGTCGCGAACTCCGCGTGCCCGTCATTGGGCGCGGTCGCGGCACCAACACGACCGGCGCTACCGTGCCGGTCGACGGCGGCGTGGTGGTGAGTTTTGAGCGGATGAACCGCATTCTGCGCATCGATCCGGACAATCGACTCGCCGTGGTCGAGCCGGGCGTGCTCAACGGCGATCTGCAACAAGCCTTGAAGCCGTACGGATTCTTCTGGCCGCCCGACCCCTCGTCGTCGCCCTGGTGCAGCATCGGCGGCAATCTCGCCTGCAACTCCGCCGGCCCGCGCACGGTGAAATACGGCAGCCCGCGCGAGAACACGCTGGGATTGCGCGCGGTGGCCGGCACCGGCGACGGCTTCCGTTGCGGCACCTATACCAGCAAGGGCGCGACGGGTTACGACCTGACGCGCTTGCTGATCGGCTCCGAGGGCACGCTGGCGCTGATCACGGAAGCCACGCTCAAGCTCACACCCAAGCCCTCGGCGCTGCGCACCCTTCGCGCCACCTATCGCGATGTTTCGGCAGCGGCGCGCGCGGTGGCGCGCATCATGGCCCAGCCAGTCACGCCGTGTGCGTTGGAATTCATCGACGACGTGGCGTTGAAGCTCGCCCGCGACTACGGCGGCGACACCGTGCCGCTGGCGGGCGCCATGCTGATGATCGAAGTAGACGGCGAGCCGGAGACCCTGCCCAGCGCCGTGGATGCGGTCTCCCGCGCCGCTCGCGGCGATGGCCTGGAAGACCTGCGCGTGGCCGAGACTGCCGAGGAAACGCAGGCGCTGTGGTCGGCCCGCAAGGCGCTATCCCCCGCTCAGCGCACCATCTCGCCTAACAAGATCAACGAGGACGTGGTGGTGCCCGTGAGCCATCTGCCTGAGTTGGTGGATGGCATCAAGCAGCTGGCGAAGAAGCACGACGTGTTGATCGTGAGCTTCGGCCATGCGGGCAACGGCAACCTGCACGTGAACCTGCTGCCGCGCGATGAGGCGGAACGCGAACGGTCGCATGCCTGTCTCGCAGAGGTTTTCGCGCTGGTGATTTCGCTGGAAGGCACGCTATCGGGCGAGCACGGGATCGGCCTGGTGAAGAAGGAATTCATGCCGCTCGCGCTGGAGCCATCGACGTTGCAACTGATGCGCAACGTGAAGGCAGCCTTTGATCCCGAGGGCATCCTCAATCCAGGCAAGTTGCTGCCCTGACTTGCATCGACGCGGTATTACCTTTGCAGGAGCGCACTTGTGCGCGACCATCCTCCACTGAGCGGAAACGTCTCGCACAAGGTGCGCTCCTGCAAGGGTTAGGCGCCGTGTTCCGGCGAAATCTCACCGCTGTGGGAGCGCACCCTGTGCGCGACAACCCACCGGAGCGGCAGCCTGACAGGGGACGGTCGCGCACAGGGTGCGCTCCCACACGGTGGGTCGCAGGTTTTCGGTTACGCCTTGCGCGCAAAGATCAGGTGCAAGCCAAACGCCACAAACACCGCGCCGGCAAACCCATCGATCCAGCGCGACAGCCTCAGATAACCGCGGCGCATGGCCGGCAAAGCGAATACGCCCGCCACGAGGGTGAACCAGACGAACGTCTCGACGACGACCAGGGTCCACAAGCCCCAACGCGTGGCGGCGTCGACGCGGTCACCGAGAAAGGCAGAAAACACGCTGCCGAAATAGATCACTACTTTGGGATTGGAGAGGTTGGTGAGCAGTCCCGCGCGCAAGGTGGTCCAGTCACTCTGCTGGAGCACGGCGCGCGGCTCACCCGTCGCCACCGGCGCCTTGATCGCGCCGCGCAGCATCTTGATGCCCACCCAGGTCAGATAGAGGCCGCCCGCAATCGCGATCAGGCGCTCCAGCCAGGCCAGCCGCTGTAGCAGCAATTGCAGGCCCGCCAGAGCCAGGGCGGACCATACGACCACGCCCAGGGTGATGCCCAGCACGCCGAACATCGCCTGGCGCCGGGTGCGGCTCACCGCAGTCTGCGACACAAAGAAGAAGTCCGGACCGGGGCTCAACAAAGCCACCAGATGCACCAGGGCAATGGTCAGAAACAGGCTCACGGGCGTCTCCTCGGGGAATGGGGCCGGTTTCTTCGTGGCGGCGCAGCTTGTCGCCACCGCGGTGGTCCTCTAGTCTGCCCGTTTTGACACGGCCTTGGGACGTCCCAAGCCCTCTGCAGGGGGATCACCGGCTCGTCCACACAGGTCCGGCTCGCGCCCGCCTGGGGGGGCTGGCGTGCCGCCCTCACCCGTAACCGCTACACAGACAGACATACGCTGATGAATCTGCGCCTGCGCCTGATTGCCATGAACTTCCTCCAATTTTTTGTGTGGGGATCGTGGCTGCTCACCATTGGCGCGTACTGGTTCCAGACCAAGCATTGGTCGGGCGCGCAGTTCGGCGCGATCTTCTCGACCATGGGCATCGCCTCGCTGTTCATGCCGTCGATCGCGGGCGTGATCGCGGACAAATACATCAACGCCGAGAAGCTCTACGGCGTCTTCCACATCTGCGGCGCTGGCGTGCTGTTCTGCGTGCCTATGGTGCAGTCGCCCGGCCTGATGTTCTGGGTGATGCTGATCAACATGATGTTCTACATGCCGACCATCGCGCTCTCCGTAGCGGTGGCGTTCAACGCGCTCAAGAGCGACGGCAAGGACATCGTGCGCGATTTCCCGCCGATCCGCGTGTGGGGCACGGTAGGTTTCATCGCCGCGCTGTGGACGGTGAGCCTGCTGCGCCTTGAAACCTCGTCGGGCCAGTTTTACGTGGCCTCGGGCGCGTCTCTGTTGCTGGGCCTTTACGCCTTCACGCTGCCGCCCTGCCCGCCGCGCTTCCAGCGCAGGGACAACCAGTCGTGGCTGGACACCTTCGGCCTCACCTCGTTCAAGCTGTTTCGCGACACGCGCATGGCGGTGTTCTTCACTTTCTCCATGTTGCTGGGCGCGGCCTTGCAGCTGACCAATGCGTATGGCGATACCTTCCTGCACGACTTCGCCAAGATGGATGCGTACAAGGATCTGGTGGCGGTGCGTTACCCCGCCATCATCATGTCCATCTCGCAGATTTCCGAAACGCTGTTCATCCTGGCCATTCCGTTCTTCCTGCGCCGCTTCGGCATCAAGACGGTCATGCTGATCAGCATGCTGGCATGGACGCTGCGCTTTGGCCTGTTCGCCTATGGCAATCCGGGTTCGGGCCTGTGGATGATCGTGATGTCGTGCATCGTGTACGGCATGGCGTTCGACTTCTTCAACATCTCCGGCCAGCTGTTCGTGGAAGGCCAGAGCGACCCGTCCATCCGCGCCAGCGCGCAGGGCCTGTTCATGCTGATGACCAACGGCGTCGGCGCGGTGCTGGGCAGCTCGATCAGCGGCCTGGTGATCGAGGCGTTCTTCACCTATCCGGACCAGAGCAAAGACTGGCACGGGATCTGGATCACCTTCGCCAGCTATTCGCTGATCGTGGCCGTGTTGTTCATGGTGCTGTTCAAGCACAAGCATGATCGTGCCGCGGCGGAAGCGTTGGCGGCCAAGCTGGCGCACTGACGCAGAACCTTTCGTCTGTGGGAGCGCACCCTGTGCGCGACAGGCGTCCGAGCGCCTCGCGATAGCCGGTTGTCGCGATGGCGCTCGGACGCCTGTCGCGCACAGGGTGCGCTCCCACAAAAAGCAGGTGTTTTCTAGGCCGGGTACAATGGCCGGATGCAGATCGGCCCCTACCGTATCGACCCGCCCGTGGTGCTTGCGCCCATGGCCGGGGTCACCGACAAGCCCTTCCGCCTGCTGTGCAAACGGCTGGGCGCGGGCTTGGCCGTGTCGGAGATGACCAACGCCGATCCCCGCCTCTGGCGCACGCGCAAGTCGCTGCAGCGCATGGACCACGACGGCGAACCCGAACCGGTCAGCGTGCAGATCGCGGGCTACGACCCGGCGATGCTGGCGGAAGCGGCGCGCTATAACGCCGACAACGGCGCCCAGATCATCGACATCAATATGGGCTGCCCGGCCAAGAAGGTCTGCAATGTGTGGTCCGGCTCGGCACTGCTGCAGGACGAGCCGCTGGTGGCGCGTATCGTGAAGGCCGTGGTCGATGCCGTGGACGTACCGGTCACGCTGAAGATCCGCACCGGCTGGGATCGCCAGAACAAGAACGCGCTGAGCATTGCCAGGATCGCTGAAGACGCCGGCATCGCCGCGCTCGCGGTGCATGGCCGCACGCGTGCCGACAAATACGAAGGCGACGCGGAGTACGAGACCATCGCCGCCGTGAAGGCCAGCGTGCGCATTCCCGTGTTCGCCAATGGCGATGTGGTGACACCGCAACAGGCCAGGCATGTACTCGACGTCACCGGCGCCGACGCCGTGATGGTGGGACGCGGCGCACAAGGCCGGCCGTGGATTTTCCGCGAGATCAGCCATTACCTCAGCACCGGCGAGGCCCTGCCGGAGCCGACGCCCGCCGAGGTGCGCGACATCCTCGTGCATCACCTGGAACACCTGTACGCGTTCTACGGCGAACTGCAGGGCGTGCGCATCGCGCGCAAACACCTGGGCTGGTACGCGAAGGATCGTGCGGAAAACGCCGCCTTCCGCCATGTGGTGAACCAGGCGGAGAACGCGCTGGATCAGCTGCGCCTCACGCGCGATTATTTCGACGGCCTGCAGGAAGGCACGCGCCTGGCGGCCTGAGTTCGCCGCAAGCCTTTGCGTGATACTTCAAGGCATGATGAGCAGGCCTCACCACCCTCGCCCTCCATGACACTTCCGCTGTCGAACAGCTTGTCGTTCACCCGGCTCTTGCGCCGGTGTCTCGTACTGGTGGTCGCCGTGCTTTTGAGCGGCTGCGAGGCCACGTTATTTGCCGGCCTTAACGCCACCGATCAGCATCACGCGATCACGCCGCGGAGCGGCATCGTCTTCGACCGCGAGCATGGCTTGGCCTTGGACGTGTATGCACCTGCGCAAGCCAGCCATGCGCCTATCGTGGTGTTTTTCTATGGCGGCACCTGGGTACGCGGCGAACGCGCCTGGTACCGCTTCGTGGGCACGGCGCTGGCGGCGCACGGCGTGATCACCGTGATTCCCGATTACCGCAAATATCCGCAGGTGACGCTGGATGGCTTCATGCAGGACGCCGCCAACGCCGTCGCCTGGGCACACGCACACGCGACCGGGATCGGTGGCTCGCCGGACGACATCTTCGTGATGGGACACTCCGCCGGTGGCCAGATCGCCGCGCTGCTGGCCACTGATCCGCATTGGCTGGAGGCCCACGAGATGAAGCCCGCCGATCTTGCGGGCTTTATCGGTTTGGCCGGTTGCTACGATTTCGTACCCGTGCCGCAGGACGACGCCATCATGCGCGGCGTGTTCGGCAGCACAACGGAGCTGCAGCGCCGAGGGCAACCCGTGTCGCACGTGCGCGGCGAGGAGCCGCCCATGCTGTTGTTGCAGGGCACCGACGACGACGAGGTGGAACCGTCGAACGCCATCTCGCTGTACCGCGCCACCCAGACCGCGCACGGAGACAGCACACTGCGGACCTATCCCGGTGTGGGCCACGAAGCTCTGTTATTTGCGTTGTCGCGGCCACTGCGCGATGGTGCGCCGACGCTGGTCGACGTGCTGGCCTTCATCCAGTCGCATCCACACGCGAAGCCGCCGAGCACGGCACGCTGACGGCTACGCGACACCTTCCCTAGACAGGCACAGGCGTAGAGTAAACAGCCTGCACTCCTCGGCGAGGGGAAGGATCTTGAACAGCATCGTCACCGGTGAATTTCCCTATATCCACGGCTTTTCGTCCGAGGAGCAGTCGCGACTGACGCGCCAGGCGCGCATGTTCGAAAATATCCTGTTCAGCCGGATTGATTTCAGCGAGGCCAACCGTCTGCTGGAAGTGGGCTGCGGCGTCGGTGCGCAGACGGAAATTCTGTTGCGGCGCTTTCCGCACCTGGAACTCACCGGCGTGGACCGTTCCGAGGCACAGCTGGCGGCGGCTGAGCGCAATCTCGCGCAGTCGGCATGGTGCACTTCGCGCTATACCCTGCAGCAGGCCGATGCCACCGACCTGCCGTTCCCGGACCGCAGCTTCGACGCCGCCTATCTGTGCTGGGTGCTCGAACATATGCCCAGCCCCGCGCGCGTGCTCAGCGAAGTACGCCGCGTGTTGAGTCCGGGCGCGGTGGTCTATGTGACCGAGGTGCTCAATTCGTCGTTCTTCCTCGACCCCTACTCGCCGCACCTGCTGCGTTACTGGATGGCCTTCAACGATTACCAGTACGACAGCGGCGGCGATCCGTTCATCGGCGCAAAGCTCGGCAATTTGCTGTTGGCGAGCGGCTATCGCGACGTGCAGACCGAAGTAAAGAGCTTCCACCTGGACAACCGCCAGCCCGGCAAGCGCAAACAGATGATCGAATTCTGGCAAGAGGTGCTGTTGTCGGCAGCCGACCAGTTGGTGGCTGCCGACAAGGTCGATTCCGCCACGGTCGAAGGCATGCGCAGCGAATTGCAGGCCGTGCGCAATGATCCGAACGCGGTGTTCTTTTTCGCCTTCGTGCAGGCGCGAGCGCTGGTTTATTGAGAAGAGTGCATCACCCGGCGAGTTTCGACGATTGCAGTTCCTCGGTGTAACGCGACGAACGCACGCCCTTGCTGTCGTAATACTCCTCGACGGATTTCACGAAGCGCTTCTGCTCAGGCACGTACCAGAATGCCTTGTACAGGCGACCGCTCGCCGTATGCGGACGCGTGACCTGGCTCTGCGAAACGCTCACCGCGCCATCCGCGTCCACATGTCCGCGCGCATCGCTGGAGATCGACGGCGCCACCACGGCACTCCACTGACCCTGCGCCTCGATCTTCAGTGCCTTGAATGCGCCGGCCGGCACTTGCACGTCTTCCCAGCCGACCACGGTGTACTCGCTGCCGAAGGTTTCGCTGGTGTGCTGCCGGTTCGGGTTGGCTTCGGTGTATTCCACGCGCCACTTCTTGCCCTGCATGAGCGGAAACGCCAACGGCCGATTGACCACTTGCTGCTTGCCATTCACATCGCGCGTACGGCTCCAGTCGAGCCCGACGAGACGTTCGACGGGCGGCTGGCTGGAGCCCTCCTGCTTGTTGGCGATCAGCATACTGTCGCCTTCGATCCGCTCGACGGTGACGGTTTCATTCTTGCGCGACCAACCTTGCGGGCCCGACTCCACCGTGTCGACGTAGACCCAGCTGTCGCCCGCCTTCAATGCCGGCGCCTGCACCGACTGCGCGCACACCGTGCCGCACAGCAATCCCGCTGCCACAAACCACCACCGTCCGATCATGACTTCCCCCTGTTGGTTGCCGGCGCAGGCTAGCCGAACAACAAAGCAGGTTCATGCGAGGTGGGACGCAGGAAGCTGTGCGAAGACAGCGCACCACGAGGGAAATCAGGCGCCAGGTTTCACCACGAAGCCATACGCGGCCAGCACGGGTTTCAACGTGGCAATCCACAACGCGTAACCGGCCGGCAGCATATGCAGGCCATCGGGGCGGAACAGCTCGGGACGCGGCTTGCCCTGCGCGTCGAGCATCTCGGGGGCGATGTCCACGAAACGTACGTTTTTCTGGGTGGCCGCCCAATCGCGGATTTCGTGATTGGCCGCACTCATGCTCGGCCAAAGCGCGAGGCGCGCGATGCTGGGCTTGATCGAGATATAAACGATCGGCACGTTGGGGACGCCTTCGCGGGCGCGGGCGACGAACTTCTGGAATGAAGCAAGCACCTGGTCGGGCGTCGCGCCATCGTTGATGTCGTTGTCGCCGGCGTACATCACGATCAGGTTGGGCTTGTAAGGCCACACGATGCGGTCGGCGTAATAAGTCGAATCGGGCAGCGCCGATCCGCCGAAGCCGCGGTTGATCACCGGAATGCCGGGGAAATCCTGCCCCAGCGACTTCCAGAACTGGATCGAGGAGCTGCCGATGAGCAGCACGCCATGCTGGGCGGGTGGATGCTCATGGTCGGCGGCGACGAACGCAGCGATATCGGGCTGCCAGTGCGAGGGCGGCGCGCTGTCCGCGTGCGTGATGGCCGTAGCCAGCAGAGAAATCAGGCCGAACGCCAGCCAGCTCAATCGCTTCATTCGCTCGCTCCTACATCAGGTGGGGAGTGTTTGATTATGGATGTCTCGACAGGTATGTCCAACTGGCTCTCCTGGACGGGCCCATCCTGTCACCGCCAGCCCACAACTCGTCCCGGCTACGGCTCTATTGGTCACTTCGCGCTTGTCCTGGATGCTCGCCGGGGCACAGTGACGACATGCCATCCCACCCGGAGTCCGCCATGCATCGCCGCGATCTGCTGAAGGCTGCGCTCGCCCTGCCCTTGCTGCCCTGGGCGCTGTCGCTCTCGATCGCCACGGCGCGTGAGGCGCTCAAAGGCATCACCCATCTGCGTGCCCGCGTGCGTCCCGGCGATCCGGGCTGGCCCAGCGAAGCGCAGTGGGAGCAGCTCAGACGCGCCGTGGGCGGTCGACTGCAGCGGCTGCAGTCGCCGTTCGAGCCCTGCGATGCCGGTAACGCGGCCTGCCAGGAGGCGCTGAAGCGGGTCAGAAATCCCTATTTCCTCGGCGACACGCCCTCGCTCACCCAGACCAGCGGCTGGGTGGACGCCTGGACCTCGCGTCCCAGCGTCTATGCGGTGGCCGCCGAGCAGACCAGCGACGTGGTCGCCGCGGTGAACTTCGCCCGTGAACATCATCTGCGGCTGGTGGTGAAAGGCGGCGGCCATAGCTACCAGGGTACGTCCGACGCACCGGACTCCTTGCTGATCTGGACCCGTCATATGAACCACATCGAGCTGCAAGACGCGTTTGTGCCGCAGGGCTGCGCAGATACGCAGGCAGCACGCTCCGCGGTGACGGTGGGAGCAGGCGCCATGTGGGTCGACGCATACACCGCGGTCACCACCCAGGGCGGGCGCTACGTGCAAGGCGGCGGCTGTATGACAGTAGGCGTGGCCGGCCTGGTGCAGAGCGGCGGCTTCGGCAGCTTCTCCAAACGGTTTGGCACGGCCAGCGGCAACCTGCTGGAGGCCGAGGTCGTCACGGCGGACGGCAAGGTGCATGTGGTCAACGCCTGCCGCGAGCCGGAACTGTTCTGGGCCATCAAGGGCGGAGGCGGTGGCAGCATCGGCGTGGTGACCAGGCTGACCCTGCTCACGCACGATTTGCCCGACACCTTTGGCGCGGTGTTCGGCGCCATCGAAGCCGACTCCGATCAGGCGTTTCGCGAACTGATCGGGCAAACCATGCGCTTCTACCGCGATGCCTTGTTCAATCCGCACTGGGGCGAGCAGCTGAAGTTCCACGGCGGCAACATGCTGCACCTTTCGATGGTGTTCCAGGGCCTGAGTCAGCAGGAGGCCGAACAGGTGTGGGCGCCGTTCTTTGCATGGATCAAGGCGCGCCCTGCGTATCGCTTCAAGGACGAAGCCCACGTCATTGCCCTGCCCGCGCGGCATTTCTGGGACGCGGAATTCTTCCGCCAGCACGCGCCGCAATTGATCGTGTCCGACAGACGCCCCGAGGCACCGCGCAATCATGTGCTGTGGGCCGGTGACGAAGGTCAGGTCGGTCAGTTCATCCACGGCTACCGCTCGGGGTGGCTGCCGCAGTCGCTGCTGGACGAACGTCAACTCGATGCGCTCGCCGACGCCATGTTCGAGGCGACGCGCCACTGGGGCTTTTCGCTGCACTTCAACAAGGGCCTGGCCGGCGGCCCTGCCGATGCCATCGCCCGTTCGCGCGACACCGCCATGAACCCGGGTGCGATGGACGCCTTCGCCCTCGCCATCACCGGCAGCGAGGGCGATCCCGCGTTCCCCGGCATGCCAGGGGCCGCGCCCGACCTCGGGCAGGCCCGGCGCGACGCGGCCCGCATCGATCAGTCGATGGACGCCCTGCTCAAGGTCGCACCTGGCGCGGGCTCCTACGTCTCGGAGAGCAACTACTTCGAGCGCGACTGGCAGCGCTCGTTCTGGGGCGCCAATTACCCGCGCCTGGCCGCCGCCAAGCGCCGCTACGACCCGGACGGGCTGTTCTTCGTGCATCACGGTGTGGGCAGCGACGAGTGGAGCGACGACGGCTTCAGTCCCCGCCGCTGAGGCAACCATCCGAGCCCGTGCTCGCACCCAGCCAGGGGACCCCCTACGACTTCCTTGGAGTATTCTGACGGCTTGCCCTGGAGCCCTAAGGCAGCCCAGGCATGCCCGGGAGTGCCCCGGAATGAGCCGCAAAGCCGTCCAAATGGCTGAATCGGCATGAAATCGTCATGTCCCGGCGCCAAGCTGAGGCTGCAATCCGGGGGTAGGCCGTGTATCATGCGCCACCCCCTTTCATCTCTCTATCCGTAAGGAAGGATATATACCGCGATGAGCAACTTCCTCTTCACCTCCGAGTCGGTTTCTGAAGGCCACCCGGACAAAGTCGCCGACCAGATCTCCGATGCCGTCCTCGATGCGATCATCGCGCAGGATCCGCGTGCGCGCGTGGCCTGCGAAACGATGGTGAAGACGGGCGTGGCGATCGTCGCCGGCGAGATCACCACCAGCGCCTGGATCGACCTGGAAGCGCTGACCCGCAAGGTCATCGTCGACATCGGCTACGACTCCTCCGACGTCGGCTTCGACGGCGAGACCTGCGGCGTGCTGAACCTGATCGGCAAGCAGTCGCCCGACATCAACCAGGGCGTGGACCGCAAGAAGCCGGAAGAACAGGGCGCTGGCGACCAGGGCCTGATGTTCGGCTACGCGACCAACGAGACCAAGGACTACATGCCGGCTGCGATCTACTACTCGCACCGTCTGGTCGAGCAGCAGGCCAAGGTCCGCAAGAAGAAGAACTCGCCGCTGCCGTGGCTGCGCCCGGACGCCAAGAGCCAGGTCACTCTGCGTTACGAAGACGGTGTCGCCACCGCCATCGACGCCGTGGTGCTGTCGACCCAGCACGATCCGAGCGTGAAGCAGAAGGATCTGATCGAAGCCGTGCGCGAGCACATCTTGAAGCCGGTGCTGCCGGCCAAGCTGCTGCACAAGGGCACCAAGTTCCACATCAACCCGACCGGCAAGTTCGTGATCGGCGGCCCGGTGGGCGATTGCGGCCTGACCGGTCGCAAGATCATCGTCGACACCTACGGCGGCTGGGCCCGTCACGGTGGTGGCGCGTTCTCGGGCAAGGATCCGTCGAAGGTTGACCGTTCGGCTGCCTACGCTGCCCGCTATGTCGCGAAGAATATTGTCGCCGCCGGCATTGCCGACCGTTGCGAAGTGCAGATCAGCTACGCCATCGGCGTGGCCGAGCCGACTTCCATCTCGGTGACCAGCTTCGGCACCGGCAAGATCGCCGACGAGAAGATCGAGAAGCTGATCCGCAAGCACTTCGACCTGCGCCCGTACGGCATCATCAAGATGCTCGACCTGGTGCACCCGATGTACCAGCAGACCGCCAGCTACGGTCACTTCGGCCGCACCCCGTACGAAGTGAAGGGTCCGGACGGCAAGACCTACACCGCGTTCTCGTGGGAAAAGACCGATAAGGCCGAAGCGCTGCGCGCCGATGCCAAGCTGAAGTAAGCATCGCTTGCTTCAACACGAAAACGGGCCGCGAAAGCGGCCCGTTTTTTTTGGGACATGCGTGTTGCCGTCTCGAATCGTCGACCTAGCGAACGCGTGTGAAGTAGTTCGTCTTCATCACGGGCGTGCCACTTTGTCCAGGATAAACCGCGGTTTCGACCATGGTATGTCCATCCGGCAATGCCGAATAAATTCGCGTCGAAACCAACACTCCTTCTTTCTGCAACGCCATGATCAGCACGTTGGGCGCCGGCTGTTTGAACGTCCCCGTATCCGCCTCAGGGCTGTTCGTGATGACCGTGGACGATCCATCGAGCACCGGCGTGCTGACGGAATGCACCTCCTCGCCGGGGCGATAAACGATATCGACGTGCATGTTCCAGGCGTTGTTGCCTGCATCGTCGAACGTAAATCGCACGCTCTTCGGACGCTGTTCGAGCGGCACCGGCATGCGTGAGGTGTCCAATGACCATGTGCCAAGCAAAGGGGCAGCGACCGCGTGCTTCGCAATGGTGTCTGCCGATGATGCCAGTGGCGCGGCAACTGTGAGCGAGGAAGCCAGAGCGACAACGGATGCCAATAGCAAGGCTTTCAGCGTGAGCTTCATGGCGTACCTTTACTTAACGAGTTGGTGAGCTTGATGCGCAGATGGCCTTGCTTTCGCGTGCGTTGATTCTGCACGGGAAGTGCTTGCCTTGAGTCTCTGACTCATGAGATCTAGTTGAATCGTTGCCGGTAACTCTTGCCTTTGGCTTTGCGAACGTGCGCTTCGAGTCGGAAGCTGACGTTACGATGCCATGCTTAAGCGTACCGATCGCCATCCAACTACCAGCGTCAATCCGACGGCGGCATAGAGCGCATCGACGAGAAATGCCTGCCAGACAAGCGCATCGGCAATGGATCCACCTAGCAGCAGCCCGCCTATCGATTGAACTGCCTCCACGGCAACGAAAACAATCACCACATGAGCCAGAAGCCGCTTAGTAACGGGCCAGAGAAACCATGTGTAGGTTAGGCTCGCCGCCGCACCTGTAGCGATGCGATCGATCAGCCGAAAGCTGGCGCCCGCGTCATCCGGTGCAAGTCCAAAAAGCAAGGGCTTCCACCCGAGCATCATGGCTAGGATCAGCCCTGGAATAATCGATGCCAGAAGCACGAGCATCGAAAACGCCCCCATGCGTCGATAGTTCATAGCCTCCCCAATGCTCAATTTGTTCTTCCTGTCCAGGTCCACCCCGGGTCGAAAGCAGACACCCCAAGAGTGCCGCCCGCGCCAATCCACCGCAACGTATGGCCGAAATCACCCGGCCCGCGCCCCAAAACAAAACGGGCCACCCGCAGGCAGCCCGTTATCGCGATCTGGTTTGAAGCAACGCTTACTTGTCCGGCGATCCACCCGCCGAGGCGACCTTCTGCCCGGCAGCGGCAGCGACCTTGGTGCTACGGGCGGTGGTGGCGGGACAGGTGGCGCCTTTTTTCTTCTTCGAGCAGGTCGCCGCGGTGGCGACGGTGTCCGTCTTCGAGCCGCGGCGATGGTGGCGACGCGAGGCCGGCGTGGCATCGGCCAGGGCTGTGCCCTTGGCGGCGACGCTACCCTTGCCGCGGCGAGCCTTGCCGCTGGCCAGGCCTGCCGGCGCTTCGCCAGCCTGCGCCACCAGCTCGGCCGGCGTTTCCTGATTCTCGAAGCCGTCGTCGAGCAGGCGCGCCATCAGGCGGTCACGGGTGCCGGCGGTGCGGCCGCCCATCACCACCGAGAACAGGCGGCGACCGTCCTTGACGGCGGTGGAGGCAAGGTTGAAGCCCGAGGCATTGGTGAAGCCAGTCTTCAGGCCGTCCATGCCGGGGTACTTGTCCATCAGGTTGTTGTGGCCGCGCACCAGATGACCGCGGAACATGAAGTCCTTGGTCGAGAACAAATGCGCGTACTGCGGGAAGTCGTGGTACAGCGCCATGGCCAGCTTGCTCATGTCGCGGGCCGTGGTGGTGTCTTCCGGGTCGGGCAGGCCCGAGGCGTTGGCGAAGCGCGTGTTGCTCATGCCCAGCAGCTGGGCCTGCGCGTTCATCATCTCGACGAAGTGACCTTCCGAACCGCCCAGGCCTTCAGCGACCACGGTGGCGGCATCGTTGGCCGACTTGGTGATCATGCCGAGCACGCAGTCTTCGACCGTGATGGTCTGGCCGTTGCGCAGATCGAGCTTGGTCGGTGCCTTGGCGGCAGCCCACGAAGAAACGGGAAGCTCCTGGTCCATCTTGAGCGTGCCGTTCTGGATCGCCTGGAAGGCGAGGTACATCGTCATCATCTTGGCCAGCGAGGCCGGATGGTTCGGCTCGTCCGCATTCACCGCGGTGATGACCTGGCCGTCGGTTTCATTGATGACGATGGCGGCATAGCCCGCATGAGCCACGCTCGCGAAACAGCCGGCGACGCCTACCAGCAGTGCCAGTAGACCTTGGCGCCAGGATGCTCCCCTGGCCAGCGTGTTGGACTTGATAGCCACCCCAGTTCCTCGCTCTCGCCACCGCTTCAACCGGCGTTACAGACCCTGAACCGCAACACAGCGCCACGGGTCAAGACAATACTTGAATTAGATCACATAAGTCCATGTTTCCATGGACGATAAAACAGCGACGGCGCACCGGCGCCGTCGTAACGTAAATTTCACCGTGAAAGCGATGTCTACGCGTCAAGGGAGTGTGCCCGCAAATGGCGTATGGCGAAAGGCTTATTTGCGTGTAGGCGCGAACTTTTTTCGTTAAAAAACAATTACTCCGCCAGACGCCCACCCCGTTCATCGGCCACGGCTTTTTCCCCTCTAACTGACCCTATCGGCAGGCGTGCGTCGGGATTGAGCAGCAAAAGCGAACGATCGACACGACGCATCCCCTAAAATGTCCGGATGTCCCTAATCCAACTTCAGCGCGTCGACTTCAGCATCGGCGGCCCCCTCCTGCTCGAACATGTCGACCTCTCCATCGAGACGAACGAGCGCGTATGCATCGTCGGTCGTAATGGCGAAGGCAAATCCACCTTGATGAAACTCATCAGCGGCGAACTCAAAGCCGATGATGGCGAAGTGCGTGTGCAAAACGGCGTCGTCGTTGCGCGCATGGCGCAGGAGGTGCCGCAAGACACGGCCGGCAGCGTGTTCGATGTGGTCGCGCAAGGCCTTGGCGATCTAGGCCAATTGCTTGCCCGTTACCACCACCTGCTCGCCGAAGGCGACATGGATGCGCTGGGCGATGTGCAGACGCAGATCGAAGCGCAGCACGGCTGGGATCTTGACCGACGCGTCACCGATGTATTGACGCGGCTTGAGCTTCCCGGCGATACCGATTTCGCTGCGCTCTCGGGCGGCATGAAGCGTCGCGTGCTGCTGGCGCAGGCGCTGGTGCGCAAGCCTGATGTGCTGCTGCTCGACGAACCCACCAACCACCTCGACATCGAAGCCATCGGCTGGCTCGAAGCATTCCTGCGCCAGTTCGAAGGCAGCATCATCTTCATCACGCATGACCGTAGCTTTCTGCGTGCTCTGGCCACGCGCATCGTCGAGATCGATCGCGGCCAGCTCACCGACTGGCCCGGCGACTACGACAACTACCTGCGCCGCCGCGAAGAACGCCTGCACGCCGAGTCACAGGCCAACATCCACTTCGACAAGAAGCTCGCGCAGGAAGAAGTGTGGATCCGCCAGGGCATCAAGGCACGCCGCACGCGCAACGAAGGCCGCGTGCGCGCCCTGAAGGCGTTGCGCGTGGAACGTTCGCAGCGTCGCGAACTCTCCGGCAACGTCAAGATGACGATGGCCAATGCGCAGGCGTCGGGCAAGAAGGTGATCGACCTGGAGCACGTGCACCAGAGTTACGGCGGCCGCGTGCTGATCGAGAACCTGAGCACCACCATTATGCGCGGTGACCGCGTGGGCATCATTGGCCCCAACGGCGCCGGCAAGAGCACCCTGCTGAAGATCATGCTGGGCGAACTCAAGCCCGATCGCGGCCACGCCACGCTGGGCACCGGCATCCAGATCGCCTATTTCGACCAGCATCGCGTGCAGCTCAACGACAAGCTCAACGCGCTGGACAACGTGGCCGAAGGCCGCGAATTCATCGAGCTCAATGGTTCGCGCAAGCACATCATCGGCTACCTGCAGGATTTCCTGTTTTCGCCGGAACGCGCGCGTGCGCCGATCACGCGGCTGTCGGGTGGCGAACGCAATCGCTTGCTGCTCGCCAAGTTGTTCGCGCAGCCGTCCAACCTGCTGGTGATGGACGAACCCACCAACGATCTGGACGTGGAAACGCTGGAGTTGCTGGAAGAACTGCTCACGCAATACCAGGGCACCCTGCTGCTGGTGTCGCATGACCGCGAATTCCTCGACAACGTGGTGTCGAGCACGCTGGTGCTCGAAGGCCACGGCAAGATCGGCGAATACGTGGGCGGTTACACCGACTGGCTGCGCCAGCGGCCGTCGGCATTGGCGCCCTCGATCAAGTCGCTTGAGAAGACCGTCGCAGTCGCCGCGGCGCCAGTCGCAGAGGCAAAGCGCAAACTCAGCTACAAGGATGCGCGAGAGCTGGAGCAGTTGCCGAAGAAAATTGAAACTTTGGAAGCCGACATTGCCGCGCGCAGCGAGGCGATGAACGATCCGGAGTTTTTCCGGCAGGACAACGCGGCACTTACCAAGGCGAACGAAGCGTTGTCCAAGTTGCAGGCGGAGCTGGATACGGCGTATGCGCGTTGGGCAGAGCTGGACGGTTGACGCGAAGGGCAGTCGCGCACAGGGTGCGCTCCCACAAACGAGCGCTCGTTGTGGGAGCGCACCCTGTGCGCGACTGCCTCAGTCTCAACCCGTATTCTGCAACCCCTGCGACACACCATTCACGCACGCCACCAGCGCAGCAAGCAACGCTTCGTCGCTTTCCCCTCCTTCGCGCCAGCGCTTGAGCAGGTCGACCTGAAGCAGGCTCATCGGATCGACGTAGGGATTGCGCAGGTCGATGGAAGTCGCCAGTCGTGGCGCATTCTGCAGCAGGCTGTCGTTGCGCTTGAGCTGCATCAGCCAATGGCGCGTGCGCTCGAATTCCTCCCGGATCAATCCGAAGAACGGCTCGTGCGACGGGCCGGCGAGTCTGGAGAAAGCTTCGGCGATGCCAAGATCGCTCTTGGCCAGCACCATCGACACGTCGTCTAACATGTTGGCGAAGAACGGCCAGTCGTGCGCCATTTCAGACATCGCCTGCTCGCCATATTCCGCAGCGCCGAACTCCAGTGCCGTGCCCAGTCCGTACCAGCCCGGCAGGATCGAGCGGCACTGCGTCCACGCGAACACCCACGGAATCGCCCGAAGATCCTGCACGCCACGCATGCTGCGGCGACGTGCGGGGCGTGAACCCAAAGTCATGCGCTCGATCACGTCGATCGGCGTGGCTGAGCGGAAGTAGTCGACGAAACCGTCGCGATCCACGAAGGCTCGGTATTGCTCGCGACTACGCGCCGCGAGCCGGCTCATGCGTTCGCGCCAGTCGTCTTCGCGCGCCTCTTGCGTGCGTGGGCGCAGCGAGGCGCGCAACACGGCACCCACCGTCTGTTCGAGATTGCGCAGGGCAAGTGCGCGGATGCCGTACTTGCGATGGATCACTTCGCCTTGCTCGGTCACGCGCAACACGCCAGCCACCGAACCGCGCGGCGAGGACATCAGGGCGGGCGTGATGCGCGAACCGCCGCGGCTGGCGGAGCCGCCACGACCGTGGAAGAACGACAGTCGGATGTCGGCGTCGGCCGCCACCTCCAGCAATTCCACCTGGGCGCGCTGCAAACCCCAGCGCGAAGCGAGCGTACCGCCATCCTTCCCGCTGTCGGAATAGCCGAGCATCACCCACTGGCGATTGCCGCGCGAAGCGAGATGGTCGCGATAGACGGGATCATCGAGCAGCGCGCGCAAGGTCGCTGGCGCATTGGTCAGGTCGTCCACCGTTTCGAACAAGGGCGCCACGTCCAGCGGCACGCGGCCTTCCTTGCTCAGGCCGCCGTAACGCGCCAACGCGAGTACCGCCAGCACGTCGGCGGCGGAGCGCGCCATGCTGATGATGTACAGACCCAGCGAATCCGCACCGTAACGTCCGCGCGCGTCGCGCAGGGTGGCGAACACGTCGTGCAGCGCAGTGACAGTGGCGTCGTCACTATGGGGCAGCGATTCTTGGCCACCAGCGTACGGACGCAGGCGCTCGGTGCGCTCATCTGCGCTGCGCGAGGACCAGTCATCGTCCTTCAACAGTTGCCCCAGCGCATCGTCGTGCACGCGCGAATCCTGGCGCACATCCAGACGCGCGAGATGAAAGCCGAACGTGCGCACGCGCCAGATCAGGCGACGCACCGCATAAGCGCCGGCATGCAGGCCATGGTGATCGATCAGGCTCACCGCGATCAGGCGCAGGTCGTCCAGCAGTTCGTCGGCGCAGGTGTAACCCTCGGGATGATCGTCCTCAAGCGTGGCCTGCAGACGTGCACCGATGATGGTGAGCAGGCTGCGGTACGGCATATCGGCGTGGCGCGGCCGCACCTTGGCGGCGGCCTCGGGAAAACGCGTGCGATAGTCGAGCAGGCGGTTGGCCAGATCGCTGCCCACGTGCACGCGATCTTCCGTCTGGCTCAGCAGGCGCGCGAGGCCGGCGATATCTTCGATGTAATGCTCCAGCACATGCGCGCGCTGGGTGGAGAGACTGTTGGCGATGGTGGCGGCGCCGACATTCGGATTGCCATCCATGTCGCCACCCACCCAAGTGGCGAAGCTCAGCAGGCGCGGAATCGGCACGGCCACGCCATAGACGGTCTGCAGCGCATCGGCCAAGGATTCGTAGAGCGCCGGCACGATGCGATAGATGGGATTGGCGAGATAGAAGCCGACGTGGTGGTGCTCGTCCTGCACGGTAGGACTCACCGACGACGCTTCGGCAGTCTGCCAACCGGCGCTCAAGGCCATGAAGATGCGGTCGTCGTCTTCCTTGCGTTCCTGCGGCGTTCGCGTGGGATCGAAGTTATCGACCAGGGCGCGCACGATGGACTGCTCTTTTTCCAGCAGCGAGCGACGCACGGCCTCTGTCGGGTGCGCGGTGAAAACTGGTTCCACCTGTAACCGTTCCAGCCATTCGATCAGTTCGCCCGCTTCCACGCCTTGTGCTTTCAGCCGCATCAGCACGTCGAGCAGCGATTCGGGCTGAGGCGCTCCGCCTTCGCGCTGATAGTCGCGACGGCGGCGGATGCGATGGATGCGTTCGGCGATGTTCACCGCCTGGAAATAGGTGGCAAACGCGCGCGCCAGCGACTCGGCCTTGTCCGTGTCCAGCCCGGTAAGCAAGCTGCCCAGCACGTCCAGCGGTGCGTCTTCCACGCGGCGCTCGATGGCCGCGGTACGGATGCGCTCGACCTCCTCGAGGAAGTCCGGCGAGATCTGCTCGGCCAGCATATTGCCGACCAGGGTACCGAGACGGCGAACGTCTTCGCGCAGAGGCGCGTCGTGCGGGGCGAACTCAGGACTGCGGTGCTGGTTCATCGATGCCACGTTGCGGATGTCTGGACGTCCAAGACTACCGCAACGAGAGATGATTTGTGCAGCGCGACAAAAACGGTTCACGTGCCAGCTCGCACCCGTCACCTCCCGTTTGCCGTCATTCCTGCGAAAGCAGGAATCCAGCGCCTTCATTGCGCCACGGAGTGCCAAGGCGCTGGATCCCTGCTTTCGCAGGGATGACGGTCAAGGGCCTCCGCAGGGATGACCTGCGAAGGGCCGCTCGGCCCCGAAGGCGCTCTTGCTTCTATGGCTACGGTGCGGCCGACTTCATGGCTTCCGATGCCGGCTTCGCCTGCTTCACATACGTCTCCAGCCAGCTATTCATCTCCGCCAGCATCTGCATGATCGATTCGCGTGCACGATAGGCATGCGCCTCGTTCGGCAGCAGGACCAGGCGCGAGGTGCCGCCCAAGCCCTTGATGGCGGCATACATGCGCTCGCTCTGGATCGGGAAGGTGCCGGAGTTGTTGTCCTGCTCGCCGTGGATCATCAACAGCGCGTCCTTGATGTTCTCCGCATAGTTGAACGGCGACATCGTGTTGTAGACGTCCGTTGCCTGCCAGTAGTTGCGCTCTTCGGACTGGAAGCCAAACGGCGTCAACGTACGGTTGTACGCGCCGCTGCGCGCGATGCCGGCCTTGAACAGGCGCGTATGCGCCAGCAGGTTGGCGGTCATGAACGCGCCATAGGAGTGGCCGCCCACCGCGATGCGGTTGCGATCGGCCACGCCACGGCGCACTACTTCATCGACTGCGGCTTCCGCACTGGCCACGAGCTGCGGGATGTACGTGTCGTTGGGTTCCTTGCTGCCCTCGCCCACGATGGGCACGGAGAAGTTGTCCAGCACCGTATAGCCCATGGTGAGGAACGCCTGCGGACCCCAGTAGCTGATGCGGTTGAAACGATACGGCGAGTCGGTGACCTGTCCCGCCGCATCCGCCGATTTGAACTCGGCCGGATAAGCCCACATCAGCATCGGGCGCGGGCCGTCCTTCTTCGGATCGTAGTTGGGCGGCAGATACAAAGTCGCCGTGAGCTCCACCCCATCCTTGCGCTTGTAACGAATCTGCTCCTTCTTCACACCCTTCAACTGCGGCAGCGGATTCGGGAAATGGGTGAGCTCGTGCAGCTTGCCGTTCGCGGCCAGGTCACGCACGTAGTAGTTGGTCGGCTCGGTGGGCGATTCGTGCGAAACCAGCGCACGCGTTCCCTCCGCATCCAGCAAGACCTGCGGGGCCTCGTAGTAAGGCGCCTGCGACTGGAACAGTCGCGTGCTGTTGCCCGACTGCAGGTTGACGCGATCGATGAAGGGGCGGTCGCCTTCGGGTGAAGCGCCTTCGCCGAGGCGGTAGATGCTTTGACCGTCGGCGGTGACGATGAGGCGCGATTCGCCGTGCTCATCGAGCATGGTCGCGGGCGTACCGGGGTTGTGATAACGGTCCTCCGAGGAACCCTCGCGCACCAGGGCCGGCGCTTGCGTCGGGTGGTCGGGTGATACGCGCCATTGCTTCACGTGGCGCGTTTTCCACCAGAACTCGTCGATCAGCGCCAGATCGCCGTTGGCCCAGTACGCACCGCCGTAGCGACTGCCGAGTTTCGCGAGCGTGACTGGTGCCTGATCGAACGGCGCCGACTGCATCTGCACAAGGTCGCGGATGTCCGTCTTGCGTGCCGGATCGCCGCCGTCCTGTGCCTCGGCCCACACCAGGGTCGCCGGTGCATCGGCGCGCCAGGTGATCTCGCGCACGCCGGTGGGTACGGCGTCGTTGCCGGTGGGCAAGCCTTCCACCAAGGGCAGATGGGCAATCTCCTTCACCAGCTTGCCGTCGCGATCGAGCACTTCGATACGACGCGGAAAGCTGTCCACGGGAACGAGATAGGAGAATGGGCGCTCCACGCGTTCGCGCAGCAAATAGTGCCCATCCGGTGATGGCGCGATACCCAGCGTCAGGGCTGACTCGCCAAGCTTGGTGACCTTGCCGTCCAGCGACACCAGCGCGGACTGCGAACGCAGGTAGTACTCGAACAGCTTCGCATCGTCTTCGTTGCGCAGCATGTCCTCGTAGGTGCGGATCGCCTTCACGCCACTGCCGGCCTGCGTCTGCTGCGTATCGGGACCGGTCGGAATGCTGTTGCCGACCGGCGCGGCGCCCTGCCCCTCTGGCTGCAACTGCACCAGCAGCTGCGAGCTGTCCGGCATCCAGCGGTAGCCGCGGCCGGCCACGGTGTTCAGCGGCAACGAGATCAGGCGACGTGTGGTGCGCGCACCGATATCGACTAGCCACAACTCATTGGTGCCTTCACGCGCATTGACCTGGTTGAAGGCCAGATAGCGCTGGTCCGGCGACCACGCGGAGGTAGCGATGGAGAGCGGCTTGGGCAGACCCTGCAGGCGGATCTCCTTGCCGGTGGCCACGTCCATCAGCCACAGGTCGCTGCCGAACACGAAGCGGCTCTGCGCATAAGTGCGCGGATTGATGCGCAGGCCGGCCAGTTTCAGCTCCGGCTGCGCGACCACGTCGATGCCCGGCAGCGGCGGCGTCTGCGTGAGGGCCAGCAGGTCGCGATGCGGGCTGATCGACAGCTGTGGCGGACGCGGTGCATCCACTAATGCCTGCAAGGGCGCGGGCGGTGTGAGATAGCCCGACGCCGGCGCCGTGACGGGCGCTGGGGCCTTCGAATCGGCGAGCACGAGCGGTGAGGCAACCAGCAGCAAGCCGGCGATGATGAAAGGGCGCAGCGACCTATCCATACGAGACGATCCCCTGTGTCATGACTCCTGCGACATTACCCCCTGGGCGGCCGGCCGAACCAGGCCATCAGTCATGGTTCGGCTGAACCGGACGGCCGCCGGCCACGAAACCATCATCGAGGGACGCTATACTCATGCGTCCCGTCGAGGGGCGCTGCGACCGCGGCTCCGTGCACACCCATGTGTTCCACGAACCCGGCCAGGCTCGACGGATTTTCACTGTAACGGCGCCCGGACAACGATGCGGCTCTCAGCCGCAACACCCGGAGCTAAGCCAAATGAACGCAGTTACCAAGGATTCCGCCTCGCAGGACTTCAAGGTCCGCGATATGTCGCTCGCCGAACTCGGCCGCCGCCGCATCCGCATGGCCGAAGAAGAAATGCCGGGCCTGATGCAGATCCGCGCCCGCTACGCCAAGGAAAAGCCGCTCAAGGGCGTGCGCCTTTCCGGCTCCCTGCATTGCACGAAGGAAACCGCCGTGCTCGCCGAAACCCTGCGTGAGCTGGGTGCGTCGGTGCGCTGGGCCTCGTGCAACATCTTCTCCACCCAGGACGACGTCGCCGCGGCCCTCGCCGCCGGTGGCCTGCCGGTGTTCGCCTGGAAGGGCGAGACGCTGGAAGAGTACTGGGAGTGCACGCTCGACATGCTGACCCACCCGGGTGAGCTCGGCCCGCAGCTGATCGTGGACGACGGCGGCGACGCCACCTTGTTCATCCACAAGGGCGTGGAACTGGAAGACGGCAGCGACTGGGTCAACACGCCCAGCGGCAACCACGAAGAGCAGGTCATCAAGGATCTGGTCAAGCGCACCGCCGCCGCCCGTCCGGGCTGGTTCAAGAAGATCGCCGCCGAATGGAAGGGCGTGTCCGAAGAAACCACCACCGGCGTGCATCGCCTCTACCAGCTCGCCGAAGCCGGCAAGCTGCTGGTGCCGGCCATCAACGTCAACGACTCGGTGACCAAGAGCAAGTTCGACAACCTCTACGGCTGCCGCGAATCGCTGGCCGACGGCATCAAGCGCGCGACCGACCTGATGGTCGCTGGCAAGGTGGCCGTGGTCTGCGGCTACGGCGACGTGGGCAAGGGTTGCGCGCATTCGCTCAAGGGCTTCGGCGCTCGCGTGATCGTGACCGAGATCGACCCGATCAACGCCCTGCAGGCTGCGATGGAAGGCTTCCAGGTCACCACCATTGAAGACACCCTGGGCCTGGGCGACATCTACGTCACCACCACCGGCAACAAGGACATCATCACGCTGGAGCACATGGCGGCGATGAAGAACAACGCCCTGGTGTGCAACATCGGCCACTTCGACAACGAAATCCAGATGGATCGCCTGAACACCGCCAAGGGCGTGTCGCGCGAAACCATCAAGCCGCAGGTTGATCGCTATACGTTCGAGCAGACCGGTCGCAGCATCTACATGCTGGCCGAAGGCCGCCTGGTGAACCTGGGCTGCGCCCATGGCCACCCGAGCTTCGTGATGTCCAACAGCTTCTCCAACCAGACGCTGGCCCAGCTCGACCTGTGGGCGAACAAGGACTTCTACGACAAGACGGTCTATCGCCTGCCCAAGAAGCTGGACGAGGAAGTGGCTCGCCTGCACCTTGAGCAGATCGGCGTGAAGCTCACCAAGCTGACCCCGGACCAGGCTGCCTACATCGGCGTGCCGGTGGAAGGCCCGTACAAGCCGGATCATTACCGTTATTGATCGCTTGCCTTTGGGCAGATCGAAAAGGCCGCCGAAAGGCGGCCTTTTTCTGGCCGCGAGGCGAACGGCGTCGCGCACAGGGTGCGCTCCCACAGGGATGCCGCCAACGTGTGGGAGCGCACCCTGTGCGCGACTCAACGAAGCGGCCCGCATCCCAGCCAACCCATGAGGCCATGCAGCGAAGGCACCTGCATCAACCACGGCCCCGCCATCGTCATCACGCCAGCCAGCAATACAAACGCCGCCACGCCACGACGCGCTCCTGCGTGCTGCATCCAACGTCCCACACGCGCGCCGGACCAGGTGAGCGGCACCATCATCAACCACGTGCCCAGACCAAACGCCGCCATGATGGCCGCACCGCCGGCAGCGCTCGCTTGAAACCACGCAGCAGCAAGCAATGTTCCACTGAGGCCACAGGGCATCCATCCCCACAGCATGCCGGCAACAAGTCGTCGAAGAGGCGTATTCGCTGGGAGCAAACGTCGCTGCAACGGTTGCAGCCAGCGCCATACGCGTGTCGCCGGGCGCCCGAGGAAACGCGGGCGCCCCCGCTGATCGAGCAAGCGCCACGCTACCAACATCAGCACCAACCCCATCGCAACGCGCGAACCGACGATCAACGCATGCCATTCGAACAAGCGCAACACGCCGTCGCCCAGTCCGCCTACCAATGCGCCCGCCAGCGCGTAGCCCAGCGCGCGACCCGCATTCAACTGCACCGACGCCATCAGTCCGTGGCGAGGCGACCACATCGAGAAACCCGTAGCGATGCCACCGCACATGGCAGCGCAGTGCACACCGCCAAGCACGCCCGTGAGCAGCGCGGCCGACAGGGCCAGCGAGTCAATTGCCACGACGGTCGACGTCCTTGCCCGGGAGATTCCCCTCTGCAGAAGACGACGGCGCAGGCCGGCTGTCGTCACGCAGGATATCCAGCGCCGGCGTATCCATGTCGTCGAACTGCCCCTTGCGCACGGCCCACACGAACGCACCGATCGCGAAGGCAAGCAGCATCAAACTCAGCGGCACCAGCATGAGCAGGATGATCATCGCGTCGCCTCTGGTTTTCGCGAACGCGTCAATCGAAGTGCATTGATGGTCACGACCAGTGAGGACAGCGCCATGCCAAGGGCCGCGATGGCTGGCGTCACGTGCCCGGTCATGGCCAGGGGCAGCGCGAGCACGTTATAGGCCACCGCCCAGGCAAAGTTCTGGCGGATGATGCGCTGCGTCTGCCGTGAAAGCGCAATGGCCTCAGGGAGGCGCAGCAGCGATGGCGAGGTCAGCACCATATCGGCGGCGCGCTGTGCCAGCGAGGCGCCCTCGCCCATGGCGATCGATACATCGGCACCGGCGAGCACCGGCGCATCGTTCAGCCCATCGCCCACCATCGCCACCACGCGCCCCTTGGCTTGCAGCGCACGCACCAGCGCCAGCTTGTCCTCGGACGACTGTCGGGCATGCGCCCTGCCGATCTTCAACTCGGTCATCAGACGCTGCACCGGCATGGCCGCATCGCCGCTGGCAAGATAGATCTCGACGCCAAGCGCCTGCAGCGCAGTGATGGCCTCGGCAGCGCCCACGCGCAAGCTCTCCTGCAGCGAGAACCGCGCGACCAACCGCTGGCCATCGCCGAGCCACAGCTGGCCATCGTCTTCGCGCCGCCCCGCAAACGATGCGCGCCCCAGTCTCCACACGTTGCCTTCGATCTTGCCAAGCACACCTTGCCCCGTCACCGTGCGCCGGTCATGCGCCTGCAGCGTTGTATTCGTATCGGCGAAGGCCAGGGCAATCGGATGGGTGCTGTCGCGTTCCAACGCGGCTGCCATCTGCAAGGCCATGGCGGACGATATCTCCGCAAACGCATGTACCTCACCCACCGCAAGCTGCACACGGGTCAGAGTGCCGGTTTTGTCGAACACCATGTCGCTGACCCGCGCAAGCTGTTCCAGTCCGCCAGCGCGGATAGAGAGCACGCCCATGCGTGCCAGCGCCCCATGGCTTGCCGCCAACGCGGCAGGCACCGCCAAGGAAAGCGCGCAGGGACAACTGACGACCAGCAGCGACAGTGTGACTTCGAAGGCACGGGACGGATCGTAGAAGCGCCAGGCGGCGTAGAGGATCACCGCCAGCACCAGCAGCACCGAGACGAACGCACTGCCGATGCGATCGGCGATGCGCGCCAGGTGCGGGCGTTCCGATTGCGCTTGCTCGACCAATCGCGCTAGCTGCGACAAGCGCGTTGCCGACCCTGTTTGCATCACCTCAAGCCGTGCAGGAATTTCGCGACACACCGTACCTGCGTAGATCGTGGCGCCCTTGGCGCGGGTGACCGGACGCGACTCGCCGGTGAGCAATGCTTCTTCAAACGATGCTTCCGCCGTAAGCAGGCAACCATCGGCGGGCACGACCTCGCCCACCGCTATGCAGACGATATCGCCGACCTGAAGCGATGCCACCGGCACCGATTCCCTGCCGCCATCGGCACGTTCGCGCACCGCCAATGTAGGTCGTGCTCGCGCAAGCGCATCCACCTGTGCACTGGCGACGCGACGCGCGCGCTGCTCCAGCAGTCGCGCAGTGAGCAACAGGAATACGAACATGGTCGCGGCGTCGTACCAGATCTGCGCCCCGCCACGGACGGTTTCCACCACGCTCGCAAAGTAAGCCAGCATCGTCGAGCTGGCGATCAAGGTATCCATGCCTGGACGGCGCTGTCGCAGTTCGCGCCAGCAGCCCTGCAGAAACGGCCAGCCTGAGTAGAACACCACGGGCGTGGCGACCAGGAAGGCGATCCAGCGAAAGAAGTCACGCGTCGCCCCGGCCATGTGATGGCCGAAGTCCAGGTACAAGGCCTCGGAAAACATCATGGTCTGCATCGCACCCAGGCCAGCGACGCCCAAACGCGTGAGCCAACGGCGATGTTCGGCTACGCGCTCGCGCTCACGTGCGGCGCCCGTGGCCAGGTAAGGGCGATAACCCAGCATCGCCAGGCGTCCAAGCAGCTGCGACAGTCGCGCCTGCACCGGGTTCCAGCCGATGCGGATACGCCCCGTCACCGCGTTGGCACTCGTGTCGAAAACTCCCGGCTCACGCCGCAGTGCCTGATCGATCAGCCACGCACAGGCCGCGCAGCGCATGCCGTCCGTCAGCAAGGTGATTTCAAGGCCACCGGCCACGGGCGAGGCGTGTTCACCCAGCAAGTCATCGCGATCCCAGCTGGCGAGATCGGGCACGTCTTCAACGCGCGCCGCCGCAGCACTGCGTAGCCGGTAATAGTCGCCGAGCTCGGAATGGCGAATCCACTCGGCGGCGACGACGCAGCCGTGACAGCAGAAACCACGAGGCACGCCATCGACGTCGAGCTGCAGCGGCTCATGCGGCAGCGATTCGCCGCAGTGGTAGCAGAGCAGTGTCCGACCCGCCGGGTCGGCGTCGACGGCGCGGTCCACGATCAGGGCGTCAGGCGAGTGGCTCGTGCTTGCGCCGTCCAGTGTCCGCGCAGCGACCAGGCCGCGTTGTCGGGACTCAGCTCGACCAGCCAGTCATGTCCACCGTCCATCGATCCCACGCCGCGCCAGCCTAATTCGCTGGGCGACAGTTCCACGGTACGGTCGACGGCCTGCGACTCGCTGGCCTTGAGCGTGAGCCGCAGCTTGCCGCCCCGCGGGAAGTCGCCATCCATCGGTACGGCCTCGATCATGTCGCCCTTCAATCGAAGTACCAGGCCCTTGGTGGCGACTTCGGTGACAGGCGCATCCTGCGCCGATACCAGCATCCTGCCCACATGGGTGGCCTGGGTGACGGTTTCCATGTCTTCGCGGCCGGGGTGCACGGCTGCAAACAGCAAGGCGAATCCGATGGCCACCGATGCCAGTGGCAGGCCCACCAGCATCCACACCATCGGTTCGCGCCAGGTACTGCGTGTCTGGTTCATGGCAGAGGTCCAAAGAAGCTGCTTTTGACATCGACGGAAGCAGCGGCGTCGAGATCGCGCACGTGGAATGTCACTTCATGACGCCCGGTCGTTTCCGACGTGGCGGACACCGTGAGTGGTATCGAGAGCACTTCGCCGCTCTGCGCGAGTACCGCTTTCGTTCCCCCGCCCAATCGGATCTCGGCGACGTCGGCGGAGCGCACTTCAATGGCGAAGCGATGCGCCTGTTGCGCCTTGTTGACCAACTTCAGCGTGTAAGCATTCTGGATGTCGCCATTGGCGGCCTCGCTGTACATCGCATTGCGGTCGCGCAGCACTTCGGCCATCAGTGGACTGCGATGGGTCACGCCGTAGAGCCAGCCGCCCATCAGGGCGAATAGCAACACCCCGTAGACCAGGATGCGGACGCGCACGACGCTGGCTGGCTTTCCATCGATCTGGTTCTGGGTGGTGTAGCGGATCAGTCCCGTGGGATAACCGACCTTGCCCATCACCTCGTCGCAGGCGTCGATACAGGCGCCGCACGCAATGCATTCGTATTGCAGGCCGTTGCGGATATCGATGCCGACCGGGCAAACCTGCACGCAGATGGTGCAGTCGATGCAGTCGCCCAACTCCTCCAGCGCGAACCTGGGCAGCGGCTTGGCCTCTTCGCCCAAGGCGGCCAGCGTGATCGTGCCGCCGGCCTGTGCGCGATTGTCCGCCGCGGAAGGGTGCTGGCTGGCGCGGAACACGTAGTCGTAGGCCGTGATCGTGTCGAGCAAACCCCGTGCACGTTCAAGCACGCTTTGCAGTCCGCGCTTGCGTGGCCCGCGCGGCTCGCCCCGCATCGGGTCATAGGCAATCAGCAGGGTGTTGCGGTCAAACATCGCACTCTGGAAGCGCGCGTAAGGACACATGTACTTGCAGACCTGCTGCCGCAGAAAGCCCGCATTGCCCCAGGTGGCGAAAGCATAGAACAGGATCCAGAACGCTTCCCATCCGCCCCATTGGAAAGGCGTACGGCGCGCCAGCTCGCCAATCGGACTGAAGTAGCCCACGAAAGTGAAGCCGGTCCACAGCGAGAACACGATCCACAGCGCGTGGCGTGCACTCTTGCGCAGGATCTTTTCGCGCGTCCAGCCGCCGGCATCCAGTTTGATGCGCTTGTTGCGATCACCTTCGCACCAGCGCTCGATCCACAGGGACACTTCGGTCCAGACTGTTTGCGGACACGCGTAGCCGCAGAACAAGCGGCCGGCGAGCGCAGTGAAGAAGAACAGCGCCAGCGCCGCGATGATCAATAGCACCGACAGAAACAGGAAGTCCTGCGGCAGGAACAGCCATCCAAACACATGGAACTTGCGCGCAGGCAGATCCAGCAAGACAGCCTGCCGGCCCTGCCATGTCAGCCAGGGAAAGCTGTAGTACATGCCCAGCAACCAGAGGACCGCAGCCACCCGCAGGCGATTGAAGCGGCCCGAGACGTCACGCGGATAGACCTTGCGTTCGCTGACGTAGTACGAATCGCTCCCGTCATCGATGACCTGGAGCGGAATGCGGCGGCTCATGGTGTCTTACCGGAACGGGGAAGTGATCGCACCGCGCGGCTAGGGCGCAGCAGGATCCAGGTAAACAGGCTGGACGAGGCCGTGGCCAGCCAGATCAGGAAGAAACCCAGCGTGTAGCCGAGTTCGCGCCCGATCTTCAGCGAGGGAAAGGTGATGTCCCGCAAGGCGATCGGATCGATGAAGGCAAAGAACACCACCGTCACCACGCCCGCCACGAAGAAGCTGGGCCAGAGCAAGGCACCAAGATGCTGCGCGACCGGTGCGGGCTCGCGCTCGTGAGTGACGGCGGTATTCCTGTCGATCATTCGGCGACCACCGCACCTGCCGGCGGCGCATCCTTGTGCGGCGACAAGGTCCACACATAGGCACCGACCAAACGTGTACGCGTATCGCCAAGCACCGGCTTCCACGCAGGCATGACGCCCTGGCGGCCTTCGTTCAACGTCTTGTGCAGCGAGGCCTTGCTGCTGCCGTAGAGCCAATAGCTATCGGTGAGATCGGGCGCGCCCACGACTTGATTGCCCTTGCCCTGCGGCCCATGGCAGGCCACGCAGGTGGTCTGGAACAGCTTCTCGCCGCGCTCGCTTGCCTCGTCCCTGGCTTGCGCCGGTTTGGACAGCGACAACACATAGGCAATCGTGTCATCGACCGCCGTCGGTCCGCCTTGTGCCGTGAGCGTGGTGGCCCAGGCGGGCATGACCGCCTGCCTGCCCTCCTGGATCGTCTCCAGGATGCGATGCGGCGTGCCGCCCCAATGCCAGATGTCGTCGGTCAGATCCGGGAAGCCAGTGGCGCCGTGACCCGTTGAACCATGGCAAGCCGCACAGCGATTGATGAAGATCGTGCGGCCCATCGCGACCGCCTGCGGGTTCTTGGCCAGCACGTCGATGGATTGGCCGGCGTAAAGCTTCAGGGTGTCGTCCAGGCGTGCATCTTCAGCCGCCGACTCCAACGCCCACTCCTTTTGCGAGCTCCAATGTCCCAGGCCCTGCAACGTGCCGACGCCGTACCAGATCAGGTAGCCCACAGCGAACACGATGGTGATGTAGAACAGATTGATCCACCAACGTGGCAGCGGCTTGTTGTACTCGGTGATGTTGCCGTCCCACACGTGGCCGGTTTCATCAGGCTTGGGATCGGTCGGACTGCGGCGCGTATTGGTACGCAACAGCCACACGCAGCCGATCAGGTTGGCCACCACGATGGCGATGACGTACCAGGTCCATCCGGAAGTCATGCGATTTCCTCCTTGTCATCGTTCAGCGGCATTTGCGCGGCGGCATCCATGGCGGGCTTCGTGCCCGGCCGCCAGATCCAGATACAGGCGCCGACGAAGAGCACCAGCAGGAACGCGGTAATCAGTCCAGGGACCATCTCACTCCGCTCCTTCGGCAGCCTGCATGTCGGCCTGCGACACATGCGTGCCCAGCGCCTGCAGATAAGCGATCACCGCGTCGAGCTCGGTCTTGCCCTCGACCGCCTTGGCCGCGCCGGCAATCTCTTCTTCGCTGTACGGATCGCCGATGCGTTTGAGCGCGCGCATATGCGTGGCGACTTCCTGGCCATCGAGCTTGTTGTCCGCCAGCCACGGATAGCCGGGCATGTTGGACTCCGGCACGACGTCGCGCGGATTGTGCAGATGCGCGCGATGCCAGTCGTCGGAATAGCCGCGCATACCCACGCGGGCGAGATCGGGACCGGTGCGCTTGCTGCCCCACTGGAACGGATGGTCGTAGACCGATTCACCCGCCAGCGAATAGTGGCCGTAACGCTCGGTTTCAAAGCGCAGCGTGCGCACCATCTGCGAGTGGCAGTTGTAGCAACCTTCGCGGACATAGACGTCAAAGCCCGCCAGCTGCAGCGCCGGATAGGGCTTGATGCCCGGCAATGGCTTGATCGTTTCCGCCTGGAACATCAGCGGCACGATTTCGGCAAGTCCGCCAAAGGACACCGCGACCGCGACCAGGATGCCCATCAGGCCGATGTTTTTTTCGAGTTTAGCGTGTGCATTGCTCATGTCTGTTCCCTCAGGCACGCGCATCGGCGGCATCGGGCATGAGCAGCGGTTGCGGCTCGGTGCTCGCGGCGGCCAGGCGGAAAGTCTTCAATACGTTCCATGCCATCACCAGCATGCCGCCCAGCACGATCACGCCACCGCCCACACGCACCACGTAATACGGCTTGGTGGCATTGAGCGCTTCGACGAACGCATAGGTAAGCGTGCCGGTGTCAGGGTCGGTGGCACGCCACATCAGGCCCTGCGTCACGCCGGCGATCCACATCGCGGCGATGTACACCACCACGCCGATGGTATGCAGCCAGAAGTGCAGGTCGATCAGCCTGATCGAATACATCTTCGGCAGGCGCAGCAGGCGCGGCAGCATCGCGTAGATGGAGCCGATGGAAATCATCGCGACCCAGCCCAGCGCACCCGCGTGCACGTGGCCGATGGTCCAGTCGGTGTAGTGGCTGAGCGAGTTGACCGTCTTGATCGACATCATCGGCCCCTCGAACGTGCTCATCATGTAGAACGAGAGCGAGACGACGAGGAACTTCAGGATCGGATCGGTGCGCAGCTTGTACCAGACGCCCGACAGCGTGAGGATGCCGTTGATCGCACCGCCCCACGACGGCGCCAGCAGCACCAGCGAGAACACCATGCCCAGGTTCTGTGCCCAGTCGGGCAATGCGGTGTACTGCAAATGGTGCGGACCCGCCCACATGTAGATGGCGATCAGGGCCCAGAAGTGCACGATCGACAGGCGATACGAATAGATCGGCCGATCGCATTGCTTGGGCACGAAGTAATACATCATGCCGAGGAAGGCAGTGGTCAGGAAGAAACCCACGGCGTTATGGCCGTACCACCACTGCACCATCGCATCGACCGCACCCGAATACACCGAGTAGGACTTCATCGGGCCGGCGGGAATGGCCAGGTTGTTGACGATGTGCAACAGCGCAATGGTGATGATGTACGCGCCGTAGAACCAGTTGGCGACGTAGATGTGCTTCACCTTGCGCTTGGCGATGGTGCCGAAGAACAGCACCGCGTACGCCACCCACACGATGGTGATCAGGATGTCGATCGGCCACTCGAGCTCGGCGTATTCCTTGCCCTGCGTGTAGCCCAACGGCAGCGATACCGCCGCCGCCACGATCACCAGCTGCCAGCCCCAGAACACGAACGAGGCAAGCCTGTCGGAGATCAGCCGCACATGGCAGGTGCGCTGCACGGTGTACAGGCTGGTCGCGAACAGCGCGCAACCGCCGAACGCAAAAATCACCGCATTGGTATGCAGTGGGCGCAGACGACCGTAGCTGAGCCACGGCACGTCGAAATTGAGGGCGGGCCAATACAGCTGGGCAGCGATGAAAACGCCTACCAGCATGCCGACCACGCCCCAGACCACGGTCATCACGGAAAACTGCCGTATGACCTTGTCGTTGTAAGTCCCCTCGACGCCCACCATGAAGCCCACTCCTAGGCATAACTGAACGGCGGGAAGTCTGGGGGCCGGGCGGAACTGGCCAATTGATCTGGATCAATGGCGGCGCGGGAATCGGCTGCCGCGGTTTGTCGCAGGTGGGGCCTGAATGGCCGCCCTCTTCCAGACATCTCTATATCGCGAGAAAGAGATATATACTCTCGCCCACCGCCACCGCAGGGACCACCCCGATGTCGAGCATCAGCTTTGAGTTCTTCCCGCCCAAGACCGACGAACAACGCACCCAGCTCGACCAGGCCGCTGCGCTGCTCAAGTCGCGTTCGCCCGAGTACGTCTCGGTGACGTTTGGTGCAGGCGGGTCAACGCTGAGCTACACCGGTGAAACCGTGCACCGCCTGCACACCGACCACGGTCTCAACGTGGCGCCGCATCTTTCCTGCGTGGGCGGGACGCGCGCGGAACTGGGCGCACTGCTCGACGACTACCGCGCGGCCGGCTATCGCCGCATCGTTGCACTGCGTGGCGACCTGCCCTCGGGCATGGCCACGCCCGGCGACTTCCGTTATGCCTCCGAGCTGGTGCGTTTCATCCGCGAGCATTCGGGCGATCATTTCCATATCGAAGTGGCCGCCTATCCGGAAATGCATCCGCAGGCCGACGATGCGCTGGCCGACCTGCGCCATTTCAAGGCCAAGGTCGACGCCGGCGCCGATGGCGCGATCACGCAGTACTTCTTCAACGCCGATGCGTATTTCCGCTTCGTCGACGACGTGCGACGGCTTGGCGTGAAGGTGCCGATCGTGCCCGGCATCATGCCCATCTCCAACTATTCGCAGCTCAAGCGTTTCTCCGATGGCTGCGGTGCGGAGATTCCACGCTGGATCGCCAAGCGCATGCTTGCCCATGGCGACGATGCCGCCTCGATCCGCGAGCTGGGCGCCGACGTGGTGGCGCAAATGTGCCGCCGCTTGCTGGAAGGCGGCGCGCCGTCTCTGCATTTCTATACCTTGAACCGCGCGCGTGCCACGCTCGCGATCCTCGACCGGCTGCACGGATAAGCAACGGCATCGGGCGTAAGCTCGATGGATGAGGCGAATCGGCTGGGCGCTACTGCTGTTGTTGCCGCTGTGCGCCATGGCGCAGGATGGCATTCATCGCTGCATCGGCGCGGACGGCAATCCGCTGTTCACCGATCAGCCGTGCGCCGCCTTGCAGGCGACGCCGGTAAGCTCGCCGCCCGTCGACGCGAAACCACCGGTAACGCAGGCCGTCTCGACCCTCGGAACCACCACGCCGCCGCCGGTAAGCTGCGCCACGTCGGTGGGCGCGCTGCGGCAGGGCATGATCGACGCGTTCGCTGCGCGCGACCCCAATCGCCTGGCCGGCCTGATGATCTGGAACGGCTATGGTCGCGATGCCGTGGTCGCGAATATCCGCTCGCTTGGCTCGCTGATGCAGCGTCCGCTGCTCGACATCGGGACGGCCTCGGAAATCGGCGACTCGCCGCCGCCCCCCAGCGACGACCCGATGTTGAACTCGCCTGCCGCCGATGCGCCGCGGTCGCCACCCTCATCGGGCGGCGATCAGCAATTGGTCGTGCGCACGGCATCGGGCGATGGCAGCGGCGTGGCACATGAGACCCGCTTCAGCGTGGTGCGGCGCTCCGGCTGCCTTTGGTTGCGCGCTTCGGGCTGAATTCCAGGGGCGCTGATCTTCCCCCTTTGGTGCTGCGCAAAATCGCCCATCACGCCGCCGCGGTATCATGGCGCGATTTTTCCCCGGAGATCCCCCATGGCGCAGCAGTACCCCGATTGGATCTGGCAGAACGGTGCCATCAAGCCCTGGCAAGACGCCACCACCCACGTGATGGCGCATGCGCTGCACTACGGTTCGTCGGTGTTCGAAGGCATCCGCAGTTATGCCACGCCGGACGGCGCGGCGATTTTCCGCCTGACCGACCACCTCAAGCGCCTCTACCAGTCGGCCAAGATCTACGACATGGTCGTGCCCTATTCGCAGGACGAACTCGCTGCCGCCTGCCGCGAAGTCGTGCGCAAGAACGGTCTCTCGGCCGCCTACCTGCGCCCGGTGGCCTACCGCGGCCTGGGTGGCTTCGGCCTGTCGGCGGAAACGCCGATCGACGTGGCCGTCGCCGCCTGGCCGATGGGTCCTTACCTCGGCCCAGAAGCCCTCGAAAGCGGCATCGATGCCTGCGTGTCGAGCTGGCAGCGCTTTGCGCCCAACACCATTCCGGCCGGCGCCAAGGCCGGCGGCAATTACCTTTCCGGCCAGCTGATCGCGCGTGAAGCGCGCCGCCTGGGCTTCGGCGAAGGCATCGCCATGGCCTCCACCGGTCTGCTCAGCGAGGGCGCGGGCGAGAACCTGTTCCTGGTGTTCGACGGCGTGCTGCACACCACCCCGGCCAGCGCATCCATTCTTGCCGGCATCACGCGCGACTCGATCAAGACGCTGGCCCGCGAGGACGGCATCGAGGTAGTCGAGCGCGATATCCCGCGTGAATACCTCTACCTGTGTGACGAACTGCTGATGTGCGGCACGGCGGCGGAAATCACGCCGATTCGCGCGGTCGACGGCAAGCAGATCGGCAGCGGCAAGGCCGGCCGCGTGACGCGTCGCCTGCAGGAGCTGTTCTTTGGCTTGTTCAATGGCAAGACCAACGACCAGTGGGGTTGGTTGGAGCCGCTTTGAGTTTTTGAAGGAAAGCGGCTTTCATGAAAGCGGCGCTGTGATGGCGCCGCTTTTGTTTTGAGGGCGCTGCGTGTTGGCGCGCTGGCGGGGCAATCGCTACCTTCCTTAGGTGTCATTCCGGCGCAGGCCGGAAACCAGTAGCGTCTGTGCCCGGCTGACGCGTCATGACAGCCTGCCCTGAAAGCTCGCGCGAAAACTAAAACGCATCGCCACTGGATTCCGGCCTGCGCCGGAATGACGAGCAGAAGAGCGAAGCAAACCCTGCGTAATTCGATCAGCCGAACACGATGCTCGCAACTGCCCCGTTGGTATCGGTACGCGGACGCATCGACACGTCCCACCCGTAGAGATCACACAGGCGGCGCACGATCGCCAGGCCCAATCCCGCACCGCTACCGCCAGCACCTTCGCCACGCACACCACGCTGGAACAGGCGCTCGGCATCTTCAGGCTTGATGCCCGGGCCGGTATCGATCACTTCGATGCGATCGGCGCTCACCTCTACCGTGACACGGCCTTCGAGCGTGTACTTGATGGCGTTGCCGATCAGGTTGGTGAGCGCCACGGCCAGCACCGACGCCGGCGCATTGATACTTGCCGATTGCTTGACCCGCAGTTCCACTTCCAGCGGCTTGTCGCGCATCTGAGGGCGCTGGCTTTCGATCACATCCGACGCCACCTTACCCACGTCCGTAGTTTCGCCACGGGTGGGGCCGCGACGTTCCGCACGCGATAGCAGCAACAGCGCCTCGATCAGTTCGGTCGCTTGACGCGACGAACGCTCGATGCGCTTGAGGCGCTCGCGCAACTTGTCGGTCAGATCAGGCGAGCCCTGCAGCAGTTCAGTGGTGCTGGAAATGACAGCCAGCGGCGTGCGCAACTCATGGCTCACGTCAGAGTTGAATTCGCGGTCACGCTCCACCATCGCGGTGAGTCGTTGCGAGTACTCATCGAGTGCGAACGCGAGTTCGCCCACCTCGTCATCGGCAAAGTGCGGCGCCAGCGGCTCGGCTTTGCCGTTCTTGCGGAAGTCGCGCAAGCGACGCGCCAGCTCGCTGACCGGCTTGAGCACCTTCCTCGACAGCCAAAAACCAAGCACCAACGACAGCAGGCCAAACAGGAACACCGCGGCAATCACGCTGATGACCAGCTGGCGCTTGCCCAGCTCTTCACGCGATACGTCGTAACGGACAAAGCTGATGATGCCGTTCTCGCGATACACCGCCAGCTTGTAGTGGTGCTGCGTGCCGTCATCCGCGACCTCGTTGATGTCGTGCACACCCGTATCCAGGTTCTGCCACGTCAACGGCGCCTTATAGAGCGTGCGCTCGCTCTTGGTCATGCCGGTGATCAGGCGCGACCCGGGCCCGGGCGCATCGGGGTGCGCCTGGGCAAACTGGTTGGCGTATTTCGCATCGTCGATCAGGCTGGAGTTGACCAACTGGTCCTCCACCCGACTGCGAATATTCAGCGCCGCAAACGCAAACAACGCGCTGAGGCCGAAACCGAACAGCGCGAAGGAGACAACCAGGCGAAACCTGAGCTTACGCCTGGACTGCATCCGGTTCGACCATTCGATATCCGATACCGTGACGCGTGTGGATCAGCGGCTTGTCGAACGGCTTGTCGATGGCCGCACGCAGGCCATGGATATGCACGCGCAACGAATCGCTGTCGGGCAGTTCTTCGCCCCACACGCGCTGCTCCAGATCCTGGCGGGTCACCACCGAGGGGCTCGCCTCCATCAGGGCCTGCAGCAGCTTCAGCCCGATCGGGTTGAGCTGGATCGACTTGCCTTCACGGGTGACCGTGAGCGTGTCGAGGTTGTAGGTGAGGTCGCCCACCTTGAGGACGCGGCTCTGCGGACCCTTGCCGCGACGCGCCAGCACTTCCAGGCGCGCTGCCAGTTCCTGCAGGGCGAACGGCTTGGTCATGTAGTCGTCGGCGCCGGACTCAAAGCCGGTGAGCTTCTGCTCCAGCGCATCGCGCGCGGTGAGCATGAGGATCGGCGTTTGCTTGTGGGCTTCGTGGCGCAGCTTGCGGGCCACGTCCAGGCCATCCATGCCCGGCAAGGTCAGGTCGAGCACGATCACGTCGAAGTCATGCACGACGGCCAGATGCAGCCCCGTGACGCCATCGCCGGCGAAATCGACCACATGGCCGCGGTCTTCCAGATAATCGCCGATGTTGGTGGCGATATCGCTGTTGTCTTCGATCACCAGTACGCGCATGCGTCCTCCATACGCAGCCGGCATGAGGCCGGCCGAGGCAACAAGCTTAACAAGCTTGTGGTGGGGAAAGGGGCCTCGCGGGGAAGAAAGCTGAACGAGGCCGGGCATCGGGCAAGAAAAAAGCCCAGGCCGCTCGACTCGTGGTCGCTCGCCTGGGCTCAAGCTACTGCCCCGATACCGAAATCTGCTGTCACCAGACCTTGCGGAAGTGCCAACAAATTGCAGTGGGGACTTTATAGGTGTCCCGCAGTTACACGGTGGTTAACCGGTACTCACAACACCGTTAATGGGCTTAGTGGCCGCCAACCGCGTTCTTGGTTTGCTGCATGTTCTGCATGATCCGCTGAGACTGATCATTCTCGAGGTTGATCTCGCGCTGGGTCTTGCACACCGTCTTGGGAATGTTCGAACCCATCGGCTTGACCTGCTCGCATACTTCGCGATTGGCGTCGTTGCGGGTCAGGATCGCATTCACTTCGGACTGGTTGTTGAAAAGCTGGATCTTGGACGCCTGATCCATCGCGTCGACCGTGCCGAACTTGTCGTAGAGCGATTCCATCGCGCCCAAGTCACGGTTGACCGTGGTCTGGTCGTTGGCCTTCACGGAATCGAACCGACCGCCGGGAGCCATCTGCTGACGAACATGGTCGGCTACCGCAGCGAATTCATCCTTGGTAGTGGCCTTGACGTCAGGCTTGGTTTCCTTTGCGTGAACCGTCGCCACCTGCAACACGAGCATCATCGCCGCCGCGACCGGCAGCCAGTACTTCCGCTTCATTGGTTTCCTCCACCCTGCGGCATCCCCCCTCGGGATGCGCCCTGCAGGAACCCCAATGCTAGGCCGGGATTCGGCGCGGGGTCAAAGGCCGAAAGTGGTAGTCCGGCACAAAAGAACTCAGCCGGCCCGTTGCGAGCGCCGTTTGACCGGGACCGCCGCGGCGCCCGACTCGTTTTCCAGCAGCTGGATGATCGCCCCCGCCACATTCACACCGGTGGCGGCCTCGATGCCCTCCAGCCCGGGCGAGGCGTTCACTTCCAGGATCAGCGGGCCGCGCTTGGAGCGCAGCATGTCCACGCCGGCCACGCCGAGCCCCAAGGCCGCGGCGGCGCGTACGGCAATCCGGCGCTCCTCGGCGCTCAGCGTGGCGGCCTTGGCGGTGGCCCCGCGATGGATGTTGGCGCGGAATTCGCCAGGGCTGGCCTCGCGCTGCATGGCAGCGACCACCTTCTTGCCCACCACGAAACAGCGCAGATCGGTGCCCTTGGCCTCGGCGATGAACTCCTGCACGAGGAAGTTGGCATAGAGGCCGCGGAAGGCTTCGATGACGCTCTGCGATGCACTGCGCTTCTCGGCCAGCACCACGCCGGTGCCCTGGCTGCCTTCATTGAGTTTGATCACGTGAGGCGGCTCGCCCAGCATGGCCAGCACGTCGGCGGTGTCGTCGGGATTGTCGCCGAACACGGTGGCCGGCATATCCAGGCCCTTGGCTGCCAGGATCTGCAGCGAGCGCAGCTTGTCGCGTGCGCTCAACACCGAGTCCGAGGTATTGGGCGTGTACACGCCCATCATTTCCAGCTGACGCAGCACCGCGGTGCCGTAAAACGTGCTGGTGACACCGATGCGCGGGATGACCGCGTCGATGCCCTTGATCGCCTTGCCCTTGTAGCGGATCGACATATTGCCCGGTGCAATGCGCACGTAGCAGCGCAGCGGATCGAGTACGCGCACCACGTGTCCCCGCTCGCGCGCGACGTCGACCAGGCGCTGCGTCGAGTACAGACGAGTGTTGCGCGAGAGTATGGCAATCTTCATGAAACACCCGTCGTGCCCGCCCGGATCGGTCGAGGCTGTGTGTAGGAAAGCGCAGGATCGACCGCGAATCGCCCGTGCAAGGCGCTACGCCCGAGCAGCATGGGAAACAGCATATGGCGCCTGTCGGTCAGATTGATGTCGACGGCAAAGCGCTCGCCGCCCACCACCACGTCGGTGCGGATAAACCAGCGCAGCGTGCGCCGGCCGCCCGTATCGGTGACCGCGCGCCGGTCGAGCGCGAGCGTTTCGCAAGTCACGGCAACACGATGACGCCCACCCACGGTGACCGAAAAACGCAGCCACGTATCGCCGGCGCGCACGAAGCTTTCCAGCGAGTCCACGTGCAACGAACTGCTACGCGCGCCGGTATCAAGCTTGGCCTTGAGCAGAGGAATGCCGAGCATCGGCAATGCCAAGCGCTCCCGCCAGCCGAGGGTAGTCACATCCGCCATGATCAGCGCACGCCGCAAGGGTTACGTGTAGGGAGCTCGGTGGGGTCCAGAGCAATGGAGTCGAGAGCAACGGGGTCGAGACCAACATTGGAGCGGGTGAAGGGAATCGAACCCTCGTCAGTAGCTTGGGAAGCTACAGCTCTACCATTGAGCTACACCCGCAACGTTTGGCGATGGTAACCCGCCTCCGCGGGGCTTGGGAACCGCCGGCCCGTCGATCAAGACGGACGCCGGATGGCCAAGTGCCCCGGGCGAGCGAGCCAAAGCTTGATCGCGCGAATTTCCTGGTATGCCTGGATACGGCTTTCCCAACCCGGCGTGAACCGGACATGGCGGCCGGCTGAACCACTTTTTGGCGCGGCCTTGCCGGTCCTTGCTAGGGATGGATCGCTCATCCGCATAATGCAGACGTCGGCGCCGGCGATTCCCCATGCGTTCTTGCGGGCGACGAAACCATTCTGCGATAACCATCGCGTCCAGCTCCGGAGAACCCGATGCGTGTGCTTCCTGCTTTCCTGACATCGCCGCAGGGCTGGCGATGGATGGCAGCGGCCCTGTTGATCTGCGCCGGCGGGCTTAGCCAGGCGCAGACGCAGGCGCCCCCCGATGACAATGGCGCCGGCGATCCGCCATCGCGTGTGGCACGCCTGTCCTACCGCACTGGCGACGTCGGTCTCCTCCCCGCTGGCGAAAAGGATTGGGGCGATGCCAGCCTCAACCGCCCGCTGACCACCGGCGACCGCCTGGCCACCAGCCAGGGCGCGCGCGCCGAACTGGAACTGGACAGCGGCACGCTGCGCATGGCGGACGATTCCAACGTCGGCTTTCTCACCCTCAACGACCAGCTCACCCAGGTCGAGCTCACCCAGGGCACGGTGAATCTCGCGGTGCGGGGCCTGGACGAGGGCCAGAGCTATGAAATCGACACGCCGACGGTCGCGCTGGTGATCGACCAGCCTGGCAGCTTCCGCGTCGACATCAGCGACGACGGCAAGTCCACCCGCGTGATCGATTTCGACGGCCACGCCACGGTCTACGGCGAAGGCGGCGCGCAACGCCTGGTGGGCGCGGGCCGCTCCTACGAGTTCGTCGACTCCTCGCTGAGCGTGGTGACCATCAACGATATCCAGGGCGGCGACGACTTCGACAACTGGGTGGACAGCCGCAACCAGCAGTACGCAGCGGCGCCGACCAACCAGTACGTATCGCCGGATGTCGTGGGCGCCCAGGACCTGGATCAATACGGCAACTGGCAGCCCGATTCGGACTACGGCCAGGTCTGGTACCCCGCCAACGTGGGTGCCGACTGGTCGCCGTACAGCGACGGTCACTGGTCGTATGTCGGCCCCTGGGGCTGGACCTGGGTGGACGCGGCGCCCTGGGGCTTTGCGCCTTACCACTATGGCCGCTGGGCGCATCTGCGCGGACGCTGGGGCTGGGTGCCGGGTCCGGTCGGCGTGCGTCCGGTCTATGCACCGGCGCTGGTGGCTTTCGTGGGCGGCGGCGCTGGCATTTCCATCGGCGTGGGCGGTCCGGTCGGCTGGTTCCCGCTGGGCCCGGGCGAGGTCTACAACCCGTGGTATCACGCCAGCCGCGGTTACTACACCAACGTCAACGTCAACAATATCTATGTGCGCAACAACCGCAACCTGGTGATCAACCACATCAACGAGCGCTACAACTACTACCGTGACGGACGCGCGGCGCCTAACGAGCGCTACATCAACCGCGATGTGCCGCATGCGTTCCGCGCGATGCCTGGCCAGGATTTCGTCGCCGCACGCAATGCACGGCAGCATATGGCGGGGATGGATCCGCAACGCTTCGCCGGCGCCCAGATCGCCCCGCGCGGCGTCGCCGGGATCGCACCGGTACGCGCCAGCTTTGCGCCGCCGCGTGCGAACAACGCGCGCCCCTTGCCGGCCGGCGGCTTCCAGCGTGAAGTGGTGGCGCGCACGCCGCCCGCCGCGAACTTTGGCGGTCGCCCGGCCAATGTCGCCGGCAACCCGCGCATGGCTCCCGCGCAGGACAACGTGCGACTGCTCAACGGCCAGGGTCCCGGCATGCGCGCCGGCGCGGCCAATCGCCCGCAGGAGATTTCCGGCAACCAGGCCAACCCGGCAATGCGCGGCAACCCGGCCGGGTCCATGGCGCGTCCGCAGCCTCGCGGCGACAACGAACCGGCGGCCATGCGTCCGGGCGAGCTGCAGTCCTCGCGTTATGTACGACCAAACGGCCAGCCCCCGATCCAACGCAACGAGAACAACCAGCCGCGGCCGGGCGTGAGCTTTATCCCCAGCGCGGAATCCGATCGCATGCGCAGCCAGCAGGTGCCCCCGGGCAGCCTGCCCACGCCGCCGCGCATCGAACCGGCCCAGCCGCAGCAGGCGCGCCAGGACAACGCCGAGCGGTTCCAGCGGGACAGCGCCGTGCAACAGCGCCAGGACATGCAGCAACAGCAGATGCGGCAGCGACAGGCGGCGCAACAGCAGCAATTGGAGCAGCGCCAGCAAATCCAGCAGCAGGAAGTCCAGCAGCAGCGTGAGAGGATGCAGACGCAGTTGCAGCCACCCGATGCCCCGCAGCAACGGCAGCAAATGCAGCAGCAGGAAGCCCAGCAGCGCCAGGCGATGCAACAGCAGATGCAGCAACGCGACGCCATGCAGCAACGCCAGCAAATGCAACAGCGGCAGGAGATGCAGCAGCGCAACGAGGCGCCCCGCGGCAATCCTCAGCCGCAACCCCAGCAGGCACGGCCGGAGCAGCGTCAGCAGCAGTCCAATCACGAGGAGCACCGGGCGGCTCCGCGTCGGGAAGACCAACAGCGTTGAGGGTCTGCACCGCCCTCTCGAGGCCCGGCACCGCCGGGCCTCTTCGTTTCCAGGGCGGCATTCGCGCCGGCAGCCGCTACAATGGACGGATGCACATCACGCTCAATGGCAGTCCGCGCGACTGCGCCCCCGCCACCACCGTCGCCCAATTGCTTGAAGACGCCGGCTACGGCCAGCGCCGCGTCGCCGTGGAAGTGAACCAAGAGATCGTCCCGCGCAGCCTGCATGCCAGCCACAGCCTGGCTGACGGCGACCACGTGGAAATCGTCCATGCCATCGGCGGCGGTTGATCGCCCCGGCATGCGCGTTCATGCGACGCCCAGGCGTCGCCGCAGACTGAAGACCTTACGATGAATATCAAGACGCTCGACGCTTCCGATCCGCTGATCATCGCCGGCAAGAGCTACGGCTCGCGCCTGCTCACCGGCACCGGCAAGTACAAGGATTTCGACGAAACCCGCCGCGCCAGCCAGGCCGCCGGCGCCGAGATCGTCACCGTCGCCATCCGCCGCGTGAACCTTGGCCAGGACGCCAGCCAGCCGAACCTGCTGGACGCGCTCCCACCCGAAGAATTCACCCTGCTGCCGAACACCGCCGGCTGCTACAACGCCGTCGATGCCGTGCGCACCTGCAAGCTCGCACGCGAGCTGCTCGACGGCCACAAGCTGGTGAAACTGGAAGTGCTGGGCGACCAGCGCACGCTGTTTCCCGATGTCGTGGAAACGCTCAAGGCAGCCGAAGTGCTCGTGGCCGACGGTTTCGACGTGATGGTCTACACCAGCGACGACCCGATCCTGGCCAAGCGCCTGGAAGAGATCGGCTGCGTGGCCGTGATGCCGCTGGCCGCGCCGATCGGCTCGGGCCTGGGCATCCAGAACCGCTACAACCTGCTGGAAATCATCGAGAACGCCAAGGTGCCGATCATCGTCGACGCCGGCGTGGGCACCGCCTCGGATGCCGCCATCGCGATGGAGCTGGGCTGCGACGGCGTGCTGATGAACACCGCCATCGCCGGCGCCAAGGATCCCGTGTTGATGGCGCATGCGATGAAGCTGGCGATCCAGGCCGGGCGCGCTGCCTTCAAGGCTGGCCGCATTCCGCGCAAGCGCTTCGCCTCCGCGTCCAGCCCGATCGACGGCACCATCGGCTGACCATGAGCGACATGCACGACCACGACGGCGATCACGACGGCGCCGAACAGCCGCCCTTCATGCGCCGCATCCGCAGCTTCGTGCTGCGCGAAGGCCGCATGACGCCGGCACAGCAGCGGGCGTTCGACGACCACTGGGCGCGCTTTGGCATCGATTACAGCGGCAGGTCGCAGGACTTTGCATCGCGCTTCGGCCGTGCTGCGCCGCTGGTGCTGGAGATCGGCTTCGGCAACGGCGAGGCGCTGGCCTGGGCCAGCGAACACGACCTCGCCCGCGACTTCCTCGGCGTGGAAGTGCACGGCCCCGGCGTGGGCCGCCTCATGAACGCACTGGCCGCGCGCGATGCCAGCAATGTGCGCCTGTACAAGCACGATGCGGTGGAAGTGCTGGAAAACGAGGTTCCGCCTGGCACCCTCGCCGAAGCGCGCATCTGGTTCCCGGACCCGTGGCACAAGAAGCGCCACAACAAGCGCCGCATCATCCAGCCCGACTTCGTCGCCCTGCTCGCCTCCCGCACGGCCCCCAACGGCTTGCTGCATCTGGCTACCGATTGGCAGCCCTATGCCGAGCACATGCTTGAGGTGATGGAAGCGGCACCCGACTGGCGCAACGACGTCGGCCCCGGCCAATACGCCGAAAAGCCCGCTTGGCGCATCGAGACGCACTTCGAGCGCCGTGGTTTGAAGCTGGGTCACGGGGTGTGGGATTTGCTGTACCGCAAGCGCTGAACATAGCGCTTTGCCTCCTCTTCCCGAAGGGGACCGCGTTTCTCTCGAGGCGGTCCTAGCCATAGAGTGCCTGCAGGAGCGCACCCTGTGCGCGACCAGCCGACGGAGCGGCACGCCCCAGCGCTGCGGTCGCGCACAAGGTGCGCTCCTACAAGGTTGCGCAGGATCGTGGGTGTCGGCCATGTTGTGGGAGCGCACCCTGTGCGCGACAAGCCTACGGAGCGGTACACCCGAGCGTGGCTGTCGCGCACAGGGTGCGCTCCCGCAGACAAGCCGGCGCGACGGAGCGAGAGAGGACCAAAGCCGATGCGCAGCGAGGCCCCGCTTTAAGTCCTCAGCGATTCGGGCGCATTGCGCAGCGCATTGAAGTGCCCGCTGTGTGGCCTCCCATGGGTGTCCCGCAACAACCCTCCTCGAGCGCTCGGGCTTATCCCAGCACAATGCTGCGGGCGTTATAGGCCATTCTCTTTGGGTTACTTTTCTCTTGGGCCAGCAAGAGAAAAGTGACTCGAGCGGTGGCAGCCGCTCGAAACGCCCGCCGCGCAGGCGGCACGCTGGCGATAAGGCGACAACCGAAGTCCGAGGCTCTGGATCCCGGCAGCTTCCGGCATGACGGCGAAATCACAACGCCCTCCCAAACCTCTCGCCAAAAGCAAAGAAAACAAATATCGCGCCCCACTTTGCAGCCTAGGTTCACCAGCCCACCTCACCACGCGCTTATACTCACGTCTCAAACAGGGACGAGTCGTCGTAGCGTGAAGCTCCCACTGCCCACATCCAGCCGTCATCAGGACGCCCAATTCGGGGGCGCACCCTAGTGGGACTCGCCCTCACCCCTGAAATGATCCTGGTACTGGGGCTGGTGGGCTTCACCATGCTGATGTTGGTGCTGGAGTGGATCCGCGCCGACATGGTGGCCCTGCTGGTGGTGGTCGTGATCGGCCTCACCGGACTCATTCCTTCCGACCGCGTATTCAACGGCTTCGCCGGTAATGCCGTTATCGCGATCATCGCGATCATGATCATGGGTGCGGGACTGGACCGCGCCGGCGTGCTCACCCTCACCGCCAGCTTCGTGATGCGCATGGCGCGCGGCGTGGAATCGCGCCTGGGCCTGGTGATCAACCTGGTCACCAGCCTGTTCAGCGCCGTGATTCCCAGCCAGGCGCTGGCCGCGCTGATGATCCCCGTCACCAGCCGCCTCGCAGCACGCACCGGCGTCCCGATCTCGCGCCTGCTGCTGCCGATGGCGTTCTGCATACTCACCGCCACCAACACCACGCTCATCGCCAATTCGCCTCTGATCGTGTTGAACGACCTGGTCGCCAGCTCGAATGCGAACCTGCCTGCGGGCGCTCACACGATTCCCAAGTTCGGCCTCTTCAGCGTCACACCCGTCGGTTTGGTGCTGGCGCTCACCGGTGTGGCGTTCTTCTATTTCTTCGGCAAGAAACTGTTGCCTGAGCGCGAAGACGAACGACTCAAGGTGACCCCGGGCCGTACCGAAAGCTACTTTGCCGACACCTACGGCATCGTTGGTGAAACAGCCGAGCTCACCGTCACCGCTGAAAGCCCGCTGGTGGGCATGAGCATCGGCGAAGTCGAGCAGTTGTACGGCGCGCCGCTGATCCTGGCCATCAAGAGCGGCAACGATGCGCGCATGGCGCCGCCGGCGGATCACGTCATCTGGGTGGGCTCGGTGCTTGGCGTGCTCGGCCCGCGCGACCAGCTCAACCAGTTCGCCAACAACCAGCTGTGCAAACTCTCGCCGCGCATGCGGCAGTTGGGCGAGCTGTTCAACCCGTCGCGTGCCGGTATTTCCGAAGCGGTGATTCCGCCGAGCTCGCGCTTCCTCAAGCAGACCGTGGGCGACCTGCGACTGCGCAAGCGCTACGGCATCTCGGTGCTCGCCGTGAATCGCGGCGACCAGGTGTATCGCGACGACGTGCGCTCGGTGAGCTTGCGCGCAGGCGATACGCTGGTGCTGCACTCAAGCTGGCGCGATCTGGTGCTCGCCAGCGAAGACCGCGACCTGGTGATCGTCACCGACATTCCGAAAGAAGAACAACGCCCCGGCAAAATCTGGCAGGCGGTCGGCTTCTTCCTGCTCGCCAAGTGCCTTGCGTTGTTTACGCACCTCGACCTATCCGTAGCCATGATGACCGGCGCCATCGGCATGCTGCTCACCGGCGTGCTGAACATGGACGAGGCGTACAAGGCGATCAACTGGAAGACCATCTTCGTCACCGCCTGCCTGATTCCGCTGGGCTGGTCGATGGACGCCACCGGCGCCGCCGCATGGCTTGCGCAAGAAGTGCTGCAACAGCTCGGCCACACCAACCACTGGATCCTGCAACTGTCGCTGGCCATCCTCACCTTGCTGTTCTCGCAGGTGATGTCCAACGTAGGCGCCACCGTGATGATGGTCCCCATCGCCATCAGCGTCGCCGTCGCCACTGGCAATAATCCATCCGCCTACGCGCTGATCGTCGCCGTCTCTTCCTCCAACACCTTCCTGCTCAGCTCAGGCCACCCCGCCCTGATGATGATCGCCGGCCCCGGCGGCTACCGCGGCAAAGACTTTCTTCGCGTAGGACTCCCGCTAACTGCCATCGTGCTGGTGTTGACGTTGGTGACGATTAATTTGATGTATCACTGAGCCGTCAACACAAGGGCTGCTTAAGCAATCTTGCCCGCTGCGCTGCCCATGCCCCTCTCGCCGGCGAAAGCCCTCTTGATGATCCTGCGCATCGGATTTTCCACGAGATGATGAAGTGCGGACGCGCTGCCTATGCAGAGCATCAACAGCAAACCGACGCTCACTCCGATTGGCATAACGGCAAAAAAGTGCACCTTCTGGCGCAGCAGGTCCCAGAAGTTCTGTGGCGTGCGTTGCACGAGATAGAGGCAATAGGAGATTGTGCCCAAATAGATCAAGGGTCGAATCGACAATGGCCTTCGCAGAAGATCACGCTCACTCGCGAGCCCAAGAATGATGCCCCCTAGACCGACGACGGCTAACGCATCCGAATTGGAGACGATGCCTAACACGACGACGGCGAGAGCAATGATGGAGCCAAATCTAACTGTGGCCAATCCGAACAGCTGTCTGCGCAACACGCAAATCAACGAGCCAAAGTAGAACTCCGGGACAAGTCGCGACAAACCATGGGGATTGGACAAGTGCAGGCCATTGTTCGTCAGCTCAACCCAACACAGAACACAGGCGCACAGCGCGATGGCGGCCAATGTCACGCTCGATCGCCGTAACTTTGCAGCCATGATGAAAATGGGAAATGCCAGATAGGCGAACCATTCGGCGCTCACAGACCACGCGACGTCGTTCCAACCGTTCTTTTGCCAAGGAAACCACGAGTTCACGAGAAAAAGACTGGCAACCAAGTCCCCCCAGGTATTGCCCGTGGCGCCGATGATCTGCTTATGCATGAGCGCTTGCTTGGCAAAAATTCGGGTGACAGCCAGTCCAAGGCAAACAAGGTGCACTGGATAAATGCGCGCCAAGCGATTGACCAGGAAATCCCTGTAATCAAGGGACTTCCCCGGCTGCCCATAGTTGTACGTGAGGATAAAACCGCTCAACACAAAGAATCCGTCCACGCCAAGATATCCCTTGTCGAATAGCGGCGTGGAAAATCCCAGTGAGAAAAATGGCGTTGAGGCAACCGGATACAGATAGAACCAGTGAAATGCCAATACCCAGAGGGCAAAGAAAGCCCGAAGGGAAGTTAGGGGTTTGATCTCTTTCAACGTGCAGCTTCCTTGTGCCCTCGAACATGGGAACAATCCGGTACTTAGATGGAATATTCCGTCGTGTCGGTGCGACGCCCTTAGGCCCGCCCACCCATCGCATCCCACCAACCCGCATTCCAGAACACGGGCTTCCCAATAGTTGTATCGAAATAGGAGAAGGCTTCGCCTGGAGCAAAGCTCTCAGGGCGGTGTGCAGTAGGACCTATCTTCCGTCTCGAATCTACCCGACCGACTTCGTTCCAAACACCGTCTGGCTGCAGTTCGACATGAAGCACGGAGTATGGGTCCATGGCAAAGTCGGTCCCGCCGCTCAGTCGAATGGCGCCAACCGACGTACCATGCAAAACGGCACCCGCGCTTTTAATCTTGTGTATGGTAAGGCGCCGCCCCACGCGCCCTCCACTCAAGTCCCTCAATGCTCCCGCCCCATCAAAACGGACGGCTGAAAAAGCATTGATGTTCAGGGACTCACTTGACGATGCAGCGATGCGGATATAGCCGAAGCACTGATCGTTCGCATCGTGGGTAGCCACCTCGTGCGCCCCATTGTCGTACATATTGCCGACCGCCACCTGTGGATAATCGAAGTCGACGTCCACGTCGGCGTTCTCTTCGCTGCCACCGTGTGTCCACGTGACAAATCCTCGTTGGCAATTTCGAAAGCGACATCCGCTTGTTGTGCTTCGAAGCAGCCTCCGTCCACCAATTATGGTTGGACCCAACAGCTTGATGTACTCATTAGCCTGGTCAGGGATCGACGCTCCACCATGCATGAATGCACTGTCATTGGTCGAAATGTCCGAACGTAAGTCATAGATTCCACCTATGACCGTGACATGAGTCGTACCCTTGACTCCGAACCCGGGATAAGTACTCGAGAAGGCCGGAAGAAAGAACACACTCATTGGAGCATCGCACTCATTGAGTACCTTGCAACCAACGAACTCGGCCCTTGCACCATGTAGATAGATTGGATTGTTGCGAGCATGCGGCCCAGTGGCGTACGCAAGTTTAAAACCCGACTGTACGATCCACTGATCGTTGGCATAGGTATCCATCCCAAAATCTGGATTCGATACCGCCCCGACCATCTGCTTTCGATGGAGCTGAACGTTGATAAACGTGTTGCCGGATGAGTTTAAGAAGTGTGCACCGGTAAAGACATCTACCTGCGGGCAGTACTGATCGGGGTTTCCGTTGCGAATGAAATTGCCCCGCAATTTTAGGCCCGTAGTTCCCCTCGCCAACTTCAGGATGTCGTAGTTCCCATCGAAAAATCGTGACGACTGACCGGCTTGGCTCGGTGACCATACATCCCAATGGTTGTCCGCCACGACGAACTCGCCATAGGCGCGATCGGGGGCGTTTTTGCCTGGTGCCACCATAAGCACGTACGGCAACGCGAATGGGTCGGACGAACTGGTCACAAAGACGTTGCCGGCGATCCTCAAGGATCGGTGGCTCCCGACGACCGTAATCTTCGCTGCATTGACAATATTTCTTTCAATCACCAGACGCTGGGCGCAATGCCGGGCGCCGCTGTTGATGTTGGAGTAGTCCCTCTGATCCGTCAGGGTCCAATCAGAAAAGAACTCACGAGTACTTTCCGCGCCAGGGCCGACCCCAACGTCCACGCCACCACATCCAACTATCTCGCAAAATTCCACGTCGGCGCTGAGAACGAAGAGGCGACTTCCCTTCAGCGCGAACTTTGCACCGTTCATTTCGATACGAATGCTTCGGCCAATACGAAGCTCTTCAGTTTGAAAGGGAGCCCTGGTCCGTGCGAATGCTAGAACACCGCCATCAGGCGTACTATCAATCGCCTTTTGCAGGTTTACGGTGTCGTCCGCCCCATCACCTCGGGCACCAAAATCCTTGACGTGCACCTGATCACGACTCTTGTCTTGTAAAGGCCGTAGAACGGCGCCGTCGCCAGCCTGCTGGAAGCCCGAGCCATTTCCGATCGCAAGAGCCAGGCGGTCAAAGGCACCGCGCCAACTCGTACCGTCCCAGCTGTAGCTGGCGTTGTTAACAGGATCAGCGTCGAGCAACACCCAAGCCGCAGCCCCTGACCGCTGACTGGTGTCAGCGAGCATGTCTCCCTTGGTCCTGTATACAACGACGCCGGTGGCCTGCGCAGCCGCGAACTGGTTCGCCGCGTAGGTCGCCTGATCCCAGACCGTTGTGCCTTCTCGCTGGTTCAAACGCTCGGCCCCGGCCTGAGGAGCCGCCTCGGAACGGCCAGACCATTTTGAAAGAACGTCAAACAAGCCCATTTGGCATCACCTTCGTTTCGATGTTTCTAAGCCGCACCGAGGAGCTTGACCGCAAAGGCCAGCGCTTGCTGGGACGGAAAGCGATATCCATAAGTCAATGGCAATACGATCAGCACGGTCAAAGCAACCGTTACGCCTGTCGATGGCGATCGCCAATGCCCACGCATTCTGCATAGAAGATAGATGCAAGCTGTACTGCCGACCGCGACTCCCGCCACCACCTCGGAAATGCTGTGGGCATGCAACGCCACGCGCGAAACAGCGACCAGGGCCGTCAAGAGAATCCCGAGAGTAGTCCCCATGACCCGACGCCACCGGCGGTCGGGCCTGCATAACAAAACAGATAAGAAAGGCCAAACCGTCGCCGCCAAGGCGGAATGACCGCTCACTCCAGAGAAATGCGGCCACTCTTCTTGGCATTGACACAGCATGAAGATCAATTTGCTTATCGCCACGACGGACGAGACCGCCAATAACGTCAAGATCCAACACGGTGATATCGACCGTCCAACGGCGCTCTGCACCAGATGAGTGGCGATGACAGCGGCCAGCGGAACTATTGTTGCCAGATCACCTAGGGCAGAAATACTGCTCCAGGCAGAAAAAGGGATTCCAAGGGTATCTATGAGCACGGGTTATCCGCGATTTGCAAGGAGCGGCAAATTCTCATTGCGCATCGTCAATGGCGAATTTGCACTAGTGGCAACCGACTTCCGCGGACCAAGCTTATAGGCGTACAAGAACATTAGCATAAACATGAATGACGTGATATTCGACGTCTTGACAAAGAATGACTCGGTGAAATTCGAAGACAGGTAAATAATGACAAATATATACAACATTCCCCTTACCCCCGGCGTATTGATGCGCCGTACAAGGCCAAGAAAACGAGAAATGATGACGAAGTAAATAACGGCACCAACCAGACCGAGATTGGCGACTAGATCAATGTAACCGTTGTGCGAGTCGCCAGGGACAAAGTCCTTTCCCAACCCAATGTCGGTGACGTACTTAGCGTAGGGAGTGTTATAGAACCCCTCCAAACCGAATCCAAACCACCATCGGTGCTCTGTATTAAGGCCAGTAATGACGCCGTCCCATATCGTTGCCCGGCCAGATAGCGGCACGAGTAGGCCAAGTATCGAGACTGAGTCGTGGTTATCCCCAACGCCAACAAAACTTATCACGCCAAAAAGTACAAGACCCACGCAAATGGCGACGAGCATAACTAAGGACGCCCTAAAGGTGCGATTGATCCAGCTCCATTGCGCCACTCCGAGTAGACCTAGGACCATAACTGCCACACCTAGGGATGTTCTTGAGTTGCTCAGGACGAGCGCGGCCAGAGTCAACGCAATAAAAGCCACATCCCTAAAGCGCCATCGCCGCCTTTGGAGCATGTGTCGGCATGCATAGAAGAAGATCAGAAAATAAACAAGCCGACCGTAAGTGTTCTTCTGCGAATAGAATGAGTTCAGTGATAGCTTGTCATCCACTACGTTGAAGGCGATATTGTGAAAGGCAGCCGCGAACACCAGGGATAAAACAAAGGTGACCGTAAGTGACTTAACGCTGCAACAGACAAATTCCTCAATGGACATTACCTTGGATAAATGATTTGCCAAGGCCATTACGCCGAAGAAGGAGAACAACTTCAGCCAAAAGCTTAGGTCCGCGTAGTTTGTGAGCGCGCCTGAAACAGCCACGTAAAGAAACAAGACCGCTAGATATGCGTTTGTCGACGACAGCGTTTTCTGTGCCACGGATAGCAAAACTGCGTAAACGTACGGCAGTAGAATCAGCACGTGATGAATCTGCACGCGCCCTTCCTCACCACTCCCCAAGACGGTCGAGCCTACAGAAAGGGGCATCCAAAGATAGACAAGCAAGCGATTGCATTTCTCGCTGAAATTAGCCATGTAGCCAAGCTCCAACTTCTGGAGTCTTCGAATCCCGCCCGCTCATTTCTGTTGCCCCCCAAAGAACTCTTCGCAATACGACGACACCATCGCTTCTATGGTGAATTTTCCACCCTGCTCCAGACTTTTAGCTGACGAGTCCGCGAGTGCCGCACGGTTTGAAATGAACAGCTTCACGGCGCTCATCCATCCATCAACATCCATAGCGTCGAGCAGCGGACCGGCATCGCCTATCACTTCCGCAATCGAAGGATAATTGGATCCAATAATCGGCAATCCAGCCATCATGGCTTCCGCGGCAGCCATCCCGAAGGCTTCCGAATGCGATGGAAAGACGAATACGTCCCCCGCACGCAGGAATCTGGGGACCCGATCGGGTGGCACCTCTCCCAAGAGCGTGACCCGGCTGCCGATGGATTTGGCCGCAACGCTCTCCTCAATCGAATGCCTCAACTCGCCCTCCCCAAGAATAGCCAGGTGGACATTGGGCGTACGCTCTATGACCTTGAGAAGGAGCTCGTGATTCTTGACCGCCGCTAGGCGACCGCAAGTAACCAACAGAAACGCGGTGGGATCTAAGCCAAATTCCTCACGCGCTTGCGCCTTGGTCAGGGACACCGGTTGAACCGATACGCCGTTATAGATGGTTTTCAAGCGGGATCTATAGGCTAAGGGGAACTGATCAAAGGCACGCTCGATGCTCTTTGACGCGGACACGTTCGACGTGTAAATGCCAAAGGTGCCGCACATCCAATCCAAACCCCGTGCAAACTTGTTCAACCTGCTCGGCTGGCTGGTCTGAGTAGCGATTCTTCGAGGCACTCCGGCGAGCCATCCCGACAGCGTGGCCAGGGGTGACGAGTAATGTGCCATGCCGATAATGGCGTCCGGCCGACTCCTTCGAACCAGCATGACAAGGCGTACAACGATCTTCAGGTAGCCCCACAAAGAGGGTTTGCACGGATAGAGCACTTCTATATTTGGATCACCGTCGAAGGTCCCTCGCTTTCGATAAAGAAAGACCACCTTGGCGTTGATACCTGCAGATACCAGATGCCTAGCCATCGACGTCGCCAAAATTTGGGCTCCACCCGCCTCCATTTGCGTGCAGACTATGACGACGCTACGGCTAGGTGCCGAATTACCAGATCTCGCCCTCATGCCATGCTCACTTGCGGCGCCGTCATCTTGAATCGTGTGTAGTAGCCATAGACCAGGATCAGGTTGGCAATCTCGCCCAAGAGCGCACCAAGCAGCGACAGCGATACGTGACTGGGCCATGCGAGCAGCAGAGCCCACGACAGTACCATCGGTACTGGGCAGCAAATGGCCGCGATCTTTGCCAGCTCGCGGAAGCGACCGGCGGCCTGCAAGACAGCAGACATCGGCTCACGCAGTGAGCGAAGTAGCGTGATGGCACTCACCAAAGCGGTCGCCATGACAAGCGTGCGCAGGTCGTAGACATTGTCGCGACTTATTTGCGCAGGGAACTTGATCAGCAGCAGTGCAACAATTGCGGAATTTCCAAGCCACGCGAGCGCAACCAGGTTTCGCACGAAAGCCACATCCCCCCTGAGGCCACGCCAGTCGTGGCATCCAATGTGATCTGCCATGCGAGGCTGTTCGTATTGGATGAGGCCCGTCAGCACCACTCCTAACGGGCGAAACAAGATAGTTGCCAACGCTACTGGGGCAAACGCTGCCGCGCCGACCATGAGCGTAATAAGGTATGCGTGAGAATTGACGCTTACCTGTGTGGCCATATTGCTAAATGCCGCCCAGCCGCCATGAGTGGAGAGGGATTCAATGAAAATTCGCCATGACCCACGCCATCCGTCAACACACATCTGACGAAGTTGGACGACGGAACCCATGGGAGAAATCAGGCTCGCGAGAATCAGGATGGTGAGTACATCGTCCAGGTCCACTGGTCGGAGTAGACGGACTGCCAGCACTCCCCCTATCGAGATGGCCCCAAAGAAGACGTCCATTTGTGACGCCGCGGACCGACGTTGAAGTGCAAGTTCCATCGACCGGACAAACCACCGCAACCAACTGATTGAGGTGAGCAACCCCATGAGAAGAAGCGAGAGCCCGCCAGCGCCAGCCAGCCGCATCAATCCGAGGGACAAGACCAAGCCGAGCAGGCTGTAAACTAGGCTCCCTCGAAAGAAGCTGCCTATGATCTCCCGCTTGCCGTTCGGCGACCGGGCCAGCAATACAGTCAACGGGTTGCCAAGCAGCCCATTGGATATGCCGAGCCCCGCAGCCACCACGACCTGACAAAAGGCGTAGAAGCCGAATTGCCGCGCATCGACCGACCGTTGCAGCAAAATGGCAACGAAGAAATTAGAGCCGGCAAAGACAATCGGGCCAGCTAGGCTTCGCGTGGCGCGTCGAACGCTTTCAATCAAAGAGATGATCATGCGATGCCTAGCGATGCGTTTCCGCTTCAGCCGATGAGATTCCCCGCCGGGTGTAACGCAACATGCGGTACATCGCGTAGGGGTTTGTCGTCAGGTAACGCCAAAGTAGACGTCGCGGCTCGTTGAGGGCGCGATGCAGCCATTCCATGCCCAGCGCCTGCATCCACATAGGCGCGCGCGGCGCCCGTCCGGACAAGAAGGCGTAAAGACCACCACAGGTTTTGACCCAACCGATGCCAGCGAGTCGATCCTTGTTGCGAACGCACCAATGTTCCTGGCGCGGCTTGCCCAACGCCACCCAAAGCACATCCGCACCACTTTCTTGAACTAGCCTACATACACGCGCGTCTTCGTGAGCTTCGAAGTATCCGTGGTGACGTCCAACGATGTTGAGGCTTGGATAGAGGTGATGAATTGCCTCTACCGCTGCACGATTCTCATCTTCGGTGCCGCCTAACATGAAGAACTTGAGCCCAGCGACGGAAGCGGCGCGAGCGGCATCATGAAAAAAGTCGGTCGTCGCCACGCGCTCGGGCAAGCGAAAGCCGGTCAGCCGGCTTGCATAGACGACAGACATGCCGTCTGCATGTATCACATCCCCCTGTGCCATTACGCGGGCGAACGAAGGATCAGAGCCAGCAAGCGCTATGCCTTGGCCATTGGATGAGAATATCAACTTTGGGACCGATAGCGCGCTGGATGCGCGCGCAGCAAAACAGTCGCCGACCATCAAATCGGCCAATTCGACTCGCCCCACTAAGGCCGTGTCAAACCCGCCAACGCAGATCGTGCGCACCGCGCGATTGTCGTGCGAAGTCCGAGCGGGCGTTCGTTGCAACTTCATTGACACTACTCTTCCAAGATTACGTCAGGCCGGCAGACCCTTTTCGGGCAAGATTTCAAAAGCACAATCGGCTTCAATGTGGAGCGATGTCCTGCAGGGTGTTAGTAGGCATTCTCACCCCGGAGCAAAACGAGTGGCGTGCTCATGATGATCTTGAGATCCAGCCACAGCGACCAATGCTTGATGTAGGAGATATCGCACTCGACGCGCCTGGCCATTTTGTCCAGTGTGTCGGTTTCGCCGCGAAATCCACTGACTTGCGCCAAGCCTGTAATACCTGGCTTCATTCCATGGCGCTGCATGTAGCCCCGGAGCTTCTCGCTGAAATGACGGTTGTGCTCGACCGCATGCGGCCTGGGTCCAACAATCGACATGTCTCCACGCAAAACGTTGATCAGCTGGGGAAGTTCATCGAGGCTGCTGGAGCGAAGAATTCGACCCACGCCTGTGACTCGCTCATCGTTACGCTTAGCCTGTGTCAATTCGCCACGATCTTCGGTGTGAATCCGCATGGAACGGAATTTCAGTACATCAAATTCTTTGCCGCCCAGGCCATGACGCTTTTGCTTGAAGAAGACTGGCCCGGCAGAACTCGCCCGAACGGCTAGGGCGAGGATGAGCATCAATGGACTTAGTACCAACAGCAGCAGTAGCGCTAGCAAGCGATCCTCAATAGCCTTCAAAAGACCTGCATGCCCCTCGACGCGACTTGAACGCAGGGTGATGACGGGTACGCCTGCTATAGCCACAGTATGGTGGTTGATGAGTTCGTACCCGAAAAAATCAGGTACGAGGCGAACAGTTGTCGACGTATCAAGCGTCAACTGGAGAACCTTTTGGATCGTCTCTTCCGCACGCATCGGCAGAGCGATCCATATCTGGTCTGGCGCATGCTCGGCGATTTTGGCGGCAAGCTCAGACAAATCGCCAAGCTCAGGAACGCCGGCAATATCCACCTGGTCGTACGGCGTGCTGATGTAGCCAAGTACATCGAGACCCATCCACGCGTTGCCACGCGCAGCGGCAACAATGCGCTGCCCCGCCTGCGTGCTGCCAATCAGCAGCACGCGGCGCGAATCGACACCTCGCACGCGGATATGACCCAGCGTCCAGCGCAGCAACACGCGGTCGAGCGTCAGCACGGCACCAGTGGTGACAAACCACGCGCCGGCCGCGATGCGTGAATAGGCGTCGGTGGTCTTAAGGGCCCACGCCATGGCCAGCAGAATGACCATGACGCCGGACCATGCAGCCCATAGACGGACGATTTCCTGCGCCAGGTTCTCGCCACGCCAGCTGCGATACAAGCCGGCAGCAGGAAAGACGACCAATGCAACCAACACAGTCCGTATCAAACCGGAAGTGTAGTGAAGACCCATCTCAAGATTTCCGAACTCCAGGCGATAAACTGCCAACGCCACCAGAGTGATCACGACCACGTCGCTCACTCGCAGCGTAATGTCCAGAAGAGCTGCGTACTTTGAAAAGAAATGGGATTCCGCCCTTTTCAGCTGCGGAAGACCTGGAATCGTCAACATCACCGCACTCCATCCATGTAGCTGTCTGCGACCGTTGTAATTCCACGGCAGCTCCACCTTGGGCACTGCTGCGGATCACCCGCGCGAGACCGCCCTTCCGTCGGGCTGCGCCGCTTGCTTTCATTGCCCCTCATTCACTCCCCCCGTGAAAGAGCCGCGCGATCATCACTGATCGCACGTCAAGCAACCAATAGACTGTTCGTACTACCCGGACCCGCAGGCCCGGTCACAATTTTCCACAAGAAGTTTCTCGAACCTGCTTACGCTGGACTGCTGCTGTATTCGTAGTAACCGTACGAGTAGTAGCCCGTGCTCCTGCGCTCCACGGCATTGAATACGGCGCCCTTGATTTGCACACCGTTCTGTTCGAAGCGCTGCTTGGCCAGCGCGATCTCGCGTGCCTGGTTAAGGCCAAAACGGATCACCAGCAAACTGGTGCCGACGTGATGTCCCATGATCGCGGCATCAGTGACCGCGAGGATCGGCGGCGTATCGATGATCACAAGGTCATACTTGGGCTTCAGCGCTTCTAACAGGTCAGCGAACCGGCCATGCATCAGCAGTTCAGAAGGGTTTGGCGGCGCCTTCCCGCGGGAAATGAAGTGCAAGCCCTCCGCATCCGGCACCTGACGCACCGCATCTTCCACGGATATCTGACCGGCAATCAATTCCGATAGCCCCTTGTCGGGACGTCCGCCAACTACGGTGTGCAGGGCGCCCTTGCGCATGTCGCCGTCAATGAGCAGCACGCGCTGACCGCCCTTCGCAATCACCGCCGCCAGATTGGAAGATATGAAGGTTTTGCCTGCACCCGGACTGGCACCCGAGATCATAAGAATGTTGTTCTTGGCTTCGATGCGCGCAAAGTGAAGGCTGGTTCGCAAACTGCGAAGCGCTTCCACGGCCAAGTCCGCCGGCGCGTTGATAGCGAGCAGCTTTTGCTTACCATCCGACCGGGACCGACGCCCTTGCATGAAACTCTGTTTTTCCGCGACGCTGCTAGGAATCGATGCGTAAACAGACAGACCCAGCTGCTCAATCGCCGAAGGATCTTCCACGCCGCGACTGAGCATTTGACGCAGCAGCACGAACGCCACCGCTAGGAAACCGCCAAGGAACGTGCCGCCCAAGGACACTAGCGCTTTCTTGGGCTTGGCCGGTTTGGAGATGTCCACCGCCGCAGGGTCAATGATGCGCACATTGCCTACGGTTCCGGCGCGCGCAATGTCCAACTGCTGCGCCTGATTGAGCAAGCCGGTATAGGTGGCGTTGAGAACCTCGCAGTCGCGTGTGAGGCGAAGCAGTTCCTGCTGGGTATCGGGCAACCCGCCCACTTGCTTGTCGATGCTGTTCTTCTGCGCTTGCAGCTGACCAATCTGTTCAAGCAGTGCTTTGTATGCCGGATGCTCGACAGTGAATCGGCGCTCCATATCCGCTTGTTGCATGCGCAACTGCTGGATGCTGGTCTCGATGGCCACGGCCTGGTCGAGCAAGCCCTTGGTCTGCATGGTGATATCTACCGAGCGTGCCTTGGTCTGGAAGGCATTGAGCGCGCTCTGAGCCTTGTCAAGGTCAAGACGGATGCGCGGCAGCTGTTCGCGGACGAACTTGAGGCTATTGGCAGCTTCAGCCGAATTGCGCTCGACGTTCTGTTTTACGTAGGCCTGACTTATGTGATCCAGCAGCTGGGTCGCCAGCTCCGGGTCTTCGTGGTTATACATGAGCTGGATGATGCCGGAATCCTTGCCCTGCTCCGTTGCATTGATGTCCAGCTGCAGCTGATTTACGACCGCGAGCGCCGTATGGTGAATTACTGCGAAGTGCGTGCCTGGATTAGCGCGCAGTTCGCGCACCTGCATGGTGAAGCCATGACCGCTGGCGATTTTCCCAACCTGCCCGGTCAGCATCAGGTCGCCGCTGTAGTACAACGTGTAGCCGCCGTGCTCACTCGCGACGAGCATGAGCTCCTTTTCTTCGAGGGTGGCCGGCACCTTCAACTGGAAGATATCCAACTTTGCCCCACCCCAGTCATAGCGGCTCAAGCCCATGAGCGGCGAGGCGAGATCGGTAGGCTCGTCAGGCACGAAATGGCGCGCAACCCAGCCACCGAAGACCGGAAAGTGATATGGCGCGACTTCGATCTGCATGTTGAGTTCGTCTACGGCCTTGCCGAGAACCGAGCGCGAGGTAATGAGAGCGATCTCAGTAGTCGCCTCCGAACTCGACGCACCGAGCGTCTGCGTGATCGCGCTCAGGCCCGGCAGGTCCGGCACCTTCTGCTCCACCTGCACCAAGGCATCGGCTTCGTAGATCGGCGTGCCGAGCACGGCATAGCCCACGCTGAGCACGAAGAACACACCGGTAACGATACCGATGAGCCACTTGTGATCAAGCAGCGTGCCCAGCAGTTCGCGCAGGTCGATCTCATCGTCTTGCGGCGCAGCGGTCTGAGTTGCGGTCATTCTGAGCTAGTCCAGGAAGTCCAGATAGGATGGTTGAAGTTCGCGATGCCTCATATCGGAACTCTCCGATACTGCTTTTTTGGGTACTTTCTTACCTATTTCTCGCGCCGCTACGTTCGCAAGTACGGCAGCCATTTCTGCACAGCGCCATCAATCAACTGGTAAACGTGTTCGAATGCTTCGCGACTTTGGCGATACGGGTCGGGGATATCGCCGCCCTGCCCCCAGCGATCCAACAGCATCACTTTGCCGCTGGCCTCGGGCGCCATGCGCATCAGGCTGCCGACGTGTTCGCGTTCCATGGCCAGCACCAGGTCGGTGTCGCGGAGCATCGATGCCGTGACCTGGCGCGCACGGTGCGCTCCTCCATCCACGTCGTGCTCACCCAGAATATTCAGGGCCTGCGCATCCATCGGCTTGCCCACCAACGCGCCCAGGCCGGCGCTTTCGATGGAAGCACCAGCCGCGGAGAGGTGATGACGGAACAGGTATTCGGCCGTAGGACTACGGCAGATGTTCCCCACGCAGACGATCAAAATCCGTTTGAACACAAACACCAACTCTTCCAATACGCGACCACTGCCCACGCGCCAGCCTCGCGCTAGGCGCGTGCTTGGTCGTACTGGCAGACCCCTGTAAGAACGCGTCGTATGCCGATCTTGTTATCTGGACGGGAGGCGCAACTCCTTGCCCGTCAAGTGAATCAGATCACAAAATATCAACAGATCTCTTGCGCTCAGCTTACAATCATAGCCACAAGTTTGATGGCCGTCACCGATTGCTAATCAAGATCGTCCCGTTCATTTTCCGGTAAGGTTGTGTTTAGATGTGCCCGATCACCACCAGAATGGAGTTCTCGTGAAGAAGTTGCTTGCTGTTGTTTTGATGACGGCCATGATCGGCCAGAGCTTTGCCCAGACCGCTCCGGCTCCGGCCGCTCCGGCTCCGGAAGCAGCCCCGCAGGCTGGCGCGGCAGGCGCAGCCGGTGCTTCCGGCGCAGCCAGTGGCACCCTGACGGCGGCTTATGTCGGCGCTGCCGTGCTTGGCGCGGCCGCAGTGGCCACGGCCGTCGCCGGCGGTGGCAGCGATAGCCACGGTAACCAGAACACCCCGCCGAGCGGCGGTGGTACCGGCGGCACGGGCGGCACCACGGGTACGACCGGCACCACCGGCACCCACTAACCACTCCGCAGTACATGACACATCCGTGCTGGATTCGTCCGGCACGGTTGTGTGCTGTCTGTAACTCAAAGAAACCGAAGTCATGAACGTACGCACTGCCGTGGCGCTCGCCGCCGCGACCCTCCTGCTGCACGGCTGCATTTGGGCTCCCGGCCAGCACATGTCCACACACAGCATGACGCGCAGTGGGGACGAGAACAGTCGCGTCGACATCGTGCCCATCACGCCCAAGCAGTTGGCGATGGACAAGGCTGGGCGCGCCGCATCGGCGCTGCCGTCGGAGCTGCTTGCTTACAAGCCCGACTCCTACCGCATCGGCGCAGGCGACACGCTGTACATCACGGTGTGGGATCACCCGGAGCTGACTTCGCCTGCCGGCCCGCAGCAGCAGACACTCGCCAACGGTCGTCTCGTGCGTTCCGACGGCACGCTGTTCTACCCCTATGTGGGCGAACTGAAGGTGTCCGGCCTGACCATCGAGGACCTGCGCAAGGCCATCAGCGACAAGCTGGCCAAATACGTGGAGAAGCCGCAGGTTGACGTCAACGTCATTGGTTATGGCAGCCAGCGCGTGACCTTCCAGGGCGCTTTCGTCAAGACCGACCCGCAGCCGATCACCGCCATTCCTACGACGCTGGCCCAGGCGCTGGGCGCGGCGACGATCAACACCGAGCAGGCCGATCTCTCGGGCCTCGTGCTCTCGCGCGACGGTCGCGACTACCGAATCGATCTTGATGCGCTGAACACCAACAAGGCGATGGCTCAGGACGTGTACCTGAAGCCAGGCGACCGACTGTTTCTGCCGTACAACGACCGCCATGAGGTCTACGTCATTGGCGAAGTGAACCGCCCAATGGCGCTCACGTTCAAGACCACCGACCTCACCCTGACCCAGGCGCTGGGCCGTGCCGGTGGACTCAATCCATCCACCTCCAAGGGCAAGGCGGTGTATGTGATCCGCGGCATCGAGGATCTGGACACGGCCAGGGGCACGGTCTATCAGTTGGACGCGCGCTCGCCGGATGCCTTCATCCTGGCGGACCAGTTCAAGGTGAAGCCGGGCGATGTGGTGTTCGTTGGGCCCGCCGACGTGACGCGTTGGAACCGGTTCCTGTCCCAGCTACTGCCGCTGACCGGCATCATCAGCAACGCGGCCAACGCCTCGTACAACCTCGACCACTAATGTTGTCGCGGCGCCCGAAACACGGCCGGCGCGAGCCGGCCTTTGCGATGCCCTTGCGTCTCGCGCGAGGGCATCGTTCGTTCGCGCGCCAATGCGTGGAGCGACTTGCCGTGATGGCGGCGGCGGGCTTGCTGCTCGCCGGATGTACCAGTGTCTCGCGTTCCACCGTGGATACCATGCGTCTGGTTTGGAACGGATCACCCAAGCTGGCGCCCACCGCCGAGCAGGTGCAAGCCAAGCCCTATTTCCAGATGCGCGCCATCACCGCGCACGGTGACGCGATTCTGATCCTCGGCAACGTGGTCGGTGCGCGCCAGTATTGGTACGGCACGAGCGGCGTTGCCCTCGTGCTGGAAGACGGGCGCGTGGTGCAGACCATCGGTCTTGCACAGAATCTCGATGGCAGCCGAATCGACCCAGCCAACGATCCTTTCGTCCGTGGCCTGCAAACACTGGGCGCCACCGCCAGCTACGACCGCATCGACGACTGGTCGCCGGGTTATCGCTACGGCATTCCGGTGCACGCGACGCTGAAGCCCGCTGGCGAAACCAGCATCGACATCCTCGGTACGCCGCACCGCGTTCTGCAGGTGACCGAAGAAGTATCCGCCAAGGCCGCCGGCTATCGCGTCAGCAACCGCTACTGGGTCGATCCCAGCGACGGCTTCGTGTGGATGAGCGAGCAGGAAGTCATGCCAGGCATGACCATCAAGCTGGTGCAGCTGCGCCCGTATCGCGGGAGCAAAGCGTGATGCACCGACACTTCGTCCGCATGCTGCTTGCGGCAATGATCTTCCCGTTCGCCGCCTACGCGGTGGATGTCCGGATCACCGGTGCCGTGGTGGCTCCTGGCCTGAAGCAACTTTCCGGTCACGCGCGCCTGAGCGATGCGGCCCTGGCCAGTCCTTTGAGCGCTGATGCCTATCCGCTGGGCGCGTCGTGGCAGCGACCCTCGCACCAGGTGGAACAGACGCGCCTGAAAGCCGGCCTGCTGTTCGACCTCGATAGCGCGCGACTGCAGGCGCTGCGCGATGGCCGGTCCGCCTTGGCCGACACCCTCGCCTCACTACACGACTGGTTGCAGCCGATGCCCGTGACAGGGCGTGAAGTGGCCTTGCTCGACCCGCGCTCCGTGGAAGTGAATGCTGCCGAGAATCGCCCTGTCGGCGAAGGCGACACACTCTTTTATCCGCGCCGCCCGACCACCATCCGAGTGGTTGGCGCAGTGAAGCAGACTTGCGTATTGCCGCTTGTGGCGCTGCAAAACGCGCCGGACTATCTCGACGCCTGCAAACCGTCCGATCAGGCCGACGGTGACTGGATCTTCGTGATTCAACCGGATGGCCGCGTCGCGAAGCAGGGTGCGGGTCTATGGAATCGCGGCCAACCCATGCCGTTGGCGCCAGGCGCGGTGATCTATGTGCCGCTGCGCGAAACCGGCTTGCACAGCGTGTCGCCGGAGCTGAACCAGGAACTGGCGGCCTTTCTGGCCACCCAGCCGCTGCACGCGGCGGAAGGCGATCGATAATGCGCAAGCGGACAGGACGTCCCTCGGGGATCACCACCACGTCCCGAGGCCGCAGTCAGCTGCGGCGCCGCTGCGGTTGCTTGCTGCCACTCGTCGGCGGTTTGCTGCTGGGTACGGCGTATGCCGACAACGCACCCACGCAAAGTGATTTTGGCGGTGTTGGCCTGTGGCAGACACCGACTGCGCGCATGGCCGACGAAGGTGAAATCGCACTGACGGCGAGCCACGTGCAGCCGTACGACCGCTACAACGTTTCGCTGCAGCCGTTGCCGTGGCTGGAAGGCATCTTCCGGTACACCGCGGTGAGCAATCTTTTGTATGGGCAGGCTTCCTTGAGCGGCCACCAAAGCTACAAAGACAAGTCGATCGACGTAAAGGTTCGGCTCTTCACCGAGAGCCGCTATCTCCCGGACCTTAGCGTCGGTGCCCGTGATATTGGCGGCACCGGGCTTTTTTCCGGCGAATATGTCGTCATGAGCAAGCGTCTTGGCCCTATCGATGCAAGTCTGGGCATGGGATGGGGTTATCTCGGCGCTCGTGGTGACATATCCAATCCGTTTTCAATTTTCAGTGATCGCTTCAATACTCGCCCCATCGCAACCAGCAACGTAAATAATGCCGGTAAATTTGGCGGAAACTATTATTTCCGCGGACCAGCCGCACTATTTGGCGGCATTAGCTATCAGACCCCATGGACCTGGTTGCTCCTCAAAGCCGAGTACGACGGGAACAACTACCAACACGAGCCAAGATTCAACAATCAGCGGCAGAGTTCGCCCGTGAACGTCGGCGCCGTGTTTCGCCCAAGTCACAACCTCGACCTGAGCGTGGCACTGGAGCGCGGCAACACGGTGATGTTGGGCCTGACCCTGCACGCGAACATGGCCGAAGGCACCGGCCCAACCAAGTTGCTGGATCCCCCGCCGCCCAAGCGAAACACCGCAGCGGCGACGCAATCGCCGGAGCAGGTCGACTGGGCGAACGTCGCGCGCACGCTGCGCGACAACGCAGGCATCCAGGTGTCGAGCATCACCCGTCGCGGCAGCGAGGTCGTGGTGAAGGGCGAGCAGGAAACTTATTTCTATAGTGCCAAGAGCGTGGGCCGTGCGGCGCGCGTGCTCGACAACGAGCTTGGTGCCGGCATCGACTGGTTCACCATCGCTGAGCAGCAGGAAGGCCTCACAACGGCAGAGACCAGCGTCAACCGCCAGCGCTTCGATGAGCTGCTGGATCACGACATCTCGCTGGGCGAGTTCCGCCAAAGCGTGGAGCAGAACGCGCCGACGCCGCGTAATGATGATGTGCTGTATCGCGCCCCGCTCAAGCGTTTCGACCAGTCGTTTGCGCTGGCCTATGCGCAGAGTCTCGGCGGCCCGGACGCTTTCCTGCTCTATCAGATCGCCGCCATCTACAACATCGATTTCCACTTCACGCCCAATCTTTGGTGGAGCGGCGTGGCGTCGGTGGATCTGCTCGACAACTACGACAAGTTCAAATACGACGCGCCCAGCGACCTGCCCCGCGTGCGCACCGATGTGCGCAAGTACATCACCAGCTCGACCATCACCATGCCGATCTTCCAGCTGACCGGCACGCGGCAGCTTGGTCAGGATCTGTACGGCATGGCATACGCAGGCATGCTGGAGAGCATGTTTGGCGGCGTGGGCGGCGAAGTGCTCTATCGCCCGTTTGGCGAGCGCTGGGCGATCGGTTCGGACATCAACTGGGTCAAGCAGCGCGGCTACGACCAGGACTTCTCGTTCCGCGGTTATCACGTGGTCACCGGCCACGTGACCGGCTATTTCGACCTGGGTTACAAGGACGTGCTCGTCTCGGTCAGCGCCGGTCGTTATCTGGCGGGCGACTGGGGCGCGACGGTCGACGTATCGCGCGAGTTCCGCAACGGCGTGCGCATGGGCGCGTACGCGACCAAGACCAATGTATCGGCAGCGCAGTTTGGCGAAGGCAGCTTCGACAAGGGCATCTATGTGTCGATTCCCTTCGACCTGATGCTGCCCCGCTCCACGCTGTCGCGCGCGACGTTTGTCTGGGATCCGCTGATCCGCGACGGCGGCGCGAGCTTGGGCCGGCGTTACTCGCTCTATTCGCTCACCAGCGATCGCGATCTGGACAACTTCAACAGCAATCTCGACAAGATCATCGAGTAACGACTCAGGCCCGGATACACGCCGGGCCATCGTCTGCGAATGACTCGGCGCGCGCCTCAGCCGTCGAGCCATACCTCGCCATCGGTAACGCGCACGCCCACGCTGCGCAAATGCTCGCCGCGGCAGGGGCCGCCGATGCAAAGCCCATCGACATCCTGGAATGACGCGCCATGCGCGGCGCAGATCAGCAAGTTGCCCTTGATCAGGAACTTGCCCGGCGCCCAGTCCAGGCGGCGTCCGGCGTGCGGACAAATATTGAGATAGGCATACGCCGCGTCATCGCGACGCAGCACGATCACGCTCTCCTCGCCGTCGCGCAGGACGGCATCAACGGCGATGGCGCCGCCATCGGGAATATCGTCCAGTCGGCAAAGCGCCTGGTCGGGTGTCGCTGTATCCATCGGCACTTGCCTCTTTCGCCCTAAGGCCCCATCGTTACGCACGTAAGTCGTTGATTTTACCACACGGATTTTTAACACATGCGCTTTTCACTGCCCATGCCGCGTCGCTCCCGCCATCCCCTGATCCGCGCTTTGTCGCTGCTCGTGGGTCTCGCCGTGGTGGGCATCCTGCTGGTGTTCGGTCTCGTGGTAGCGAGCGTGCTGCTGATTGGAGGCGCGATGGTATTCGCGCTGCGCCAATGGTCGCGCAAGCGCAGTGCCGTGTCGCCTGTAGGCACGCGCAGCCACAAGCCCGAAGTCATCGAAGGCGAATTCGTGGTGCTGCAGCGCACGCATCACGTCGCGCATTGATGATCCGGCCTGCGGGCCATCCGGCCATACGCAAGTCCTGAAACGTCGGCACGGCCGACGTCGGCGTTGTGCCATGCGCCAAGGATGCCCGCCCGCGCAAGATCCGGATGGCTGGCCAGCAAGGGCGGCATTAGGCTGGACTCATCGGTTCTTCGGATGTCCACCATGACGACGCGCCACACCAACGAATCCACGCTCGAACAGGTCCGCCAGCTGCTGGAAAGCGCCGACGAGGCGCCTACCCTGCAGGCGCTGGCCGAGGCCGCCAGCCTCAGTCCCAGCCATCTGCAACGGGCTTTTCGTCGCCGCTACGGCATGAGCCCGGCGGAGTATCACCGCGCACGCCGATTCGGCCAGCTCAAGACGGCGTTGCGCCAGGGCGCGGCGGTCTCCGATGCGGTCTACGACGCCGGCTTCGGCTCCGGCAGCCGCGTCTACGAACATAGCGACCGGCTGCTCGGCATGACGCCCGCCAGTTATCGCGCCGGCGGTGCGGGCGCCGCGATCCGCTATACCACCACCGAGACATCCCTGGGCCGCCTGCTGGTCGCGACCACGTCCCGCGGCATCTGCTCGGTGACCTTGGGCGATACTGATGCGGAGCTCGAACAGCGACTCGCTGACGAATTCCCTCACGCGACACGCGAGCGCGTGGATGCCGGTCGCGAGGAGTGGCTGGAGGCGGTGATCGCGCGCATCGCTCGCGAACTCGGCTGGAGCACGGCCGATGCGCCAGATCTCCCGCCGCTCGATGTCGCCGCCACGGCATTCCAATGGCGTGTGTGGAACGCGCTCACGCGGATTCCCGCCGGTACCACCAAGAGTTATGGCGAACTGGCCGCGGAACTGGGCATGCCCCGGGCCGCCCGCGCCATCGGCAATGCCTGCGGCAACAACCGGCTCGCCTTGATCGTGCCGTGCCATCGCATCGTCCGCGAAGACGGCTCGCTCGGCGGCTGGCGCTGGGGCGTGGAGCGCAAGCGGGAGTTGCTTGCCAGCGAGCAGCGTGGCGGCCACCGAGAAGGCAAGCGCTCGGCCGCCTGACTTGAGCGGCGCTCAACGCTGCCTTGCGGAAGCCTCGCTTCTGCCGCCGCTGCGCCGGGACTATGTTGGATGTGCCTGTAAACTATGAGCGGCATCCACCCCGCGATGCTCCCCGCGCAGCCTGCCATGACAGATACCACGACCACCTCCGTCGCTCCTGCGGCGCCAGCATCCTTGGCCGACCCACGCGTGCTGGTGCCTTTGGCGCTGTTCGCGCTGTACATCATCTGGGGCTCGACCTACCTGGGCATTCGCTATGCCCTGGAAAGCTACCCGCCCTTCCTGCTCGCGGGCATCCGTTTCCTGGGCGCCGGCATTGCGCTGTTTGCCTTCCTTCGCCTGCGCGGTGTGGCGCTTCCCTCGGCCCGCCAGTGGCGCAACGCAGCCATCACCGGCATTTTGCTGTTGGGCGTGGGCAATGGCCTGGTGTGCTTTGCCGAGCAGCGGGTGAGCTCGGGTATTGCCGCCGTGGCAGTGGCCAGCATGCCGCTGTTCGCGGCGCTGTTTTCTGGTCTCTATCGTGAATGGCCGTCGCGCCGTGAAGCAGTGGGTCTGGTGATTGGTTTCGTGGGCGTGATCGTGCTCAACCTGGGCGCCGGTCTTTCCGGTTCGCGTCTTGGCGCCATCGCTCTATTGGTCGCCGCGATGAGCTGGGCCTTCGGCGCCACCTGGAGCCGCCGGCAGGATATGCCGGCCGGCCCGATGAACACCGCGGCGCAGATGCTCTGCGCAAGCGTGGCCATGTTGATCGTGGGCTTTGCCAGCGGCGAACAGCTTCCCGCCCATCCCACCGCGCGCGCCACTGCGGCGCTGGTCTATCTTGCGGTGTTCGGCTCCATCATCGCGTTCAGCGCCTTCCTGTATGTGCTCAAGCACGCGCGCCCTGCCCTGGCGACCAGCTATGCCTACGTGAACCCGCCGGTGGCCGTGCTGTTCGGCGTGTTGCTCGCCGGTGAAAGCGTGGGACCGTATGACTTGATCGGCATGGCCATCATCCTGCTAGGCGTGGGCGCCATTACCTTGGCCCGCCAACGCCGCTGACTCCCGGAGCTGTTCTGGAGCCCGCGCTTTCCGACGCGGGCAGCGGAGTCAAGGTCGGGCATGCCGTGTGAGGTGACGCTAAGGCATGCATCCAGTCGAGCAGGGGTTGCATCAGGCGGTCTGTGCGCAACGGCAGGCTGAGATGATTTTCGCTCGATACTTCGACATAGCGCGCCTGCGGTGAACTGGCAGCCAGTGCTTTCAAGGCCGTCGCCGACACGAGCGGGTCGCCAGCGCCGCGCAGCAGCAAAGTGCACGGCGCGAGCTGCAACGCGCTTGCGGTGTCGATGTGTTCCAGATCGACGCCCAGATCGCTGGATGCGCGTGCTATGGCCGCATCCACGCTGGATCCGCCTATCGCATGGCCCAGCCAACGAGGACCGAACAAGCCCGTCGATGGCGCGCGACGAATGACATCGGCCGCATTGCCATACGGTTCCAGCGCAATCACACCGTCGACATTAGCGAGCTCGCTGGCCGCGAATACCGCCGCGGTCGCGCCATAGGACACGCCCATCAGGAAGAACGGCTGAGGCAACCGGCCCGATGCACGAAGACTGCGCACCAGTTCGGCCACGTCCTTGCCTTCGCGCGGCCCGTAGCCGACTGGCACGACGTCCGAATCACCCTGGCCGCGCAGATCCGGCATCACCGTCACGTAGCCTGCCGATGCAAACCGATAGGCCCAGGTCGCCAGCATGGCGCCCTCGCCTTCCCACGGGTGGAGCAACACGATGCTGCCTTTTACGGGGAGCTTCGAATCGTCGAAGGGCGCCTGCGGCATTTGCCACTGCCATTGGAGACTCGTGCCGTCGGCGGATGCCCTGAAGGTTTCATGCGTGACGTATGCATGCGGTTGACCCAGCCAATAGGCAATGCGCACACCATCGGGAGTACGTATCGATGCGTGCACAAAGCCCTGCTGCCGCAGGTTTTCGTGGATGGCGAGTTGCAGCGACGTATGGCTGCGCGCCGGATGTTCAATCTTATCGGTCACATAGCTTGCACAACCGGCAAGCCAGGGCAGCAGCACCAGCCCCATCGCATATCCCTTGCGCATGACGATCTCCCAAGGCGTCACCGACGGCGCCAGCGTTGCGCGGCGCCGTCGGATTCGCAAGCGGTGGCGCGGCGAGGCCGCGCCACCGCCGCTCTTACAGTTCGCGCAACGCCGTGGTCACCGGCAATCGTGCGGCGCGGATAGCCGGGAAGATGCCACCGATGAATCCGATGGCGAGTGCCCATTTGAGGCCCGTCCACAGCAGCGCCGGCGACACGCGCAACTCGAAGCTCAGCTTACCCACCGTGCCCGCAGCGAGCGTCGAAGCGCTGTAGCCGTTGAAGATCACCCAGGCGAGCAGGCCGCCGAGCAAGCCGCCGATCAGCGCGAGCAACATGGTTTCCAACATCACCGCGACCACCACGGGCAAGCCGCGGAAACCGATCGCACGCAAGGTGGCGATTTCGCGTGCACGGGCGGCGACGGCCGCGAACATGGTGTTGAGCGCGCCGAACATGGCGCCGATGGCCATGATCAGGCCTACCGTGATGCCGACGACCTTGATCACCTTGGTCATGCCTTCGGACTGCTTGCTGAAGTAATCCAAGGTGGTGCTGACGTCCACCTTCAGCTGCGGATTGCCTTCCAGCTCGGCCTTGAACTTGTCGTAGGACTTGGGATCAGCCAACCGCACCATCACCGAGGCACGACTGCTGCCGCGACGATAGGTGTCGGCTACCACGCTCGCATCGCCCCACACTTCCGAATCCATGGCATCGCCGGATGAGAACACGCCAACCACCGTCCACTGTTGATTGCCCAGTTTAACCGTGTGCCCCGGAGTGAGACCTTCGAACTGCTTGGCCGCGCCCTTGCCCACGATCAACTCGCGCATGCCAGGCTGAAAGTTGCGTCCCTCAATGACTTTCACATTGGGTCGAACCGCCCATGCCTGGTCGCCGACGCCGCGCAACTGCACGCTGCCTTCGTCGTCCGGGTTGCTGCCCTTGAGCGGAAGATTGGCGGCCACGACCAGCTCCGGCGAGGCGATGGGCTGCCCCTTGCCGTCCTTGGCGATGCCCGCTGCCTGCGGAATCAGCGTGACACTGTCGTGATCGAGCACGGACATCACTTCCGCCGCCGATGAACCACGCATCACGATGGCGGTGTCGGCGCTGCCGGTTTTACGCAGCGTCTCCGCATAACCCTCGCCCATCGCCAGCAGGGCCACGAGCACGCCGACCACGCCGGCAATGCCGATCACGATCACGGCAGACGAGCCAATGCGTTGCCTCAATGTGCTGATGCCGACGCTCGCCACCGATGCCGCGCGGCGTCCGCTGCGGGTCAGCGCCATCCACAGCGCGAACAATACCGCCAGCAAAATAACGCCTTGCCAGGGCAGCATCACCCAGGCCCACAGCACGATCGCGATAAGGACGAGCAGACCCAGATTGAACAGGAAATTCTTCATATCGCTCTCCTTAGCGGCCAGCCAACGCATCGACGATGTTCAGCCGCATCGCCCGCATGGCCGGCAGCACGCCCACCAGCAGTCCGATCGCAATCATCAGCACCAGGCCGAGGATCCAGCTGCCCGCGCCCACGCTGGGCAGGTTGAGCATGCCGCCGCTGCCGGCGCTCACGATGGGAATGATCAGTGAGGCCAAGCCAAGACCGATCACGCCGCCAAGCAACAACAGCAGCACCGATTCGGCCAGCACGATGGCAAGCACGGCGTGGTTGGAGAAGCCGATCGTCTTGAGCACTGCCAGCTCGCTGGTGCGCTCACGCACCGCCTGCATCATGGTATTGCCCGACAGCAGCAGCAGGGTGAAGAACACCGCGCCCATGATGGAACCCACGATCAGGCCGATATCCGCGAGCTGCTTCATCCAGTTGGCGGTAGCCGCCTGTTCGGTCTGAGTACGTGTCTCGTGATCGGAATTGGCCGAGATCGCGTCGATCGCCTTGGCCACCTTGTCGGCCTGGTTCACGTCGCTGACGCGGGTGACATACCAGCCCACCGTGCCGCGATTGAATGGCGTGGTTTCGTCAAAGTACTTCCAGTGCAGCAAGAGCATCTGATCGAAGAAGCCGCCGCTCTTCTTGTCCTTCGAATGCAGGATGCCGACGATGTCGAAGGTCCAGTTCTTGCTGCCCTGGCGATCCGGGAAGATCGTCGATTGCAGCGGGATCTTGTCGCCTACTTTCCAGTTGAAGCGCTTGGCCAGCTTTTCGCCGACGAGGATGCCCGTGCGCGTGTCGTCAAACGCCTTGCGCTCGGCTGCACTCACCTCGATCTCCGGATAGAGATCGATGTAGTTCGGCTCCACCGCGAAACTGAAGACTTGATTATGCGGGTCCTGATACGCGCCACCGAACCAGTTCGCGTAGGTCACCATCTTCACGCCGGGCACCTGCGCAATCTGCGATTCCAGCGATTGCGGCAAGGTCTGGATGAAGGAGAGTTTCGAACCGGTCTGCAGGCGCTGTGCGCCATTGGCGCTCTGCCCCGCCTGGTTGAACGAGGTGCGCACCGCGTCGAGCATGCCAAACAGCAGAAACGCGGCAATGATCGAGACGAGCGTGAGCAAGGTGCGGGTCTTGCGCCTAAACAGCGCCGCCCAGATGAGATGGAGATATTTCATCGTCGCATCCTCACGCCAGTGCCTGTTCGACCAGCGTACCCTTGTCCAGATGCAGCGTGTGGTTCGCGTATTCGGCCGCCTTGGGATCGTGCGTGACCATCACGATGGTCTTGCCATGCTCGCGGTTGAGCACGCGCAACAACCCGAGCACTTCCTCGGCGGACTGGCGATCGAGGTCGCCCGTGGGCTCATCGCAAACCAACAGCGTGGGATCGGAAACAATGGCGCGAGCGATCGCCACGCGCTGTTGCTGGCCGCCGGAGAGCTCGCTGGGTTTATGCGTCGCGCGCTCATCCAGTCCCACCAGCTGCAGTGCGATCGACGCATTCTTGCGCCGCTGCGCGGCCGAGAGCTTGGTGAGCAGCAGCGGCAACTCCACGTTGCGCTGCGCCGACAGCATCGGCATCAGGTTGTAGAACTGGAACACGAAGCCCACATGCGCAGCGCGCCACTTCGCCAGCTGGCCGCCGCCGAGTTGATCGAGGCGCTGGCCAGCCACGGTGATACTGCCGCCGCTGGGCGTATCCAGGCCGCCGATCAGATTGAGCAACGTCGTCTTGCCCGAGCCGGACGGTCCCATCAGCGCGAGGAAATCGCCCTCGGCGATGTCGAGGTTGATGTGGTGCAGCACTTCCACTTTCTGCTTGCCGCGCTCGTACACCTTGGAAAGGTCGCGGGTTTCGATCAACGTGCTCATGCGTTAGCTCCTGATGCGAATTGCCAGGCATCGCTCATGGCGATGCATCCGATCACGCGTTGACGAGCAGGATTACTGTGCGGCCTTCGCCGCCAGCTTGACCCGATCGCCGTCCTTCAATGGCTCCGGCGGCGACACCACCACGGTGTCGCCCACTTGCACACCTGTCGGCAGCAGGCTCTGGTCGCCAATCTTCGAGGCGGCTGCGGATACCGTGCGTTGCTGCACGGTGTCGCCGCTGACGATGAACACCACGCCATGGCCATCGCGCTGGGCGATGGCCGCGGTCGGCACCAGTGCGCCCTGCGGAGCCTGTGCCTGCGGCGCATCCTGCTTCTTTTCCAGGAAGGACACGCGTACGCCCATGTCAGGCACGATGCGTCCATCCTTCTTCTCCAGCGCCACGCGCACTTTCACGGTGGCCTTGCCGCGATCGGCGGCCGGAACAATGGCGATGACGTGAGCCGGAATCTTCCAGTCCGGATAAGCGTCGAGCACGGCCTCGGCGGGCATATGCGGCTCCACGCGGCCGATATAGGCCTCGTTGACGTCTACGTCCACTTCCAGCGAATCCATGTCCACCACGGTGCCGACGCCGGTGCGGGTGAAGCCGCCACCTGCCGAGAATGGCGAGACGATTTCGCCGACCTGTGCGTCCTTGGTAGTGATCACGCCGTCGAACGGGGCGCGGATCACGCAATAGTCAAAGTTCACCCGGGCCTCCACCACCTGCGCATCGGCCGAGGCTGCACTGCGCTGCTGCGACAGCAACTGGGCGCGCGTGCTGTCGACCAGCGTGCGCGATTGCTCGGCGACCTGTTTGGCGACCAGGCCTTTCACTGCCAGCCCTTCGTTGCGCACTGCATCGCGCTCGTTCTGCGCCAGCTGCACCTGGTACTGCGACACCAAGGCATGCGAGGCGGCCGCCGCCGTACGGGCCGCATCAAGAGCAGCCTTATATTGCGAGTCATCGAGGCGTGCTACCACCTGGCCTTGCTTCACGTGATCACCCTCTTCGATCAGCACATCGGTAAGCGTGCCGGTGATCTGCGCCGACACGGTCGCCTGCCGCCGTGCGGTGACATATCCGGTCGCCTGCAGCACGGCACCGGCCGCCGCATTGGCCACCGGCGACTGCGCCTGCGCGGTCTGCACCTCGATCGCCTGCCGGCCCAACAGCAGCCAGGCCACTCCGGCCAGCACCAGCAAGAGGAGCAGCACGCCGCCGACGATCCACGGCCAACGACCGGGTCCCTGGCCATGCTCCTCGCGCAGGTGTTTCTCGATGCGCAGTTCCTTCAATAGATCCGCATTCGCCACACGCTCTCCCTGCCGGTCCGAGCCGGTTCCATGATGCGATACACAATGCTGGAGCGACTCTTCCGCCTCCAGAGGCCCTCATCAGCCAAAGGCGGTGACAGCTGTCACCCGGGCTGACTTGATCGAGGGCAGAGAACGGCCCGGTTGTACTCGCAAGCCCGGATCGAAAAAAGCTGACGTGACAGGGGACTGGCAGGCCTGGTCAGCAGTGATACCCTTTCGGCCCATGTCATACGCCATCTCTCCCCCGCCTGTTCCGAGCCTGCCGATCGTCGGCAGCGACCAACGTTTCCCGCTGCGCCGCATCTTCTGCATCGGCCGCAACTACGCCGAGCACGCCCGCGAAATGGGCGCAACGGTGGACAAGGACACCCCGCTGTTCTTCACCAAGCCAGCCGACGCCGTGGTCACCGACGGCGCCGACGTCGCCTACCCGCAAGCGACCCACGACCTTCATCACGAAGTGGAGATGGTGGTGGCACTCGGCGCGGGCGGACGTGACCTGACCGCCGAGCAAGCCGGCCAGCTGATCTGGGGCTACGGCGTAGGACTGGACCTGACCCGCCGCGACCTGCAGGCCGTGGCCAAGGCCAAGAGCCATCCGTGGGACGTGGCCAAGGGCTTCGACCATTCCGCGCCTGTCTCCGCGCTGCGCCCGGCCAGCCAGGTGACGCTGGATGCCGATACCGCACTCACCCTGACCGTGAACGGCCAGGAGCGCCAGCACGGCTGTCTCGGCGACATGGTGCACAGCGTGAACGAGATCATCGCCCTGCTGTCGACGCTGTTCGAGTTGAAGGCCGGCGACCTGATCTTCACGGGTACCCCCGCCGGTGTTTCAGCGATGCAGCGCGGCGACCGGTTTCACGCGGAACTGGCCGGTGTGGCCACGCTCGAAGGCAAGGTCGTTTGAACTTGCGGACGCGGCTACATGCCGCGTCCACATTGCGCTGCGCTAGAGTGTCGCTGCCATCAAGCCCAGGGAGAGATGCATGAGCATGTTCAAAGAGTTCAAAGAATTCGCCATGCGCGGCAACGTGATCGACCTCGCGGTCGGTGTGGTCATCGGCGCTGCGTTCGGCAAGATCGTCACCTCGCTGGTGGACCAGATCATCATGCCGCCGATCGGCCTGCTCACCGGCGGCATCGACTTCTCGCAGATGAAATGGGTGCTCAAACCCGCCGACAATACCGATCCGGCGCACAAGATTGCCGAAGTGGCTATTGGCTACGGCAACTTCATCAATACCCTGATCCAGTTCATCATCATTGCGTTCGCGATCTTCCTGGTGGTCAAGGCGATCAATAAACTGACCCGCCGCGAGGAAGCCGCCCCCGCCCCTCCGGCGGCGGACGTGGTGTTGCTCACCGAGATCCGCGACCTGCTGAAGGCGCAGAACCCGAAGTAAGCGACGAGGAACATTGCGCAAAAAAGGCGCCCACGGCGCCTTTTTTGTTTTGCTGTTTTTGCCCCCGCACCGTGACTTCTGGCCTAAGCAGCCACAGGCACGCGGGCCATAATCGAAGTTTCCGCCCAAGGAACGTCCCCATGCGTCAACTGCCGCTCACCTTGCTCGCCGCCAGCCTGATGTTTGCCATCGGCTCGGCCAACGCCGCCACCCAGACCACGGTTCCCGCCGCAGCAGTAAAGACGGCCGAACAGTTGCGCGACAAGGCGATGAACGACAACACGGCTTACCAGATCGTCGAGTCGCTGACCACCGAAGTGGGCCCGCGAATTGCTGGCGGCCCGGCCGATCAGCGCGGCCGCGAATGGGCCATCGCCAAGTTCAAGGCGCTGGGCTTTGACAAGGTCTACACCGAGCAGGTCACCTATCCGCTGTGGGAGCGCCGCAGCGAACACGCCGCTATCGTGGCGCCGTTTCCGCAGCCGCTGGACCTGATCGCGCTGGGCTATTCGGCCGGCACGCCCAAGGGCGGCCTCACCGCGGAAGTGGTGCGCTTCGACAGCCTCGATGCGCTCAAGAAGGCTGACCCCGCCAGCGTGAAGGGCAAGATCGTCTACGTCGATGCGCACATGCAGCGTCACAAGGATGGCGCTGACTACGCCATTGGTTCGGGCGTGCGCGTCGGTGGTCCAGTGATTGCCGCCAAGATGGGCGCTGCCGGCTTCCTGCTGCGCTCGGCCGGCACCGACGCCAATAGCCGCACGCCGCATACCGGCGTGACCGGCTTCACCGACCCGAAAGAGGCCATCCCCGCCGCCGCGCTCTCCAATCCCGATGCCGACCAGCTGACGCGCATCCTCGGCTACGGCAAGCCCGTCAGCGTGAAGCTCGATCTCGATGTCGGCTTCAACGGTAGCTATACCGGCGCCAACGTGATCGGCGAAGTCACCGGCAAGAAGCATCCGGACCAGGTCGTCGCGATCGGCGGCCATCTCGATTCGTGGGATCCGGGTACGGGCGCTATCGACGACGGCGCCGGCGTGGCCATCGCCATGGCCGCCGGCAAGCTTATCCACGACATGCCGCAGCGTCCGGACCGCACGATTCGCGTGATCGCCTTCGCCAACGAAGAGATGGGCCTGTGGGGTGGTCGCGCGTATGCCGACAAGCATGCCAAGGAAGTCTCGAAGTTCCAGCTCGGCACCGAGTCGGATTTCGGCGCGCGCAAAGTGTGGCTGATGACCGCCAGCGTGAAGCCCGAAGCGCGCGGCGCGATCGAGCAGATCGCCAAGGTGCTGGCGCCGATCGGCGTGGACTACGATGCCAAGAAGCCGGGCGGCGGCGGTTCCGACCTGTCGCAGATGCACGGCAAGGGCATGGCCGCGCTGTCGCTGGTGCAGGACGGCACCGACTACTTCGACTACCACCACACCGCCAACGACACGCTCGACAAGATCGATCCGAAGGAGCTGGCGCAGAACGTGGCGGTGTATGCCGCGTTCTCGTATATGGCTGCGCAGGCCGATGGCGATTTCGGTTCGGCACCGGGGGCGTTTGCGGGAGACGGGGCGGAAGAGTGATCGCTCACCACGTGTGATCAAGAGGGCGGCCCACGGCCGCCCTTTTTTTTGTCCAGCCATCCACTGTGGGAGCGCACCCTGTGCGCGACAAACCTACGAAGCGGAGACGACGCCTCGCCGCAGTCGCGCACAGGGTGCGCTCCCACAGGAGGTGAGGTGACGCTCAGTGGGCTGCTTCGGCTTCGCCCACGCGCCGCTTGCGCGACAACCGCGCATTCAAGCGATCGAGATATAAATAGATCACCGGCGTCAGATACAAGGTGAGCACCTGCGACACCAGCAAGCCACCCACCACGGCCAGACCGAGCGGGCGACGCGTGTCAGCACCGGCACCAAGCCCCAGCGCAATCGGCAAAGTGCCTGCGAACGCGGCCATGGTCGTCATCATGATCGGGCGGAAACGCACCTGGCAGGCTTCGACGATCGCCAGCGCCGGCGCGGTGCCTTCGCTGCGCTGCTTCTCCAGCGCGAAGTCGATCATCATGATGGCGTTCTTCTTCACGATACCGATCAGCATCACGATGCCGACGAACGAGAACAGATCGAGCGGTGCGTGGAAGATCATCAGCGTCAGCAGCGCGCCCACGCCGGCCGACGGCAGTCCGGAAAGGATCGTCAACGGATGGATGAAGCTCTCGTACAGAATCCCGAGCACCAGATAGATCACGAACAGCGCCATCACCAGCAGCAAGCCCATGCCCTGCATCGAGTCCTGGAACGCCTGCGCCGTGCCCTGCACGCTGCCGGTAATGGTCGGCGGCAGGTTCATCTGCTTCATCGCGCCATCGATGCTCGCAACCGCTTCGCTGAGACTCACGCCCGGCGCGAGATTGAACGAAACCGTCACGGCGGGAATCTGGCCTTGGTGATTGACGGTGAGCGCCTGCGGCTTGCGCTCGAAGCTCGCCACCGCATTGAGCGGCACCAATCCGCCGCTGCTCGAGGTGACGTAGATCTGCGACAGCACGTCCGGATCGTTCTGCAGCGCGTAGTAAACCTGCAGGATCACCCAATACTGCGAAGACGCGCCGTAGATGGTGGAAATCTGATTGGCGCCGAACGCCGAACCCAGCGCAGTCTGGACCTGATCCATGCTCAGACCCAGCGTGGCCAGCTTGTCGCGATCCACATTCACCACGACCGACGGGCCGTTGAGATCCAGGTCACTGGTGACGTCCTGGAAACCGGGCAGCTTGCTGAAGGCGGTGATCACCTTGCCCGACCAGTCGTACAGCGACGGCGTATCGATCGACTGCAAGGTGTACTGGTACTGCGCCTTCGATTGACGCCCGCCCACCTGGATCGGCGGTGGGTTCTGGATATAGGCGCGGATGCCCGGCACCTTGGCGAACTTGGCGCGCAGCTCCTGGATGATTTCGTTGATGCCCTGCGGGCGTTCGCTGGCGGGCTTCAGCGTCAGCGACAACGAACCGTTGTTGGTGGTCGTGCGCGCACCACCGCTGCCCACCGAGGACATATAGCTGAGGATGTTCGGATCCTCGCCCACGATCTTGGCCAATTGCTGCTGGCGTTGCGCCATGCTGGACACCGAGGTGTCGTCCGGACCCTCGACGTTGACGTTGAGCTGCCCCGAGTCGCCGGCCGGGATGAAGTCCTTGTCAACCACCACGAACAGCACCGCGGTGGCCAGCAGGCTGGCCACGAACAGGCCCATGATGCTGCGCGGATGATGCACGGCCCAGGTCAGCGAACTGACGTAACCGCGACGCACGCGCTCGAAACCCGCGTCGAACCACAGCACGACCTTCACCTTCTTCTCGTGCTCGGCATGCTTCAGGAAGCGACTGCACAGCATCGGCGTAAGCGTGATCGAGACGAAGCCCGAGATCAGGATCGCCACACTCAGCGTCACCGCAAACTCATGGAACAGGCGACCGACAATGCCGCCCATGAACATCACCGGCAAAAACACCGCCACCAGCGACAGCGTCATCGAGAAAATGGTGAAGCCGATTTCGCTGGCGCCTTTCAGCGACGCCTCGTACGGATCCATGCCCTCTTCCACGTGACGCACGATGTTCTCGAGCATCACGATGGCGTCGTCCACCACGAAGCCGACCACCAGTGTCAGGGCGAGCAGCGAAAGATTGTCCAGGCTGTAGCCCAGCGCAAACATCGCGCCGAACGTACCCACGATGGACACCGGCAACGCCAAGGCAGGAATCAGCGTGGCAGATGCATTGCCCAGGAACAGGTAGATCACCAGCACTACCAGCGCACCGGCGAGCAGCAGGGTGAACTGCACGTCGTTCACCGATTCGCGGATGGATACCGAGCGGTCGTACAGCACGGCCAGTTTGATCGACGGCGGCAACGTCGCTTCGAACGTGGGCAGCACCGCACGGATGCGATCGATGGTAGCCACCGTGTTCGAACCCGGCTGGCGCTGGATGGCGAGCACGATGGCGCGCTCGCCGTTGTACCAGCTGGCGACCTGGTCGTTCTGCACGCTGTCCTCGGCCTTGCCCAGGTCGGACAAGCGCACAGGCGCGCCATTGCGATAGGCCACGATGATGCTGTTGTACGCATTGGCCCGCTGCAATTGGCCATCCGAACGGATCTGCAGCAGCTGGCGATTGCCGTTCAAGGAACCCGTGGCCAGGTTCACGTTGGCGGCGGCAATCGCGTTCTGCACCGTGTCGATGCCGATGCCGCTGGCCGCCAGCTTTTGCGGGTCGACGCTCACGCGCACCGCGTATTTCTGCGCACCGTACACGCTCACCTGCGCCACGCCGTCGATCATCGACAGGCGCTGCGCCAGCTGGGTCTCGGCGTAATCATCGACCACGGAAAGCGGCTGCGTGCGCGAGCGCAACGTGAGATAGAGAATCGGTGCGTCTGCCGGATTCACCTTGCGGAAGGTCGGTGGCGTGGGCATGTTGGTGGGCAGCTGGCGCTGCGCGGCGGAAATAGCCGCCTGCACGTCCTGCGCCGCGCCATCGATGTTGCGATCGAGTTCGAAGGTGAGCGTGATCGAGGTGGCGCCCAACGCACTGGTCGAGGTCATCGACTGGATGCCGGCGATCGTCGAGAGCTGGTTTTCCAGCGGCGTCGCCACCGCCGTCGCCATCGTTTCCGGCGCGGCACCCGGCAAGCTGGCGCTCACCGTGATGGTGGGGAAGTCCACATTGGGCAGTTCGTTGACCGGCAGCTTCGGATACGCCACCACGCCGAACACCAGCAACGCCACCATCAGCAGCGTGGTCATCACCGGGCGTTGTATGCACAGGGCAGGCAGGTTCATGTGCTGCCTCAGCCCTTGTCAGTCACGACGTGCACGTGGGCGCCGTCGACCAGCAGCAGCTGGCCGTCCGTCACCACCGTCTCGTTGCCGTTCAAGCCCTTCTCGATGACGATCTGCGCGCCCGTGGTGGGGCCGGCCGTCACCATGCGCTGCTGCACCGTGCCGTCCGCGTTCGCCACGAACACAAAGCTGCCCAGCGGCGAGTTCTGCAAGGCGACTACCGGCACTGTCACCACGTTGCTCAGGCGCGTGGTCGGCAACGCCACTTCCACGAACTGTCCCGGCGTGAGCCGGTCGTCGTCGTTGGCGTAGCGCGCCTTGAGCTGGATGGTGCTGGTGGTGGTATCCACCGAGTTGTTGATGAAGTCCAGCTCGGCACCCATCGGTGCCGACTTGGTGCCGGGAATGTTCACGGCCACGGGCACCTTGCCGCGCGTCATGCTGGCCTTGATGCCATCCAGGCCCGTCTCGGGTACGGAGAAGGTCACGTGGATCGGGCGTATCTGATTGAGCACGACGATCGAGGTGTCATTGGCAGTGAGCTGCGCGCCGGGATAGACCAGCGGTGCGCCGGCGATGCTGTCGAACGGCGCCTGGATCTGGGTGTAGCTCAGCTGCGTGCGCGCCAGTTCCACGGCCGCCTGGTCTGCTTTCACCGCCGCGGTGTAGATGCTCTGGTTGGCCTTGTACGTGTCGTAGTCCATCTGCGAGACATAGCCCTTGCCGAGCAGGGGCTGGTAACGCTTGATGACGGTATTGGCGTTGTCGAGCTGCGCCTGGTCCTTGGCCTGATTGCCCAGCGCCTGGTCGAGCTGCGCCTGCAGCAGGCTGGGATCGATGCGGATGATGGTGTCGCCTTGCTTCACCTGCCCGCCGGGCTTGAACAGCAAGGCCTGCAATTGGCCGCTGACGCGCGCCTGCACGTTCACTGTCGAAAAGGCTTCGGCGCGACCAATCACCTTCAAGGTGAGATCGAGATCGCCGCGGTGCGCGCTGGCCACTTTCACCGGCACCGAAGTCGGCGTGGCAGGCGTTTTGGCTGCGGCACGCTCGCCGCCGCGGAACATCTGCGCAGCCACGATCACGGCAACGATGATCGCTGCCAGCACTACGAGTTTCTTGCGGGACGAACCTTGCATGATGTCTCCGACCACCCACCGCTACCGGCGCACCCGTCATGCGCCGGGACGCCGCCACAAAAGGCTGCGCTGCCTGTCCAAAAAAGGGGAATGCCGCACCGAAGCATGCCCTCTTTACATGGGCATCCCTCATTTCCCCGGTGCGTCGCACCAGGCATTGTGATGCAGCCAGCGTCCGTGACCCGCACGACCGACAGCACTTGGCAAACCGTCCGCCGTCAGGCAGACGACATGTTCATCGCAACATAGTGTGACGACAGCATGACGCACACCTGCCAAAAGGCCTGGGGTGGCGGATCAGGCTTCGCCGTCGTCGGGGCTGACGCCGTTGTCCAGCGCCTGCAGGTTTTCCTTCATGCGGTTGAGTACGCCCAGCGCCTGTTCCAGCTCAGGCACGCTGATACCCTGGGTGGCGTCTTTGCGCACGCCCTTGGCGATCAGCTCCATGTCGGCGATGACGCCGCGAGCCTGGTCGGTGACATACAGCCGCCACGCGCGGCGGTCCTTGGGGTCGGGGCGGCGCTCGACGAAACCGGCAGCTTGCAGGCGATCGATCACCCGGCCCACCGCGATCGGCTCCATCTCCAAGGATTCGGCCAACTCGGTCTGGCGCAGGCCTTCGCGGTGGTAGAGCATCTTGGTGGCCCGCCACTGGGCGCGGGTCAACCCGAATTTCACGGCGCGCCTGTCGAAGTGCTTGCGGAACAGCAAGGTGACATCGTTGAGCAAATAGCCAAACGAAATGTCTTCTGCCTTAGTCATGGCGATGGGTAGTTCCCTACGGGACGGTGTCGTAGCCCAAGCATACGTCGCAACTATTTACGAAGCCAATGCCCATGAACATAGACATCATTGTCGGCGACATTACCGCACTGGACGTGGATGCCATCGTCAACGCCGCCAACAGCACCCTGCTGGGCGGCGGCGGTGTGGATGGCGCCATCCATCGGGCGGCTGGTCCGAGGCTGATGGAGGCCTGCCAGGCCATACCCGAGCTCAGTCCCGGGGTGCGCTGCCCCACCGGCGAGGCGCGCATCACTGCCGGATTCGACCTCAGGGCGCGCTACATCATCCACACCGTCGGCCCGATCTGGCTCGGCGGCCAGAGCGGCGAACCTGAACAGCTGGCCAGCTGCTATCGGCAAAGCCTGGCGCTGGCGACCGAATATGACCTGGCCTCGATCGCCTTTCCCGCGATCAGCTGCGGTGTCTACGGCTATCCGCCCCATCGGGCGGCTCGAGTAGCCGTGCGCAGCCTGCTGGACGCGCCGCAGGGCGGCCCCTCTGACGTGCGGGTCTGCTGCTTCAGCGAGGACATGGCCGCCATCTGGCGCGAGGCGCTCAACGACGCACGTTGAATGGATAGAGCGGGGGCAGTGGCGAGACATTCGATGCCTGCTCCAGGGGCTGCCACGCAAATCCATGCTTGAATGCCGCGGTGAGGCGTTCGCCCAGCCCGGTTTCGTCCGCGCCGGCGTAGTGCTTGCGTTGCAGGGCATCGATGGCCTCTCGCTGGGGACCGGCTGACAACGCCTTAGCGAGTTCACCGAGGTTCCGCAGCATCGGCCTTTCCGCCTGGGCCCAGGCGAGCAAAGCGCTCGCCTGCTCCGCCGCATTCTTGCCACGCGCGGCGGCGAGGAAGGCGGTGCGCAGATGCGGTGTGGTGCCCTTGGTTTCCAGGGGGAAAGCAGCCGGTGCAGCCCTGCCGCGCCGACGGCGCCAGACCAGCCAGGCCAGCATCGTCATTAGCCATAAGCCAAAGCTGGCGAGCGCGATGTTGCGCCACCACACATGCTGGCCGACGACGGGAGCCTGCGCCGGCGCGGCGTCGACAGGCGTGGTGTTGATTTGCGGCGCCGGCGCGGCAGGCGTCGCCGGTGCACCTGGAGCAGCCAGCACGTTGAACGTCTGCGCTGGGATGCGCGTCGTTTCGGCGTGGTTCTCAACGACGTTCCACCACGTCAGCGTCGTTTCCGGAATGCTCAGCTTGCCGGCGCGATTGGGCACCACGGCAAAGCTCTGCTGACGACGGCCCACCAGCCACTGCCCTTCAACGCGCGTGCCATTGACCGGCTTATCCGGATACACGGTGGCGCCATCAAGCGAGGGGAGACTGAGCGCCGGCAAGGCCTCGTACGGCAGACCGACGGCCTGTACGTTCATGACCAGGTTCAACGGTTCGCCCACGTGCAGATCGCCATGCGACGGCCCGCCGTCCAAGGTGAGACTGAGCGAACGGGCGGGCAGCCATGCCGCCTGCGCCGCCTGCGTGGGCGCCGGCCGTACATCGATATCCACTACCGGTGACGCTGCGGTGATCGGCGTGCCGTTGCCGAAGAAGGCATCCGGGTTGGCCATATTGACCGACTCGCCCTGGAACGCCACCGCTGGAATCTGCAAGTGCCCTTCGCGTTGCGGCGTGGCCGCGTAGCGGCGTTCGATCACGTTGTAGCGACGACCGCTCCGCTCCGCCTGGTAATTGATTTCATCGCCGAGGCGACGGAAGTCGACGCCTGCCACTTGCGGATCTTCCAAGGCACCGCTGGTCAGATCGGTGGCAAAGAACAAGCGCACCGTATAGACCATTTGCTGCCCGACGTAGGCGCTGGCGGGATCGACCGTCGCCTCGACAAACACATCCTTGCGACCCGCCGCTGCTGCGCTTGTATCGGGCTGCACCACTTCCAGTTCCACCGGTGCAGTCGTCCCGCCGGCAAACGCCAACGCCGGGATGCGCAACGTGCCCACATGCAACGGGCGCAACGCCACACCTACGGTGACCTGCGCGGCGCGCTGGCCGTTGATGATGCTGATGCTGGTGTTGCTCGAGGAGCCAAGCACGGCGAAGTCCTGCGACAACACGCTCAGATCGGGTGTGGCCGCCATGGCGCCGCCACTGGCGCGCAGATTCAGCGTGACCGTCTCGCCAAGTTCCACGCGATTGCGATCCAGGGTTGCCTGCACGTCTGCGGCCATCGACGCCAGCGGCCACAGGCACGCGAGGCAACACAGCAAGATACGGGGATAACGGGACGTCACTGCGAGTCACCTTCTGACGGCGACGCGCCACCGTGGCGCTGCCGGTATTCAAGTTCGAATTTGCGACGCAGCAGCGCGCCCGGATCGTCGGGTACGCGTTGCAGCGCCTGCCGCACATCCGCAGGCAGCTTGGCTTGAGCATCGTCCTTCTCGATGGCGCCGAGTTCGTGCGTACCGTCGCGCGCCTTCTCGTTGGCTTGCTGCTTGCCCAGCGCCTCATCCATCTGCTTTTGCAGCGCCTGTTGCGCCTGGGCCTGGCGAGCTCGCTCCTGCGCCTGCTGCTCAGGCGTTTGCGGCTGATTGGCGCCGTCCTGGTCGGGCGATTTGTCCATCGTCTGGTTGCGCCCCTGCTCGCTCTGATCGTGGCTCTGGCCTTCCGAACCGCCGTGCGCATCCGGTGAGGACTTGCCTTGCCCCTGATCCTGTTTACTCTCGTCGCGCTGCTGACCCGACTGGCCTTGCGCGTTGTCGGGCGGCGTGGTCGAGGGACCGGAGCCTGCCTTGCCTTTGTTGTCCTTCGCGCCATTGTCGTTCTGCGGGTTCTTCGGCTGCTGGCGCATCCAGTCTTCCACCGCCTTGCGATTGGCCAACGCATCGGCGTTGCTGGGGTCAGCCTTGAGTGCTCGATCGTACGCATCCAGAGCGCCCTGGTAGTCGCCCTGCCTGGCCAGTGCATTGCCGAGGTTGTACTGCGCGTCCGTACCAGGCAGCGGACGCAGTTGATGGCCTGCCGCGGCGTAGTCTCCGGCGCGATAAGCGGCCGCTCCGCGTAAAGCGGGATCGCGCGCCAACTGCTCGGCACGCTTGGCATCGCCCTGCTGCAGCGCCGTGGCGGCCTGTTGATCGGGGCGACGCCACAAATCACTCCAGGTGCTCGCCTGCGCTGGCCGGGGCATCGCCGGCAGCAAAGCGAGCGCGAGCAGCAGCAGCCAACCGCGGCGGAACGACATGGCCGCCAGCGGCAGCAACAACAGCAGCAGCCATGGCCCGCGATCCTGCCATTCGTCGCCATGCAGATCGGCAGCAAGCGTCGCCGGTCCGCCCGCACGCAATTCGCCGTCGAGCGCGCGTATGTCGCGATCGTCGTCGGTCATCGGCACGTACTGCCCGCCGCCGCTGGCGGCGAGCGCGCGCAGGGCATCGTCGTTGCGTCGCGCGAGCGTCACGCTGCCTTGCGCGTCGCGCTGGAAGCTGTTGTCCGATAGCGGCACCGGGCCACCTTGCGAAGTACCGATGCCAAGGACAGACACCCGCACGCCATCCGCAAGCGCCTTGCGCGCTGCTGCCTGCGCCGCGGCGTCAGCATCATCAGTGACCAGCACCAGTGAGCCGCCGCCGACCTTGGCGTCGTGGATCAGGCTGACGCCGCGCTCGATGGCCTGGGCCGAATCATCGCCATCGACAGGCATCGTGTCGGGCGAGAGTGCCGCCAGCAGATCGTTGAGCGCCGAGCCATCGGAAGTCAGCGGCGCCACCACGAAGGCCTCACCGGCGTACGCGATCAGCGCGTTGAGTCCATCGTGATTGCTGGCGAGCAGATCGCGCACCTTGTAGCGCGCGCGATCCAGCCGGCTCGGCGCCACATCGCGCGCCAACATGCGCTGCGACATCGACACGGCCACGACCTGTGCAGCGCGTTTCGCATACAGGGGTTGCGCCACGCGGCTCCAGGTGGGCCCTGCCATCGCCAGCGTGACGAGCACCCAGCCGCAGGCCAGCAGCCACGGCGTCGCGCGCCGGCGCACGGGATTCCCTTTCAACAGGAACGGCAGCAACTCGGCATCGACCAGTCGCGACAACTGTTCGCGGGCACCGTGTCGCCCTGCGGCGAGCGCGATCAACAGAGGCAGCGCGCACAAGGCGAGCAACCACCACGGCCGCAGAAAATGAAACTGCTGCAGCGCCTCGCTCATGCAAACGCCTCCCGACGCCGTACGTGCGGTGCGAAGGCGAGCAACCACGCGAACACCGCAAAGCCGAGCGGCCAGCGGAACAACTCATGGCGCGGCCGCAGCGAAGGACCTTGCTGCGGCATCGGCTCCAGGGCATCGATGGCGCGATAGGCATCGGCTAGCTGGCTGGCGTCGGTGGCGCGGAAATAGCGACCACCGGTTTGCGTCGCCATGGTGCTCAGCATGCCTTCGTCCAGGTCCGCCGACGGGTTCACCGTATGCGTGCCAAACAGATCGGGGATGCTCATTTCCGTGGCGCCGATGCCAATGGTGTAGACGCGTACACCGGCCGCCTTCGCCGCATGCGCAGCATCGAGCGGTGCGATATTGCCGGCGTTGTTGACGCCGTCGGTCAGCAGCACGACCACTCGCGCCTGTTCCGGCTGTCCGGCCAGCCGCTTCACTGCCACGCCGATGGCATCGCCTATCGCCGTTTCCGTACCGGCCAGACCGACCGCCGCGCCTTGCAGCTGAGCGCGCACCGCCTGCAGGTCATAAGTGAGCGGCGTTACCAGAAACGCCCGGCTGCCGAACAGGATCAAACCCATTTCATCGCCGCTGCGCCGTGCAATGAAATCGCCAGCAATCGCTTCCACCGCGCCAAAGCGGCTGACCGGCTGTCCACTCAGCTGCATGTCGTCGGTACGCATGCTTCCGGATAGATCGACGGCCAACATCAGCGCACGTCCGCTGCGTTGCTGGGCCTGGGGCGGCCCCACCCATTGAGGGCGTGCGGCCGCCGCCAGCAGGGCCAGCCACGCCAGCACCAGCAGCCACGTACGCCAGCCGCCGCGCCCCTGTCGCTCGGGCGTGTCCAGATGCACGCCAGGATGAGGAATATGCAAAGCCTGCCCAGGCGAGGCCGGACGCAGCCACCAGCGCAGCAGCCACGGCAGAGGCGCCAGCACGATCACCCACGGCCAGACGAACTCGGTCATGACAGCATCCCGCCCGCGGTGCTGCCGCGTAAATCCTGCCCAGCCGATGAAACGCGGTGGCGCCACGCCAGCTGCAACCAGCGGCGCGTGGCGCTGGCAGCGGCGTCGGGATCCAACGACGTCGCGGGCCGATACATGGCCGCTTCCAAACCGTTTAGCTGCTCGAGCGCGCCGGCATCGACGGGCATCCGGGCCAGAGTCTGGCTCCATGCCGCTCCATGCTGCTGCGCGGCGGTCGGATCGATGCGCAGCGCGCCTCGACGCAACAGCTGGTGCAATCCACTGGCAAGCGCCTGCGGTTGTTCGCGCCACAGCGACAGCACCTGATCGACCTCAGCCAGGACGCGCCGTTCGTCGGCAGCGCGGCGGCGCTGCCGACGCCACCACCAGATCGCCACGCCGACGGCGAGCAGGACCAGCACCATGAGGCCCCACCAGCCGGGCGCCAACGGCCACCACGAGGGCGGCGGCGGCAGATGAATATCACGCAGCAAGGGGCCGGTCTGTTGTGCGGCGGCCGGCGCGCTCATCGACGTACTCCGGGCGCCAGCAGCGACATCACGGCATCCAGCGGATCGGCGGCGGTATCGATGGTGTTGTGTGGCAGGCCCAGCGACTGCGCCATGCCATTCAATCGGCTCTGCCCTGCACCAAGGGCCTGCTGGAACTCGCGGCGCTGCCGCTCGCCAAACAGGGCCACGTCTCGGCGGACGCCATCATGCTCCATCGGATAGCGCCCCGCGGGCGGCAGGCCCAGCTCCAACGCGTCCGCCACCACCAGCACGCGGATGCCAGCCTTGTGTGAGAGCTTCAACAAGTGCCCATGCGCGCCTTCGTCGCAACTCAGTCCGTCGCTGATCAACAACACACGATTGGCGCCATGCATCAGCCGCCCTGCACGCAGCAGCACATCGGACAGCGGCTCGCCCGGGATCGGCGCATAACTGGCATCCCAGTCCGCCAGCGCGCCGCAGACCGCGAGCGCGCCGCGCGTGCCCGACTGCGGTCGCAGCATGCGATGACCATTGCCGAACGACATCAACCCCACACGCTCGCCTGCGCGTACGGCGTACCAGGCCGCCAGCGCCGCAGCACGCGCTGCCTGAACGGACTTGAGGCGCACGCGCGTGCCAAATCGCATGCTCTCGTGCGCGTCCAGCAGGATAAGCAGGCGCCCCTCGCGTTCTTCCTGGAACAACTTCGTGTGCAGGCGTCCGCTGCGTGCGGTCAGCCGCCAGTCCATGCGTCGCACGTCGTCGCCCGGCTGGTAGACACGCGACTCGGCATAGTCCATGCCACGGCCGTATAGACGGCTGGACTGCTGGCCTGAGCGCATCGCCCGGCTCTCCAGCCTGGGTAGCGCCGCCTTGGCGACCCGTGCACGCAAGGCCACCAATTCGGCGAGGCGCACGCTGGTACGGCCGTCGCCGTCCGGTGTGATGGGGGCAACGGCACTCACGGCAGGGGCACAAGATCCAGCACGCGGCGTATCACCTGATCGCTGCGTATACCTTCGGCCTCCGCCTCGTAGCTGAGTAGCACGCGGTGGCGCAGCACTTCGTGGACGATGGCGTGCACGTCTTCAGGCAGCACGAAATCGCGACCCGCCAGCCAGGCGTGGGCGCGAGAGCAGCGATCCAGCGCGATCGTCCCTCGCGGGCTGGCGCCCCAGGCGATCCAGCGCTTCAGTTCCGCGCCGTAGACGCCCGGTTCGCGCGTGGCCAGCACCAGTTGCGTGATGTATTCCTCCAGCGCCGGCGCCATGTGCACATCGAGCACGGCGTCGCGCGCGTTGAATACGTCGGTCTGGGTCAAGCTGGGCGGCGCCACCGGCACCGGGTGCAGGCTCCTGCGCGCCTGCTCGCGGGCCAGCTGCAGGATGGCCAGCTCGGCGGCGGCGTCGGGGTAACCGATGGTCACGTGCATCACGAAGCGGTCGAGCTGCGCTTCGGGCAGCGCAAACGTGCCTTCCTGCTCGATCGGGTTCTGCGTCGCCATCACCATGAACAGCTCGGGCAGACGCCACGTGCTGCGTCCCACCGTGATCTGACGCTCGGCCATCGCTTCGAGCAAGGCCGACTGCACCTTGGCCGGGGCGCGATTGATCTCGTCGGCCAGCACGATGTTGTGAAACAGCGGGCCACGCTCGAATTCGAAACTGCCCGCCTGCGGACGAAACACGTCGGTGCCGGTGAGATCGGCCGGCAGCAGGTCGGGAGTGAACTGCACTCGGTGGAAATCCGCCTCGATGCAGGCCGCCAGTGCCTTGACTACGGTGGTCTTGGCCAGGCCAGGCGCGCCTTCCACAAGGAGATGGCCATCGGCCAGCAGGGCCACCAGCAGGCAATCGATCAGGTGCGGCTGGCCAATGACGCTGCGTTGCAGCTCATCGCGAACGCGCAGGAAGGCCTCTTGCAGGCTGGATGAGGTGGGGGCCTCGGGCATGTCCATCGGGGAATCCATCAAGGTTGAACGTAACCACAGACCTTAACTGGCTCCGGAAGTTTACTACCCATGACTTCCGACCCCCATTGACAGCATCGGGCGCGCAAAAAAACAAAGGGGCGGCCGAGGCCGCCCCTTGTCGATTTTGCGATGGTTGCGCGCTTATTGCAGGCTTTCGCTCAGGATGCGCGGGGTCACGAAGATCAGCAGTTCCGCCTTGTCGCTTTCGCGCGAGGTATTGCGGAACAGCACACCCAGACCCGGGATGTCGCCCAGACCAGGCACCTTGGTCGCGTTGTTCTGCTTGGTGATCTCGTAGATGCCGCCCAGTACCACCGTCTGACCGTTGTCGACCAGCACCGAGGTGTTGATCTCACGCGTGTCGATCTGCGGCACCTGGCCACTGCCCGGCACGGTGATGAAGTCCGCCAGCGCGTCCTTCTTCACGTTGATCATCAGGTACACGCGGTTGTCGGAGGTGATGGTCGGGGTGACCTTCAGCTCGAGCACGGCGTCCTTGAACTGCACCGTGGCGGTACCGCTACCAGCTGCACCGGTGGAGGTGTTCTGGTAGGTCACGTAACCGATTTCCTGACCCTGGCGGATTACCGCTTCCTGCTGGTTGGCGGTGATAACGCGCGGGCTGGAGATCACTTCACCACGGCCTTCGGTCTGCGCGGCCGAGAGCTCCAGGTCCAGGGCGTAGTTCTTTCCGAGGATGCCCAGGGCGAAGCTGCCGCCCTGCGTGGCAGTCGGGAGATTGACGTTGATGCCGCCAGCCGTGCCGTCGCCATTGGAGGTGCCGCCCGTAGAAAGGGTCTGGCCGCTTGGGTTCACCTTCTTACCCTGCGCGCCGAACTTGGCGCCGAGTTCGCGGGTGAAGTTGTCGGTGGCAATCACGATGCGCGACTCGATCAGCACCTGCTGTACCGGTTTGTCCAGCACGGCGATCAGCGCGCGCAACTCGCGGATCTTTTGCGGGTTGTCGTTGATCAGCAGGGTGTTCGTACGATCGTCGAACGAGACGCTGCCGCGCGAGGACAGGAAACCGCGAGAAGCATTGGTGCTGCTGCCGCCGCCACCCGAGCTCTGCTGGGTGCCCGTGGTCAGCAGCTTGGCGATGTCCTTCGCCTTGCCGTAGCTGATCGGCACATAGTCGGTGACGAGTTCGGCATTGTCCTCGGCCTTCATGCGGGCATCGGCGACGCTCTGCTCGTACTTGGCCAACTCCTCCTGCGGAGCAATCCAGATCACGTTGCCGTTGCGACGCTTGTCCAGGCTCTTGGCGCGCAACACCACGTCGAGGGCCTGATCCCAGGGCACATTGACCAGGCGCAGCGTGACGCTGCCACCTACGGTGTCCGAAGCCACCAGGTTGAGGCCGGAGATGTCAGCCAGCAGCTGCAGGGCCGAACGCACCGGAATGTCCTGGAAGTTGAAGGTCACGCGGTTGCCCGTGTAGACCGGCTCCTGGCCCTTGGCCAGCGCGGCCTCAGCCTTCGGATCCTTCTTCTTGGGCGCCACTTCCACCACGTACTGGTTGCCGCTCTGGTAGGCCGAGGTTTCGACCACACCCTTGGTGCTGATTTCCATATGCGCACCGCCACCATTGGACTTGGTGACGATCGATTGCACCGGCGTGGCGAAATCGAGCACATCCAGGCGCTGGGCCAGGTTGGGCGGCAGGTTGGCGTGGCTGATATCCACGATCACCTTGTCGCCCTGATGCTTCATGTCGGCACTGGCGCCGGCGGCGCTGAAGTCGATCAGGATGCGGCCTTCGCCATTGGGACCGCGGCGGAAGTCGATGTTGGACACCGCCGGACCGCTGGCCATCGACGGCAACGCCTTGGACGGATCGATGGTCGATGCCGTGGTGGTGGTCTGTGCATCGGTACCGTTGTTCACCGTGAGCACGAGGCTGTTGCCCTCGACGCGGGAACGATAGGTGGAGTCACGCACCAGTTCGACCACCACGCGGGTGCGCCCGCCGGCGGAAACCGCCGAGACGCCGGTCGTTGCCCCCTTGCCGATGTCGAGATGGCGAGCCGCCGCGTTATCGGTGTCGGGGAAATCGACCGCGATGCGCGGTGGATTCCCGGTGGTGAAGATTTTCGGTTCCGGCACCGGACCCTGGGCGAAGTTCAGATGCAGCTCGACACGGCCGCCTGGCAGCGTGTCGTAGCTGATGTCCTTCAGGGTGCTGGTGGCCGCAAGCGCCGCGTTCGACCAGGCGGCGCCCAGCGTCAGCAGGCCCATAACCACATAACGGCTTGCCTGGCGCATGACACGGCCCTGAACGGTTTTGATTTGGTTGGTCATTGCATCAGCCCCTGTTTCTTATTTCTCGCTGAGCGCGATGCTGGCGGAACGTTCCATCCAGCCACCGTTGCCATTGGATACCAGTTCCACCAGGTCGATATGGTCATCGGCTACCGCGGTGACCCGACCATAGTTCTGGCCCATGTATTCGTTGCGATGGACACGATGGATCACGCCACCGGGGTCCTTCACGAGCACTTCCGTTGCGGTACCCGACCCCACCGTGCCGACCATCTTCAAGCTGTCCAGCGCGAACATTTCCAGCGGTTCCTTGGCGCGGTTTTCGTCCGGCCGTGGTCCCGTGTTGGCGCTGCCCTGGAGTTCGGCCGTGCTCGGGCTGAACGGATCACGCTTGTCCTGGTCGTTGTACTGGAAGGTCTCGAACGTCTTGATGACGGGCAGCGGCGGAATCGGCGCGCCCCTCTTCTGTTTTTCCTGGGCGACCCACTGGTGGAGGTCGTCCTGCCCGCTACAACCGGCGAGGGTCAGGACGGCGCACATCACCAGCGAAGCCTTCCTCATGGAAACAGGCCTGATGGCAGCAAACTTGCTCATTTCTGCCCCCCCGTCTTCGCGGCCGGCTTGCCATGCGTGGACTTGGCGTTGGCCGCCTTGGCCGACGCACTCTCGTCTTCGTCCAGATAGCGATAGGTCTTCACCGTGCCCTGCAGTACCAGCAAGCCGTTGGCGGCGGCGCCACCCTTCGGGCTCGGGTTCTTGGGCGTAAGCGACACGTCGTGCATGGTCAGGATCACCACTCGCGGCAGCGAAGCCACCCCGCTGATGAAAGTACCGAACTGGTGGTAGGTGCCCACCATGCGCAACTGGATCGGCTTCTCGGCATAGAAGTCTTTCGGCGACTCCGGACCCGGCTGGAACAGCTCGGTTTCCAGGCCGGCCGACAGCGCCGTTTGCGAAACATCGATCAGCAATTCGGGCATCTCGGTCTTGCTGGGCAGCTGGCGCAGCAACTGGCGCAGCATGTCCTGCATCTCGTCCAGCTGTTGCTGGAGAGCCTCGAGATTGACCGCCTTGGCCTGCTTGTCGGCGAACTCTTTCTTGAGCTGGTCTTCCTTGGAAACGGCAGTCTGCAGCTGGTCCTGCTGATCGCTGACAAAGAAGTACCAGCCGGCCAGCACGATGATGGCGAGCAGCAAACCGGTAAAGAACATCTTGACCGACTTGGGCCAGCCGCCGATGTTGTTGCGGTCCAGGCTCTGCAGATCATTGAGGAACTTCATTACTTGGCTCCTCCGTTGGCTGCAGGGGTGGCTGCTGCGGGCGCGGCGGCCGGCGTCGCCGGTGCTGTCACCGTCGCGGCCTTGGGCTGCGCGTCATGGGCCGCGGCCGGCTGGGCCGTGGAACTGGCAGAGGCCGGTGCTGCGTGGCCGTCGCTGGAACCATCGCCGTTGTCGTCGCTCTTGGGCCGGCTCAGCGCCACGTCCAGTCCGAACGCGTAAGGCAGACGGCTGTCGCCATGCGTGTTCTCGGTCTTGCGCAGATCGGCATGGCCCATCCACTGCGAGGACTCGATGTTGCGCATGTACTCGGCCACGCTGGCGTTGGACTGCGCGACACCGTCCAGCGTCATCGAATCGCCGGTCTGCTTGAGACCATTGAGGCGGGCGCTGGCGGGAATGGTCTTCACCAGTTCGTCGAACAGATGGACCATCTGCGAACGGTTGGCCTGCAGCTGCTCGATGATCTGCTTGCGGGCGAGCAGGCTTTCGCGGACTTTTTCAAGGTCCTTGATCTTGGTGATGCGCTCGTCCAGCTGCCTGATCTCGCCTTGCAGATAGGTGTTGCGGTCGTTCTGGCTGCTGATGCGGCCGTCCATCCAGCCGTACCACACCAAGACGACGAGCACGGCTGCCACGGCCGCCGCACCCAACTGCATGAAGAACTCGCGCTCGCGCTGCTTGCGGCGCTCGGTGCGCCACGGAAGTAGGTTGATGTGTGCCATCAGTCAAAGCTCCTCAGCGCGAGGCCGACCGCGATCATCAACGCGGGGGCGTCCTGTGCCAGCGACTGGGCCTGCACGCGAGGCGACAGCGACATGCGCGCCAGCGGGTTGGCCACCACGCAGGGCACGCCAAGCTGGTCTTCGAGCATCGGACCGATGCCTTCGATGGATGCGCAACCGCCAGCCAGCACGACCTGATCGACCTTGCTGTATTCGCTGCCCGCGAAGAAGAACTGGAGCAGGCGGCTGATCTGCTGCACCAGCGATTCCTTGAAGGGCTCCAGCGCCTCGCTCTCGTAAGAGTCGGGCAGACCGCCCTTGCGCTTGGCGCGACCGGCTTCCTCGTAGGAGAGGCCGTAGCGGCGCATGATTTCGTCGGTGAGCTGCTTGCCGCCGAACACCTGCTCACGCGAGTAGATGGTGCGCTGGTTGCGCAGCACCGACAGCGTGGTCATGGTGGCGCCGATGTCGACCACGGCGACCAGCGCGTCGCGACCGACGTTCAACTGGTCGGCCACCATCGCAAACGCGTTCTCCATGGCGAAGGCTTCGACATCGATCACCTTGGCGGACAAGCCGCCCAGATCGAGCGCGGCCACGCGCATGTCCACGTTCTCGGTGCGCGACGCGGCAAGCAGGATGTTGTTCATCTCGGGGTTGTCGCGCACCGGACCGAGGATCTCGTAGTCCAGGCTGACTTCCTCGATCGGATACGGGATGTACTGGTTGGCCTCGACCTGGATCTGGCCTTCCAAGTCATCCTCGGACAATTCGCTCGGCATCGGGATCACGCGCGTGATGACGGCCGAACCTGCCACCGCCGCGGACGCGTGCTTGAGCTTGGAACCCGAACGCGCCAACGCGCGCCGAATCGCCTCGCCCACGGCCTCGACCTCGACAATATTCTTTTCAACTACAGCGTTGGGGGGCAGTGGCTCGACCGCGTAATGTTCCACGCGATAGCGACCGCCGGCCTGGCTGAGTTGCAGCAACTTGACGGCCGTCGAACTGATGTCGACGCCGACAAGTGGCGGCTTCTTGGGTGTAAAGAGCCCCACGATGTTCCCCCTTGCCCCTGTGCGTCCAGACTCAGATTGGTCTGATGCGCATCGGCATTTAATCCAAAAATTAACGTATTGGCAACGGCCTACGAGCTTTTTCTCGACTGATTCGCGTGACGGCATCCACAGGTTGGGCGACTGGGCCGCTGGCCTGCTTCTTGCTGTGACGGGCTCGGTTCATGCCGTGGATACTGCTACATCTATACTCTGACTTGTTTTGACTCACGTCTCGCAAACACCCAAATCATGCAAATTCTTAAGCGGTTGCTGCGCTGGATCCTCGTCCTGGCTTTTACAGGTTTGCTGCTGGGTGTCGCGGCGGTCGGCGTGGCCTACTGGCTGATTTCCCCCCGGCTCCCCTCCGTGGCGGTCCTTAAGGACTACCACATGCAGGTGCCGCTTAGGGTGCTTTCGGCAGATGGCAAGCTGATTGCGAGCTTCGGCGAGACTCGCCGCATCCCCGTGGCGATCGACCAGGTGCCCGACCGGCTCAAGCACGCCGTGCTCGCCGCCGAGGACGCCAGCTTCTACCAGCACCCGGGCGTGGACTGGCACGGCATCGCCCGCGCCAGCTGGCATGTGGTGGCCTCGGGCGGCGACAAGGGGTCGGGCGGCTCCACCATCACCCAGCAGGTGGCGCGCAACTTCTTCCTGAGCCCCGAAAAGCTCTATTCGCGCAAGCTGACCGAGATCTTCATCGCCCTGCGCATGGAGAGCGAGCTGAGCAAGGACCAGATCCTGGAGCTCTATCTCAACAAGATGTTCCTGGGCCACCGCTCCTACGGCGTGGCCGCGGCGGCCTCCTATTACTACGGCAAGACCCTGGACCAGCTCACCGTGGCCGAGTGCGCCACCCTGGCCTCCACCTTCCAGCTGCCCTCGCTGGTGAACCCGCTCAACAGCCCCAAGCGCATGATGGCGCGCCGCAACTGGGTGCTGGGCCAGATGCTGGAGAACCGCTTCATCTCCAAGGCCGAGTACGAGCAATCCGTCGCCGAGCCGATCAACGCCTCGCCGCATGAGCCGGCGATCGAGGTGGATGCACCGTATCTGGCGGAAATGGTGCGCCTGCAGGTGCTCGACCGCCTGGGCAACGACGCCCTCACCGAAGGCTATGTGGTGAAGACCACGGTCGACAGCAAGCGCCAGCAGGCCGCGGTGGACGCCATGCGCTCGGGCCTGGTGGAGTACGACCACCGCCATGGCTGGCGCGGTCCCGAGGCCCACCAGGAGCTGGCTGCCGACGCTGGGACGGACGAACTCGAACGCGCGCTGGCAGGCTATACCGACATCTCCGGCATGCAGCCGGGCATCGTTACCCAGGTATCGGCCACGGCGGCCAGCGTTTATCTCGCCAGCCGTGACGAAGTGCAGCTGAACATGGACGCCATGAGCTGGGCTCGTCCGCGCATCGACGACACCCGCGTGGGCGCCACGCCCAAAAGCGTCTCTACCGTGCTCAAGCGCGGCGACATCATCCGGGTGTCGCGCGACGACAAGGGCCAGTGGGTGCTCACCCAGATCCCGGCCGCCCAGGGCGCGCTGGTCTCCCTCAACCCTGAGGACGGCTCGTTGCAGGCTCTGGTCGGCGGCTTCAACTTCCTGCGCAGCAAGTTCAACCGCGCCGTGATGGCCGCCCGCCAGCCGGGCTCGAGCTTCAAGCCCTTCATCTACTCAGCGGCCTTCGAGCGGGGCTTCACGCCCGCCTCCATCGTCAACGATGCACCGCTCGCCCTGCCCGACCCGTCGCGCCCTGGCGGCCTGTGGACGCCGTCCAACGACGACGACAAGTTCGACGGCCCCATCCGCCTGCGCGAAGCCTTGGTGCAGTCCAAGAACCTGGTGTCCGTGCGACTGCTTGATGCGATCGGCGTGCGTTTCGCCCGCGACTACGCCACCCGCTTCGGCTTTGCCCTCGATTCACTGCCCAGCAACCTCTCGATGGCGCTGGGTACGGCCTCGGTGTCGCCGATGAGCATGGCCCGCGGCTACGCCGTGTTCGCCAATGGCGGCTATCTGGTCACCCCGTACTTCGTCAGCGAAATCGACGATCGCGACGGCAAGCCGGTCTATCAGGCCAATCCGGCCCGCGCCTGCCGCACCTGCGCCGAACGCCTGCTCGATACCCGTCCGCCCGGCCCGCCGCCGGCCAATACCGGGGCCGCGCCAGGAAACTCGGTGGCCGCCGCCGCCAGTGCTCCGACGACCTCCGGCAGCGTAGCGGGCGTCGGCGACGCCGTGCTTCCGGCCGATGCCCATGGCGACGGCACCCATCCGCCGGTGCTGGCGCCACAGGTGATCGAGGTGCGCAACGACTATCTGGTCACCTCGCTGATGCAGGATGTGGTCAAGCGCGGTACCGGCGCGGCAGCCGCCGCCCTCGGCCGCACCGACCTGGCCGGCAAGACCGGCTCGACCAATGATCACCGCGACGCGTGGTTCGTCGGCTTCAACGGCGATCTGGTGACCTCGGTCTGGGTGGGCTTCGACGACTTCGGCTCGCTGGGCAAAGGCGAGTTCGGCGCCAAGGCAGCCCTGCCGATCTGGATGAGCTATACCGGCGCGGTGCTGAAGGACCAGCCGGCCTCCATCTTGCCGTTGCCGCCCGGTATCACTACGGTACAGATAGACCGCCAGAGCGGCCTGCCCGCCGGCGCGGACGACCCGAACATCATGTCGGAGATCTTCAAGGTCGAAGACGTGGATCGACTGCGTAACCAGGCCAACCAGCAGCAGGAGGACCAGGATCAGCAGCACGCCTACGACATCTTCTAATCGTCGGCAGCGCCGGTTCCGTCACTTGACCGTGCTGCCGCTGGCGTCCGCAACGACGGGCGCCAGATTGCCGGGGGAATGAGGCATGGCACGAGGTCAGCACCACCGCATCCACGCGCAGGATCGCCTGCAGCGCAATCGTCTTCGCGTCGCCCAGGAAGCGGCGCGACTGATGAGCGAGCACGGCATCCGCGATTTCCATCACGCCAAGGTCAAGGCTGCCGAACGGCTCGGCATCCTCGATGCACAGGCCTTGCCGCGCAACAACGAAATCGAAGACGCGCTGAGGGAACACCAGCGCATCTTCCACGCCGAATCCCAGCCCCAGCTGCTGCAGGAACGGCGCGAGGCCGCGGTGGAAGCCATGCGCTTCCTTGACCGCTTCGATCCACGACTGGTCGGCGCCGTACTCGAAGGCACCGCCGATGCCCACTCGGCCGTCTGCCTGCATGTCTTCAGCGACACGGCCGAAAACGTCGTGCTGTTCATGCAGGAACGCGGCGTTCCGATCACCCAACAGACGCGCCGCCTGCGCATCACCCGTGACGAGCAGGAGGAATATCCTGTGCTGCTGTTTGCCGCGGATGGCCTGCCGTTCGACATCACCGTGTTGCCACGCGATGCGCTGAAGCAGGCGCCGCTGGATCGCATCGATGAGAAACCGATGCGGAGGGCGTCGCTGGCGGCCGTCGAGGAATTGCTGGCTACAGCCGATAACGACGATGAGTTTGAGAGGATGTTGTCGTCGGCGCTTCGTTGACAGGCCTGTCGCGCACAGGGTGCGCTCCCACAGGGATGAGGGCTGTTGTGGGAGCGCACCCTGTGCGCGACACAATCTTGCCCAGACCCACAAAAAAAAGCCCCGGGAGAACCGGGGCTTTTTTTCATGCAATGAACCAGCGAATCAACGCTTGTCGCTAGCCACGTAATTGCGCACGTCGGCACCCGTATAGATCTGACGCGGACGGCCAATGCGCGCTCCCGGCGTTTCGTGCTGCTCGATCCAATGCGCGATCCAGCCCGAGGTACGGGCGATGGCAAACATCACCGTGAACATCTCGGTCGGGATGCCCAGGGCCTTGTAGATGATGCCCGAGTAGAAGTCGACGTTCGGGTAGAGCTTACGCTCGACGAAGTAATCGTCCTTCAGCGCCGCCTCTTCCAGCTTCATGGCCACGTCGAGCAGCGGGTCGTTGACGCCCAGCTCGTTGAGCACCTTGTGGCACATCTCGCGGATGATCTTCGCGCGCGGGTCGAAGTTCTTGTACACGCGGTGGCCGAAGCCCATCAGGCGGAAGTTGTCGTTCTTGTCCTTGGCGCGCTTGACGGCCGTCTCGACCTTGTCGGCGGTGCCGATCTCTTCGAGCATCTTCAGCACGGCTTCGTTCGCGCCGCCATGGGCCGGACCCCACAGCGCCGTGATGCCGGCAGCAATGGAGGCGTACGGGTTGGCGCCGGTGGAACCGACCAGACGCACGGTCGAGGTGGAAGCGTTCTGCTCGTGGTCGGCGTGCAGGATGAACAACAGATCCAGTGCCTTGGCGGCGACCGGGCTCATCTCCAGCGGCTCGCTCGGCACTTCGAACATCATGTGCAGGAAGCGGTCGACGTACTCGAGGTTATTGCGCGGATAGCGGAACGGCCAGCCGATAGAGTAGCGGTAGCAGGCAGCCGCAATCGTCGGCATCTTGGCGATCAAACGGATCGCGGCCAGCTTGCGGTCGTCGGCGTTATCGACGTCGATATCGTCGTGGTAGAAGGCCGACAGCGAAGCCACCGAAGCGGCCAGCATGGCCATCGGATGCGCGTCGTGGTGGAAGCCCTTGAAGAAGTCCTTCAGCGACTCATGCATCATCGTGTGATGCGTGATGTCGTGCTCGAACTTGGAGAACTGGTCCTTGTTCGGCAGCTCGCCATTGAGCAGCAGGTAGGAGGTTTCAAGGAAGCTGGACTTCTCGGCCAGCTGCTCGATCGGGTAACCGCGATAGAGCAGGACGCCTTCGTCGCCATCGATATAGGTGATGGCGCTCTTGGTGCTGGCGGTGCTGCCGTAACCCGGGTCGTAGGTGAAATGTCCCGTGTCCTTGTACAGCGTTCCGATGTCGATGCATGCGGGACCTAACGTGCCGCTGAGCAGGGGCAGTTCACTGCTGCGGTTGGTCGACTCATCCACCAACTTGACGATCTTGGAATCGGACACGGAAAACCTCCTTCACGCTTATGTCGTCGCCGACGTGTCGCGCGAAGGCGATGGCCGACGAGGTAGGGTTGATGTCGCGTAGGGGGATGGCTGCGACACCTCGCCGCCGATTATCGCATATCGACCCGCCAACATGCCCTAGCGGATGGTCGGATGGGCGGACGCAAAAACGCACGGGGCGAGCATCAGCTCGCCCCGTGCGTTTCAGCTTGCGTACGCTGCGTGGCCGCAGCGTGACAGCAGATGGCTTCGCGCGATTACTTCTGCGCGTAGCGACGACGGAACTTGTCGACGCGGCCGCCGGTGTCCAGCGACTTCTGCTTGCCGGTGTAGAACGGATGGGAATGGCTCGAGATATCCACCTTGACCAGCGGGTACTCGTTGCCGTCTTCCCACTTGACGGTGTCCTTCGAGGAAATCGTCGAACGCGTCAGGAACGCGAAATCGGACGACAGGTCCTGAAACACCACCTGGCGATAATTGGGATGGATATCGGGCTTCATGACTGACTCAAAGCGGTGGGTGAAAAGAGCGGCATTTTAACCATGGGTCGCCCCCATTGGCAAGTCGCTCAGTCACTTGGACCGGCGAGGCCGCCCCGCCAGGCCTTTCAGGCGCCCAGCGCCTGCCGCACCATGGCCGCAAAGCGGGCCTGATCCACTTCCATGACGATGCGCGCATTGGCCGGTCGGCCCAGGCGAGCGGTCCAGTCCACCACGGTGGCGCCACGGGTCAGGCGGCCATCCATCTCGACGGCGACGTGGCGCTCTTCTGCGCGCGTCACCATGGCCGGATCGATCGCCACCGCCATCGCCAGCGCATCTGCCGCGATCACGCCGCGGCGGCCACGCTTGGCATTGAACGCCCGCGCCGTACCGAACACCTGCTCGAAGAAGATCGCGCGCTGGTCGCCGGCGGCGATCCATCGGTTGAATTGATCGTCGTCGAAGGCATGGCGCAGCACCACTTCCCAGTCGACCAGATCGAACATCGGAAAGGTCTCGAACACGACGTGCGCCGCCTCGGGATCGAAACCGATATTGAATTCCGCAGGAATCTTGCCCGTGTTGCCGAGGCCGGTGACTGCGCCGCCCATGATCACCAATCGCTTCACCCGCGCCGGCAAAGTGGGGTCGAGCCGCACGGCCATCGCGAGATTGGTCAGCGGCCCAAGCGCCACCAGGGTCAGCTCGGGATGCTCGCGGGTGAGACGGATCAGCGCGTGCACGGCGTGCTCATCGGCAGCCACGCTGCGCGGCTCAGGAAAGCCGACATCGCCCAGGCCGTCACTGCCATGCACGTGCACGGCATCTTCTTCAGGCATACGCACCAGCGGCGTCGGACAACCCGGGAACACCGGCGTCGGCTTGCCCACCAGATCCACCAGCGTGCGCGCATTGCGCACCGTATGAGCGAGACCGACGTTGCCGGCCGCGATCGTCAGGCCGAGCACGTCGGCATGCGCATGCGCCATCAAGATGGCGAGCGCATCGTCTACGCCCGGGTCGGTGTCGATCAACAGTTGCAGCTGGGTCATGGGGAACTCGCGTTAGGGAGCGAACCGGTTAGCTTAGGCGTTCTACGGTCAGGCGCAAGCGTGAAGCGGCAACGCAATTTATTGTGGGAGCGCACCCTGTGCGCGACTCATCCTGCAAGGCGCCGGCGAAAGGCCGTCGCGCACAGGGTGCGCCCCCACACAGAGAACGTTCCACGCTAGGCATGGGCGTAGCGGGCGGCCGCACCGATCCAGCGCGCGATCAGCCCCTCGGCCTGTTGCGGGTGATGTGCCAACAGCACCGCACCAACTTCCTGCACCGCCGGCAGCAGATGCGCATCGCGCGAAAGGTCGGCAATGCGAAAACTCAGCTGGCCGGTTTGCCGCGTGCCCAGCACCTCGCCCGGGCCCCGCAGCTCGAGATCTTTCTCCGCGATGCGGAAACCATCGTTGGTATCGCGCATCACCTGCAGCCGCTCGCGCGCGAGCTGGCCAAGCGGCGGCTGATACAGCAGCACGCAATTGGAAGCGATGGCGCCGCGGCCGACTCGCCCGCGCAGCTGGTGCAACTGGGACAGCCCGAGCCGCTCGCTGTTTTCGATCACCATCAGGCTGGCGTTGGGCACGTCCACGCCCACTTCGATCACGGTGGTGGAGACCAGCACCGAGAGCTCGCCCGCCTTGAAGGCATCCATCACGGCCTGCTTTTCCTTGGGCTTCATGCGCCCGTGGATAAGGCCGATGCGGCAATCGGACAGTGCTGTAGACAACTCCGCGTGCGCCACTTCGGCTGCTTGTGCGCGCAGCTGTTCGGATTCTTCGATCAGCGTGCACACCCAGTACGCCTGGCGCCCTTCGAGGCAGGCGGCGTGAATGCGTTCGATCACGTCAAAACGGCGCGCATTGGAAATCGCAATGGTCTGCACGGGCGTGCGACCGGGCGGCAGTTCGTCGATCGCCGATACATCCAGATCCGCATACGCGCTCATGGCCAGCGTGCGCGGAATCGGCGTGGCAGTCAGCACCAATTGATGGGGCACCAGGCCGCTCTCGTGGTCCGCTCCCTTGTCGCGCAACGACAAGCGCTGCTGCACGCCAAAGCGATGCTGCTCGTCCACGATGACCAAGCCAAGCTGCGAGAAGGACACGCCTTCCTGCATCAGGGCATGTGTACCGATCACCACATGAGCGCCCGCGGCCACGCGCTGCAGGGCCTGCTGACGCGCCTTGCCGGTCACTTTGCCCGCAAGCCAGGCCACTTCGATGCCCAGCGGCGTCAGCCAGTGACGGAAGTGCTGCAGGTGCTGCTCGGCAAGCAGTTCGGTCGGCGCCATCAAGGCGACCTGCTGGCCGGACTCCACGGCAGCCAATGCCGCCAGCGCAGCCACGATGGTCTTGCCGCTGCCCACATCGCCCTGCACCAGTCGCAACATCGGGCTGGCCTGGGCGATGTCCTTGGCAATCTCCGCACTCACGCGCTGCTGTGCACCGGTAAGCCCGAATGGCAGGTTGGCCAGCAATCGTCGGCGCAATTCGCCCGTGCCTTGCAGGCGCGGCGCATGGCGCCGACGCACGGCTGCGCGCATGCGCTTGAGGCTGAGGTGTTGGGTGAGCAATTCCTCGAACGCCAGTCTTTGCTGCGCGGGGTGGCGGCCGGTGGTGAGCTGGCCGAGGTGGGCATCCGGCGGCGGGCGATGCACATAGAGCAGCGCCTCGCGCAGCGAGGTCAAACCGTGGGCGACGCATAGCTCGGTGGGGATCAATTCCAGCTGCGCGTCCTGCGGCAGGAGCGCCAGCGCCTTGGCGATTACGCCGGCAAGCCGCTTCTGCCCTAAGCCTTCGGTGGTCGGATAGACCGGCGTCAGCAGTTCATCGACGACGGCAGGCTCGTCACCGCTCAGTCGCTGATACTGCGGATGCACCATCTCCAGGCCGAGCGCCGCCTGCCGCACTTCGCCGTAGCAGAGCAGGCGCGTGCCTGGTTTGAGCTGTTCGGACTGGCTGCGGTTGAAATGGAAAAAGCGCAGCACCAAGGTCTGCTGCGAACCATCGGTAATCGCCACCTTCAACTGCGGCCGATAGCGAAAGCCGCGTTCGACCGCCTCGACGACACCCTCCACCTGTGCGCGCTCGCCAGGGCGCAAATCGGCGATGGACGTGAGGTGGGTGCGGTCTTCGTAGCGCAATGGCAGGTGGAACCAAAGGTCCTGCACGCGCTCCAGACCCAGGCGCGCCAGCGTTTCCGCCAGCGCCGGGCCTACCCCGGGCAACGCCGATACCGGCGTGGCGCCGGGATCGGAAAGTATCGTGGCGGCATTGGCGCGACTGGGCGGCATCGACGAAGCCTAACCGAGCGACCCTTCGCGCTGCAGCCGGCCGCACGCGGCCACTTGTCAGCGCGAGGCGTGCGGTTCGATCAGTCGAGCACCATGATGGCGTCCACTTCAATGTCTGCCAGCTTCGGCAGTGCGGACACTTCGATGGTCGAGCGCGCCGGGAATGGCGCCTGGAAATACTCGGCCATGATCTCGTTGACGGTGGCGAAGTGACCCAGGTTGGTCACGTAGATGCCAACGCGCACGATCTTTTCCAGCGAACCACCCGCTGCCTCGGCCACCGCCTTGAGGTTGACGAACACCTGGCGCGCCTGCAGCGCGATATCGCCTTCCACCATCAGGCCGGTGGCCGGATCGAGCGGAATCTGGCCCGAGAAATACACCGTGTTGCCGGTGCGCACAGCCTGCGAGTACGGACCAATGGCGGCGGGCGCCTTGTCGGTGGTGATGATGCTGCGGGTCATGGGGAGGCCTCGTGGTTGCTCTAGCCTCACAGTCTAAAGGCAGGAGAGAGGGAAGAGGAGTGAGAGGTGGGAGAGAGCGCAAGCCTTCTCTCACTTCTCACTCCTCTCCACTCACTCCCGCTTACAGCGGATAGCGGTAGGCGCCGCTCACCACGCCGGTGCGGCGCACGCGGCGGATCACTTCGGCCAGGTGCTTGCGGTTCTTCACTTCGAGCGCGAACAACAAAGTGGCCGCGGCCGCATCGCGCTCCACGTATTCCACGTTCTCGATGTTCGAGTTCGCAGCTGCGATCGCCGCTGCCACGGTGGCAAGCACGCCCGGGCGATTGATGACTTCGATGCGCAGCTCGGCGCGGTAATCGCCCTGCACATCGCGATCCCACTCGATCGCCACGCAGCGCTCGGGCGATTTGCGCAGTTCCACCACGTTCGGGCATTCCACGCGATGAACCACGATGCCCTTGCCCGACGAGAGATAGCCGATGATTTCGTCGCCCGGCAGTGGATGGCAGCAATTGCTGAAGCTCAGCACGCCGCGCTCTGCGCCGGTGATGCGGATCTTCTCCATCACATGCGGCGACTGCTGCACATCGGAGGATTTCTTGCCGCGCGCGGCCACCAGCTGGCTGGCCACCAGATGCGGGATGCGATTGCCCAGCGCGATGTCCGAGAGCAATTCTTCCAGGCGCTTGAGCTTGGAGGTTTCCAGGAAACGATCCAGCACGGCCGGCGGAATGGCATCGAGGCTGGTGCCCAGCGCATCAAGCGCGCGATCGAGCATGCGGTGGCCGAAGTCCACGGCATCCTCATGCTGCAGGTGCTTGAGGTATTGGCGGATCGCCGTACGCGCCTTGCCGGTCACCACCGATTCCAGCCACGCCGGATTGGGCAGTGCGGAAGGCGCGGTGATGATTTCCACCAGCTGGCCCGATTCCAGGCGCGTGCGCAGCGGCACGAGTTTTTTGTCCACACGCGCAGCCACGGCGTGGTCGCCCACGTCGGTGTGCACGGCATAGGCAAAATCGAGCGCGGTGGCATTGCGCGGCAGCGCGAGGATGTCGCCGCGCGGCGTGAACAGATAGACCTCGTCCGGGAACAGGTCGATCTTGACGTTCTCGATGAACTCGGACGACGACACCGTGTTCGCCTGGCTGTCCGCCAGCGACGACAGCCACTCGCGAGCGCGCGCCTGCGCGCTGTTGGCCGGGCCCGAATCGGTCTTGTACGCCCAGTGGGCCGCCACGCCGCGCTCGGCCACCGAATCCATTTCCGCCGTGCGGACCTGGACCTCGATCGGCGCGCCGAACGGCCCAAGCAGCACGGTGTGCAGCGACTGGTAGCCGTTGGCCTTGGGAATGGCGATGAAGTCCTTGAAGCGTCGGTCTACCGGCTTGTACAGCCCGTGCACGGCGCCCAGCGCCATGTAGCAGCTCATGGCCGAGTCGACCACCACGCGGAAGCCGTAGACGTCCATCAGCTGCGCGAAACTCTTGTGCTCGTTGCGCATCTTCGAATAGATGCTCCACGGCGACTTGATGCGGCCCACCACCTTGGCGGTGATGTGGTCGGCGCCAAGGCGCGTGGACAGCGCGGCCTCGATCTTGCCCATCGCTTCGCGGCGATTGCCCAACGCCGCGCGGATGCGCTCGCTGATCACGCGGTAGCGGTCGGGATAAAGCGCGCGGAAGCCCAGATCCTGCAGCTCCGCCTTGAACTTGTTCATGCCCAGGCGTTGCGCGATGGGCGCGTAGATTTCCAGTGTTTCGCGGGCGATGCGGCGGCGCGACGGGGCGTCTTTCGCGCCCAGCGTGCGCATGTTGTGCAGGCGGTCGGACAGCTTGATCAGGATCACGCGCAGGTCGCGCGCCATCGCCAGCAGCATTTTGCGAAAACTTTCCGCATCCGCTTCCTGGCGGCTGGAAAAGCTCATCTTGTCCAGCTTGGTGACGCCATCGACCAGTTCGGCGACAGTCTCGCCAAATTCGCCGGCCAGCTCGGTGCGGCTCAGCGAGGTGTCTTCCAGGGTGTCGTGCAGGATCGCCGCGATGATCGTCTCGGCGTCCATGCCCAGCTCGGCCAGGATGCCGGCCACGGCCACGGGATGGGTGATATAGGGCTCACCGCTCTTGCGGGCCTGCCCCTCGTGCGCCACGGCGCCCACTTCGTAGGCGCGCACCACGCGGGCCACCTGCGATTCGGGCAGGTAGGCCACGCGCTCTTTCAGAGCCAACACGTACGGCGGCAGCGTCGACGTATCCGAGGAGGAGTCCGTGACGGCCGGCATGGTTGTTCGGTCCCCGCTCAGGCGACCGCCTCGCTTCGTTTAAGGGAAGCGAGGGTGGCGACATGAAGCCCGCAGCGCAAAGCGCCGGACGAGCCGGCGCCGGGGCGTTGCTGGCTACAGCCGCCCTCCATCAGTCATCTCCACCCTTGGAGAGATCGTCGTCCACTTCGGCGGCAGCCCACTCGAGCGCTTCACGCTCGGCGCGCTCGCGCTCGGACTTGTCGATCTCGTCGATCGTGGCCTGGTCGATGCGACGGTCGGCAATTTCGCGCAGGGCGAGCACCGTCGGCTTATCGTGGTCGGGATGCACTGCCGGTTCGGCACCCTTGGAGAGCTGGCGGGCGCGCTTGGTCGCCATCAGCACCAGTTCGAAGCGGTTGTCGACTACCTGCAGGCAGTCTTCGACGGTAATGCGGGCCATCTGAAATCCTCAGAAAATAAAACGACTTATCACCTGTCAGTGTAGCCAGCGGCGGCTTTGCTGGCAATGCAGCAAGGCTCTATGATGCGGGGTTCACACCGCCTGCAGCCCGGCGCCCTAACACTAAAGGGGGCCTGTACATAATAAAAAACCCAACAGTACAATATTGTACTCCCTCCGGCCCCTCCAGGACTGTCGCCTCCATGCCGTCCGCCTTCCGTTCTCTCGCCATGCGCAGCCTGCCCCTGGTCGCCGTGGCCCTGCTTGCTGGTTGCAGCATTGCCAAGCCTCGTACCGATGATCCGTACGAGCACATGAACCGCAAGGTTTACGCCTTCAACAACGACCTGGACAAGGCGATCATCCGCCCGGTCGCCGTGGGTTACCGCAAGGTGACCAACCCGACCATCCGTCGCTGCATGGCCGATTTCTTCACCAATATCCGCATGCCGATCACGGTGGCCAACGACCTGCTGCAGGCGCGCCCGAAGCAGGCGCTGCAGGGCAGCAGCCGCTTCCTGGTGAACCTGACCCTGGGTATCGGCGGTTTCTTCGATCCGGCCAGCCAGCTCGGCATTCCGCTGGATGACACCGACTTTGGCGTGACCCTGGCCCGCTGGGGCGTGCCGGATGGCCCGTACCTGATGCTGCCGTTCTTCGGGCCGACCACGGCGCGCGACTTCTGGCAGGTGCCGGTCGACGGTTATTTCTTCGATCCGATCAGCTATTTCTCGCGCAACAACCACTACGAGTTCGGCCAGCAATACCTGCCTGAGCTGATGTACCTGGTGACCATCCGCTCCAGCGCCATCGATGCGGAAAGCTTCCTCAACTCCGCCTACGATCCGTATGCCTTCATCCGCGATGCCTATCGCCAGCAGCGCATCTACAAGATTTACTACGGCAACCCGCCGGAAGAGGTGATCGAGCAGCTGCAGGGCCTGCACGACAAGAGCTTCGACCCGGACGAACTGCTCGACGAACAGCAGAAGTGGGAAAAGAAGCAGCCGCAGGCTTCGCAGGATCAGCAACCGGCCGCGAAGAAGGACTGATCGTCCTTCTCTCGCCCAAAAAAAGGGGCCGCAAGGCCCCTTTTTTCGTCTCCGGCCCAGCGTCGAGTGACGCTTAGGCCATGAGACCCTCAACTTCGCACACACTGGCCAGCAGATGCATGCCCTCTGGCATGTTGCTCACCTTGAGCTTGCGCCCACGCTCGGCCGACTGCGCCAGCACCGCCAGCACACAGGCCAGGCCGGCGCTGTCGCTGTGGGTGACGCCGGACAGATCGAGCTCCGAGCGGCCGTCGCGCGCCACCGCCGTATCAATGGCCTTGAGCGCCGCCGCCGCATTGCCGAAGGTCAGCTCGCCGGAGACGCGTACGCTGCCCGGTGAGCCTTCATCGATGCGCACGGGTGCTGCAGCCGCATTCACTGCTTGGCGCCCTTGCCTTCCTGCTCCATTTCCTTCAGCGCCTGATCGCCCTGGGTTTCCAGGTTGCTGATCAGCTTTTCGATGCCGACCTTGCGGATTTCCGCATCGACCTGGTTGCGGTAGTTGGTGATGTACGAAATGCCCTCGATGATCACGTCGTAGGCCTTCCAGGTGCCGTTCTTGTCCTTGCGGAAAGCGTAGTCGACGGCGATGGTCTTGCCGTCATCCAGCACCACCTGGCTGCGCACGATGGTGCGCTTGTCGCTCATGTCGCCGGTGAACGGCAGCACCTTCACGCGGCCGCGGGTGTAGTCCAGCAGGCCTTCCGCATAGCGATGGGTGATGGAGTCGTAGAACGCCTTGGCGAAGCGCGAACGCTGCTCCGGCGTCGCTTCGCGGGCATGCTGGCCGAGCACCAGGATCGAGGCGTAGTCGATGTCGAAGTGCGGCAGGAACGCGTCGTCGATCACGTTGATCAACTTCTCGCGATTGGTCTTCAGCTCCTGCTGATGGCCATCGATCGCCTTGGCGAGATCGTCGGACACCGCCTGCACCACCTGCACCGGCGTCTGCTGGGCAGCGGCACCCTGCGTCGCATCCTGGGCAAAGACAGGCGCGGCGATCACGGTGCCAAGGGCGATGGCGGTGGCAATGGCCAGACTGCGCAACATGGGAAAACTCCTGGAAGATGTCTCGTTGGAATATCGGTACGCGATGGGCCGATTCAATGCTTGTCGCCGTCGGATTTGCCGCCGTCGGCAGGCTTGCCCGAGGACGAGCCGCTGACCAGGAACTTGCCGATCAGGTCTTCGATCTGCATGGCCGACTGGGTCAGCACCATCTCATCGCCGTTCTTGAGCGCGTCCGGCGAGCCGCCGGGCTGGATCGCAACGTACTGGGTGCCGATCAAACCACTGGTGAACACCGCGGCGGCGGAATCGTCCGGGATCTGGCTGTAGCGCTTGTCGATCGCCAGGGTGACCAGGGCGTCGAGCTTGACCGGGTCGGCGTTGATCGACTGCACGCTGCCGATGGCCACACCGGCCATCTTCACCGGCGCACCCACCGAGAGCGCGCCCACGTTGGTGAAGCGGGCCTTGACCACGTAGCTGCCGCCCAGGTTGTCCGCCACGCCGCCAGCGCCGAAGAACTTGCCGAGCATCTCCTCCAGCTGCTGCGCCGGACGGGTGAGCGCAAGCTCGCCGCCGTCGGCCAGGGTCTTCTTGGAGCTGCCGTAGCGCAGGCCGACGTACTGGTCGCCCAGCAGGCCGCTGGTGAAGATGGTGGCGACCGAATCGTCCGGAATCTGGTTGTAGCGCTGGTCGATCGCCAGCTTCACATCGGCCGTTTCCTTGCCCGGATCGAGCACGATCGATTGCACCTGGCCGACGCGCACGCCCGCCACTTTCACCGGCGCACGTTCCTTGAGCTGGCCGATGTTGGCGAAGTGCGCCTCGACGGTGTAACTGGGGCCGCGGCTGGAATTGGCCACCGAGGTGGTCTGCGTGGCGAGATAACCGAGCGCGGCAAAGCCGAGCACGATGAACAGGCCGGTGCCGACGGCATACGATTGTCTCTGGCTCACGGCACGATCCTCATGAAATGGGGGTTGGATACGGTCAGGTCGGCGCTCATCGGCTCACTCACATCAGGAACGCGGTGAGCACGAAATCGAGCGCCAGGATGGCGATGGACGAAGCGACCACGGTACGGGTGGTGGCATAGGCCACGCCTTCGCTGGTTGGCGGCGTGGTGTAGCCCTGGAACACGGCGATCAGCGACACCACGATGCCGAACACGACGCTTTTCCAGATCACGCCGTTGACGACGTCCTTCACCACCTCGACGGTAGCGGTCATGTTCGACCAGAAGGTGCCGTTGTCGATGCCCAGCCAGCTCACGCCCACCAGGTGCCCGCCAAAGATACCCAGCGCACAGAACACGCAGGCCAACAGCGGCATGGCGATCACGCCTGCGAGGAAGCGCGGCACGGCCACATAGGCAATCGGATCGACCGCCATCATTTCCATCGCGGCGATCTGGTCGGTGGCGCGCATCAGGCCGATCTCGGCGGTCACCGAGGTACCCGCGCGGCCGGCAAACAGCAGCGCCGTCACCACCGGACCGAGCTCGCGATAGATGGCGATGGCGACCACCGTGCCGGTGGCCGAGGTGCCGCCGAAGATCGACAGCACGTCGTACAGCTGCAAGCCCAGCACCATGCCCACGAACAGGCCGCAGACCATGATGATGATCAGGCTCATCGCGCCCACGAACCACAGCTGGCGGATCGTTTCGCGGTAGTGGCGCATGCTGCGCGGAATGGCCGCGATCATGCGCAGCAGGAACAGTCCGCAGTCGCCGATCTGCGACAGCGAGCGCACCACGATGTTTTCGGAACCCGTCGCGATCATGCGTTCTTCCCTGGAAAACCGAGCGATACGCCCAGGTCGCCGGCCGGATACTGGAATGGCACCGGGCCGTCCGCGTCGCCGCCGAAGAACTGGCGCGTCCACGGCGAACCGTCGTTGGCAATGGTCTTGGGATCGCCCTGCGCCACCACCTTGCCGTTGGCGATCAGGTAAATGTGATCGGCCACCTGCTTGATCGCTTCGAGCTCATGCGCCACCAGCACGCTGGTAATGCCCAACGTCTCGTTGAGCGTGCGGATCAGCTTGAGCACCTGGTTCAAGGCGATCGGATCGAGACCGACAAATGGTTCGTCGTACAGGATCAGCATCGGATCGAACACGATCGCACGCGCCAACGCCACGCGACGCGCCATGCCGCCGGACAGCTCCGTCGGCATCAACCCTGCCGCACCGCGCAGACCCACTGCCTGCAGTTTGGTGAGCACGATGTTGCGGATCAGCACTTCCGGCAATTCGGTGTGCTGGCGCAGCGGGAACGCCACGTTCTCGAACACATCGAAATCGGTGAGCAACGCGGAGTTCTGGAACAGGTAACCAATGCGCTCGCGCAGCTCGAATAGCTTGTCGCGCGACATCGTCGCCACGTTGTTGCCGTCCACCAGGACCTGCCCCGCATCCCCGCGCATCTGCCCGGTGATGTGCTTGAGCAGGGTGGTCTTGCCGGTACCGCTGGGCCCCATGATGGCGGTGATCTTGCCGCGCGGTATATCGATATCCAGCGCATCGAACACCTTCTTGCCATTGAGCACCGTGGTCAGGCCACGGACGCGCACCAGGGTGCTGTCCTCGGGCTTGGCGCTAATGGAGTCGGTCATGGGCGATGAGGGGCCTGGGTAAAGGCGACAAGTTAGCTGAATAGGGGCGTGAAGACCATGTACGAATCGTCGTAGCGGTCAGTAATGGCTAACGGAACAAGACCTTGGCGCGGATCTGGAGTTCCTGCGGGAGCACACCTTGCGGGAGCGCACCCTCTGCGCGACAGGCGCCACCGACGTGCGAGGAACACCATGACCCACCAGTCGCGCACAGGGTGCGCTCCCACAGTGGGGTGGCGGCCGCCTCAGGCCAGGAGTTCCTCGATCAACGTCTCATGGCGCTTCAGCTGCAACGCCGAGCGCAGGCGGGTAGCCCGCACGATGCCCTGCAAATCGTCCAGCGCCGCATCAAAATCATCGTTGACGATGATGTAATCGAACTCATGCGCGTGGGCGATTTCCTCACGCGAATTGTGCAGGCGGCGTGCGATCACTTCCGCGCTGTCCGAACCGCGGCCGCGCAGGCGGCGCTCCAGCTCGGGGCGCGACGGCGGCAGGATGAACACGCTCACGCAGTCGGGCTTGCTCTGGCGGATCTGCCGCGCGCCCTGCCAGTCGATTTCCAGCAATACGTCACAGCCCGTCGCCAGCAGCGTGTCCACCGTGGTGCGCGAGGTGCCATAAAGATTGCCGTGCACTTCGGCGTGCTCGAGGAAGATGCCGTCGGCGACCTCCTGCTCGAACACCTCGCGCTCCACGAAATAATAGTGGCGGCCGTACTGCTCGCCCGGACGCGGCGGACGCGTGGTGTGCGAGATGGACAGCGAAATCGACGGCTCACGCTCCAGCAGCGCGTTGACCAGGGTGGACTTGCCCGCGCCCGAGGGCGCAGCCACCACGAACAGGGTGCACTGGGTGTCTTGCGCGTGAGGCGTGGTCGCGTTCATTCGATGTTCTGCACCTGTTCGCGCATCTGCTCGATCAGCACCTTCAGATCCACCGCGGCATTGGTGCTGCGCACGTCCACGGCCTTGGAGCCCAGCGTGTTCGCTTCGCGGTTGAATTCCTGCATGAGGAAATCCAGGCGGCGGCCGACCGGCTCGCTGGTGCCCAGCACGCGGCGGGTTTCGACGATGTGGGTGGTCAGGCGGTCGAGTTCTTCATCGACGTCGCTGCGGGTGATCTGCAGTACCAGTTCCTGCTCCAGGCGACCCGGATCGGCCGGCTGCTTGAGATCGGCCAGGCGCGATTCCAGGCGGGCACGCAGGCCTTCGCGGATCTGCGGCATGAAGCTGCGCACCTCGGCCACGATGCGCTCAATCGCGTCCAGACGCTCCAGCAGCAGCTCGGCCAGCTTGGCGCCTTCGCGCTCGCGAGTGGCGGTGAGCGCTTCGAGCGCCCGATCCAGCACGTCGAGCAGCGAGGCCTGCAGCACCTCAGGGTCCACCTCGGACTGTTGCAGCACGCCCGGGAAGCGCAGCAGCTCGGTGAATTCGATGTTCATGCGCGGAAAACGCGATTCCAGGTCCATCGCCAGCTCGGACAGGCGTGCCAGCGCGGTGGCGTTGACCTGCATGGATTCGGCGCGGGCTTCGCCGCGCAGGCGCACGGTGACGTCGACCTTGCCGCGCGACAGCTTGGCGGCGATGCGCTCGCGCAGGGCCGACTCGAACACACGCAATTCGTCGGGCAGGCGCGGGCTCAGCTCCAGGTAGCGGTGGTTCACCGTGCGCAATTCGCAGCTGAGCGTGCCCGCGGGGCCGGTCGTCTCGGCGGAGGCGTAAGCCGTCATGCTGCGGGTCATCGGGAGTCTGCCAATATCGGGAAAGGCGGCAATGGTAAACTTTCCCGCCCTGCCTTGCCCAATGGCCCCCATTCCCATGAGCTCTCCCAGCCGCCCCAGTGGCCGCGCCAGCGACCAGCTGCGCACCGTGACCATCGAACGCCACTACACCCGCCACGCCGAAGGTTCGGTGCTGGTGAGCTTCGGCGACACCCGCGTGCTGTGCACCGCCAGCATCGAAGACCGCGTGCCGCCGTGGCTGCGTGGCAAGGGCGAGGGTTGGATCACTGCCGAATACGGCATGCTGCCCCGCGCCACCAACACCCGCATGCAGCGCGAAGCCGCACGCGGCGGCCAAGGCGGCCGCACCATGGAAATCCAGCGCCTGATCGGCCGCAGCCTGCGCGCCTGCGTGGATCGGCAGGCCCTGGGTGAGCGCGTGATCACACTCGATTGCGACGTGATTCAGGCCGACGGCGGCACCCGCACCGCGGCGATCACCGGCGCTTACGTAGCACTCGTGGACGCGGTGAACCTGCTGATGAAGCGCGAGAACCTGCGCCGCAACCCGGTAGTGGGCGCGATCGCGGCCGTCTCGGTGGGCATTTATCAGGGTGTGCCGGTGCTCGACCTGGACTACGCCGAAGATTCCAACTGCGACACCGACATGAACGTGGTGATGAACGACGGCGGCGGCTTCATCGAGGTGCAGGGCACGGCCGAGGGCCATGCGTTCCGCCGCGACGAGATGGACGCGCTGCTTGGCCTTGCGGAAAAAGGCATCGCCGAACTGGTGGCCGCGCAGCGCGCCGCGCTCGAAGTGTCCTGACGGTTGCGCAGATGACACGCATCGTCCTGGCCAGCAGCAATCCCGGCAAACTGGCGGAGTTCAACGACCTGCTGGCGGACAGCGGCCTGCAGGTCGAGCCGCAATCGGCGTTCAACGTGCCCGACGCCGAGGAAACCGGCCTCACCTTCGTGGAGAATGCGCTGCTCAAGGCGCGTCATGCATCGCGCATCAGCGGGCTGCCTGCGCTGGCCGACGATTCGGGCCTGTGCGTGCACCATCTGCGCGGCGCGCCGGGGCTTTACTCGGCCCGTTACAGCGGCAAGCACGGCGACAACGCGGCCAATAACGCGCGCCTGCTGCGAGAACTGGATGGCGTGCCGACCGAACAGCGTGGCGCGTTCTTCATCTGCGTGCTGGTGCTGCTGCAACACGCCGACGATCCGGCCCCGCTGGTCGCCGAAGGTCGCTGGCATGGCCATGTGCTCACCGAACAGCGCGGCGCGCACGGCTTCGGCTACGACCCGTTGTTCCTGCCGGAAGACGAAGCCGTCAGCGCCGCCGAGCTGCCGCCTGGACTGAAGAATCGCATCAGTCATCGCGGCCGCGCGCTGGCGCTGCTTCGCAGCCAGCTCGGCGAGACGCATGGTTAAGCCATGTCGCTGATCGCGCCGCCGCTGTCGCTGTACGTCCACATGCCGTGGTGCGTGAAGAAGTGCCCGTATTGCGACTTCAATTCCCATGGCGTGCGCGGCGAAACGCCGCCGTATGAGAGCTATGTGGACGCATTGCTCGCCGACCTCGACGCCGACCTGATCGATTTCGGCGACGCGCTACACGGGCGCACGGTGCAGACCATCTTTTTCGGCGGCGGCACGCCCAGCCTGTTCGCGCCGGATCTGATCGACCGTTTTCTCGACGGCGTGCGCGCCCGCCTGCAGCTGGCGACCGACGCGGAGATCACGCTGGAGACCAACCCCGGCACGGTCGAGCATGGACGTTTCGACGGCTATCTGGCCGCCGGGGTAAACCGCTTGTCGTTCGGCATCCAGAGCTTTGACGACGCCAAGCTGCGCCGGCTCGGCCGCATCCACTCGGCCAGTGAGGCCGAAGCGGCAGTGAAGTCCGCCCAGGATGCGGGCTATGCCAATCTCAATCTCGACCTGATGTATGCGCTGCCGGAGCAAACCCTGGAGGGCGCGCTGGCCGATGTGGCGCGCGCCGTCGCGCTGCGGCCCACGCATATTTCGCACTACCAGCTCACACTGGAGCCGAACACCGCGTTCGCCGCCAACCCGCCGCCGCTGCCGGACGACGATCACGCCTGGGCCATGCAAGAGGCCTGCGAACAACAGCTCGCCACCGCCGGCTATAGGCAATACGAGATATCCGCCTACGCCCAGAGCGACCGCCGCTGCGCGCACAACCTCAACTACTGGCGCTTCGGCGATTACCTCGGCATCGGCGCCGGTGCCCACGGCAAGCTCACCGATGTGGCCAGCGGGCAGATCATCCGCCGCTGGAAGACCCGCCTTCCCAAGGCCTATCTGGCGACGCCCGGCGGCGCAGGACGCATCGGCGGCAGCGCGGCCGTAGCCCAGGACGAGCTGCCATTCGAGTACATGCTCAACGCCTTGCGCTTGATCGACGGCGTGCCCATGGCCGACTTTGTCGAGCGCACCGGCCTGCCGCCCGAGCGCATCGCCGGCGCCCTCGCCCATGCCCGCCAACGGGGTTGGCTGGTGGACGACCCGGGCCGTCTGCACACCACGGCGCTCGGCCAACGCTTCCTCAATGACGTCATTTCCGGATTCCTTGACTGAATCCACCGTGCGGCCGATGGCGTGCACGGCATACCCGCTTTAGACTCTGTGCCATCCGGGGGGAATCAACCAAGGTCTGTCATGGAAGTCGAACAGCAGGGTCGACGGCCGCCGCATGCATCTGATCGGGACTCGCGTCCCGACAATGCAGCCTGGCCGCCGCGTGCCCGTCGCCTGATCGAAGAAACGCACTCCCTGTGCACCAGCTGGCTGGAGGCACCGCTACGCCAGTGCTTCCTCGAGGCCGAGCAACGCCTGTACGCGCAGGCCGAGCGCTCGCGCAACCCCACCGAACAGCAGCAGTGCCTGTATTCCCGCCAGCTGATTCAACAGCAGCGCGCGCCTGTGGAGCGTCGCTTCACCGAGGGCGTGCGCAAGCATTTCGGCAGCGTGGGCACGGTGCACGAGCCGGAAGTGGTGCACGCCGACGCGCCACGCCGACCGCTGGAGCTGCTCGACCCCACCGAACACGAACAGAACGTGGCGCTCGACAAACTGGTCGCGCGCGGCGAAGCGCGTCATGGCACGGCGCTGTTTGAACTTGGCTATCGGTTCGCCGTACTGGCCAGCCTGCCGCCGCTGGAAGGCGAAAGCCTGCCCCTGGGGCCACAGGCGCTGGCCAATGCCTTCCGCGATGGCATGAGCACGCTGGAGCTGCCGGTCGAACATCGCCTGCTGTTGTTGCAGTGCTTCGACCTGGCTGTGGTGCAAGGGCTGTCGACGCTCTACGACACAGTCAACGAACATCTGCGCGCTGACGGCATCCTGCCGCAATTGCGCGCCTTCCCGACCACACGTGCGCCGATCGAACGCCAGCCTCGCCCGGGCGCGAACGACAATCCGCCGGTGCCGTTGCCCCGCCAGGCAGCCGCCGCGACAGCGCCTGCCGCAGCGGCCGCGCCGCGTAGCGACAGCATCGCCGTGCTCGACAATCTGCGCGAAATGCTCGCGCACCATCGCGCGGGCCAGGGCGCACTTAGCTATCAGGACGGCGGACGCGCGGCGACTCCGGGCGAACTCCAGCTCGCGCTCGACGCCCTGCAATTGCACGTGAGCGACGTGGCCGAGCAAGCGCGACGCGAACTGCTCAGCGCGCAAGCGCTGCGCGAGGAGTTGATCACCCAGCTCAACGCGGGCCGACCGGCAGGCTCGGCGCAAATGCATCTGACCGAAGAGCAAGGCGACACAGTGGAATTGGTCGCCATGCTGTTTGAACAGTTGGACCGGCAGGTTCCCAACAAGAGCAACGCACACTCACTGCTCGGCGATCTCCAGTTGCCGCTGTTGCGCATGGCGGTGGCTGACCAAGGCTTCTTCAACCAGCGCGAACATCCCGCACGCAAACTGCTTGGCCTCGTCGCCGAAGCGGCGAATGACTGGCTGGACGGGCCCGAAGGCGATGTCGATCGCTCGCTCGAAGCGAAGATCAACCAACTGGTCGACCGTGCACGCCGCGAGCCACCCAGCACCGGCCTCTACACCAGCCTGCTGGCCGATATCGAACATCATCTGGGCCTGCTCAACCGCAAGGCGCAGATTGCCGAACGCCGCCAGGTGGAGGCCATGCAAGGCCGCGAACGGCTCGAACAGGCGCGCCATCGCGCCGCCGAGTTGATGACCGAGCGCTTCGACAAGTGCAATCCACGCGGCTTGCTGCGCACGCTGCTGGAGCGCGCCTGGTCCGACGTACTCGCGCTCACCCTGCTGCGCCACGGCGAAGACAGCGAAGCCTTTACGCTGCGCCTGCGCATTACCGATCAGTTGCTTGGCCAGCAGCCCGTGCTCGATCGCAACCTGCTGCAGGCCGAGGTGGAATCGGGCCTGCAACAGATCGGCATGCACGCCGAGGAATCCGTGCAAGTCGCGCAGCGCCTGCTGGGTATTCCGGCCAACAGCCCGGCCACCAACGAAGCGGCGACGACCACCGAGCTCGCGCTCAAGCTGAAACAGCATCAGCGACTGGGCGAGCATGCCGCACTGGAAACGCCGGTGGCCGCTCCCGCCGCACCGCCGGCTCCGACACCGCCGCCCGAGTCACCGGAGCGCCGCATCCGCCAGCGCCTGCGCCAGTTGCCCTTCGGCAGCTGGTTTGAATTCATCGATCCGTCCAACGGGCGCATCACCGAACGCAAGCTGGCCTGGTATTCGCCGGTATCGGGCAACAGCCTGTTTGTCACCCGTCGCGGCCTGCGCGGCCAGGAAATGACGCTGGAACAGCTCGCCCACGAAATGGCCTGTGGCCGCGTGCGCGAAATGCCTCCGGTGCGCGAAAATCTGCTCGATCGCGCCTGGCATGCACTCACCAGCCACCTGCGCCAGATCACCAGCGGCCAACCCGTCGCATCGCGCAGCGGAGCATCGACGTGAGCGAGAACATTGCCTCCATCGATCAGCGCCGCGCCCTGCGCAAACGCGCCAATTTCACTGCCGTGGTCACCGACGTGATCTCTGGCCAACCGATCGGCCATCTGGGCAATCTCTCCGCCAACGGCATGCTGCTGATCAGCACCCATCCGCCACGCAGCGAGGCGATTTATCAGGTCAGCCTTTCCCTGCCCGGCCTGGGCAGTGCGCCGCAGAGTATCGAAGTCGGCATCCAGGAGCAGTGGCACGAAGCCGCTGCCAGCCCCGGGCAGGTGTGGTCGGGCTATCGCATCGTGGCGATCGATGATGCGGATGCGGCGATGTTGGATGCGTGGTTGGAGCAGCCGGAGAGGGGTTAGGGGTTGCTTGTCGTCGCGGCGTAGGGCGATTTTTCTCGTCGTTCCGGCGGAGGCCGGAGGCGCTTTTCAACAGCCGAATGGCAGGTCATCCGGTTTCGCCAGTCTCCGGCTGTCGCGTTACGGCGATCTGGCCGCCTACGCGGCGGGCGTTTCGAACGGCTGCCGCCGTTCGAGTCACTTTTCTCTTGCTGGCCCACGCATGCGCAGGAGCGCATGCGAACGGCGAAGCCGGCCCGAAGGGCGGAGGGCAGGATGCCCGGAGTAAGAGAAAAGTAACCCAAAGAGAGTGGCCTAAAAGTGCAAGGGCTCGTAGCGTCGTGCTGGATACGATCGCCTGTCGCTCAAGGGGTTCGGAAGCGTGGCGATCGTCCGACAGGCGATTGGGCTACACCGCGAAGAGGGCTTAAAGCGCTGCCTCGCTGCGCAACGGCTTTTGGCATCGCTCCAACCCCTGCCGCGCCGGCWCTTTGATCCGCCATCCACAGGCCAGCGTTTCCCTTGCAGGAGCGCACTTGTGCGCGACCGCGGCGCCAGGGTTTACCTCTCCGTTGGGTGGTCGCGCACAAGTGCGCTCCTACAAGAATGCCCGGCAGCACCGGGTGTAGCGCGGCTCTTGATGCGGCTCTTGACCCCGGGGGCCCTTTCTTTTGGTTACTTTTCTTTACTCCGGGCATCCTGCCCTCCGCCCTTCGGGCCGGCTTCGCCGTTCACACGCGCTCGAAGCGCGTGCGTGGGCAAGCAAAGAAAAGTGACCCGGCCTTCCCAAAGAGGGGACTAGCTTCGCGTCGCCGGCAGGAGGACGGAAGCCCGCGGCAGGCGGGCCAAGTCGCGATATCGCTAAAACCAAACGCCGAGGCTCTGGATGACCAGCCATTCGGCTGTTGAAACGCGCCTCCGGCATGCGCCGGGATGACGACCAAAAAAACCGTTACGGGCACGGACGACGAACAAAAAGGCGAGTGTGCCAGCACGCCGAGGTGAAGCCACCAGCGCCAGCCCCAACACCGTCAACTAGCGATCCCCTCCCCTCCGCGCCATCATGTCCCCTCCCCCACCCGCCCGGCACCCAACACCGCCAGGCGCCGCCGCCCGGAGTCACCATGCACGACCGTCTCGCCTCGCTCTATCCCCAGCACCTCGCCACGCTGCGCGATCGTGCCGACAAGGCGCTAGCCCTGGGCGGCGGCTTCGATCACCTGGTGATTGCAGCGGGGACGCCCTTGCGCAAATTCCTGGACGACCAGGACTACCCCTTCGTCGCCAACCCGCATTTCCGCCACTGGCTGCCGCTCACGGACACGCCGGGGAGCTGGATCGTCTATACGCCGGGCCAGAAGCCGAAGCTGATCTTCCTGCAGCCCAAGGATTATTGGCACGTCGTGCCGGCCGCCCCGAGCGGTTATTGGGTCGAGCATTTCGATATCGAGATCGTGCGCGAAGCGACCGACGCCGTGGCGCTGCTGCCGGATGCCAAGACCCGTCGCGCCATCCTGGGACCTGAGTGTCCGAGCGTACCTGGCGCCGAAGCGAACAACCCACAGGCGGTCCTCGATTACCTGCACTGGCACCGCTCCTACAAGACGCCTTACGAGCTTGAACTGATGCGCGAAGCAAGCCGCATCGGCGCGCGTGCCCATCACGCTGCGGAGCAGGCGTTCCGCGCAGGCGAAAGCGAATTTGGCATCCACCTCGCCTATCTCGCCGCCGCGCGCCAGAACGACGCCGAGCTGCCTTACTCAAGCATCGTGGGCCTCAATGAGCACGGCGCGGTGCTGCATTACACGCACTTCGACCGCCAGCCGCCGGCACAAAGCCGCTCTTTTCTGATCGATGCCGGCGCCAGCGCCGCGGGTTACGCCAGCGACATCACCCGCACGTATGCAGCCAAGGGACACGCGGAATTCCAGGCACTGATCGACAGCGTCGATGTCGCGCAGCGGGGTTTCGCCGCAAAGGTGCGCGTGGGCCAGAGTTATCCGGAACTGCATATCCATGCGCATCACGTGCTGGCCGACGTACTGCGCGAGCACGGCATCGTGCGCATGAGCGCGGAGAGCGCCGTGGCGTCGGGCGTCACCTCGGCATTCTTCCCGCACGGCCTGGGTCATCCCATTGGCCTGCAGGTACACGATGTCGCCGGCTTCCAGGCGTCCGAAACGGGCGGCACCATCGCCCGCCCTCAAGGCCATCCCTACCTGCGCATGACGCGGGTGCTTGAAGCGGGCATGGTGGTGACGATCGAGCCGGGCCTTTACTTCATCGACATGCTGCTGGAGGAATTGCGCGCCAAGCCGGCGGCCAGCGAGATCGACTGGGCCCAGGTGGATCGCTTCCGCCCCTACGGCGGCATCCGCATCGAAGACGACGTCGTGTGCACCGACAGCGCGCCCGAAAACCTTACGCGAGATGCCTTTGCGACGTCATAATTGACACGATTCCAAGGGAAACGGATGCCCATGCAAGCCCAAACCGCCACGACGGCCAATCCAACTCTTTGGCGCACGTTTTACGTTTCGTTTGCGCTGCTTTTCCTGTTCATCCTGTTTCCGATCTTGCGGGCCGATCGTTACTACAACGACGATGTCGCCAGGGCGATAACAGGGTTCTACGGCTGGGATATCAACGGCCGCCCGCTGGCTACGCTGGTGATGCGGCTGCTTCAGTTCAATCTGCGGCAACTGGTGGATATTTCCCCGCTGCCGCAGATGGGCGCGATAGCTGTGCTATCCGCCATCGGAGTGCTCATTGCGCGGCGATATCGTCTGGGCTCTCCCTGGCTTGCTGCACTGGTCAGCTTTCCTCTTGGGGCACAACCGTTTTACCTGGAGAACTTGTCCTATCGGTTCGATGCCCTGGGAATGTCCCTGGCATTGTTGTTCGCCCTGCTTCCCTTCCTCGCGTGCAGGGGTGACTACAAAGGACGCGCGCTCGGGCAAATCTCGCTATTTGCCAGCCTGTGCCTCTACCAGCCTGCCCTCAGTGCGTTTCTCACATTTGCACTGGTTGAATGGGTGGTCGCCCAGCTTGATGGACGCGATCCTCGCGAACTGCTGAGCGCCATGGGCTGGCGCATGGCCCAGTGCGTCGTGGCGGTAGTGGCGTACCAGATCATCGTGGCGCCGGCCATCGATGACTGGCTGAAGCAACACAGCGCCACGATCGGCAGTTTCCGAGAACTAGGGGCGTTGAAAGCCAACGCCGGCAATTTCTATAGCTATATCGCCCATTCGTTCAATATCCACTGGGTGCGCTGCGCAGCGGCACTGCTTCTGCTGGCTGGTACCGTGCCTGTCCTGGCGGCCATCCGCTATGTCCGTCAAAGGCCCCAGACAGGACACGTGCAACGCCTTGCCTGGCTGGGCGCCGGCCTGCTCATACCCGTTTTCGCTGTTCTGGCAATTACGCTGCCCATGCTTCCGCTGCGTAGCCCGGTGGTCATGCCGAGGGTTTTCATGGGTGTGGGAGCACTATTGTGTGCCAGCCTCGTGAGCAGCTGCCTTCTCATGCGTGCGTGGCGGCTTTCAGACCGTTGGATCCTGACATGCGCGGGGCTCTGGGCGCTGGGAATGGCCAGTTTTGCGGCCATCTACGGCAATGCGCTCGCAGCGCAGAAATCCTTCGAGGACAGAGTGGTGGCCCAGCTATCAAACGACGTGGCGGCCATTGCAGCCAAGCAACCCATTCGATTCATCCTGATCGACGGCTCTGTGGGGCTCGCCCCGGTCACTCTGCGGGCAGCGCAACAGTTTCCTCTGATCAACACACTCGTTTCCCCCTACCTCCAGCAAGCCGACTTTCGCACAGCGTATTATCTTCGCTATTACCTGCGGGAAACGCCTGAGCTTGCGCGCGAACCCGATTCACAGCTCCGCGTTGCGTCCATCCTTGCCCAGATCTGTAAGGCCTCCGTGAACAACGTCTCCAGCAATTACGCGTTGCGAATCGTGGACGACACGGTTGTGGCGACTTTTCCCTCCGGCCGCCCAAAGAGCTGTCACTGAGACTTCCGCGGAAGCCGGACAGCATCCTCCTCACCGAAGCCGAGCATGCACCGCCGGCGGACCGGCCTGATGGACATCGCTCGGGCCGGCACCCTCGGCGCCACTCCGTTCTTGCACCTCGGCGCCCGGAAGCTGATCGGACGAGAACGGCATGGCGGCGGCGATCCATGCCCGGGCAGTCGCGTACTTAAAGGCACCTACACCCAAACGCCTTGAAAGTGGCGCGGCAGAGCGTCTCGGCGGCGATCCGCCGCTGCGGCAACCCTCCGCACGACAACTTCACATGGGTTGCGTATGCTCGCTTCAAGGTACAGCTAGGGGCTTGCTGCATGTCCATGCCGTCTGCCGAACCGGCCGCGCCGGTGTCGGCTCCCGTTGACCTGCCGAAGTCGCCGCTGCGTCGCCTGGCGCGCAAGCTGATCGCGTTGGTGCTCGCCAAGATCGTGTTCATTTCCCTGGTCTGGTGGGCGGTCGCCGCACACTACGCACGCCCCGATACCCGTCCCGCCGCCATCGAGCATCTGCTCGCGCCGGCGTCCTCTTCTTCCTCATCGCAAGCAGGCAGCCCATGATCATTGATCCCGAGGTCGTCACGCTCTCACGCCTGCAGTTCGCGCTGACTGCGCTCTATCACTTCCTGTTCGTACCGCTCACGCTCGGCCTTGTGTGGATGCTGGCCATCATGGAAGCCGTCTACGTGATGACCGGGCGCGAAGTCTGGAAGCGCATGGTGCAGTTCTGGGGCGTGCTGTTCGGCATCAACTTCGCCATGGGTGTCGCCACCGGCGTCACCATGGAATTCCAGTTCGGCATGAACTGGGCGTATTACGCGCACTACGTGGGCGATGTCTTCGGGACGCCGTTGGCCATTGAAGGCCTGATGGCATTCTTCCTGGAAGCGACCCTGGTCGGCCTGTTCTTCGTGGGCTGGGACCGCATGTCGCGCATGGCGCACCTGCTCACCACCTGGTTCCTCGCGTTTGCCACCAACCTCTCCGCGCTATGGATCCTCATCGCCAATGGCTGGATGCAGAACCCGGTGGGTTCGGCGTTCAACGTGCAGACCATGCGCATGGAGGTGACTTCGTTTAGCGAGGTGATGTTCAACCCGGTCGCGCAGGCCAAGTTCGTGCACACGGTGAGTGCCGGCTACGTCATCGGTTCGATGTTCGTGCTCTCCATCAGCGCCTGGTATTTGCTGCGCGGTCGCAACGTCGATTTTGCCAAGCGCTCGATGACAGTGGCGGCAAGTTTTGGCCTGGCCGCGGCGCTCTCCGTGGTGGTGCTGGGCGACGAATCGGGTTATGCCGTTTCGGAAAACCAGAAGATGAAGATGGCGGCCATCGAGGCCATGTGGGAAACCGAACCGGCGCCCGCATCGTTCACCTTGTTTGGCCTGCCGGATGTGGAGAACCACACCACCCACTACGCACTGCGCATTCCGTGGGTGATGGGCTTGATCGGCACGCGCTCGATCGACAAGCCGATCCCCGGGATCGTCAACCTGGTGGAAGACACCAAGGGCCGCATCAACACCGGTATCCAGGCCTATGATGCGATGCTCGTCCTGCGCGACGACAAGAACAACGCGCAGGCCCAGGCCATCCTCACGGCGCACGACAAGGACATGGGCTACGCCCTTCTGCTCAAGCGCTTCATGGACGATCCGCGCAAAGCGACGCCGGCCGATATCCAGAAGGCGGCGGAGAGCACCATTCCGAATGTGCCGGTGTTGTTCTGGTCGTTCCGCATCATGGTCGGCCTGGGGTTCTATTTCATTGTGCTGTTCGCGTTCTCGTTCTGGCAGGCGAGCACGCGCCAGCTCGACAAGCGTCGCTGGTATCTCAAGCTCGCGCTATGGAGCCTGCCGCTGCCGTGGATTTCCACCGAGCTGGGCTGGATCGTGGCCGAATACGGGCGCCAGCCGTGGGCGATCGAAGGCGTACTGCCGACCGCGCTGGGCGTATCCAGCGTCACCACGGGCCAGGTGTGGACCTCGCTGGGCGGCTTCGTGCTGTTCTACAGCGTGCTGGCCGTCATCGACGCCGTGCTGATGGTCAAGTACGCGAAGAAGGGGCCGGATGGCCTGGGCTTGTGGCCACCTTCCGAACCGGTGCCGCCCATCACCAACGTTGCCGCCCACGCAGGCGCCTGAGGAGAACGTCATGTTCGACTATGAAACGCTACGCGTGATCTGGTGGGCCTTGCTCGGCACCTTGCTGATCGGCTTCGCCATCATGGATGGCTTTGACTTCGGCATCGCCGCGCTCTTGCGCGTGCTGGGCAAGACCGAAGACGAACGACTGGTGATGCTGGAAACCATCGAGCCCACCTGGGAAGGCAACCAGGTGTGGTTTGTGCTGGGCGGCGGCGCGGCATTTGCGGCGTGGCCGCAGCTGTATGCGGTGTCGTTCTCCGGCATGTACCTGGCGATCTTCCTGGTGCTGCTGGCCCTGATCCTGCGGCCGGTGGGTTTCAACTTTCGCGGGAAGGTGCACGATCCGCGCTGGCGTAGCCTGTGGGATGGCGTGCTGACCACCTCGGGCATCGTGGTGATGCTGATTTCCGGGGTGGCGTTCGGCAATCTCTTCCTCGGCGCACCGTTCCAGTTCGACAACGACCTGCGCATGACTTGGCACGGCAGTTTCTTCGAACTGCTGCACCCATTCGCGCTGATGGCCGGTCTCGTCTCGCTGAGCATGTTGCTGGCGCACGGGGCCTGCTGGGCGGCCTACAAGGCCGACCACGTGGTCGCCGACCGGGCGGTACGCGTCGCGCGCTGGGCCACGCTGGCCTATGTAGTGGTCTACGTCGCGGCGGGCATCTGGCTGGCCTACGGCGTGGCGGGCTACGCGATCGTGGGGCCGGTGGTCAGGGACGGCGTGTCAAATCCTCTCTACAAGCAGGTCGCGCACGGCAGCAGCTGGTTTGCCAGCTACCTTGAGCATCCCTCGTTCTGGCTTGCCCCGATCGTCGCTTTCGCCGGCGCCATCGGCGTGCAGCTCACGGTCGGCAAGAAAGGACTGGGCGGTTTCCTGTGCAGCAGCCTGATGGTGGCGGGCACGATACTTTCCGCCGGCTTTGCACTGTTTCCGTTCCTGTTGCCGTCGCGGCTGGATCCGCGTTCCAGCCTCACGGTGTGGGATGCCTCCTCCAGCAAGGGCACGCTGGGCCTGATGCTCGCCATGACGGCGATCTTCCTGCCACTGATCATCATCTACACCAGCTGGGTGTACCGCGTGATGCGCGGTCGCGTGACGCTGGAGCACGTGCGCCATTCCGGCAGCACTTACTGAGAGAGGAACGACGCCATGTGGTATTTCTCCTGGATGCTCGGCCTCGGCCTTGCCTGCGCGTTCGGCATCCTCAACGCGATGTGGTACGAGGTGCATGCGGACGATGAGGCGCATCAGCGCAAGGAGCCGCGTCCGGCAGGAAAGTGAGGCACTGATTTTTTTGTGGGAGCGCACCCTGTGCGCGACTGCGTCGAGCTTGCATGCCGCGGCAGTCGCGCACAGGGTGCGCTCCCACAGAGGTAGGTCGGTTAGCGCGAGGCCAGCAAGGCCTCGATCTCGTCCGCATCCTTGGGCACGTCACGCGTCAGCACGTCATTGCCTTCCTTCACCACTGCCACATCGTCTTCGATGCGGATGCCAATGCCGCGCCAGCGCTCGGCCACGGTGAAATCGCCCGGTGGCACATAGATACCCGGCTCCACCGTCACCACCATGCCGGGCTCGAGCACGCGGGGTTCGCCGTCCACGCGGTAGTCGCCCACGTCATGGACGTCCAGGCCCAGCCAGTGGCCGGTCTTGGCGGGGAAAAAGCGCTTGTAGCTTCCTTCGGCAATGGCGTCGTCGGCCGAACCCTTGAGCAGGCCCAGCGCGCACAAGCCTTCGCAGATCACCCGCACGGCGGCTTCGTGCGCGGCATTGAACGCGCGCCCGGGCAGCACTTCGTCGATCGCCGCCAGTTGCGCCGCCAGCACCACTTCGTACAGCGCCCGCTGTTCGCGGCTGTAACGACCGCTGATGGGAAAGGTGCGAGTGATGTCGGAGGCATAGCAGTCCACTTCGGCGCCCGCATCCACCAGCAACAGATCGCCATCGCGCAACACGGCGCGATTGGCCGTGTAGTGCATCACGCAGGCATTGGCGCCGCTGGCCACGATGGGCGGGAACGCGGGAACGGCGCCGTGACGGCGCATCACGCGAAGAACTTCCGCCTCGACTTCGTATTCATGGCGCCCGGCGATCGCCGCGTGCATTGCCGCCCGATGCGCCTCGGCCGCGATGTTGGCGGACGAACGCATCAGCTTCAGCTCGCCACGCGATTTGTATAGGCGAAGGTCGTGCAGGAGGTGCCCCAGCGCGACAAATTCCTTCGGCACCACGCCGCCGCCGCGCAACTGGCGCAGGCGGCGCATCCAGCCCAGCAGATGGGCGTCGAACTCCGGCTCGCGGCCGAAGTGGCAGTACACGCGCGCCCTGCCCTCGATCATGCCGGGCAGGATGTCGTCGATATCGTCGATCGGAAACGCGTCGTCCATGCCGTGCTCGCTGACGGCACGGTCGGTGCCGATGGACTCGCCGTGCCAGCGCTCATGTTCTGCATCGCGCTCGCGACAGAACAGCACAGCCTCCCCGTGCTTGCGCCCCGGCATCAAGGCGAGCACGGCTTCGGGCTCAGGAAAACCCGAGAGATAGTGCAGGTCCGAGTCCTGGCGGTAGGGCCAGTTGGCGTCCGCGTTGCGCACGCGCTCGGGTGCGGCAGCGACCAGGACCACCGCGTCGTCGCCCGCCATGCGCATCAACTGGCGACGGCGACGGGCGTATTCCTCGGACGACATGGTCAATGCACGGTGTCGCTGTTCGGGCCGCGGTTAGAACATTCGGCGAACAACAGCATCGCGCCCAGACGCACGAATTCATGCACTTCGATCAGCGAATCCTCGTCCTCGGCTTCATCGCCGAATTCGAACGACGACGCCGCGATGGTGCCCAGGTCCTTGAGGATTTCCTGCGCTTCCTCGGACAACTTGCTATGCGTTTCCGCACCAGCCAGGCCGAAGCCGCCAAGAAACCCGCGACACCAGTCGACCAGGGCGTCGGCCCGTTCGGTCAACGGACGATCGTCCGCCGGCAACATCGGCTCGAAGCCCAGTTCCGGATCGGCCAGTTCGGCCTGGGTCTGTTTGACCAGGCGATCGAGCACGCCTTGATCACCGGCCGACGGGGTGGCCGCTTCGGCATCCAGATGCAGCGCTTCGACCAGCGACTGGCGCCCGATCCGGCCGCCTCCCGCCAGGAAACCGCATAGCGATCCATGCAGGCCGCTGGCGTCTTCCGCCAACTGCAGACGGGCGGCGGCAGCGTCCAGTTCGTCGTAGCCGATCAGCTCGTTCGCACTCATGGCCTGGTTCCTCTTCAAGACAAGCGGGCAGTTTAATGCACTGGTTCCCGAAACGCCTTTGAGCCTGCTGCTTTGGCCAGACCTCCTGCTATAGTTCCGGCCCATGAGCGCGCCCGATTCCGTCAAGCCAGATCCTGTCAAGCACGAGCTTGCCGTACTCGGCGAGCAGGTCGATCGCCTGATCGACGCGGTACGCCGTCTTACGGAAGAAAACCGTAGCCTGCGTCACAGCCAGGAACAACTGGCCAGCGAACGGGCCGGCTTGATGGCGCGCAACGAACAGGCGCGCAGCCGCGTCGAAGCAATGATCCAGCGACTGAAGGCGCTTGAGAGCAATGGCTGAGAGCAGCGTGGGTACCACCGCCAACGAACCGGTCGCCCTGCGCCTGGTGGATCGCGAATTCCTGATCGCCTGCGCGCCGGAAGAGCGCGAAGGCCTGCTGGAATCGGCCGCCTACCTCGATCGCAAGATGCGCGAATTGCGTGCCAACGCCAAGGCGCCAGGCTTCGATCGCCTTGCCGTACTTGCCGCCATCAGCGTCACGCATGAGTTCCTTGCGCTGCGCAAGCAGCACACCGGCTCTGATCAGAGCGTGACTGACGGTATTACTGCACTGCGTCGCAAGCTTGAAGCCGCACTAGACGGCACCATAAAATAGTCACGGCGTTATCTGCGGTGTGCGCCAGCACACTCTTACATTTGCCTTGTTCCTAAATACGGCCCCGGGTCGGCTTTTCATCGGTTGTTGTGCATGTCCGCCGCGTGCGGAAAGCCTCGAGACCATGTCGCCCTCCCACCTGATCCATCGTGGATCAAGGTCGTTCGGTGGGCAGCGGCATCGCGGTTAACGCCACCTATTCCTTAACTTACGGCGCCCTTGGGCGCCGTAAGTTCGAAAGGCCACTCGCTCGCACCGCAGGAGACGCGAACGTGGACGCCAACGCCCAGCGACGCGAACTACGCCGGCAACTGGCCGAACAGCGCCGCGCCCTGGCGCCGGCCCAGCGCATCGCCGCCGCCCAGGGGCTGCGCCGCAGCCTCGATCAGCTGCCCGAATACCTCACCGATGCCCGTGTCGCCGGTTATTGGGCCCACGACGGAGAGCTGCCGCTCAACCTGATCATTCCGCCGCTGGCGACGCGGGGACAACAATTCCTGCTGCCGGTGATCGGTCCGAATCATCAGCTGCGGTTTGCACCGTGGCATTCGGGCGAAGCCGTCGAGCCCAATCGTTACGGCATTCCTGAACCCGCCGAGCCGAAGGAACTGCTGGAACCCTTCCAGCTCGACCTCGTGCTGCTGCCGCTGACCGCCTTCGATCGGCGCGGCAACCGGCTGGGCACGGGAGGTGGCTACTACGATCGCGCGTTTGCCTTCCTCAACGAACAGGTGCGCCCCACCGAACCACTGCTGGTTGGCATCGCTTATGCGTTCCAGGAACTGCCCGAGATCGGTGAAGAGCCCTGGGACGTGCCGCTCGATTTCATCGCCACGGATCGCGAACTGATCGACTGCCACGCCACGCGCGAAGATGGAGAGGCGCACGCATGAGTAAAACCACGCAGTACTGGCTGATGAAATCGGAGCCAGACGCTTTTTCCATCGACGATCTCAAGGGCAAAGGCCAGGAACACTGGGACGGCGTACGCAATTACCAGGCGCGCAACTTCATGCGCGACGGGATGCGCGTGGGCGACAAGGTTTTCTTCTATCACTCCAACTGCGCCGAACCCGGCATCGTCGGCATTGCCGAAGTCGCCACCGATGCCTATCCCGATCCGAGCCAGTTCGACCCCAAGAGCAAATACTTCGACGCCGGCAGTTCGCGCGACAATCCGCGCTGGATGCTGGTGGACGTGAAGTTCGTCAAGAAGTTCAAGCACACCATCACGCTCAAGCAGCTGCAGGCCGAGCCCGCACTCGCCGACATGGCACTGGTGCGCAAAGGCAACCGACTCTCCGTCATGCCGGTAGGCGCCGAGGAATGGCGCCATATCCTGACGATGGAATAACGCTTACCTCTTATCGGATCCACATCATGAGCGCCAACGAAAAACGCCAGGCCGGCGAAGCCGCCATCCGCTACGTCGAAAACGGAGCCATCGTGGGCGTCGGCACCGGCTCCACGGTTGCCTTCTTCATCGATGCCCTGGCGGACCTCAAGGACCGCATCGAAGGTGCGGTCTCCAGCTCCGAGCAGTCCACCGCGCACCTCAAGCGCCTGGGTATTCCAGTGCTCGACCTCAACGCCACCGGTCCGCTGAACCTCTACGTGGACGGTGCCGACGAGTGCGATACGCACAAGCGCTTGATCAAGGGCGGCGGCGCTGCGCTCACGCGCGAGAAGATCATCGCCGAAGCGAGCGCCAAGTTCGTCTGCATCATCGATTCGAGCAAGCAGGTGCAGTTGCTGGGCAAGTTTCCGCTGCCGATCGAAGTGATTCCGATGGCGCGCAGCCTGGTCGGCCGTGAAATCGTCAAGCGCGGCGGCACCCCGGTGTGGCGCGATGGCGTGGTTACCGACAATGGGAACTGGGTGATCGACGTGCACGGGTGGCAGATTGTCGATCCGGTGGGGTTGGAGAATGACCTCAACCAGATTCCGGGAGTAGTCACCGTAGGCCTGTTCGCGCGGCGGGCGGCGGATGTGGTGTTGGTGGGTGATCGGGTGATGTGATCCCTGCCCGGGGCTATCTAGGTCATGAAGAACGCCGGCCCGAAGGTCGGCGTTTTTCGTTGGCGAGGGAGTGCCTCTCGAGCGTCACCGCAAGGGCGGGCCGCCCTTGCGGCCGGCAATCGCTTATCCTCGGCGAAACAACGGGGAGGAACGACATGGGCTCGACGGTTTTCCCGCGCCGGCTCGCCATGTTCACCGGCGTCACGGTCACCGTAGCGTCGACGATGTTGGCGACGCTGATCGCCTGCACTCCGATGCACGCGCAAGCCACGGAGCCGGTACGACAGGACCAACAATCCTTTCTCATGCGTGCGCTTTTTTCCAATGGCCGCCTTTGGCTGCTCTCCGACGCGGGGGAACTGTCGACCATCACACCGAACGCCGATAAGCGCGTCACACTCGACTTTCCCGAACCGGTTCTTGACGTGTGCGCTGCCGGTGACCAGGTTCAGGTCATTACCGGCACCAACACCGGTGACTGGACGATTCGCCAGTTGGGTGGAACAACATGGAACGCGATCTCAACCGTGACACGCCAGGATGAGGGCCTGGCCGCCATGAGTTGCAGCGCAAACGACACGACCCTGCTGACGTCGGCACGCGTCATTCAACTGGGAAAGAGCGGCACGATGCGCGTCACCAATCTTGCCGCGAAGCTGCCTTTTGGTACCGTCACTGCCGTGCACGACACCAGCACGACCCTGCTGGTCGCCATCAACGCCGGCGAATGGGGCGGCGGACTGCAACGGATCGACAAAGCCAGCGGGGTCGTCGCCGCCATCGAGCGCAAGGACAGCAGCGACTTATGCAGCGGCCCTTTGAACGCGGCATGCGATTCGGTCCACGGCATCGCCACCGAACCATGGAACACGAGATGCGATGCCGTTGCGGTTGGGCTCGTCCATTTGATGATGGAGCGCGGAGGCATCGTCGAGGTGTGTGGGGACGACGTGCGCCCGCTTTTCGAGAAACCCTTCAGCACCTCGTTCGCCATCAAAGATGGGAAACGTGGGCAACTGCCGCAGACCGTGGCCTTTTTTGGCCTCACTGCCAGCGGCGGCTCACTCTGGGCCGTCGGTACGGATGGTCTTTACAGGATCGACTCCGATGGCAAGGCAACCAAGGTTCCGTTGCCAACGTTCAGGACAGTGGATGGCATCGACGTCAGTTTCGACAATCCACAGCTCGTGCTGGTGATGACCCGCCTCAGCCAGAGGCACGCTGTAAGCGGGGCGACTCCGATGCTGGTACCGCGATAACCGCTGCGCGTTGTCCAAATTTGTTCCAGACAAATTTGTCGAACGAGGTCCGCCTCCTGACCCTCCCAGCCAAAATAAAAAGCCCGCCATTTAGGCGGGCTTTTTATTTTGGCTGGGAGACTAGGATTCGAACCTAGATAAACGGAGTCAGAGTCCGTTGTCCTACCGTTAGACGATCTCCCAAAACCCTGCGGAGCGGTGCGCTCTGACTTGGTGCACCGGACCGTCGAAGCAACTCTCCGAGGAGAATTAGCGCTTCGAGAACTGGGTAGCGCGGCGGGCCTTATGCAGACCGACCTTCTTGCGCTCGACCTCGCGGGCGTCGCGGGTCACGAAGCCAGCCTTGCGGAGCTGGGACTTCAGGCTTTCGTCGTACTCGATCAGGGCGCGAGCGATGCCGAGGCGGATCGCACCGGCCTGGCCGGTGATGCCGCCGCCGGCGACGGTCACGTTGACGTCAAACTTGTCGGTCGCCTCGATCAGCTCAAGCGGCTGACGCACGATCATGCGCGAGGTTTCACGACCGAAGAACTGGTCGAGAGTCTTGCCGTTGACCGTGATCGCGCCACTGCCCTTGCGCAGGAACACGCGAGCGGCGGAGGTCTTGCGGCGGCCGGTGCCGTAGTTCTGCTGGATCGCCATAATGATTCCTTAGAGTTCCAGCGCCTGCGGCTGCTGAGCGGTATGCGGATGTTCGGCGCCGCCGTACACCTTGAGCTTGCGGTACATCGCGCGGCCGAGCGGATTCTTCGGCAGCATGCCCTTGACGGCAATCTCGATGACGCGCTCCGGATGCGTGGCGAGCAGGTCCTTCAGACTCATGGTCTTGAGGTTGCCGACGTAACCGGTGAAACGGTGGTACATCTTGTCGTCCAGCTTGGCACCCGTGACGGCCACCTTCTCAGCGTTGACCACGACGATGTAATCGCCGGTGTCGACGTGCGGGGTGAATTCCGGCTTGTGCTTGCCACGCAGACGGCGGGCGATCTCGGTCGACAGACGACCGAGCGTCTTGTCCGTGGCGTCAATCACGAACCAATCGCGCTTGACGCTTTCCGGCTTGGCGCTGAACGTTTTCATTTCAGAATACCTAGTCTGCCGCCTCTAGGGCGGTTCACATAATCGGTGGAACAAAGGCGCGAGATGATAACGGAGTTTTCATCAATCGCGCAAGCCCACCGACCGGTGGGATGCGAGCTGGCAATGATAGCATGACGACCATGGCGCTTGAAAAGCCCCCTCACACTCGAAAACAGAAGATCGCCTCTCTTGCCGACCAGTGCGTGCAGTGCGGCCTGTGCCTTCCCACCTGTCCGACCTACGGTCTGGACGGCAATGAAGCGGAGTCCCCGCGCGGCCGTATCGCCATTGCCGCCGCGCTGGCGCGGGGCGACGCCGAGCCTACGGACGCCCTGCGCATCCATCTGGACCATTGCCTGGGTTGTCTCAATTGCCAGCGCGTCTGCCCCGCCAACGTCAAATACGACGAATTGCTGGTGGAAACTCGCGCGCTGATCGGCCCGTCGCCGCGGCGCCCCAAGCAATTGCTGGCGATGCTCAAGCAGCCCAGCCTGTTGAGACTGGCGGCGCGTGTAGGCGGCTCGACCGGCCTGGCGCACTGGAAGCCGCGTCTCGCCGACCGCCTGCCAGCCACGTCGGCATGGCGCGCCGCGCTGGAAACCTGGTCGGACGAGGAGCAAGCGCCCGCCCAGGCAGCACTCAAAAACCAGGACGCCGACCAGCCCACCGTCGCTCTCTTTCCCGGCTGCGTGGCCAGCGTTGAAGATGCAGCAGCCGAACGCTCCGCCATCACCCTGCTCCAGGCGGCGGGCTACCGCGTGGAACGCTTGCCCACCTTCTGCTGTGGCGCGATGGATCTGCATGGCGGCGACATGGACACCGCCGATCGCCTGGCCGACCGCGTGCGCGACAGCTGGCGGCGCTCGGGCGCAACCCAACTGGTCAGCGTGACGCCCGGCTGCCTGGGTACGTTGCGCCGCGCCCTGCCCGACGTCGCCGTGAGCGACCCAGTGACGCTGCTGGCAGAACGACGGGAGCGCCTCGTCTTCCGACCGCTGGAACGCCGCGTCGCCGTGCATTTTCCCTGCACGCAGATCAATGTCGCCCGCAGCGAATCGGCGCTGCAGGACCTGTTGCGGCAGGTCCCGTCGCTCGATCTCGCGGTGGTTCCGCGTCCGCCCCACTGCTGCGGCGCGGCCGGTTCGCACATGCTGGAGTTTCCCGAGCGCGCGGCGCGTCTGCGCGAGGGTGTGCTTGGACAAATTGCCAGCTTGGCACCCCAGCAGCTGTTGTCGTCCAATATCGGTTGTCGCCTGCACCTGGCCGCGGGCATGGATAAGCAAGGCGAGCACTGGCCAACCATGCATCCGCTGACCCTGCTCGCGCAGCAACTGGAGATTTCGCCATGAACGCACGCACCCTCTCCCCGCTCGATCGCCTGCTGTCCGGCATCGAACGTGCGCTGGAAACTGTATCCGGCGCTCCGGAAGCCGCCCGCCCCTCGCCTGCGGATGCTTTCGATGAAGCCGACATGGACGATGCCGAACGCCGCCACGCCGCGGGTCTGATGCGTATCAACCACACCGGCGAAGTGTGCGCGCAGGCGCTGTATGACGGACAGGCCGCGCTGGCCCGCAACGACGACATCCGCGAACACCTGCAGCACGCCGCCGCCGAAGAGACCGACCACCTGGCCTGGTGCGCCGATCGCCTGAAAGAACTCGACAGCCGCCCCAGCCTGTTCAATCCGCTGTGGTATGCCGGCAGCTATGCCATCGGCGCCATCGCGGCCCTGGCGGGCGATCCGGTGAGCCTGGGTTTTGTGGTGGAAACGGAGCGCCAAGTGGAGGCGCATCTCGAAGAACATCTCGACAAGCTGCCCGCCCAGGACGAACGCTCGCGCGCCGTGCTGTCGCAGATGCAGGCCGATGAGATCCGCCACGCGCATAACGCGCGCGAGCGCGGCGGCATCGATTTGCCGTTTCCGATACCGGGCGTGATGCATTTGACGTCGATGGTGATGAAGGCGGTGGCGTACCGCGTCTGAGTGGCGACCCTCCTTTGTGGGAGCGCACCCTGAGCGCGACAGCCACGCTGGGGGTACCGCTCCGTAGGCTTGTCGCGCACAGGGTGCGCTCCCACAGACGAGCGAGGGGGCAACGCCAGGCCGCCATACGAGCCCAAAAAAAACCCGCCTTTCGGCGGGTTTTTTCGTCACATCAGGTTGCGACCGTGGAACAACTCCTCGATCTCGCGCCTCAGCAGCGACTCGATGCGCTGGCGCTCCTTGAAGGAGAGGTCATCCGCGTGCGCCTCGAACAGATACGTATCAAGGTCGAAGTCCTTGATGTGCATCTTCGTGTGGAACATGTTTTCCTGGTACACGTTCACGTCGAACATCTCGTACTTCTGGCGGATGTGCTTGGCCAGATAGTCCTGCACCGAATTGATCTTGTGGTCGATGAAGTGCTTCTTGCCCTTCACGTCGCGCGTGAAGCCGCGCACGCGGTAGTCGGCGATCACGATGTCCGATTCAAAGCTGTCGATCAGGTAGTTCAGGGCCTTCAGCGGCGAGATCACGCCGCAGGTGGCGACATCGATGTCCGCGCGGAAGGTCGCAATGCCGTTGTGCGGGTGCGTTTCCGGGTAGGTGTGGACGGTGATGTGGCTCTTGTCCAGGTGCGCGACCACCGCGTCGGAGATCGTGTCGCGGCCGAGCTTCTCCACCACCGGCTCCTCGGAAATGAGGATGGTGACGGACGCGCCTTGCGGATCGTAGTCCTGGCGTGCAATGTTCAGGATGTTGGCACCGATGATTTCGGCCACATCCGTCAGGATCTGGGTCAGGCGATCGGCGTCGTACTGCTCGTCGATGTATTCGATATAACGCTGGCGCTGCTCTTCCGACACCGCATAGCAGATGTCGTAGATATTGAAGCTCAGGGCCTTCGTCAGATTGTTGAAGCCTTGCAAACGCAGGCGCGGAAGCGGTTTAACCACAACGACTCTCCATGGCCGGGGATGGGGCCAGCAGTAGAGGCGGGTTAGCTACAAGGGTCCCCGCTGGATAATTCGACGTGAAAGCCCGAAGCTTCCACGACCCTTGTGACGGGAGCGCGACAAAGGGATCGCGTCCGAAAGACCGTGAAGTATGCGGCAAAAAAAAGGAAAACTGAACCTCCGGAACGTCAGGTTAGTTTGCCATAATGCCCGCAGGGGTAAGGTTTGGACTACCGGGGGACGCTTGCGGCCCCCGTTTTGAATCAACGGGATCTCACGTGGCGCAACTCAAATATCAGCTACAGCAGGCTTTTGAACGGTCACAGGCGCCAGCGAATTTCGCACCGGACCCGGCGTCGATGGAGCGATTTCTTGCGCTTTGCCATCGCCGGCGCTACCCGGGCAAGACCGCGATCATCCGCCCGGGCGATCCCGCCAATACGCTGTATTACATCGTGGAGGGCTCGCTGGCCGTGTGTTCGGAGGACGAACAAGGCCGCGAATTGATCCTGGCCTATATCAGCCGTGGCCAGTTCATTGGCGAAATGGGCCTGTTCGTGGAGCAGGCGCAGCGCGAGTCCTTGGTGCGCACCCGTACGGCCTGCGAGATGGCCGAGATCAGCTACGAGCGCCTGTTCCAGCTGATGGAAGGCCCGCTGCGCGAGGAATGTCCGAAGATCCTGTTCGCCATCGGTTCCCAGCTGACCCACCGTCTGCTGCGCACCTCGCGCCAGGTCAGCCGCATGGCCTTCATGGACGTGACCAACCGCATCTCCAAGACGCTGCTGGATCTGTGCCAGGAGCCGGATGCGATGACCCATCCGGAAGGCACTCAGATCCGCATTTCCCGCCAGGAAGTGAGCCGTATCGTGGGCTGCTCCCGCGAGATGGTGGGTCGCGTGCTCAAGCAGCTCGAGGAGCAGCGCATGATCGACGTGGCCGGCAAGACCATCGTGGTGCGCGGCACCCGCTAAGCCGCATCAAGGCCTTGCCCAGACGAAGAAACCCGGCCTCGGCCGGGTTTCTTTTTTCCAGCGTGCCAGAGCCTGGCTCAGCCCCGGGCGGCGCCCGCCTTGGCGACCTGGCGATGTTCCGGCTGGTAGATCATGTAAACGTCCGCCCGCTCGTAGTGCGAGCCGGCGCGTACCGACGGCTGCAGCACGAAGCCGGCCTGCTGGTACATGCGCAGCGCTGTCTTCAGGCGGCTATTGGATTCCAGGAACAGCTCCTGGCCACCGCGGCGTTGAAATTCGGCGATGGCGGCGGCCAGCAGGACGCGCCCGGCGCCCATGCCGCGGAAGGTCTCGTCCACGCCCATCTTGGAGAGCTCATAGACGCCCGGCGACTCGCACAGCAGCGCGCAGGTGCCGATCACCTCGCCCGCCAGCCGCGCAAAGAAGATCGCCCCGCCCGGCGCCAGCACGTGGCGCTCCGGATCTCCCAGCATCGCGCGGTCGATCTCCTCGATGCGGAAATGGCGCTCCAGCCACTGCGCATTGAGCCGATAGAAGTGCTCCTTCAGGGCCGGCTCGTAGGGCACCACTTCCAGCACCGCGGTGGTCAGCGCGGCGTACTCGGCCAGCATGGCGTCGACCACGGAACGCTCCTGCACGGCCGCCTCGGTGGCCGCCAATGCGTTGAGCAAGGCTTCCAGCTCCTGCTCACCCAGGGATTTGACGATGCCGCGTCGCACAGCGACCCAGATCGGACCCAGCGCGGAAAGGTCGGTGCGCCCCTTGTCGGTCAGGCAGAGCAGGCTGCGGCGACCATCCTGGGCATCCTTGTTGCGGCAGACCAGGCCGGCATCGACCAGCTTGTCGGCCAGCTGGCTGACCGCCGAATGGGTTTGGCCGATGGCCTGGGCCACGTCGCTGACCGTGGTTTCGCCGTTCTCCCATAGAAAGCGCAGCACCGGAAACCAGCGCGATTCCACGCCTGCCCCGCAGGTGCGGTAGACCTCGTCGACGGCGGTGTAAAAGTGGTCGCTGAGCGACTTGAGCCGACTGCCGAGCGCCAGCTGGGCGAGCGTAGGGAGATACATCCGACAACCCTCGAACCAAAGAGTAGACATCAACGCCTGTCGCGAAGCCGCCCTTGTGGGGGCGCACCCTGTGCGCGACGGCCCTTGTCGGCAGCGTATCGCGACCCCGTGTCGCGCACAGGGTGCGCTCCCACAACGGGCTGCGAGTCAGAACCAGTCGACGCGGGTGATGGTGCGACCCAGCGCCCGCTCCAGCTTCTTGCAGAGCTTGGGCGTGCCGTTGACCAGCACGGCTTCCGCGGCAGGCTTGAGCATGGGGGCATCGACCAGCGAGTCGCTATAGGCCACATGCCACTCGCCAACCCCAAAAGCCGCCAACTGCGCGGGTTTGCGGCGACCGACATTGTGCAGCTTCACGCGCATGCCCAGCAGACCCGGACGCAGCTGCGAGGCCAGCACGTCCACTTCACCCAAGCCCAGCTGAGCCAGGATATGGCTGACCAGCACATGCTCGCAGCCGGTGACCACGATGACGCGGTCGCCCGCCGCCTGGTGGCGGCGCAAGGCGTTCAAGCCGTCGCGGCAAAATTGCTTGGGGCGACGCGCCAGGCTCGCGCCGAAAGCCTCGGCTGCCAGGCGGTAGCGGCGCTCGTTGAGACCCAGCAGGCCCACATGCACCAGCGCACGCTCGGCCAGACGGCGGGAAAACGGCACCACCAGCAGCATCCATGGCAAGGCGAGCAAGGCGCCCAGCTTGCGCAGCAACGAACGCTCGAAGCGCTCGCGCATGAACAGATAGAAGGCGTCGCCATGAATCAGCACGCCATCGAAATCGAACAGCACGGTACGCGGCGCGGCCACGGCTGCTTCCGCCGCCACCGGCTCCAGATGGGATTCCCCTGTGCTCATGCGTCGACCTGCCCGAGACTCAGGCCGAGGCGAACAGGCGCTTCAGTTCCGCGCCCGGATCATTGGCGCGCATGAAGGCTTCGCCCACGAGGAATGCGTTGATGCCCGCCTCGCGCAGCGTGGCCACGTCGTCGGGCGTGTGGATGCCCGATTCGCTGACCAGGATACGGTCGTATTCCATCAGCTGCTGCAACTCGAGCGAGGTATCCAGCGAGGTGTGGAAAGTGCGCAGATTGCGGTTGTTCACGCCGATCAGCGGCACCGGCAGCGCGAGTGCGCGTTCCAGTTCCTCGGCATCGTGCACTTCGCACAGCACGTCAAGATCGAGCTCGGCCGCCAGCATCGACAGATCCAGCAGCGCGGAATCGCTCAGCGCCGCCACGATCAGCAGGATGCAGTCAGCGCCGATTACGCGCGCCTCGTACACCTGGTACGGGTCGATCACGAAATCCTTGCGCAGCACCGGCAGCGAGCAGGCCTCGCGCGCCTGTTGCAGGAAGTCTTCGCTGCCCTGGAAGAAATCCTTATCGGTCAGCACCGACAGGCACGCCGCGCCGCCCAGCTCGTAGCTGCGCGCAATCGCAGCCGGATCGAAATCCGGACGGATCAGGCCCTTGCTCGGACTCGCGCGCTTCACTTCAGCGATGACAGCCGACAGGCCGGCATCGACCTTGGCCTCGATGGCGGCGGCAAAACCGCGGGTTTCCGGCAGATCGGCCACACGCGAGGACAGTTCTGCCAACGGCAGCCTGGCGCTGCGTTCGGCCACTTCTTCAGTCTTGCGGGTGAGGATGCGCTGGAGGATGTCGGTCATGGCAAAAGCTTGGGGGGAAAGGGGATGAAAATAGCGTGAGCGTCAGGACGCTTCCGCCAGACGCCGTGTCGCGGCGACGAAGGCGTCCATTTTTGCACGAGCGGCGCCGCTGGCGATGGTTGAGCGTGCGAGCTCGATGCCCGCGGCGATAGAGTCCACCACATTGGCAGCGTACAGCGCAGCACCGGCATTGAGACACACAATGTCGTGCGGCACGCCGCGACGCCCTTCCAGGGCCTCAAGCAGCATGGCGCGCGATTCTTCCGCATTCTCCACGCGCAGATTGCGGCTGGAGGCCATGGCAAGACCGAAATCCTCCGGCTCCACTTCGTATTCGCGCACTTCGCCGTCGCGCAGCTCGCCCACCAGGGTGGCTGCGCCCAGCGAGATCTCGTCCATGCCGTCGCGTCCCCACACCACTAGCGCATGTTTTGCGCCCAGCGCCTGCAGCACGCGCACCTGGATACCGACCAGATCTGGATGGAACACGCCCATCAAGATGTTGGGCGCACCGGCCGGATTGGTCAGCGGGCCGAGGATGTTGAACAGCGTGCGCACGCCCATCTCTTTGCGCACCGGCGCCACCACCTTCATCGCAGGATGATGGTTGGGCGCAAACATGAAGCCGATGCCGACGTCCTGCATGCATTGCGCCACTTTCGCGGGCGGCAGGTCGATCACCGCACCCAACGCCTCGAGCACATCCGCGCTGCCCGACTTGGACGACACGCTGCGACCGCCATGCTTGGCCACGCGCGCACCGGCGGCAGCGGCAACAAACATCGACGTGGTGGAAATATTGAAGCTCGATGCGCCATCACCGCCGGTGCCGACGATGTCGAGAGAATGCTCGTGCGCGGGCAGCTCCACCTTGGCCGACAACTCGCGCATCACGCGCGCCGCGCCGGTGATTTCGCCCACGGTTTCCTTCTTCACGCGCAGGCCGGTGATGATGGCGGCGGTCATCAGGGGGCTCACTTCGCCACGCATGATCTGCCGCATCAGCTCGATCATTTCGTCGTGGAAGATTTCGCGGTGCTCGATGGTGCGCTGTAACGCTTCCTGCGGCGTGATGGTGACGCGGCGGCCCACGTTGCCTGCAGCGTTCATGCCGCGAGCTTCAGCGGCAGGCCGAGGAAGTTGCGCAACAAGTCGTGGCCGTACTGGGTGAGGATCGATTCGGGATGGAACTGCACCCCTTCGACGTTCAGCGTCTTGTGGCGCAGGCCCATGATCTCGTCGATGCTGCCGTCCGGGTTTTCCGTCCAGGCGGTCACTTCGAGGCAGTCGGGCAAGGATTCCTGTTCCACCACCAGCGAGTGATAGCGCGTGGCCTCGAACGGATCAGGCAGCCCGGCAAACACGCCCTGGCCGCGATGGCGCACCGGCGACGTCTTGCCGTGCATGATCTGCTTGGCGCGAATCACCTTGCCGCCGAACACCTGGCCGATGGCCTGATGACCCAGGCAGACGCCGAATACTGGAATCTCGCCCGCCAGCTCGCTCAGCACCTGCAGCGACACGCCCGAATCGTCCGGCGTGCCAGGGCCCGGCGAAATCATGATGTGGGAGGGCTTGAGCGCCCGGATGCCAGCCACGTCCAGCGCGTCGTTACGCACTACCTTCACCGCCTGACCCAGCTCGCCCAGGTACTGCACGAGGTTGAAGGTGAAGCTGTCGTAGTTGTCGATCATCAGCAGCATACGGGACCCAACTCTTTGATTTGGTTATACCAAGCAACGCACCACTGGCGCGGGACAGCGCCAGGCATCCCTACCGTCAGCGGGTGTCGGCGCGGCCACCGACCTGCCCGATTGTAGCGGCGGCCGTCGCGGCGATGCAGCATGAGGTTGTGGGGATGCGCTGGATATGGGGACGGCGGCCAGGCAGACGACACCATGAGTGCTGGAAATCTGCCCGCGGGTTGTTTGAAGGACGCGGCGCTCCGCAGAGCGCGCCGCACTCAGCTTTTCAGGCGCCGGGGATCGAGCATATCGGCGGTGACGCCCGCATCTTGCAGATGGCCGGGCAGCGGACGCCCCAGGGCGAGATTCGCGCAGGCCTCGCCCATCGCGGCGGAGGTCTGGATGCCATAGCCGCCTTGCGCGGCGACCCAGAAGAAATCGCTCGAGCCCGGCGCAAAGCCACCCACCAGATCGCCATCGGCGACGAACGAGCGCAGGCCAGCCCAGGTGCGCGTGGGCCGGCGGATGGTCATTGTGGTCGCCTCTTCGATGCGGTGGATGCCGATGGCGATATCGAGCTCTTCCGGCTGCACGTCGTGCGGCATCACCGGGTCCGCGTTCGCGGGGCAGCCGAGCAGGAGGCCGGCATCGGGCTTGAAGTAGAAACCCTCATCGACGTCCATGACGAAGGGCCAGCGTGAGGTGTCCATCCCGGCTGGCGCTTCGAACAGAAAGGCCGAACGCCGGCGCGGCTGAATGCCGATCGGCGCGATGCCCGCCAGCGCGGCAATCTGATCCACCCATGCGCCTGCTGCGTTGATCAGCAAGGGAGCTCGGTAGTGCTCGTGGCCAGCGTCGACAAACCAGTGGCCGGGCCCATGCTCGATCGAGCGGATATCGACGTTGCAGCGCAGCTGGCCACCCCGTGCCCGCGTGCCGCGCAGGAAGCCCTGGTGCAGCTCGTTCACGTCGATATCGCAGGCACCGGGTTCGTAGAGTCCGATATGTGCGGCGTCGGGGCGCAACACCGGTACCGTCTCGCGCAACCACGCCGCATCGACCACGCACAGGCCATGCGTACGCGACGCCATCTCTGCATGCAGCGCGTGCACCTTCTCGATGTGATCGACGGTGCCGATGCTCAGCGAGCCGCGCGGCGAAAGAACCGGGTGTCCCGCGAAGCCCTCGGGCGGATGATCGAAGAAGCGACGCGACGCACGCGTCAAAGCGCGCACTTGCTCGGATCCGTAGGTCTCGGAAAACAGCGCCGCCGAACGCCCGGTGGAATGCATGCCGGCATGCTCTTCGCGCTCCAGCACCAGCACGCGTGCATGCGGCGCGAGAAAATAAGCGACGGAAGCGCCGGCCATGCCGGCACCGATCACGATCACATCGACGTCGTGCAGCGTACTCATGCCTTGGCGCTATCCCGGGCGGTTTGACGGGCCACCACGCTGGTGGCGGTGAGATCGGCGGTGACATTGCCCAAGGTCGCGAGCGCATCAGGCAAGGCATCCACGGCGAGCATCAGGCCCAGCGGGCCCACTGGCACGCCCATGGCCTGGGCTACCGGAAGATTGGTCGCCATGAAACTGACCGCACCGGGCAGCCCCACCGAACCGAGGCTGATCACCACCGCCAGCAAGGCGGCGGCAAACAGCGGCGCCACACCCACATCGATGCCGTAGGCCCAGGCGATGAAACAAGCGGACGTCACGTACTGGATGGGACTGGTGAGGCGACACAGGCTGACCGCCATCGGCAGCACCAGCGCGTTGACCTGCGGCGGATAGCCCAAGCGGCGCTCCGCGCTCTCGAGCATGGCTGGCAGCGAGGCCAGCGACGACTGCGTGCTTGCTGCCACGATCTGGGCCGGAAGCAGCGCCGGTACGAAGCGCCGCAGCGTCTCGCCGCCCCATACGATCGCAACCGGCAGCATCAGCAAGGTGACCGCGAGATACAGCAGGCATTCCACCAGCACATAGATGCCCAGCGCGCTCAGCATATGCAGGCCGGCACGGGCGCATACGGCGAGGATCAAGGCGAAAACGCCCAGCGGCGCCACCCATAGCACCCAGCGCACCACCACGATCATGGTGTCGGCGATGGCCTGGAAAAACGACACGACCAGCGTGCGGCGCGCGGCATCGATACGAGTCAAGCCGAAGCCGAAGAACAATGCGAATACCACCAGCGGCAACATGGCGCTCTGCGCCGCGGCCATGATCGCGTTGGCCGGCACGATGCCATTGAACCATTCCGCCCAGCCCACGGCGGCGGTCACCGGCGGCGCATGCGAGGCCACCGCGCTGTCGAGCGCCGTCGTCAGCGATGGATTGTGCGGAAACAGCGCAAACAGACGCGGCGCTACGGCGGCCGCAAACAGCGCACCGCCGGTGAGTATCAGCAGGAAGGCCACGATGGCGCGCCGCGCGATGCGTCCGGAAGCCGCCGCATCGCTGGCCGTGTTCACGCCCACCACCACCAGCGCAAACACCAGGGGCACCACGGTCATCTGCAATGCATTGAGCCATAGACGTCCAAACGGCTGCACGGCGTCGGCTACCGGTAGTGCCGCGGCAGGCCACCATGCGTCCAGGCTCAGACCACCCGCCGCACCCAACACCAGACCAATGAGTACCCGCGATGTCGGACTCAAGGCTGCTTGCCCAGCGACGGCAGCTGCCAGGATGCCTGCAAGCGCACATATTCGCTTTGTGGCAGCAGGACGAACACCGGCTGCTCCTCGGGTTTCATCCAGCTCAACAGACGGCGCATGACCGGCTCGGGCATGGCGGTGCAGCCGGCAGTGGCGTCGGTCGACGATTTCCACAGATGCGCAAAGATGCAGCTGCCGCCGCCGGGCTTGCCCTTGGCGTTGTGCTCGATGACGAAACCGATCTTGTAGCGTTGGTCGCCATCCAGATGCAGGTCGCGGCGCATCGGTTCGCTGGCGCCCTCTACCGCTTTCTCGCCGACTTTCTTGGTATCCACGATCTGGTTGTAGTACGGCGAACCATCCACGTCGACGCACCAGTCGGTGTCCTGCATCGCCTCGTAAGGCATGCGCGTCTCGGCCTTGGCGGCGTAACCGAAGACTTCGCCAATGCGGTACACACCGGCGGCGGCGCGGCCGTCGCCTTCGTGCTTCTGCGGGCCGTCGGCCTGCGCGGCATTCAAGCCGATACCCCAGGCGGACCCCGAGCGCCCCACGGTCACCGCTTGCGCATCCGCGATCGGCTTCCAGGTGTTGCCTGAGCGCTCGTAGGCACGCAACACGCCGTGGTCCGCGTTCCAGTCCGGCGTGATCACCAGCACCATCTGGCGCGAGGCCTGCCAGGCCAGCGGCTGTTCTGTTGCGAACACGGCGGCGACCGGCGCCATCGCGGTCAAGCTCAACGCGGCGGCAAGAAGACGATGAATCACGAAGCGACAGGATGGAGAAGTCATGCGATTCCGCGGAATGGGAGACTAAGGTTCCAGCATCTGCTGGACGCGTTCGAGATTGGCAAGCAGTTGGACATGGCGTTGCTCGTCGCCTTCGCACAACTGCACGTAGACGCCGTCGAGCAGATGCTGCAGCGCCGACTGGTAGAGCACGGGCTGGATGTACGGGCGATCATCATGGGCCGACACCAGCAAGGCGATGTCTGCGATCGCGCGCAGCGGATTGGAGGTATGCCTCGTCACCGTGATCAGGCGACCGCGGCGCTCGCGGAAGAAGCGCCCGATCTTGCATAGCGCCGGATGATTGCCGTGCTCGGAAAACACCAGCAAGACATCGCCTGCCCCAGCGGCGGAAACGCTGGCCGCCATGCGAGGTGCATCAAAGTTGTGTATCGATGGCACGCCCAGCAGCGACAGGCGCAATGCGAAGCTGCGCGCGTAGATATCGTCGTCGCCGAGGCCGATCATGAAGACCTTACCCTTGGTGCCGGCCGTGGCAATGGCTTCGGCCACGGCTTGCAGGGTCTCGGGCGCATTGATCAGGCGCGTCTCTTCTTCCGACTCTGCCTTGCGCCGCCACAGATTGCCCGAGGCCGATTCATCGAAGGCCGCCTTGGCCTGCGTGTCGACATGGGCGGCGTCGCCGTTGTCGGCGCGGGCAATCGCCTCGCCCACGGAATACTTGAGGTCGGGATAGCCTTTGAAGCCCAACTTCTGGGTGAACTTGACCACGCTGGACTGGCTGATGCCCAGCGCGTTGGCCAGCTGCTGCGAGGAGTAGTCGCGCAGCAACTGGGCGTTCTCCAGGATGAAATCGGCGATGCGCCGCTCGACCGCTGACATCTGGTCGCGTTCGGAGCGAATTTTCACCAAGGGCGACATATCAAGCTTCCAGCTTTTCCAAGCCACGGATTTCCCGGATACCCAATCCAGGCGCCTCGCTGACCGAGATCTCCGACTCGTTGAAGACCACGCCCCCGTCCACCGGGTTGTACTGGCACAGCGAGGGGCCGTCCAGATCCACCTTGGTGATCACCGCGGATTTGGCCACCGCCACGTGCACCGCTGCCGCCACGCTGATGCTGGTTTCCAGCATGCAGCCGATCATGCATTCCACGCCGTACATGCCGGCGATGTCGGCGATGCGGATGGCGTTGGAGATGCCGCCGGTCTTCATGAGCTTGATGTTGATGATGTCGGCGGCGCGCATCTGGATCAGGTCGATCACTTCCATCGGACCGAACACGCTTTCGTCGGCCATGATGGGTGTGTGCACCCGCTCGGTGACATAACGCATGCCTTCGAGATCGCGCGCCTTTACCGGCTGCTCGACCAGTTCCAGCCGCACGCCGGCGTCTTCCAGCGTCTGCAGGGCGTAGACCGCCTGCTTGGCGGTCCAGCCCTGGTTGGCATCGAGACGCAGCAAGGCGCGATTTTCCACCGCCGCATAGATCGCCTTGACGCGCTCGATGTCGACGCCGATGTCCTTGCCCACCTTGATCTTGAGCGACTCGAAGCCGCGCTCCACCGCACTTACCGAATCGGCCACCATCTTGTCGATGTAGTCGACGCTGATGGTGATGTCGGTGGTGATCACCGGGTCGCCGCCGCCGAGCAGCTTGTACAGCGGCGCGTTGTACAGCTGGCCCCACAGGTCGTAGATGGCGATTTCCACCGCCGCCTTGGCGCTGGTGTTCTTCTCCATCGAACCCTGGATCAGCTGGGTCAGGCGATTGAGGTCGGCGATCTCCTGCCCGACCAGCCGCGGCGCGATGTAATGGCGGATCGCATCGACGATCGAGCCGTGCGTGTCGCCGGTGATCACCGCCGTGGCCGGTGCTTCGCCGTAGCCGATATGGCCGCTATCGGTATGCACCATCACCACGATGTCTTCGACCTGGTTGACGGTGCGCAGCGCCGTCTTGAACGGCGTCTTCAAGGGAACCCGCAGCATGCCGAACTGGATGTCGGTGATCTTCATGGGACGCAGAGGTTTCCTGTCTTCAAAGGGAATATGGGGTGCAGGACGATCACGGATGCACGCGCACGATGCTGGTCATGCGATCGACATAGGTGTGCTTGTCGTCATACATCAGCGGCAGCAGCGGCGTCACCGACACCTCGTTAAGCTTGACGCGGCGCATGCCGCCCTTGCCGTCGCGATAGGACATGCCGCCAGTGTCGTGGATCACGTAGGGCTCGCCGTCGAGCTTGCCGATCACCATCATCACGTGGCCGGGGATATAGACCAGGTCGCCCACCTGCAAAGCCATCGCGGCCTTCAGGCGCGCGTCATGGCTGTCCTTGTCGCCGAAGGCCTGGTGGGTGAGGCCGGGGCTGATCGCCTGCTTGCTGGTGTTGCGCGGCATCTGCACGCCCATGCTGCGGTAGACGTCGGACACGAAGCCGCTGCAATCGCGGCCGTCGTAGTCATGGCCCCAGCCGTAGCGCTCACCGAGGAACTTGAAGGCCTGGCGGATGATGTTCGCTTCGGTCAGCGGGAGGTAGTTGTCCTGCGTATCGGCGATGCGTTGGATCAAGGCGGGCGAGAACGCGAGCTTGCCGTCCGGCTGGCGGATCGGCAGGTCGACCACGTACGACGCATACGGCGACTGTCCGTTCACCGGCTGATCGGCCGGGTGATCGGACAGCACAGGCACGGCCACGCCCATGTCCAGCTGCAGCTGCGACACCGCCGGCTGCTCCGGTGTGAACACGGTGCGGATGGTGCCGCCCGTCACCACGCGGTGTGGCAAGCGCGTGTCGTAGCGAAGCACATCCATCGCCGAACCCTCGGCGACATTGTCGCGATGCGTCCAGGCGGCATAGCGCTCGCTCACCACGAACAGCCAGCGGCCGTCGCGGCTGGTGTGGACAATCAACACGGGCGTGCCCGGAAATTCCGCCGTCTCCTGGAAGCGATCGATATCCGTATCGTCTTTCGAGGTAAACACGCGCGTGTCGGTGGGATAGGTACGCAGGGCGGCGCGCTGCACGATCATGCCGTAGCGGCTGGTTTGCTGTGCCGGGACGGCATCGAGCGCCAGCGCATCGGTGAGCTGCGCGCGCAAGCTGTCGGATACCGGCTGGCCCTTGTCGTCGAAAAGCGGGCGCTTTGGATACTGCGAGAGGTCATTGATCCAGCCAGTCACCGTCGCACGATCGACATTGGCCGGGATGGCATGCAGATCGTGCATGGAGGCATCGACCCTGAGCAGCTTCGCGTTCTGCGCGCCGATGGCATCGATGCCGGCCAGCACGCGATCGGGTTGCGCCAGCTGCTTGATCCAGAACTCCGGCGCCAGCATCGCGTTGTTGCTGATGCCGAGCACGCCGGAGGGCGGCACGAGAACGGCGTCGGACCGCTGGTCCGCCAGTACCGGCGCCGCGGTGAGCGCGGCGAGCAGACACAACGTCAGGCGAGGCATGAGTCGCATGGTGGTTCCTATGCAATGGCCAATGACGACATGACGGACGCCACCAGCAAACCAAACCCTGTACCGAGGATATAACCGAGCAAGGCCAGCAGGATGCCCACCGGCACCAACGAACGCGAGTAGCTGGCAGCGAGTATTGGCGTGGCGGCCACGCCGCCGATACAGGCCAGCGAGGAGATGCCGCAAAGGTACAAGTCGAAATGGAAGACGCGCGCGGCCAGCGCCAGCAGCACGGCATGGATGGCGATGATGCAGACGCCGCACATCAGGTACAGCGGCGCCGAGCCGATGCCGTCGAAGTTGCTTTGCGAGGCCAGGATGGCCACCACGCTGATCAGCATGGCGCTGGAAATGGTGCTCGCGCCGGCAAAGCGCGCCAGCGGCGTATGCGCCGCCACTAGGCCGAAAGCCGTGGAGAGCATGATGGTCCAGGTGGTCGGCGAGACCATCTCGGTCACGGGCAGGTATCCGGCGAGCCATGCCGACAACGCCGCCACCAGCAAGGCCATGCCCAGCCACAGAAGCACGTTCTCCGAGGTGGTCGGGCCATGACTGCGCGACGGCTCCACCACCATGTCCGCGCTGGAGGTGGCGCGCGTCCAGCGATTGAACTGCGTGGCCACGCGGCCCAGGCCAAACAGCACCACCACCCACATCGAGTAGCACAGCGCATCGGTGAGCAGCGAAAACGCCAGCAGGCGATCGGGCATGCCGATGGCTTGCTTCACCGCCACCATATTCGCCGTGCCGCCGATCCAGCTACCCGACAGCGCGGCCAGCGGCTGCCAGGCATCGCCCTTGAGCCAGACGCGGAACATCAGGAAAGTGCCGACGAAGGCGATGAACAGGCACACCATGGTGACGAAGAACACCGCAAGGACGCGCGGGCCCAGCCGGTAGATCGCCCGCAGGTCGCAATTGATCATCAACAGGAATAACAGGGCCGGCACCAGGTGCTCGATGAGCATGCTCTGGGTGGCGCGGATCTCCGCATTGACCTGCCACAGGCCGGTGACGGCCAGCGCGGTCACCAGCAGGTAGGTCAGCACGATCGGCGGCAAAACCTCGAAGAAACGCCACTTGTAGCGCCGCTCCAGGGCGGGAAACAGGCCCGCTGCCAGCAACATGACAGCGAGATAAGGCCAGGCCGTGTGGATCATGCGTCCCCTTTGAATCTCCGATCGCCGCCGTCTTTGGAATATCTGATTCGGACGACGTTTGATCGAAGCATAAATTATTGACCGACGATTGCAAGCGTGCTACACAGCGACTTCGCTTTTTCTTACGGGGAAGTGGCAGGTGCAGACGGTGCGACCCATCTCATCCTTGCGACGCCGGCGCCTTTCGCTGGCGACGGCGCTTGCCTGCCTGCTGCTCGCCGGTGCCGCATCGGCCGCCGCTCAATCCCCTCTGCAGCATGCCATTGCGCAGATCGATGCGGGGCAATTCAGCGCGGCTGAAGCCGATATCACCAGCGCACTGGCGCAGCCCGGCCTGTCGCCGGAGGCGCGCGATGCGCTGCTGTTCCAGCGCGAACGCATGCGTCGCATCCGGCTCGACTTCACGCTCGATGCCGATGCCGCGAAGAACAAAATGCGCAAGCAGGTTCCCGACCTCACTGACGCGGAGTTCGCGCGCTGGGATCAGCAAGGCCTGCTTGAGCATCAGGTGATCGATGGCCGCACGTTCTACTTCAAGCGCGCGCCGGGCAATCTGTTCCTGCTCAGCAAGGAAGCCGCGGCACGCCGCGCGCATCCCGCACCGTCCAACGACGATCCGATGGAGACGCTCAATGACCACCATCGCGATGCACGACGCGAGGCGCTCGCCACGCATCGCAGCAGCGTCACGCCCAACCATGTGCGCGTCACCGAAACGGTCACCGTCAACGCCGATGCGGTCCCCGCCGGCGAAACGATCCGCGCGTGGCTGCCGTTTCCGCGCGAACTGCCGGGACAGCAGGAAGGCGTGCGACTCGTCGACAGCCAGCCAGCCGGCGCACAAGTCGCACCGGCCAGCACCATGCAACGCACGGCATACCTGGAGAAGGCTGCCGTCGCGGGCAAGCCCACCACGTTTGCCGTCACTTACGAACTGACCATCGACGCGCAATACCACGACATCGACGCGTCGAAGGTGGTGCCGGCAAAGATCACACCCGAGCTCGCGCCCTTCGTCGCCGAGCGCGCACCGCACATCGTGTTCACCGACGACCTCCGCGCGTTCTCGCGCAAGGCGGTGGGCAACGAAACCAATCCGTATCGCGTCGCGCAGAAGTTGTTCGCTGCCGTGGACCAGATTCCCTGGGCCGGTGCGCGCGAATACTCCACCATCAGCAATCTGAGCGATTACACGCTGCATGCCGGCCATGGCGATTGCGGCGAGCAGACCATGCTGCTGATCGCGTTGCTGCGCCTCAACGGCATCCCTGCGCGCTGGCAATCGGGTTTCATTTTCTCCGACGGCAAGTACAACAACATCCACGACTGGGGCCAGCTTTATCTCGCGCCCTACGGCTGGGTGCCGATGGACGTGACCTTCGGACAGCTACATCCGGCGCCGGGCGACGACCCGGCCCTGCAGTGGTTCTATCTCGGCGGGCTCGACGCCTACCGCATCGCCTTCAACAGCGATTTCAGCCAGCCACTGGCGCCAGCCAAGCAGTTCTTCCGGTCGGAGACGGTGGACTCGCAACGCGGCGAACTGGAGTGGCGCGGCGGCAACTTGTACTTCGATCAATGGGACTACGACTTCACGTGGCAGCTGCTGCCGGCGACTGAGCGCGCCAGCAGATAAGCCGTCTTTACATCAACGACGACAGAACCGGGGGAGACGGGGAAATGGTCAGTCGTACTTTTCGCAGGACCATGCTGTGCATGGCGTTGGGCATGGGTCTGGCTTCGATGGCCACGCCGCCGGCACTGGCAGGCAATAACGACGGCACCGTGGTCGGCCACACCGAACCCGGCGCGGTGGTCACCATCAGCAATCCGCAGACGGGTTTCACCCGCTCGGTGACGGCCGATGACAAGGGCAATTACCGCATCTCGTTCCTTGCCATCGGCGATTACTCGCTGTCCGTGGCGAAGGATGGCAAGACCATCACGCAGTCCACGCCGGTCACGGTGACGCTGGGCAATGCCACCACCGTGAACCTGGGCGGCAATAACGCCACCAACCTGTCGGCGGTGAACGTCACGGGTACGTCGATCATCACCGCGGTGGATGTCACCTCGACCGAGTCGTCCACCAATATCTCGCGTGAGGAGCTGCGTCGCCTGCCGGTGGATCAGAACATCGCTGCCGTGGCGACGCTCGCGCCGGGCGTGGTGAAAGGCGCGTCGGCGTTCGGCGGCCTGTCCTTCGGCGGCTCGTCGGTGGCGGAGAACGCCATCTACGTCAACGGCCTCAACGTCACCGACTTCTACAACCGGAACGGCTATTCCGAAGCACCGTTCAACTTCTACCAGGAATTCCAGATCAAGACTGGTGGCTATTCGGTGGAGTTCGGCCGCACCACGGGTGGCGTCATCAACGCGGTGGCACGCTCAGGCTCCAATGATTTCCACGCCGGCGTGGAACTGACCATGGAACCGGGTGCGTGGCATGCGCAGGCCGAGGATCGCTACGACGCCAAGGGCAACCGCTACCTCACGGCCAGCGAGGACCGCGACTCGTTGATGAAGACCAATATCTACGCGTCCGGCCCGATCGTGAAGGACAAGCTGTTCATCTTCGCGATGGTGGAACAGCGCGGCGACAACCCGCGCAACACCAACGACGAAGGCACCACGTTCACCAGCAATAGTTCGAGCCCGGACTTCTGGGGCACCACGATCGACTGGCACATCAACGACAGCAACCTGCTCTCGCTGATGGCCTTCTCGGACAAGAGCAAGAACGTCGGCACGGTCTACAACTACGACTACGACTCGCACACCATCGGTGCCAAGACCAACACCATCTACACCGATACCGGCGGCAAGAACTGGTCGCTCACCTATACCAACTACCTCACCGACAATCTGTCGATGAAGGTGTTGTACGGTGAGAACAAGCGCGAGTCGTTCAACCGTGCGCTCACCGACCTCGATTGCAATCACGTCGCCGCTGAAACCGCCGTCCCCAAACCCGGCGTTCCGCTGGGCTGCACGACCAATACGGCGGTGGAGAAGCGCAACGACAAGCGCAAGGAAGGCCGCGCCGACTTCGAATGGAAGCTGGAAGACCACCTGCTGCGCTTCGGCTACGACCACGAAGATGACGACTCCGTCTACAGCCGCCATTACCCGGGCCCCGGCGCGATCTATTACAACGTGTACGCGGCCACGCCCGGCTCGACCATACCCAATCCGAACGGTGGCGGCGTGATTCCGCCGGGTTACAACGGCTATGTGCGCGCCCGCCGTTACGAGATTGCTGGTAATTTCGACACCACCAACAACGCCTTCTATGTGGAAGACAACTGGCAGGTGACGCCCAACCTGCTGCTCAATGCGGGCATCCGTCGCGATGGCTTCGACAATATGGACGCTGCCGGCCGAAGCTATATCAAGATGGACAATATGTGGGCGCCGCGCTTCGGCTTCTCGTGGGACGTGAAGGGCGACGGCACCACCAAGCTTTACGGCAACCTCGGCCGCTACTACCTGCCCGTGGCCAACGTGATCAACATCAAGCAGGCTGGCGGCCTGCTCGACCAGCGCACCTTCTACGCGTTCGGCGGCTGGCAGACTCTCACCGATGCCAACGGCAACCAGTACGCCATTCCCATCCTTGGCCCGCAGCTGGGCGGCGTGGATACCTCGCAGGGCGACGGCACCGTGCATGACCTGCGTTCGGAAGTGAACAAGGATATGCAGCAGGTCTACCAGGACGAGCTGATCCTGGGCTTCCAGCAAATGCTCAACGACAAATGGTCGTGGGGCGTCAACGCGACCTACCGCAAGCTGCACAACGCCATCGACGACATGGAGATCAGCGCGACCGGCAAGTGCGGTCCGGACGGCTACATCGGCTGGGTAATGGGCAATCCCGGCAAGAAGAACACCGTGTGGGGCGACACCAATTGCGACGGCACGGCCGATGGCTGGGTCACGGTGGATACGTCCAAGGAAGGCTGGGCCATGTACGACGAGGATGGCAACTACCTCGGCCAGCGCGGCTGGGTGAACCCGAAGCGCACGTACACCGCGCTGGAATTCCAGCTGGATCGCGCCTGGGACAACAAGTGGTCGTTCAATGCGTCCTATGTGCTGTCGTGGAATCGCGGCAACGCGGAAGGTCCGGTGAACTCCGATACCAACTTCGACGACACCGGCCGCACCGAGAATTTCGATGATCCGTGGGTGAATTTCGGCGGCGACGGCTACCTGCCCAACGACCGTCGTCATCAGCTCAAGCTGCGTGGGACCTACGCCATCACGCCGAACTGGCAAGTGGCGGGCGATGCGAATATCGCTTCGGGCGGTCCCATCACCGGTTTCGGCGTAGGCAACCCGTATGACGCCACGGTGTACCACAGCTACTACATCTGCGTGGCCAACTGCGACGCCGCGCGTTCGGAAGATCGCGTGTACGAATCCTCGCCGCGCGGCAAATACGGCCGCATGCCGTGGACCTACACCCTTGGCGCCAGCATCACCTACTTGCGCCAGCTCGCCGACATCGGCCAGTTGCGCGTGAAGTTCGCGGTCTACAACCTGCTCAACGAACAGCGCACCATCCAGGTGGACCAGGATCTGCAGACCACCATTTCCAACAACACCAGCTCCACCTTCGAACAACCCTTGCGTTTCCAGTCGCCTCGCTTTGCGCAGTTGACGGTGTCCGTGGACTTCTGATGAGTCCGTCCCCACCGGCAGCCTGCGTGATGCAGGCTGCCGTCTTTTTGCGACAGGCTCGCCCATGATGGACACCACCGCCCCACCCCACGCCACGCTGGACGGCGTCGACCTCAACGCGCTGGCTGATCGTTTAGGCACGCCGCTGTATGTCTATTCGGCCAGCGCGATCCGCCAACGCATCGCCTCCCTGCAGTCCGCCCTGCGCGGCACGGATCACCTGATCTGTTTTGCGGTGAAGGCGAATCCCAACCGCGGCGTGCTTGGCCTGATGCATGAGCACGGTATCGGCGCGGATATCGTCTCGTCAGGTGAGTTGTGGCGTGCGCGGCAAGCCGGCATACGGACGGAGCGCATCGTGTTCTCCGGGGTCGGCAAGACCGAGGCGGAGCTCGCTGAAGCGTTGAAGGTGGGCGTCTTGCGCTTCAACGTGGAGTCGCACGACGAGCTCCTCGCGCTGCAACGCGTCGCTCAGGCGCTGGATGCAAAGGCTTATGCCGCCGTACGCATCAACCCCAACGTGGATGCCCTGACCCACGCCAAAATCTCCACCGGCCGCGCCGAGAACAAGTTCGGCGTGAGCATCGATGAGGCGCGGCGTTGGTTTGCCAAACGCGTCGAATTCAGCCATGTGCAGCTTGACGGCCTGCACGTGCATATCGGATCGCAGATCCTGAAGCTCGATCCGTTTAGGCAAGCCTTGCAGCGCGTGGGGGCGTTCTGGCGCGAACTGGTGGCACAGGAACATCCGATCAACAGCATCGACGTGGGCGGGGGCCTGGGGGTTTGCTATCGCGAAGGCCATGACCGCCCGATCGATGCAGCCGCTTATGCCGGGCTGGTACGCGAGGCGCTGGCCGGCTTCGAAGGGCGCCTGCTGTTCGAACCCGGCCGCTATCTGGTGGGCGAAGCCGGCGTGCTGCTCACCCGGGTGATTCGCCTCAAGCAGGGCGACGAGCGAACGTTCCTGGTGCTGGACGCGGCGATGAACGACTTGGCCCGGCCCAGCCTGTACGATGCATGGCACGACATCGCGCCGGTAGCCGGGGACGCACGCTCGATGACTTCTTACGACATCGTGGGACCGGTATGCGAAACCGGCGACACCTTTGCCAGGGCGCGCGCCCTGCCCGCCTGCGTCCCCGGCGATTTGTTGATGATACGCACCGCCGGTGCGTACGGCGCCTCCATGGCCTCCACCTATAACTCACGCCCGCTCGCCGCCGAAGTGATGGTGGATGCGGGTCGCTACGCCGTCGTGCGCCGACGCCAAAGCCTTGAAGACATGGTCGCCGGCGAGCAGCCGGCCAAACACTGGGAAACCGCATGAAGACACTCGGCATACTCGGCGGCGCCATCGCGCTTGCACTCGCGCTCAGCAGCGCTCCCGCCCAGGCTCAGCAGGATCCGCCGATCACGCTCGATACGCACGTGGACATCCCCTTCGGGTATATGCACGAAGCGCGCTTCGACTTCGGCAAGACGACGCCAATGCAGGTGGACCTGGACAAGATGCGCCGGGGCGGCCTGGACGCCGTGTTCTTCATCGTCTACGTGGACCAGGGCCCGCTGACGCCGGCAGGCTACGCGCACGCCGTGGCCCAGGCCAAGCGCAAGTACGACGCTATCGACCTGATGCTGAAAACCTATCCGGATCAGATCCGCCTCGCCACCACGCCGGCGCAGGTACGCGCCAACAAGGCCGCGGGCAAGCTGTCGGCGATGATCGGTGTGGAGAACGGCTACTCGCTCGGCCACGACATCAAGAATCTCGACCTGGCCTATAAGCGCGGCGCGCGCTACGTCGGCCTTGCCCACATGGGCAACAACGACCTGTGCAGCAGTTCGACGCCGGAAGCAGACCTCGGCGACACCCCGTTGCCGGAATACGGCATCACCGATTTCGGCCGCAGCGTGGTCAAGCGCGAAAACGAGCTGGGCATCATGGTCGACGTGTCGCACTCCTCCGACGCCTGCGTGCGCGACGTGCTGGCCTTGTCCACCGCGCCAGTGATCGCCTCGCATTCGTCCTCGCGCGCCCTGGTCAACCATCCGCGCAACCTCTCGGATGAACTGCTGCGCGCCATCGCTGCCAAGGGCGGCGTGATCCAGGCGGTAGCGGTGGGCGAGTTCATCAAGCTCGATCCGGGTCGGGAAATGGCCGTGAAAGCGCTGCAGGCGCAGGTAGCCAAGCAGGCCGGCGACAAGGCCTTCGACAGCGAGAAGCACGAATACCTGCCCGCTTATATCGAGGGCATGAAGCGCATCGATGCGGCCTTCCCGCCCGCGACGGTCGATGAGTACGTCGCGCATATCAAGCATATGGTTGAGGTGGCCGGCATCGATCACGTCGGCATCGCGTCCGACTTTGATGGCGGCGGCAGTCTCGCCGGCTGGTCGGATGCGACGCAGACGCGCAACCTCACGGCGGCACTGCGCCGTGCCGGCTTCAGCGATGCGGACATCGCCAAGATCTGGGGCGGCAACCTGCTGCGCGTGTGGGACGAAGTGACCAAGCGCGCCACGGCGCGTCATGCAGGCTAAGCGAATGCTGCGGCGATGCGTGGCGGCGATCGGATTTGCCGTCGCCGCCAGCGTCGCAACGGCAGCGGACACTCCGACCGCGGCGCAGCTTGATCCCATCGTCGATGCGGTGATGATGCGCTATCACCTGGCCGGCCTTGCCGTCGGGGTGATCGACCATGGCGAAGTGATTTATACGCGCACATCGGGCGAACGCGTGGCCGGCTCCGGCCAGCCGATCACGCCCGATACGCTGTTCAAGATCGCGTCCAACAGCAAGGCCATGACATCCACCCTGCTCGCCCGGCTGGTGCAGGAAGGTAAGTTGCGCTGGGATGCGCCGGTGCGCAGCTACTTGCCCGAGTTCCGCATGGCCGACCCTTGGGTCACCGAGCATATGCAGGTTGGCGACCTGCTCACCCACCGCAGCGGACTGCGCGAGGGCGCGGGTGACCTGATGCTATGGCCCGAGTCGAACGACTTCACGCGCGAGGACATCGTGCATGCGCTGGCTTATCTCAAGCCTGCATACAGTTTTCGCGCGGGCTACGCCTATGACAATCTGCTGTATGTCGTCGCCGGCGAAGTGGCCGCGGCAGCGGGGCATGATCATTACGATGCCTTGCTGCGTCGTGAAGTGTTCCAGCCGCTCGGCCTCACGCGTTGCCAGATTGGAGCATGGCATCGCGATGGCGTGGGCAACGTCGCCCAGCCCCACGTGCGCGAGCATGATCGCAATATCGTGATCAACGCGGACGATGCCGAGATTCCCGATATCACCTCTGCCGCTGCGGGCGGCGTGCGCTGCAGTCTTACCGACATGCTGGTTTGGGCGCGCAACTGGCTCGCACCGACGCCGCAGCAACTGCAGTGGCTGACGCCGGAACAACGCCAGATTCTGTGGACGCCTTACACGCCAATGCCAATCTCGGCGCGGCGACGCGCCTGGGATGGCACGCGTCTTTATGCCTATGGTTACGGCTGGCGCATCGCCGATGTCGATGGCGTGCACACGGTGTCGCATACCGGCACGCTGTCCGGCATGTATTCGGCGATGACCTTGCTGCCCGATCGCGGGGCCGGTTTCGTCGTGCTGATCAACAGCGAGGCTGAAGACGCGCGCAGGGTGCTGGTCGAGGCGCTGACCAAGCAATTCACCTCGCCCACCGGTGCACACGACGTCAACTGGTATGCGGACCAGCTCGATCGCGCCGCGGCCACCGACCGCAAGGCAGCCACGCCACCCGCTTCGCGGCCCGCCAAAGCGGATGAACTGCGCGGCCACTGGGGCCAATGGCGCGATCCATGGTTCGGCGCCATCACCTTGTGCCCGCAAGGCAAGACACTGCGCTTCGTCGCCGCCAAGTCGCCGCGCCTGACCGGCACCGTGATGCGCGCCGGCCAGCGCTATCTGGTGCACTGGGATCATGGCGACGCCGATGCGTGGCTGAATTTTCCCTCAGACACCAAAGGCGCGCTGCATTTGAGCAAGGTCGATCCTGCCGCCGATTTCAGCTACGACTTCGAAGATCTCGCCTTTCATCGGGAGCACGGCTGTGACTAAGTGCCTGCGCCTCATGCCTGGGTTGGCGCTGATGGCACTCATCACACTCGCTCATGCCGATGGCACGCCCAAATTGTCGCCAGCGAATTCGGCTGCCCAGGCGGGTCTGGTCGATATCCGCCAGCTCGCACCTGGCATCGCCGAGGACATCAAATACGCCGGCAGCGACAATTTCGTCGGCACGCCCGTCGACGGTTACCGCGCGCCCAAATGCCTGCTGCTCAAGCCCGCAGCCGAAGCCCTGGCGCGCGTGGAGCGCGACCTGCGTGCACAGCACCAACGGCTCAAGCTGTTCGACTGCTATCGCCCCGCGCGCGCCGTGCAGCATTTCGTGCGCTGGGCCGGCGACCCCACCGACCAGCGCACCAAGGCGGTGCACTATCCGAAGCTGGACAAGAGTGCGCTGCTTGGCGACTACATCGCACCGGTGTCCGGCCATAGCCGCGGCGCCACGGTGGATCTCACGCTGATGCAATGCGATGCCTCCGGCGCGCACTGCGCGCCGCTCGATATGGGTACGGACTTCGACTATTTCGGCACGCTGGCCAATACCGATTCGCCGGAAGCCAGCGCGGCGCAGCACGCCAACCGCGAGTTATTGAAGCGTGCGATGGAGCGGGAGGGTTTCCGCAACTACGCGATGGAGTGGTGGCACTACACGCTGAGCCCCGAGCCGCCCCCCGACACCATCTACGACGTGCCGGTGCAATAGCTCCCGGCCAATGACGAGGCTAGCCCTGATGCGCAAGTGGTTTGTTCTGCCTGCCGTGCTTTTGCTTTGCTCCGGCCTCGTGCACGCCAGTGCGGTGGACGAACTGATGTCCCGTTATCAGGGCAACGTGCCAGGCGCGTCCCTGCTGGTGATCAAGGATGGCAAGCCCTTGGTCAGCCGGGGCTACGGCCTGGCCAATGTCGAGACGCACGAATCCGCCACGCCAGCCACCAATTATCGGCTCGCCTCGGTCAGCAAGCAGTTCACGGCGGCGGCAATCCTGCTGTTGGCTGAGCGCGGCAAGCTCAGCCTGGACGATCATGCCCGCCACTGGCTACCAGAACTCCCGGCCACGCATGAGCAGATCACCATCCGGCAACTGCTCAGTCACGCCGGCGGGCTGATCGATTACGAAGACCTGATGCCCGCCGACGCCACCGCACAGATCAGCGATGCCGACGTATTGCGCATGTTGGCGGCCGAGCCGCGCAGCTATTTTTCACCGGGCACGGCCTATCGCTACAGCAATGGCGGCTATGTGCTGCTGGGCTTGATCGTGGAACGAGCATCGGGAGAATCCTTGCCCGATTTCCTCGCGCGGAACATCTTCCAGCCGCTGGGCATGACGCACACCTTGCTTTATGTGCGCGGCGGCCCCGAGGTGACGCATCGCGCCTACGGTTACAGCGAAGAGAAGGGGCATTGGGTGCGGACCGATCAGAGCCCCACCAGCGCGACGCGCGGCGATGGCGGCATCTACTCCTCGATTGACGACCTCGCGCGCTGGGATGCTGCGCTTTACGATCATCGCCTGCTGTCCGACGCGTCGCGCCGCCTCGCGTTCAGTCCACAAAACAAGGTGAACGACGAACCCGACGTCGACAGCTACGGCTACGGCTGGCGCATCCACGGCGACGTGTTGTGGCATTCAGGCGAAAGCATCGGCTTTCGCAACGTGATCATTCGCTGGCCAAAGCAGCACCTGACGGTGATCCTGCTCAGCAACCGCAACGATCCGGAGCCCTATCGCACCGCGCTCGCCATCGGCCAGCTATACCTGAGGCCTTGAATCAGGTGACGCTGCGCCACGGGTGATAGCCCGGCAAGCGGTGGGTGTCTTGGCGTGCCATCAACACGCGGGTGGCGCCGCCACGAATGGCTTCGCGTTCGGCCAGCAGCGTGGCCAATTCCAGCGCGTTGACCAGCACGCAACGCCGGCCCACCGGCGAGCCGTCGCGCAACACGCGCCAGCCCTCGCCCTGTTGGCGCGAGACGACATATTTGATGATGGGGGCATCCATGAAGAAACTCCGCGCCAGGCTTGTGCCTGCACTGTGGATCGGGGTTTCTACACGTTAGCCATCGCTCACCGGGCAAGACATCAGATGAATCCGAAAATGCCAGGAAGCCGGTCGAGCGGCCAGCTCCTACGACAGTCGCCGATTCATGGGCGGCAAACCCGGCGTGCTGCAGAGGCACGCAGGCATCGCCTGCGCCGTCGATCCGCAGGTTGCTCGATGCCGGAACATCTCCTCAGCTTCCACCGGGCACCACCACGTGGATGGCGCGGTCACATTGGCGAGCGGCCGAAGCCGACTTAGGGCCGAGACGGCGCCGGCGGAGCGAAGGCGATCACTTGCGATGTATAGGTTTCGACGACCAGGCTGAAGGGGCGATTGGCCTGGTCGAATAACAACGCACGATGCTCGAGCACATGCTGCGGCATCGCCAGCGAGGCATCGCTGGCAGGCGGTAGCGTGGGCTTGCTTTCCCAGCCCCCCGGCAGCGGCGACCACAGCAATTGCGCGGACAAAGTCTGTCGGCGGAAATGCAAAGCCTGAACCACTTTGCCGAAGGGCGTATCGGTGCTGTCGAGTTCGCGATTCATCGCGTCGGTGAGGCGCGAGGGCACATACCAGTTGTCCGCTTCGGACAGCACATGCTCGCCGCAGGCCAGTTGCACGCGGCGATAGCGAACGGGTTCGTCCGCGCCGATCTGCAGCTGGCTGCGTGCCTCCGGCGGCAGCGGCTTGTCTTCGCCCTGCACGCGTTCGGCGACGATCTTTGCCACGGGCGCGAGCTGATGCGCGGCACACCAGCGCTCCAGCGTAAGCGTGGCGCTGGGGTGACTGAGCAGCTCGGCATTGAACGACTGCAGCAGCGCCAGCGCCTCGAGCCGCGAGGTGCCATCGTCGCGCCAGACCGGTGATGCCTGCGGTTCGCGCGCATGCAAGGGCGCCACCAGCAGGCTGCTGCCCAGGCCTAGTGCACAGGACCACGCCGCGCCGCGTCGCACGCCGCGCATGCTCATAGACCCTTGGCCGCCTGGGCCACGGCGCGGAACAACGCGCGGCCCTTGCTCATGGTTTCTTCCCACTCGGACGCGGGATCGGAGTCGTACACGATGCCCGCGCCGGCCTGGACGTGCAGACGTCCATCCTGGATGACCGCCGTGCGGATGGCGATCGCGGTATCGGCATCGCCCCACCAGCCGATCCAGCCGATCGCGCCGGCATAGATGTTGCGCTTGTACGGCTCCAGCTCCTGGATGATTTCCAGCGCACGGATCTTGGGTGCGCCGCTGAGCGTGCCGGCCGGAAAGGTCGCCTTGAGCACGTCCATGTAGCCAACATCGGGACGCACGCTGCCCTGCACCTGCGAAACGATATGCATGACGTGCGAATAGCGTTCGACCACGAACGATTCGCTCACTTCAACGCTGCCGGTTTCACTGATCCGGCCGATGTCGTTGCGGCCCAGGTCGATCAGCATCACGTGCTCGGCGCGCTCCTTGGGATCGGCCAGCAGTTCGGCCTCGAGTGCCTGGTCTTCTTCCTCGGTGGCGCCGCGCTTGCGGGTGCCCGCGAGTGGGCGCACCACGACTTTGCCGTCCTTGAGACGAGCCAGGATTTCCGGCGAGGAACCGACGATCTGGGTGTTGCCCAGGTCGACGAAATACATGTAAGGCGAGGGATTGAGCGCACGCAATGCGCGGTACACATCCACCGGCCGCGCGTTGAAACCCACGCTAAGGCGCTGCGATGGAACCACCTGGAAAATGTCGCCTGCGCGGATGTATTCCTTCGCACGCTCCACCATCGCCTCGAACTCCTCCTTGGTGAAGGAGGATTTGAAATCGCCTTCGTCCAGCGCGGTGCTCTGGTTGAGCTGCGGATAGGACACGCCGCTCTGGCGCAGGCGATAGACCAGCGCATCGAGCCGACGCTGTGCGGCCGCATACGCATGCGGCTGCGATGGGTCGGCATGCACGATCAGGTACAGGCGGCCCTTGAGGTTGTCGAATACGGCGACTTCTTCGGCCAGCATCAGCAGCACGTCGGGCGTGCCGAGCTCGTCCGGGCGATCCCATTGGGCGAGGCGCGGCTCGATGTAGCCAATCGTCTCAAAACCAAAGTAGCCGACCAGGCCGCCGCTGAAGGCGGGCAGCTGCGGCAGGCGCGGCACGTCGTATTGCTTGCGCAGCGTTTCAATCTCGCCCAGCGGATCGGCCACGTGGCGGCGCTCGGTCACTTCGCCGGCGTCCTCCACTTCCAGTTCATGGCCGCGAAAGCGGTACACGCGCCTGGCAGGCAGGCCGATGATGGAATAACGGCCCCAGGTGGCGCCGCCCTCGACCGATTCGAACAGGAAGGTGTACGGGCCGTCGGCCAGCTTCAGGTAGACCGACAGGGGCGTGTCGAGGTCGGAAAACACCTCGCGCACCAGCGGGATACGGGTATGACCCAGCGCTGCCAGCGCGTCGAAATCGTCTCGGGAAATCACGTGGGGATCCGGATGGCCAAGCTTGAACGGGCATTGTAGGGGTAGCGAGGTGGGGAACCGAAGCCTCTCTTCACGATCTCCCTGCGCGCACGGGCCACGTGCCGCTTGTTCAGCCGCGCCAGCACGCCTAACCTTGGGTTATCGGTGCACAGGGCTGCATCCGCAGGGGAAATCGATGGGTATGGACCACCGTTGCCTGGTACTTTCCGGCCGCCTGCTCGATGGGCAGGACCCGACCGCCGTGCACGAACGCATGGCCGCTGCCTTCGGCATGGAGATGGCGGGTTTCCGCGAACGCGTTTTCTCACGGGCGCCGTTGATCATCCGCCGCGGCCTCGAACCTGATGCCGCCGAGGCGCAGGCGGTGCAGCTGCGTAGCATGGGCGTGGAAGCAGATGTCTGGCCCGACGGCGAACCGCTGATCTGGCTGCGCCGCGACCAGCAGGTCCGCGGCCCGCTGCCTGAGGCGGCGCTCACTCGCTACGCGCAAGCCGGCGACCAGTGGTGCCATGACGGCGGGCAGAGCTGGTTCCCCTGGACGCCCGCATCGACCAGCGCGGAGCCGCCTCCGCTGCCTGCGCAGGAAGCTGCGATTGACGCTCATGTGCCGCCGACGGCCCAGCCATTGAGCGAGCCGCTGCTGCTGGATGCCGAGCACAGCTTCGTCGCGCCGGAACCTCCACCGCTGCCAACCTCCGACACGCCGGCACCCGTCCGCAAGCCCTTTTCCACCGCCGCCGTGTTTGCCGCGTTATTCGCTCTGCTGGCTTTGCTGTGGTACCCGCTTTCACCGGTCGCGCTGTTGCTGGCGCTGTGCACGCTGGTCTATCTGATGCCGCGTCCGCTGCTGCGCGGACGCGCGGTAGCGGTCGTTGCCGTGCTGATCAGCGTTGGGGCGCTCGCGCTGTGGATGCACAAACCGGCGGCCAGCCTGGCGGCGCAGCCTTATGTGCCGCGGCCGCTGGAGCCCTTGTCGAAAAGCGCACCGGCCACCGTGGCGAGCAACCAATGCATGGCCAAGACTGCCGCGCCAAAGAACGACGAAGACCGCTTCCTGCTCACCGGCCAACGCCTGCTCACCGGCCGTGCGCAGCGCAAAGGCGATACCTATGTGGCGGAAGCCGCCGTATCGGTGGACGAGCAATGCCAACCCAACGCCTTGCAGCTCTATGTCTTCCACAACGGCGTCTTCATCGGCACGGCGCTGGACACGGCCACTCGCCTGGCCAATACCAAGCTGACCGATTTCGACCTGGTGGATGACCAGCACCTGCGCGTCACCCTCGCCGAGTGCACCGACAAGCCGGCCAGCTGCGCGGCGACCACGGTGCGCCAGATCGCGGTGATGCCGGGTGGTGGTGGGTGGACGTTGGGGGAGATGAAGTAGCGCGAGATTGTTTGCCCTTTGTGGATCCCTCACCCTTTGTGGGAGCGCACCCTGTGCGCGACGGCCACCGACAGAGCGTCGCGCACAGGGTGCGCTCCCACAGGGGGTAGTTCGCTTCGCTTCAGAGCCTTTGCCGCGGCATCCCATGCAACTGCAGCGTAAACGCCACGCCGCTGCCGTCCTCAAGATTGCGCGCCGATGCCATGCCGCCATGGCGCTCGGCAACCAGGCGCACCACGTAAAGGCCCAAGCCCAGATGCGGCGCATCGCCGGGCGTGGCCTTGTCGCGCAGGCTCACCAGTGAGTCGAACAGGCGCCCCTGCATGGCCGCCGGCAGCGGCGGCCCTTGATTGGCCAGCTCAATCTCCGCGCCATCGTGAGTGGCGCGCAAGCTGAGGCGCAACCAACCATCCTCCGGCGTGAACGACAGCGCGTTGTCGAACAATTTGTCCAAGGCCTGCGCGATCAATTCGGGGGCGCAATGCATGAACAGGGCATCGTGCGGCAATACCGCCTGCATCCTTCGCGTGCCTGCCAGAGGGCGATAAGCCTCGCTGCAACCGCGCACGACTTCGACCAAGTCCACGTCTTCCGGTTCGGCCGCGGCGATGGAGCGCTCCATCCGGCTGGCTTCGCTCATCGCGCGCACCAGCATGCCCAGGCGTGCCACGCCGTCGCGGGCGCGCTGAAGATACGGCGCTGCATCCGGGGGCATGGCGTGTTCGGCTTGCAACGCGTGCTCGAGGTTGTCCAGCGAGGACTTCACGATCGCCAGCGGCGTATTCAATTCGTGGGAAAGTTTGGAAGCGAGTGTGCGCAGGTAGTCGGTGTAGCCACCCACCACTTCGAACAGGCGCTCGAAGCTGCGCGCCAGGTCGCCGATCTCGTCTTCCGACGAGGTCATCGGGAATGGGCCGTCCAGACGTCCATCGTTCAACTGCGCACGCTCGGCGGCATCGCGTAGACGACCCAGACGGATACTCAGCCGCGTGGCGAAGATCAGCAGGATCGCGCCCGCCACCAGCAACACGCCGAAACTGGTCAGCAACAGGCCAAGCAGGGCGCGGTTGGCGAGCAAGGGCACCGCGCGGCTGGCCTGTTCCAGCAGCAGCACGCCGCGCACCTGGCCGTCGCGCTCGATCGGTACGGCGGCCGCGAGCACCACGCTGCCGCGGGCTTCGCCTTGCCGCCACAGCGTGGCGGGCTTGCCTTCACTGGCCTCACGCACCTCGCTCACGTCGAGGCGTGGCACGTCCTGCGTCCACAGCTCCGCATCGTCCACCTGATTGGCGAGCAGGGAGCGATACACCAGCGAGGCGAACCAGCCCGGCTGATCGCCCGGCGCCGATGCGGGCGTGGCGAGATGGCCGGTTTGCGCGAGCAGCCAGCCTTGTGGCGCGAGCACGCGTGCTTGCACGCCATCGAGCGCGAGCAGGCCCAGTTCCTTCGATAGCGCGCTGGAGTAGGTCACCAGCGGTCGGCTTTGTACCGCCGTGGGATCGCCGCCCGTGGCCGGATCGAACACGGCCAGGCCCAATGCATCCAACCCGGGACTGCGCGGCACGCGCAATTCCACCCGATAGCCGCCGCCGTCTTCCTGCCATTGCGCGGTGATGCGCGTGGGCAGGCCATCCACTGGCGGATCCAATGGGCGTGCGGTGAGCTGCCCCGGCGCCGCGCTTGCCAGCAGGAAGCGTCGCGATTGCTCGCCCTTGCCCAGGCTGAGCACCAGGTGGTCGGCGCGCAAGGCGGTGGGATCGTCCGCATCGGCACGCGTGCGCTGTGCGCCACGCACATCGGCATACAGGTAAAGCCAGTCGGCATCTTCGGCCAGCAGCAGCTTGCCGCGCTTGTCCAGCGGCTGGCTCCACGGGGTCAGCGGCGCCCAGTCGTCGCCGTAGCCGTCGATGGTGATGGGATTGCTCGCTTCCTGCACGTACCACACCGGGCCTGACGGCGGCAGCGGCGCATCGGTGACGACCAGGCTGCGCGCCATGGCGCGCGCCGAGGCTGTGAGCGCCTGCGCCTGCCCCTCGCGCAACAGGGTTTCCATCTGGCGCACGTACAGCCAGCCGGCCACGGGCAGGGCCAGTGTGCACAGGGCGACCAGCAGCAGTTTGTGGCGGAGGTTCATGGGCCGAACGATATACGGCGGGAATGCAAAAGTGGTGGCACCGACCTAGCGGCCAGCCTTGGATTTGTCACTCTTGCCGCCCGTCTCGTCCGTGTACCTGAGGTACTTCGATTGCTCGACCACCCGCTGGAACGTCGCGATCAGCTCTGTTTTCTTCGGATCGTCATGCGCCAACGTCATCGACCAACTAAGGCGGATGCCGGTAGCCAGCCCCGGATCGCAGAAGACCACCAGGTCGTCCTTGTGATCCGTCCCTTCGAAATGCACGCCGCGGCATGTCATGGCTTTGTTGTCGATGGCCACCGTATCGATTTTTGCAGACGGATCGCGTGCAAGATATTGGTGCCTGTCTTCCTGCAGCTCAGCCTCAAGCGACGAAAGTTTGGATGGCCAAACATTGAGCACCATCACGCGCTCCGGATCGCCCGTCCACTCACCCTGGTACATGACAAGGTTTACGCCAATAGCCTTGGCGTACATGCAGCAATCCCGGGTCCAGCCATCGGGAAGATCGGTGAGGATGGACCATCCAGGAACGTCCCGGTCCGCTTTGCCGTAGGCCAACACTCCCTGATCTTTGTCGACGCCACCCGCATGGCCGACCATCGATACGAACGCGAGCACAAACAGCACCAACCAGCGCTTCATCACGGCTTCCATCGATAACCCACGCCGTGCACCGTCTCGATGGCGTCGAACTCCGGCGCCACGGCGATGAACTTCTTGCGGATGCGCTTGATGTGCGAGGTGATGGTGGCGTCGTCCACCACCAGCTCGGCTTCGCGCATCAGCTGGTCGCGGTTCTTCACGTGGCCGGGGAAGCGCACCAGCGTGTGCACCATCCAGAACTCGGTGACGGTGAGCGGGATTTCTTCGTGGTTCCAGGTGATGCGCATGCGCTCGGATTCGAGCTTGAGCGGGCCGTGCTCGATCACCGTCTCGCTGCTGGCCGGCACCTTGAGCGATTCGATGCGCCGGAACAGCGCCGCGATGCGTGCCGCCAGCTGGTGCAAGCTGGTGTCCTTGCTCAGATAGTCGTCCGCACCCAGGCGCAGGCCGGAGATCACGTCGAAATCCGAATCGCGCGCGGTGAGGAAGATGATCGGCAACGTGGCCGACTTGGCGCGCAGTTCGCGGCACAGGTCGAAGCCGCCCTCGGGCTCGTCGCCCAGGCCGATGTCGATGATGACCAGCTCGGGCAGGCGCATCGCGAACGCGCTGGAGGCTTCCTGCCGCGAGCCGTAGCCGCGTGTCTCATAGCCGAAGCGGTTGAGCGCTTCGACGTAATTCGCGCGGATCAGCGGCTCGTCTTCGACGATGGCGATACTGCGACCCATGCTTCACTCCTGAGGATTCCCTGGCAACGCCGCGCAGCGTGAAGCCTGGACCGAAGCCGCGCAAGCCATCGCCATGCAATGCCCTCGTTTCGCCATGTTGGGCCGGCTGGCCGCCATAGACGACGCGACGGACTTCACGCTCTGGATCGGCCGCCCGAGGGCGGGCCGATCTTGCCCGCGTTTTGCCATATCCGGGTCCCGCCCTATGCCCTTGCCGGTCGCTCAATGGGGTCGTCCTTGCAGGAGCCCCGTCATGCGTCCCACCGATCAAGCCAATGTCGATCCCAACGCCGAACTGCGGGGCTTTGAGCCGCTTCGCGTGGTCTTGGCGCTTGGTGGGCTATTACTGGGCCTGGTCATGAGCCTGCACTGAGGAGACCCGCTATGAGCAGCGACTTCGACCTGAACGACCCTTTCTTTTGCTTACCCGTGGAAGCCATGGAAGCGGCTGGTGCGCATGGAAGCGCGCCGGCCGCCGGGGCGGACGAACCCGACCCCGACTGGCAGCCCATGTAAGACCCGTGTTCCCATCCTAGGCACGTTCCTTCCCCGCCCACCGGCGGGGATTTTTTTGTGCGTTAACAAAGCGCTATCGAAAGATGATGACGCCTCGACGGGAACCAAATCGCAAAATCCCGGTCAGAAGTTCTGACGGTCGCGGATTCTTGCCGTGGATCAGCGGCCGTTGTGTGGTCTCCTCACACGTCGTTCCGACGAAACTTCTCCCGGCGTTAACAGCGCCGGGATTTTTCTGTCCGAAACCCGGTGGTCAGCCGCGCACGGCGGCCAGCTGCTGATGCATGGCCGCGATCACGGCCTGGTAGTCCGGCGCGTTGAAGATGGCCGAGCCGGCCACGAAGGTATCCGCGCCCGCCGCCGAAATTTCCCCAATATTCGCCGCGGTCACGCCGCCGTCGATTTCCAGGCGGATCGGGCGGCCGCTTTCATCGATGCGACGGCGCACCTCGCGCAGCTTGTCCAGCGCGGAGGGGATGAACTTCTGCCCGCCAAAGCCCGGGTTCACCGACATCAGCAGGATCAGGTCGAGCTTGTCCATCACGTAGTCGAGCCAGTCCAGCGAGGTGGCCGGATTGAACACCAGTCCCGCCTGGCAGCCGGAATCCTTGATCAGGCCAAGGGTGCGGTCGACATGCTCGCTCGCTTCCGGGTGGAAGCTGATCACGCTGGCGCCGGCCTTGGCGAAGTCCGGCACGATGCGATCGACCGGCTTGACCATCAGGTGCACGTCGATCGGCGCAGTGATGCCGTAGTCGCGCAGCGCCTTGAGCACCATCGGGCCCATGGTGAGGTTGGGCACGTAGTGGTTGTCCATCACGTCGAAGTGCACCCAGTCCGCGCCGGCGGCGAGCGCCTTGGCGGTGTCCTCGCCCAGCCGGGCAAAGTCGGCGGAGAGGATGGACGGGGCGATGACGTTGGCTTGCTTGCTCATGATTCTGTTTCCTGTAGGGGCGCACCTTGTGCGCGACCTGAGGTGACGTGATGGTCTGCGGTCGCGCACAGGGTGCGCTCCTGCAGGTCACGGCAGAGTTTATTTGAACCCGCGCTCGGCCTTGATCCGCTCGTAGGCGGCATTGATCTCGCTGGCGCGCGATTCGGCCTGTTTGCGCATCGCCTCGGGCAGGTCGCCCAGGCGATCGGGGTGGTGTTCGGAAATCAGCTTGCGATAGGCGCGCTTCACCGAGCGATCGTCAACGTCGCGCGCGATGCCGAGCACGGTGTACGGATCGGGGCCGTTCGTATTGCGCTGGGGCGGCACGTAGCCGCCATTGCCGCGCTGGCCATAGCCGCGCGAGCCGCCGCTGGCGTTCCAGGCGTAGCCCTTCATCGCCATCAGCGCCATCAGTTCCATGTCGCTCACGCGCAGGGCAAAAGCGAGCTGGCGCAGGATGGCCATTTTCTCCGGCGGCGGGTTGCCTTCGGCGATCACCGTCTCGATCACCACGTCCAGCACCGGGAAGGCGTGGTCGCGGCGCAGGCCGACCCAGCGGCGCAGTTCCTCGATGGCCGGCGTCACGTTGAACTCGGGCTGCTTGCCCGCGTTGAACGCGGTGACGGCCTGCTTGCGCGCGTCCTGTTCCAAACCCATGCGCTGCATCAGGCGCTCGGCGACGGCGATTTCCGCCTCCGACACGCGGCCATCGGACTTGGCGACGGCGCCCAACAGGGCAAACAGCGGGCTGATGTAACCGCCGGCCTGGGGCGTGGCGCGACGGCGCTGGCCCTGGCGCAGGCTGTCGATGATGAAACCGGTGATGCCGCCCACCACGGCGCCGGGCAGCCCGTGGCCGAAGATCAGTCCGAAAAGGGCGAGCCAGATGGTCCAGGTGAAATTCATGGGTTGCCTTGGGTGGGCGGCACGGACGGCGTTTGCGCGCTATACCAGCGCGCCAGTTCATCGAGGTCGGCATCGCTCATGGGGCCGATCGCTGCCCGCATCAACGGCACGTTGCGGCGACCGTCGCGGTATTGCTTGAGCGCCTCGCGCAGGTAGTCGAGCTTCTGCCCGGCGAGGTTGGGCGCGCCCGGAATCTGCGCCATGCCGGTTTCGCCATGGCAAGCAGCGCAAAGCCCCAGGCGCGCAGGCTTGGCCGGCGCGGCGGCTGGCGCCGAGGCCACGGCAACCCACGCCAACAAGGCGAGCGATAGGCGCCAGAACAGGCAGAAGCGTTGGCTGGTCGGCTGGACCATGACAAAGACCCGGGCTCAAAAAGCGCCCAGTCTAGCAGCCGCTCCTAGGCCTGCCGGCAGGGCCAGAGGTCGCCATACCTCGCGCCCTGGCGTCACCCGGTAGAATGGCGGGCTTGATCGCGACCCGTTCGGGGTCGTACCGCCGATTTTTCCGGCCTGTCCCGCCAGGCCGGCCTTCTCAGGAGCGAACGACGTGCCCACCACCTTGCTGCAATCGAATCTTCCGGGCCTTGAGCTGATCCATCGCGGCAAAGTGCGCGACGTTTACGCGCTGCCCGGGAACCGGTTGCTGATCGTGGCGAGCGACCGCCTGTCGGCGTTCGACGTGGTGCTGCCCGATCCGATCCCGGGCAAGGGCGAAATGCTCACGCAGATCTCCAACTTCTGGTTCGCCAAGACCGCTCACCTGGTGCCCAACCACCTGCTCGACGTGCCGCTGGCCGAGGTGCTGCCCGCCGGCACCGACCTGAAGCTGTACGAGAAGCGCGCCGTGGTCACGCGACGCCTGAAGCCGGTGCCGGTAGAGGCTATTGCGCGCGGCTACATCATCGGTTCGGGCTGGAAGGACTATCAGGCTACGGGCTCGCTGTGCGGCATCAAGCTGCCGGCCGGCCTCAAGCAGGCCCAGCAGCTGCCGGAGCCGATCTTCACCCCGTCGACCAAGGCCGCCGTGGGCGACCACGATGAAAACGTGAGCTTCGATGCCGTGGTGGCGGCCGTCGGCCCCGAGCTGGCCGAACAGGTGCGCGAGGCGACGCTCTCCATCTACAAGTGGGCCGCGGCGTATGCGGCCGAGCGCGGCATCATCATCGCCGACACCAAGTTCGAGTTCGGCACCGACGAGACCGGCAAGCTCTACGTGATGGACGAGATGCTCACCCCAGACTCCTCGCGCTTCTGGCCGGCCGAGTCCTATCAGGTGGGCATCAGCCCGCCCAGCTACGACAAGCAGTTCGTGCGCGACTATCTGGAAACGCTGGACTGGAACAAGACCGCGCCCGGCCCGAATGTGCCCGCCGACGTCATCGCCGCCACCTCGGCCAAGTACGCCGAAGCACTGCAGCGCCTGGCCAATATCACCGTCGATTGATCGGCGGCGATTGATCGCACCGGATGGATTGCGCGCGATGGCGTGCTAGCGTTCCGTCGACAGCTGGACATCGCCCACGCCTTCGCAGCGTGGCCGATATCCCATCTTTTTCCATGAGCGGGGGGCTCAACGATGGCAGCAACCGATTCGACGCAAGGCATGCAAGGCTGGCTCGACAGTTACAGCAGCGATCATCAGAACCCGACCAATCGCGTGCTGCACTGGATCTGCGTGCCGCTGATCCTGTGGTGTGCGATCGCCATGATGTGGACCATCCCGGTGCCGCCGATGATCGGCCGCCCTGGCTTCTGGGCCGTGCTTACCCTGGTGCTGGCGTTCACCTGGTACTGGAAGAAGTCCCGCCGCCTCGCGGCCGCCTTGTTCGTGGTGCTGGTGCTGCTGTGCCTGTTCACCGAGTTCGCCTATCGCTCGCTGGGTGCGCACAACCTGCTGCTCACCGGCATCGGCGTGTTCGTGGTGGCGTGGATCGGGCAGTTCATCGGGCATGCGATTGAAGGCCGGCGGCCAAGCTTTTTCACGGATCTGGCGTATTTGCTGGTGGGGCCCGCATGGCTGATGGATAAGTTGTTGCGGCGTTTGGGTGTGTAGAACACTTCCCCTACCCGTCATTCCGGCGCAGGCCGGAATCCAGTAGCGTCGATGGGGGGCTTTCGCGATAAGAGCGACGCTTTGGCGTTGACGCGACAACCGACGACTATCGCTACTGGATTCCGGCCTGCGCCGGAATGACGTGCAAAAGAAACGGCCGGCCACTAAAACCTCGGCGCGCTCGGAATGACGAACAAAAGAACCAGGAAAGCTGCATGACCACCCTCCTCACCCTAATCAGCACCCTGCTCTGGTGGGTGCTCTACAGCAGCATCGGCGCGCTGTTCTTCGCGCTACTCGCCTGGTCGGTGCTGCGTTGGGTGGAGCGTTGCCCGGTGGTGTTCAACCGCACGTATCTGGCGTGCCTGGTGTGGAATCTGATCGGCCTGCTGATCGTGGCCGGCGTGGCCATCCATGAAGGCCATACCAAACCACCCTACGCGCCGCTGCTCGCCTCGCCGCTGCTGCGTGGCGCGCTGGTAGTGGACATGCTCATCGGTGTGTTCGTGCTGTGGCGGCTTATTCCGCGCGTCGACGCGCATCGCATTCGGCCCGCCAGTGCTTGCATGGCGGTGGCGGTGGTGATGGCGGTGGCGTTTGGGGCGGCGACCAGCCTCGCCTGACCCTCTTTGTTTCTGTGGGAGCGCACCCTGTGCGCGACACCAGATCGCGAAGAACCACCTGGCCCGAGCAGTCGCGCACAGGGTGCGCTCCCACAGGGTTGTGGCGGTGTGTCAGTAACCCGTCTTGCGATTCGCCTCGCGCACCGCCTCGATAAAATGCGTGAACGGCCGGTCGGTGATCGCCACCAGGCCGATATGCGCATTCTCGCCATCGAGCACGCGGCCGGTGACTGGCTGGTCGACATACTGGAACCAGTGCACGCCCACGATGGACGGATTGGCCACCGCGTCGGCGACGTAGTGCGCATACGCTTCGCCGCGCTGCTGCTCGTTCCACACCGGCACCACGCCCTTGCCGAACGGACCACGGTCGTCGGAGCCGAAATGGAATTCGGTGATCAAGGCCGGCTTGTCGAGCTTGGCGAACGCAGCGGCGTCAAACGCATGCTCGGGTATATCGGCATAGGCGTTGAAACTCACTACATCGCAGAACTGCGCGCATGAGGCCACCGCTTCGGGCGTGTGCACGGCGAAGCGTCCGCCCAGGAACAGGTGATGCGGATCGTGCTTGTGGATGGCTTGCGCGACCGTGCGGAAATACTGGTCCGCGTACGTACGCAGCCATGCGCTGTAGTCGTCGGCGATGGCGGAATGCGCCTCGTCCGGATTGGGCGCCGCGAAGTTGGTGGCGTTGAGCGCATCCCACGAATCCAGCGAGATGCCCCAGGCCGCCGCCAATTTCGCTGGCGCGCTGTATTTCTTTTTCAGTTCGGCGATGAAGGCCTGCTTGGCTGGGCTGCGTGCTTCGCCGCGCAGCGCGCCCTGCGCCAGGCCCCAACGTCCCTGCGGACCCTGGCCGGCCCAGGCCAGTTCGTTATCGGCAAAATAACCGAGCATCCACGGATCGTCGTGCACTTCCTTCGCCGCCTGTGCTGCGGCGGCATCGGCCGCCTGCGCAAAGCGCGGATCGAACGGATCGGGCATGCGGCCCCAGTAGTCGTAGCCGCTGGAGACATTGCCGAACACGCCGGCGATATTCACCGAGCGCGTATACGCCATGCGGTGCATCTGGCTCAGCGCGTCGTCGCTCCAGTTGCCCAGCGTATTGAAACCCCAGTCGTCGAGGCGCTCGATGGTGCGCGTGCGCCACGCCTGGCGCCAATGCCGGCCATCGGCCAGGAACAGGTTGGCCGAGTAGTAATCGAACCACTTGCCCTGGTGATAGGCGATGCCCGTCGATGCCGCCTGCTCGCCGCCCGTCTTGCCGGTGCTGCCGTAGAACGGCGCCCAGCGACCGCTGTCGCGCGGCAGATCCCTGAACATGAATTCGCGGCCTTCGATGATCGTGCGGCCGCCGTCGTCGTCGACCACGTTCACGCCCAGCGAGAAGAACGCGTGCCCCTCCGGCGTCACCAGCTGCCAGCGGCCATCATGCTGCTCGGTGCGGAACCAGCCAGTGGCTTTGAAGGCAGGCACATCGGTGCGGCCGCCATAGCGATCGAAGCCCTTGTGCGGCGCCGGCGCTTCGACCGTCGCGCCCGGCTTGCTCTTGGGACGGCCACCGCGCAACACCTCATCGGTATCGACCTTGCCCGGCCACTGGCCGCGCGTGTACTGGCCCCACGCGTCGACGATGCCGGTATAGGCATCGCGAAGGTCATGATCGCCGCGCGACGTATCGAGTTTGCCGAACATCAAGGTCTGCGCCGCCGTCGGCGCCGGCGTGCCCAGGCGTACGGCCTTGACGTGCGCCAGATCCAGCGTGCCTTCCACCGTGGTCGCCACGAAGACGCGCTTGCCGCCGGCCATATAAGGCATCGGCGGACCCGCCTGCATGCCCATCGCACGCGGCGAGGTGGCGTGCAGCGGTATTACCAGCGTCTGCGGCGGACCGGCGGGAATGCCGACGGTGGTGTGCAGGTGCTCGCCCGGCTTGGCGCCATCGATGTCGACCGTAAGCGTCACCGCCCACTGCATCGCATTCTGCATGTCCACGCGCAGCGAGCCTTCCTTCGACCAGTCGCCCTTGTCCAGCATCACGGTAACTTGTGGCTGCGGCGCAGGCTGGAACACATAGCGTTGCAGCGACATGCCCTGCACCGTGACCGGCTTGCCGTCGAGCACGACGTGATCGAGCGTGGTCTGCGGCGACGGCGGCGCGGGTGCAGGCACCGGCGCGGCGGGAGCGCTAGCCGCAGGAGCCGGACTGGCAGCGGCATGACTGAGATCGGCCCGGTCGGTGTCGCTTGCCTTATGGCAACCCGCAAGAGCCGGCAGGCAGGCGATGGCAAGGAAGACGATCCGGTTCATCGGCGGCTCGGTGCGGGGAAATGGCGGCAGTATGCCTGCAGCGTCTGAAGGCCGCCTTGCTGGGTCGGCGCAATTTTTTGCATTGACGCGTTCATGCCGCTCTCCGCTGCCATGCGCGCCATGCGTAGTAGACAGGCACGCCCACCAGGATCAGCACCAGGCTCATGCCCGCATCGCCGGGAGAATGAATGGCCGTCGCCACAATCACGCCCAGCACCGTGCAAACAAACAGCAGCGGCAACACGGGATACAACGGCACCCGATACGGCGACGGCTCGTTGCGGAACCGGCGGCGGTACCAGAACAGCGTGGAGATGCCGAACGCATGCGACAACCACTCGCCCACCGTGGTGTAGTCGACCAGCTGGCCGAAGCTGCCGGAGATCACCAGCACGATGGCCCAGCCGCCCAGCACCGCCAGCGCCACGCGCGGCGCGTGGGAGCGTTCATGGATGCGACCCACCGGACCGAACAGCATGCCGTCCGCTCCCATGGTCTGCAGCACGCGTGCACCGCCCGCGATGGCGATGCTGCAATAACCGAAGGTGGAGCACGCAATGCCCACTGCGATCAGCGTGGCGCCGCTTTCGCCAAACAGGTGGCGCATCAAATCCGCTGCCGGCGCCTGGCTTGCGGCGAGGCCCGCGTGGCCCAGCCCGGCGAGATAGGCAAAGTTGACCAGCACATAGCAAACCACCACGCCGCCCAGGCCCAGGCCCAGCGCGCGCGGGAGCGTGCGTTGCGGCTCGCGTACTTCGCCGGCCAGATCGTTGAGGTAGTGGAAGCCGCCATAGGTGAACAGCACCGGCAGCAAGGCACCGAGCAGAGCGCCTGGCGGCAGCGATTTGGTGGTGTCGGTCGCCAGCACGTTGCCAAACTGGCCATGCGCCAGGATCACGCCAGTGACCACGACCAAGGCGATGGCCGATAGCTTCAACAGGGTGAACACGTTCAACATGCGCGAGCCCGCGCGGATGCCGAAGAAGTTGACGCCCACGATGAATGCGATGGCACCCGCCGCCACCGGCTTCACCCACAGCTGCGGCGAAAGCCCGACCGCGGCACACGTATAGTCGGCGAAGGTGGTGGCCACGGCCGCGACGCTGCCGGGGTAATTGATCAGCGCCATGGTCCAGCCGAACAGGAAGGCCGGCAGCTGGCCATAGGCCTCGCGCAGATAGATGTAGACACCGCCCGCCTGGGGCCGGCGCGCGCCCAGCTCCGCGTAACAGAGCACGCCAGCCAAGGTCAGCAGGCCGCCGATCGCCCATAGGGTGAGCAATTGCGCGCCGGACGAGGTGCGTTCGGCCACGGTGGAGGCACTGCGGAAGATGCCGGCGCCAATCACGCCGCCGATAACGATGGCAGCAGCATCCCAGGTACCCAGGCGGCGCAGATACGCGGAAGAAGTCTCAGCGGTCATGGGGCGGCACGGCTTCCTACGCGACAGAACGAGTCCCGGACGATAGCCGACTGGCGTCGACTCTTCGACATCTCACTGCAACATGCTGGATCAACGCGAAATTTTCGGGCACAGGCGCAGACCTTCGCCAACGCATCACGGCCATGGGGGCACAGTCAGAGTTCCCATCGCTTCGCGCTGGCCTCGCCCGGCCAGCCCTGGAGGAGGCCTCATGAGCACCGTCGCAAGCGCCGTTCGTCCCGAAGACGACAAGACCCTCGGCCCGCTGCTTGAGTGCGACCGCGCACTGGTCGCGGTGGGCAAGAAGATCCGCGTGCTGAAAGCCATCGACTGGCCCCAATCGATGGAGGCCACCTTCCTGGCCTCCTGGGAGAAAGGCAATCCGCTGCTGCCGCAGCCACCGTTGCGCCGTCCGGACCTCAGCAGCGAAGCGGCCGCGTTGAAGGCCATCATGGACAAGATCGACCGCGAGCATCCCATCGGCAATTGGCTGTTCAAGACGGCGTGGAGTTATCGCACGGCGGCGCAGATGCTGATGAACATCGGCACCGAGCGTTTCACTCAGTGCTCCACCGCGCTCTATGGCCGCCCCGACGCGACGTACCGCAGCCAGACCGCCAATGCCGTCGATGCGGCGAAAGATCTGCTCGACATCAGCGACGACCTGATCCATCGCGAGGAGATCCCGCGGATCACGGCGGACATCCCGGCCGAGGAATTCGCCGAGCGACTGCGCGAGCGGTTGGGGCCGTTCTTCGACAAGGACAAGGTTGACGTGGTGCTCGACCCCGAACTGCCATCGAAAGCGACCGCCGGCAGCAAGAGCATCAACCTGCGTTCGACCGCGCTGTTCTCGACGCTGGATCTGGAGCAGCTCACCGAGCACGAAGCGTTCGTGCACACCGCGACCCTGCTCAACGGCAAGCACCAGCCTTATTTCAAATCGCTGGGACTGGGTGCGCCGCGCACCACGCGCACGCAGGAGGGATTGGCCACGTTCTCCGAGATCATTACCGGCGCGATCGACCTCAACCGGCTGCGGCGCATCGCGTTGCGCGTGGTCGCAGTGAAGAATGCGCTCGACGGCGCCGACTTCATCGAGGTGTTCCGCGGCTTTCTCGAGGCTGGGCAGACGCCGAACGAGAGCTACCAGAGCGCTGCGCGCATCTTCCGCGGCGGCGATCCGAAGGGTCATATCTGCTTCACCAAGGATGGCGCCTATCTCGAGGGCGTGATGATCATCTATGTGTTCATCCGCAAAGTGCTGCAGGCAGGCCATGCGGAAATGCTGCCCATGCTGTTTGCCGGCCGCGTGACGACCTCCGACGTCATCACGCTCAGTCCTTATCTGCACGATGGCCTGATCGCGCGCGCGGTCTACGTGCCGCCGTGGGCGCGCAATCCGCAGCGCATCCTGTCGCTGATGGCTTTCTTCACGGCGGCGCAGCGTTTTCGTCTCGATACGTTTGATCTCAACCGTTTCGTGGAGTTTGAGGATGAGAGGATTGACGAGAGCCTGCATACCTTGTGGCAATGAGGGAACGCGAGTCGCGCACAGGGTGCGCTCCCACAGTGACCGCGCTCATTGTGGAGGGCTGTCCTCCAATGTGACCGCGCTATTTGTGGAGGGGTGCGGTCCGATGTGACCGCGCCTTTCTGGGAGGGCACCCTGTGCCCGACACGCCACGCACCGGAGAGGCCGTTTCGTGTTTGACTATGCCCTTCTCCCGCCACCCGCTGCACTGTGTCCGCCCGACCCCGAAAGATCATCCATGTGGACATGGACGCGTTCTACGCGTCGGTGGAGCAACGCGACGATCCCTCGTTGCGCGGCAGGCCCGTGGTGGTCGCATGGCGCGGTGCGCGCTCGGTGGTGTGTGCGGCGAGCTATGAGGCGCGCAAGTTCGGTGTGCGCTCCGCCATGCCTGCCATCCGCGCGGAGCGGCTGTGTCCCCAGGCGGTGTTCGTGCCGCCCGACTTCAGTCGCTATAAGGCGGTGTCGCGACAGGTGCGCGAGATCTTCGCGCGCCACACCCCGCTGATCGAACCGCTGTCGCTGGACGAGGCCTACCTCGACGTCACCACCACCTTGACCAAGCTGCCCTCGGCGACGGCCACGGCGGAAGCCATCCGCGAAGCGATTCGCGAAGAAACCCAGCTCACCGCCTCGGCTGGCGTCGCGCCCAACAAGTTTCTCGCCAAGATTGCGTCAGATTGGCGTAAGCCTGACGGCCTTTTCGTGGTGCGCCCACACCAGGTGGCTGCCTTTCTTGCGCCGCTGCCGGTCGGCCGCCTGCCCGGCGTGGGCAAGGTGATGGAGGCCAAGCTCGCCGAGCTGGGCATCGCCACGGTAGGCGATGTGCGCACATACAACGCACTCGAACTCGAACAGCGCCTCGGGCGCTGGGGACGACGCCTGCATGAGCTGTCGCTCGGTATCGATGATCATCCCGTGCAACCTGATCGCCCCACTCTGCAGGTATCGGCCGAAGACACCTTTGAGCATGACCTGACGCTGGACGAAATCGAGCTGCATATAAGGCGATTGGCCGAAAAAGCGTGGGCCGCGCATGAGCGCGAAGCCTCGGGCGACCACGCACGCGTCGCTCGCACGGTAGTCCTGAAACTCAAGACGTCGGACTTCCATACGTTGACACGTAGTCTCACGCCAACTTCACGTCCGGACTCCGCGAGGGAGCTGGCCGACATCGCCTGTGCCCTGCGCGATCGCGTGGATAGACCATCGGAAACCCGCTACCGCCTGGTCGGCGTAGGACTGGCGGGTTTCGTGGAGGCCGACAGTTTTGTCGCGCAAAGCGACCTGTTTGGAGCCATTGGTTTCAACTGAAACCACGCAAGGAAGTAAACCTAGGCCGAAAGAATTGTTAAAGAGGTCTTGTCTCGATCTCTATTTCCTGAAACAGTGGACTCGGGGAACCCATCAAGCGGTGCAACACCTGTAGACGTCTAGGCGCCTATAGCGGGGACTCTTTTGCCTACGAATTCGGGGAGACAACCATGCAGTCCAATTACAATCGACTATCGATAGCGGTACGTTTAGCGCTTTCCGTAGGTATCGCTTCCACGGCCGTGATGGCCCAGGCCGAGGAAGTCGCAAACAAGGACGCAACGGGCGATCAAGCTCAAACGAATGCACAGAGTCAGGGGAGCACCGACCAGGCAGCGAGCAAGTCCACGGCCAAGACACTGACCGCTGTTTCGGTCACCGGCTCGCTGATCCGCCGCGTCGATGCGGAAACCGCCAACCCGGTGGTGACCATCGATCGCACGGCCATCACCAATAATGGCTCGCCCACGCTGGGCAATGTGATCCAGCAGCTGCCCAGCGTCTCGGGCAACGCGACCAATACGCAGAACAACAGCAACGGCGGCGGCGTCGCCAGCCCGACGCTGGAAGGCGGCGACGGCGCAGCACGCGTATCGCTGCGCGGCCTGGGTACCGATCGCACCTTGGTGCTGATCGACGGCCAGCGCCTGGCCAACCCCGACCTCAACATGATTCCGCAGAACATGATCGAGCGCGTGGACGTGCTGGCCAATGGCGCCTCCACGGTCTACGGCTCGGACGCGGTCGGCGGCGTGGTCAACTTCATCCTGCGCAAGGACTACAAGGGCGCCGAACTGAGCGTCAACGACGGCATCTCCTCGCACGGCGATGGCCAGCGTCATGGCGGCCAGTTCACCGTGGGCGCCACCGGCGACCAGGGCAACATCGTCGCCGGCATCGACTACAACAAGCAGGATCCGGTAATCGCCACGCGTCGCAGCTTCTCGGCGCATCAGCTGTCGCTGTACAGCTCCGGTCCGCAGGTCTCCGGCTCGCGCACCGTTCCCACCGGCAAGTTCCAGGTGACGCCAGCCGATGCACCTGGCTGTACCGCGACAGGCAACCCACCTAGGGCCTTGGTCACCCTGGCCAGCGGCAACGGTAGCAGCACCAGTGACTATCGCTGCTTCAACAACTCCAGCGACGTCTACAACTACAACGCCTTCAACTACATCCAGACCCAGTCCGAGCGCACCAATCTGTTCGTGCTCGGCAATTACAAGATCAACGATCACGTCACCTTCTTCGGCGACGCGTTCTACAACCACACACACTCGTCCGGCCAGGATGCACCCGCGCCCACCAGCGGCACGGACGGCTGGTCGGTAGCCGCGGACAACCCGAACAATCCCTTCGGCGTCGCCTTCGGTGATCCGGCAACTCCGGGCAACAACCTGATCAGCACCCGCCTCACCGGCGTGGGCAATCGCGTGCACACCTTCAGCACCGACAACCAGCAGGTCAACGCAGGCCTTCGCGGCGACTTCGGCGGCAACAACAGCTGGATCTGGGACGCCAGCGTCGACTACGGCCGCACGCATCGCGTGCAGACCAACTTCAACGAGGTGAACATCCCCGCCCTGCAGGCGTCGATCGATGCGGGCGCGAATATCTTTGACCAGGCCGATCCGGCGGTCACCGCGCAGCTCAGAAATGGCGTGAGCAACCCGACCTACGCGATGACGCAGACCATGAAGCAGGTGCAGGCCAACGCGTCGGGCGGCCTGTGGGATCTGCCGGCCGGCACCATGCAGCTGTCCACCGGCGTGCTGTATCGCAAGAACACGATGGATTACACCGTCACCAGCGATGCCTTGCTCGACGTGACGAAGGGTACCTGCGTCGTGTTGCAGGAAGCCTGCGGCTCTCCGGCCAGCGGCAGCATCAACGTGAAGGAAATCTACGCCGAAACGCTGATCCCGCTGCTCTCGGAACAGCCCTGGGCGTACTCGTTGAACGTCGACCTTGGCTTGCGCACGTCCAACTACAGCACCACGGGCACCACCACCAACGGCAAGTTCGCGGTGGAATATCGTCCGATCCAGGACCTGCTCGTCCGCGGCACCGTTTCGCAGGTGTTCCGCTCGCCGAACCTGGACGAACTGTATGACGGCCAGACCATCACCAACCCGACGGTCAACGACCCGTGCTACAACCTGTCGGCAGCCCAGTTGCAGCAGCACGCGGCGGCCTGTCAGTTCATGCCGCCCAACACCAACTACACCAGCACCCTCAATACGCAGATTGCGGGTCACTACTCGGGTGCGGCGACGGTGGGCAGCACGCTCAAGCCGGAAAAGGGCAAGTCCTATGACCTGGGCTTCGTCTATTCGCCGAGCTGGCTGGAAGGCGCGTCGGGCACGGTGGACCTGTGGCGCATCACGCTGAAGGACATGCTGACCATCATTCAGGCACAGACCGTGCTGAATGAGTGCTACGCCGACAACGGCAGCCCGTACTGCCCCTTCATCAACCGCTACGGCACCGGCACCTCGATCCCGGGTGGCATCAACTACGTCAACACGCCGTACGTCAACCTGGGCAACCTCAGCACCAGCGGCGTCGACTTCACGTTGAACTACGCCATCCCGCACTTCGACGTGGCCGGCGTGAACCCGGGTAACTTCAAGACGTCGCTCAGCGGCACGTACATCGATACGTTCAAGAACGACGCCACGCCGGGCGCACCGGGTGCCGAAACGATCAACTATGCGGGCACCTACACCCAGCAGTTCGGCAACATCAGCCGCTGGCGCGGTGCGTTGACGATCAACTGGGCACTGGGCAACTGGAGCGCCCAGTGGCAGAGCCGCTACATCAACCACCTGAGCAACCTCACCTCCTACGCCGATACCGGCCAGGCCGTGTCGATGCCGATGGGTGGCATCACGTACCACAACATCCAGGCTGGCTACGAGTGGGCGGCGATCCACACGAAGATTGACTTGGGTATCGACAACCTCAGCGGTCGCATTCCGCCGCTGGTGTACCAGAACGGCCTGAACTACAACGTCGATACGGCAACGTATGACGTGATGGGCCGCTACTACTGGGCACGCGCTACGGTGAAGTTCTAAGCAAGCAAGAAGGCGTGGCCGCAGCATTCGCTGCGGCCACGCCGCTGTTAAGATCGGGCGATGAGCCCGTCTGCACATCCATCGCCCACTGCCTTGGCGGCCAGCATGCTCGCCGCTTATAACGCCGGCGACATGCCCCGCGTACTGGCCCTGGGCCAGGCCATTGGCGAGCTGTCCACGGCCGATGAAACCAGCCTGCTTCTGCTCAGCGCTGCACGACAGGCGACGGGTCACTTCAGCGACGCACTGGTGCTTTGCCGCGAACTGACACAGCGGCGTCCGGACGTCTCTGCGTATTGGAACAACCTGGGCATCGTCGCCCGACAGACGTCGGACTTGGACCTCGCCGAACAGGCACTGGGCAAGGCCCTCGAGCTCGCGCCGCACGAAGCGGAAGTCTGCTACAACCTCGGCCTGCTCTACGCACAACAACAGCGCTGGCTCTTGGCCCGCGAAATCCTGCTTGAAGCCGTCACGTTGGCGCCCGCTTTCATCGAGGCACGCCTGCAGGCCGCTTACGCCTGCCACTTTTGCGGCGATACCCGCGGCGCCGAGGTGATGCTCGAAGGCGCGGAAGCGTGGCCACCGCAGACGGCCGACCAGGCCTTGATCCTGGCCACCATCCTGTCGAGCCTGGGCTATCAGGACAGCGCCTTCCGCAGCCTGGCGCAGGCCATCCTGCCCGAAGGCCCGGAGCGCCTCTCATTGACGCGTCGGATCACGGCGTTGCGCGCCTCGATGTACGAGCGCAGCAACCGCCTCGACGAGGCCCGCGCCGAATTGACCCCATTGACATTGGACATGCTAAGCACGCTGCCGCCTACCGAATGGGAGCTGCGCCACACCGGCATCCAGGTGCACGCCAGCATCGCGTCACGCGAAGGCGAGCGCGAGCATGCCGCGCAGTTGTTCCAACAATTGCAGGGTGAATGCAGCGACGCCCATCTGCAGGCCAATGCAGCCTTCAGCCTCGCCGGCATCCGCGACAAGCAGGGGCGACACGACGACGCCTGGCAAGCCCTGCACCAAGCACATGCTGCGCAGCTGCGCTTTGCCAGCGATTTTGTGCCGGAACTGCTGGACGAACACAGTCAGCCACTGGAGATGGTGGAGCACGCCGTCAGCCGGCTGGCGCATGATCGCTGGTCGGCCCTGCGCGCTCCACGCGGCGACGCCAGCCCGGTCTTCGTGGTTGGCTTCCCACGCTCGGGCACCACCCTGCTTGAGCAGATGCTCGATGCCCATCCGCGCTTTCGATCGATGGACGAGCGTGCCTTCATCTATGAACTGATCAAGCGCATGCAGCTGGCGGGACAGTCCTATCCGGCCGATCTTGCGGGGCTCACCCAGGGCAACGCCGACCAGCTGCGCAGCATCTACGCCGATGTCGTCAAACGGGTCGTGCCCGATCTGGGCGAGCGGCAGCTGGTCGACAAGAATCCGCTGAACATGCTGTGCCTGCCGATGATCATGCGATTGTTCCCGGAAGCGCGCATCATCCTGTGCCTGCGCCATCCCTGCGATGTGCTGCTGAGTTGCTACATGCAGGCCTTTCGTTCGCCGGCCTTCATGGTGCTGTGTTCTTCTTTGCAGCGGCTGGCGCGTGGCTATGTGGACGCCTTCGAACATTGGTTCAGGCATGTCGACGTATTTGCGCCTCGCGTGCTTGAATGGCGCTACGAATCGGTAGTATCCCGCTTCGACGAACACGTCGCGAAACTCGGCCAGTTCCTGCAGCTGGACGACAGCTCGCCGATGGCGCGCTTTGCGGAGCATGCGCAGGCGAGGGGCTACATCAGCACGCCCAGCTACGCGCAGGTCACCGAAGGCATCCATCGCAAGGCGGTCGACCGCTGGCTCGCCTATCGCGAGATGTTCGAACCCGTACTACCCACGTTGCAGCCCATGATGGAGCGGCTGGGCTACAGCATCACCCCCTGATGGCGGCACCGGTTGCGCCGCGCGTTTCAATGCCCGCGATGGATCAATTCAATATGCATTTCGAAGTCCCCAAAGTGAAGATGCATTCGCTTCGCGAATTCCTGCAGCATTACCTGATGATCGTGCTCAGCATCCTGACGGCGCTGGGACTGGAACAGTGGATCGAGCGCGCCCACCACCGGCACGCTGCCGAGTATGCGAGCACGCAGATCGACTCGGAGCTGGACACCATGCTGCACGACATCCAGGCGGCCGTCCAAACGGACGAGAAGAAGCTTGCGCCACTGATCGCCATCGACAAGGCGATCCGCGACGACGTGCAAAAAGGCTTGCCCGATGCCGAGGTCAACAAGCACATACGCCAGTTGAACGGAGGATTCCGGCTCAGCATCAACTGGCCAGCATTCAACACCCAGGCCTGGGACGTCGCCGTCGCCGTCGCCAACCAGTCGGCCACGTGGATCGAGGTCGCGCGCCTGCACCGCTACACCGCCGCGTATGCCGCCGTACGCGACGCCGCCAGCTGGACCACGCACAATGCGACGGTGGCGCTCGACGCGCCGCGCATGATCAACCTGCAGACGCGTATCGGCCTGGGCAAGGACGTCGACCCGGTGGAATTCCTCAGCGTGTCGCAGCAGATGATCAACAGCTCGAAAGAGACCATCGCGTACCTGCAAGACGCATCGAAGCCGATCAAGACGGCGCTGGCGAAGACCGAGAATTGATCAGCTTCGACCACGGAAGGCGCTGTCGCACGGCGGCGGCGCCACACCGCTTCACTTGATCGCAGTCACCCTGCAATACAACGCGACGAAACTGCGCACTGCATGCCGCGTGGTTCGTGTTGCGTGCATCGCGTCGAAAGGCTTCACGCACCGGTCACAACTCGACGCGCCGTTGTGCGCAAAATGCGCAGCACGTCACAGATATTCCAGGCATCACGAAAACCGCTTGTTTTAAGCACTCTGCGACGTGTGGGAAGCAAGTCGAGACAGGTTTTCCCAAGGCGTCGCAATGGCGCCATTCGTGCCCGTGCAATATTGCGACAGCATGAAAATCGATACGCGCAAGTTCACCTAATGCGCGCAACAAGAACTTGTTTGCACTCAATGGCTCGCATCGATTTGATCGATGCAGCGATCGCTGTCGAATTGCTTACAGCGAAGGACGCACTTTTTTTCGATTTGCAACAATGATTTTTATGCGCTACCAAACCCGGCAGAGCACTCGCCGTCACTGGGTTTTCTGAGTGTTCGTGATCGAAACGTGATCGCTCCAACTCCTTCCGTCCGGAAGGACCAACGCAACCGCAAGAGAAGGCGCTGCAACGATCCGTTGCCGGCGTCGGGGTTAGTTGTTGCCTGTGATCGGCTACCGGAATTCCCCGGAGTCGAAACCAATAGCTATTTGCGTACCAGGGAGTAACCAATGCGTGCACAAACCAAGATCGCTCTTCTTGCCGGCCTGATTGCCGCCGCCTGTCTGCCTGCCGTCGTATCCGCCCAAACGGCGAACCGCATCGGTTCGTTGGAAGACCAGGCACAGGCCAGCTGGCGCGAGAGCATGGCGCACATCGCCACGCCATCGGAAGGCTGTTTCCAAGCCACCTATCCCAGCGTGATCTGGCACCAGTCTGCTTGCCATGCACTCCAGCCGCGCGTCGCGCCGGTGCCTCGCTTCAAGCTGTTCAATCGCGGCGCCGCGCAAACGGCCGGCAACGGCAATGACTACACCATCCAGACCAGCAGCCTGATCACGCAGGCCGTGGGCAGCTTCCCGTCGGTGACGGGTGTTACCTCGGAGAAGGGTGTTGGCGTGGCGGCTTACGGCGGCGGCGGCATCCTGGGCGCGAACGAATACTCGCTGCAGATCAATTCGAGCTTCGACGACACCACCTCGGTCTGCAAGAGCCATTCGGGTTGCACGGTGTGGCAGCAGTTCGTCTATGCGCCCGACTATGAAGTGCAGGGCTCGGCTGCCGTCTTCATGCAGTACTGGCTGATCGGCTGGGGCAGCTCGCGTTGTCCGAGCGGCTTCGGCAGCGACGGTGAAGGCGATTGCTATAAGAACAGCGCCGCTGCCTCGGCACCCGATGTGGCAGCCACGCAGCTTGGCAATGTGAAGCTCACGGGCACGGTCACCGCGGGTGGCAACGACACCGTCGTGTTCACCAATGGCACCACGGCCTATAGCTCAAGCGGCAAGGACAGCGTGCTGTTGCTGGCCAGCGTGTGGAAGGTCGGCGAGTTCAACGTGGTCGGCAATGCCGGCGGTTCGGAAGCCCAGTTCAACAGCGGCTCCTCCATCACCGTGAAGCTCGCGGTCACCGACGGTTCCACCGCCGCGCCGTCCTGCGTCGCCAACTCCGGTTCGACCGGCGAGAGCAACAACCTCAACCTGGGCAGCTGCACGGCGGCCGGCGGTTCCACGCCGTCGATCCAGTTCACCGAATCGAACTGATCAGCTAGCACATGAGAAGAGCCCGGGAATCGTGCGGGCTCTTCTCTTTTCTGCTGATGCCCGGATGGAGCCCAGACACAACTCAGAACCTTCCAATGTCGCTGGAGCGCTGAAGGGACGACACTGCTGCCATCGTTCTTTGCTTCAGGCACAGCCCCATGCGCGCGCGCAAGTTAGTCACAACGGCCCTGGTCATCGCTTGCATCGGTGTCGCGGCCCATTTCGCCAAACCCCTCATCTATACCTATACCGCCATCGGCCATGGCTCGCCGGGGTTGGAAACGCCCCGTTCCGACATCCCGTTCGCGGAAGGCCGCAAGCTGTTCAGCACGCGCATCAACCTGGGGCATCTCAATCCCGAGCCCGTTGAAATGCCCGCCACACGAGAATTGCGCTTGGTGACCTACCCATCCGCAGTAGGCGATCTACCTGCGTATCTGACGCCCGATCCGGGCGATCACAAGAAACACCCCGCCATCATCTGGATCACAGGCGGCGACACCAACACCATCGGCGACGTCTGGAGCCATCAGCCGGCCGAGAACGATCAGAGTGCGGCCGCTTTCCGCCGAGCCGGCATTGTCACGATGTATCCCTCGCTTCGTGGCGGCAACACCAATCCGGGACACACAGAGGGGTTCTTCGGCGAGATCGACGATGTTATCGCGGCCGCCGATTTCCTCGCCAAGCAGCCCTATGTCGATCCCGCGCGCATCTATCTCGGCGGTCACAGCACGGGCGGCGTGCTGGCCCTGCTGGTGGCCGAGACCAGCGGTCGCTTTCGTACGACCTTCGCTTTTGGCGCGCGCGCTTATGGAGCGGACTCGCCCACCTTCTTCCACAACACAGACTTCAAGAAGATGGACTCCATGGAAGCCATGCTGCGGGCTCCCGGTCTATGGCTTCAGTTCATCGAGAGCCCCGTATTTGCGATCGAAGGATCCGAGGGCAACAGCGACGATCTCGAGTACATGCGCGCGGCCTCGCGCAACCCCAAGATCAAGTTCATCAGTGTCGACGGCGCCGATCATTTTTCGGTGCTCGGGCCAGCCAACGAGGTGATTGCCGCGAAGATTCTTCAGGACGTGGGCGCGACGTCGCAGATCAGCCTATCGCCCAGCGACATCGAGGCAAAGTTGCATCAGCCAAGCGAGCACTGACAGCGCCTGCAGGCCTCGCACAAAAAAAGCCCGGGCTGTCCCGGGCTTTTTCTGCAACTGATATGCCTGGTTACTTTTTCTTTTTCGGCAAGTACAGATCGGTGATGGTGCCTTCGTAGACCTCGGCCGCCATGCCCACCGACTCGCCCAGCGTGGGATGCGGATGGATGGTGAGGCCGATATCGGCCGCTTCCGCGCCCATCTCGATTGCCAGGCACAGCTCGCTGATCAGGTCGCCCGCGTGCGGGCCGACGATGCCGGCACCGACGATGCGATGGGTTTCCTCATCGAAGATCAGCTTGGTGAAGCCCTCGGTGCGATCGATACCGATCGCGCGGCCGCTGGCCGCCCATGGGAACTTGCCCACGCCGATCTTCAGGCCCTTTTCCTTCGCTTCGCGCTCGGTGACGCCGACCCATGCAATTTCCGGATCGGTGAAGGCGACCGACGGGATCACGCGCGCATCGAAGTAGCTCTTCATGCCGGCCACGACTTCCGCCGCCACGCGCGCTTCGTGGGTGGCCTTGTGCGCCAGCATCGGCTGGCCGACCAGGTCGCCGATGGCGTAGATGTGCGGCACGTTGGTGCGCATCTGCGTATCGACGTTGATGAAGCCGCGATCGGTCACTGCCACGCCAGCCTTGTCCGCGCCGATCTTGTTGCCGTTGGGCGAACGACCCACGGCAACCAGCACGCGGTCGAATACGGTGGTTTCGGGAATGCTTTCGCCTTCGTAGCTGACCTCGATGCCCTTCTTGCCGGCTTTGGCCTCTACCACCTTGGTCTTGAGGTGCACGCCCTTGAGCTTCTTGGCCAGCCGCTGCGCCAGCGGCTTGATCAGGTCGGCATCGGCGCCGGGGATCAGCTGGTCCATGAACTCGACTACGGTCACTTCGCTGCCGAGCGCGGAATACACCGTGGCCATTTCGAGGCCGATGATGCCGCCGCCGACGACGAGCAGCTTCTTCGGCACGTCCTTGAGCTCAAGCGCACCGGTGGAATCGATGATGCGATCATCGTCCCACGGGAAGGCCGGCAGGCGCACCGCTTGCGAACCGGCGGCGATGATGGCGTGCTCGAAGCGAAGCAGCTTGGTGCCTTCGGCCGTCTGGACTTCCATTTCGTTCGGCGACACGAAGGTGCCCACGCCCTGCACGGTACGCACTTTTCGCTGCTTGGCCATGCTGGCCAGGCCGCCGGTGAGCTTGCCGACCACCTTGGTCTTGAAGTCGCGGAGCTTGTCGAGGTCGAGCTTGGGCGCGCCAAAGGTGACGCCGTGCGCGGCCATGGCTTCGGCTTCGTCGATCACGGCAGCCGCGTGCAGCAGCGCCTTGGACGGGATGCAGCCCACGTTGAGGCAGACGCCGCCGAGCGCGGCATAGCGCTCGACCAGCACGGTATCGACGTCGAGATCAGCCGCGCGGAACGCGGCGGTATAGCCGCCCGGGCCGGAACCGAGCACGACCAGCTTGCATTCGATGTCGGGCGTGCGGCCCGAAGCGCCAGCGGCTTTCGGGGCCGGTGCCGCAGCAAGTGCAGGCGCGGGTGCCGCAGCGGCCGGAGCCGGGGCTGGCGCAGGTGCGGCTGCCTTGGGCGCTTCCGCTTTGGCGGCGCCTTCAGCGACTTCCAGCACCGCGATCAGCGCGCCTTCGGACACTTCGTCGCCTACCTTGACCTTCAGCTCCTTGATCACGCCGGCGGCGCTCGACGGAATTTCCATCGTGGCCTTGTCCGATTCGAGCGTGATCAGGCTCTGCTCTTTGGCGACGGTGTCGCCGACCTTCACCAGCACCTCGATCACCGGCACGTTGTCGTGACCGCCGATGTCGGGGACTTTGATTTCGATGGTGCTTGCCATGGGGAATCCTTTAATTCTTATCGCTACGCAATGAGGCGGTTTCGCGAGCACCCGCCCCTCACCGCAGCCCTCTCCCCGCAGGGGAGAGGGAGCTAAGAGCGCGTCAGAGCAGCAGGCGGCGGATGTCGCCCAGCTGCTGTGCGAGGTAGGTGGCGAAGCGCGCGGCGAGCGCGCCGTCGATCACGCGGTGGTCGTAGCTGAGCGACAGCGGCAGGATCAGGCGCGGCGCGAATTCCTTGCCGTTCCACACCGGCTTCATGGATGCCTTGGACACGCCAAGGATGGCCACTTCCGGTGCGTTGACGATCGGCGTGAACGAGGTGCCGCCGATGCCGCCCAGCGAGGAGATCGAGAAGCAGCCGCCGGACATGTCGTTCGGGCCCAGCTTCTTGTCGCGCGCCTTCTTGGAGATCTCGCCCAGTTCGGTGGCCAGATCCAGCAGGCCCTTCTTGTCGCAGTCGCGGATCACCGGCACCACCAGGCCATCGGGCGTATCCACCGCAATGCCGATGTGGAAGTACTTCTTCAGGGTCAGCTTCTCACCGGACACGTCCAGCGAGGAGTTGAACTGCGGGAATTTCTTCAGCGCGGCGACCACGGCCTTGATCTGGAACACCAGCGGGGTGATCTTCAGATCCTTGTTCTCTTCGCCGAGCTTCTTGCGGAAGGCTTCCAGCTCGGTGATGTCGGCGTCTTCGTGCTGGGTGACGTGCGGAATCATCGCCCAGTTGCGCGCTAGGTTGGCGCCGGAGATCTTCTGGATGCGCGACAGCGGCTTCTCTTCGATCTCGCCGAACTTGCTGAAGTCGACCTTCGGCCACGGCAACAGGTTGAGACCGCCGCCTGCGGCCACCGGTGCGCCGCTGGGACGCGCTCCTGAGGCCAGTGCGTGCTTCACGTAACCCGTGACGTCCTCGCGCTGGATGCGGCCGCTGCGACCGGTGCCCTTCACCTGGCGCACGTCGACGCCGAGCTCGCGCGCGAAGGCACGGATGGCGGGGCTGGCGTACGGGGCGTCACCCGGCATCACGATGCCGGCATCGAACGGCGGACGCGCGGTGGGGGCCACGTCGCCTTCGGGCGCATTGCCCGGCAGCACACTGCGGCCACCGACGGGCTCAGGCTTTTCTTCGACGGTCGGCGCGGCGACCTTGGCCGCAGCCGGTGCGGGAGCCGGCGCCGGTGCAGCAGCACCACCAGCGGCTTCCACCAGGGCAATCACGCTGCCTTCGGACAGCTCGTCGCCGATCTTTACCTTGATCTCTTTCACGACACCCGCGAACGGGGCCGGCACTTCCATGGTGGCCTTGTCCGATTCGAGCGTGATCAGGCTCTGGTCCTTGGTGATGGTGTCGCCCACCTTCACCAGGATCTCGATCACCGGGACGTCTTCGCTGCCGATATCGGGCACCTTCACTTCCTGCACGCCACCGCCGCCTGCGGGAGCGGCGGCAGGGGCCGGAGCGGCAGCCGCCGGTGCGGGGGCCGGCGCAGCAGCGGCCTTGGCGGGCGCTTCGGCCTTGGCCGGCGCGGCAGCCTGCTGGGGAGCAGGCGCGGCAGCCTCGCCGTCGGCTTCGATGATGGCGATCAGGGCGCCCTCGGACACCTCGTCGCCCACCTTCAGCTTGATTTCCTTCACCGTGCCCGCGAACGGGGCCGGCACTTCCATGGTCGCCTTGTCCGATTCCAGCGTGACCAGGCCCTGTTCCTTGGCGACCTTGTCACCGGGTTTCACCAGCACTTCGATCACCGGCACGTTCTCGCTGCCGATATCGGGAACGCGTGCTTCTTTAAGGTCGGCCATGGTTGCTCCTACGGATGGCGATGGCGAGCCGGCGGGGATGACGGCCGCATAAGGTATTCAATGATAGCGAACGAGACCCCGTTCTGGACGCTTTTGGATCGTTTGAAGGCACCATTCGCATACGTATGCAAGACTTTGGTCTAGCTATTTCCGGGCCTGCCGCAACGACGATGCCGGACGCAGCATTCCACTTGGTCAGGTGGTCTGCTCCGAAGGCCTTCCCTGCAGCAGCAGCATCGACTGTGGGGGCGCCCCGAGGCTGATGCCCTCGGCCTCGAAGCGCTCCTTGAGCGTGCGCAGCAGGTCGGTCTGGGCGCCCCAGCCATCGGCGCTCTTGGTATAGGCACGCAGCACCAGCATCACGCCGCTGTCGCTGAGGCTCTCGGTCCACACGCCCGGCGCAGGATCTTTCAGGACGCGCGGATCGGCGTCGAACAGGCCGCGGATCAAGTCCATCGCCTTGCCGAGGTCGTCCTTGTAGCCGACGCGCACCTTCAGCTCGAAACGGCGGGTGCCGCGTCGGTTGAAATTGATAATGGCGTCGGAACCGATCTTGGCGTTGGGTACGACCGCCTCGCGGTTGTCAGGCATGGTCAGCAAGGTGTGCATCAGGCTCACGGTTTCCACCGTGCCCTCCACGCCACCGGCCTGGATGTAGTCGCCCACCCGGAACGGGCGGAACACGATCAGCAGCACGCCCCAGGCCAGATTGCTCAGCGATCCTTGCAAGGCAAGGCCAATCGCAAGACCGCCCGCGCCCAGCGCAGCCACCAGCGGCGCCGAGGGCACGCCGGCCTGCTGCAGCGCCATCACGATCAACATCGCAATCAGCACGCCATAGATCAGGTTGCGCAAGAAACCGCTGAGCGTCACGTCCACATTCGCGCGATGCATGGCGCGCTGGGCGATGTTGGCCACGCGCGCGGCAAGCCATACGCCGATCAGCAGCAGCAAAATGGCCAGGCCGATATTGATAAGCACCGAAATGGTGGCTTCGGAAAGGGGCAGACGGGCCAGAAGATCGTGCATGAGTTGCGGCGCTCTCAACGAAAAAACCCCGCGAGACTACCAGCGCAACAATCAAGGTTCTGTTGCGCCCACGAAAAATGACCGCGTCGACAGCACCGACGCGGTCCAGTGTCTGGCAGGGGAGCCCTGACGATGGATCAGTGCGCGGATTCGCCTCCGCCGGCGCGGGCACTGTCCGTGGCTGTCATCAGCTTCTTGTTGTGTTCTTTCTTGTCGTACGCCAGCAGCTGCAAACGCGAGCCATCCTGCAGGCGGAACTGGAACTGGTGTTGCAGGGCGTCGAGCGAACTGAGTTTCGGACACAGTGCATCGGCGTGCTTGTCCAGTTCGTCGGCGCGTTTGTTCACTTCGCGGTCGATGCTCTTGTCCAGCGATTCAGCGCGCGCTTCGAGCGCGGCCACCTTGCTCTGGTCGCCGGAGAGCGCCGCCGACACCGCCTCCCCGGCCACCTTGGAGACCACATCGGCGACGGAATTCTCGACGCTCTTTTCGACGATTTCGTCCATATCGCTGGACTTCCACACGCCCTTGCCCAGCCCTGCGTCGACGCGGGACAGCGCCAGGCTGTGGTTTTCATCCAGGCGCCCAAGCATGCGTCGGCGTTCGTCGTCGTTCTGCGCGAACGTCATCAGCACGGTGCGCATGGCGGCAAAACCGATGTTGACGCCTTCGCGCGCGATGTCGGCCACTTCCGGCAACAGCAGCCGTACCTGCTGCTCGTAGTCGCGCAGGCGTGCGGCGTCTTCATTGCTCACCGCCACGTCGCGGCCATCCACGCGCAGGCGGCCGTCGTGCATGAACACGTCGACGGGCTTGCCGTCGTTGCGGTGGAAACCGATGCCGCTGGGCATCACCTGCACATCGTAGGCGGTCGAATAACCGCAATGGCCGTCATGCACCTCAAGTTCGTGCGCGTGCACCGAGCCGCCCAAAGCCAGTCCCGCCGCCAGCGCGCAAGCCATCATCGTCGTACGCATGCCGTTCCCCTTCCCTGTGCCACGTGCCGTGGACCTCGATGGTCACGATGCAGCACGGCATGACCATGGGGCATGGGCTTGAGGTCATGCCGTGCCACCAGTCACCCGGGACTTCTGGGCTATCGGGATTTCCGGGCTATGACGCAGCGCGCATAGGAATGCGCCGACAGGCACGCTAAGTTCCCAAGACGCAAATCGCCACGGGGAGGCGGGGGATGCGGGAAGGGTGCGATGTGGTCGTGGTGGGAGCCGGCCTCGCCGGGCTGGTGGCCGCCACGGAGCTGGCCGACGCCGGCAAGCGCGTGCTGGTGCTCGAGCAGGAGCCGGAACAAAGTCTGGGGGGACAGGCGTTCTGGTCGTTCGGTGGGCTGTTTTTCGTCGACTCGCCGGAACAGCGGCGCATGGGCGTGCGCGACTCGCATGCGCTGGCGCTGGCCGACTGGATGGGCACGGCGGCGTTCGATCGCCCCGAGGACCACTGGCCGCGCCGCTGGGCCGAGGCGTACGTGGACTTTGCCGCCGGCGAAAAGCGCGCCTGGCTGCACGCCATGGGCATGCGCTGGTTTCCGGTGGTGGGCTGGGCCGAGCGCGGTGGACACGGTTCCATCGGCCACGGCAATTCGGTGCCCCGCTTCCATGTCACCTGGGGCACCGGGCCCGGGGTGATCGAACCCTTCGTGCGGCGTGCCCGCGAAGTCCAGGCGAAAGGCCTGCTGCAATTCGGCTTCCGCCATCGCGTGGATGAGTTGATCGTGGAAGGCGGCGCCGTGGTGGGCGTGCGCGGCAAGGTGCTGGCGGCCGACGGCATGGCGCGTGGCAAGCCCAGTTCGCGCGACGTGCTGCATGATTTCGAACAGCGCGCGCAGGCAGTGATCGTGGCCTCCGGCGGCATCGGCGGCAATCACGCCCTGGTGCGGCGCAACTGGCCGGAGCGTCTCGGCCCGCCGCCCGCGCACATGCTATGCGGCGTGCCGGCCCACGTGGACGGCCGCATGCTCGGCATCAGCGAAAGCGCCGGTGCGCGCCTGATCAATCGCGATCGCATGTGGCACTACGTGGAGGGCATCGAAAACTGGAATCCGATCTGGCCCAAGCACGCCATCCGCATCCTGCCGGGTCCTTCGTCGTTCTGGTTCGACGCCGCCGGCAACCGCCTGCCCGGGCCGCTGTGGCCAGGCTTCGACACGCTGGGCACGCTGGAACATCTGCGTCGCACCGGACACGACTACAGCTGGTTCATCCTCGACCAGCAGATCATCCGTCGCGAGTTCGCCTTGTCGGGCTCGGAGCAGAATCCCGATCTCACCGGCAAGAGCTGGCGACAGGTCGCCAAGCGCGCCGTCGGCAAGGGCGCGCCCGCGCCGGTGGAAGCGTTCAAGCAACATGGCCGCGACTTCATCGTGCGCGACACGCTGGAAGAACTGGTCGCCGGCATGAATGCCCTCGCCGGCAACACGCTGCTCGACCTCGCGCATATTCGACAGGAGATCGAGGCGCGCGATCGTCAGTTCGACAATCCATACACCAAGGACGGCCAGGTGATGGCCATCCACAACGCGCGTCGCTATCGCGGCGACAAGCTGGTGCGCGTGGCCAAGCCGCATCGCCTGCTGGATCCGGCGAACGGTCCGCTGATCGCTGTGCGCCTGAACATCCTTACGCGCAAGACGCTGGGCGGCTTGGAAACCGATCTGGATGCACGTGTGCTCGGCCACGATGGCCAGCCCATGCCAGGTCTTTACGCCGTAGGTGAAGCGGCAGGCTTTGGTGGCGGCGGCCTGCACGGCTATCGCGCGCTGGAAGGCAGCTTTCTCGGCGGCTGCCTGTTTTCCGGACGCATCGCCGGTCGCGCCGCGGCCAAGGCCGTCGCATGAGCGTGCATGCCCTGCCCCGCATCGCCATCTACGGCGCGGGCAGCGTGGGCGGCTACCTCGGCGCCCGGTTGCACGACAACGCACGCATCACCTGCATAGGCCGCCGCCGCGTCATCGACGCGTGGCGCATCCACGGCCTGGACTGGAGCGACCTGCTGGGCGGCCATGAACACGTCGCCGCACGCGACGTGGAATTGCAGGTCAATCCCTTCGCGGCGGCAAAGGCGCACCTGGTGCTGGTGACCGTGAAGTCGTCGGCCACTGAAACGGTGGCGCGTGAGCTGGCTGGCGTGATCGCTCCCGGCGTACCCGTGGTGAGTTTCCAGAATGGCCTGCACAATGCGGCCATCCTGCGCGAGGCCTTGCCCGGTCATCCGGTGTTGGCCGGGATGGTGCCGTTCAACGTGCTGCAACGCATCCCTGGCGATTTCCATCAAGGTTCGGGTGGCGAGCTGATGGTCGAGGCGCACGAATCGCTGGCGGCGTTTCTGCCTGTGTTCGAAGCATCGGGCCTGCCGCTGATGGCTCGCAGCGATATGCCTGCGGTGTTGTCCGCCAAGCTGCTGCTCAACCTCAACAACGCACTGAACGCGTTGTCCAACCTGCCCTTGAAGGAACAACTCTCGCAACGCGATTGGCGCCGTTGCCTGGCGCTGGCCCAACGCGAAGCGCTGGCAGTGTTCGATGCCGCGGGCATGCATCCGGCCAAGCTCACGCCGCTGCCGCCCGCCTGGTTGCCGCGCGTGCTGGAGATGCCGGACAGCTGGTTCCGCCGGCTCGCCTCGCGCCTCCTGGCGATCGATCCGGTGGCGCGCTCGTCGATGTGGGAGGACCTGGAACGTGGCCGCTCCACCGAGGTCGACGCCATCAACGGCGAAGTGGTGCGCCTGGCCGCGGCGCATGGTGTCGCCGCACCGGTGAATGCGCGACTGGTCGAACTGGTGCATCAGGTCGAGCACGCGAGGCGTGCATGGACGGCGCAGGAATTGCTGGACGATTTGCGCAGCCACGCTGCGGCGTAAGGCCGTTACTCCTGCGCTTCAGCGGCGTAAAGCTCCCGCCGTAGATTGCGCAGCGAGATGGTCTCCCACAGCGCGACACCGACCAACAGCAACGTCGTCGCCGTTGCCAGCGCCACGACCGGCAGTAGGTGCGCAGGCCACGCCAAGGCCGCCAGCAATCCCAATCCCACCAGATGGGACAGTGGAAAATTGGTGTTGTTGACGGTTTTCTTGAACAGCGCATTGCCCAGCAGATAAAGCGCCGGACCGCCAAGCAACACGGCGGTCTGTGCCGTTTGCGCCGTAGCGAGCGGATGCGCCAGGCTCAGCTCGTCGCCGACCGCGCAAGCCACGATACCGGCCACGATCAGCAGGTGCAGGTACGTATAGCCCAGCCGCGCCGTGCGACCCGGATCGGTCGATTGGATGATCGAGCGACTGCCGCGCTCCACGCCGAGGTCGAAGTAAATCCACCACATCGCCACACAGCCGACGAAGGCCATGATGAAGGCAAACCACAGATCGGCCGTGCGCGTACCTTCCGCGAACGTGCTGCCCATCACCACGACCGATTCGCCCAGCGCGATCATCACGAACAGACTGCACCGCTCGGCGATATGGCCGCCCTCCACGTCCCACTCGCGCGTATTGGATCGCCCCAGGCCCGGCACGTAGAAGTACGCCGCCGGCCCCACGTATTCGATGCCCAGGGCGATGGTCCAGTACACCAGGCGCGTCTGCTCCGTCGCCAGTCCGCCCATCACCCACAGCACGCCCGCCACCGCGAACCATAGTGTGATTCGATAAAAATTCAGACGTGCCACCGGGGTCGACAGCCGCAACGCCCAGACCATGAACAGCGAGCGCCCCACCTGCATCGAGGCGTAGGCACTGGCGAACATCAGGCCGTGGCCGTCGAACGCTTCAGGCAGCGCTACCGACAACAACAGGCCCGCAAACATCAGCGCCAGCACCAGCAAGCGCACGGCGAAGCGATCGGGGTCGAGCCAGTTGGTGATCCAGCCGGTGAAGATCCACACCCACCAGACCGACAGGAACAGCAGCAAGACATGCACGGCGCCCAGCACGCTCAAGTCGCCCAACAGCGTGTGGGACAGCTGCGTGACGGCATAGACAAACACCAGATCGAAGAACAGCTCGATATTGGTGACCTTGCCGTGCATGCCCGGCTGGCGCGGGCGCAGCAGGCTTGGCGAACGGTGCTCCGCCGATTCAGTCGTTTCGGACATGACGCGATCTCCCTTCCCTCGCGCCAGTTATCGCATGAGCGGCGTCCACGCCGCCATCTTGCTCAGTGACCGTCGTCGCGGATGGCGCTGATCTTGCCGTCGACCATCACGATGGTCACGACTCGACTGCCCTGACGGTACTGCCATTGCTCGCCGCCCGACGATGCCGATCGACCGCGGTTCCCGCGGCTCCTTCGGCTACTGCGGTGGCTGTTCGAAGAAGTGGCGGCACGCGAGCGGTACGACGGCTTGCCCAGCAGCTCGAGGACCCGCGTGGCGCTGTCGCCCACCACCAACACCTGGCTGCCGACACGCAAGGTTCCGCTGCCGGCGTAAGCCGCGCAGGCGAACAAGAGGACGCTCAGGCACATGGTTCGACGCATCGCTCGGCCCTCTCCCTTTGCGCCCGGCGCGGAGAGTCACCTTAGCGATGCGATACCCGGCCACGGCATGCGTTCGCGGCCGCGACCTGCTGTCGGCAAGCGTCGCCCGCTGCCGTCGTTCGGGTGGATGGCAAAACGCTCAGCGCGATCGGTCGGCGATGTCCGACACCTTGCCATTGAGGATGGTGATGATGACGACGCGTCCGTCATCGCGCATGTACTGCCAGCGCTCGCCCTGGTAGCCGCCAAAGTCGCTTTGCACCGGCTCTTTGAAATCCGGCTTGCCCATCAGCTGCATCGCGCGCACGGCGCTGTCGCCGACCGTCAGCACCTCGCTGCCCACGCGATAAGTATTGGCTGCCGTGGCGGTGGCGCTCAGCAGCAACAGAGCAATGAACAGATAGCGGCGCATGATGAACTCCGTGTCGTCGGTGACGCTCAGAAACCCGATCCCGGTGTCCCAAGATACGCCTGTTCCGCCAGCGTATCGACACGACCGAGGACGGCGTTGCGGTGGGGAAACCGGCCGAACCGCGCGATCACATCGTGATGGCGCCGGGCGTAATCAAGGAAGTTCTGGAAACGCGGGCGCTCGGACGCTGGTTGACCGGCCACCAGCCGTTCGAACAGGTGCACGCAGTGCTTCTGCAATTTTGGGCTCTCGGCATGTTCGAGCGGCATATAGGCAAAAACACGCTGCATCGGCGTCAGACGCTGGTCGTCGCCGCGGGCGATCCCATCGAGCGCAAGCATTTGCGTCATGGGATCGGCCGACCACGCGCGGGCATCGTCGCGATACAGATTGCGGCTGAACTGATCGCGCACGATCAGCAGGGCCAGCCAGCCCTCGGGCGTTTGCGCCCAGTGATCGAGATCACCACGCCGGGCGGCGTCCAGCGTGTCTCCAAAGCGCTCACGAATGGCCGCGTCGAAGGCGTCGTCGCGCTCATACCAGTGCGCTTGGGAACCGCCTGCGAACCAGAAATCCAGCACGTCCGTGGGGGTCGGCACGCGCACTCCTTACGATAGGCGACCGGTCAACCGTGGGTGGTACCGGCCAGGCAGTGCATATCCTTATGGATGCCGTGCAGGCGCGACAACTGGACCCTCAGCACACGTGCCGATTCGTCCGAGGCCAGCGCCATCTGCTGCTCGAAACTGTTCAGCAGCGCGCACTCGTGGCGGGCCAGATAGTGGACCCAGGCCGAATCGCGGTTGGACGCCATGCCGGTGACCATATCGGCCAGCGCCCCACGCACCGCGCCGGCCAGCGTGCCGTGCCGGGCGGGAGTGCGGCCGGAGGCATGCATCTGCGCCTGCAGGTCGCCGATCAGCGCATCGAGGGTGTGCAGGTTCTCGGCCAGCAAGGCCTGCAGTCCAGGTTCCCGGACGTGGACCAGCGCCCTGCGATACAGGTCCCGGTCATCGATGCCACGCCGGATAAGGGCGTTGTAATGCGGTGCACGCGACACGAAGTCGCCTCCTGCTGAGCTAAAAACGAATGCAGGCGCCATCCTCGTCCCTCGCCACTTAGCGTAGGGTTAATCTCCGATCTAAAAGAAACCCTCGCTCAGCGGGGGTTTTACTGGCTTACGTCCAATAGGTTCAGGGGTTGGCCGCCCGCGCCGCGGATGCCCTGCTGCAACTCGGCGAGCCGCTGGACCGCCGGGCACAAGGCCTGGACCTGCGGTCCCAGGGCCTGCATCCGCTGTTCCAGCCGAGGCCGCAGCTGGGTGGTGAGGTCGCCGGCGGTATCGCGCAGATTGGCTGCCGCCTGCAAGTCGCCGGTCATGGCGGCATTCATGGCCTGCTGGCCCAGATCATTGGCCAGCAAGGGCATCAGGTCGGAGGCCAGCTGGTTGGCGTATTGATCGGCCAGATTGCCCTGCCAGTCGTGGGTACTGTTGCTGGCCGCCAGGCGTTGCTTGAGTTCCGCTGCCCGGGATGCCACGCGGCGGTCCAGTTCCGTCCGCGTCGCAGGGTCCAGCGAGAGCCGCGCGCCTTCGTCGTGCATCGCGGCAGCCAGCATGTCCACGCCGTTGGCTGCCACCGTCTTCGCGCGGGGCGCCAGGGCCCGCAATTCACGCTCGAACAAGGCCAGGCGGTCCTGCTCGTCCGGGCGTAGGGTGACCTTGCTGCCATCGGTACGCAGGCTGCCGTCGCGCAACTCCACCTGGCGTGGCGACGGCTGCGGGCGATCGAATAGCAGGCGATCGGGCGCAATCGTCAGGTCATAGCTGCTGGTGGCGTGGCAAGTGGTCGCCAGATCCTGCGCGTGCAAGGCCACGCTGCCCAGCGAGAGAGTGGCGAGAAGAGACAGGCGGCGCAGGACCATGGGAACACCCGGAGCAATCGGTGCCGCAGCGATAACCCGCGCCGCGGCAACCGGGCCTGAACCGAAGGTGCTCAGCGCCGCGAGCGGAACTGGGCGCGCACCGGCGGGCGCCCCAGCCACCAGGCCAGCCACAGCAATACCGGCACCCCGACGAACTTGATCCCCACGGCCATCAGGAACGACCGGCGCATATGCGCCATCGCCATTTGCGAGGCGGTATCGAGCGTGTCCTGGGCGTTGGTCAGAGCCACCGCCTGGCTGAATTCGCGCCACTGCATAAACAGCATCAAGCCGCCCACCAGCCCCCAGCCCACCGCCAGCAGCACACAGGCCAGCTGCAGCGATGGCCGCGCCCAACCCTGGCGAAGAATGGCGCCCGCGCAGATCACCACCAGCGCCAGCGCTGCGACGAAATACAAAACATCCCAGGCCAGCATCTTGTGCAGCTGAAGAATGTCGCCCGTATTTGATGCGGGCAACGGCTGCAGCACACGCCACAACTGGGTGGCATGCAGCGCGTATTGCAGGCAACCGTAGGCCGCCAGCAACAGGATCAGCCAGGCCACGATGCGCCACAAGGCGAAGCCGTCGCGGCGGCGAGACTCACTGCGCAGCATCAGCGGCATCAGGACGACGCCTTCAGCGAGGCGAGATCGGCCAGCACCTGGGCCGAATTCTTCTCCGGATCCACGTCCTCGTAAACCTTGGCAACCCTGCCCTGCGGATCGATCAGGAAGGTGGTGCGCCGCGCGTATTTGAAGCCCATTTTGGAGGCGAGCACGCCATAGGCCTGCGCGGTCTTGCTGTCGGCATCGGAGAGCAAGGGGAACGGCACGTGGTACTTGGCGGCAAATTCCGCATGCGACTTCACATCGTCCAGGCTCACACCGAGCACGTCGGCACCCTGCTGGCGCAGCTTGGCGACATCGTCGCGGAACGCACAGACCTGGGCAGTGCAACCGGGCGTGAAGTCCTTCGGATAGAAATACAGCACGACCCAACGCCCCTGATGATCGGCCGGCGCATGCCACTTGCCGTTCTGGTCCTGCAGGCGGAAATCGGGCGCTTTCTGGCCGACCCGCGGCAATGTGGCGGCGGGCTCGTCGGCGTAGGCCGGAGCCAGCAGGCCCAGCAGCAGACTCAACATCAACAGGAACGGCAGGCGACGCATCGGGACACTCCAAAAGTTTGGCCAACGCAGTTTACGCGCTGCAAAACAAAGGGCGCCATGCGGCGCCCTCTGGATCATGCGTGCCAGGGCGAGTTATTCGCGGTCGATCTCGAACGCGCCCACCGACACACCGAGGTTCACGCCTTGGCCACTGCCATGCAGCGCCAGCGAGGTGGTGCCCTTGGTCAGTACCTGTGCCTCTCCACTCTTCACCACGCCCGCCTCGGCGCCGGCCTGCGCATAGGTGCCGAACACATCGTCGATGCTGCGGACGTTGGAGATGTCACCCTTGCCGTTGTCGATACGGTACTTGCCGGCGGTGATGCCGCCGCCGTTCACCGAGATCTTTACCTTGGACTTCTGGCCGTTATTGCAAACCACCGTGCCGCTGCCGGAGGCATGCTTGTAGATGAGCGACCATCCGGAAATGCTGAAGGAGAGATCGCACTTCACTTCGGCTTCCGCCGCACGGGCTGCGGTGACAGGTGCCATCGACATGGCGCCGGCGCAGGCCAGTACGAGAGCCGCCATACCCATTGAACGCTTGATCATTTTCATCTCCTTGCAGTGAATGTGGACTTCGGACGAGGTCAGCCACTGTGGTCAGCGCAGTGCTTGCACATGTCCGCCGTAGCGCCTCCATGGTCGGCAGTTCCCGTGAACGCAGTGTGCAAATAGCTGGATGCTTCGTTAACGGCTTGGCGTTGACGCTGTCTTGGAGCTTAAAAAAAGCCTGCCATGCCCGTACGTTGCGCGCGCGGGATGCGGGCATGCATCGGATTGCCCTATAGAGCCCACCACCCGTAGCGCAGGCGCGCGGTGAGGATTACGCTGGCTCCAGACCCAGAAAACCGCAGGTCAATGCGCTTGGGGCCAGCAAGACCTGGGCTCGACGCGGCAAGCCTGCCCGCAGCAGAGGTGGCGCATGCTCAAGTACTCGCTGGTCGGCTATGACGGCTCCGCCACGTCGCAGCGCGCGCTGCGTTTTGCCGTGCAACTGGCGCAGGCATCGGGTGGCCGCGTCCGCGTGGTGTCGGTGTTGCAGGTGACCGAAGGCAGCGCCGACACCTGCTCGCTGATGATCGCCGACCAGGGCGGCAAGCGATGCTCCCAGCTGCTCGACGAAGTGAAGGATCTGGTGCCGGGCACGGCGTCCCTGATCGACGCCGAGGTGGTGCGCGGCAGCCCCGGCGATGTCCTGCTTGAGCAGGTGCGCAACCACGCCATCGATCACATCGTGATCGGCCATACCGAGCGCGGCGCGCTCGCGCGCTGGCTGCTCGGCTCCGTCTCCAGCGACGTGCTGGAACGCGCCCACGTGCCAGTGACCGTGGTGCGCTGAGCCGGCCGACAGCCCCGCGGGTCGGCGCTCGTTAATCCCGCGTCGTCGTCTCGTCGTATGCTGTCACACGATCGTCATGCCAGGCTGGCGCCGTGCCCCGCGTCAAACCAGCCCTTCGGCCCCGCACAGGAAAGCCCGCGTGAGCTATGCCCAATCGTTGCCCTGGACCCTCGAAAACCTGGACTTCAGCCGGATCGACATCCAACGTGTACGCCAGAACGAAGACCTGTTCTTCCTGCTGTGCAGCGCCTCCTTCGTCGAGAGCGGTTCGGACTTGTATACGCACAATCTGGTCGACCACTTCGCCGGCGACGAGACCCTGCAGACCTGGCTCAGCCAGCATTGGGAACACGAGGAACTGCAACACGGCCGCGCCCTCGCCGCCTATGTAAAAGCGGTGTGGCCGGAATTCGACTGGGACAAGGGCTTCGCCGCGTTCTGGGCCGAGTACGGCGCGGTGTGCACCGCCGAACAACTGGAACCGGTCCGCGGCCTTGAACTGGCCGCGCGCTGCGTGGTGGAAACCGGCACCGCCAGCCTCTACCGCGCGCTCAACGACATCACCGATGAGCCCGTGCTCAAGCAGCTCACCGGTCACATCAAGAGCGACGAAGTCCGCCACTACAAGAATTTCTACCAGCACTACCGCCTGTATCGCGAACGCGAAGGCTTCGGTCGCTACAAGATATTTCGGGTCATCCTGCGCCGCCTCAACGAAATCCGCGGCGAAGACAGCGACATCGCGCTGCGCCACGTGTTCGACCAGTGCTATCCGCAGCACAAGGACAACCACGCCGAGTTCAAGCGCGTCACGGGACGCGCGCAGGATCTGCTGCGTCGGAATATTCCCGCGGAGATGACGGTGAAGATGTTGCTCAAGCCGCTGGAATTGCCGCCGCGATTGCAGAACGCGATGGAGAAACCGCTGGCGAAGTTGGCGGAGAGGTTGTTTCTTAGTTGATGCGTGGCTGGGTGGCGCTCGCATCGATCGATGGCGATGACCAAGGCCGAGTATTCCGCTCCGTAGGTTTGTCGCGCACAGGGTGCGCTCCCACAAAGAGCCGACCGGCAAGATTGATCCGCCGTCCCCATACCTGCGTCACCCCTTCTAGGAGCGCACCCTGTGCGCGACCGCGGCCCAACAGGCCGCCCTGCGGTCGGCGTTCGCGCACAGGGTGCGCTCCCACAAATAGCGGCGCCGCGCGACGGGCTTTGGGCTCTTGATGTGGCTCTAGCCCCTGGGGTCCCCGTATGACGCGGCGGGCGGGTGGAGGAAAGCCCGCAGGGTGGCCGCATGGATGCGGCCAGTTTTTCGACAGGACAAGGATGTCCTGTCGAAAAACCCCGTAACCCGACCGCGCACCTGGAGGGCCGTAGGCCCGCAAGGCGCGTCATCCGGGGGGCCCTTCTCCGTTGGTTACTTTCTCTTGGGCAAGCAAGAGAAAGTGACCCGGCCTCCGGCAGGAGGACGGAAGCCCGCGGCAGGGGGGCCAGAGTGCGGTATGGCGACAACCAAGCGCACAGTCACTGGATCCCTGCCTGCGCAGGGATGACGAGTAAGCGAAGACTGCGGCTTAAACCCTGCCGCAGAGCGAAATGCTAGACAGCCTCGAAATCATGCTGCGAAGCAACACAAGAACTGGCTACCCGCGCCACCATCCCCCGCCATCCCGCAAACCACCCCACTCCCCTCCCTACGCACCCGCAACATCCCTATCCCCCACCCCGAAAGCTCGACATCCCGCCCACTCTGATGCATACGTATTCACTTCAATAAACCGGCACTGCCAGCGCAGAATCGCCGGACTCTGGATTGGGGAGAGGCAATGAATCTGAATTCCACACCGACGTCGACGAACTCCGTCGGTGACCTGGGACAACACGCTACCGCGCGCGTCGTCTTGATCGCTGCAGCCGCCGCACTCGGCGGCTTCCTGTTCGGCTTCGATACCGCCGTGATCAACGGCGCCGTCGATGCCGTGCGCGGGAATTTCGGGCTCGATGCAGCCCACATCGGTTTTGCTGTGTCGTGCGCGCTGCTCGGCTCCGCCGCCGGTGCGTGGTACGCCGGTCCGTTGGCCGATCGCGTCGGCCGAGTGCGCGCGATGCAGGTCGCTGCCGTATTGCTGGCCTTGAGCGCCTTGGGCGCGGGTCTGGTCAATGGCGTGGGCTTGCTGGTGTTCTGGCGCCTGGTGGGCGGCATCGGCGTGGGTGTGGCTTCGGTGATCGCGCCGACCTATATCGCGGAAATCTCGCCTGCCGCCGTGCGCGGCCGACTCGGTTCGCTGCAGCAGCTGGCCATCGTGCTCGGCATCTTTGCCGCACTGCTCAGCGATGCGTGGCTGGCCGGTACGGCTGGCGGCGCCTCGCACAAGCTGTGGTTCAACCTGGACGCATGGCGCTGGATGTTCCTGGTTGCCGTGGTACCTGCGTTGATCTACGGCTCGCTGGTGCTCGGCGTGCCCGAATCGCCGCGCCACCTGGTGGCCAAGGGTCGCCTGGCGGAAGCCAAGGACGTGTTGCGCCAGGTGCTGGGGATGCACAACGAGGCTGCGCTCGATGCCAAGGTGAAGGACATCCAGCAGAGCCTGCACTCGGAATATCGTCCCACCCTGAAGGATTTGCGCGGCCCGCGTTTTGGCCTGCTGCCGGTGGTGTGGATCGGCATCCTGCTGTCGGTGTTCCAGCAGTTCGTGGGCATCAACGTCATCTTCTATTACTCGTCCACGCTATGGCATTCGGTGGGCTTCAGCGAAGCCGACTCGTTCTCCATCACGGTGGCCACCTCGGTGGTGAATGTGCTGGTGACCCTGGTGGCCATCGCGCTGGTGGATCGCATTGGCCGCAAGCCCTTGCTGGTGATCGGCTCGGCCGGCATGGCCGTCACGCTCGGCGCGATGGCCTGGTGCTTCTCGCAGGCCACCGGCAGCGGCGCCACGCTGAGTTTGCCGGCGCCGTGGAACATGGTGGCCCTGGTCGCCGCCAACGCTTACGTGGTGTTCTTCGGCCTCAGCTGGGGCCCGATGGTGTGGGTGCTGCTGGGCGAAATGTTCCCCAACCGTATCCGCGCCATCGCACTGGCCGTGGCCGCCGCCGCCCAGTGGCTGGCCAACTTCGCCATCACCAGCACCTTCCCGGCGCTGGCTGAGGCAGGCCTCGCCTTTGCCTACGGCTTGTATGCCGCGTTTGCCCTGATTTCGCTGGTCTTCGTGCTGAAGGCCGTGCGCGAGACCAAGGGGATCGAGCTGGAAGATATGCAGAGCTGAGTTTTTCAGGACTAGGGGCGAGAGTGGATGGGCGGGTCTTGGCGCCCTCACTACTCGCCCCAACCCCTTTTAAGGCCCAGCCAACCGGCATGCGACAATAGCCGCATGACCGACTTCCGCACACTCCCCTTAAAGCCCGCGCTGCTCGCCAGCGTGGAAACCCTCGGCTTTACCGAGATGACGCCGGTGCAGACGCAGAGCCTGCCGCCGATCCTGGAAGGACGCGATGTGATCGCGCAGGCCCGGACCGGTAGCGGCAAGACCGCTGCATTCGGGCTGGGACTGCTGCAGCAGATCGACGTGGAGACGATCCGGCTGCAGGCGCTGGTGCTGTGCCCCACGCGCGAGCTGGCTGACCAGGTGAGCAAGGCCATCCGCAAGCTGGCGGCCAATATTCCCAACGTGAAGCTGCTGACGCTATGCGGCGGCATGCCGCTCGGACCGCAGCTCGCCTCGCTCACGCATGACCCGCATATCGTGGTCGGCACGCCGGGGCGCATCCAGGAGCATCTCAAGCGCGCCAGCCTGCACGGCGGCGGCATCAAGGTGCTGGTGCTGGACGAGGCCGATCGCATGCTCGACATGGGCTTTTCCGAAGCCATCGACGACATCGTGGGGCGCATCTCCAAGCATCACCAGACACTGCTGTTCTCGGCCACCTACGCCGAGGAAATCCGCCAGGTGAGCAAGCGCCTGCAGCGCGACCCGGTGGAAGTGACGGTGGAAACGCCGCACGAGGAAACCACCATCGAGCAGCGCTTCCACGAAGTGGAGCCGGCGCAGAAACTCGATGCGCTCGCGCAACTGCTGGCCAAGGGCACGCTGCGGGACGAACAGGCGCAGCACGCGCTGGTGTTCTGCAATATGCGCAAGGACGTGGACGCGGTCGCCGAGGAACTGGACAAGCGCGGCTTCTCGGCGCTCGCACTGCACGGCGACATGGAGCAGCGCGATCGTGACGAAGTGCTGGTGCAGTTCGCTAACCGCAGCTGCGCCGTGCTGGTGGCCACCGATGTGGCCGCGCGTGGCCTCGACATCGTGGCGCTGCCCCTGGTGGTGAGCTTCGATATTGCGCACGATCCGGACACGCATACGCATCGCGTGGGCCGCACCGGTCGTGCCGGCGAAAACGGTCTCGCCATCACGCTGGTGACGCCGCGCGAACGCCCCAAGGCGATCAACATCGAACAACAGCTGGGCCAGCCGCTGCCGTGGCATCCGCTGCGGGTGGCGCCCTCGCGCGGCAAGCAGCTCAATCTTGCGCCGATGAAAACGGTGGTGATCGATGCCGGCCGCCAGGACAAACTGCGACCCGGCGATATCCTCGGCGCACTGACGGGCGATGCCGGGCTCGACGCCAAGGACATCGGCAAGATCGATGTGTTTGCCACGCGCGCCTATGTGGCGATCCGTCGCGATCTTGCGAACAAGGCGCTGGAGCGGCTGCGCGCGGGCAAGATCAAGGGGCGGAACTTCCGGGTACGCTCGCTGCACTGAGGTTACCCGCTGCCCGACTTCGCGCGAGGCTGCCCTTCGCAAAGGATTTCGTTTTCATGATACGCCGGCTCAGCTACGCGCTCGCCCTGATCGCCCTCATCGGCTCTGCTTCCACCCACGCCGCCACGCCGGTGTATGGCTATCGCGTGGTGCACGTCTATCCGCACGACACCTCGGCGTATACGGAAGGCTTGTTCTACAAGGACGGCTATCTGTACGAGAGCACCGGCGAAGCGGGCGAATCGACGGTACGGAAAGTGGAGCTCGAAACCGGCAAGGTGCTGCAGCGCCATGACGTGCCGGATGCGTATTTCGGCGAAGGCATCGTCGACTGGAACCATGAGCTGATCCAGCTCACGTGGAAGAGCGAGCTGGGTTTTGTCTACGACCTGGCCAGCTTCAAGCAGCAGCGCACCTTCCGCTATCCCGGCGAGGGCTGGGCGCTCACCCGCGACAGCAAGCATCTGTACATGAGCGATGGCTCGCCGGTGCTGCGCGTGCTCGATCCGAACACGCTCACCGCCACCGGCAGCATCATGGTCACCGACAATGGTGAGCCGGTGAGCAATCTCAACGAGCTGGAATGGGTGAAGGGCGAGATCTACGCCAATGTGTGGATGACCAATCGCATCGCACGCATCGACCCGGCCACCGGCCATGTCACCGGCTGGATCGACCTCAGCGGATTGCTCGATGTGAGCCGCCTGCCTGATCCGGGCAACGACGTGCTCAATGGCATCGCGTACGACGAACAGCACGATCGGCTGTACGTCACCGGCAAGCGCTGGCCCAAGCTGTTCGAGATCAGCCTGGTCAAGCCGTAAGACCCTGCGCTGCCTCGGCAACACGAGTGCGGCGCGCTCCGGGGAGGGCCAAATGGCATGGTTCTGCGCGGCCATGTCAGCGATGTAAAGTCGGGGGCTGATCACCGGGAGACCCTGATGCGCCTTGCCCCGTCCCTACTGCCCTTCGCGCTGTGCCTTGCCATCTCTACCGCCTATGCCGACGACGCGCCTGCACAGCCGCGCCAGCATGCATCGCTGCAGGCTTTGTCCACCGCGCCGAGCGAAGCGGAATTGCATGCCACCATCGCCAAGCTGGTGAGTTTCGGCACGCGTCATACGCTGTCGGATACCAAATCCGACAAGCGCGGCATCGGCGCCGCGCGGCGCTGGGTGAAGTCGCAGTTCGAGGAGATCTCCAAGGCCTGCGGCGGCTGCATCGAGGTGGTGACGCCGTCGCAGATGTTCACCGGCAAGCGCATTCCGCAGTCCACCGAAGTGATGGACGTGGTTGCGATCAAGCGCGGCAAGACCGATCCCAAGCGCGTGATCGTGATGACGGGTCACCTCGATTCGCGCGTCACCGACGTGATGAATGCCAAGTCCGATGCTCCCGGCGCCAACGACGATGCCTCCGGCGTGGCCGCCTTGATGGAAGCGGCGCGACTGCTGTCCAAGGAAGACAACGACGCCACCCTGGTGTTCGCCGCGCTGTCCGGCGAGGAGCAGGGTCTGTACGGCGGCAAGGTGCTGGCCGACTACGCCGTCGCGCAGGGCTGGAACGTGCAGGCCGATCTCAACAACGACATCGTCGGCAACAGCCACGGCCTGAACGGCGTGCTGGACAACACCACGGTGCGCATCTTCTCCGAAGGCACCAAGACCAACGAAACGCCGGAACAGGCGAAGTACCGCGCCTATCACGGCGGCGAAGTGGATTCGCCCTCGCGCAATGTGGCGCGCTACATGGAGCAGATGGCGACCACGTATCTGCCGGACCTGCGCGTGCACATGGTGTATCGCACCGACCGCTATAGCCGCGGCGGCGACCAGGTGCCGTTCCTGGAAGCGGGCTATCCCGGCGTGCGCGTGACCGAAGGCCATGAGGATTACACCCGCCAGCATCAGGACCTGCGCACGGAGAAGGGCATCAAATACGGCGACACCATCGACGGCGTCGACTTCCGCTACCTCGCCCGCGTCACCGCACTCAACACGGTGACCATGGCGGCGCTGAGCCGTGCCCCGGCACCGCCGTCCGGCGTGAGCATCGAAGGCGCACTGGCCAGCGACACGACCGTGCACTGGAAGAAGGTGCCGGGCGCTGCGGGTTACATCGTGCATTGGCGCGACACGACCGCGCCGCAGTGGCAGTACAGCCGCGTGGTGGGCGACAGCGACCAGGCGGTGATCAAGGATGTGGTGATCGACGACTGGTTCTTCGGCGTCTCGGCGGTGTCGGCCGACGGCTATGAAAGCCCGGTGGTGTTCCCTGGCGATGCCGGCAGCTTCGAGCGCTCGGCGGCTCCAAAGTCGCCCTGAGCAATCGGCGTCAAACCGCAAGGCCTTGCGAAACGATAAGATGGCCGGGTTGCCGCTCCGGGGGGAGCGGCAACCGCATCTCAGGGATGCGTATCAACGGACGATACCAGGGGAAAATCCATGCTTCGCAAGACGCTACTGCCGGCCATGGCATTGCTGGCCGCTTTTGTTATCGCCGCACCGGTCGCGGCCATGCCCGAGGACGGCGAGCACCACACGTCCGCCGAGGCGTTTGTCAGCTCGCTGCACCCGACCACGGGCGACGTTTCCATTCCGGGCGCGCAGGCCACGCTGAAGCTGGCCAATGGCTACAGTTTTCTTTCCGCCGCCGATGCACAGCGCGTCTTGACGCAGGCCTGGGGCAACCCGCCGGACAACAGCGTGCTGGGCATGATCATCCCCAGCACCGACGCGCATGCCGTGCTCGACGAGAAAACCTGGGCCGTGGTGGTCACCTTTGTCGACGAGGGCTATGTGTCCGACAAGGACGCCGAGAAGATCGACTATGACGACATGCTCAAGGACCTGAAGAAGGCCGCCCAGGACAGCAACCCTGAGCGACTCAAGGAAGGCTATCCGGCCGTGGAACTGGTCGGCTGGGCCGAGCCGCCGCATTACGACGAGGCCAGCCACAAGTTGTACTGGGCGCGCGACCTGAAGTTCAAGAAGGCCGACGGCAGCGCCGACGGGCAATCGCTGAACTATGCGATCCGCGTGCTCGGCCGCAAGGGCTATCTCTCGCTCAACGCCATCGCGCCGATCGACCAGCTCGCCCAGGTACGTGCCGACATGCCCGACGTAGTGGCGATGGCCGAGTTCAATGCCGGCGAGCGTTATGCCGATTACAACTCGAGCACGGACAAGGCTGCGGCCTACGGCATCGCAGCGCTGGTGGCGGGCGGCATAGCCGCCAAGGCCGGCTTGTTCGCGAAGCTGGGCATCATGTTGCTGGCGCTCAAGAAGTTCGTGGTGATCGGGATCGCGGCGATCGGCGGGCTGTTCGCGAAGATCTTCAAGAAGAAGCAGGCTTGATGCGGGTGTGGCGCTGCGCTGCTTGAGGCGGCGCAGCGCCTAGAGCCCTTGTAGGAGCGCACTTGTGCGCGACCAGCCAACAGAGCGGTGCACCCCAGCGCTGCGGTCGCGCACAAGTGCGCTCCTACAGGGAAGTGGAAACACGTCAGCGACTGTTCTCCCACGGCACGCCAAGCGCGATCATTCGACGCAATCCATCATCGCTGGGCTGCAGCGCGCGACTGCCGGCACGGCGGCGCAACCAGCCGGCCTCCAGTAACGCGTCTGTCAACGCGACCCCGAGCGGGCCGCCCAGATGCAGGCGACGTTCCGTCCAATCCAGACAGCTGCGTCCGGCCAGCGGCAACAAGGCCTGCACACGCGCGGCGTCGAGACCGGCCTGCACCAGCGCGTGCGCGCCGTCATCCTGCAGACGCATGCCCTCGCTCGCGGCCAGCAGGTAACCCTGCTGCAACAACGCATCGCACAAGCCCACGCCCAATCGCCCCGCGAGATGCCGATAACAGGTTCGGGCCAGGCGCAACGGTCGATCGCCGCCGGTCGGATCAGGCAATACCGGTCGTGCGCGTGGCGCGGCCAGCGTTTCGATCATCGCAGCCACGTCGTCATCCGCGAGGCGGTAGTAACGATGGCGACCTTGTTCCTGCACGGCAAGCAGGCCGCCTTCGAGCAGACGCTTGAGGTGCGCGCTTCCGGTCGCGGCCCCGACACCGGCCGCGCGCGCCAGCTCGCCTGCTGGACGCGCCGTGCCGTCGATCAAGGCCAGCAGCATGGCGGCGCGTGCCGGCTCGGCGAGCAGCGCGCCAATCTCGGCCAGCTGGTAGCGGCTTGGAGCGATCGCATCGTTCATGCGCGCAGTCTAGCGCGGTCGTTTTGCTAAACACTTTGATGCGTGGCGAAACGTTCAGCGGCATGGGCAGCGACACTGAACTCATGGACATGCATCGCTACCCCGACACCCGCGTCATTCACCCTTCCATCCTCTACTTAGGCACGCCGGTGCTGCTGATCACCACCTGCAACGAGGATGGCTCGACCAATATCACGCCGATGTCTTCCGCCTGGGCACTGGCCGACCGCATCGTGATCGGTCTCGCCGGCGGCGGACAGGGTTTGGCAAACCTGCGCCGCGAACGCGAATGCGTGCTGAACTTTGCCAGTGAAGCCATGCATCGCGGCGTGGAGCGCATCGCCCCCACCACCGGCCGCGATCCCGTACCTGCCTGGAAGCTGGCCAACGGCTATCGCCACGAGGCGGACAAGTTCGCGCTGGGCGGCTGGCATGCCGAAGCATCGCTCTCGGTGAAGCCGCCACGCATCATGGAATGCCCGCTGCAAATGGAAGCGCGCGTAATGCTGGAGCTCGATCGCCCTCTGGATGCGTGGCGTGATGGCGCTGGCGGCTACGCCATCATCGAACTGGCCACGCTGCACGTGCACGCGCACGAGGACGTGACGGTGGCCGGCACCCAGCACGTGGATCCGCAACGCTACCGCCCGCTGTTCTATCTGTTCCGCCATTACGTGGGGCCGGGCAAGCCCCTTGGCCGTACGTTTAAAGCGGAAGTTTGAGCACGGGGCGCGATGTCCATGCCCTGAATACGGATGCTAGGATCGAGTCCCATCTCAGCTCGGTCGTGGTTGCGGTCCAGTATGCGCATGCTTGTCACGGGCAGTTCGGGTCACCTGGGTGAAGCGCTGGCACGCACCCTGCTTGAGCTCGGCCACGAGGTGATCGGGCTGGATGTGGTTGAAGGACCGTACACCCAGCGCCTGGGTTCGATCTGCGACCGTGCCTTCGTGCGTCGCTGTATCGCGGGCTGCGCCACCGTGTTCCATCCGGCCACGCTGCACAAGCCGCACGTCGCCACGCACATGCGGCAGGATTTCATCGACGTCAACCTCACCGGCACGCTCAACCTTCTCGAAGAGGCCGTGGCCACCGGCGTGGAATCGTTCGTCTACACCAGCACTACCAGCGTGTTCGGCGATGCGTTGGTGCCGCCGGCGAGCGAGCCGGCGGTCTGGGTGACCGAAGACACGCTGGCCGTGCCCAAGAACATCTACGGCGTCACCAAGGCCGCGGCCGAAGATTTGTGCCAACTGTTTTCGCGCAATCAGGGGCTGTCGACCATGGTGCTGCGCACGTCGCGCTTCTTTCCCGAGGAAGACGACGACCGCTCGGTGCGCACCCGCTATACCGACGACAACCTCAAGACCAACGAATACCTCTACCGGCGCGTCGACATCGAAGACGTGGTGAGCGCGCACCTGCTCGCCGCGCGACGCGCGCCTGCGCTCGGTTTTCGCCGCTACATCATCAGCGCAACCACACCGTTCCTGCCGGAGGATCTCGCCGCCTTGCGCGCTTATGCGCCCCTGATCGTGCGGCGGCGCGTGCCCGGTTACGACGCCGTCTATGCACGGCACGGCTGGGACATGGCCCAGGGCATCGATCGGGTCTATGTGAACCAGCGGGCGCGCGACGAACTCGGCTGGGCGCCGCGCCACGATTTCGCGGCTGTAGTGGCGCGTCTGGAAGCAGGCGAGGACATCCGCAGCCCGCTGGCGAGGCTGATCGGTTCCAAGGGCTATCACGCCGACAGCTTCAGCGACGGCCCGTATCCCGTCGACGCCTGAAGTTCACCTGCAAGCGCTGGCCTAGCCCACGATGGCCAGCACCGCCGCCAGCCAGATGGCGATCACACCGCAGGCGAAGGCGCGGCGGGCGGGACGGATGCGTTCGGCGCTGTCGTCGGTCACGGGCGTGGTGATGATCCATGGCACCGACGCCAGCAAGCCGAAACCCAGAAAGGCCAGCACGATCACGAAGACGTCGACGACGCGCCATGGCACCGGCTCGTGCACGCCCCAGTAACCCAGAAACGCCATCCCCATCGCGCACAGCGTGGCCGACGCGGAACACAACCCGACAACTGAACCCGTTGGCGCGCGCATGGCGTGGCCCCTTGGCGGAAGACGGTGCGGTGTACAGCCTACCGCAGCCGGCTGGCGAGGGCCCCTGCCGACCTCGGGGCACCGTGTCGAAATCCGCCCTCCCCGTTCGTCATGAGGGTGAGCGCGCCAAAAACGGCGCCAGCCCGCCCCTCGAAGGAGTCGACGATGTCCCTGCCCCATCGCACCACCTGTACCCTTGCCGGCGCCTTGTTGTGCCTGTCCGCTGCCAACGCAGCGCAGGCCGCCGCGGCCACCTATGTGATCGATCCGGCTCACACCTACCCCAGCTTCGAGGCCGATCACATGGGTGGGCTCTCCACCTGGCGCGGCAAGTTCGACCGTACCTCCGGCAAGGTCATGCTGGACAAGTCTGCCGGCAACGGCAGCGTGGACATCACGGTGGACGTCGCCAGCGTGGATTTCGGCCTGGACAAGTTGAACGACGCCGCACGCGGCAACGAACTGTTCGACGTGAGCAAGTACCCTACCGCCACCTACCGCGGCAAGCTCGGCGGCTTCGTCAACGGCGCGCCGACCAAGGTCGACGGCTCACTCACCCTGCACGGCGTGACGCGTCCACTGGAGCTCACCATCAAGAGCTTCAAGTGCATGCCGCATCCAATGTACAAGCGCGAACTCTGTGGGGCAGATGCCTATGCAACGTTCAAGCGCGACGAGTTCGGCCTGGACAGCGGCAAGTCCTATGGCTTCAGCATGGAGGTGGTGCTGCGCATCCAGGTCGAAGCGTTGATCGACGACGGCGCCGGCAAGGTCGCGCTCGCCACGCCCGCCCATTGACCCAGGACCCCGCCATGCCTCTCACCCTCTACATGCATCCCCTGGCGTCGTACTGCCACAAGGTGTTGATCGCGCTGTACGAAAACGACACGCCTTTTCACCCGCACGTGGTGGATCTGATGGACGAGTCCGCGCGCGATGCGTTCTACAAGCTGTGGCCGATCGGCAAGTTCCCGGTGCTCGATGATCACGCGCGCGGCTGCCTGATACCCGAATCGAGCATCATCATCGAGTACCTCGCGCTGCACTATCCAGGGAAGGCGGCGCTGATTCCCCAAGATGGCGATCAAGCTCGCGAAGTGCGCTTCCGTGATCGCTTCTTCGACCAGTACGTGAGCGAGCCAATGCAAAAGGTGATCACCGACCGCCTGCGCCCCAAGGCCGAGCGCGACCATCTGGGCGTGACGCAGGCGCGCGACAAGCTGCGCACGGCACTGGACCTGATCGAACTGGAATTCGCGCGTGACAAGGGCAGCCGTCTCTGGGCCGCAGGCCAGCACTACAGCATGGCCGACTGCGCCGCGTCGCCTGCGCTGTTCTACGCCAATCTGGTGATACCGCTGGAGGACGCTCATCCGCTGACCGCTGAATACCTGTTGCGCCTGATGCAACGCCCCTCGTTCGCGCGCGTGCTGCATGAAGCGCAGCCCTATATGCACATGGTCCCCATGGAAACGGCCGAAGCCTGACTTCTGCCCATCAATCTCGATATCAAGGAAGCTCCCCATGCTCATCGCACTCATCGTTGTATTGCTGCTGGTCGCTGTCGTGTTGATCATCGCGGCCATGCGGCCCGATCAATTCCGCATCGAACGCTCCGCGTCGATCAAGGCCCCGCCGGAACGCATCTTCCCCTTCATCAACGAGCTGCATCGCTGGCAGTCGTGGTCGCCGTACGAGAAGAAGGACCCCGCGATGCAGCGCACGTTTGAAGGCCCGTCATCGGGTCCCGGCGCCGCCTACGGTTGGAATGGCAACAAGAACATCGGCAGCGGCAGGATGGAGATCAGCGAATCGACGCCATCCTCGCTCGTGCGCATCAAGCTGGAATTCTTCACGCCATTCCAGGCAAGCAACACGGCCGAGTTCGTGCTTGAGCCGCAAGGCGATGCCACGCGCGTGATCTGGGCTATGCAGGGACGTTCGCCTTTCATGAGCAAGCTGATGGGCGTGGTCTTCAACTTCGACAAGATGGTCGGCAAGGATTTCGAAGAAGGCTTGCTCAACCTGCGTACGCTGACCGAGCGTCCTTCCTGATCCTGCAATGCACCCGGATGGGCCCCTGGACAGCGAAGCGGAGGCCACGCCAGAACGAACACAAGCAGCGCACCGGCGACCGATCGCCGTCGTCAAACCACCGCAACGGCCCGGCCCCTGCCGGGCCGTTTGCGTTTGGGTGCATGGCATGCGATGCCCGACCGTGCTTTTTGGCAAACCCGCCGTGCTTTTGGCAAACCCCGCCGTCGTGCCGGCGCGAACCTATACCTGCCAGCTCAACGACGTATGGCCTGAAAGCTCCGCCGCTTCCGTCAACCGCTCCACGGTTCCCGCTCCCGGCAAAAGTCAGCCATCCCGAAGAAGGCCGCGATGTCGCTCACGTGACACGCCAAACTTTCGAATCTGCGAGGAACCCATCATGAAGAACATCCGCACCAGCCTGATCGCCTTCGGCCTGGTGGCCGCTATTGCCAGCGCCGCCGCCTCGGCGCAAGACAGCCCGATCTATATCCCGGGGCATGGGCGCATCAACCAGGTGAACCAGCGCCTGGCCAACCAGCAGAATCGCATCGACGCCGGCATTGCCGATGGCCAGATCAACGCGCAACAGGCCTTCCGTGACGAGCGCCAGGATTCCAACATCGCGGCCCGCGAAATGCGCGACATGGCCGAGCACGGCGGCCACCTGACCGCCGCCGAACAGCAGCACCTCAACCGTTCGCTGAACAACGACAGCGGCCGCATCCACTACCAGCGCAACGGTTACTGACCCCTGGCCGCCAACGAGGCCCACGGCCCGGCATACCCGGGCCCTGGGCCGTGGATCGACCACAACTTCCAGCACTGGCCGCACCCCGCCGTCGTGCCAGTATCCCCGGACCATCATTGGGGCGGGAGTAGCGTATGGTCAGCAGGATTCTGGCGGCAGCGTGCGCATGTGCACTGAGCCTGGGCGTAGCTCACGCGGCGGACGCCGCCTCCGGCAAGCCGCAATACGGCGCATGGGGCTACGACCAGGCAGGCGCGGATACCTCGGTCAAGCCGGGCAACGACTTCTTCCGTTACGCCAACGGCACGTGGCTGGACCACACGCCGATCCCCCCCGACAAGCCGGCCGTCAGCCTGCGACTGGCCATGACCGACCTCACCGAACAGCGCCTGCACGATCTGATGGAGGCGGCGGCGCGGGACAAAGCCGGCAACGGAACGATCGAAGGCAAGGTCGGCGCGTTCTATCAATCGTTCATGGATCAGGCACGCGTCGATGCGCTTGGCGCCAAACCGATCGCGCCTCAACTCGATGCCGTGAAGCAGGCCACCACGCGCGACGCGCAGGCGGCGCTGATGGGTCGCAGCGGCCTGGATTTCGAAGGATCGCTGTTCAACATCTACTTCGATGTGGATCTGAAGGACACCAACCGCTACGCCGTCTACGTATCGCAGGCCGGTCTCGGCCTGCCCGACCGCGACTACTACCTCAAGCCTGAATTTGCCAAACAGAAAGCGGCCTACCAGGCGTACGTGACGCAGCTGCTCACCTTGGCCGGCTGGCCGCAGCCGGAGGCGGCAGCGAAGGATGTATTGGCCTTCGAAACTGCCATCGCGCAGGCCAGCATCAGCAAGGTCGAACAGCGCGATCCAGTGGCCATGTACAACCCGATGAGCGTGAGCGACCTGCAGAAGCTCGCGCCCGGGTTTGCGTGGAATGACTTCCTCAAGTCCACCCAGCTCGGCGAGCGCAAGCAGCTCGTGGTGATGGAAAAGACCGCGTTTCCCCAGCTTGCGGCGCTGTACGCGAAGACGCCCGTCGCCACCATCCAGGCGTGGCAGGCGGCGCGCATCGCCGACAATGCGGCGTACTACCTTTCCACGCCTTTCCAGCAGGCGTACTTCGAGATGCACGACAAGACACTCGCCGGCCAGCAGCAGATGGAAGTGCTGTGGAAGCGCGGCGTGCACGCGGTGTCCGGCGGCGACTGCGGCGCGGGCGACCGCCTCGCCTGCTTCGGCAATCTCGGCTGGGCGGTGGGCCAGCTATATACCGACAAGTATTTCCCCGCGTCTTCCAAAGCCAAGATCGAAGCACTCGTGGCCAATCTCAAGGCCGCCTATCGCGTGCGCATCGAGCACCTCGACTGGATGGGCCCGGCAACACGCAAGGAAGCACTGAAGAAGCTCGACACCTACACCATCAAGGTGGGCTATCCCGATCATCCGCGTGACTATTCGAAAGTCAGCATGCGCAGCGACGATCTGACCGGCAATGTGTTGCGTGCTGCACAGGCCGACTGGTCGTTCAACGTCGATCGCCTGGACAAACCGGTCGACCGCAGCGACTGGAGCATGACGCCGCAAACCAACGATGCGTACAATGGCTCACTGCGCGACATCGTATTCCCCGCCGCGATCCTGCAGCCGCCGATCTTCGATCCCAATGCCGACCCGGCGATCAACTACGGCGCCATCGGCGGCGTGATCGGCCACGAACTCACCCATGGCTTTGACGACCAGGGCCGCAAGATCGACGCCAGCGGCGCCCTGCGCGACTGGTGGACCGCCGCCGACGCCAAGGCCTTCGACGAGCGCGCCAAGAAACTCGGCGCACAGTACGACGCGTTCGAACCGCTGCCCGGCGTGCACATCAACGGCAACCTCACCATGGGCGAGAACATCGCCGATCTTGGCGGCCTCACCCTCGCGCTCGATGCCTACCACGCGTCGCTGCACGGCAAACCGGCACCGGTGATCGACGGCTTCACCGGCGACCAGCGCGTCTTCATCGGCTGGGCCCAGGCGTGGCGCGGCAAGCTCACCGACGATGCGATCCGCCGCCAGGTCACCAGCGATCCGCACTCGCCGCGCAAGTTCCGCGTGAACGGGCCGGTGCATAACATTGATGGTTGGTATCAAGCGTTTGGGGTGCAGCCGGGGGATGCCTTGTATCTCGACCCGAAGGACCGGGTGCGGATCTGGTAACGGCGTTGCTGCCATCCGCATGACAGCGCTGGTCGCCGACACCCTTCCACGGGGTCTCGTCGGCGACTAGACTCGCCGCACAACCGGGGAGAATCTGCCATGCGTCGTCCGTACACTACGGTACTGCTGCTGTGCGCGCTGGTTTGGACGGGGAGTTGCGCGGAAACGATTGACCCGATGGCCGAGGCCAGCCTGACCGTCGAAGGCAAGGCCATGTTGAATCCGGACGGCACTGTCGCGAGCTACACCTTGCGCGAGCCGGAGAAACTTCCGCCGGCCGTCGTGGACCTGGTGAAGCAGGCTCTGCCGAACTGGAAATTCCGCTTTGCAGGCGAGACGGCGCCCGCCGCCCCCATCGAAGAAAGCATGGTATTGCGCATCGTCGCCACCGATGTGGACGCCAAGCACACCACGATCCGAATCGAGGGCGCCCAGTTCTCGACCGCAGCGGAGACAGCCGACGAGCGCGTCGTTTACAACGTCCACAAAGCGCCCATGTTTCCTCCACGCTCGCTGCAGGCGCGCGTATCCGGCACCGTTTACGTACTCGTTCGCGTGGGCCGCGACGGCACGGTCTTGGACGCGGCAGCCGAGCAAGTGAACCTCCATCGCTATGTTGAGCAGGACTTGATGAAGGTCTATCGCAGAGACCTGGCCGATGCCGCCGTCACCGCGATCAAACGATGGACTTTTACCGTACCCACGGCAGGTCCTTCCGCGCAGCTCCCGTATTGGTATGTGCGCGTGCCGTGCAATTTCTATATCGCCAATCCCGGCTACGACGAGCACAACGGTCGCAAGTACGGCACCTGGGCGCTCTATGTGCGGGGGCCGCGAGAAACCATTCCCTGGGTACAGGACAAGAAGCTGCTGGCCGAGTCACCCGACTCCACGCCGGACGGGACGGTCCATCAACTTGGAACGGGCGCGGAACTGGTGACGCCGCTCACTTCCGGCTGACCACCTGGACTCACGATTAGCGAGGCGCGGACGGCCGCCGCGTTGTTTGGGCCATGCCCATTACCGCGTGGGACGGAACGCCGACACCATCGGCGTCGTCATCATCGTCGTCACGATCGCCATCACCAGCAGGATGGTGAACATCGCGCTGTTGATGACGCCTGCATCGAGGCCGACCTTGATGACGATGAGCTCCATCATGCCGCGCGCATTCATCAGCGAGCCGATGGTGAGGCTGTCGCGCCAGTTCTGACCGGAGATACGCGCGCCAGCAGTGCCGCCGATCAATTTGCCGGCGACCGAGACGGCGAGCACCAGCAGCAGCGCGATGCCTGCTCCGCCCGTGAGCAGCTTCGAACTGGTACTCAAACCCGCCAGCACGAAGAACACCGGCAACAACGCGGCGATGGTGACCCGTTCGACGCGATCGATGAGGTTCTCCAGCAGGCGGTCGTCGCGCGGCAGGCAGGCGCCGAACAGGAACGCGCCGAACACCGCATGCAGGTTCAGCCACTCGGTGATCGCCGCGCAACCGAAGGCGCCGGCCAGCAGGAAGGCCAGCACCGCGCCGTCCGCATTGCCGTCAGGGGCATGTCGCGCCAGCAGCTTCGCGCATAGCGGCCGCAGCGCGAACCAGGTCAGCACGAGCAAGGCGACCAGCCCGATCATGGTGCGCCAGAACGGCGCCCAGTCACCGTGCGCGCTGATCAACGCCACCACGAAGGCCAACATGATCCACGCCAGCACATCGGCCACCGCTGCCGCGGCGATGCCCAAGCGACCTGGCAACGACTCGGTGATGCCGCGTTCCTTGACGATGCGCGCCATCACCGGCAACGCGGTAATCGCACACGCCGTGGCAAAGAACAGGGTGAAGCCGAGGCGGCTGATGCCGGGCGGCGCGTAGTCCACATAAAGCCACGGCGCGACGAGCAAGGCGAGCGCGACGGGCAGCACGATGGCCAGGCCGCCGATCCACGCCGCCGGCCGCAGCAAACCACCCTGCGCACTGGCAGGTACACGCAACTCCGCACCCACCACCGTCATGAACAACACCAGGCCAAGCGTACTGAGGCTCTGCAGGTTGCCAAGGCTGTCAATCGGAAACAGGCGCTGCTGCCACTCCGGTGCGATGGCGCCAAACACGATCGGGCCCAACGCAAGACCTGCCAGCATCTCGCCCACCACGGCCGGCTGGCCGATGCGCCGCGCGAGTGCCGCGATCAGCCGCGACACGACGATGATCACCAGCAGTTGGACGAGCAGCAGCGGATGGCCCATGGATTTCCCGAAGAAATGGAAGGCCGAACGGCCAAGCCCCGAGCTTGCCTTGTATGTGCGGTGACCCGCAACATGCGTCGATCACGCCATCCGCCTGGATGCGCCCACACCGAAGGTCGCCCACTGCATGGCCCATGTACTGATCCCCGTTCCGCATCAGGACGTCGACCCCAGCGAAGTCGCGGTGCCCTGGCGCATCCTCACCGAGGCGGGACATCGCGCGACGTTTGCCACGCCGGATGGCCGGGTGGCCAGTGCCGATCCGATCATGTTGAGTGGCGAAGGCTTGGATCCCTGGGGTTTCGTGCCCGGTTTGCGCAAGCTGCGCCTGTTCGGCCTGCTGTTGCGCGCCAACGGTGATGCACGGCGCGATTACGCGGCGCTTGAAAAGGATGTGGCGTTCAATGCGCCGATCGCCTGGGGTGCCATCGATGCCGAACGCTTCGATGGCTTGTTGCTGCCGGGCGGTCATTGCGCACGCGGCGTGCGCTCCTACCTCGAAAGCGAACAGCTGCAGCGTGTAGTGGCTGCGTTCTTCGCCGCCGACAAACCGGTGGCTGCGATTTGCCACGTGGTCGTCTTGGCGGCGCGCAGCCGTGCTGAGGACGGTCGCTCCGTGCTGCATGGGCGGCGCACGACGGCACTCACGTGGGCGCTGGAAAGATCCGCGTGGTCGCTCACCCGCATCACACGCTTTTGGGATCCTGACTACTACCGAACCTATCCGGACGGCATGGGTCAGCCGGCTGGCTATATGTCGGTGCAGCAGGAAGTGACGCGAGTGCTGGCTCGCGCTGACGATTTCCTCGATGTGCCACGCGACGCCACGCACCACCGTCGCAAGACCTCCGGTCTGGTGCGCGACAGCGACACCGACGACACGCCTGCCTTCGTCGTGCGCGATGGCAACTACGTCTCGGCCCGCTGGCCGGGCGATGTGCACCGGTTCGCCCGCGAATTCGCAGACCTGCTTGAGACGCAGGCCGAAACACGCCTTTGAGACCCGCATCGGAGACGCGGCACTTGCATCCTCCGCCAGTCACCGCGGTGCCCTCCCCCGTGAAAATTTCCTAGCATTTGCTAACTCCGCCCCCATCTTGGAGTTTTCGGGCTTATCCACGGTCAATCCACAATCTATTGGGTTGACCGACCCCATCCAGCCCGATATGTTGTGCCGGTCGGTGCCACTCTCAGACCTACGGTCGGAATGGCTTAATAGGGAACTCCGGTGCAAATCCGGGACTGCCCCGCAGCGGTAAGTGGAAACGAAAGCCCCCATCGCACTGGCCCTCAGCGGCTGGGAAGCGGGGGCAACTAGGCCGGGCCTCACCGCCCATGTCCACGAGTCCGAAGACCTGCCGGCACATCAGGGCCCAACGCCCTGGTGCGTAGTGACGGCTTCCGCGGGGAAGCGCGTCGATGCGCGGGGCGGCTGCCCTGCTGCTCGACCGTCCGCGAAACGTCACCTTTTTTTCAGCCCTGCGCGCGGGAGCAGGCGGTTGATGACCAAGCTTGGAGCGAAGTCGCGATGCAACCTATCGATACCACCGGACGCGAACGTGCAGACGATCGTGCCGACACTGCTTTTTCCACCGACACCGCCGTGGCCGATGCGCCGCGCACGGACGCGCCGTTTGCGCTGACCCCGCCGCACAACCCCGGCCAGATGCGCGTGACCAAGCGCAGCGGCCGCCAGGAAGTGGTGGACGTCAACAAGATCGTCCGCGCCGTGACCCGTAGCAGCGAAGGCCTGCACGGGGTCGACCCGATGCGCGTGGCGCTCAAGACCATCGGCGGCCTGTATGACGGCGCCACCACGCAGGAACTGGATCAGCTGTCGATCCGCACGGCCGCCGCGCTCACTGCCGAAGAACCCGAATACGGCCAGCTCGCCGCGCGCCTGCTGGGCGCGTTCATCGACAAGGAAGTGAGCGGCCAGGAAATCCAGAGCTTCTCGCAGTCCATCGCGCGCGGCGCGGAACTGGGCATCCTCAACGAGCGCCTGCGAGACTTCGTGCAGATCAACGCGCGCAAGCTCAACGACGCCATCGATCCGCTGGCCACGCGCCGCTTCGAATACTTCGGCCTGCGCACCGTGTACGACCGCTACCTGCTGCGCCATCCGCAGCTGCGCAAGGTGATCGAGACGCCGCAGCACTTCTTCATGCGCATCGCCTGCGCGCTCGGTGGCAACGAGATCGGTGAGACGCTGGAGCTGTATCGCCTGCTGTCCTCGCTGGAATACATCGCCAGCTCGCCGACGCTGTTCAACGCCGGCACCGCGCACGAACAGCTCAGCTCGTGCTTCCTGCTCGACTCGCCGGCCGACTCGCTGGAGTCGATCTACGAGAAGTACGGCGACGTGGCCAAGCTCAGCAAGTTTGCCGGCGGCATCGGCCTGGCCTACTCGCGCGTGCGTTCGCGCGGTTCGCTGATCAAGGGCACCAACGGCCATTCCAACGGCCTGGTGCCGTGGCTGAAGACGCTCGACGCTTCCGTTGCCGCGGTGAACCAGGGCGGCAAGCGCAAGGGCGCAGCCTGCGTGTACCTGGAACCGTGGCACGGCGACATCGAGGAATTCCTCGAGCTGCGCGACAACACGGGCGATGACGCGCGCCGCACGCACAATCTCAACCTGGCCAACTGGATTCCCGACGAATTCATGCGCCGCGTGGAGAGCGACGGCGACTGGTCGCTGTTCGATCCCAAAGTGGTGCCGCACTTCGTCGACAGCTGGGGCGAAATGTTCGAGCGCGCTTATCGCGAAGCGGAAGCTGCCGGCCTTGCCGTGAAGACAGTGAAGGCACGCGAGCTGTATGCCCGCATGCTGCGCACGCTGGCGCAGACCGGCAACGGCTGGATGACCTTCAAGGATCGCAGCAACGCCACCAGCAACCAGACGGCGAAGGCGGAAAACGTCATCCACCTGTCGAACCTGTGCACCGAAATCCTGGAAGTGACCAACGCCGACGAAACGGCGGTGTGCAACCTGGGCTCGGTAAACCTGTCGCGCCACGTGGTCGACGGTCAGTTCGATTTCGACAAGCTCGCCGGCACGGTGCGTACTGCCGTGCGCCAGCTCGATCGCGTGATCGACCTGAATTTCTACCCGATCGACACCGCCAAGGTCGCCAACAACAAGTGGCGTCCGGTCGGCCTGGGCGTGATGGGCTTGCAGGATGTGTTCTTCAAGCTGCGCCTGGCGTTCGATTCTGCCGAAGCGCTGGCCCTGTCGACGCGCATCGCGGAGGAGATCTACTTCAACGCGCTGTCGCAGTCGAACGATCTGGCGATGGAACACGGCGCGCACCCGGGCTTTGCGGAAACCCGCGCGGCCAACGGTGAGCTGCAGTTCGACTACTGGACCAATGCGCAGCCGAATGATCAGGCACGCTGGGATGCGCTGCGCGAGTCGATCAAGGCCAAGGGTCTGCGCAACTCGCTGCTGATCGCCATCGCGCCGACCGCGACCATCGCCTCGATCGCCGGCTGCTACGAGTGCATCGAGCCGCAGGTGAGCAACCTGTTCAAGCGCGAGACGCTGTCGGGCGACTTCCTGGTGGTGAACCGCTATCTGGTTGAAGAACTGAAGACGCTGGGCCTGTGGACGTCGGAAGTCCGCGACGCCATCAAGCTGGCCGAAGGTTCGATCCAGGGCATCGCTGCGATTCCGGAACGCCTGCGCCTGATCTACCGCACGGTGTGGGAGCTGCCGCAGAAGGCCTTGATCGACCTGGGCGCCGCGCGCGGTGCGTACATCGACCAGAGCCAGTCGCTGAACCTGTTCATGGAAAACCCGAACATCGGCCAGCTCAGCTCCATGTACATGTACGCATGGAAATCCGGCATCAAGACCACCTACTACCTGCGCTCGCGACCGGCGACCAAAATCACCAAGACCACGGTCTCGGCCGCGCCGGTGGCGAAACCCGCACCGGTGGAGGAACAGGAACAGGCGGAGGCGGCAGTGTTCTGCTCGCTGGAGAATCCGGAGTACTGCGAGGCTTGTCAGTAACCTCACCGCCATCCCAGCGAAAGCTGGGATGACGATCAAAGGCAGATCTTGTCGTATAGGTCGTGCCTGTAAGGGTTGGATTTCTCGATAAGCTGGATCTTCCATGCGCGCTTCCATGCTTTGATGGCTTTTTCGCGAGCAATGGCGGACTCCATGCTTTCGTGCATTTCGTACCAAACCAGCTGATGGACTTGGTGATGCTGCGTGAAGCCATCAACGACATCGTTGCGATGTTGCCAAATGCGGGCCACAAGATTGGAGGTCACGCCGGTATACAACGTGAAGTTTCGCTGGCTTGCCGTGATGTAAACGCAAGGTTGTCGTTCGCGCATGGTCGATATCCATTCCGATCTCCGTCCGAGCTTGCAACGACAATCAACTCATTTCGACCGTCATCCCAGCGAAAGCTGGGACCCGGCGCCTTTCCCCGACGCATCGCGGCGGACCAAGCGAAGGCACTGGATTCCTGCTTTCGCAGGAATGACGGGCACAAGAACAAGGCGTGCCGCCTCGACGGCGCGACATACGAGAGGAACACCCATGTCCCACATTCTTGATCCAGGCTTTGAACTCACCCTGCGCCCGATGCGCTATCCCGAGTTCTACGAGATGTATCGCAATGCGATCAAGAACACGTGGACGGTGGAGGAAGTGGATTTCTCGCTGGACGTGACCGATCTCAAATCCAAGATGTCCGATGCGGATCGTCATCTGATCCATCGCCTGGTGGCGTTCTTCGCCACCGGCGACACCATCGTGTCGAACAACCTGGTGCTCAACCTGTACCAGCACATCAATGCGCCCGAAGCGCGCATGTATCTGTCGCGCCAGCTGTATGAGGAAGCGCTGCACGTGCAGTTCTACCTCACCCTGCTCGACACCTATATTCCCGATCCGACCGAGCGCAACAAGGCATTCGATGCGATCGAAAACATTCCATCGATCCGTCAGAAGGGCGAGTTCTGCTTCAAGTGGATCGACTCCATCCAGGGCCTCCAACGCCTGGAGACGCGCGAACATCGCCGCCAGTTCCTGCTCAACCTGATTTGTTTCGCGGCGTGCATCGAAGGCCTGTTCTTCTACGCCGCGTTTGCCTACGTCTACTTCCTGCGCTCGCGCGGCCTGCTGCATGGCCTGGCCTCGGGCACCAACTGGGTGTTCCGCGACGAGTCCGGCCATATGGCGTTTGCGTTCGACGTCGTGCGCACCGTGCGCTCCGAGGAGCCCGAACTGTTCGACGAAGAGATGCGCGCGCAGGTGGAAGCGATGCTCGAGGAAGCGATCGCCTGCGAAACGCAGTTCGCTGAAGACGTGCTCTCCGGCGGCGTGGCAGGCCTTTCGCCGAAGGAAATGCGCCAGTACCTGGAGTACTGCGCCGACCAGCGCCTGGTGCAGCTGGACATGCCCAAGAAATACGGCTCGAAGAACCCGTTCGACTTCATGGATCTGCAGGACGTACAGGAAGTGACCAACTTCTTCGAACGTCGCGTGTCGGCGTACCAGGTTGGCGTGCAGGGCGATGTGGCGTTTGATATGGCGTTCTGATCGAGCCTTGCTCCCTCTCCCCTGCGGGGAGAGGGAGCGAGAGCTTACTTGCCCGGCACACTCCCCAGACTCACAAACGGCAGCGCACTAGTCCCCGTGTAGGTGGGCAGATGCCCGTCCCACTTCTCAATCGCCGACATCTGCACGATGTTGGGATTTTCGCGCAACGCATTGCCCTTCAACTCAATTGCCTTGGCCTCCGCCGCCGCAATCGTGATCTGCGCCTGGGCACGTCCCTGTGCTTCAGCCTCCACCTTCTCCGCTTCGGCCCGTGCCTGCGCCACCTCGTTCTGGCGTTGCTCGGCCATCTGCGTCGCCTGGATCTTGGCGTTGATCGACTGCACCACGTTTTCGGGCAGGCGCAATTCGCCGATCCAGTAGATCTTCTCCACGTTGATGCCGACCGCGGCTACTTCCTCGCTCACGTCCTTCTGCACCGACTCAATCAGGTTGGCTTTGCCTTTGCCGTAGACCGACTCGATATCGAGGCTGGCCGATTCCTTGACCAGCGCGTCGCGGATCATGTTGCGCAGGTACACGTCCGTGATCTCGTCAATGCCCTTGCGGTACTTCTGGAAGATCAGCGTCACCTTCGACGGATCGATGTGATAGGTGATGCCCACGTCCGCGTTCACCGTGAGGCCTTGCGCGGTCTGGAAGCTGATCGACTCGTCCACCGCACGGCCTTCCAGGGTGGAACGCGTGAAGGTGTAGGTCTGCGTGAAGGTCGGGAACGTGTACATCTCGTAGCCCCAACCCACCCAATAGCGGCCGGGCGGCAGTTCCTGCAGCGACCCCTTGTCATCGCCGTACATCTGGAACTTCACACCGACATTGCCCGCCGGCACCTTCGAGCAGGCGGCCAGCAGCAGGGCGGATAGCGACAACGACAACGTCAATACGCGTTTCATGGCGATCATTCCTTGTGAGTGAAACCGTGGCGCAGCAGCAGATAGCCCCACGCCAGTAGCAAGGCCAGCAGAACCAGACCGATAAGCACGGCCAGCGTGCTTGCGGCCGAGATCAGCTCCGGCCCGATGACAGCGATGTACAGCAGCAGGCAGACGACGAACGGCCACAGCCGATGCGCCAGCCAGTCGACAAGCGTCTTCATGGTTTTCCCCGTGGTGATGATGTGTTGGCGAGAGCCGTATGGACGTCCGTTCGCGATCTTCCGCTTCGGCACGATCAGCGTGCCGAGCCGGTATGCGAAGGACGAAGAGCGTTGCTAACCCGTGGGTGCGATGACGCGCCGTGAGCGGCGGGATGGGTCAGCGATAGATAGCGTGCGAGCCTTCATATAAGCGCACTCCAGGCGCGCTGCGGGATGAGGACGGGGCGCACTCTACTCCGATTTTGATGCGTTGCAACAAGTCAGCACTGACGCAAATCCAGCACCACTGGCCTATTGACTACAGCTGTAGTCACGGCGTACGTTGACTACAGCTGTAGTCACCAGGACATTGGACATGGGCAAGCCAACCATCGGCGATCAGGAGCTGGCGCTCCTGCAGTATCTCGCCGAACACAACAATGCATCCGTGGGCGAAGTGGTCAGCGGCTTCGGCGAACCGCGCGGCCTCGCGCGCTCGACCGTGCTGACCATGATGGACCGCCTGCGCGGCAAGGCTTACCTGCGCCGCAAGCAGGTGCAAGGCGTCTACCGCTACAGCACCGCCACCGGCCCCGGTGAAGTGATGCGCAGCGCGGTAGGCCAGTTCGTGGAGAAAACCCTCAGCGGCTCGGTGTCGCCGTTCGTGGCATGGATGTCCGAACGCGCGGACGTCAGCGACAACGAACTGGCCGAACTCGAAGCCTTGGTGCATCAACTGCAGTCGCGCCGCAAGGAGACCTGACATGAGCGCCATTGCCTCTCTCGCACAAGAAGTGGTGGGCCGCCTGGCCTGGACATCGCTGCAGGCGGCGCTGCTGATAGGCGCGGTGTGGCTGCTCAACCGGCAACTGCCGCGGCTCTCCGCCGCCACGCGCTCGCTGCTGTGGTGGCTGCTAGGCGTGCAGCTCCTGCTGGGCTTGTTGCTGCCCACACCGGTGGCGTTACCGCTGCTGTCGCCCTCTTCTGCCGAAACCACGGTCATCACTACGGTGACGCCGAGCGAACACCGGATCGCGAGCGTTGGTCAAAGCTCCGCATCTTTCTCGGCAGAACCTGGGAGCGACGATCAAACCGTGATCGTGCGGTCCACCACATCGGCCTCGCATAGCTGGACATCCTGGTTGCCGGCGGTCTTGGCGTTATGGCTGGCCGGCGTGATCGTGCAGATGCTCATCACGTTGCGCCACTGGCGCAAGGCGCGCATCGTGGTCCGTGCATCGCAACCGCTAGCCGATCCCGCGTTGCAGACGCTGTGCGCCGAGCAGGCGCATGCGATGGGCTTGCGCCGCTGTCCCGCGTTGCGCGTCTCCGATGCGATCCGATCACCCCAGGTGAGTGGAGTGTGGCGGCCAGTGGTGCTGTTGCCTGCCAACCAGAACCTCTCCTCTGAAGAAAGCGCGTTGGCGCTCGCCCACGAACTCACTCATCTGCGTCGCGGTGATTTGTGGATGGGATGGATTCCCGCCATTGCGCAGCGACTGTTCTTCTTTCATCCGATGGTGGCGTGGGCGATGCGCGAGTACGCGCTGAACCGCGAGGCAGCGTGCGACGCACAAGTGGTTCATCAGCACGACGCCGCACCGCAGGATTACGGCCGCCTGCTGCTGCGCCTGGGCGTGGCCCATCCGCTGCATGCAGGGCTTGCCGGCGCATCACCGACCTTCCACAACCTGAAAAGGCGACTGACCATGCTGCAGCTGAGCGATCAGGACACCACCTCACGCGTGCGCAGCTGGTTGCTGGTGGCCATCGTTGCCGCCATCGGCGTGCTGCCGTATCGCGTGACCGAGGCCAAGGGCGATACGGCGTCCACGCCCGCCAGTGCATCGAGCAGCATGTCGGTGCCGGCGACACCGCCGACGCCCGCCACGCCGCCAACCCCGGCCACACCCATGACGCCGACCACGCCGGCAACGCCACTGACCCCCGCCACGCCGAAGACGAAGCCGTCGCCTCGCGGCAGCATGACGCCGCCGCCCGTGCCGCCCGTACCGCCGGCGCCGCCCGCGCCCAAGGCGCCGGTACCTCCGCCGCCTCCGCCTCCGCCGCCGGCACCGCCCGCTCCGCCTGAGCCGCGCTCATCAGGGTTCGCTGCGCACCACATCGATATCGACACGCATACCGGTGCGCAATACGGCTTCGCCTTGCTCGACAAGGATTCGGTGATCATCAACGGCAGCGACCTGGACGTTTCCACGGCTCGCAGTTTGCGCGGGCAGTCGGAACCGCTGCTGCTGTTCCGTCGCGGCAGCAACTCCTATGTGATCCGCGATGAAACCTATCTCACGCGTGCCAAGGCGGCTTATGCAGCGGTGACCGAGCTGTCCAAAGAGCAGGGTCGACTCAGTGGCGAGCAAGGCCGCGTGAGCGGACAGGAGAGCGGCATCGGTGCACGCCAGGGCGCCCTGGGCGAGCGGTTGGCACGCATGGCCACGCGTGAGGCGGAGATCGCCGCGCGACAGGCGCAGCGCCCGTCGTCCGATGGCGGTGACGCGGAAAGCGCGTCCTTTGAGTCCCAGCGAGCGGAGATCGATCGCGAGCGAGCCGGTCTTGAACGCGAACAGCAAGACCTGGAAAAGCAGCAGGAAGCGCTGGAAAAGCAACAGGAAGCACTCGCCCATCGCGAGGAACAGGCCACCGAACAGGCGACCCAGCAGATGAGCCGCCTGCTCGACGAAGCGCTGGCGAAGGGCATCGCCCAGCCGGTAAGCAACCGATAGCCTCAGCGCGATGGCGCGCCAGGGCACGCCACCGCGATCCAGGTTCCATCGACTCACCACACGCCCCGGCTTGCCGGGGCGACGGGTAGCCGTTGCCTACGCGCACCCGTTCCACGCAGGGAAGGAGGCGACATGATTGGCTACTACGCGACAACCGCCATCAGCAGTCTGCGCCGCAGCAAGGCGCTGGCGGCGCTGATGGTGTTGGTCATCGGGCTGGGCATCGGCGCCAGCATGACCATGATCACGATTTTCCACGTGCTTTCCGGCGATCCGCTGCCGGGGCGCAGCGGGCAGATCTACGCACCCGTGATCGACATCCGGCCGCTGGCGCGCGATCACAGTGAGCCCACCGAGCCCGACGGCAATTTCAGCTGGCCGGATGCCATGAATCTCTTGCACGCACGCCGGGCAGATCGGCAGGCCGCGATGGCGGGGGGAGCGGTTCCCGTGCGGCCGATGCAGAGCGGCGAGCTGCCGTTCTACGAAACGGGACGCTATGTGACGGCCGACTTCTTCAGCATGTTCAACGTGCCCTTCGCTGCGGGCAGCGCCTGGCGCAGCGACGACGATGAGAGCCATGCGCGCATCGTCGTGCTCAATCGCGAGCTGGCGCGCAAGCTGTTCGGCACCGCGTCGGCGATCGGCCATAGCGTGCGCTTGAAGAACACCGACTTCAGGGTTGTCGGCGTGCTCGACGACTGGCATCCGCAGCCGCAGTTCTATGCACAAGTGGACGGCCGCGGCTTCGGCAAGACCGACCAGTTCTTCCTGCCATTGCAGACCGCGCAGGACCTGGGGCTCGACTTCAACGGCCGCATGTCCTGCTGGGACAGCAGTGGTGATGCGCGTACCAGCAATCACTGCGTTTGGCTGCAGTTCTGGGTACAGCTGGACAGCGCTGCCAAAGTGCAGGCGTACCGGCAATTCATTGGCAGCTACTGGCGCGATCAGCAGGCACACGGCCGCATGCCGCGACCGGCGAATGCAGAGCTCTACGGCCTGATGGACTGGCTGACGCGCCAGCATGCGATCCCCGATGACTTGCGCTTGCAGCTATCGCTATCGCTGGGTTTTCTCGCCGTGTGCATGCTCAACGTAGTGGGCCTGCTGCTGGCGACCTTCCTGCGTCGCGGCGGCGAGATCAGCGTGCGCCGCGCCCTGGGCGCGCGGCGCTGGGACATCTTTCTGCAACTGGGCGTGGAGTCGTGCGTGATCGGCCTGGCCGGCGGTTTGCTGGGACTGGGCATCGCGTGCCTGGGCCTGTGGAGCGTGCGCCAGCGACCGGACGGCTACGCGCAACTCGCACAGATGGACGCAGGCATGCTGCTTGGTACGTTCGTGCTCGCCCTCGTAGCCAGCGTGATCGCAGGCCTGCTGCCTGCGTGGCGCGCCTGCCGCATTCCTCCCGCTCTCCAACTGAAGACGCAATGAGGCCTGTCATGTCGCATTCGCCCCTGATCGCCAGCCTGTCGCGCCACAAGCTCACCGTCTGCCTGCTGGTGATGCAGGTCGCGCTGACCTGCGCCATCGTCTGCAACGTCGCGTCCATCATCGGCCATCGCCTCGCGCAGATGCAGTTGCCCAGCGGCGTGGTGGAAAACGAGCTCGCCTTGATCGAAAGCATCAGTGTCGACGAGTCGGCCAATCACCTCGCCAAACATGATGCGGACATGGCGGCGCTACGGGCGATACCCGGCGTCACCATGGTGGCCGCGGTCGACGCCCTGCCCTTCAACGGCAACAACTGGAGCAATGGCATCTCACTCGTGCCGAACGGCCCCTCGCCGGCCACCGCCACCGCATTCAACGGTACGCAGGACGAAGCACGCGTGCTCGGCATGCGCCTGCTGGCGGGACGATGGTTTTTGCCGGAGGAGTACATTCCTCTCGACGCGGCGCATGACTGGGTCGGCATCAACCATGTGCCGTCCACCATCGTCACGCGCGCGCTCGCCAGCAAGTTGTTTCCGGGACAGGATCCGCTGGGCAAGGTGATTTATCCGGGGGATGGACCGGTGCGCATCGTCGGCGTGGTGGATCAGTTGTTGCGTCCGTCGCTGGGCGAGTCCGAAGCGAACGGCTACGCCACGCTGTTCCCGATGTTGCCGGACACCGCCGACATCACCTATGTGATGCGCACGGCGCCACAGGACAGGGAGCGCGTGCTCAAGCAGGCGCAACAGGTACTTGCCCGCCTCGACAACAACCGCGTCTTGCGGCATCCGCAAACTTTCACACAGATGCGTGACGACTACTTTCGCCGCGACCGCACCATGATCACCTTGCTGCTTTCCGCCGCGCTTGGCCTGCTGCTGGTAACTGCCGCCGGCATCGCCGGGCTGGCCAGTTTCTGGGTACAGCAACGCCGCCGCTCCATCGGCATCCGCCGTGCGGTGGGTGCCACGCGACGCGACATCCTGCGGTATTTCCAGACGGAGAATGGGGTGATCGTTGGGACAGGAGTGCTCTTCGGCGTTGTGCTTGCCTATGCGCTCAACATGCTGTTGATGCAGCACTACGCGTTGCAGCGCTTGCCGTGGCTGTATGTGCCGGTTGGGGCGCTGTCGTTGTGCTTGTTGGGGCAGTTGGCGGTGCTCGGGCCGGCGTTGCGGGCGAGTGGAGTGCCGCCGGTGGTGGCAACGAGGGGGTAGTTGGGGATGTTTGCTTGTCGGTGCTGGGCGCTGTTGTGGGACAACCTCCGAGGGTACACAGGGGACACTTCCAAGCGCTGCGCAACGCACCCGAATCGCTGAGGACTTAAAGCCAGGCCGCGCTGCGCATCGGCTTTGGTCACCCCTTCTTCCGCCTGCCGCGCCTGCTTGTCTGTGGGAGCGCACCCTGTGCGCGACAGTCACTCCTGGGTGTACCGCTCCGTAAGTTTGTCGCGCACAGGGTGCGCTCCCACAAATAGCCGACCGGCAAGATTGATCCGCCATCCGAAGGCCAGCGCGATCCCTTGTAGGAGCGCACCTTGTGCGCGAACGCGGCCCAACAGGCCGCCCTGGGGGCGGCGTTCGCGCACAGGGTGCGCTCCTACAAATAGCGTCCCGGCACGTCGGGCTGTTGGCTTTTGATGTGGCTCTGCCCCGGGGGCCCCGTATGGCGCGGCGGGCGGGTGGAGGAAAGCCCGAAGGGTGGCCGCATGGATGCGGCCAGTTTTTCGACAGGACAGGGATGTCCTGTCGAAAAACCCCGTAACCCGACCGCGCACCTGGAGGGCGCAGCCCGGAAGGCGCGTCATCCGGGGGGCCCTTCTCTTTGGTTACTTTCTCTTGGGCAAGCAAGAGAAAGTGACCCGGGCCGCGGCAGCGGCACGGAAGCCCGCGGCAGGCGAGCCAGATCGCGACATGGCGACAACCGAAGACCGACGCTACTGGATGACCAGCCATTCGGCTGTTGAAAAGCACCTCCGGCCTACGCCGGGATGACGGGCAAAAAAACTGCCTCCGCCGGCACGACGATCAATTGCAGACCGCGAGACTCACTGCAGTGCACCGAATCCGCACCTCGGCGCGCCTCAGCAACCCCATCAATCCTTCGGCGGCTTCATCTCGAACTCCTTCGGCGGCACGTCTCCCGCCAGATTCCGCACAAAATAATCCCACCTTTTGCGCATCATGTAATTGGCTGCCGCGCCGTAAGCGTGATGTGCATTGGGAATCATCAACAAATCGAAATCCTTGTTCGCCTTGATCAGCGCATCGACAACAAGCAGCGTTTCGTACGGCGGCACGTTGTCGTCCATGGTGCCGTGGGCCAGCAGCAGATGACCTTTGAGGCCCGCGGCATGGCTCTGGTTGGCCTGGTCGTCGTAATTGCTCTTGCCATCCTTGTCGGTGACCAGCAGCCCCTGCCACTTCTCGGCCCAATCGTCCTCGTAGTTGCGGTTGTCGTGGTTGCCGCTCTCGGCGATGCCCACCTTGAACAGGTCGGCATAGCGGAACATCGCCGTCACGGTGGCGTTGCCGCCGCCGGAATGGCCCCAGATGCCCACGCGATCCAAGTCGATCCACACGTGGCGTTTGCCCAGTTCCTTCAAGCCGGCCACCTGGTCAGGCATGGTGTTGTCGCCGATATTGCCGAAGTACGCATCGTGGAAGGCCTTGGAGCGCCACGGCGTGCCCATGCCGTCGATGGCGACCACGATGAAGCCCAGCTCGGCCAGTGCCTGGTGATCCGCGCGAGCGGGATTGAAGCTGCGCGAGCCCACCGAGCCGGTCTGCGGGCCGGGGTAGATGTAATCGACCACGGGATATTTCTTGGACGGATCGAATGACGAGGGCTTGAACATCAGGCCATACAGATCGGTCTTGCCGTCGCGCGCTTTCACGGTGAACGGTTCGGGCGCCTTCCATCCACTGGCGAGCAGGCGCGAGATATCGGCCTTGGCAATGGTGGACACCACATGGCCGTCATGCGCGCTACGCAGCACGGTGACCGACGGCGTGGTGGGCGTGGAGTAGGCGTCGGCGAATAGACGTCCATCCGGCGACAGGGTGATGGTGTGGTCGGCCGGCTCCGGCGCCAGCAGCACCGGCGCACCGCCGTCCAGGCTCACTTTGTAGAACTGCTGGTAATACGGGTCCACGCCCTGCTCGCGCCCCACGCCGCGGAACCACAGCGTGCGCGACGAAGCGTCCAGCTTGAGCACCTCGGTGACGTTGCCTTCGCCGGTGGTGATGGCGTGCTTGAGCTTGCCGCTTTCGAGGTCGTACAGATACAGATTGCCCGAGTTGTTGCGCTCGCTGAACCACACCACTTCATGGCTGGCCGGCAGGTACTGCCAGTTGATCTTGCCGTTGCCGCTTTCGTAGTAAGTGGGCACGCTTTCGTTGAATACGGTGCGTATGTCGCCGGTGTGCACATCGGCCACGCGGAACCAGGCCTGCTTGTGATCGCGCGAGGAGGACACGAAGGCCAGCGAGCTGGCGTCAGGCGCCCATTGCACGTCGCCCCAGCCGCCGTCGCGGCCGCAGCTCACGTCGTCGCACAAAGTGGAGCGATGCTGGTCCGGCTCCATCTTCAGGCGCAGCACCTTGCGCGAGTCGACGTCGACGATGACCCGTTCGATCGTCGTCACGTCCTTGTCGCCAACCAGTGGATACTTCCACTTCTCGACCTTCGGATGACCCACGTTGGTGCCCACGATCACCATGTCGCCGGTCTTGCGCTGATCCTGCTGGAAGGTGGCCAGACGCTTGGAGTCCGGCGACCACACGACGATGGCATTGCTGGTGTGCTTCCAGCCCGCGTTGTCGGTGGCGTAACCGAAATTCTCCACACCGTCGATGGTGAGCTGGGTTTCCTTGCGGGTGAGGACATCACGCACCCACAGGTTCCAGTCGCGTACAAAGGCTTCGCTGTGTTTGTCGGGCGACAGCACACCCGGTTCGTTGCCCGTGCCGTCGACACTTTCATCGCGTCCGAGGACGCACACGACGTTGGCTTTCATGTCGCACAGGTAGTGCTTGCCGCGGAGGTTCACGTCGAGGCGGCCATCGAGCGTGGCAACAAATGCCGTGATGCCAAGCTTGTTGGCACTGACGGATTTACCGAGCACTTTGCCCAGCGCTACTGCGAGGGCAGCATGATCGAAGGCAGGCTCGGCCTTGCCGGTGCCGGTGTCGATACGCACGTAGTGGTCGCCGGAGGCATCATGATCGCGATACCAGTAATGCGTATCGTCGATCCAGGTCACCGTCTGCACGGCGTGGTCCACCAGCGGCGTGACGTTGTAGCCCACGTAGCGCTCGGCGCGCGCGTAGTCGTCGTTGGTGAGCGTCCGCCCCTGTGCGGCGGCGCCTGTCGATAGCGCAATCAGCGCCGCCGCGCCAACCAGGCGCGCACCACGTGTGTTCAAGCTCATGTTTAGTCCCCCGATCAATCGCGACATACAGGCGCGCATGGAAGAGCGGCCTGAGTATTCGGCCTAGTGTTACTCAGGTGGGTGGGGAACTGCCATTGGTTCTGACTGAGTTGCCCAAAATCGGAGCGACGGCGCCAGCAAAAGCGCACCCTGTGCGCGACAAGCCTACGGAGCGGTACACCCCAGCGTGGCTGTCGCGCACAGGGTGCGCTCCCACAGGCAAGCGGGCATGCCAATGGCTGAAGTGCAAAAGCCGATGCGCAGCGAGGCTCCGCTTTAAGTCCTCTCCGCAGTGGCGCGTTGCGGTGTAGCGGAATCGCGTGTCGGACGATCGCCACGCTTCCGATCCCCTCGGGTCGCAAACGCTCGTATTCAACAGAACGCTACGAGCTCCTGCCCTTCAGTCCATTCTCTTTGGGTTACTTTTCTCTTACTCCGGGCATCCTGCCCTTCGCCCTTCGGGCCGGCTTCGCCGTTCGCACGCGCTCCTGCGCGTGCGTGGGCCAGCAAGAGAAAAGTGACTTGAGCGGCGGCAGCCGTTCGAAACGCCCGCCGCGTAGGCGGCACCCTGGCCGTAACGCGGCAACCAAAAACCGAGGCTCTGGATGACCAGCCTTCGGCTGTTGAAGAGCACCTCCGGCCTGCGCCGGGATGACGAGTAGGGAGGTGTGCCGCCTATGCGCGCCGCACCACTCCGCAATAAAACCTCACGCAAACTTCAACAAACAAACCCCCAGCGTGATCAACCCCAACCCCACCCACCCCGACCCGCGAAGCCTCTCCCCAAACACCGCGATCCCCAACACTGCCGTCGCCATCAACCCCACCCCTCCCCAGATCCCATACGCCACCGACAACTGAATCCCGCGGATGGCAAAGCTCAACGCCGTAAACGCCGCCAACGCACAGGCAATCGCGGCCACGGCGGGCCGCTTGTAGGCAAAGCCATGCGACTGCTTCATCAACACATTGGCCGCGATCTCCAGCACGATCGCGATGGCGAGGTAGAGCAGATGGATGGGTTCGAACTCAGGAAGCATGGCGGCTCTCCGTCGGCCCTTCGTCGGTGCCGCGTTCCAGCAGCACGATGCCGGCGATGATCAAGGCGATCGCCGCCAGCTTGATGGGCTTGAGGTCTTCGGCGAACAGCCAGGCGCTGCACAAGGTGATCAGCACGAGGCCGAGGCTTTCCCATGCGCCGTAGGCGACGGCCAGCGGAATGCGCTTCACCGCCATCGCCAGGCAGGTATAGGACAGCACCAGCATCACGTACATCGTCGACAGGCCGATGGTCAGGAAGCCGTGATGGGCGCCGAGTTTCATCGCCAACGTGCCGGCAACTTCGGTGACAATAGCCGCGGCCATGAAAAGCCAGTGACGCATGTGGTTCTCCTTGTCGGGCACCGCGATCCCATCCTACCCTCGCCTTCCCCGATCACGCCATGAACCCAATCAACGCCTCATCTGCCACTCCCACGCTGCCCGAAGCACGCCTGCTCGAGATGGTGTTTCCCGATCACACCAACCACCTGGGCACGCTGTTCGGCGGACAGGCGCTGGCGTGGATGGACAAGGCGGCGTTTATTGTCGCCTCGCGCCATGCCCGGCGCACGGTGGTCACCGCGCGCTCTGAAGAAGTGAATTTCAAGGTACCCGTGCGCACGGGCCAGCTGGCCGAACTGGTTGCACGTATCGTGCACGTGGGCCACAGCTCGATGACGGTGGAAGTGGAACTGACCGGCGAGGACCCGCTCACCGGTGATCGTCGCGTCTGCACCACCGGCCGCTTCGTGATGGTCGCGCTCGATTCGAACGGGACGCCGGCGACCGTGCCGCCGCTGCCCGTCGTCTAAGCATGGGCGATGGCCGCGCTCGGCGGCCATCGTCTCAGCGCAGATGCAGCCAATGCAGGTGGACACCGTTGTCGCGGTCTTCCGCGCGGAAGCCTTCGCGGCCTTCGACCACGATGCCCCACACGCTGCGCATCTTTTCGCCCTGCGGCTCGTCCACCCGCACCTGTTCGCCCAGTGCGATGGCGTAGCGGGTTTCGATCATCATCACCTGGTCGCGTTCCCACACGAGCACGGCCGGACGGCCGCTCGAGGCGCCCCAGCCCAGGTGGATCTGCACGTCCTTGGGGGTGTAGGTACCGCGGTTGTCGAGCTTCCAGTTTTCGGATCGACGCAGTAACGCCTGCAGGCGAGGATCGGCCCAATCCACGCGATTACCCTTCACGTGCGGCTTATGTGCGTTCATGCGTTTGCTACATCCCATCGGGCGATACGACAGCGTCGCGGCGTTTGGCGCCACGACAACAGGACACCGCGCCATCGTCGTGGTCGGATGTCGCGTATGCCCGGTTATCGGCCGTGCCGGGGTGAACTTGAGGGTGGGCGGGTCTGACTAGCGACGCGTCTTCAGCGGGTGATCGAGGCCGCCGGCGGTGCGCATCATCAATTGCCGCACAAACGAAAGATGTCCCGCCACGGGCACCACGCCGTCGCGGATCCAGCGCAGCCACGGCGGTCGTCCATGCACCATGCGCGTCAACGCACCGATGCGGCGCACGACAGACTTGTGCACCGCGTGGCGCAGCGAGGCGTAGTCGTTCATGCGGCCCATGTCGCCGGCCAGTGCGTCGGCGGCGCAGTCCGCGTAGACATAGGCATCTTCGATCCCGAGGTTCATGCCACGTGCGCCGATCGGCGAATGGATGTGCGCGGCGTCACCGCCCAGGGCTACGCGCCCTACGCCGGCCTGCGACGCCACGCGATGGCTGACGTGGAATTGCGATTCCCACGACACCTGGCTCAGGCTGCCGTAGCGGCGCAATGTCGCTAGCGGATCATGCGTGTTGCCGATCACCCTCCACACGTCGTTGGCGAGCCGCAGCAGGAAGATGAAGCCGTCGCGCTCGAACAGGATGTGTGCGCGCTGGAGGTCGAAGGAGGTCTGCATCGCCACGTCCCACAGCAGCCACGGTTCGGCCAGGCCGCTGCCGGGAAAATCGAGCTTCAGCGCCGCGCGCGTGGCGCTGCGCGCACCATCGGCGCCAAACAGCAACCGGCTGGTGACCTGCTCGCTGCCGCCATCGGCGTGCTGCAGGGTGGCCGTGACTTCCGTCAGGTCCTGCGATAGCGACTGGAAGGTCACGCCGCGCTCCACCGTCACACCTTGGGCCGCCAAGGCCTTGGCCAGCAGGGCTTCGGTACGCGCCTGCGGCAGCACGGTCATGACGGATCGCGCGTCCTGTGCGGGCGGCAGATCAAACGCGAGCACGTCGTGGCCGTCCTCGTGCAAGGTGGCTCCGCGTACAGGCCAACCTTCCGCGACGACCTGGTCGGCGACACCAGTGCTCTGGAGCATCTCCAGCGTCCGGCTGTTCACGGCCAGCGCCTTGGAGGTCGTGGTCGCCACGCGGGCTGTATCGATGATGCGCACGGATACGCGTCGATGTGCGAGTAGCAGTGCTGCGGCCAGCCCCGTGGGACCGGCGCCGACGATAAGTACGTCGGGATGGGTCGATCTCATGCTCGCCTCTCTGAACCCCTAACGGGGGGAGTCTGCCGCCAACCGCTGTCGTGCCCGCGTCAAGAGCGGCCAATAGCCCATTTGGCACCCCGCCAAGCACTATGGCTCCGCGCCTGGGCCAGCCATACTCCGCCGCGAACCCACCGGAGGCTTTCCTATGCGTGCCCCGTTCGTCGCGTTCGCTCTCTTCCTGGCGCTGCCCTGCTTCGCCGACACTTCCGCTTCCACCGACTCGCTGGCCACGGCGCCAGCCAATGCCCAGCGTTTTTCCATCGTGTCCACGGCCGGCAAACACGGCAGCTCGGCGCGCTGGGTTACTGCCGACGGCACGCATATGGGCCGCGAAAGCCTGTTGTTGCGAGGCATGGTGACCGAAGTGGACAGCAGCACGACGCTGGGCAGCGACGGCATGATTGAGCGCGTGGTGATCCGCGGCCACACGCCCAACGGCGACGCCGGCGAAACATTTGCCGTGCAGTCGGGATCGGCGAGTTGGAAGAGTCCGGTGGATGCGGGTTCCGCACCCTACAGCGCACCTTCCGAATACGTCGCCTTCGGCGGCCCCTTCGATCTCAATGCCGCCCTGGTCGAGAAATTGCTGGCCGCGCCGGACAAGACGCTTGCGCTCCTGCCAGGCGGCAAGGCACACGCGGAAAAGCTCACCGTCGCCACCGTTGGCGATGGCGCCAACAAGCAGCAAGTGACCGCGTATGCCGTGACCGGCCTCAGCAACACGCCGGTACCGGTATGGGTGGATAAATCAGGACACTTCTTCGGTTTCGTCAACGGCCTGGCGTGGTTGCCCGAAGGCTACGAGTCGGCGCTGCCAGTACTCGAGAAGGCCCAGACCGCCGCGCTCGCCCAGCATGCCAAGGCCATCGTGCCCAAGCTGCTCAAGACGCCGCCGGGCCCGGTGGCATTTACCAACGTGCGCGCCTTCGTGGACGGCACGCGTTTTGTGGACGGCCAAACCGTGCTGGTGGACAAGGGCGTGATCACCGCCGTGGGCGATGCGGCGTCGATCACGGTGCCCAAGAACGCGCAGGTGATCGATGGCAAGGGCAAGACCCTGGTCCCCGGCCTGTGGGATTCGCACCAGCACGTGCCGGACGACGCCAGCGGCCCGATGCTGCTTTCGCTGGGCATCACCTCGGTGCGCGATCCGGGCAACATCAACGAACAAACCCTGTCGCGCGCCCAGCGCCGCGCCAAGGGTGAATTGCTGGGGCCGCACGTGTATCCGTCGATGCTCATCGACGGCAAGGGCCCGAACACGGCGCAGGTCGCGACCGTGGCGACGTCGCAGGAAGAGGCCATCAAGCTGGCCGACCGGGCCAAGGCCGATGGCTTCAGTGCGATCAAGATCTACGGCACGTTCAACCCCGCATGGGTGAAGGCCACCGCCGCCGAGGCGCACAAGCAGGGCCTGCACGTGCACGGCCATCTGCCTGCCGGCATGCGTCCGAAGGAGGCCATCGACGACGGCTACGACGAGATCACGCATATCTACTTCGTGATGATGCAGGCGATGCCCGACGAGGTGGTCAAGGCATCCAACGGCATGGGGCGCTTCGAAGGCCCGGGCCGCTATGCGCGCAACGTGGATCTGGACAAGGAGCCGATGAAGTCGCTGATCGCCACCATGGCCCAGCGCCACATCACCTCCGATCCCACCCTGGTAATCGCAGAAAGCCTGTACGTACCGGAGAACGGCGATCTCTCGCCTTCGTATGCGCCTTACGTCGGCGCGCTGCCGCCCGCCGTGGAACGCGGCTTCCGCCAGGGCGGCTTCACGGTGCCCAAGGACCTCACGCGTGCCGACTATCGCGCCAGCTTCGCCAAGCTGCAGGCGCTGGTCGGGGCAATGCACAAAGCGGGCGTGCCGATCGTCGCCGGCACCGATGGCACCGGACTGGAGCTGGTGCGCGAACTGGAGCTCTACGTGCAGGCTGGGTTTACCAACGCCGAGGCGCTCGCCAGCGCGACTGCGGCCACCGCACACCTGGTGGGCGCCGATGCGCATACCGGCAGCATCCAGAAGGGCAAGAACGCAGACCTTGTGCTGGTGGATGGCAACCCGGCGGTCAACATTGGCGACCTGCGCCACACCGAGGTGGTGATGATGGATGGCAAGTTGATGGATGCCAGTGCGCTGCGCAGCGAAGGCGGCATCAGCAAGCGACCCGCCTGGGAGGAATAAGGTCATCCGGCGACAACCGTCTGAGGAGCAAGCGCCATGACGCACCTGCTGATCTTCCTGCTGATTTTTGCCGGTGTATTTGGCTGCGCACTGCTGGGCATGTATGCGCGCACGCGGTTGCCGGATCATCACCTGGACGAGGACTCGGCCTCGTCCATCAAACTCGCCGCCGGCCTGATCGCCACCATCGCGGCGCTGGTGCTCGGCTTGCTGATTTCGTCGGCCAAGTCGTCCTACGACGCGGTCAACGGCGATCTGCAGCGCAATGCGGTGAATATCCTGCGCCTCGATCGCGCATTGGCGCAGTACGGACCCGAGGCCCAGCCGCTGCGCGAGACGCTCAAGCGCAGCTACACCAGTTGGGTGGACTTGCTGGCTTCGGGTGACCACGTGCGCATCGCGCAGCTCGACAGCCCGCAGATCCTCAGCCACATCAGCCAATTCCAGCACCGCATTGGCGCACTCACACCCACCACGCCGGCCGAGCAGCAATTGAAGGACCGCGCGCTGGATATTTCCGACGAGGTGTTCACGGCACGCTGGCTGGCGCTGATGCAGAAGAACGGCACCATCCCGATGACCTTGTTGCTGGTGCTGGCCGCGTGGCTATGCGTGATCTTCGGCACCTTCGGCTTGTTTGCACCGCATAACCACACGGTGCTGTTCTTTTTCCTGATATGCGCATTGTCGGCGTCCGGTGCGATCTACGTGATTCTTGAAATGGACACGCCCTTGACCGGCTTTGTCAGGGTGTCGGTGGCGCCCATGCGCGAAGCGATCAGCCAAATGGATCAATAGCACTCCGTATTCAGTGCACATCGCCCATCACCTCGACGATCCAGTCGATGAACACGCGCAAGCGCAACGGCAACTGCCGCTGCGACTGATAGAGCACGCTGATCGGGAATGACGGCGGCGGCAGCGTGGGCAGCAACTCCACCAGCGTGCCGCTCGAGAGCGCCTCAGCCACCCGATAACGCGGAAACTGCGCGATGCCTAGCCCCGCCTCGCAGCAGGCGAGGTAAGCCTCGGTGCCGCTCACGACAATGGGCGCGGGCAGCGTCACTTCGCGCATGCGCTTGCCCACCATGAATTCCAGCGGCGAGGTGCGGCGCGTGGTGGGCGAGGCCCAGTCCACCGCGACATGCCCGCTTTGCAGATCCGCCAGCGTCTGCGGCATGCCGTGACGCTGCACGTAGGCGACGCTCGCCACGGTGGCCTGCGAGAGATTGGCCACGCGCCGGCCAACCATGGTGGAATCGGGCAGATCGCCTGCACGCAGCACGCAGTCCACGCCTTCGCGCACCAGATCGATGAAGCGATCGCTGGTACCGATATCCAGCTCGATTTGCGGGTAGCGCGCGAGAAAGCCAGGCAGCGCCGGGATCAACACCAGGCGCGCCAGCGATGAGGCCAGGTCGATGCGCAGGCGACCCTTGGGCACCGCGGCCGCTTCGCGAAAATCCGCCTCCACCGCATCGAGGTCCGCCAGCAGGCGCACGCAATGGTTGTAGTAGACCTCGCCATCGCGGGTGGGGCGCACCTGCCGGGTGGTGCGCTGGAGCAGATGCGCGCCCACGTGCTCTTCCAGCCGCTTGATGGTGTGGGTCAGGGTGGCGCGCGGCAGGCTGAGATCATCGGCAGCGCGGGTAAAGCTGCCCATTTCGACGATCCGGGTGAAGACCCGCATGGCTTGCAGACGATCCATGGCGATTGTTGACCATTTTGACAACAGACATGGCGATTATTGAGCATTTATCGCCAGGCCGTCATGGCCAAGAATGCATGGCCAGCCTCCCCACCCTCCCAAGGAACGCCCCATGCACATGCGACAGCTCGGCAAGAATGGTCCCTCCGTCTCCGCCCTCGGCCTCGGCTGCATGGGCATGAGCGATTTCTACGGCAGCCAGCGGGACGACGCCGAATCGATCGCTACCATCCACCATGCGCTGGAGCGTGGCTTCAACTTCCTCGATACGGCCGACGTCTACGGCCCGCATACCAACGAGGTACTGGTCGGCAAAGCCCTCAAGGGTCGCCGCGAGCAAGCCTTCCTCGCCACCAAGTTCGGCATCGTGCGCGATCCCAACGACCCGGCGAAGCGCGGCATCAATGGCCGCCCCGAATATGTACGCGCGTCCTGCGAGGCCAGCCTCAAGCGACTGGGCGTGGAATACATCGATCTTTACTACCAGCACCGCGTCGACGCCGACGTGCCGATCGAGGAAACCGTGGGCGCGATGGCCGAGTTGGTGAAGGCCGGCAAGGTGCGCCATCTCGGCTTGTCCGAAGCTTCCGGCGCCACGCTGGAGCGCGCGGCCAAGGTGCATCCCATCGCGGCGCTGCAGGTGGAATTTTCGCTGTGGACGCGCGATCCGCAGGAGAACGGCATGCTCGAGTCCTCGCGCAAGACCGGCACCAGCATCGTGGCGTACTCGCCGCTGGGCCGCGGCTTTCTCACCGGCGCCTTTCGCAGCCCCGAGGATTTCGAAGCCGACGACTACCGTCGCCAGAGCCCGCGTTTCCAGGGCGAGAATTTCTTCCGTAACCTGGAACTGGTGGACAAGGTGAACGCGATCGCCGCCGAGAAGGGCTGCACGCCGGCGCAGCTGGCGCTGGCCTGGGTGCTGGCACAGGGTGACGATGTGTTCGCCATTCCTGGTACCCGCTATCGCAGCCGGCTGGATGAGAACCTGGTCGCCATCGATGTGAAGCTCGACGCAGCTGAACTGCGTGCCATCGACGCCGTGTTCCCGCCGGACGTGGCCGCAGGCGCGCGCTACGCCGGGCCCATGATGCAGATGGTGAATCGCTGATTTCGCAGGTTTGTGGCTGGCCTGACATACGGCCATCCACTTCCTGACCAAACAAGTAAGACTTCGCTTACATCGAATTCTCGAAGCCTCAGGCAATCTAACCACGTCGCGGTTTCCACGAACCCCGACAGCCCGGATCGGTCGCCCCCCTAGAGCCGATCCGTGAGGCCCCCGAAAGGGGGCCTTTTTTTATGCGCGACTCGCGGCCGCTTGCGTGCTCCGACGAGCAGGTTCACGCCAACGGACAACGCTCAGTTGGATGCAGCCTGCCACGCCTCGCGTTCGCCGGCGTCCAGCGCCAGCGCGACCGCCCGATGTTCCGCCGCCGAAAGCATGGCCGCCTCGATCACCGCCATCACGGTGATCGCCTGGCGCGGCGTGACGGGCGCTGCGCCCTGCCCCAGCACCGCGTCGCGGAACGCCGCGTAATAACGACTCTGGTCGCCCCTGGGCGTGGTCAGGTGGGTGACCTGGCCGTCGCCGTCGTACAGCAGCAGATCATCCGGATCGATGCCCCATTCGGCGTCGCCGGGGCGCATGCCGGCGATCAGTTGCGCTTCCTGCACGTCGATTTTCGGCTTGACCAGGCTGCCCTGCGTGCCGTGCACAGTGAAGCGCGCACTGCCGCCGGCCACCAACATGCCCGCGTGCAGGATTGCGCGACGCTCGCCGTATTCGAGCACCACATGCGCCCAGTCGGTGACTTCGCCGCCATCGCGCTGCGTGGCCAGACTGGCCCACACGCGCTCGGGCAAACCGAACAGGCATAACGCCTGATCCACCAGATGCGGCCCCAGGTCGTACCACAGGCCGCTGCCCGCGCCCGCCTGCTCGCGCCAGCGCGCGCGCACCTGCGGGCGAAAGCGGTCGATATGCGACTCGAAATGCGTCACCTCGCCTAGCGTGCCCTGCGAGATCAGCTGCCGCACGCCGAGGAAATCGCTGTCCCAGCGACGGTTCTGGAAGACCGACAGCACGCGCCCCTGCTGCGCGGCGGTGGCAGCCAGGCTGCGCGCCTGGGCCAGATCGAGCGCGAACGGTTTGTCCACCACCACGTGCTTGCCGGCTTCCAGCGCGGCGCGCGCCAGCGGTGCGTGGGTGTCGTTGGGCGAGGCGATTACCACCATGTCCACCTGAGGATCCGCAAAAACTTTCGCAGCGTCGGCGACCACGTCGACCTCAGGCATATCCCCGCGCACTTTGTCGGCATCGCGCGATACGACCGTGCGCAGTGCCAGACCGGGCACGCTGCGAATCAACGGCGCGTGGAAGGTCTTGCCGGCAAACCCGTAGCCGATCAGCGCCACGTGCAAGGGAGTGGAGGGGTCGTTCATCGATGACTCGGGCGGCACGGGGGAGACCCATGATAGGCCACCGCCGTCGACGATCCGTCGGAAACGGCTTCGCGCCGCGCTAACGTTTTGGCGCGCACCATGCGCTGCGTTTCCGCTTGCGCCGAGGATGCCGCCATGTATCTCCGTCCCGTGCTGATCGCCGCCTTGCTCGCGGCTGCTGGTGTGAGCAGCCACGTCGTCGCGCAGGATGCGCCGGCCGCCAATGCACCGCAGGCCAAGCGCACCATTCTCGACCAGCATGAGCAAAGCGGCGTGCCGGGTACCGAGATCGTGCTTGGCATGGCCGAGATTCCCGCCGGCGGCGCGGTGGGCTGGCACACGCACGACGGCGATGAATCGGGTTATGTGCTCAAGGGCAATCTCGTCCTCAAGACGCGCGGCAAACCCGATCAGGTGTTGAAAGCGGGCGATCACTTCTTCAACCCACGCGGCGCGGTGCATAGTCTTGCCGCGGCACCGGGCAGTGACGGCGGCACGGCGCTGTCGACGTGGATCATCGATAAGGGCAAGCCGCTGGCTGAGCCGGTGAAGTAGGTCATGGCGGCGCGTTGAGAGGCACGCACTGCTGGCGAGGCCGTGCAAGGAGAGCTCCTCACGGCATCGAGCGCCTGGTCCACAAGCCGGGACAAAGGGTTCGCCTACATCGCGGCAGGACGCGCTAACATGCGCTGCGCTTCACCATCAGGTCACCCCGGCGGTGCTACTCAAGCTCCCCGGCGGCCCTTGTATGCAACGGGACGGGATATGCACAGAGGCTCACAAGGACGTTCGCATCATCGGGTCAAGCGCTGCCACAGCGGCACCTGCCGACATTCCTCGCCACACCTCCCGGTCAGGCTGCTCGCCACCTGCCTGATGACCGCACTGTCAGCGCCAGCATTCGCCAACTGCGCGCTGCAAGCCGATGGCGTGACCGTCGTGTGCGACACGAGTGCGCCCAATCCCTATACCAGCAGCATCAATGCGATCACGGTAGGCAGTGGCACCCTGGTCATACCGGGCAACGGCGCCAAGGTGATGGTCAATCCGGGCGCAGCCATCGCCACCACCGGCGCCGCCATCCAGGTGAGCAACAACAGCTCGGTGACGAATGGCGGCAGCATCAGCACCACCTTCATCAATGCGTACGGCATGTGGGCAGGTGATCCCAACAATGCATCGAGCACCACGGCGGGTTTCGGCAATACGCTGGAAAACGACGGCACGGTGAAAACCACGGGCGGCAACTCGGTCGGCATGTTTGCGCGCACCGCCAATCGCACGGCGGGCAACGTGCTGATCAACCGCGGCAGGATTGACACCTTCGGCTCCATCTCCGGCACGAGCGCGCGGTCATCCTCCGCCGGCATCCGTTCGGACAGCGTGGTAGCCAGCACCATCCTCAACTACGGCATCGTGGCGGCCCACGGTGCGTACGCCACCATCGCCAGCGGCAACACGGTGGCGATCGCCGGCAACGGCGTGGAGATGGCGGGCCCAGGCACCTTCACCAATGAAGCCGGCGCCAGCGTGAGCAGCGACAACGCCTATGGTTTCTACGGCAATGGTCCCAATGCGAACGGCATCACGCTGATCAATGCAGGCACGCTCAGCGGAAGCCGCGGCGCCATCCTGTTTGGCGCGGGACAGTCCAACAACACCGTGATCCTGGAAGCAGGTTCCACCACTACGGGCTCGATCGACGCCGGCGTGGGCGGCAGCAATAACACGCTGGTGTTCGATGGTTTTAGTTCCAGCGCGTTTGCCAATGCCATTCCCAACTGGCAGCTGGTGGCGTTGCGCAACAGCGCGAATGTCACGCTATCCGGTGCCAGTTATGCGCTGACCAATCTATCGCTTGACGCGGGTACGACAGCGACTTTCAGCGCACCTGCGCTGACCATCGGTGGGCAGATCAACGATAACGGCGCGCTCGTCTTTGCCAGCCCGAACAATCTCAATATCGCCGCGCCCATCCAGGGCAGCGGTGCGGTGATGCAGGTGGGCAGTGGCACGCTGGTGCTGTCGGGTGCCGGCGCGTATACGGGTCCAACCACCGTCGCTGGTGGAACATTGCAAGCCGGCGGCCCCGACCTTCTCTCACCCAGCAGCGCGTTCACCGTCAACAGTGGTGCCACGCTGGATCTGGGTAACGCCAATCAGACTATCGGCAGCCTCGCGGGCGCGGGTGCGGTGAACTTGGGTGCGGGAACGCTCAACACCGGGGGCCTGGGCACGTCCACCTCGTTTGGCGGCGTGATCACCGGAAGCGGCGGCCTGGTAAAAACCGGCGCCGGCAGCATGACGCTCACCGGCGCCAACAGCTACACCGGCGGCACCATCATCAGCGGTGGCGCGTTGCAGCTAGGCGATGGCGGCAGCACGGGCAGCATCGTCGGTGACGTGACTGACAACGGCGCGCTGGTATTGAACCGCAGCGATGTGTCGACTTTCGCGGGCACGATTTCCGGCAACGGATCGGTGACGCAACAAGGCACCGGCACCACGGTGTTCACGGCCAACAACACCTATGCCGGTGGCACCACGATCAGTGCGGGAACACTGCAGCTGGGCAATGGCGGCGCGAGTGGCAGCGTCATGGGTGATGTGACAAACAACGGCTCGCTGGTCTTCAATCGAAGCGATGCGTCAACGTTCGCGGGAGCGATCTCTGGCAGCGGCGCGGTGATCCAGCAAGGCACGGGCACCACCATGCTCACTGGCAACAACGTCTATACCGGTGGCACCACGATACAGGCGGGTGTGCTGCAGCTTGGCAATAGCGGCACCACCGGCAGCATCGTCGGTGGCGTGGTGAACAACGGGCGCCTGATCGTCGATCGTTCGGACACGGTGAGCATTCCCGGCGTGATCTCCGGCGCCGGCAGCGTCAAGCAGCTCGGCGTCGGCACCACGATCCTGACGAGCAACAACACCTATACGGGCGGCACGGTGATCGCCAACGGCGCGCTGCAATTGGGCAACGGCGGTACCACCGGCAGCATCGTGGGCGACGTGCAGGATGGCGGCACGCTGATCTTCAACCGCTCGGACACGGTGACGTTCAACGGCGTGATCAGCGACTGGACCCAGACCACGCCCGATCCGATCGGGAGATTGCAGCAGAACGGCAGCGGCACCACGGTGCTGACCGCGCTCAATACCTATACCGGCACGACGTCGGTCAATGCAGGCACGCTGGTAGTGGGCGATGCGTAACGAAGCAGCGCGGCCATTGGCGGCACTGCACTTGGCGCAGTGAACGTGGCAAGCGGGGCCACCTTGGGCGGCTACGGCAGGATCGGCAACTTCGGGGGTTCCTACGGCCCGGTGAACAACAACGGCACGATCGCCGTCGCCGATGCGCTTCCGTTGTTCCACGGCGGCAGCAAGGGAATCTTTCAGATCAACGGCACACTGAACAACAACAACCTGATTCAGCTGGGTGGCGCCGGCGTGGGCAATGCCCTGTTTGCCTACAATCTGGTCGGACAGGGCAATTCGCGCATTGCGATGAACGCCGTACTCGGCGACGATCCTTCCGCGGCCGATCTGGTGATCATCATCACGGCCAGCGGCCATACCGTGCTCAATATCACCAACGCCGGGGGTTTGGGAGCTGCAACGCCGGGCAACGGCATCCTGGTGGTCGGCAACGCCAACGCCGGGGTGGCCGTCCTCGCCCCCGACACCTTCACGCTCGGCACGCCGCTTGAGGCAGGCCCTTATCGGTACGCCTTGTTCCAGGGCTCGCGCGATGCCTTCGCGCCCGGGTCCTGGTTCCTGCGCTCGGAAGATCCCAATCCTCCCGCCGAGGTGCTCGATGCGCTGGGCATCGCCATGCCTGCACCGGGTACGCCGGCAGCGTCGCGACCTTATGTGGCGTACTACCGGCCGGAAGTATCGCTGTACACCGCACTGCCCTCCATGGCGCTCAACTATGGCAGGTCCTTGATAGGTACCTTGCACGAGCGCGTGGGCGAACAAGAGCAGCTGCGCGATCTGTCGGGCGATGGCTTCGGCGCCAGCGGTGTGTGGGCGCGGGTGATCGGTCAAGATGGCCAATGGGATGCGAAGAGCGGCGGCATCTATCGCGATGGTCCTTCGTTCGACGACAACATGGTCGCGGTGCAAGCCGGGCTGGATCTTTATCGCAATGCAAACGACGGCGGCACACGTGACTTTGCCGGCGTGCTCTCGTCGGTCGGCCACGGCCATGGCGGCGTGACCAACTACGACGACACCTCAGCGGGCAACGACCGCTTCGACTCGTATTCCATCGGCGGCTATTGGACTCGCTTCGGCGCGAAGGACTGGTATCTCGACGGCGTCGTTCAAGGCACCTGGTACGACGCCAAGTCGTCGAGCGAGCAGCAGAGCCTTTCCACCCATGGATTTGGCACGACGCTGTCGCTGGAGGGCGGCTACCCGTTCACCTTCGCCAGCGGCTGGTCACTCGAACCGCAGAGCCAGGTGATCTACCAGTCGCTGCATCTGGACAGTGCGAACGATAGCTCGGCGCACGTGCAGTTCCGCGACGCCGATTCACTCGCCGCGCGCCTGGGCGGCCGGGCCTCGCGCACATGGGAGTGGAACCCAACGAGCAAGCCTCGCCTGCTGTCGGGTTGGTTCTTCGCCAACCTCTGGCATGAGTTCAAGTCGGATGCGGTCACCCTGTTCTCGTCGCAGACCGGCAATATCCCGTTCCATTCGGATCTGGGCGGCAGCTGGTGGGAGCTGGGTACGGGGCTGAGCGCGCAGCTGAGCACGAGTGCGTCGCTGTATGCCACGATCAGCTATGACAAGGGTTTCAACGAAGGCGTGAAGGCTGTCAACGGAAACCTGGGCATGCGCATTAACTGGTAAGCGCCGGCCATCGTGCTGGCATGGCCGCCCCGGCCCATCTAAGTCCACGCTAAGCAAACCGCGGCTGCGCATCACCCTCGTGAAACAGAACTGTCAAACGGCGAATCCACGCTAGTGCACTGATTCCAGCCACTACTCGGGCCGCCATGTCTTCCACCTTCCGTCGGCGCCATCACGCGTCGCAGCTTGTCTTGCGTCCTATTTCCAGCGCGGTCGCGCTGGCCCTGCTCGCCAGCCTGTCGCTGAGCTTGCCTGCGCGTGCCGCCGATACCGATGCGACGGCAGCCAGCACACCGGTGGACGCATCGGCGCCCAAGCCCGGCGCCAGTGCATTGAAGGCACCGAAGGAACTGGAAGAAGTGGAAGTGCAGGGCTCTTCCGCGACCTCGGCCATCACCCAGGCACCGACCCAGGCCGATCTCAACATCACGCAGCCGCAGTCGGTGATCGGGCTGGACTGGATCAGCAACCATGTGGCGCCGACCGCCGACTATGCCGCGATTGCAGCGATTGCGCCGGGCGTGACCAATGTCAGCACGGCCGGCCCGGGCCTGGGCGAATCCAAGCAGATGACGCTGCGCGGCTTCAACGACAACTCTTACAACGTCACCTACGACGGGATCCCGTTTGGCGACACCAACGATTTCAGCCACCACACCAGCAGTTACTTCCCGGCCAAGATGATCGGCCAGGTGGTGGTGGATCGCGGCCCCGGCAGCGCCAGCACGATCGGCGAGGCGACGTTCGGCGGCACCGTGGCGCTGAGTTCGAAGGACCCGACCGATTCCTTCTCGTTCATCCCGACGCAGAGTTTCGGCAGCTACGACACCTCGCTGACCCATCTGGAAGTCAACACCGGCAAGCTCGACGACCTGGGTGGCGGCAAGCTGATCGCCAGCGCGCAATACATCAGCACCGACACCGCCAAGACCGACGGCGACACTTCGCGCAAGACGGGCTACATCAAATATGTGCAGCCGATCGGCACCAACACCGAGATCACCTTCCTCAGCAACTACAACTACATCAAGTTCAACAACCCGAACCTCAGCTCGCTGACGCTGCAGCAGATCGACCAGCTGGGCCGCAACTTCGGCCTCAACAACGATCCCACCAGTACCAACTGCGCCTGCTACAACTTCCAGACCAAGCAGACGGACCTGGAGTACCTGGGCATCCATAGCCTGTTGTCGGACACCTGGTCGGTGGACAACAAGGTTTATACCTACGCCTACGACAACACCAGCCACGAGAGCCCGTATGTGGGCACCAAGGCATCGCCCACCAACATGGGCGGCTACGTGAAGATCAACAACTACCGTGCCTGGGGCGACGTGTTCCAGCTGGTACACGCCGACGACCACGGCCAGTTCCGCACCGGCGGCTGGTACGAGTACACCAACAACGATCGCAGCAGCATCGCCATCGATTACGGCCGCGACGGCGCCATCGATGTGAAGCCGGGCGCGTCGACCTTTGGCACCTTCAACAGCAAGGGCGTGTACAGCGGTCCGTACAAGTACACGATGAAGGACCAGCTGCACACCGGCCAGCTCTACGCCGAATACGAGTGGTACGCGTACGACGGCCTGAGCATCACGCCGGGCGTGAAGTATTTCAACGTGAGCCGCGACATCGAGGCGCCGATCAACCAGACCACCAAGACGCCGCTGTACTACAGCCAGAGCTGGGACAAGACGCTGGGCTACCTCACGGCGAACTATCTGCTGCGCGATGACTGGAGCATCTACGCGACCGCCGCGCAGGGCATGCTCACGCCCAACCTCAACGAGTTCTACGTACCCGATCCGGCGCTCGACAACACCAAGCCCGAGCAGACCATGAACTACCAGTTCGGCACGGTCTACAAGACCGAGCGCTTCAATGCCGACGCCGATGTGTACTTCATCAACTTCAAGAACTACCAGTTCTCCACCACCGTGCCCGGCACCACCGATGCGGTGTACTACCTGGCCAAGGGCGCGTACATCAAGGGCATCGAAGGCGAGCTCACCTATTACGTGGGCAGTGGCACCAGCGTATTCGCCAATGGTTCGCTGCAGGACGCGACGTTCAAGGGTTCCAAGCTCGATATCCCCAATGTGCCGGACCGCACCGCCGCGCTGGGCGTGATGTATGAGAACGACGGCTTCTTCGCCTCGCTGTACGACAAGTATTCCGGCAGCCAGAAGGCGTACAACTCCAGCTTCAATCCGGATGTCGCCTCCTCGGTGACTTCGACCATCGGCACCGGCGGCTATTGGCAGGCGGCAATGAGCGTGGGTTACGGCCAGAATGTCACCGGCTCGTGGATCAAGAGCTACAAGCTGCGCCTGCAGGTGGACAACCTGTTTGATGCGCACAACCTGGTGATCAACTCGGTCAGCGGCAACGTGGGCTCGTACTACGTGCTGCCAGGCCGCAGCTGGTTCGCTTCCGTGTCGCTGGCGCTGTGACGGACGAGGCCACCATCATGTTCAAGCACACCATGATTGCGCTGCTGTTGATCGCACCTTCCCTGGCCGCTGCCAAGGACTCGCATGCCGACGTTTACCTCAGCAGCGCCCAGGTCGATGCCGTGATGTCTGCCCTGCCCCCGCCCAGTGCACCGGGCAGCGCGGAAGACCAGGCCGACCGCGCCACCACCGACCGTGCCTTTGCCGCGCGCTCTTCGGCGGATTTCACCCAGGCGAAGCAGGAAGAGAAGTTCAATGCGTTCGACTTTGCCCCGGTGATCGGCACGGACTTTCGCGCCGATAAACTCCCTCACGTAGCCGCGCTGTTCAAGGAAGCCGAGCACGAGACGAAGGAAGCCGTGGACCTTTCCAAGAACCACTGGAAGCGCGTGCGCCCCTGTCCGCCGGCGTCGGAATGCGCGATGCATCCCGAGGAGTTGGCGAAGAAGAGCTTCGGCTATCCCAGCGGTCACTCCAGCCGCGCCACGGTGGACGCCATCCTGCTCGCGCAACTGTTTCCGCAGGATGCCGATGCGCTGATGCAGCACGCCCGCGATATCGGCTGGCGCCGCGTGGTGAAGGGCGTGCACACGCTGCAGGACATCTACGCCGGCCGCGAATTCGGCCAGGCGCTGGCCACCGACATGCTCGCATCGCCTGCCCTGCAGCACGATCTCGCGGCCGCCCGCGAGGAATTGCGCGCGGCTGGCCTGGTGTCCAGCTCTTCCAAGGCCCCCTAGTACCGGTCCGCGGGCTCCGCATGGCTCGCGGGCAGGTGCGATTGCCCAGGGATGGGCAGCTTTTTCCCGGGACGGTAACAAAACGGAAAGACAATCGAACGCTGACCCGGCGGGCCCCACGACCCGCCGTTCTCGTAGCAGAGGCATGCGATGCACATCATCCTGGTGGAAGACGATCTGGAACTGGGCGCGGCCATCCAGCGCGCGCTCGAGCGTCTGTCGTACACGGTGACGTGGATCACCGATGGTATGCAGGCGATTGGCGCCATGCAGGATCAGACGGCCGACCTGGTGTTGCTCGATCTTGGCCTGCCCGGCAAGGATGGCCTGGACATCCTCACCGAGGCGCGCCGCAACGACATACGCACGCCCGTGCTCATCCTCACTGCGCGCGATGCCGTGCAGGCGCGCGTGCATGGCCTCGATGCCGGCGCGGACGATTACCTCACCAAGCCGTTCCATCTCGATGAACTGGGTGCGCGCATCCGTTCGCTCACGCGCCGCATGCAAGGCCTGGCCGCCAATCGCATCGAAGCCGGCGCGCTGTGCCTGGACCTGGCCACGCTGGAAGTCACCTTTCGCGGCGACAGGGTGGATCTGACCCGGCGCGAGATGTCGCTGCTGCAGACCTTGATGGAGCGCAGCGGACGCGTCGTTCGCCGCGACACACTGGAGAGTTCGCTCTACGGGAGCGATCGCGTGGTGACCGATGGCGCACTCGATGTGCTGGTGCATTCGCTGCGCCGCAAGCTGAGCTTCGACACCATCCAGAACGTGCGCGCCTTCGGTTACATGATTCCCCGGGACCCGCGGTGAAACCCACCAGCCTGCGCGGCCGCCTGCGCTGGATGATCATCGCGCTGTTGCTGCTGTTTCTGCTGCCGCTGGCTTTCTACAGCTTTCGCCGCACCAGCTCCGAAATGGCGGTGCTGTCCGATGCGCGCCTGGCCGAGGCGGCGCACACGATTGCCACGTTGATCCAGCAAGCCGGCGTGCAAACCTTTGCAGGCCATGAGGGACTGCTGGTTCCGGTGCAGAAGAAAAGCGTGCTGGCGGCGCAAGGCGAAGTGGCCACGCACGAGTCGGAAGTGGGTTTCCAGGTATTCGACCGCCAGGGCAAGCTGGTACTTGGCACGATCAACCTGATGACCTTGCCTGCGACACCGGATGATCGCTCGGCGTATCACGACCTGAAGAAGCAGCACCACGTGTGGCGCGTGTTCAACTACGTCGATCCGAACAGCGCTTATGTGATCCGCGTCGCCGACCGTTACGACAGCCGCGAAGACATCGTGCACACGCTGTGGCTGGATCACGGCCTGCCATTCCTGTTTGGGCTGCCCGTACTGGCCCTGCTCGTCGGCTGGGCGGTGGGTCGCGGGCTGCGCCCCTTGGCCAGCCTGACCACGGCGCTATCCGCGCGTGAACCCGGCAGCCGCGCACGCATCGTGCTGCCCGACGCACCGCGCGAGCTTCGCCCGGTACTCAATGCACTCAACGAACAGCTAGACCGGCAGGAAGACGCGCTGGAGCGCGAGCGCCGCTTCAGCGCCGATGTGGCGCATGAACTGCGCACGCCGCTGGCCTCGATCCAGCTCAACCTGGAGAGCGCCATGGAAACCGTCGATCCCGACGAGATCCAGGACAGCCTCGCCGGCGCGCATGGCAGCGTCGTCACGCTCGGCCGCCGCATCGAGCAACTGCTCGCGCTGGCCAAGCTCGAGGCCGGTGCGGCGTCCAGCCCGTTTGAAGCGGTGGACTTGGTCGATCTGGCCGGCGGCGTGGTCAAGGAACTCACACCCGGCCTCCAGCGGCGTGGCGTGGAACTGGGCTTCGTGCTGCAGGGCAGCCGTGTGGTCGTTCAAGGCTATGCGCCGGCCCTGGTGGCCTTGCTGCGCAATCTGCTGGAGAACTCGCTGCGCTACGTGCCTGCCGGCGGTCGCATCCAGCTTGCGGTGGTGCAGAACCAGCAGGAAGCCACGCTCGAAGTGATCGACAACGGGCCCGGCATCCCGCTCGAGCGACGCCATGCCGTGTTCGCCCGCTTCCATCGCGAAGCCGGCAGCCGCGGCGAAGGCTACGGTCTGGGTCTTTCCATCGTGGCTCGGGCCGCCAGCCTGCATCGAGCGACCATCGAACTGCTCGACTCGCCGTTTGGCCGTGGCTTGCGCGTGCGGGTATCCATCCCTTTGCTGTGTCCTTGAGCAGCGCGCCTGACAGCTCGGCTAAGCGCCCACTAAGCGTGGCTTGACGAATTTCTAGCGATAAGCACAACGGCAGGCAACCGAATCACGGCCACGACTCGGATCGCAGGAAATTTCAGTACTCATTAAGCCCCGCAGCCCGAGCATCGACTCCAGTTCAACGGAGGTGTGCCATGAAGAAGTTCGCACTTGCTCAACGCGTAGTGCTTGGCCTGGCGGTGGCGACCACCGCTGTGGCGCCGATGGCTGCATCCGCGCGCGATGGCTGGGGGCACGACCATGGTTATCGCGGTGGCCATGATCGAGGCAACTGGAACCATGATCGTGGCGGCTGGGGCCGCGATCGAGGCGACTGGCACCGGGACGGCAGGTATCACGGCGGTCACGGCAACGCAGGCAACTGGATCGCGGGCGCCATCGTTGCCGCGACGGTAGCCGGCATCGTGACGCAGGCGGTGGCGCCGGCTCCCACCTACTATCAACCCGCGCCGACGTATTACCAGCAGGCGCCCGTGGTTTATCGCCAGCCCGCCACCGTGGTGTACGAGCAGCCGCAGGTGACGCAAGGACAGGTCATCTATGAGCAACCGGCTGACGGCTACCAGCAGGGCTATCAGCAGGGCTACCAGGACGGCTATTGAGTCGCTGATGGATGCATGTTGTTCGAAGAGAGCCCGGCACCCGCCGGGCTCTGTTGCTTGCGTCCGCGCGAGCGACGCGAACAACGCCAGGCGCAGCTCAGCGCGCTTGCCTCTTTTCAAGCAGATCGGCCAGCACATCGGCGATATCGTGCTGACGAAACGGCTTGGACAGGCGCGGCAGGTCGGCGACGGTGTCGTCGTTGAGCGACGCGAAGCCGGTGATCATCAACACCGGCAATGCCGGCCGCAGTTGCACGGCTTCGCTCGCCAGCTGCGTGCCGGACATGCCGGGCATCGCGTAGTCGGTCACCAGGACGGCCACATCCAGGCCTGCGCGCAACAATGCCAGCGCTTCGTGCCCTGACGACGCCTGGCGCACGACGTAGCCCGCATCGATCAGCATGTCGGCCGTGCCGGAACGCACCAGTTCCTCGTCATCGACGAGCAGCACGCGCGCCCCCTCTCCTCGGCGCAGCAATGAGGCCACCGCGGGTGGCGACGCCTGCTCATCCACGCTCTGAGTGGACGCGGGCAGCCACAACGTGGCCGTGGTTCCGCGCCCTGGCGAGCTGGCGAGCGCGAAATCGCCGCCCGATTGAGCAGCCAGTCCATGCACCATCGACAAACCCAGGCCCGTGCCCTGCCCCTTCGCCTTGGTGGTGAAGAACGGCTCGACGGCGCGCTTGAGGGTGTCCTCTTCCATGCCTGCGCCCGTATCGGATACCGACACGCGGATATAGCGGCCCTCGGCGAGTTTCGCGTGTTGCGCGACGTGATCCAGATCGACGCTTACCGTGAGCGCGCCACCATCGGCCATGGCGTCGCGTGCATTCACGGCGAGATTCAACAGCGCCAGCTCGAACTGATTCGGATCCATGATGGCCAACGGCAGCCCGGCCACGCATTCGATCTTCAACTGCACCTGCGGCCCCAGCGAACGGATGAGCAGATCCTCCATGCCGTTCACCAGCTGGCGCACATTGACCGGACGCGCCTGCAGATGCTGGCGACGCGCAAAGGCCAGCAGGCGCTGTACCAGGGTGCGCGCCCGCTCGGCGGCCTGCAGGCCCGCACCGGTCAGGCGGCGGGTTCGCTCGTCGTTCTCGTGAATGTGCGCCACCATGTCCAACGCACCCACGATAGGCGTGAGCAGATTGTTGAAATCATGCGCCACGCCGCCGGTGAGCTGGCCGATGGTTTCCAGCTTCTGCATCTCATGCACGTGCGCCAGCGCCGCTTCGCGCTGGGCCACGGCCTGCGCGACGCGTTCGGCAAGTTCGCGGTTGAGCAGATGCAGTTCGTCTTCGGCACGTTTGCGTGCGCTGACGTCCTTGAACAGCACGGCGACTTGCCGACGCTCAGGCGGCTCGATGCGGAACGCGGCGAGTTCGAGATAGCGGCCGGTCGCCTCCAGCTCGCGCTCAAAGCGCACAGCCTCGCCGGTGAGCAGCACACGGCGATAGATCTTCACCCAGGCACCGGCTTCATCGGGCAGGATGTCGCGCACCTTCTTGCCGACGATGCTGGGAATGCCGGTATTTGCGCTGTAAGCGGGGTTGGCCTCGATGTGCACGTAATCGCTCAGCGGTCCCTCTGGACCATCCAAGAGCTCGATGACGCAGAAGCCCTCGTCGATCTCATTGAACAGCGTCTGGTACTTCGCCTCGCTCAGCGCGAGTTTCTGTTCCGCATGGCGGCGCTCTTCCAAGTCGATGAGGATGCCGGGAAACGAAGCGGGTTTGCCGTCGCCGCCCTGGTCGACGCGACCGTTCGCTTCGACCCAGTAGTAGTTGCCGTCTGCCCGGCGCACGCGGTATTGGTGCGCATACGGACCACCGTGCTCGATCGCCTCTGCAATCGCCCGTTCCAGGCGCGGCCGGTCGTCGGGGTGGACGGTGGCAAGCACTTGCGCGAGGTTCAGCCCGACGCGTCCCAGCGTGGGATCAAGTCCAAAACTGACCGCGAACTTTTCGTCGACCGTGAGGCGATCCTGCGGCAGATCCCACATCCAGGTGCCAATGATCGCGCCCGCCGACAAGGCCAACTGCACGCGGTCGGCATCCTGGCGTTGGCGCGCCTCGGAGTCGCGCAGTAGCGCTTCAGCGCGCGCGCGCTCGGAGGCCGACCACGTACGCTCCGCCACCGAACGCGCAAACTGCGCGTCGTCGTCGGTCCAGCGATGCGACGCCGGGTAGGTCACGTCGAAGGCGCCGACCACAAGGTTGTTGCGCGATACGGGAACAACGAGCCGGCGCGGATCGGGAGCCAGGATCTCGCTGCCGGCGTCCGCGTAGCGAACGGATTCCACGGCCAGTTCGCGTTGCAGGAGTTCCACCGCCGCGCTCTTCGCGGCATTCGCATCGCCAATATTGCGCAGCGAGTCTTCCAATTGGAGCAGGGATGCCTGCCGCCGCGCGCTCACCACGCGGCGGGTGGTTTCCGAGACGATGCACAGCACGCCGCCAACCGAACCATCCGACTCGGGCACCGCCGAATAGGACACGTCGAAGTACACCGTTTCGCCATAGCCATGACGCTCGATATAGAACGGCCGATCATTCGCCGTAAAGGTACGGCCGGTCGTGCGCACGCCCGTCAGCAGAGGCTCGAGATCGTCCCACAGCTCCGCCCAATTCTCCGCACCAGGGCGGCCCAGTGCACGTGGGTGCTTGTCGCCGATGGTGGGCGCATACGCATCGTTGTAGAGCGCGACGAACTGTGGCCCCCAGAACAGCACGATCTGCGCCTGCGCTGCCAGCAGCATGCCCACCGTGGTGCGAAGACTGGGAGACCAGGTATTGGACAAACCCAGCGGCGATTGCGACCAGTCAAGATCCCGCATGGCAGCCCCCAAGCTTCCGGGACCTGAGGGCGCAAATTCCATCTGCGTGCTGCCGACGACGGGTTCGGGCATAGGACACTTCACTCGGGCCTGTGGAGGAAAAGCTGCCGTACCGCGGCGGGCTTAGAACTTAGTGAAGCCCCATGGCCGCCACCGAGCTCAGGGTTTGCCCAATCTCATATCGCGCGGAGCGTGTAGGCGCTGACAAAAAAGCCCGTCGTTCCACGCAACACCTGCCGCTCACGGCAGGGTGATGATGGCCTTAAGGCCACCGCCTTCCCGATTGCACAACCGCAGCTGACCGCCGATCGAAGCGATCAGCTGCGCAGCGATCGCCAGCCCCAGCCCTGCGCCGCCGGTGTCACGATTGCGTGACGATTCCAGGCGATAAAACGGCTGCAGCACCTGCTCCAGTTCGTGCTCGGGAATGCCGGGGCCATGATCGGAGACGGTGACGCTGAAGCCACCCGATGCTTCGCCCTGCACCGCGACTTCCGCTGCACTGCCGTACTTGATCGCGTTATCGATCAGGTTGGCCAGCACGCGACGCAGCGCCTGCGGGCGCACCGTGGTGGTGGCGGCAACCTGCCCGGTCATCGATACCGGCCGCCCGACATCCTGATAATCGAACACCAGGCTCTCCACGAACGCGCCCAGGTCCAGCCGCACCGGCGTTTCCGAGCCGCCGTGCGCACTGCGCGCGTAGGCCACGCCTTCGCGCACCAGGTGTTCGAGTTCCTTCAGGTCGTCGACGATGCGTTGCTGTTCCGCTGACTCGTCCAGCGCTTCCACACGCAGGCGCATGCGAGTGATCGGCGTCTGCAGATCATGCGAGATGGCAGCGAGGATATGCAGGCGTTCCTGCAGATGGCGCGCGATGCGGTCCTGCATGGTGTTGAATGCCTTGGCCGCACGCGCCACTTCGATCGGCCCTTGCTGCGACATGCGGGGGCCGTCGGCGGTCGGCGTCATCGCATCCGCCGCCGCGGCAAGCGTGCTGAGCGGGCGCGTGGCAAACCGTACCGCCAGCCAGGTGCAGATCAGCAGCAGGACCACCTGCAGGATGAAGACGACCGGCAGCCAGCTGGCGACAGGCTTCATGTACGGCGTGACCTGCAGTGTCAGTGGTGAGCCGTCATGCAAGGTGAAGTGGACCTGGTACCGCTCCGGCACCTTCGAAATCGTATTGCCGTAAACGTGGAAGTCGGGCCCGACCTCCTTGGCGATCAGGTCCGTCACGTAGGCGGAGCGCTGCGTGGCGAGCTGCTTGCCTGGCTCGCCCGGACCTAGGATGTAGAAGTAGTTGTCGCGCTCCAGCCGACTAAGCCAGCGCGAACGCTCCGATGCCGGCAGACGATCAATCACCGCCACCGACGTACCAACATCGTGTTCCAGTGTATTGAACATCACCGCCGTCGCGCTCTGCATGCGCTCCATGTAGAGCAGCGCAAACGACAAGCCCTGCGCCAGCATCAGGCCGGCGAAGATGATCAGGTACAGCCGCGACGCCATGCTGCGCGGCAGCCAGCGACGCGGCTCGACCACCGGCTCGGCGCTCATGGTTCTTGGCCGTTGAGGATCACCGGCATCGAGAACACATAGCCCTCGCTGCGCACGGTCTTGATATAGGTCTGGTCGCGGGCGCCGTCCTGCAGGCGCTGGCGCAGGCGGCTCACCAGCAGATCGATCGAACGATCGAACAGCTCCGCATCCCTGCCCTGGGTGAGGTTGAGCAACTGGTCGCGCGAAAGGACCCGCTGCGGATGATCGAGAAACACGCGCAGCAGGCGGAATTCCGCACCGCTCAGCGACACCACCGTGCCGTTTTCGTCGAGCAGATGGCGCGCCGTGGTGTCCAGGCGCCAACGCCCGAACGCAATGCTGTCGCTGCTCTCGGTCACGCGCAGATTGGGCGGCAGCATGCGCGTGCGGCGGATCACCGCCTTGATGCGCGCCAGCAGTTCGCGCGGCGAGAACGGCTTGGTGACGTAATCGTCCGCGCCCATCTCCAGACCGATGATGCGATCGGTTTCATCGTCGCGCGCGGTCAGCAGCACGACCGGCACATGCTTGTGCTTGCCGCCGCGCAGCGTGCGGCACAGCACCAGGCCATCGTCGCCGGGCATCATGATGTCGAGCACGACCAGGTCGAACGCCGAGGTGTCCAGCTGCGCGAACATCTCGCGGCCATCGGCGGCACCCGTCGCGCGCAGGCCGTTCTTGCGCAGGTAGTCCACGATGCCGGTGCGGATGCCGTGATCGTCATCGACGACCAGGACCTGGTCGATGTGTTCCATGCTGTCTCCCATGATCTGACGACGTATCGCCTGCGTTACGCCTTGCCGAGCAGCTGGCGGATACGTTCCTCGGTGCGATCGTAGTCGCCTTCGCCCACGTGGCGATAGACCACGTGGCCGTCGCGGTCGATCAGGTAGATCGCCGGCCAGTAGCGATTGCCCCAGGCGTTCCAGATCCGGTAGTCGTTATCCATCGCCACGGGATATTTGATGTCGAGCGCGCCGATGGCGTCCTTCAAGGCGTGCGCGTCGCGCTCCTCGTCGTACTCCGGAGTATGCACGCCCACCACCACCAGACCGTCGGCTGCGTAGCGATCGTAGAGCGCCTTGGTATGCGGCAGCACGTGCACGCAGTTGATGCATTCGCGCGTCCAGAACTCCACCAGCACCACCTTGCCGCGCAGTGACTGCATGGTCAGCGGGGCCGAATTGAACCATTGGTTGGCACCGGCGAAATCGGGCGCCACCGTTTGGGTGGACGGTGTCTGTGCATTGGCGATGCTCGACGCACCAGGCCAGGCGGCGACCAGGGCTGCGCCGAAGGCCGCGGCAGCAAGGGCATAGCGCAGAAGTTTCATGGATGAGGTTCTCCAAAGGACATCAGGGACGGCGCACGCGCCAGGTTGATGTGTATGAGAACAGGCCGCTTTGTATCAGAGATGTCGCCGGCACCGGCTTTTTGTATCGCTTTGTATCTGGCCCGCCAGCCCGCACGGGGCCTGGCCCGACCCGGTTTGTATCCGAATGTATCGGGCGGGCGCCCTTACACATTTCGATGCTGTTCGACGGGGAGTGCGACACATCGGGGATACGCGGCGACGGTCTCATGGCCACACCGGCTGATCGACAGCCAACGCCAACCACACCCAGGAGATCCTCCCATGTCAGACCGCACCGTTCTCTACACCGGCAAGACCACCACCACCGGCGGCCGCGATGGCCAGTCGCGCAGCAGCGACGGCCAGCTCGACATCAAGCTGTCGCCCCCGGGTTCCGGCAAGGCCGGCACCAACCCGGAGCAGCTGTTCGGCGCGGGCTGGTCAGCCTGCTTCATCGGCGCGATGGGTCTGGCCGCGCGTGCCAACAAGATTGTCCTGCCGGCCGACACCAGCGTTTCCACTGAAGTGGATCTCGTGCAAGGCGGCGACGGCTATGCGCTGCAGGCGCGTCTCAACGTGTCCCTGCCCGGCCTCGACCGCGACGCCGCTGAACAGCTGATCGACGCCGCCCACCAGACCTGTCCGTACTCCAAGGCGACGCGCGGAAATATCGACGTCGTGATTGCGCTCGTCTGAGCCCTCCCATCCATCGAACTTGAGGAGATCCTCCGATGAATCGCACACGCGCCACCCTCGCCGCCACGTTCGCCCTCAGCCTCGCCGCGTTTGCGGTGAGCGGGCACGCCGAAGACGCCAAGAAGCCCATGGAAAAGTGCTACGGCGTCGCACTCGCCGGCAAGAACGATTGCGCAGCCGGTCCCGGCACCAGCTGCGCCGGCACCTCCAAGGCCGACTATCAGGGCAACGCCTGGGTGCTGGTCGACAAAGGCACCTGCATCACCATCAAGACACCCAAAGGGCATGGCACCCTCGAGGCCAAGTCGTGATCAGCACGCAGATCGTCGCGCAGTCGCCGGGGACCCTGGCTGCAGCGCGACCCACGCGCCTCCTCCCCGACGCACTGCTGTTGCTGGTGGCGCGTCTGGGCATCGCGGCGGTGTTCTTCCAGTCGGGGCGAACGAAGGTCGAGGGTTTCCTCTCGATCAAGCCCTCGACGTACGACTTGTTCGCCTCGGAATACCGCCTGCCGCTGATTCCCTCCGACTGGGCCGCTCGCCTGGCGACGGGTGCGGAGCATCTGTTCCCGCTGCTGCTGGTGCTGGGCTTGTCCACGCGGATTTCCGCACTGGCGCTGCTGGGCATGACCACCGTGATCGAGCTCTTCGTTTACCCCGACGCATGGCCGACGCATCTGAGCTGGGCAGCGCTGCTGCTGCCGCTGGCGGTGCGCGGTGGTGGCAAGTGGTCGCTCGACCAGCTCTTGCGCCAGCGACGCACGCCGCACTGATCACCACCACCCCTACCTCTCTTCCTCATCCCTGATTAGCGAAAGGACACACCCATGCGCACCCTGCTGAGCCTCACCATTGCCTTGATGGCATCGATGGGCCCCGCCCTCGCCGACGAGACGCCCAAAGCCGCAACGACGCCGACTTCCGTTCCCGCTGGCGTCAAGAACATCGTGATCGTGCCCGGTGCCTTCGTCGACGGTTCTGGCTGGCGCGTCGTGCACGACATCCTGATCCACAAGGGCTACCACGTCACCGTCGAACAGCCCCGCATCGAGACGCTGGCCGACGATATCGACCTGACCCGCGAGTTGATCCGCCAACAGGATGGTCCCGTGGTGCTGGTCGGTCACAGCTATGGCGGCGCCGTGATCACCGTGGCGGGCAATCGCGACAAAGTGAAAGCCCTGGTCTATGTGGCCGGCGTGCAACCGAGCGAAGGCGAGAGCCTGAGCCAGCTGGTCGGTTCGATGCCGTCGCCGAGCAACGACATCGTGGCAACGCGAGACGGCCACCTCTATGTGGAGCCGTCGAAGTTCGCCGCCGATTTCGCCGCCGACCTCACCCCGAATCGCACCAACTTCTTCGCGATATCGCAGGCACAGGCCACTTCCGCCGCGTTCAACGCCACGGTGTCGTCGGCCGCATGGCACGGCAAGCCGAGCTGGGCCGTGGTCAGCACCGAAGACCATGCGCTCAGCCCCGACCTGCAGCGCTGGATGTACCAGCGTGCCGGCTCCAAGGTCACCGAGATCAAAGCCAGCCACCTCGTCTACATCTCGCAGCCCGAAGCGGTGGCGAAGGTGATCGAGGAAGCCGCCACCAGCGTGCATTGAGCACATCCCCGCCCCGTCCCACCGAACTTCATCTTTCAAGGAATCCGAGCATGACTACCGTCTCCATCAAGCGCACCAGCTTCGCTTCCGCCGCCGCACTCGTCGCCCTCGCCGTCGCCTCGATCGCCTCGCCCGTGCGTGCCGCCGATCAGGCCGGCGCGAAGGAAGAACCCGTGCGTTGCTACGGCGTCAACACCTGCAAGGGCACCAGCCTGTGCGCCACCGCCAAAAACGATTGCAAAGGCCTCAACAGCTGCAAGGGCCAAGGCGTCGTCGTGAAGACCAAGAGCGCCTGCGTCGCCGAAGGCGGCACGCTCACCGAACCGAAGTAAATCGCCTGCGGGGCCTCGCTTGGCGCAGGCCCCGCACTTTCTCCGCTTCCAAGGACCACGCCATGTTCACGCCACCTCCGGCATTTGCGGGTTTCGGCCTCGGCCTGCGCAAGGAGCACTACCGCGACTTTCTCCAGTCCGATGTGCCGGTCGATTTCGTCGAGGTGATCTCCGAGAACTTCATGGTGGATGGCGGCCAGCCGCGCCACATCCTGCGCCAGGTGCGCGAGCGTCATCCGGTGGCGTTGCATGGCGTGTCGATGTCGATCGGTTCGGTCGACGGGCTCGATCATGATTATCTGGGCCGACTGCGCGCACTCGTCGACGAGATCCAGCCGCTGTTCGTGTCCGATCATCTGAGCTGGTCGCGGGTGGCCGGCTTCAACTCGCACGACCTGCTTCCGCTGCCGTATACCAACGAAGCGCTGGACCTGGTCTGCCGCCATATCGACATGGCGCAGGAGGCGCTGGGCCGCTCGATGCTGTTCGAAAACCCGTCCAGTTATGTGGCCTTTGCCGAGAGCGACATGGCCGAGTGGGAGTTCCTCGCGGCGATGTCGCGTCGCACCGGCTGCGGCTTGCTGCTGGACGTGAACAATGTCTATGTGAGTTCGCGCAACCATGGCCTGGATGCGCACGCCTTCCTGCGCGGCCTGCCTGCAGATCGCATACGTCAGATCCACCTCGCCGGCCACACCGAGGTCACCGACCTGCTGATCGACACGCACGACCAGCCCGTGTGCGATGACGTCTGGTCGCTTTACGCCGAGGCCATGTCGCTGCTTGGTCCGGTGGCCAGCATGATCGAGCGCGACGATGCGATGCCACCGCTGGCCGAACTGCTAACCGAACTGGCCATTGCTCGCGGCATTGGCGAGCGTGCGCGCCACCTGCGGGAGGCCGCATGACGCTCGCCGAATTGCAGCGCGACTTTCGCGACTGGCTGACCCTGGCCTCGCCCGAGGCAGCACGGCGCCTCGATCCCGGCGTGGGCATGGGCATGACGGTCTACCAGAACAACTATCGCGCCCAGCTGGTGGGCGTGCTGGAAGCGAGCTATCCGCAGCTGCACGCGTGGCTGGGTTCGACGCTTTTTCTCGAAGCGGCCATCCGCCACATCGACAGCCGACCGCCGCATAGCTGGACGCTCGATGCGTATGGCGCGGATTTCGGGATCACGCTGATCAGTATGCTGCCGGACAACCCCGACGTTCACGAGCTGGCGTGGATCGAATGGTCGCTGTCCGAATCCTTCGTGGCGCCGGATGCGATGCCGCTGTCCAGCGATCAACTGGCCGACATCGACTGGGATACCGCACGCCTCCAGCTCGCACCAAGCCTGCGGCAGCGATCGGTGACGACCAATGCGCCGGACCTTTGGTCCGCGTTGCAACAGGGCACCGGCGCACCGGAGAGCGAAATGCTGGCCACGCCCGGCGGTGTCGTGACCTGGCGGCAGGGCTACACCTGCCAGTTGAAGCAGGTCGATACGGTCGAACACGACGCGCTGCTCCTGCTGCGCGACGACCCACGTTTCAGCGCACTCTGCGATGCACTCGTGGCACGCCTCGGCGAAGCGGCCGGCATTGCCCGTGCCGGCGAGCTGCTGGCCAGCTGGATCTCGGCGGGCATGGTCACCGGCGTCATCTAGCTGCGCGAGCAACGCAAGCCTCGGTGGCGCGCCACAGTCGGTTTCTGGCATATCTTAGGACGCGCGCCATCGCCGGCGCGGATAAGCTGGTCGTGGATCTTCCCTTCGAGGAGCTGCCCGATGCCCGCCGTATTCCGTCACTTCGCGATCAACGCCGACGATGTGGGACGCGCCAGGGGTTTCTACGAGCGCGTGTTTGGCTGGTCGTTCACGCCGTGGGGACCGCCTGGTTTCTACCAGATAAAGAACGCCGGACAAGGACTGCTCGGCGCCCTGCAGGAACGTCGCGACATTGTCCCCGGCGTGCGCATGGCCGGCTACGAAGCGAGTTTCGGCGTGACGGACCTCAAGGCCACCATCGCCGCCATCGAAGCCAGTGGCGGCAAGATCCTGATGCAGCCCTACCGCATCGATGGCGTCGGCGAGCTGATCTATTTCGAAGACACCGAAGGCAACTTCGTCGGCGCGATGCAATACGAGCCGGGCGTGTTCGATTGACAGACGACAACGAGAACCAGGACGTCCGCACGCTCGCCTTGAGCTTTCACGCGGGCACACTGCTGGCCGAGCACCAGCACCGCTGGGGCCAACTGGTATTCGCGGCCTCTGGCGTGATGCAGGTGATCACCGAAGCTGCGGCGTGGTTTATTCCAAGCACGCGGGCGATCTGGCTGCCGGCAGGCATCAGGCACAGCATCAGGATGCAGGGTGAAGTCACCCTGCGAACGCTCTACCTCAACGCATCGCGCGCGGCGCCCTTGCCGGGCGAGCCTGCGGTGCTTGAAGTCGTGCCGCTGCTTCGCGAGCTGATCCTGCATGTGGTCGGCATCGGCATGCTCACGCCGCAGCTACCGCAACACGATCGGCTGGCCGGCCTGCTGGTCGACCTGCTATGCCAGGCGCGCAGCGAAGACTTGGTGCTGCCTCTGCCGCAAAGCCGACGCGCGGCGAAGCTGGCGGAGCTACTTCTTCATGCACCCGGCGCCGAGCGCGATCTGCCGATGTTGGCCAACGATGCAGGCGCGAGCTTGCGCACGCTGCAGCGCCTGTTTCCGCAGGAGACCGGACTGACCATCGAAGCGTGGCGACAAAAGGCCCGCATGATCCACGCCGTCGCGATGCTCTCCACTGGCGCCAGTGTGTCGCAGACTGCGCTCGACTGCGGCTATCTCAGCCTCGCTGCGTTCAGCAGTGCATTCCGCAAGCAGTTTGGCGCATCACCCGGACATTACCGATTGCGGCAACGTGGGTGATGCGCCATCTGCGCGACTGACGATGGATCGACTAGTGGCTCATCAAGATGTCGGCGATAACGCCGGAAGTGACTGCAACCAACAGGAATTCGCCATTGTCGCTGCGAACCCAGTGGTAGCCGCGTGGCGGCTCGCGCAGGTGTTCCGATCGCCAGTCCGTCACGACATAGCGGTCATCGCGATACTCACGCGGTACGGCGCCGCCCTTCTTGTACCAACCCTCTTTCGCACCGCGGTCGTGCATCACCGCATTTTCTTGATGGTGCTCGTCGCCGGGGGGATGTTCGTGTTCCTGCGCCATCACTGCGTTGGAGAGGAGAAGCGCGGCGGCCATCGCTGCGGCCAGTGTCGTTTTCATAAGCTGCGTCCTTAGTCAAAGTCACGTTTTCTTGCGAATCGAAGTGTCTTGCGCCCAACGGCAGAGTCGCCGCGCAACACACTTACTTTCATCAAGTCACGAACGTGTGACATTGGTGTAGCGCCTACCGCTGCCATTCATCGGCAGGGCCGGCCTGAAGCATCCTGCAGCTCGAATGCCCGCGAGCCGGCAAACGCGACAGACAGACGACCACGCGGGCAGAAGGACTGCTGCATCGCGAACATGAGAGCGCCGTCGGATGCCGAGATCCCAACGCTCCATCCCCTCCTCAAGCATGAAGTGACCAGTCCACGCGCGACGACATCACGTCGATGACGACGCTCCATCGACGACGTGCGGAAGCGGCGCCAGGAAATCCGCCACTGGTTCGAGCACGAGTTCCGGCAGGCTTTCGGCAATGCAATCACGCATGCGCTGCCACGCCTCGGGATCGACCGACGCGCGCGCCAACCCTTCTGCCTTGGCCTCCACCGATGGCCATTGGGTGTAGCTGTACCAAAACTGGTCCGGTCCCCGGTGCAGGCGCGAGCCCAGCGAGCCTCGCTCGCTGCGCAGCAGCTGGGTGATCCTCGACCACGCTTCGACAAAGGTCGCTTCGGAACCGGGGTGCAGCCGCCAGCGGTAGATGGCGCAAAACGGGGGTGAAGCGCTGCTCATGGCGTTCCTTTCGGGCAACCGGGATTGGGGTGGTCAACGAGCGGTGGCACACGTTCCGATGGAGCGGGTCAGGCCTCCGCGGCTGACGTTACCGCGCACATTGCCGCGCTGACAAACCCCGAACCCAGCGACAAGGGCCGAGCCTCGCCTCTGTTTCGCTTTGTGTCATGATTTCCCGGGGGCTGGAGTAACGTGACTGCAGGACGCAACGGGCGTTCCAATCGTCATGAACTCCGTCGGCGCCGGATCGGGGGATCTGCGTGCCGACAAGGGGGACCGAGCGTGCTGCTACGGATCAACCTGATACTGCTCGCGGCCTTCGCGCTCGGCATGATCGCGATCTCCCTGGTGGTGACTTCCACCTTGCAGCAAAACGCGACGCGCGAAGTGCTGGCACAGGCCGGCCTGATGATGGACAGCGCGGCGGCAATCCGCTCCTACACCGATACCGAGATCGTGCCGTTGCTGGACGACAAGATGGTCAGCGCGTTCCGCCCGCAGAGCGTGCCGTTCTATGCCGCCACGCAGAACTTCCTCACCCTGCACAAGACGCACCCCGACTACGCCTATAAGGAAGCCACGCTCAACCCGACCAATCCGCGTGACCGCGCGACGGACTGGGAGGCCGACATCGTGCAGCGCTTCCGCAACGACAGCAGCGCCAAGGAAATGAGCGGGACACGCGATACCCCGATGGGACGAACGCTTTACCTGGCACGCCCTATCCGCGTCGATGCCGGCTGCCTGGGTTGCCACAGCCTTCCCTCGGCGGCGCCCGCCACGATGATCGCACGCTATGGCAGCGACAACGGCTTTGGCTGGCAGCCGAACGAAGTGGTCGGCGCGCAAATCGTCTCGGTCCCGTTCGCCAGCGCCGAAGCTAGCGCCGAACGCGTTCGTCGCGACGTGCTGATTGCGATCGCGGCGATGCTGGTTGCCGTGCTGCTGGTGGTCAACGTGTCGCTCTATCTGCTGGTGATCCGCCCGGTGCGGCGCATTGCGCACATCGCCGACCAAGTAAGCCTGGGCGATAGCTCCGCCGCCGATTTCCCGAGCGGGGGTGGCGCGGAAGTGGCCGCCTTGTCGGCTGCCTTCAACCGCATGCGCAAGAGCCTGGACAAGGCGATGAAGTTGCTGGGCAGCTGACCATGGCGCACGACGTGTTCGTCAGCTATTCGCAGCCGGATCGGCAAGTGGCGTTCGCGCTGGTGCAGCGCCTGGAGGCACGCGGCATCCGCGTATGGATCGCGCCGCGCGACATCTCCCCAGCAGCCGACTGGGCCGCCGACATCATTGATGCCATCACCAGCGCGCGGCTGATGTTGCTGGTCTTCTCCGCCAGCAGCAACGATTCGGGCCAGGTGCGGCGCGAGGTCGAGCGGGCGGTGCACAAGCAGTTGCCGATCCTGCCGTTTCGACTCGAGAACGTGCCGCCCTCCAAGAGCCTGGAGTATTTTCTAAGCACCCAGCATTGGATGGATGCCTTCCCGCCACCGCTCGAACCGCATATCGATCGCCTGTGCGATTACCTCGACAGCACGCTTGGCAGAGCCGCCCTCCACGACCGGCTCCATGCGCATCCGGCAGGTCGGGCTGGCGGGCCAACGGATGCCTCGCATCAGACCGTCAGCGTCGACGCAGCACACTTGCGCCTGCTCGAAGTGGAGCTCGCCAAACGCATCGGACCGGTGGCCGGTCATCTGGTACGTCGTGCCACGCAGGCTGGCGGCGATCTGGAAGCGCTTGCGCAGCGTCTCGCGCCGGAGATCGATGGCGAAGTGGAACGCCGTCGCTTTCTCGAAGCGTGCTGGCGGATTGGCAAGGACAAATAGTGGGCAGATCGACAGTCATGCCGCGCCCTGTGTCGATGCGCAGATCAATCCATGGCAAGCGTCTTGATCACGCATCGACACTATCGCCCTGGCAACGCCGCAGAGGCACTGCACGTCGTCCATGAGCAGTGCAGCTCTCTGGATTCGCTGCTATCAGAACGTGTATTCCTTGCGAGCTATCCGTTTCGGTGCTTCGCGATTGTCGTTGGCCGCCTGGCTTCGGACTTCAGGTTTTACGCAGACATGGTCGCGGGGATTCGCCTCTCGCCATACATAGCCCGGACTGCAGGTATCTGGCCCGTAGGCGCCCCCGGGTTGCCTGCGGGAAGGCCCATCTCGATTATCCGTGACCGCCTGATCGCGCACGCCAGGCTTTACGCAGACGTGGTCGCCATGAAATGCCTCGCGCCACACATAGCCCGTCTTGCACACGTCCGTTCCCTGCGCGGCGTGAACTCGGCTTGAAACCACGAACAAGCCGCAAGCCGATACTGTCACTGCCAACAACCACTTGATCGGGTTCATTAGCGCCTCCCGTCCGATAGGGTGGGCCATGACGTTACGCTGAGCGCCGAGCTCGACAACTGACCGAAAGTCTTACGTATTCCGGACGGGACGCAGTCAGGACTCCGATGCCTTGTCTTTCGCTGGAGCGGACAGGTAGAGGGCGGTGACGGCCGCTATGCCGAAGGCGACCGCGAGTATCACCTTGGGCCAACTCGTGGACTCGTCGGTGGCACTGACGGTCAGCTCGTGGAAGTCCGTGGCTGTGAGGCCGCAGTACAGACACGCACCGGTGAACGTCAGGGCGAGCGCTTTCAGGAGCAAATGCCTGGTCATGCCAAACTCCTTCGTGTGCGTGCGATGGTGGCTTCAGCAGGAACGGAGCAATCGGTGACTCTTGGACTGGACGGCAGTCTACTTCAGCCCTGGCGCAGATCCAGCGGCCCTTTGGCGATATTCGTCGGCCGAGACCCGCCACGGCTGCCGTACGCCATACATAAGCGTTCGCCACAGCCACTCCATCGGACCAAAACGATATCGCTTGAGCCACCACCGGCTGGCGATGATCTGGAAACCATAGACGGCCACGCCGAGCCCCATGGCGTGTGATGGACTCATCTGGCCGAAGCGACCCAGGCCATAGCCGAAGAAGATCCAGCCGAAGATCAGCGACTGGGCCAGGTAGTTGCTGAATGCCATGCGGCCGAGTGGACCCAGCACGCCAAGCACACGACCGGCCCTGGTAAACATGTAAAGCACCGTGATCGCAGCCCCAAAGCCGATCGCCAGTACCGCCGGCCCCAGCGTCGCCAGCACCGAGATCACCGGCGCCCAGCTGCGCCAGGCGGAGGAAGCATCGGGTGGATCCAACAAGCTCATACCCAATCCCAAAACAACACCCACCACCGCCATGCCGACAAGCAGGCGACGGTAATGCTCGGGATGCCGCAGCAGACCGGTTCGCCAAGCCATCACACCTAGCAGGAACAAGGCGAACGTGCGCGGTGCGACGAACAGATGCAGAGGGATCAAATGCGGTATTTCAGCGAGGTTGAATCGGATGACCTGCGCCCATGTGCCGCCTGCATACACTGCCGTAGCGGTTTGGACATACTGTTGAAGCGAGACGCTGCTTGGCCAGAAGAATGTATCCGGAAGCCAGAACGGCAATGCCGCATAGATCGCGAGCGACACCGCGGCAGCCAGGGCAAGACCGCGGTTTGACGCATAGAGGAAGGGCAAGGCCAGCAAGCCCACCAGCGCGTACTCGGTGAGAATGTCGCCGTTCCAGATAAAGCACAGATGGATAAGGCCAAACCCAAGCAGCACCAGCAGTCGCCTGGTCAGCAGCGGGAGACCCCGCGACGTCGCGGCCAGTCGTTCGAATTGAATGGCCAGGCCCACGCCGAACAGCAGAGAGAACAGCGCGAATGCCTTCAACTCCATGGCGATGCTCACCATCGCCTGTACGGCATGATCCAACCAGGAGCCGTCACTGGATGCGGGAAGAAACTGCTGGAAAATGGATACCCGAAACTCGTTGATGAGATTGACGCAGAGCACGCCGAACAGCGCCGCGCCCCGCAATACATCGATGGCGACGATGCGTCGCTCGGGACGAACGGGCCGCGCCTCCTTGATAGACTCACAATCGGACATGGCTTGCCCCCTGCTCTGATCGTCCCTAAAGACAAGACGCCACCACGAGGCGACGCCCCTGCCGGCTGCGAAGGCACGCTCCGGCCAGCACCGCAGCGCCTATAATGACGCACATCACTCCCTGGCAACGCTGATGACCGAACCCGTACGCCTCGCCAAACGTGTCGCCGCCCTGACCCAGTGCTCGCGACGCGAGGCGGAAATGTATATCGAAGGCGGCTGGGTGCGCGTGGATGGCGTGACCGTCGAGGAGCCGCAGTTCAAGGTGCTGGAACAGCGCATCGACATCGATCCGCACGCCAAGCTCGAGCCCGCCGAACCAGCCACGCTGGTGTTGCACAAACCCGCCGGCGTTTCAGTCGATGAAGCCCGTGCGCTAGTCCGCGTGGAAAGCCACGCCGACGACGATGCCTCGGGCGTGCGCCTGCTGAAGCGGCACTTCGCCCGACTGGAATCGCCGCTGGCCTTGCCGGATTCAGCCAGCGGCCTGCTGGTGTTCACCCAGGACTGGCGGGTCAAGCGTCGCCTGGAAGAAGATTTCGACCGCATCGAGCAGGAGCTCGTGGTGGAAGTGGCGGGCAAGCTGGCGCCTAACGGCCTCGCCTTGCTCAACCACGGGCTCAGCTTCGACAACTACGCGCTGCCGCCGATCAAGGTGAGCTGGCAGAACGAAACCCACCTGCGCTTCGCCCTGAAGCGGATTGCGATCGAGAAGGTCGAGCGCATGTGCAATGCCGTCGGCCTCAAGGTGTTGGCGATCAAGCGCCTGCGCATCGGGCGCGTTCCGATGTCCCGCCTGCAGCCGGGTCAATGGCGGTATCTGGCCAGCACGGATCGCTTTTGATGGCCCGATGGCGGGCGGGCTTCGAGGGAGCAACAAACGAGTCCGCGATTTTGACGCGTTCTACACGTTTCCTCGACAAACAATGACCACCCAGTCCTGAGCGGTACCAAGAGGGGCGCTTGAACACCACGGGGCAAAACAAATATGAGCTGCTGGTCGACTCCGTCGTCGACTACGCCATCTGTTTGATCAATCTGGACGGCACGATCGCCAGTTGGAACATCGGCTCGGAGCGCAGCGCCGGCTACTCGGCGCCCGAGGTGCTCGGCCAGCATCTAAGAATGTTCTATACCGAGGAAGCGCGCGCCGCCCGCGAACCGGAGCTGGCGCTGGTAACCGCTTACGAAGAAGGTCGAGTGGAAGCGGAAGGCTGGCGCTGCCGCAAGGATGGCACCCAGTACTGGGCGAATATGGTGCTCGACCTGGTGAAGACCGCTGACGGCACCCCGATCGGCTATGCCTCGATCACCCGCGACCTTACCGAACGCAAGCAGGCGGAAGACCGCTTGCGCCACAGCGAAGAGCAATTCCGCCTGCTGCTGCAAGGTGTCGGCGACTGCGCCATCTACATGCTCAACCAGGACGGCTTCATCACCAGCTGGAACACCGGCGCGCAACGCATCAAAGGCTATACGCGCGAAGAGATCCTCGGCAAGCATCTGGCCACGTTTTACACCCTGGAGGATCGCGCCGCGGGCGAACCCCAGCGAGCGCTCGGTATTGCCGCGAGCGTAGGTCGATTCGAGGCCGAAGGTTGGCGCGTACGCAAGGACGGCACCTCCTTCTGGGCGCACGTGATCATCGACCGCATCACCGACGACAACGGCCGTCACGTGGGCTTTGCCAAGGTCACGCGCGACATCACCGCGCGCCGCGACGCCGATGCAGCGCTGGCCGACGCGCGCGAAGCGCTGTTCCAGTCGCAAAAGCTGGAGGCGGTCGGCCAGCTCACCGGTGGCGTGGCACACGATTTCAACAATTTGTTGATGGCGGTGATCGGCAGCCTCGAGTTGCTTGAGCCGCGGCTTACCCACGATGCGCAGGCGCTCAATCTGCTGGGCAATGCCCTGGCAGGCGCGCGGCGCGGTGCGGCCCTGACCAAGCGCATGCTGGCGTTTGCGCGCAAGCAGGAACTCAAGCCCACGGCGATCGACGTGCGCGCGCTGGTGCAAGAGATCAGCAGTCTGCTGCAGCGCTCGGCCGGTCCCACCATCATCATCGATACGGTCTTTCCGCTCACGCTGCATCAAACCCTGGTGGATGGCAACCAGCTCGAATTGGCCTTGCTCAACCTGGTCATGAACGCGCGCGATGCGATGCCCGATGGTGGGCACATCATGATTACCTCGAAGAACGAGACGATCGAGCAGAGCGGCCATCGCACGGCCTTGCCGCCGGGCAGCTATGTGAGTCTCTCCGTGACCGACGATGGTCACGGCATGGACGCCGCCACGCTGGAGCGTGCGGCCGAACCATTCTTCACCACCAAGGGCATCGGCAAGGGTACGGGCCTGGGCCTGTCCATGGTGCATGGCTTGGCCGAACAATCCGGCGGACGCCTGCTGCTGCGCAGCCAAGAGGGTCACGGCACTACCGCCGAGCTGTGGCTCCCCATGGCCGGTGCCACCTCGGCGGCACCGGCACGCGCGCCCGAACCTGATGCGCAGGCCAATACCAGCGCGCAAAGCATCCTGGTCGTGGACGATGATCCATTGATCGCGATGACCATCACGGCGGTATTGAACGACCTTGGCCACGTCACCGTCGAAGCCCACTCCGCGCGCGAGGCGCTGGAGCAGTTGTCGCAGAAAACCTTTTTCGATGTGATGATCACCGACTACGCGATGCCCGTCATGAACGGCCTGCAGCTGATCGAAGAAGTGCAATCGCGCTGGCCCAGCTTGCCCATCATTCTGGCCTCCGGCTATGCGGAACTGCCCGAGGGCTCGGCCCGCGGCGTGCTGCGCCTGCCCAAGCCGTTCGGCCGCGCCGACCTGGTACGTGTGGTCGAGGCCGCCGTGGCGCGGCCCGCCGCCAAGAACGCGCACGTCTAGCGCGCGCGGCCGGAGTGAGCCTGTTCATACGCTACGACGGCGCCGGAAGGCGCCGTCGTTGTCTGGCCTTGACTACACCGATGGCTGATCAGATGCGTCCCATCAATAACAGGATCAGCAAGATCAGCAGGATCAGGCCCAGGCCGCCGCTGGGGTAGTAGCCCCATCCGCGGCTATAGGGCCATGATGGCAAGGCGCCGATCACAAGGATGAGGATGATGATCAGGAGGATGAGAGACATGGCGTTTCCCCTCGTGGCACCGCGGCGCCAGCAATGATGAGATGTCCCAGAGCAGCAAACGCCCCGAGTAGATACTGCGTCACGAAGCCTGGGCGCGGGCAGATAACGGGCGTGTCAACTTTTTACACGCAGAATGTGTAGAAGCGCGCGGCGTTTGGTTGCCGCTTAGGCGCCGCTCGCTAGTCGATCTCCACCGCGTGGGCACTGGGTCGGATCGGCTTGCCGAAGGCATCTGCCAGGGCGCGCGTCAACGAAGCACCGGTCAGGACCACCACGGCGCAGTAGTACGTCCAGGTGAGCAGCACCACCAGACCAGCCGCGGAACCGTACGCACTGCCGACATTCGCGCGCTGCAAGTAGAAACCGATGACGTATTTGCCGATCTGCAACAGCGCGCCGGTGATGAAGGCACCCAGCGTCACGTCAGACCAATCAACCAAGGCATCGGGCAGCACCTTGTACATGGCGCAGAACGCGATAAAGAGCACGGCGAAGCCGCTGATCGAACCCACGACGTTCCACACGGCGCCTTCCTCGGGAATGGCGTGGCGTATCAGCGTTCCGAGGATGAAAAAGATCACCAACAAAAAACCGATGCCCACCAGCAACGCCACCGCTCGCGCACGCGCGCGCAACCAGGCGCCAATGGCAGCGCCCGGTTCTGGCTTCACACGCCAGACGCGATTGAGCGTGCCCTGCAACTGGGCGAATACCGCCGTCGCACTGAACAACGTGATGGCGACGCTCACCATGCCGGCGACGCTGCCGGTCATGGGGCGATTGCGCACGGCACCAAGCACCTCGTTGATCGCCACCGCCGCCCGTTCGCCCGCAATAGTGGAGATCATCTGGGTCACGCCGTCGGCCCAGTCCGGCCTGGCAATCGACACGCTCCACATCAACAACAGCAGCAACGGTGCCAGCGACAGCGCGGCATAGAACGATAGCGCCGCCGCCCGCGTCAGCAACTCGTCGTCGCTGAAGGCATCGACCGTCGATTTCACCACCACGAAAAGCTTGTTCTTCATCTCGATGGCTCGAATGGCGCGATTTCAGGATCTGGCCCCTCATCCTGTGTTGAACAAACAAACGGCAGCGCCTGCCCAGACGCTGCCGTTGCGCTTGCCCTCTCGCGCCATTAGCCGCGGAAGGGACGACCCTCATAGCGACGCAGGTGGTAGATGCGATGGATATGGCGCGAGCCAACCCAGCCGCCCAAGGCAGCCGCGATCAGGCCAGCCAGTCCACTCAACAGCAAGGTCAGCATGCCGACGGCCGCATAGTGCTTCAGGCGATCGGCATCGCTCTTTAGCTGATCGCGCGTCGCGTTGGCGACGGGCAGCCAAGTATTCACGCGCATGGTCGCCTGGTCCGTGGGCATCTCGGTCTGCGCAATCAGGATGGCGCGGGCGGTATCCGTGTGGCCCGCCACGAGTGCCGCGATCAGCACCTTCTCCGTCTGGCGGTCGGAACGGTTTTCGCGTTGCGACGTCAGCGTGCGATGGACATCGGTGCGCAGTACTGCCATGGGTTCGTTGCTGACCGTTGCCATGGTGTCCATCGAGTCGCCATGGGATGACTTGTGCTCATGGCTCAACTGGCCGAGCGTCAGTGCAAGCCACAGGGTGCTGGCGGTCATCGCCACGCCCCACACCGTGATGCCATGCAGACTGCCCATGGTGTCGTCGGCGCGACCGTCAAACCAGCTGGCGAACAGACCACCGACAAACAGCGAGGCAGCCCAGGTCAGGATCATCCAGATGATGGTGCCGATGCCCAATCCCTTGGCCGCGGCTTCCGCGTTGTGCGGATTGAATGCGGTGAAGCCCAACGCGATGCCCGCGCCGTAGAGCAGTATCGCGATACCGGTCGCCACAAACCACCCCGCGAAGACCGCACTCCAGCGCATCTGTGCAAGAGGATCGAGGGCAATGGCGCTGCTATAGGTCGTAGCCATGGAGATTCTCCTAGAGGTCAGGCGCAACCGCGAACCAGCGCAATAAGGATCAGCACGGGCAGCGGGACACCCAGAATCCACAGCAGGACATAGCCAATGCCGCCACGCTGCTTTTGGGCGGGTTCCGCAGACTCGTTGGCCTGGCTTTCGATGAGGTCGCTCATGGATACGCTCCAGCTGGACAACGGCGGGCATGCCGCGTGTGGCTGGACAGTGCGACCGGTTCCGTAGACAACGTGTGAGAAACGCGAGAGATCGATGTGGGTGGCAACAGGCCGGTTAACTGGCTTTCCCTATCGGTGTGCGACCTTCAACGCCGCTTGAGGTAATGGCGCAAAGGCCGCCACATCCGTGGGCGGCCTTGGGCGTCATGCATCGGCCGCCATGCGGCCGTGCGCCGTCATCGGCCGGCAGCGTCAATTGTTCTTGATCGACGGATGAGGGCTGTTGGACTCACCGCACACAAACGTCAGCGGCACGCCGTATACCTTGTCGCCAAAGCGCGCGAACAGCTGGTAATGCCACACGCCTTCGCTGTTCTTGTCGCAATGATAGTTGTCGATGCTGATCTTCTTCTTGCCTTCGTAGCGCAGATTGCGAAACACCTTGTCGCTCGGCCTGCGCACCAGCCAGGAGAATCCGGGACTATGCGGATCGTCGGCCGCGCAGAACTCACCATCGCTTGCATTGCCCGACAATGTCCAAGTGATCGTGTGTGGCTGGTCGTCGCTGGCGACCTTCTCGAAGGCATGGTGGTGCTTACCCTGATTGACCACCAACAAGTTCTCCTCCCGTCCCGGCTTGGGGTTCCGATAAAGCTCCACGTCGATATCGATCTTGCTGGGGTTGCTGGTTTTCATGATGAACTCCCGTCGTTGAGTGGTTGCGGTTCCCTAACTGATGGTGCTCCCGTACTCTCGACTGCCCCGGTCAGCCTGATCAGTGATCGCTGCTGTTCTGTGCCACCAACTTTTTCTGGAAGACGGTGTTGATCGGATAAGCCACGTGCGCGCGCCGCAGCACGGTCAGCCATTCCGCATCGCGATAGCCGCTGCTCCATAGTTGCCGCACCAAGGGATCGGCCTTGGTGGTGTCGCCCAGCGCGAGCAGCGCGCGGGCTTGCATGGATAGCAGGCGAGGGTCGCCCTGACCGCTGGGCTGCCCTTGCGCCATCGTCACGACGTCGCGGCGCAGCTGCGCGGCCGCAGCCGGATCAGTCGTGGCCGCCGCCAGCAGCAGTTGCGCCGCGCCGTTGGCCAACACCATGGAACGGTCATACGGCTGCTTGGCCAGCATCGGACGGAGCGCGTCCAGCGCCACCAGCAACTGCGCGTGCGCCGCGTCGCCTTGCCCCGCGGCGAGCAGCTGTGCCGCATGCTCGGTCTGCGCTTCGGCTTGCAGCCGCGCAAAGCCGGCGTCGGTGGGAGTCTGCTTGACCAGCGCGGCCACCATCGCCAGCGAGCGCGCGATGAGCGCACTGGCGGCAGGCAGATCGCCATTGATGCGCTTGAGGCGCGCCAGCTGCGCCGAATAGCGGGCCAGGTCTTCCTGGAATCCGGTGATTTTCGGGTTGCTCTTCACCAAGCCGTCGGCGATATCGACCGCCTGCTGCATGTGGCGCATGCCGGTATCGTCGTCGCCCACCAAGGCCAGCGTGCGACCGAGGATGGCGCGCACCGTGAGCATCGAGTCGCGTTGGCTGAAGTCATCGGGATGCTGTGCGGACAACGCCGTTTCGATCGCATCGTCCGAGCCGTACTCGGCGATGGCGGCGGCCAGGTCGCCGTGCATCAAGGCCAGTTTCCCGATGTTGTTGTGCGCGCCGCCGAGTTCGGTGGCCCAGTCGGCGCGATCGGGTTTGGCGGCAACCAGCTTGCCCGCCAGTTCCAACGCGCTGCGGTAGCTGACCAGTGCCTCGTCGAGGCGGCCGCGCGCCTCGAGTACGTGACCCATATTGTTGTCCACGATCTCAAGCTCCAGTTGCAGCTCGAGATCGCCCTTGGCATACGGCTCGGCGCGCAGCAGCACGCGCTGCGCTTCTTCAAAGCTGGTCTGGGCGGCGTCGAGTTCTCCTTCAAACCAGTGCGCCCGGCCGATAAACGCCAGGATGCGCGCATATTGCAGCTGCTTCGCTGCATCGGTGGGGGCCTTTTGGGCAAGCGATGAAGCGAGCATGGCAGCCGCCCGATACGACGCAATCGCATCGGCCAGATGTCCTTGCTCTTCGCGTACTGAGCCGATGCGTTCCAGTGCCTTGGCGCGCTGTGCCAGCGCCTGCTCAGTGACATCGGTGGTGGGCATGGCGGCGAAGTACTTCATCGCCTTGTTGTCGACATCTTCCATGATGTCCAGACGCTCGATGCGGTGCAGCTTGTCGTTGAGGTCGCCCAGCATGAAGTCGATCAGGTCTTCCGCCTGGCGCTGGCGACGCTCGGCATCCACGCGCGCCACTTCGGCGGCATGGCGAGCTCTCATGGCAACGATCGACAGTGATGCCGTCACTGCAGCCACTACCAGCGCGGCGGCGGTGATCATGCTCAAGCGTCGATTGCGTCGTTGCAGTTCGCGCTGCTTGAGGCTGTCGAAACTGATCGCCAGCATGCCGGCGATCAGCTTCAGCTTGGCGTTGCGGCGCCCATCCTTCGAAGCGCGCGCATCCGCGGCGATGGGTTCGGACGTTTGGCTGCCAAGTTCACCGCTGGCATCGAGCTGAAAGCGGAGCGCCGGAACAAAGCATTCCTGCGCCTGGTCGCCACCCTGGCTTGCGTTCGGCTCGCCATCCACGATCAGGCAGAAAATGTTGGCGCTGCGCCCCAGCCGCTTGAAAGCCAGCACTTCCTGCTGCACCCAATGCGAGGTGGCCGAGTGCGGTGAACAGATGACGATGAGGTTGGCCGATTGCGCGAGCGCCTCGCGTACCTTGCTGCCCAGATCAGTCGCGCTGGCCAGTTCGTCGCGATCGCGGAAGATCGGTGCGAGTCGCCGCGGCGTCAGTCCGGCGGCCGTCTGTTTGCCCACCAGGCGCGACGGCACGCGATAGGTTTCCAGCGCCTTGTGCAGCCAGCTCGCCCAGGAGGCATCCCGGTGGCTGTAACTGATGAAGGCGCGATACCGGCATGCCGGGGCTGCCGCAGGCTGCTTCATGACGCCGTGCACTCCCGAGGAAGGCCATGGCCTTCCTGGCCGGGAACGTCCGCAACCGCTGGCCAGCCGGCGCGAAGCCTTGACTGGAACCGGTGGCGCTCGCCCCCTGCCGCCGCCCGGAATGATATCAAGAATGTGATGTACATCACATTTTTGATGGTAGGCTCCGTGTGGTTTCGCGGAGGGGATACACGAGCGGGCCTTCACGCGCCCTTCTCGTCGGGGCCAGCCCCGCCTTGCCCTGCAATGACGGACACACCACGCGTTCGCTGCTCCGGACCGTGGCTCGCGCGGAGGTTGCCATGACACCTTTGGTAGTCGGCGTCACCAGCCATCGCAACATCGCTGCGGCCGAGATCGAGCCGATCCGGCATCGACTGCAGGCCTTTTTCGCCTCGCTCAAACACCATTACCCGTCGCTGCCGCTGGTGGCGCTCTCCGCGCTGGCCGAAGGCGGCGATCAGCTGTTCGCGAGCGAGGCCTTGGCGGCGGGCGCGCGTCTGGTGGTTCCCCTGCCCTTGCCGCGCGAAATGTATGTCGAGGATTTCGCCGAGCCCTCGGTGCGCGAACGGTTCGAGGAGCTCTTTCAGCGCGCCGATGTCATCCGCCTCCCGCTATTGAAGAGCCAATCGCGCGAGGCACTCCAAGCGCACGGCGAGGCACGCAATCGACAATACGCGAAGGCGGGCGTGTTCATCGCCAGTCACGCGCATATCCTGGTCTCGATCTGGGACGGCAAGGATTCCGGGCGTCTTGGCGGCACGGCGCAGATCGTGAAGTACTACCTGCACGGGTCGCTGCCCGGCATCATCGAACACCCGCGGCAGGCGCGGCATATCCTCAGCGGCGGCGACGAGCACCTGCTCTATCACATCGTCTGTTCGCGCGAAGGTGCGCAGGGTTCGGTGGCCGAAGGCTTGACGGCGCTGGAGACGCTATGGCGAACCGGCGACCACGTGTCGCTGCAAACCGAGCCGCCGGAAGAATTCGACCTGATGATTCGTCACATGATCGAATTCAATGACGACTGCGAGACCTATGCGCCGCAGATCGATGCCGCGGCCAACGAGCATGGCGTATCAGCCAGCCCGAGCACGGAAACGGTCGACCGGCTTTTTCGATGCGCCGATTGGCTTGCCATGCATTTCCGCAAGCGCGTGCTGCTTGCGCTGCGCGTGACCTATACGCTGGCTGCGCTGATGGGTATCGCCTTCACCCTGTATGCCCACCTTACCCAGCAGAACAACATGATCTACTTCTTCCTGCTGCTGTTTGCGGCAGGCGGCATCGTCGCCGCACTCGCGCGTCGCCGCGAATGGCACCGCAAGTATCTTGACTACCGCGCACTCGCCGAAGGCCTGCGCATCCAGCTTTATTGGCGGCGCGCCGGCATCTCCAAAGACACCGACCACGAGTTTGCCCACGACAACTTCCTGCAGAAGCAGAACATCGAACTGGGCTGGATCCGCAACGTGATGCGCGCCGTGGGCCTGCAACCGCCGGCCAGGCCGGAGCCGGACGCGCTGGCCCAGGTCATCAACGAATGGGTGGGCGAGCCGGGCCGCTCGGGCCAGCTTCATTACTTCGAATGCAAGACGCTGGAGAGTGCGGGCCTGCACCATCTCACCGAGACGGTGGGCTCGATCAGTTTGTGGGCTGGCATCTCCATCAGCGTGTTTCTCGCGATATTTGCGCTCAAGCTGCCGGAAGACATCAAGAACACGCTGGTCGTGATCATGGCCGTGCTGTCCATCGTCGCCGCCGTGCGCGAGGCCTATGCGTACAGGAAGGCCGATAAGGAACTCATCCGGCAATACCGCTTCATGCAGCGCATTTTCAGCGGCGCCAGAGCGGCGCTCGACCGCACCGACGATCCCGCCGAGAAGCGCGGCATCCTGCGCTCACTGGGCGATGCCGCGCTGACCGAGCATGCGGAATGGACGCTGATGCGTCGTGAGCGGCAGGTGGAGCACAGCAAGTTCTAACTGGCTGTCGATACACGAAGGCGCGCCCCGCCACGCATCGCACGCTGCGCGCTGGGTCAAGCACAAGAACCGGATGGCCGCCTTCCGTCGCCCCGTGGGAACCTCCCAACGCCACGGAGGTATCTCATGCAACGAACACTCATCCTCGCATTGACCTTGTCGCTAAGCGCGAACGCCAGCGCCGATTGCGATCTCCGCTATGCGCCACCCGATGTCCGCGCCGCTGCATTGGCTTTTCATCATCGCGCCAGCGAACAACGCCGGTCCCACGCCAACAACGCGGCGCGTCCGGCCATCCAACGCGTGCCGCGGGAGGAACATACCAAGCGGACAGCGATGGCCGAGGTTGATCGCACGCCTTCGTGCTAGTGGCAGAGCTGCGACTTACTCCTGCACCACGCAACCCCAGCCATCATTGAGACCCCCCAGCGATTCGGCTTCGCTGGCGAGCAGGCTTTCGTAGCCGCTGATGTTGTCGTGCGAGGGAACCATGAAGGGGTGGGCTTGAACTTCCCACGGACGCTCCTCGTCCGCTTCGTATTCGGAGAAGGAGACTTTCTGGCCGTTCCTCAGCAGCAGCACCGCGAATTGCAGTTCGGCTTCCTCCGTGGGAAAGATCACCGAGAAGTCGATTTCGCGCGCTATGGAGAGATCGTCGCCTTGCTCGGCCATCTGCCGCAGCACGTCGCCATTCTCGTCATCCGGAAAGTCCACGTGTTCGTTCATTGCCTATCCCGTGTGCGTGTAGCGCTGCGCGCAGGTGTGAGCGCGTGGCCCAGTCTCCCGTGGAACGCGCGCAGCGGCAAGTACGCTGCCACGCCCACGACTACGCCGGCACGTTGTAGCGAAATTCCACTCGTGTTCCGCCGGGCTCACGCACAAAGCCGTGCATATTGCCCAGCTTGCCCACGGCCTCGGGCGGAAACTCCACTTCCACGCCGGGCCATGCGGCGACCCTGGCGAACAGCGCATGCAATGCTTCCTCGCTGGACACCTTGAGCGCGACATGGTGAAGACCGATGTTCTTGCGCCGGTCGAACGGCTGGTGGCCCTCCGTGCCGTCGACCTGCCACAGGGTCAGCACGGACGTGCCATCGGAGACGAATACCGCCGGATAGCCGGGGTTGCCACCGACCACCCGCCAACCCAGGCATTGCACGAAGAAGGCCCGCGAAAGCTCGATATCGCCCACGGTCAAGCCCACATGATCGATGCCGGCGGTCAGTGCATTACTGTCGTTCATCAGGTCGCATCCATCGTCGAATATTCAAGCCAAACCCGTGCCTGGAAGCCGGGGCGGCGTTCAATGCAGGAGATCTTCCCAGTTCCTCGGCACCTTGCCGCGAGGCCCCGGCGTGGGCTGATCCAGGGGATGGAAATGGGGCGGACGCAACTGCGGTCCGTCGTAGGCCCGGCGCGTGCGGAAGTCGTAGAACCACGGATCGTCCGGCTCGAAATTGGCGATGACCGGATGGCCGGTTTCATGAAAATGCTTGCTGGCGTGCTGGCTGGGCGAACTGTCGCAACAGCCGATATGCCCGCATTGCGCGCAGCGCCGCAGATGCAGCCACCAGCCGTCGGCCTTGAGACATTCGACGCAGCCTTCGCCGCTGGGTTCAGCGTCCAGATTGATACCGGTATCCGCATGGCTCATCGGTGGCCTCCTTTACGGTGATCGATGGGTGGCGACGGCGCTCAGAAGCCAAGATCACTCAGGCCCGGATGATCGTCCGGACGGCGACCGAGCGGCCAGTGATACTTGCGCTCCGATTCGGCAATGCGCAGGTCATTGATGGACGCATGGCGATGCGTCATAAGGCCGTTCTCGTCGAACTGCCAGTTCTCGTTGCCATAGCTGCGGTACCACTGGCCGGAATCGTCATGCCATTCGTAGGCAAAGCGAACGGCGATGCGGTTGCCGGCGAAGGTCCACAGTTCCTTGATCAGGCGATAGTCGAGTTCGCGATTCCATTTGCGCGTGAGGAACGCCTGCGCGTCCTCACGACCATGCACGAACTCGGCGCGATTGCGCCAGTAGGTATCGGGCGAGTACGCCAGCGACACCTTCACCGGGTCGCGACTGTTCCAGCCATCTTCGGCAAGGCGCACTTTCTGCGCGGCCGTTTCGGCGGTGAAGGGAGGAACAGGCTGACGAACTTCCATGGCACACCTCGGGGACGGGTTGAGCGAAACGCAAGCATAGCCTGAGTAACATCCACGTCCCGCGAAGGTTGCCTCGAACGAGTCCCGGATCAGCGCTTGATGTCGTTCTTGTCGACGGCGCCGCCCTTCATCACGAAGCTGACGTGTTCCAGCTGCGCAACATCGTTGATCGGATCGCCGCTCACCGCCACCAGGTCGGCGTAGTAGCCCGGCGCCACCGCACCGACCTTGCCGGTCATGCCGAGCAGATCCGCGGCGTTGACGGTGGCTGCCTGGATGGCCTGCATGGAGGTCATGCCCCAATGGGTCATCACGGCGAACTGCTTGGCGTTCCAGCCGTGCGGATAGACGCCGGCATCGGTGCCAAAGGCCATCTTTTCGCCCGCCTTCACCGCGCGCTGGAAGTTCTCGCGCTGCAGGCGGCCCACCAGTCGTTCCTTCTCCACCGTGCTGGCCGGGAAGCCCTTCTTGGCATATTCGCTGAGGATGTAGTCGTCGTTGTAGACGTCGAAGTCCAGATAGGTGCCGTGCTGCTTGGCCAGCTTGAGGCCTTCCTCGTCGATCATGCTGCTGTGCTCGATCGAGTCCACGCCGGCGCGGATGGCCATCTTGATCGACTCCGCGCCGTGCGCATGCGCGGCCACTTTCTTGCCCCAGCGATGCGCCTCATCCACCACGGCGTTCATTTCTTCCTGCGAATACTGTGGCGCACCGACCGATGCCTCCGCGCTGAGCACGCCGGCACTGGCCATGAACTTGATCACGTCGGCGCCGTTCTTGACGTTTTCGCGCACGCGATGGCGGATGGCATCGACCCCATCGGCCACGCCTTCGACCCCGTGGAACTCGATCCACGGCGAGAAGCCGGTGGTGTCGTCGGCATGGCCGCCGGTGGCGCCCAGCGGCGGACCGGAGACCAGCATGCGCGGACCGGCAATATCGCCGCGATCAATCGCATTGCGCAGCGCCACATCCACATAGTCAGGCGCGCCCAGATTGCGCACGGTGGTGAAGCCGGCATCCAGCGTGCGCTTGGCGTAGGTCGGCGAGAGGATCGCCGAATCGATCGAACCGCGCTTGAGCACGGCCTCGTAGTAATCGCCCTTCACCTCGCCCGGATCGCCGGTGAGATGCACGTGGCAGTCGATCAGTCCGGGCAAGAGGGTTGCGCTGCCCAGGTCGATCACGTTGACGCCTGCCGGCACCTGGCCGTCGTAGCGGACTTCGGTGATGCGTTCGCCCTCGATGATTACCAGCGGGTTGTCGCGCACGGTACCCGCCTTGACGTCGACGAGGTGCGCGGCGCGCACGGCGACGCGAGTCGGTGCCGGTGCGTCGTCGGCCGATGCGGCAGCGGCCGAACCCAGGCCTAAGACGATGGCGGAAAACAGGGGCAGCAAACGCATGGAACATCTCCGTGGGCAATGACGATGGCAGTGGGCGGACAGCCCGACGCCGCGCATCGCGCCACGGTCTTGCGTTATCCCCCTGCCCTCACCTTACCGTAAAACGACGATCCGTCACCCGTGACGGATGGCGCATGGAAGGCCAGAGGAAAGCGGGACCGATGCGGGAGACATCGGTCCCGCCATGGATCAGGGCTGGCTACCGGCCGCTTGCACGGCGGCATAGGCGTTGACGATGCCAGAGCCGATCGGCTTGCTTCCGCTGGGCGTCACATGCGGCACGGTGGCCGAGGACTTCAGCAACTGGGTAACCTTCGCCGGCGTCAGCAGGGCCTTGCCGAGCGCAAGACGATAGCTCTGCATCAGCGCCACCACGCCCGCCACATGCGGCGTGGCCTGCGAGGTGCCGGCCATGCCGCCGTAGGTTGCCGTGGTCGGCGTGGTGGTGCCGGCATTGATGGTGGACCAGATGAAGCCGGTGGTGGCCTGCGTGCCGCTCGATGCGTCGTTCTTGTACACGCCGCCGCCGGGTGCGGCCAACGTCACGATCGAGCCGTAGTTGGAGTAGTAGGCGCGCGTGCTGGTGACGCCGGTGGCGGCCACCACGACCGCACCTGCGCAACTGGCCGGCGAGAAGTTCGCGGCATTCGCGTTGCTGTTGCCAGCCGCCACGACCACGCTGGCGCCGCGGCCAACCGCGCCGGTGATCGCCTTGCCCAGCACGCTGCTCGACGGGCAGGTGCCCGACCCGCCCAGACTCAGGCTGAGCACTTTGGCCGGATGCGCATTCGCCGGCACGCCCGACACGGTGCCACCCGACGCCCAGGTAATGGCATCGGCGATGTCGGCGTTCGAGCCGCCGCAGTGACCCAGCACGCGCACCGGCACCACCTGCGCATTGAAGGCAGTACCCACCATGCCCGTGCTGTTGTTGGTGATCTCACCACCTGCCGTGCCGAACACATGCGTGCCGTGCCAGCTGCTGCTCTCCGCGGGCTGGCCCGAGCCGCACTGGTTTGCCGTGGTCCAGTCACCGGTATCCCAGCCGCCTGCCACGCGGCCGTTGGTGGAGCGGCCCGACACGGCTGCGCTGGTGATGAAGTCGTAGCCGGCGCTGGCGAGCGAGAGATTGAGATCCGGATGATTGGTGACGCCGGTATCGAGACTGGCAATCGTCACGCCGGTGCCATCGGCCAGCGTCCATGCCTGCTGGATATTGGCGGCGCCCCAGTTGGCCACGTTGGCGTTGAGCGTGTTGTCGAAGAAGCTCGCGCCGCTGGGAGCCAGGTAATCCCACTGGTAGCCCGCGTAGTACTGATCGTTGGGAACGGTAAAGGTCGCCGCGCCTTGCGGGCGAATGCCGTCGACACGCTTGAGCATGTATTCCGGTTCCACGAAGGACACCGCGGGATCGGCAGCGATCTGCCTGATCAGCGTCGCCGCTTCGCTCGCCGACAGCGCGCGATCGGTATGCACCAGATCCGCGCCGGTGGCCAGCCTGCGCTCGTATCGCACGGCGAGCGCACGCGGTGCGGCAAGCGTTCCCGCGCTCAGCTTTGCGCGCGATACCGCCACTCCCACGTTCTGCACGGCGATCGCCGCGTTGCTGCGTTCGGCGCTGCCGTCCTTGTAGGTGATGATGAAACCGGTATAGCTCTGATCGTTCTGCAATGGACTTACATCGAAATTGGCCGATGGCGGCGGCGATGTGCCGAAGTCGGCGGCGGACGCCGAGGCGGACAGCGCCATCAACAGGGAAACCACCAGCCAACGCTTGTGAGTATGACGTTCCATTTCGAACTCTCCATGCTTGGGTTAGGTCGAAGTGATCCCGTGACGTCCAGTCGGAATCCCACCGTGGCGGCGCCTCGATGCGTCGAGCCTTCGACGTTGATGTTTACCGCGATCGCGGGAGTCGTCCGTGACCCACCGCGAAGACAAATCGAACCTGCGCCGCGCGTAACGCAGCGAATCAACGAAACAGGTAACCCCAGAATCCAGCGCAAACGCTCACCGCACCGGCGTCCCCACAGGACAGCCAGCAACGCAGGTCACTCGTGGGTGGCGCGCGTTTCTTGTCCCCTCGCGCAGCCACGTCGCATGATTCTGCGACTACGACATTGATTCATGGGACCGGTGAAGGAATCGCAAATAATTGCTGCCGCCGGCGCGGGCAGGCACCGCTTATGTGAGCCGGTTCACATAAGCGATGCGTGTAGGCGTTCGCGCTCGCGCCTGGCGAGCTCGTTTATGACCCTGGATGGTAGGTCCGCTCGACATGCCCCTGCAGGTCTTCCGGCCAGAAATACACCGCGCGCAAATTGCCGGTGGTGTAGCGCTCGGCCTCATCATTGAAATGCGGCGATGTCGGATGTCCGCTCTCTCCACCCGCCGTGATCGCACGCGCGCGCACCTTGTCGCCAAACTCCACCGCCGCGACAAAACTGTTGCCGCTGGTGCCGTAGTAGCGGCGCGTGCCCGGCCAGCGATGCGCACCGAACGAAGCGAGCGAGCCCCAGCGCGATGAGGTGAACGGCACGGGGATGCTTGGCTTGCTGTCGTCGAAGGGCTGCTCGATGTCGCCGTTGATGCGCTGGTAGCGATTGACTTCGCCCCACGGCACGCCCCAGCTGCCGAAGTCCTTTTCGAGGCGAGTTGATGCGTCCACCAGCGCTTCGAGACGCGCCTTGGGTCCGGCGCGCTCGGCCATGATGTCGTAAACGGAGAGCCCTTCGGATACGTCGGACTTGTCGACCTTGTCCCACAAGGTATCGCCCCAGAACACCGCCAGCGAGGTGGGCATGGAGGCGATGCCCCAGCGATAGTCCCAGCCGCGCAGCAAGGCGATCGGCCCGGCGAGTTTCTTCTTCAGCGGATCGTTCGCGGGCAGCGCGTCGTAATCCTTCAGCAGGATCGGCACCTGCCGCGCAAACGCGGGCAGATACGAATCGAATGCCGCCGTGATCAGCGACGGCAGCGTGAAGTCGCGCTTGTCGCTCAACACCATGGTGGCGTGGATGCCGCGCGGATTCTCGCCAACGCTATCCATATAGCGCGGATAGTTTTCCCGCCTGGGGCTGTCGGGACCCGCTGCGGAATACGGCCAGTCGTTGGTGTTCATGATCCAGCCGTTGGCGGGATTGAGCAGATGCGGCGCGGCGTCCAGCGGCAGCAGTCCTTGCCAGTCCGTGGCGGGATCGCTGCCGTCCACCGGCTTGGTGTAATCGAAACGGTTGTCGCGCTTGGGGATGAATTGCGGATGCAAGTACGCGATCTCGCCCTTGTCATCGGCAAAGATGGTGTTGTTGGACGAGTTGGCCTTGAGCTCGGCGATCTTCATGAAGCTTGCAAAGTCGGTCGCCTTGGTGCGCAACCAGCTTTGCTCCAGTGCTTCCATCGGCTTGTTCATCAGCGCGGTGGCGATCCATTTGTCGCCCTCTGCGCGCACGACGGGGCCGTGGTGCGTGGCATAGGTGGTGAACGTACGCTCGGCCATCGAACCATCGGCCTTGCGGTAGCGCACGGCGATCGGCTTGGTGGTGACTGATCGAACGTCCTTGCCGTAGCGATAGCCGAGCTTGCCGCCGTCATGCACGACGGTTTCCGCAAACTCATCCACCACGTCGGCTGTCGTCGAGGTATGCATGAAGCCGATGTGCTTGTTGAAACCCTGGTAGATGAAGAACTGCCCCCAGGTCACCGCGCCATACACATCCAGCCCCGCATCGCTCGACATCTGAAGTTCGGAACGGAAGAAGAACGAGGTGTGCGGATTGATCAGCAGCAAGGCGTGACCATCGGCGGTGAGTTTCGGCGCGATGGCGATGCCGTTGGAACCGGTGGGCTCGGCCCAGCTCGACGGCGTGTCGACGAAGGCCACGGCATCCGTGGATTTCCCATAGAACGCCTGCAACTCTTTCAACGAGACGCGCTCGATATCGCCGCCAATGCTGCCTTCGCTGAAGCTCAGCGCCATCCACGGTTCAAAATGCGTGATGACGCGCGGATGCACATCCGGATGCGTGGCGAGGTAATAGTTGAGGCCGTCGGCCCAGGCATTCATCAGCTCGCGCAGCCACGCAGGACTCTTCGCGTACTGCTGCTTCAGTTGGACCGGGTCGATCCACAGTTGCTGCCGCAGATCGGACCAGATCGCCTGCTCGCCCTCGGCCTGCGCAAGCCAGCCCAGCGAGTTGAGGTAGTTTGTCTCGACGCGGTTGAAGTCGTCCTCGGCCTGGGTATAGGCCATGCCGAACACGGCGTCGGCGTCTGTCTTGCCGTGCACGTGGGCGATGCCCCAGTCGTCGCGGGTGATGGTGACGGCGGCGGCTTCGGTTTTCCAGCGGGAGGTGTCGGTGGGTGCTGCGTGTGCAGTGCCGAGGCAACCGAGTGCGAGAAGTACGGCGGCAGAAAGTGTACGGCTGGCGATGGTCATGGTCTTCGGTGCCTTTCTTGTGGACGAGTTTTGACCGGTCGCCCCAGCCCTTCCTACTCCGTCATTCCGGCGAAAGCCGGAATCCAGCGCCTTGGCTTTATCGCATGTAAAGGCACTGGATCCCGGCTTTCGCCGGGATGACGAGCTCGTGAAACGCAACGCGCCGATATCACGACATGGCGTAACTGTTATTCCCCCGATCCGCATCCGGCAACTTATGCTCCGGATCCAGCGTGAGCTTCGCGATCTTCTTGCTCGTATGCAACGCCAGCTTCGGCGTCGCGCTCTGCCGCCATGCCTCCACCGGCACAGCCACGTCCTCGTGGCTGCCGTCGGCATAGTCGATACGCAGCATCGACGGCATCACCAGCTTCTGCTTGCTGGTCAGCGTCACCTGAGCGCCCTTGGCCGGGTCGTTGTCGACATAGCTTGCCGTGCTGATGCCCATGTCCAGCTGCCAGTTGTTGAGGTACCAGCCGCGCCACCACCACGACAGATCCTCGCCCGCCTCGCTGCTCATGAAGCGGAAGAAGTCCGAGGGCGTGGGATGGTGATATGCCCAAGTGGCGATGTATTTGCGGAAGGCGGGGTCGAAACGGTCGGGTCCCAGGATCTGCTCGCGCAACAGCACCAGGCCGAGTGCGCCCTTGAAGTAGCTCACCGGGTGGCGGTATTTCTCCGCGACCGAATCGGCCGGCGCCATCAGCGTGGGCGCGTTGGCATCAGCCAGCAGTGGCAGGATCTCATCGACCGGATTGCCGCCCTTGGGCGCGTACTCGCCGTCGCGCTTGGGCGCGAATTCACCCTTGTTGAACGCGTCCGAGGCATAAACGTCGATGAAGGTGTTGAAGCCTTCGTCCATGAACGCGTTGCGGCGTTCGTTGGAGCCCACCACCATCGGAAACCAGGTGTGGCCGATTTCGTGTGCGGTGATCCAGAACAGCATCGGGCCCTTGTCGTCAAAGCCGTCGAACACGATGCCGGGATATTCCATGCCCGCGCCATGCCCGCCGAGGTTCACCGCCACCGGCCAGGGGTACGGATACCACTTCGAGGAGAAGTGCTCGATCGCGCCCTTCACGTATTCACTGGAGCGATCCCACTTGTCCTTGCCCACGCCTTCTACCGGGTACACCGACATGGCGAGTGCGTGCTTGCCTTCGGGCAGGTTGATGCGCGCGGCATCCCATACGAAGGCCGGCGAGGCGGCGAAGGCCACGTCGCGCGTGTGCTCCATGTGGAAGCGCCAGGTCTGGGTGCCGCTCTGCTTCGGGCGACTGGCGGGGTCGTTCACTTCCTGCGGCGAACGGATCATCACCGTCTTGTCGCTCTGCGCCGCCTGCGCGAGGCGCTTCTGCTGCGTGGCGGTGAGCACGTCGCCGGGGTTGGTCAGCGCGCCAGAGCCGGCCACGATGTAATTCCACGGTACGGTAACGGCGTAATCGATATCGCCGTATTCCAGATAGAACTCCGAGCCGAGGTAGGGCTGCGTATCCCATCCGCGCAAATCGTCGTAGACGGCCATGCGCGGGAACCACTGTGCGATCTCGTAGATGTCGCCGTTCTTGGTCGGAGTGACTGCCGTGCGACCGCCCCAGGTGCCTGGCACCGTGTAGTGATAGCGGATGCGCAGTTTCGCCTGCTTGCCGTTGCCGGCCAGCGCCTGGCCCAGGTCCACGCGCAGGCGCGTGTCGTCGACCAGGAAGTGCGTGGGCTTGCCGTCCACCTCCACCGCCTCGATCTGGTAGCCGTCGGTGAAGTCGTTGCGCGGACGCGGCGAGGAGAGCGAGCCGCGCGAGTCGCGGCGATAGATATTCTGGTCCAGCTGCACCCACAGCACGTCCAGCGCATCGGGGCTGCGGTTGGTGTAGGTGATGGTTTCATCGCCGCGCAACGTGTGCGAGGCCGGGTCGATGTTCGCCTCGATCGCATAATCCACGCGGTTCTGCCAGAACTGGGGCCCCGGCTTGCCCGCACCGTCGCGGAACGCATTGGGCGCATCGGGCAGTACGAGCGGCGCAAACAGCGCCTGGGGATCGAACACGGCGTCCGCGCCGTCGGCAAAGGCGGGCGCGCACAGGGCGCCAGCTGCAAGCAGGCCCGCCGCAACGGCGCAGCCCAGGACGAGTTTCTTCATCACGCGTTTTCCTCAAGGCTCACCGGTCTGAACCTGACAATATAGGCAGCGGGGCGCCGGATGAACCGGGTCAGTGGTCATGGGCCGCGCCGCAGCTTCATGCGACGGCGGCGGCCAGCGGCCCAGGGCCGCGCCTGCGAGGCGGTACAATGGCGCCATGAGTACCCCCGAACATTCCCCGCTCGGCAAGACCACCGTCTATGCCGACCGCTACGACCCCGCGCTGCTATTCCCCATCCCGCGCCAGGACAAGCGCGACGAGATCGGCGTCGCCGAGCCCTTGCCGTTCCACGGCGAGGACATCTGGAACGCCTATGAGCTGTCCTGGCTCGATACCCGCGGCAAGCCTGTGGTGGCGCTGGCGGAATTCCGCGTGCCCGCCAGCTCGCCCAACATCATCGAGTCGAAGTCGTTCAAGCTTTATCTCAATGGCTTTTCGCAGGAACGCATGGACGACAGCCACGGCTTGTCGGCCATCCTGATGCGCGATCTCTCGGCGGCTGCAGGCGCCCCGGTGGAAGTGACCCTGAGCCACGCGCAGGCGCGCGGGCATGCCGTCACCGACCTCGCGGGCACCCTGGTGGATGAGCTGGCGATCGACATCGACGACTATGGTCCGCCGTGCGCGGACTATCTGATGACCAACGACCATGCACCCGTGGTCGAGGAAAGGCTGGTCTCCAACCTGCTGCGTTCCAATTGCCCGGTGACCGGCCAGCCGGACTGGGGCAGCGTGCAGATCCATTACCAGGGTGCGCCGATCGATCAGGCCGGCCTGCTGCGCTACCTCGTTTCGTTCCGCAACCACAACGAATTCCACGAGCAGTGCGTCGAGCGGATTTTCGTCGACGTGATGGAGCGCTGCCGCCCGCAGCATCTGAGCGTCTATGCGCGTTATACGCGACGCGGCGGGCTGGATATCAACCCGTATCGCAGCACCGGCAACGAGCGCCCCGGCAATCCGCGCGGTGCACGCCAGTAAGCCCGTCGTGAAGGCGGCGTCGAGGCGAAAACCGCGGTAATCGCAGCTTCAGACCGCCGAAGCTAGCCTCCCTTTTGACCATGCGCCCGGCCTCATCCGCCGGGTGCGTGTCCGCCACCGGTCACGGGGTCAGTCATGAATATCCAGCCACGTAAAACGGCGTTGTACTGCGCGACCCTTGCCGGATTGCTAGTGCTGAGCGCGTGCGGCAAGAACCAGGAAGCGTCCAACACCACGCCGACGGCACCGGCAACCAGCGCTCCGGCGCCCGCCGCCCCGGCACCCTCGGGCAGCACGCCGATGCCGCCGCCGTCGAGCGCGCCATCGCCGGCCAGCACCGCGCCCGCTCCGGCGGAAACGACCGGAAAGTCGGCCGGCATACAGACCGGCGGCGAGATCAAGGTGGCCGCCGTCACCCTGGGCAGCCAGGTCGACGCCGCGCATGCCATCAGCAAGGAGCAGCGCCGTTTTGCGCCGGAGGACCAGGCGATCTACGCCAGCGTGGCCACTATCGGCACCACCGACAGCGCCACCTTGAATGCCAAGTGGAGCTATGTCGACGGCAAGGATGAGGCGTTCAGCAGCACCAGCGAATCCATCGCCACCGACGGCCCGGCGATCACCACGTTCAAGGTGCAAAATCCCAACGCGTGGCCCAAGGGCAAGTACAAGGTCGTGATCTCGCTCAACGGCAGGCCGGTGGCGACGGAGGATTTCGAAGTACGCAGCTAGGCCCATCGCCACCCAAGAAAAAGGCGCCTTTACGGCGCCTTTTTTGTGGCTGAGTGAGATGGCTACAGGGCACGCTTCCACGTATGCACGCGCACGCCTGCGATCACCTGCAGCACGCCGTAGATCAGCGCGGCCACGCCTATCCATATGGCCACGGTGAGCAGGCCGGCGACCGGGTAAGCGGCAAACAGCACGCCCAGCACGATCGCCAGCACGCCGCTCAGCGCGATCATCCATTCGCCGGTTATCTCCTTGCGTACACGGATGGCGAACACGATGCGGTAGATGCCCGCCACGATCAGCCACGCCGCCAGGAACAGCAGCAACACATTGACCACGGCCAAGGGATGCCAGATCGCCAACAGCCCGAACACGATCGAGGCGATCGCGTACACGATCAGCCAGCCGCGCGACATCGCCAGATGACGATTGAACAAGGCAAACACGCTGATGATGCCCTCCGCCAAGGCCATCACGCCAAACGCCCAGGTCAGCGCAATCACGGTGCCGCCCGGCCACACCAAGGCGCTGATGCCAAACAAAATGGAGATGACCCCGTAGAACACCAGCAACCAGCCCGTACGGCTGACGCCCCGATGCAGGATGGAACTCATAGTCGCGACCCTCCTTGAGGTTGAATGGCGGCACCATCGGCCCGCAGACACTCACTGCCAGGCAGGAATAGGGGAGCCTCCCCCTTCGTCGCGCGAGTGTCCGAGACAACATCGACGCATCCGGCGTGTCGACGCAATGCGAACGCCGTCTCAGCCGCCCGCAGAGGGCTCAAATCCGGTCAATGCCGCAACACGGATGGCACGCCCACTTAACCCGCGGCTTGCTTGAATTGCCATGTGAAGCGTACGGCACGATGGGCCATCCATCGAGGACTCAGCATGAAAAAGGGCAATATCCAGGGCCATGGGAAGCAACTGGCCGGTCAGGTCAAGCAGCACTGGGGCAAGCTCACGGCGGACGATTTGAGAATCGCCGAAGGCAACGCCGAATACCTGTCCGGCAAACTGCAGCAGCGCGACGGCATCGCGCGCGACCAAGCCGATCAGCAGGTGAAGGCTTTCGAGAAACAGCTATGCCATTCACAGAGCTCGCGCTGAGCGACCGTTGCGACGCTCACATGATGTCGAGTGGAATCTTCAGATAGCTGGTGCCGTTGTCTTCCGATGGCGGAAAGCGGCCTGCCCGCATGTTCACCTGCACGGCAGGCAGCAGCAGTCGCGGCATCGCGAGCGTTGCGTCGCGCGTGCTGCGCATGCGCACGAAGTCTTCCTCATCGCTGCCCACACGCACGTGGATGTTGCTGCGGCGCTCGTCGCCTACCGTGGTTTCATGCGCGAAGGCGTCTCGACCTGGCGCCTTGTAATCGTGGCATAGGAACACGCGGGTATCGTCCGGCAGGCTGAAAATCCGCTGGATCGAACGGTACAGCGTGCGCGCATCGCCACCAGGAAAATCGCAGCGCGCCGTGCCGTAGTCCGGCATGAACAAGGTGTCGCCGACGAACGCCGCATCGCCGATCACATGCGTCATGCACGCCGGCGTGTGGCCTGGTGTGTGCATCGCCACCGCATCGATGCTGCCGACCCGGTAGCGCTCGCCGTCCTTGAACAGATGATCGAACTGGCTGCCGTCGCGCTCAAATGCAGCACCGGCGTTGAAGATCTTGCCAAACGTCTCCTGCACCTCACGGATGTGCTCGCCAATCGCCAGCTTGCCGCCAAGCACGGACTGCACATAAGGCGCGGCAGAAAGATGATCCGCATGCACATGGGTATCGATGACCCATTCGAGCTCCAGCCCCTGCGCCTTGACGAAGTCGATCATGGCGTCGGCCGAATCGCGCCGCGTACGGCCAGAGACCGCGTCGTAGTCCAGCACGCTGTCGATCACCGCCGCCTTGCGCGTCACCGGATCGGCCACGACGTAGCTGAAGGTGTTGCTCGACTCGTCGAAGAAGGCCTTTACCTCGGGTCGCTGCACGGCTTGCTACTCGTGTCCATGGCGGCTTATTGGAACGCATGGGGCATCGCGATGCCAGCGGCCAATAGCCATAGCGACTCTGGATGCTGCAGCCTGTCGCCAGGGCAGACATAGGCTCAAAAGATGGCGCGCCCGGAGGGATTCGAACCCCCGACCAATGGCTTCGGAAGCCACTACTCTATCCGGCTGAGCTACGGGCGCATGAGCGTCGGCGCGTGCGTGGAACCGGGGCTCCGGGGCACGGCGAGGGCGCAGTATAGCGGAGTTGGGGGCGGGAGCCCATGTGGGGGTGGGGGTGGGTTTGTTGGTGTGGGATGGGGTGGATTTCATTGGCATCTGACGCTGGGCGCGTTTGACTGTCGCGTTATCGCCAGGGTGCCGCCTACGCGGCGGGCGTTTCGAACGGCTGCCGCCGCTCGAGTCACTTTTCTCTTGCTGGCCCACGCATGCGCAGGAGCGCATGCGAACGGCGAAGCCGGCCCGAAGGGCGGAGAGCAGGATGCCCGGAGTAAGAGAAAAGTAACCCAAAGCGTATGGCCTGAAAGAGCAAGGGCTCGTAGCGTCGTGTTGGATACCATCATCTGGCGCTCGAGGGGTTCGGAAGCGTGGCGATCGTCCGACAGGCGATTGGGCTACACCGCGAAGAGGGCTTAAAGCGCTGCCTCGCTGCGCATCGGCTTTTGGCATCGCTCCATCCCCTGCCGCGCCGGCTTGCCTGTGGGAGCGCACCCTGTGCGCGACAGCCACGCTGGGATGTACCGCTCCGTAGGTTTGTCGCGCACAGGGTGCGCTCCCACAAAGAAGCCGATCGGCAAGATTGAACGCCATCCACGGACCTGAGTCCTCCCTTGTAGGAGCGCACTTGTGCGCGACCACAGCGTGTTGGTGCACCTCTCCGTAGGCTGGTCGCGCACAAGTGCGCTCCTACAAAAGATCGACCCAGCAGCACGGGACGTTGCGTGCTTCTTGATGTGGCTTTTGACGCGGCTTTTGCCCCCGGGCTCCCCGTATGACGCGGCGGGCGGGCGGAGGAAAGCCCGCAGGGTGGCCGCATGGATGCGGCCAGTTTTTCGATAGGACAGGGATGTCCTGTCGAAAAACCCCGTAACCCGACCGCGCACCTGGAGGGCCGCAGGCCCGGAAGGGGCGTCATCCGGGGGCCCCTTCTCCGTTGATTACTTTCTCTCGGCCAAGCAAGAGAAAGTAACCCGGCCTTCCCAAAGAGGGGATTAGCTTCGCGTCGCCGGTAGGAGGTCGGAGGCCCGCGGCAGGCGAGCCAGGTCGCGGGATCGCGGCAGCCAGGCACACAGTCACTGGATCCCTGCCTACGCCGGGATGACGAGCAAGAAAAAAGCCGCTCCGGTTAGAGCGGCTCTTCGAGATTGGAAAATCACCGCCGTAAAGGGGCAATACCCCATCCCTCTCCCCGGCGGAGAGAGGCACGGAAGCCGCACGCCTTAGCGCGCCTTGAGCAACTCCGACAACCGATCCGCCTTACCCTCGATCCGCTCCAGATGCGGATACTTCAGCCCATCGTGATAATCCACGCGCAGCGTCTTGTACTCATCGAAATTCTTCACCAGCAATTCCACCGGCTGGTTCTTGTCCTTCGCGGCAGCCGTTACAGCGTCCTTGATGGCATCGCTGGAATATTCCTTGCCGTTGACTGCAATCACCTTCATGCCCGGCGACAGGCCGGCCTTGAAGGCAGGGCCATCCCACAGCACGTCGACGATGTCGCCGGCCTTGCCCATCGACACGCCCAACGAGTAGGTCAGGTTGGCGCCGCCAGCGCGCGTCTCCATCGCCTTGGCCACGTCGGAAGGCTTGTCGTTGTAGACCAGCTTCCAGCCGTTCGCCTCGAAGCCGCCGATGATCGGGCCGTGGCCGTCCAGACGCTCGCGCAGATAGCTGGTCCAGTCGTACGGGGCGATATCGTTGAGCGTCTTCACGACGTCTTCGAAGGTGTAGGTGTTGACATCCCAATCGCCGTTCTTGACGCCGAAGAACGCCTTGGCGAAATCGTCGATGGAACGCTTGTCGCTGGTCAGATCACGCAGCTTGCCATCCACATCGAGCCAGATCATCTGGCCGCCGGAATAGTAGTCCTCGCTCATCTGGTAATTGCGATACGGCAGTGGGCGGCGCATCGCGATGATCGGGTCGTTGGTGGTGTCCTGGATGTTGCGCCACTGCTGCAGGCCGGGACGGCCGCGATCGTACGTAGCAGCCACGTTGGCCAGCATGTCCAGCGTCTGGTCCTGCTTCCACAGGCCCGAGCGCGCAGCCATCACATAGCCCCAGAACTGCGTCTGTCCCTCGTACACCCACAACAGGCTGTCCTGCATCGGCACGTTGAAGCTCGGTGTGCTCAGGTCGGCGCCGCGGCGGTACTTGCCGTCCCACGAGTGGTTGAACTCATGCGAGAGCAGGTCGCGCATGGTCATGTTCTTGTCCCACTCGGTGAAGTAACCGGTGCCCACGCCGTTTTCGCTGGAGCGGTGATGTTCGAGGCCGATGCCCGACATCTTGTCGCTGAGCGAGAACAGGAAATCGTAGTGATCGTAGTGATGCGCGCCGTACAGCTTGTACATCTGCTGCACCAGGTTCTGGTGCACCTTCAGCTGCTCGGGCTTGATCTCGAGAAACTTCGCATCGTCGGCCACGATGTTGAGGAACACCGGCGTCTTCGCGCCTGGATCGAGATCCACTCGCTTGAAATACTTGCCGGCGAAGATCGGCGAGTCGACCAGATCGTCATAGTCGATCGGCTTGAACGTGACCGTGTCGCCATTGCGCGAGGCCATTTCCAGTGCGCTGCCATACTGCCAGCCTGCCGGGAAGGTCACGCTCGTTTCGGCCTTGATCCGGCTGGCGAAGTAACCGGCCGGATACAGCGACACCGAGTTCCACTGCAGGTTGAGCATCTCCGGCGTCATCACCACGCGGCCCTGGCGGAGGTCCTGCGCGGAAAGGAACTGGAACTCCACCTGCACTTCGTTCGCGCCCTGCGGCACGTCCACGTGGAAGGCGTAGACGTTGAGCGGATCGCGCTTCCACGGAATGACTTTGCCATTGGCCTTCACGATCAGGCCCGCAAGCTTGTCGATCGGGCCCGTCGGCGAGTGATTGCCCGGCAGCCACTGCGGATACAGCAGCGTGAGCGGACCCGCCTGCGCCGGCACCGTTTCGTGCACACGGAAGATGCGATGGGCAAGATCGGTCGCGTCGACGTTGATCTTCAGCGTGCCGTTGAACGGAATGTCCTGCGGCGCAGGCACATCGGCGAGTGCCGCAAAGCTGCCCAGGCCAACGGCCGAAGCGAGGATGGCGGAAGCGAGACGCGAAACTTTCAAGAGATTCCCCCTGGGATAAGCAGTCGTGCACATGATGCAGCTGCACGAAACATGAATCTCTGATGCTAATGCGCGTTGACTTATCGCACCCCCTGCCATTGGTCATGGAAGTGTCTGAACATCGCCCTTCCGCAAAACCGTTCACGGGTTTTCAGCAGGTTAAAAACCCGTATTCTTTTTTCACCGCGATCCCCACGCGGACCGTCGCGACATTCCCCCCTGTTGTCGCGACGGGTCACAAAAATAGATGGAGCATTCCATGAACAAGACTCTTCTTGCGGCCGCTTTGGCCGTGGTCGCTGTTGCGCCTTTCGCTGCCAAGGCTGACGAATCCAACCAGCTCGACAATTTCTTCGTTGCCGGCAACCTGGGCCAGAGCAACTACCGCCTCGGCGGTGTCTCCGACAAGACCGACGTATTCCAGAACGTGCGCTTCGGCTGGCGCTGGAACGGCATCGTCGGTGCTGAAATCGGCTATGCCTATCTGGGCAAGGTCAAGAACGACTTCGATTTCGCCAGCACCTCGGCCAAGCCGCGCGTGGGCCAGATCGGCGTGACGGGCAAGTACAACTTCTACGAAAACTGGTTCGTCACCGGTCACGGCGGCTACCTGCGTTCGCGCACCACCGGCGCGGTCACCGTGGGTGACGCCACCGCCAGCGAGCGCAGCTGGAACAATGGCTGGTACGCCGGCGCCGGCGTGGGCTACGACGTCACCAAGAACGTGGCGCTGGGCATCAATTACGACAACTACCACATCAAGTATGGTCGCGACGGCGCGCAAGAGCCGCAGACCAATGCCAATGTGGCGACGTACTCCGCTTCGGTGGAAGTGAAGTTCTAAGCGTCAATTGATGTTGGAAACGAAAAACGGCCGCGAAAGCGGCCGTTTTTTTGTGCAGATTTTTCTCTACCCGTGGGAGCGATGTGCCCTTACTGCATCTTTTCCAACTTGCTATGGCGAATGCCATAGCCGAGATACACCAGCAGACCAAGGCTCACCCAGATCAGGAACACCTTCCAGGTCACCGCCGGCAGTTCCGCCAGCAGCCAGATCGAAAACGCGATGCCGACCAGCGGGATCACCGGCACCCACGGCGTACGGAACGAGCGATGCAGCTCCGGCTTGCGCTTGCGCAGGATCATCACGGAGGTGCAGATCACGATGAAGGCCGACAGCACGCCGATGTTCACCAGCTTGGCCACTTCCTCGATCGGCAGCAGGCCAGCCACCAGGGCGGTGAATACACCGAGCACGATGGTGGGGCGGTGCGGCGTGCCGTAGCGCGGATGCACGTGGGCAAACCAGCCCGGCAGCAAGCCGTCGCGCGACAGCGCAAACCAGATGCGCGTGGCGCCCAGCATGAAGGCGAACAGCACGCTGAGCAGACCGAACACCGCCGAGATGGACACCGTCAGCGCCACCCAGTGCAGGCCCAGGCCCTTGAAGGCATCGGACACCGGTGCATCGGTATTGAGCGTGCTGTAGTGCGCGATGCCGGTGAGCACCATCGACACGGCGAGATACATCGCCATCGAGATACCGAGCGACAACAGCACCGCACGCGGCAGATCGCGCTGCGGATTCTTCGATTCCTCGGCGGCTGTGGTAAGCGTGTCGTAGCCGAACACCGCGAAGAACACCACCGCTGCCGCCGCGCCGACACCCTGGTAACCGAAATGGCCAACGCCGTCCGCGCCGATCACGCGTGCGGGGATGAAGGGCACCCAGTTGGCCGGATTGATATAGAAAACGCCCACGCCAATCACCAGCGCGACCGCTGCAACCTTGATCGCCACCACCACGGTGTTGAAGCGCGCGCCCCATTCCGTGCGGAAAATCAGCAGCGCGGCAACCGCCAGTGTCACCAGCGCAGCGACCACGTTGAATACGTGTCCTTCGCCGGTGCCGATGGCACCTTGCGCCCATAGAGGTATGGTGATGCCCATGCTGGTCAGCGCCGATTGCACGTAGCCGGACCAGCCGATCGCCACTACCGCGACGATCAAGGCGTACTCCAGCAACAGATCCCAACCGATCAGCCACGCGGCCAGTTCGCCGAGCACGGCATAACCATAGGTATAGGCGCTGCCGGTCACCGGAATCATGCCGGCGAATTCGGCATAACACAGCGCCGCTGCGGCGCTGGCGATACCTGCGATCAGGAAGGAAATGGCCACCGCAGGCCCGGCGTTGATCGCCGCCTGCTTGCCCGCCAGCACGAACACGCCGACGCCGATAATGCCGCCGATACCGATGGCAGTGAGTTGCCACAGACCCAACACGCGACGGAAATCGCCACGCTTGCCGGCCTCCGCCTGCAACAGCTCCACAGGCTTGTGGCGCACCAACTTATCAAGGAAACCCATCAGCTCATCCCCGGGAAACGAGCCGCGATCATAGCGAATGCCCCCGCCCCTGCCATGCTGCAGCTGCGGGGGAGTGCCATAGGTCCTAGCCGGGGATGGGTTTTTCGGTGCCTGCGCGGCTTGAAGTCGATAGCGCCAGCCAGGCCAGCACGAGTGCGCTGATGGCCGGAACAGCAACCAGCGCCGCCAGCGGCCCGGCCGCCAGCTGCGGTGCACCGAACCAGCCGCCGGTAAGCAGCGGCACCGTTGCGGTCGCCAGCAGGCGAGCCAGCTCCAGGCCCACGCCCAGGCGACGGCCCTCCGTGAGCGCACCCAGGGCGGCGAGGCTCAGCACCAGGAAAACGGCGTAGCCGATCAGTGCAGCCGCCGGCAGATGCTTGGCCAGATCAAGGAACTGCACCGCCATGCCCAGCAGCAAGGCGAACTGCACCAGGCTATAGATCATGTATCCGCGTGAGAGCGCCGGCAGAAAGCGCTCGCGCCGGATATCGAACGCCGGCTTGGGAAAGCGCTCGGCCACATCCGCTGGCCGCCAGCCCGGCGGCTTGAGCCACACCAGCAGCTTGTCGCGCCAGCGGCGGGCATGCCAGGCGTCCTTCGCCGTCGCCCAATACACCTCGGCGTTGGCCCATAGCGGATTCCAGCTGCGCAGCGGTGAGCGCGTGCCATAGATCGGCGGATCGGTGTCGTCTTCTTCGATGAAGGTGCCGAACAAACGATCCCACACAATCAGGATGCCGCCGTAATTGCGATCGAGATAGCGATCGTTCACTGCGTGATGCGCGCGATGGTTGGACGGCGAGCAGAACACGCGATCGAACCAACCCAGCCGCCCGACCAGTTCGGTATGCACCCAGAACTGGTAGAGCAGATCGATCAGCGCCACCACCACGAACACTTCCAGCGGATAGCCGATGATGGCCATCGGCAGATAGAACAACCAGCCCAGCAACACGCCGCTGCCGGTCTGGCGCAGCGCGGTGGAGAGGTTGTAGTCCTCGCTCTGGTGATGCACCACGTGCGCCGCCCAGAGGATGTTCACCTCGTGGCCTGCGCGATGCAGCCAGTAGTAGCAAAAATCGTAGAGCAGCAGCGCGGAGATCCATACCCATACGCTGTTCGCCGGCAGCGCAAAGATCGCGAAGCGCTGCACGCACCACGCGTAGATGCCCAGCGTCAGCAGCTTGCTGAAGACGGCGACGATCTGCGAGATCACGCCCAGGCCGAGACTGTTGATCGCGTCGCTGCCGTGATACACGCGGCGGCCGCGCAGTTTCGCCACCAGCAGTTCCAGCGCAATCAAGGCGAAGAACACCGGCGTCGCCCAGGTGATGATGATTTCCTGCATGTTCATCGCCGCTCAACACCTCCGCGCACCGACCGCGCCAGACACCACATGGCCGTGTAATAGGTCACCAGCACCCACAACGTCGACAGCGGAATGACGAAGCGGAAACGGTCCCAGGCCAGCAGTGTATCGCTGAGCATGAAGATCAGCGCGCCCATCATCGACCAGTGGGCCGAGGTCGCAAGCTCGTCCGTGGCGTGCCTGCGCTCACGCACTACCGCCTGGCCTCCCATGCAGGCCAGCACCAGCACATAGACCACCACCGGCAAATGCAGCGGCACCGGCAGCGACGGCCACAGCGCCCACAGGTTGAACACACCGTACGCGACGCAGGCCAGCATGCCCCAGGGCCGCTCGGCGAAACGGCTGTCGCCCAACAGCGCCACGATGAAGCACGCGTGCGCCAGGAGGAACGACACCAGCCCCGCCACGAAGGCGTCCTGCGGCAGCATCAGGAACACATCGCCGACCAGCGAACACGCCATGCCGGCGACGACCCAGCGCCGGTAGCGTGTCGACACGGCCGGCTTGGCTCGCCAGGCCGTAGCCAGGATAAGCAAGGTGGCCAGCGGCTTGCAGACCCAGTGCAGCCAGCGCCAGCCGTCGATCTCACCGGCAGTTGCGAACGTAGCCCCCGCAATAGCCCCCACGGCCAGCAGGAGCACGGCGAGACCCGTCCATAGCGACGAGGTCGACCTCATCGTGGCGTTTGAAACAGACATGCATGGATTCCCCGATCCATCGATGTCACCGATGGTAGAGCCAATGGCCTCCGGGGCCCTGTCGCGGTGCAAAAAATTTCTGGGGTGGGGGGAGGGTCTCGTTGTGCTCGTCTGTGGGAGCGCACCCTGCGATCCCTGGCCCACCGGTGTACCTACACTTGTAGGAGCGCACCTTGTGCGCGACCGCGGCGCTGGGATGTACCGCTCCGTAGGGTGGTCGCGCACAAGTGCGCTCCTACAACGAGCCCCGCCCGCGCATCCGGAGGGCCGTAGGCCGGAAGGCGCATTGTCCAGGGGTCAAAGAGCGCCCCTATTACCTCCCATCCAACGCCTTACGCCCAATCGCCGGATCATCCGTAAAAAACGCATCCACCCCCGCATCGAGATAAGCGCGGATCTCAGCGATGGACCCCGCTTCGTTGAACGTCTTCGGATCGCTTCCCTTCCAGAAATTCTTCGCCTGGAAGAAATTCTCAGGACGGAACGTATAGGGATGCAGCTCCAGCTTCACCGCATGCGCGTCATGCGCCAGCGCCGTGGGCTGACCCAGGCTGCCATCCGCAGCCAGCGGAATAATCGAGCGAATGGAGGGACCGATCGCATCGGCGTAAGCGGCAATGTCGTGCAGACCCGCAGGCGTCATCATCTGCGCATAGCTCAGCTGCTTGCCGGCCGCGACCACGTCATAGGGCTGCTCATTGGCATCGCCGAGCAACTGCAGCAGACGGATGTTGGGATGATTCTTCCCCAGCTTGCCGCGCAGATAACGCAGGTTGGCAATCTCGAACGACTGGATCTCCACCGGCGCCGTGCGCGTATACGCGTGAGCGGCAAGGATCGCCAGCACGCGGTCCTCCATCGGCATGCCAAGCTTCTGGAAATACGTGCCGTGCTTGATTTCCGGAATGATGCCGATCGGACGCCCCTGCGTGGCCGACTCGGCAGCCACGAAATCGATGATTTCATCGAGCGTGGGTATCTGGAATTGTCCGTCATACGCCGTGCTGCGAAACTCCGGCAGGCGCTCGCGGGCGCGCAGGGTTTTCAGTTCGGCCAGCGTGAAGTCTTCGGTGAACCAGCCAGTCACTTTTTCGCCGTCGACCGTCTTGGTGGTTTTGCGTGCGGCGAATTCCGCATGCTGCGCCACGTCGGTCGTGCCGCTGATCTCGTTTTCATGGCGCGCCACTGGCACGCCGTCGCGCGTCATCACCAGATCGGGCTCGATGAAGTCCGCGCCATCGGCAATCGCCTTGCCGTACGAGGCCAGCGTATGTTCCGGCCGCAGCGCGCTCGCGCCGCGATGACCGATCACCAGCACCTTCTTTGCAATCGGTGCTTCATGGGCTTGGATAGCGGCAGTCATTACCAGTGTCCCCACAACGAAAACGACCCAACCTAGACGGCGCACGGCAACTCCTTGCGATGGATTAAACGCGCCAGGGCGGCGCAATGATCCGCGCATGATCATCCTATCTGATGGCAGTTGCTTGACACGCCAACGGCCCTGCCCTGCGCATCTGCAGCCATGACTCATGGCACCGCCATGACTTGCGGCCAATGGGCGGCAGCATCGCCAATGCTAGCCTGCGTATCACTGATCGACGATGGAAACGTCCATGCTCGCCACGCTGCTCACTGCCCTGCTTGCTGCCGCTGCACCGGCCACGGATTGCCATGTGGGGGCCTATCGCCTGAGCGACGGCAGCACGCTGGACATTGCGCCATCGGAAGGCGATGCGCTGCGCTGGCGGCGTCTCGATGGAAGCACCGGCAAACTCACCCGCGGCGCCAACGAAGTGTGGACCAGCCATTTTGGCTGGACCGATCGTCCCGATGGCAAGGACGTGCGCTTCGGCGATTGTGCCCAGGGCAAGTTGACGTTCGATGGCAAGCAGGGCGAGCGCATCGGCTTGCAGGTGCAGGAGACCACTTTTGCGGGCGACGGCGGTACACGCCTGGTCGGAAGGCTGATCCTCCCTCCTGGCAAGGCCAAGGTGCCCGTCGTCGTGCTGGTGCACGGCTCGGAGCATGATTCGGCGCTCTCCTTCGATGCCATGCAGCGCGAGCTTCCTGCCGAGGGCGTGGGTGCGTTCGTCTACGACAAGCGCGGCACCGGCGCCTCCGGCGGTACCTATACGCAGGATTTCAACGCGCTCGCCAATGACGCGGTGGCCGCGGTCGCCGAAGCCCGTCGGCTGGCCGGTGCGCGCGCCGGCCGCGTGGGCTTTCGAGGCGGTAGCCAGGGTGGTTGGGTAGCGCCGCTCGCCGCCACGCGCACCAAGGTGGATTTCGTGATCGTGGGCTATGGTCTGGCTATTTCACCTCTGGAAGAAGATCGCGAAGCCGTCGCGTTCGACCTCAAGCTCAAGGGCTACGACCAGTCGGTGATCGACAAGGCGTGGGAACTCTCGGACGCCGTGGGCCTGATCCTTTCCAGCCAGCTCGCCGAAGGCTACGACCAGCTCGACGCGGCCAAGGCCAAGTACGGCAAGGAGCCCTGGTACAAGGATGTGCGCGGCGATTTCAGCTACCTCGTGCTGCCGATGAGCAGCGCCGATATCCGCGAAAAGGGCAAGGCATACATGTGGAACACGCCATGGCATTACGACTCCATGGCGGTATTGGAAAAGCTGCACACACCGCAGCTGTGGGAACTGGCGCAGGACGATATCGACGCACCGAGCGGCGAAACCATGCGTCGGCTGGCCTCGCTGCAAGCCAAGGGCCTGCCGATCACCACCGCGCTGTTTCCGCATGCCGAGCACGGCATGACCGAGTACGAACTCAAGCCCGATGGCGAGCGCGTGAGCACGCGTTATTCGGCCGGCTATATGCAGATGACGATCGACTATGCGAAGGGCACGCTGCACCCACCCTACGGGACCAGCACGATCGTGATGCCGCCATCACCCGGCAAGTAGCCTGTACGCACCACGCATGCGCGGTGCCAGTGCAGCGTGGAACTGACGGCGCGCCTGCGACAGGCAGGGCCGCCCCACTAAGGGATCGTCATCGCATCGACCTTTCCGGCGCGCACAGCCTTCACCAGCGACGCATGATCGCGATCGTTCTGGTCCGCATAGGGCACCGAGAACGAGGCGATCGCATCGGCAAAAGCATCGCTCTTGCCCAGGTACGCGGACAACAGCACGGCATCGCCCGAGCGGGTGTGTGCGCGTGCCAGCGCGTGTGCGCACAGGCGGCCATAGCGACGCAGATTGGGCACGCGCATGATTTCCACTTGCGGCGAAACCTTTGCGTCGCGCAGCTGGCGCACATAGAAGTGGCGCCTGGGCCCTTGCGACCAGCCAAGGAACAGGTCACTGGCCGATTGCATCAGGCGCTGCCCGGAAACGATGCGCTGGCCCTGGTGCTTGTAGGGCTTGTTGGCCACGAACGGATCGACCACCGACTGCCGCGCCTCCTTGAACTGCAGGAACAAGGGATCGCCATTGCCCGAGACCATCAGCAAGATGCCGCAGTAGGTGCCCACGCTGCCCACACCCACCACCTTCACGGCCGAATCCACCGCATTGAAGCGGTCCAGCAGCACGCGACGTTCGGGCAGCAGCGACTCGCGATAGTCGGCAAACGCAGCGGCACGCTCGTCCGGCGAGATGTAGTTCGCCAGATCCTCGTCGTGGTAAATCAGCGGCGGCTCGTCCTGGATGCGCGGCGGCGAGCCGCCTTCGACGGTGAGCTTGATGAACTCCTTGGTGTGCGCGGTGTATTGCACGGCCTTGTGCACGCTCTTGGTCGCGAGTTTTTTCATCTCCTCGTCGCGCATGCGGTCGATCACGTCCTGCAGATCGATATGGTCGTACCACCCCTCCAAGACCGGCATCTGGGCGTAATCGGCCACGTGCGTGCGGTAGGCTGTTGCGGCCTCCCATGCGATGTCCTTGGCGTCGCTCTCGCTGAAACCATTCGCGCGGGACGCCACCACCAGGCTCGCGCACAGGCGTTTGACGTCCCACTCCCACGGGCCCACCGTGGTTTCGTCGAAATCGTTGATGTCGAACACGAGCTTGCGCTCGGGCGTGGCGAAGCCGCCGAAGTTGACCAGGTGGCAGTCGCCGCAAATTTGCAGATGCACGCCCGTGCTCGCGGTGGTGGCCAGGTCGGCGGCCATGATGGCCGCCGCGCCGCGATAGAACGCAAACGGCGAGGCCATCATGCGTCCATAGCGGATCGGCACCAGCGACTCCACGCGGCCCTTCGAGGTTTCGATCAACACATCGACCGGATCAAAGCGATTCTTTGGCGGCTTCCAGCCACCCAGCGACTTGCGGGTCACCTTCGCACGGATGGCGCGCGCCATCGCCTGACGGTCGGCCAGACTCTTCAGCCAGCTCTCTTGCGACAGCGGCCCGTCGCCGCGGTGGGCAAACTTGTCGTATGGCCCTTTGTCCGCGCTCGCGGGACGCTTGCGGGTGACTTTGGGAGCTCGCTCGTCCTTCGTCCTCGACATGGTTGCCACCTCGCGCTGAAAGCCTGGGAATCCTCTAGGCACGCCGCCCAGAGCGCTTCATTTGACCCCCGCGATCCGCAAAGTGGAATAGCAAAACTACCTAGGCCACGCGCTCTGTCAGTCCGTCAGCGTTTCATGGCTCGCCACTTCGCCCTGCTTCCAATAGCTGGAGGCACGGATGCGCTGGCGATCCAGGCCATGTACGTCGATCAACCGCTGCCGCACCTGGCGAATGCCGGCGTATTCGCCGGCCGCCCAGGCGAAACCGTCGCCTTCGGGCAGGATCAGCTCGGCCACGGCATCCGCGAGCCCGGCGTCTCCGGCCTCGCGGCACAGCCAAGTGACGCTCGCGTTCGCGGCGGTGGCGATGTCGAAGCGGGCGTCGGCGCTTTCCACCTCGACCAGGGCGATGATGCATTCACCCGCAGCAGCCTCTTCCAGGCGACGCGCGATCGCCGGCAAGGCGGTTTCGTCGCCGATCAGCAGGTACCAGTCCAGCCCGTCGGGCGGGATCGACGAACCCCGCGGGCCGCCCAGGCCCAGCACGTCGCCCACCCGGGCGGCGCGAGCCCACGACACGGCCGGGCCGTCGCCATGCAGCACGAATTCGATATCCAGCTCATTGGCCTGCCGGTCATAGCGGCGCGGCGTGTAATCGCGGCTGGGCGGTCGCGGCAGCGACGGATCGAAAGCGATGCCCTGCTCAGTCACCGCCGGCAAGGTCGGGCGCGACTGGCCTTCGACCGGAAGAAACAGCTTCACGTGATCGTCGAACGAGGCGGACACAAAGTCGCCCAGATCGCCGGTCAGGGTGACCCGCAACAGGCGCGGCGAGACCGGCGCCAGGCGCTTCACGGTCAGCTCGCGCATTTTCAGGGGATGGCGGACGCGGCGGATCTCATAGGAGGAGGGGGACATGCAAGCCTCGCTGGCCGCGGTGGGGACGCGACGCTATAATGGATGAAACTCATAGTGAGCTTGCTCAATACTTTTCCATGGCGACCCCAACCAAGTCAACCCCAGGCAAGTCCGCCACGGTCGAGCTGGCCGATGCGTTTCTCGCCCTGCATCACCTGGTGCGCAAACACGTCGATGCGGCCATGACAGCGGCCGGCCTGTCGCTCTCGCAGGCCAAACTGCTGGCTCTGGTGTCCCGCTTGGCACCATGCCGGCCCAGCGATATCGCCACGCAGATGGGTTACGCGCCTCGCACCGTGACCACGGCGCTGGATGCGCTGGAAGAAAGCGGCTGGATCGAGCGCTCGCCCCACCCCAGCGACCGGCGCGCCCAGCTGGTGGCGATCACGGCGGGAGGGCAAGCCAAGCTCGACGAGGTGCAGGGCCCCAAGCGGCACGCGGTGGAACAGCTGTTCGGCGCGCTCAGCAACGATGAGCAAAAGCAGTTGCGCGAACTGATGGACCGCGTGCGCGAACGGGCTGACGACGCTTAATCGAGCGGCGCGGACATCACCAGCCGCTCGGTGGGATAGCCGCGCTCTGCCGCGCGATGGCGCAAAGCCTCGAACTGGCTGCGCTGCATGTGCGGATCGCGCGACAGCACCCACAGATAATTGCGGCTCGGGCTGCCGACCAGCGCCCAGCGATACTCCGGGTCCACATCCAGCACCCAGTAGTCCGCCCACACCCAGGGCACCCAGGCCAGCCACGACGGCGCAAAGCGCACCTTGAGCGCGCCGGCAACCGGGGTGGTGCGAGCGACGCCATCGGACGCATCCATCTCGCCATCGCGCGTGCGGCAGGCGTTGTGCACGCTCACCTGGCCGTTGGGCAACGAGCGGTAGGCAGCGCTGATGTTGTCCACGCACTGGCGCTGGAAAAACATCGGCAGATGCGCAATCTCGTGCCATTGGCCGAGATAGCGCTTGAGATCCAGCTGCTTCACCGGTTCATTGGCGAGTTGCTGTGCATGCGCGGCCGGCCATGCCAGCGTCGCAATCAACACCATGATGAGCAGTCGACTAGCCCGCATGCGGGACTCCTGATGTTCGCTTCGATGGAGCACCAGTGTCACCGGCGTGGATCACGGACATGCAAAAAGAGGGTGACGACGCCGTCACCCTCTCGATGCCATCAGCGTGTACTCAGCTGTGGTTATGCGGCCTGGTCGCGCAGCTGCGACACGGAGGGCGACACCGCCGAGTCACTGATCTCGACGCGGCGCAGCTTGTATGCCTCAGGCACCTCGCGCTTGAGATCGATCACCAACAGGCCATGCTCCATGCGCGCACCCGTCACCTGCACGTGCTCGGCAAGCTCGAAGCGGCGGTTGAACGGGCGGTTGGCAATGCCACGATGCAGCACTTCGCCTTCCTGCTCGCCCTTGCGCTCGCCGCTGACGGTAAGCATGTTGGCCTGCACGGTAAGGCTGATGTCCTCGCGGCTGAAACCGGCCAAAGCCATGGTGATGCGGTAGCTGTCTTCACTCAGCTTCACCGAGTCGAACGGCGGCCAATTATCGTTGGCCTGCGTGCGCGCTGCCTCCAGCAAGTCGAACACGCGATCAAAGCCGATGCTGGAACGATGCAGCGGCGAAAAATCCAGAACAGTACGCATAACCAATTCTCCAATGAGCAACAGGTAGACGCCGCGCGACATGCAGCGGCGCACCGGCCCCGTAGCGACCGGTGACAAGGAGATGAGGCTGTCGGCAGGTGATTCAAGGAAGCTCTTTCAGCGATGATTTAGCCATCCAAATAAGACGCATGGCTACTTGAAAAGCGTTTGGCGACCCCAAAGGCGAGGGTCTCGCTGGGGCCCGTCGCCCCGGGTTCAAGACCCGTGGGCCGACCTTTCTTTCGTTTTTGGAAAGGATGCTTTGCGCGCCGCCCTGATTCTTTCGTCACCGGGCCGGGGCTAAGGTAAGCCACCCTTCTGGAGACCGGTCATGGCCCCTCGCCACCTCGTTGCCCCTCTGCTCGCCGCTGCCCTTGCCGTCGCGCCGCTGGCCCAGGCCGCCACTGACGCCTCGCTGGTCGTTCCAAGGCAACTGATCGTCGATCCCAGCCTGCCCAAGGGCATCGCCCGCGCCAACGTGCTGGCCGCCCGACGCTACGACACGTTCTGGAACAACGGCGATGAGGCGTTGGCCAAGGAGGCGCTGTCACCTCAGTTCGTCGATCGCACGCCGCCGCCAGGACGCGTGCAGGGGCCAGAAGGCCCGCTACAGGCTTCCAAGGGCTTCCGACAGGCCGTGCCGGACCTGACCTGTGAGGTTGAACAGATGCTGGTGGTCGGCGACCGCGTGGTGTCGCATCTGCATTTCGCCGGCCACTTCACCGGCAGCTTCAATGGCGTGCAGGGCAAGGGCCAGGCGATCGACTTCATCGCCACCGATATCTATCGCGTCACCGGCGGCAAGATCGTCGAGAACTGGCACCTGGAAGACAATCTGACGCTGCTCAAGCAGCTGGGCGTGATCAAGGACTGATTGATCGCGTGGCAAGACGCGCTAGGACGGATCGGTGTCGTAGCGCGTGACGCCTTCAGGCAATTGCACCCAGCGGTGCCGCCGGCTCTCGTAGACGGAGTCTTCCGGCGGCGCAAACGAGGGATCCGCGAATGCGCCCACCGCCACCGAGACGCGTCCCTCCACGCCCTCTTCCGTGTGGAACACGTTGCTTCCGCACACGGGGCAGAAGCGGAAGCGAAATTGCGAGCCATGGTCGCCAGTACGCACGAACTCAGTCGCTTTGCCATTGACCGTGTAGGGCGCGCGAAAACCCGCCAGCGCAGCAAACACGCTACCGGTGCGTTGCTGACAGGCCAGGCAGTGGCACACCCCGACGCCCAGCAGCTCGCCTTGCACTTCGATGCTCAATTGACCGCAGTAGCACGATGCCGTCTTGCCGGACATGACCAGCCTCCGTCACATGTTTAGCCGTCTACACGCTCAGCGCCGCGCCTCAGCGTCGCGTGGCGAGCACGCCATCCAGCGCCAATTCGGCCCGGAAGCCTGCTTTCTCCAACCGCCTGGCCACTTCGCGCGGAACATCGCGGTCACTGGTGAGTTTGTTGGGGCTACCGGTGTAGTGGAACAGCCGGCCGCCGCGCCGAAGCACGCGCGCGAGCTGATCGTAGAAGACCTGCGAATACAGCTCGCCGGCAATGCCAAAGCGCGGTGGGTCGTGCAGCAAAGCGTCCACCGAGGCATCGGCAAGCTGCGTGATCGCCTGCGAGACATCCGCATGTGCCAGTTCAAGCCGGCCACCACTCGCCGCAGATTCGGGATCCGGCGACCACGGATTGATGGTGCGCAACCACAGCACGTCCGGATTCTTCTCGAACGATTGGATGCGCGTCACACCCGCTTCCAGGCAACATGCAGCGAAATACCCCAGGCCGCCGCAAGTATCGAGCACCACCTTGCCGCGCGGATCCACCAACGCCACCTTGCGCCGTGCGTCGTCGACCGGCGACTCCTTCGAGGTGGGCAGCATCTTGATGCCGTCGATCTCGAAGGTGGGCGCACCCCACTCGGTCGGCACCAGCTTGATCAGCGAGTCGGCATAGCGCGACACCGGCGAGAACTCGTCGCCGTCCCAGTAATAAATGGTGCGATCCTTGACCTTCGCCGGATACGGATAGCTTTGGCACTTCCACTGCCAGCTTTCCGTGAGCAGGGATGCGTTGCCGTTCGAACGCCCCAGATCCATCGAGCCCTTCCACTCGCTGGCGCCGGCATCGCGCGCCGCAAACAGCCCGTCGGCAACGGAGCGCGTGAGCAGGGGGCCGATATAGTGCGTCACGAGCGGGCATCTCCTGGAGTAGATGCCTAGTTTATGGGCAATGCGAAGCCCAGGTCACAGTTGTTCATTTCTGCGAGCCGTAACCTTGCAGAGGTAGACCCTGGATCTGCACTGCGCGGAGGCGGCTTGCGCAGCATCTCCCATGTCGCAACTTAAGCGGCGAGACTGGCCACAAATGGCTTGATGTGGTCCAGGACGGTCTTTTGATCGCCCGCGTAGGCCCAATGGTCGGCGCCTTCCAACTCGACGAATCGCGCCTCCGGGATATGGCCGGCGAGGTGCCGTCCCGCGCCGACGCGGACAGCGCGGTCGTCGTGACGGTGGAGCACCAGGGTCGGCACGGAAATCTGGCCTAACAGATGTCGCACATCCATATCGCGCAATGCCTCGAGCACGCCCTTGATGGCGCCCGGACTCGATGCAGCGCGAAGCAAGCCTGCCCACCAAGCTCGAGCCTGAGGATCGCCAGACAGGCTCGGCGCAAACGTCTCGATACCCGCTGGCCCACCCCACCCTGCGATGAGTTGCTGCAGCCACCGGTCATATTGGTTGGCCTGAAGCGCGTGGGAATACTCGCCGGTTGCGCTCCCCTTCGCCAACGAGGCGAACAGAATGAGCCCGGCGACGCGATGCGGATGGTCGACGGCAAACTTGATGCACGCGGGTCCGCCCTCTGACGCGCCGAACAGCACGACTCGGCGGCTGCCGGCGGCGTCAAGCACCGTGCCGATGTCCTGCGCGGTCGCCTCTACGCTGGGATTGAAACCAACCCGATCGGAAAGCCCGACACCGCGGCGATCAAGCAGGATGAGTCGGCCCATCGCGGCGAGGGACGATAGAAACGCACGGCACCGGGGCTCCTCCCACAATCGTTCGACGTGGGATACGAAACCGGGCAGCAGCAGAATATCGATGCGGCCCGCGCCGTAGGTCTGGAAAGCGAGATGGACGTCGCCGCTACTGGCGTAGCGAGTGGACGGCGGACTCTCGCTGGGCGACGTTGTGCCGGCATCGAGCAGCGCACACGTATCCCATTCGGGGGCCACATCGAGCTCGTCGCGAAGTCGCTGCCTCATGGCCTCGAAATGCCGCTGGGCAGTGGCCCGGTCTCCCGCAAGCAAAAGATTGCGGATGAGGTGGCGGCCATACACTTCGCTCAGCGGGTCGAATTCAACAAGGCGGCCGGCATGCGCTGCCGCTGCCGCGTAATTGCCAGCTGCATGTTTGTCTTGCACCAGCCGCTCGAGCGCCTGGATCAACCGCCCCCGCAAGGCCTCCCGTCGAAAGAAGGCCCACTCGTCGAACTGTGGGCAATCGCCGGGCGAAAATCCCTCGAGAAAGTCACCGAGATAAAGTCCGCACGCCCGCTCGAAATCGCCATCGTCGCAGGCTTGCTCGAACAGCTGAGCATCCACCTGCAGGTCGATCGCTGCCGACCATCGCACGGTGGACCGGTCGATGGTGAGAAACTCGTCGCCGAGCGTGTGCTGGAGGCGATGCAACAAGCGTCGCAATCGTGCCCGTACCACTTCTTCGCCACCCTCCGGCCACAACATCGTGGCGACGACATCGCGTCCGACCGGGCCCTTCGCTTCGGCCAGGTAAATCAGCAGGGCAAGGCCTTTGCGCAAGGCCAGCGGACATGGCCGGCCATCTTGGCGAATCCCGGGAAATCCAAGCGTCTGCACGCTGAGCAGAGCCATGGCGAGGCGACCCTCAATGACGGCGTCCAGGGGACGCTCAGGGGACGAGGCAATCCTAGCATTCCATGCAAGCGATGGCTGCCGGACTCATCGCGACCCGTTGAACTGGAGGATTGCCATGAAGAACCTGGGCGAACATGCGATCGTGATCGGCGCCAGCATGGGTGGGCTGCTGGCTGCCCGTGCGCTGGCGGATTTCTATACCACGGTCACCGTGCTTGAACGCGATGCGTTCCCTGCAGCAGACACACCGCGCAAAGGCGTGCCCCAGGGCCGCCATGCGCACGGCCTGCTGGCTCGCGGAAGCGCGGTGCTCGAAGCGTTCTTTCCGGGGTACAACGCCGAGGTCGTTGCGCAAAGCGGCGGGTTGATCGGTGATGTCGCCAACGATGTGATCTGGATCGGACGCAACGTCAGGCTTGCCAATGGCAAGAGCGAGCTGAGCGGCCTGCTTGCGAGCCGCCCCGTGCTTGAAGGCCACTTGCGCCGGCGGCTTCTGGCCTTGCCGAACGTCTGCGCCATCGAGCATTGCTCGGTGCGCGGCCTTGTCGCCGACGCCGCTGGCAAAAACGTGACCGGCGTACGCGCATGTGTCGAAGGCAAGCCGGAGGAGACGATCCATGCAGACCTTGTTGTCGATGCCGCGGGCCGCGGCTCATCCGGCGCGGTATGGCTCAAGCAGCTTGGCTACCTACCTCCCGCCCATGACAAGGTGCATATCGGGATCCGCTACATGACTCGCACCTATCGGCGTCGACCAGGCGATCTGGGCGGCAAGCTCGGCATGGTCGTCGCCGGTAGTGCTCCCAACTGGCGGAACGGCGTCATGCTCGCGCAGGAGAACGACCGTTGGATCATCAGTACCGGCGGCTTCCTTGGCGATGACGCACCCGACAATGATCAAGGCTTCCTCGCCTATCTGGCGACACTGCCGACCATGGAGATCCACGACATTGCCGCCCGAGGCGAGCCGCTGAGCGGGTTCCAGCGCTACCGTTACGTTGACAGCCAGCGCCGGCGCTACGAGAAGCTGGCGCGTTTCCCCGGCAACTACCTGGTGTTTGGAGACGCCTTCTGCAGCTTCAATCCCATCTACGGCCAGGGCATGACGGTCGCGGCGCAAGAAGCCATGATGCTGCAACAGTGCCTGAGCACGGGTACCAAGAATCTCGCACGCCGATTCTTCAAGGCGGCCGCGAGGATCGTGGATATTCCATGGCACATTGCCGTTGGTAGCGATCTGCGGAACCTGAAAATCAACGGCGCCCGCCCGCCGATGCTGCGCTTCATCAACTGGTACATCGACAAGCTTCATCTTGCTGCGACTGAAGACAGCACGCTGACGACTGCGTTTTTAAAGGTCGTCAACCTGATGATGCCACCGTCATCGCTGCTGCGTCCCGCAATTGCCAGGCGGGTCTGGTTGGGCAACTTCATGCCCGCCATCTCGATTGCCTCGCCGGCAATCGAAGCAGCAAAGCAGCATGGACCATCCTCATGACAGGGCGTCACGGTCCGACTGCTTGCTTGACTGAGCACCGGGTGCCTCGCCGCATCGGCAACGCATGATCCAGCTCCATTAGCCAAATTAGTGCACAAAGATGACCGCCTTCACCACCGAAAAGGTTCTCGGCATTCATCACTGGAACGACTCGCTGTTTTCCTTCACGACAACGCGGGACGCAACGATGCGCTTCGACAACGGCCACTTCGCGATGATCGGCCTTGAGGTTGAAGGCGCGCCACTGATGCGGGCGTATTCGATAGCCAGCGCGAACTACGAGGAAGACCTTGAATTCTTCAGCATCAAAGTACCGAACGGTCCGCTGACATCGCGTCTACAGCACCTGCGTCCGGGCGACGAAATCCTTGTCGGCAAAAAGTCCACCGGTACGTTGGTCATCACAGATCTGCTGCCCGGCAAGAACCTGTACCTCTTCGCCACTGGCACGGGCCTGGCGCCTTTCATGAGTGTCATTCGCGACTTTCAGACCTATGAGAAGTTCGAAAAAGTGATACTGCTGCACGGCGTGCGTAGCGTGAGCGAACTGGCCTACCAGGACTACCTGACAAATGAATTGCCGCGGCACGAATTCCTCGGTGAGGTGATCGCCCAGAAGCTGATCTATTACCCGACGGTCACGCGCGAACCGTACCGCAACCACGGCCGCCTGACCGAGCTCCTCGAGTCCGGCCAACTGCACGAAGACATCGGCCTGCCGCCGCTCAACCCGAAAACTGACCGCGCAATGATCTGCGGCAGTCCGGCGATGCTCGCCGATACGCGCGACCTGCTCGACGCTCGCGGCTTCAAGATCAGCCCGCGGGTCGGCCAAGCGGGCGACTACGTTATCGAACGCGCCTTCGTCGAGAAATGAGGACTATCAAAGCAGCAGGTTCAAAACGGGGCTTCGCGCACGCCTCTGCTTTGTCGGCATTCGATCATTCGAACGCACTGCGCCGAACCTCCAGAACCGGACTTCGGATGCACGGTCTGGCAGCTTCGCCTGCCCGATAGCCGGAGCTGCGGCAGTCAGCCCAGATGCGCCAGCAACCTCAAGAACACGTACGTCAGTGCTCCCCACAACAGCAACTCCCAGATCAACCCAACCCAGAAACTGATAGGTTCCTCCGCTGCATGAATCTCCACAAATGAGATGCCTTGATTGGTAACCACAAAACCCTTCATCGCATTTCGTACCTGTCCAAGCCATTGCAAGACAAAGACAAGGGTCAAAGGAAGGATCGCCGCGCGTCTCATCGCGGTCATCGCAGCAGAGCCGGTCTCCAGCACATGGAAACGCGACAACAGCCATGCAGATAGTCCAGCCAGTAAAAGAAGACCCCCATCACGAACAACATGGTTTTGTAGAATTTCATGCACGCTCCAAAGCAGGGGAAAGCGTTCAATTCCGCTCAACTGGCCCTCGGCAGGAAATAGTGCGCCTGGCCCGGCTCGGCCCGGATTCCCGGTTCTTCAGTAAAGCAACGTGCCGGCACCGCCTGCAAGCAAGCCATCTTCATACTTCTTCACCGGCCCCACATATCCCAGCCAAACGAACGGCCTAGCGTGGCGTCCCGCACATCCCGTGCGCCTGGACAAGGAATGGACCGCCATGACTACCCGCGTCGAATCGTTGCAACTCCCCGCCCATCAATATGCGACAACTGTCCCGAGCCCGAGCGATGGTCGTCTAGCCGGGCTCACCATTCTGGCGAGCGCCATCGTATCTACCGCCACGGTTGCGCTCGATCGAGGGGCAAGCGGCAAGACCACTCAGGAGCTCCTGCAGAGCATGGTGCAGATCCAGCCATGGCACCAGAACGTGCACGTGGTGGCGATGATATGCATCTGCGGACTCTTGTACGGCTACACCGTGCTATCCCAGCGGCTGGACCTGCGACGGGCACCTGTGCTGATCGGGCTGATCACGTATGCCCTGGGCAGCGTATTGATGTTGGCGGCCACCCTGCTCGATGGATTCATCAGCACGGGCATCGCGGCTGATTTCGTCAACGGCGCGCCTGAGGCGGCGCGCTGGATGATCCACGTGGTGGAATCCATCGCCTTGACCGACATCGCACGCGTCGCATGGGTGCTGCAATCGGCAGCCGCGATCGCATGGTCGGTGGCCTTGTTGCGCGATGCAGGCTTGCGTCGCGTGATCGGCTGCATTGGCCTGCTCACGGGTGCGCTGCCAGCGGCCATGGTGATCGCTGCCGGCGCGCAGATGGACCTGAGCGTCGTCATCGGCACCTTGTTGCTGCAGGCGGTTTGGAACCTGGCCGCCGGCGTACTGATGCTGCGCGAGCGCTCGCCTGCCTGACCAGCGCACCGTCGCTTCATATTTCTTTACGTTGGCTTCGTAAAGCACTCATGCACGGGGCTCAAGCTGTGCGTGGGTGAAACAACCCGTCCCCCACAGGAGGAAAACCATGACCATCGATCAATCCAACCAAAAGACCCGCACCCTGCGCGCTGCGTTGCTCGGCTTCGTCGGCGGTGCCGTGCTGGCGTCCGGCGTCGCCGTGGTGGCGGCCGACGGCGGAGTCTCAGCCATGCACCACATGGCGGGGCCGATGTCCCAGGCCGACATGGCTGCCCATGTCGAAAAAGTTTGCCAGCATTTGTACATCGAACTCGATGCGACGGCCGCCCAGAAGGCCACGCTGGACCCGATTTTCAAGCAAGCGGCGGCCGACCTGCTGCCGATGTTCCAACAGCTGCACACAGGCCATGCGCAAGTGTTGACTCTGCTGGCAGCCCTCACCATCGATCGAGCCTCGGTGGAACGGGCGAGTGCCGCGCAGTCCGCCACGCACGACCAGATCGCGCAGCGCATGACTCGGCTGGTTGAGGACAGCAGCACCGTACTGACGCCGGATCAGCGGCAGAAGCTGGTCGCGCACCTGACCCAGCTAATGTCGTTGCCGGCGCCGATGCATGGCTGAAAGCGTGGCGCGATGGCTATGATGCTGCTGTCGCACTAGAGCTGAAATCATGAGCGAACGCATCCTGGTCGTAGAGGACGATCCACGCCTGGCCGCCATGCTGGGCGAGTACCTGCGCAGCCAGGGGTATGCGGTGGAACAGGCGGCAACCGGGGCTCAAGCGCTGGAAAGTTTCAACGCCGACGCCCCGGATGCTGCCATCCTCGACCTGATGCTGCCGGACATGGATGGTCTCGACGTCTGCCGCAGGCTGCGCGAGCGCTCCGACCTGCCGGTGCTGATGCTCACTGCAAGAGGCGACGCGATCGACCGCATTGTTGGCCTGGAACTCGGCGCCGATGACTATCTACCCAAGCCGTTCGAGCCGCGTGAATTGCTGGCGCGGCTGCGTGCCATCCTGCGCCGGCGCATGGCGCCAACCACGGGGACGACGACGACCCTGGTCTTCGGCCAGCTGGAGATTGACACCGATGCGCATTCGGTGACGGTCGCAGGGAGAGCGGCTGAGCTGACGTCTTACCAGTACGAACTGCTGCTCGCCCTGGCCCAGCATGCCGGACGCGTATTGTCGCGCGAGCTATTGATGGACCTGGTGCGCGGCGAGCAACTGGACACGTTCGATCGCTCCATCGACGTGCATATCTCGCGCATCCGCGCCGCCATCGAAGCAGATCCCAAGTCACCCAAGCGCATCATCACCGTGCGCGGCGCCGGCTACCTGTTCGCGCGCAAGCAGGATTGAGGCGGCGATGACGCGGCTGTACCTACGCATCTACCTCACCGTCGTCATCAGCCTGCTGGCCTATGCGGCGGCTTTCGCCTGGGTCTGGCACAGCAAGGGCGGCCCGTACGAGGCGGCAATGCGGTCGCAGGCGCAGGTTCTCCTCAATGCCCTGCCGCCCGCACAAGCACCCGTGACGGAGCAACAGCAAACCCTCGACAAGTTGGCGCAGGGGCTGCCAGTGCGTCTGGCCTTGCTGGATGATTCCCGACGACTGATTGCGGAGTCAGGCGCGACACCAGATAGCTCTGGTGCGCTTGCCTTGCCTCACCCGAGCGAGGCGCTCTGGATGCTGCATCTGCCCGACGGCCGCTGGCTGCAGGCGAGCGTGCCGCGTGGCGGACATCAGCCGCTGCATGTCTTGCTGCTCCTTTTGCTTTCGCTGGCCGCCATCATCGGCGTCCTGGCGTTGCCTGTCGTGCGCCGGATTACCGCCCGCCTGGAGCGCCTGCAGCAGGCGGTGGATTCGCTGGGCGCAGGCGATCTGCATGCCCGGGTCGCAGTGGAAGGACGCGATGAGGTGGCACGCCTCGCCCGCAGCTTCAACCAGGCTGCCGATCAGATCGAAGCACTCGTGGGCCATCACAAGACCTTGCTGGCAAACGCCTCGCACGAATTGCGCACGCCGTTGACGCGTATCCGCCTGGCGTTAGAGCTCATCGGGCCCAGCGTCGACCAAGTGCGCCGCGAGGGTCTACAACAGGACATCGGCGAGTTGGATGCCTTGATCGACGAGATCCTGCTGGCAAGCCGGCTGGAAGCATTGCCGCATCTGGAGACGAGCGAACCGGTCGATCTGCTGGCACTGGCCGCCGAAGAATGCGCGCGCCACGAAGGCGTCGACCTGGAAGGAACACACGCCACCGTGAAGGGCGACCAGCGCCTGTTGCTGCGGCTCTTGCGCAACTTGCTGGAAAACGCCATCCGCCACGGAATGCCGCCCGTGCAGGTGCGGCTGCGCGTGATCGATGGTCATGCCGAACTGGTCGTGCGCGATCACGGCCCAGGACTGCCGCAAGACGAATGTCAGCGCGTATTCGAGCCGTTCTACCGAGCCAGCGGGGCGCGCGACCGCCCCGGCACCGGGCTGGGACTCGCGCTGGCGCGGCAGATCGCACGTCACCACGGCGGCGAACTTGGCTGCCGATACGAGCCCGATGGCGCCTTTGCGTTTGTCGTGACGATACCGGTGGTGACGTGATGACATGAGACCAGCCGCGGTAGTCCACGCCGGGTCGAACGCGAGCGCCCTCGCTGATCGCCGGCAACGGCAACCGGCTGCCCAGGATGAGTAGCGATCTTGCACTAGACTGCGTCGAAGATCGCTCCGGGGGTTTCATGATACGCAAACATGTCGTGCTTGCAGCCGATCTCGCGGGCACTGTGGTATTTGCCATCGAAGGCGCCAACGCCGCCATCAGCGCCAAGCTGGACTTGCTTGGCGTACTCGTACTGTCCTTCGTCGTCGCGCTTGGCGGCGGTGTGGTTCGCGACCTTCTGATCGGCGCGACGCCGCCCAGTGCGATACGCGATTGGCGTTATCCGGTCATCGCGTTTGCCGCAGGATTCCTGACGTTCCTCCTCCATACGCAAATTGCCGGGATCCCGCCGTGGCTCCTTGCCACGCTCGATGCGGCAGGCCTCGCACTATTCGCGGTCGCCGGCGCCGAGAAGGCGCTCGACTACCAGCTCAGTCCGCTCATCGCGACCTTGCTGGGCGCCATCACAGGCTGCGGTGGAGGCGTCATGCGCGACCTTCTGCTTGCCCGGGTGCCGATGGTGTTGGTTGCGAACATCTATGCAAGTGCAGCGCTACTGGGTGCGACTGTACTCGTGGTTGGCCGGCGACTAGGCTGCCCACCCGCTGTGGCAGCGGTGCTGGGCGGACTGGCGTGCTTTGCAGTGCGCGTAGCGGCGGTTCGCTACGACTGGCAGTTGCCGAAGATTGCCTGATGCGGCACCGCTGGCGGGAGGGGCTGCTTCCTTCGAGCACACAGCGCGCTCTTGCTACCCCATAGACGGACGTGCACGACCAGTTAGACCTCTGCACGCGCTTGCTCGGCGCAACTCCCAAAGCATCGGACTCTTTGAAAACTTCAGCGATTGGCCTGGAGTGTAGAACCGGTCGTCGATGCTCCCGTCGAGCAGATCCGTGTCGAAGGGGACATGGGCTGCTTGCCTATCGCTCCTGTTGCCCGCACCGCCCCGCCCAAAATCCAAGGCCGACCGATCACAGCGCCATGCCGAGAGCAGGCTCTTGGATCCAGCTGCATGCCCGCTCGAAAAATAGCTATGCTTCCTCGCCAAATCAGGGAAGAACCCTATGCAACGCCTACCCGGCCTGGATCTGCTTCGCGCCGCCGCGATCATGTCGGTCGTGTGTACCCATGCATGGATTGCCGGCGGCATGGGTTACGGATTTGGCTGGATCGAGGAATACGGCTGGATGGGCGTTGACTTGTTCTTCGTCCTCAGCGGATACCTGATTGGCCGCCAGGTGCTTCTTCGCTGCAAGCGCGGTGATGGCGTGGACTTGCGCGCATTTTACCGGCAGCGGGCCTATCGCATTCTTCCCGCCTATCTGGCCGTGGTGGCGCTCTATTTCTTGTTTCCGAGCCTGCGGGAGCAAGCGGCGATCCAGCCTGTCTGGCAGTTCCTCACCTTCACCATGAACCTGTTTGTCGATCAGAGCGTCATGCACGCCTTCTCATCGGCCTGGTCACTGTGCGTCGAAGAGCACTTCTATCTGATCTTCCCCTTGGCCGTGATCATCCTTTCGCCCCGCCTCGGAACCAAGCGCCTGATGGGCTTGATGCTTGGCTTGATGCTGGCTGGCTTGACGTGGCGGGCGTTCGCCTGGTGGCAATCGTCAGCACTGTATGCGGTCGGCGGCGGCGTGTGGGAGATGGACGGGCGGCGCTACATGGAGCTCATCTACTACCCCACATACGCACGCCTCGATGGTTTGCTGCTCGGCGTTGGAATGGCGAGCCTCAACGTCTACCGGACGTCGCGCTGGGAGCGCCTCCAACAACATCCCAACGTGCTTGCGTTTCTGGGATTTGCCATTGTTTTGTTCGCGGCTTGGATTTTCCGGGACATACTTACTTCTTCCGCGTGCGTCTTCGGTTTCCCCATACTGTCCACCGGCCTCGCTTTGATCGTCGCCTCAGCCGCCAGCCCCGCAAGCCTTCTTGCCCGAATCAAGTTACTGGGCACCGCCTGGGTAGCGGCCATCTCCTACAGCATCTACCTGAGCCACAAGGCGATGCTCAAGCTGGCTTCCAAGCATCTTCCGGATTACTTCAATCATCGCGGCATCCTCACTTTCATGTGCTGTCTGCTCGTAGCCATCACTGCGGCTGCCCTGTTGCACTATGTCGTCGAACGCCCGTTCCTTCTCCTACGCGATCGACAGCGAGATAAGGGATTGCCGCTGCCTGCCGCCGACGCCGGTGCGGCATAGCAAGAGGCCATGCTACGAGTGGCGGACTCATGCTGTTGTTCAATCCGCTTGCTGTCTCGCCGCCCCTAGGTGCTCGTTTATCGAAGCGCCTCTCGCCTAAGCGGACCTCGAATGGCCGCTATCTTGCTTGTCGCATTGCTTTATGTGATGCCCGCAACCGGAGACGGTCCGTAGAGGCCTCGCGGTGTTGGCACCGGATTCCATCTCTTTCGAGGATCGACGAGGAGCGGTTCGGGGCGTGGAACCGGATTATTACGATTGGCTTCAGCACTACAACGCCATGAGCTACCGATTGCTTGATGGCGACTTGCTGATGAGGAAGTGCCTGGACGATGCCCAACGGGCCCTGAGCGTTTTGCTCGAAGCCACCGGGATAGACGAGCGGCACGTGGGCGTGGCAGGGCATTCGTACGGCGGTTACACGGCCCTCTATCACGCGGCTGTGGATCCGCGATGCAGGTGGGCATGCGTCAGCGGTGCCGTGTGTAGCTTCGAAACGCGCCGCCGGGAAGGCACCGGCATCACCCTCTTCGAGGCCGTGCCCGGCCTCACTCGCCTGTTCGACACGCACGATGTTCTTTCGGCCATCGGACCTCGGCCAACCATGGTTGTGTCCGGTACGAAGGACAAGTACTCGCGGGATGCAGACCAAGTAGTGGCCAAGATCGCCAGCGACTTCATCACCGAGCTCCGTGTCGACCGCGAACACGCGCTAGATCAAGAGAGATTCGACGCGATCGTCGAGTGGATTGTCGACCGCGTATCCGATCAGTGAGAACGGACGTCCAATTGCCGTATACGAGGGCGCTATGGTCCAATCGGTTGGTCAGGCGTCGTCAGAGATCCGATGATTCGCCGCGCGTTTAGCCCTGTCTTGACCGGCAAACAATCCGACCAAAGGCCGGGCGCCGGCCCGCTGGAGCTCCCTGCTTGAAGCTCTCCTTTCTGGGGCTGAGACAGCTCTTCTTGGCCAAATCGGATGTCCGCATTGGGTCGGAAGCGGACATCGCACTCATGTCAGATACGTTATCGCAAACGCGAAAGCACCGGCACACATATAGGCCACTCCAAAAACGAGCAGTCCTCTCAGTGCCAGTCGCCTGGACCGTTTACCAGCCTCACTGAGTAAGTCAGGTCTCAGCATGCCGTTCATAGGGCTCCAGAGCGTGACGCGTGAGTAAGCGACATCGTTCTCTTGGAACTGGAACGTCATACGCATGGACAGGACGATGGTCCAGATCAGAGCTCCAGCTCCGGCCACACATAGCCCGACAAATAAACCCACCAACAGATACCCGACAGCGGTCATCTTTCCCCCTATATGACGCTGCCGATTCTAGATTGAATATGTCCGCTCCGAGTCAAAAGCGGACATCACGGCGACCTAAGACTGATCCTTGATCCCGCGCTTTCAAACCTGTGATTCCCCGCCGCCACGGCGGCGGTAAACCAAATGGCCCTCATCCAGCACATACACCGAGGGCGGGCACGTTTGTGCCTCGAGCTTGAGCCGCAAGAACCAAACACGATCAGCAGAGGAAATCGACGTGCCATGTCCGCACTAAGCCTGCCAGTTCTGGAAGCACCCCTCACGGCGGGACCGCGGCCCAGGCACGTCGTTCTCGGGGTCAACAATTTCTGCAACCTGCGTTGTCTCATGTGTGACGTCGGCACCGGCAACGCCGAGACCAACTTCGGCGCAAATTTGATGGGTGCCCGGACGCGGACCATGCCGTGGGAGCTGTTCCAGCGCATCGCCGACGATATGGCGGCTTTTTGCCCCGAGGCACGACTGGGCTTCGCATTCACCGAGCCGCTGGCGTGGCGGCCACTCGGTGACGCACTGGCCTACGCGTCTGCGCTGGGCCTGTATACGACGGTCACCACCAATGGCCTGCTCCTGCCAAAGCGGGCGGCAGAGTTTGCGGCCGGCCGCTGCCGCGGCCTGTTCGTCTCGCTCGATGGTCCGGCGGCTATCCATGATCGCATCCGGCGCCATGACCGCAGCTTTGCGCGGGCGGTGGAGGGGATCCGCGCCGTGGCGGCACTGGAGGGCGCGCCCGAAATCTCTGTCTTCTGCACGATCAGCGAATACAACGTCGGTCACCTCAAGACCTTCCTTGCCGACATCAGTGATCTGCCACTGAAACAGGTTGGGTTGATTCACAACAACTTCGTGACACCCGCACTGGCCCACGAACACAATGCGCTCTATGGCGCCATCTATCCCGCCACGGCCTCCAATAGCTTCGAATCCGACCCCACCACGATCGACATCGCTCGCCTGGCCGACGAGCTGGCCGAGATCAGGGAGACGACATGGCCGTTCTCCGTCACGATCCAGCCCGATCGGACAAGCGAGGCCGACCTGGATATCTATTACCGCCACCCGTCGCAGTTCATTGGCCGTCGTTGCCACGACGCTTTTCGCATCCTGATGATCGATGCGGATGGCGAGTCCGTGCCTGTGCATGGGCGGTGCTATCGGTTTCCGATCGCCAATGTCCGGGAGGCCGGCCTTGAAGGCATCTGGAATCACTCAAGCGTCGAAGCGCTGCGGGCCAGCCTAGCCGAGGCTGGAGGCCTTCTGCCTGCCTGCAGTCGGTGTTGCGGCGGCTTTGGCACATAAAGCCTGACCCCGCCGCAGGGCGCTTCCCCGGAGTCTACGCGCGCCACTTGGTCCCTTACGGCAACCAACTGGTCGGCTGGACGCACTCACTGTGGATTCGATGTGGAGGGGCGCGGCCGGTATACCGGCACTCGCGCGGGCGGCGGCGCGGCTTATCTCCACGCGACAAGCGGAGGAGCGCCTTCGAAGTTTCGACTTTACGCAGCCCACAGAGCGTATGAAATGAATCGCGAGTTGTTGAATATTGTCGATCTCGAAGCGCAGCTCGATCAGCAGCTGCGAACGCCGCGCGTCACGAATTTAGGCGCCGTGCGTCAGGCGGCCATGGCTTGGTCCCAAGCCGTGTGGTCCGCCAGCGAGTCGGCCGGTCCTCTGATGCTCACGCCAGGCGAGATCGAGCGGGCGTTTGCCGTCGCGCGTCGGCCCGTGTTCGTTCTCGGCTCTCGCCGAAGCGGCACGACGATGGTGCGCGATTTGCTCGACCACCACCCAGCCCTCTCGGTGCTTCCCGCCGAAGGCACCATGCTCACGAATTTCGCGTGGCACCTGAAGCGACTGAAGCCCGATAGCTGGCTGCCATTCCTCGGCTGCGAATGGCTGCGCAGACTCGCCAACCCGATCAACCAGCAGCCGTACTGGCTGCTTGGCCGCTCGTCGCCAGAAGGCTCACCGTACGTTGAATTCGGCCGCGCCCTGCAGGCCTGGTGGCCGTTGGTCAGGACCCGGCTCGGGCCGCGCACGACGTCCTGGCCACTGGTGGCGATCGCGCTTGCCTATGCGCATTGCACGACAGGGTTTCGCGCTGATTCGCCCTTGCTGCGATGGGTCGAAAAAACACCTGCCAATGAACGCTTCATAGCGCGCCTGATGGCCGAATTTCCCGAGGCAAGAATGCTCCACATCGTCCGCCATCCTTTCGCGGTCTATGCGTCGAGCTGTAGGGCGCTGCGAGATTCGGGCCTTCCACCCAGCGAAGAGACTCGGTTCCTGCGACAAATGCGCCTGTCGTACCGGGAGGCGGCCAGCCGCTCCGCTCAGCCGGCGTCGGACTCGTACTTGCTTGTTCGCTATGAGGACCTGCTCGAGGACACCGCGAGCGGCATTGACCGGATAGCCGCCTTTCTCGGGATCGAGCCGCTGCCGGTGATGACCCAGCCAACCGCTAACGGCATTCCCACCCCGAGCAACAGTTCTTTTGACAGCAATAAGGTCGCTGGGAAACTGGACCGGCGGCCAACGGATGTCCAGTTCAAGTCACTCACCGCGCGCGAACGCGAGCGATTGAGCGCGATGCTGGCCGACGATGCAGGAAAGCTCGGTTATGCGTTGCCGCCGCCGCCCGCGTTGCGCCGACAACTGCTGCAAATCCGGACACATGCCGACTGGATGGTCGACCGCTTCAGGACACACTGGGTGCGCTTTCTTTCCGCACACCAGAGGCCCTGACGGGAAGCCCGGTGAAGCAACCTGTCCTTCTCAGGCAGGCTCGGTTTGGCACATCGGCGCGGACGTCACAGGGCGAGGCAATGAATGCCTCGCCAAACATCAGTTCGACTTGACGTAGAACACGTAAGTCGCCGTGTACGGAACGCCAACCTTGGTCCCGGCATTCGTTGGCGACGCGGAGGGTGCAACGCCGCCGGCCGTTGAGATACGTTGAACGTAGGCTACCTTGCCCAAGATGCCGGGCGTGGAGGAAGGCGTCACCTTGATGAGCAGCCACGGAATGTCCGCGGCGGGCTGCTTTGCAGGCACGGTGGCTACCGGGGAATCTTTGTCGCGGACGATCTTGCTGCCGTCGGCAGCTTCCCACGAGGGGCCGGCGTAGTGATGGATGACGCCGCTGGGAGCACTCAGCTCTGCCAGGGGTGCTTCGAAGGTCCATTTCAGCGGCGAGCCAGACTCCATCGTGCTGGTGTAGATCTGAACGCCGGTGGCTTTTGCGGTGAATGCCACGGTATAGCCGGCGGGCGGCTGCAGCGCCGTCGGCACGGCCTCTTGGGCGTGAGACGACGTGGCACCGGCGATCAGCCATACCACGGCTGCCACCCATCCGCTTGCGTTCTTCGCGATCATGTCTTGTCCTGGCTAAGGTGATGGATCCGCATCAAGCCCTCTACGGGCGCACGCTGCTTCAAACGCCGTCGTTTGGCGCAGCGAGCACGTCGACAAGGCAGGCTTGATGCGGGCAGTTCGCGGTCGCGGCGGCTTACTTGCCGGCCCGCTTCTTCTCTTCCTTGGCCGCCTTCTTTTCCTTCATGGTCTTGGCCGGTTTCTTCTTCTCGCTTTTCTTCGAATCCATACCCTTGCTCATGTCGTTTCCTCCATTGGCCTAGAGACCATTAAGTGCCGCGTCGAGCGACTTAAGTTGCCGCAGCTTGATCGATAACGAGATAGCGGAGGTTAAATGCGACGTGGACCCACGCTCGAACGCAGCGGCAGTGGGTTTACCACCGACGCCTGCGCTGTTTTTTTACTAGCCGCCGCTGGGGTACTTCAGCAACAAGGCCTTGAAGCGCGGCTCGTCGCGCAACGGATCCCAGTTCGGATCGAGCCGCAGCGACGCACCCGAAATAATGCCGCCCGTCGGCATCGACAGCACACGATCGAGCAGGGCGATGGCCTGGTCGTGCTGACCGACGCGCATATAAAGCTGCGCCTGACAGGCGAGCATATCCGCGCCGGTGAGGACATCCTTGGTGACTGGCATCAAGGCGACGGCACGCTCGCCCTCAGCAACGGCTTCGGCCTTTTGCCCGAGGCCGGCATAAGCAAAGCCCAGGGCGAGATGCAGGTCAGGATCCTCCGGCCGTTCGACAAGGGCGGCGCGTGCGTTTGCCGCAACTTCGGTAAAGGCTGCGATCGCCTTGGCCGTGTCGCCGTCCGACTGCGCGGCCCAAGCAATATAGAGGCGCCGTGGCAAGACAATATTGTCCGGATCGTCCCAGTTCTCGTTCTTGTCCGCCTCGGCAATCTTGATGGCTCCCGCGTAATCGCGCGCCAGCGAGCGCTCGAAATACATGCCCATGACGTTGCCGGCGTAGGCATTGCTCCCCGGCGACAACGCCGCAAGCGCAGTGCGCAGCGGTGCCAGATCGCCCTTCCACATCAGCGTATTGAAGGCCAGAGTCACGCGCGCGCCGGCGGGGTTGCGACTCAACGCAAGCGCGGAGGCATAAGCCCGGTCGGCATCCGCATAGCGATGCATGCTCTGATAGGTCACGCCGAGCTGGTTGAACGCAAATTCGCTATGCGGATCAAGTACGGTGGCTGAGCGAAACAGCGACACGGCCTCGTCCCAGCGTCCCTGACGCCTGGCAACTGCAGCGATGAGGAGTTCGACTGTGGCGCTGTTGGGCAACGCCTGCCGGGCCAGCTCCAACTGGTTGGTGGCAGCGACGTAATCCCGATGCCCCCAGTAGTGATACAGGCCCAAGGCGTAATGTCCCTGCCCCAGCTTCGGCTGCAATGTCAGGGCGCGATCGGCGGCGGTCTTCGCTTCTACCAGCCGCTCGTTCGTGCGATCGGGTCCAAAGAAATACATCTGCATGTTGGCACGCGCCAGCGCAGCGGCGGCGAGCGCGAAGTGCGGATCTTTATCCAGGGCTTGTTGATACAGCGAGATCGCCATCGGCAATTCGGTCGATGACAGCACGGGATCATCGTAGGCGCGGTTGGCATGCGCACCGGCCTGCAGATACAGATCGTAGGCGGCAGCGTTCGAGGTCGGCGCGGCATCGATGCGTGCAGTCTCAGCCGAGGTCAGGCGCACCTTCAGGGCCTCCGCCACGTTTTGCGCCACTTCGCCTTCCACATTGAAAACGTCGTCAAGCGTGCGCGTGTAGGCTTTGGCCCAGAGATGGTTGCCGCTGGCGGCATCGATCAACTGCACGTTGATCAGCACCTGATCGCCGACCTTCTGCACGGTGCCCTCGAGCAGGGTCGCCACACCCAGTTCCCGCGCGATGGTTTTCACGTCTTCCGGATGGCTCGGGTACTTCTCTGTCGAGGTGCGCGAGATCACCTTGAGTCCGCCGATGCCCACCAGCTCGGTCAAGATCATGTCTTGCATGCCGCTGGCGAAATACGCGTTGCCCTTGTCGGTGCTGAGATTTTCGAAGGGAAGCACCGCGACCGACTTCAGATCGACCGCCGCCGATGGGTCTGCGGGATGGCGCGCGAACTGGCGGCCGCCGAACAGCAAGGCCGCCACGACAAGCACCGCCACGATCGCGACAGCGACCAGCCTGCCAAATCGACGCGGCTTGCCAGTCCCCGGCGGTGCTGCAGGACTCTCATCCGTTGCCACCGGCGGGGCGGCGTCGCTGGTGCGCGGTGGTACGAAGGCAAGCGCGTCGGCCGGCAAGGGCCGGTCCACTATCAATTCTTCACGCGATGCGGCCGATCGCACATCGGCATCGAGGCGGAAGCCGACGCCATGCACGGTGTGCAGATAGCGACTCTCGTCGCCGCTCTCGCCGAGTGCGTGGCGCAACATCGCGATGACGCGGCTGAGGACGCCGGGCGTGACGTGGCTATGGCCCCACACCTCATCGAGAATCTCATCTCGGCTCAGCACACGGCCAGGCTCTCGTGCCAGCAGCACGAGTACGGCGAACGCCTTGCGCTCGAGCCCGACCTCCTCGCCATCGACGAACAAGCGATGGCCCAGGGTATCGATCTCGACCGTACCGAACGCAATCCACGCAGCAGAGGCGGTCTCTGCAGTCATTGGGTCGACCTCCGTCGCCGCGGCCTGACAGGTTCAGGTTACACCAAGTCAGCTGCAAGCCTCGGTGTGGCTCAGGTGTGGATTTCGTTGTCGGCTCAATAACATTCGGCCGGTGGAACAAGTTAGCGCTGCAACTAATGCAGCGGACGCCTTGCTCAGCGATCCCGCCGCGGCTTCCTCAGCGGATCGAGCAAGGGCTTCAAGCCGTTGTGATCGAGCTCCAGTGCCAGCGCCAGCAGATTGCCCAGATCGCCGGGCGGAAAGCCCTTGCGGGCATACCAGGCGAGATAGGCGCCGGGCAGGTCGGCAATCAGGCGGCCCTGGTATTTGCCATAAGGCATGGTCATGGTGACCAGGCGTTGCAGGTCTTCGGGCTTCATCGGGCGAACAGCTGCGAGCGATCGGCGAAGGCTTTGAACTCCAGCGCATTGCCGCAGGGATCGAGCAGAAACAGGGTCGCCTGCTCGCCGGGCTGGCCCTTGAAGCGGACATGCGGCGCCACGACAAAGCGCGTTCCGCGGGCTTCCAGGCGCTCTGCCAGCGCTTGCCAGTCATCCATCGACAGCACCACGCCAAAGTGGCGCACCGGCACGTCGTCGCCATCCACATCGTGGGCGCTGACGGCGCGCGTCTCTTCGGGCGCCAGATGGGCCACGATCTGGTGGCCATAGAAATCGAAATCCACCCAGCTGTCGCTGGATCGGCCTTCGGGACAGCCGAGCAGTCCGCCGTAGAACGCACGCGCGTTGGCCAGCGAGGTGACCGGAAAGGCGAGATGGAATGGCGGAAGGTCGTGCATGCGACAAGCTCGGCGATAAGGGCCCGGCTTTATTACCACCACGCGGCGGTTTCACAAACTCGCAAAGTTTCGCGTGAAACAGACGGCATGGCGACGGCGTGCCATCTTGCCGTTCAACGTGATGCTGACGCGGTTACGCGGTACCTGTCGAAGTCTTCTGGCGAGCCCGGTGCGCCGCCTGTTTCGCGCGGTTGCCGCACAAGGCCATGCTGCACCAGCGGCGAGCATGGCCACGAGTGTGATCCGCGAAGAGCAAGGTGCAGGTGGGGCCTTCGCAAGCTTTCACGTGCGCGAAGTCTTCATCGCAGACCAGACGCGCCATCGCCTCGGCTATCGGCAAGAGCAAAGCGTCGGACGAATTCCAGCGCCGCTGCTGCGCAAGCGTGAACACCGGCGACTCACGGTGGGACCCGGCGACGATTTCGGCATAGCGCTCGTCGCGCTTGAGCAAGGCATTGAGCGGCTCAAGTTGCGCCAGATCGTCGGCGTGCAACGCATGCCCCTTGTGTTGGCGAACGAAGCCGCGGAACCACTCCCGCAACGCCCTCGCCTGCCCGGCCAGTCGATCAATCTCACCGGGGATCGCGCGCTCGCGCGCCGAGCGCAGCACTTCTTCGGGCACCAGCTGCGCTTGCTCGAGCCAACGCAGCAGCCCTTCGCCGTCTGCCAGCCAATCGACCGGCGTGTCCACCGGGGTGGCCACGGAGTTGAGGAAATCCAGTCCGAGCGAGTCGGCCAGGAAGAGGGCGGGCATGGGCTGTGACATGGGGTTCTCCTGCAGCCAAAGGTAACCGGCTAAATAGTGCTTGACAAGTTACATCACCATTCGTAACCTCCAAATCGAAGTTGAGGTGGTTACGAATATTTCAAGCCAGTTGGCTCAGATTCCTTCGCCACCAAACCCCAGAGGAGTGGACAAAAATGAACGTAACGGCAAAAACGGCAGTGTTGGTCCATGGGGCGTGGGCGGATCCGTCCAGCTGGACGGGCGTGGTCGAGCTGCTCCGCTCAAAGCATATTGATACGGTTACGGTGAGCTTGCCGCTGCTGTCGTTGGCCGGTGATGTCGCGGCATTGGACGACGCGCTGGCGGGCATCCCAGGACAGGTCGTGCTGGTGGGTCACGCCTATGCGGGCGCGGTGATCGCCGCTACTCAGAGCCCCAAGGTAGCGGCACTCGTCTATATCGCCGGTCTGGCGCCGGACGAGGGTGAGACGGTGGCGGAGGTGTTCAACCGCTACCCGCACGACGACAAGGCACCCGCCCTGGCACCGGGCCAGGACGGCCTGTTCTGGTTGCCGGCTGAGGCATTCGCCACCGCGTTCGCGCAACACGCCACGGCGCAGCAACAGCAGGCGCTCGCCGCGTCGCAGCGCCCCATTTCGCCGGCAGCCATTACCGTGCCCGTGGGACGGCCGCTGTGGAAGAACGTGCCGGCCTGGTATCTGGTGGCACAGCACGACCACATGATTCCCGAGAGAACGCAGCGCTTCATGGCCGAGCGCATGCATGCACACACGACGGCGCTGCCCGTCGATCACCTGCCCAGCGTCACGGCGCCCTCAGTGGTTGCCGAGCTGATCGCGGATGCCGTGCGACAGACCGCCTGATCCACCGCCTACCCAGCCCTCTCTTGCCGGTGACATGACATGCGCTCTGATAAACCGTTCGACGCACGTGTGGCTGCTTTCTCCGATGGCGTGATGGCGGTGGTGATCACGCTCATGGTGCTTGAGCTCAAGGCACCCGAAGCCAGCACGTTTTCAGCGCTATGGCCGCTGTGGCCCACCGTGATGAGCTATGCGGTGAGCTACCTGTTTATCGCGATCGTATGGGTCAACCACCGGCATTTGCTGCAATACGCGCGACGGGCGACGCCTCGTCTGGTCTGGGTGAATTTTGCGCACTTGTTCGCGGTGTCGCTGGTGCCGTTCACCACGGCCTGGGTGGCGCGCACTCACCTGGCCGCCGCGCCGGTGGCTGTTTATGCGGCGGTGTTCGTCGGCGTGAATGCGGCCTACCGGGCGTTCGAAGCGGAAGTGCTCACGCAAATGGGCAACACGCAATTGTGTCATGCGATGCAACGCATGGTGCGCCGTCGCTCGTGGGCCACGCTGATCATCTTTGCCGCTGCAACGCTGACGGCGCTGGCCGCCCCGCTGATCAGTTTCGCCATGATTTGCGCGGCCCTGCTGCTCTATCTGCGCCCCGAGCTCCCCACCCGTGGGCGTGCCCACAACCGCGCCGTGCCTATGGCGCCTTGATGCCATTCCCCGCTGAACCCTCATCCCCTTCCAAGGAGTAGTGCCATGTCACACATTCACTATCGCACCGCGTCGGCCGACGGCTTCAATATCTTCTACCGTGAAGCAGGCACGCCGGGTAAGCCCAAGCTTCTGCTGCTGCATGGGTTCCCGAGCTCGGGCCATATGTTTCGCGATCTGATTCCCCTGCTCAGCGACAACTTCCATATCGTTGCGCCCGATCTCCCCGGTTTCGGCCGTTCGGACATGCCGCCGCGCGAGCAGTTCAAGTACACCTTCGACCATCTTGCCGAAGTGATCGACCGCTTCACCGAAGTGATCGGTTTCGACCGCTACGCCGTCTATGTGTTCGACTACGGCGCACCGACCGGCTTCCGTCTCGCCGTGAAACATCCCGAACGCATCACCGGCATCATCTCGCAGAACGGCAATGCCTACGTGGAAGGCTTGAGCGAGGGCTGGAACCCGATTCGCGCGTACTGGGAAAACCCGAACGCGGCAAACTGCGACGCTCTGCGAGCGTTCCTCGCACCGGAGACCACGCGCTGGCAGTACGTCCATGGCGTGCCCGATGAGTCACAGGTGTCGCCCGACGGCATCGCGCTGGACAACTACTACCTGGCCCGCGAAGGCGCACACGAAGTGCAACTGGATCTGTTCCTCGATTACCAGAGCAATGTGGCGCTCTACCCGACTTTCCAGGCGTATTTCCGCCAGCACCAGCCGCGCTTCCTGGCGGTATGGGGGAATCAAGATCCCTTCTTCCTGCCGCCGGGCGCCGAGGCGTTCAAGCGTGATATCCCGCAGGCGCAAGTGAGCTTTTTCGAGACGGGTCATTTCGCGCTGGAAACCCATGCGCGCGAGATCGCCGAGGCCATTCGCAGCTTCTTCGCCTGAGACGGCGCGTGAACACTGACGCCAGGAGCACATCATGTCGCTGAAAACCGCGCTCGTCACCGGAGCCAGTCAAGGCATCGGCCAGGCCACGGCCATTCGATTGGCCAAGGACTTCGAGGCCATCGTGCTGGTCGCGAGAAATCGTGAGCACCTGGCCGAAACGGCTGCGACTGTCGAAGGCTTGGGCGCCAAGGCGTTGATCATCGATCTCGACCTTGCCGAAAAGACTTCCGCAAAAGCCGTGGTCGAGCGAACCCTCTCGACCTTTGGCCGCCTTGATGCCCTGCTCAACATCGCGGGCGCCGTTCCACAGATCGACCTGTTCGACATGACTGACGAACAATGGAACGACGGCATGGCATTGAAGCTGCACGGTGCACGACGCCTCACCATCGAAGCATGGGAGGCGTTGAAGCAATCCAATGGCTCCGTGGTGTTCACCTCCGGCAACTCGGCTATTTTCCCCAAGGCACCGTATGCGGCGGTGGGCACCATCAATGCCGCCATCGCGGCACTCTCGAAGGCGTTCTCCGATCGCGGCATTGCCGATGGCGTGCAGGTCAACAGCGTGTTACCTGGCCCAGTGATGACTGGTCGCCGCCGCTCCTACCTGGAACACTGGGCTCCGCTGCACGACATGACCGTGGCCGAAGCGATGGAACGCTTCCCGCGCGAAGCTGGTATCGCCCGCTACGGCACACCCGAGGAAATCGCGGAACTGATGGCGTTTCTAGTATCGCCGGCCGCCCGATGGATGACGGGCTCCATGTTGCGCATGGACGGCGGTGAGGTGAAATCGGTATAGCCATCGTGGGCGCTCGTTGCGATTTGCATCGAGCGCCACGCCATCGGCCTATCGATCAGTTGTCATCACCACTCAACAGCGATCCCACGATGCCGCCGATCAACCCACCGCCGACGGCCGCACGCCCGCCACCGCCTTCGTTGCTGGGCAGGTACTCGGCAAGTTGATGCGCCAGGCGCGAGATCGGCAACGTCTGCAACCACACCGAGCCGGGGCCGGTCAACGCTGCCAGAAAAATGCCGTCGCCGCCGAAGATGGCGTTCTTGATGCCGGGCACGGTGGTGATCTGAAAACTGACCGACGCCTGGAACGCGCCCACATGGCCGGGGTGGACGCGCAGCGTCTCGCCGGGAGCCAGGTCCTTGCGGATGAGTTCCCCCGACAGTTCAAGCCACGCCGTGCCAGAGCCGCCAACCTTTTGCAGCCTGAAGCCGTCGCCGCCAAAGATGCCCGCACCCAGCGACTGCTGAAAGCCAACGCCGATGGTCACGTCCGGCGTGGCACAAAGAAAACCATGGCGATGCACCAGGTACTCGTTACCCGGGCTCACCGATACCGGCACGATATGTCCTGGCACCTTGGTGGCAAAAGCCACCTCGCCCGGCGACTGCACGGCACGGTATTCGGTCATGAACAAGCTGCCGCCACCGACCACGCGCTTGAACATGCCCATCAGGCCACCGCCGCCGCCCATCTGGGTATGCGTCGTCATCTGGATCGACGCCGTCATCCAGGAAAGCTCTCCGCTCTCGGCAAAGATGCTGTCGTTCGGCTCCAGCCGAACTTCGAGCACCGGCATCACCGTGCCTTGTATACGCGTCTGCATGGGGTGTACTCCTGATCATCAAGGGTAATCAATGGTGTTTTGAGCGCGCCTGCCGAGGGGCACGCGCATTTCAATGGGGTTGTCTGCGTCGCGATCTCACACCTCAAGCCGGTCATCCGGTCGTGCGACCAGGGCATACAGCACGGGCATGAGGAATACGCTGATCAAGAGCCGCGTGAACAGGCCGCTGACGATGACCAGGGCAAACGGCCGCTGCGTATCCGTGCCAACGCCCGTGGCGAGCGCCGCTGGCAGCAGGCCTAGCGCGGCGACCAGGGCCGTCATCATGATCGGACGCAGTCGCAGGATTGCACCCTCGCGTATCGCGTCGGTGAGGCCGGTGCCGCCGCGGCGAAGTTCGTTGACGTAAGAGATATAGACCACCGCGGTCTGCACCGACACACCAAACAACGCCAGGAAACCGATGCCCGACGACACCGAGAAAGGCGTGCCCGTGATCCACAGCGCCACGATGCCACCGACCGGCGCCGACAGCAGCACGCCGAGCACCGTGATGAACGGAAACTTGAAATTGCTGTAGAGCGTGAACAGCAGCAGGAAGATCAAGGCCAGCGTCAGCGGCAAGATCACATTCAACTGGGCACGCGACGCGGTGTACTCGGTGTACTCGCCGCCCCAGTCGAGTCGATAGCCCTGCGGCAGCTTCACCTTGCCGTTGACCTGTTGAATGGCGTCTTCCACGGCGCCCGCCAGGTCCCGGCCCTCTACCGAGAACTGCACGCCGATATAGCGCGAATTGTTCTCGCGGTAGATGAAGGACGCGCCATTGGTTTCGCGGATATCGGCAAACTCCTTCAGCGGAATCTGCTGGCCGCCCGGCGTGGTCACCAGGATATTCTTGATCTCTTCGGGATTGTCGCGGTATTGCTGTTCGAGTCGCACGACCAGATCGAACTGCCGCTCACCTTGCACCACCTGGGTGGCCACGTCACCACCGATGGCCGTCTCGATCACCCCGTTGATGTCGGACACGTTCAGGCCGTAGCGGGCAATCTTTGCGCGATCGATGTTGATGCTCAGGCTGGGTTGTCCCAACTCCTGCACCAAGGTCACATCGCGGATGCCGCGCACGTGTTCAAGCACCTGCTTGATGCTCTTGCCCTTCTGTTCCAGCGTATTGAGGTCGGACCCGAAGACTTTCACCGCCAGCGCGCTCTTCAGGCCGGTCTCCGCTTCATCCACCGCATCTTCGGCCGGCTGCGTGTAGTTGAAGATGATGCCGGGGAAGGCCTGCAATTTCTTGTTGATGGCCTCGATCAAGGCAGCCTTGTTGCGGTAACTGCCAGTCCACTGCGAATAAGGCTTCAAGCCCACGTAGAACTCGACATTGAAGAAGCCCGTCGAATCCGTGCCGTCATCGGGGCGTCCCAGCTCCGACGCGACGGTAGTGACTTCAGGAAACGAGCGCAGCACCTCGCGCACTTGGGGCGTGATCTTCGACGCTTCCTCGAAAGAGATCGTGTAAGGCATGGTAGCGCGCACCCATAGCGCACCTTCGTCCAACTGCGGCATGAACTCCGCACCGATACGCGGTATCAGCAACAGCGACAGGGCCAACACGATGGCCGATGCGATCGCCGTGCCCCACGGGCGCGCGAGGCAGAAGTCGAGCCCCTTCACGTACACCGACTTGATCGCCTCGAACACGCGGCTGCGCCGCTCCTGCACACCCTTGCGCATGAACACCGCACACAGCACCGGCAGCAGGGTCAGCGTGATCACCAGCGAACCGATCAGCGCAAAGATCATCGTGTCGGCCATCGGCTTGAACAGCGTGCCTGACGGGCCGGACAACACATAGATCGGCAGAAAGCTGACGACGATCACCGCCACCGCGTAGAACAGCGGCCGATCCACTTCGGCGGCGGCGTCGCGGATGATGTCCTTTACGTTGAGCGGCGTGCCGCGGCGCTCGGCGATCTGACGGAAGATGTTCTCCACCATCACCACGGCCGCATCGACCAGGATGCCGAAGTCCACGGCGCCGATCGACAACAGATTCGCGGAGGCGCCCTGCAGGTCAAGGCAGATGAAGGCGAACAGCAGCGCCAGCGGAATGGTGGTAGCGACGATCAAGCCCGCGCGAAAATCGTAGAGAAAGAAGATCAAGATCACCACGACCAGCAACATGCCGCGCAGCAGGTTCTCTTCCACGATCTTGGTAGTCAGCGTAATCAGATCGGTGCGGTCGTAGAAGGGAACGACCTTCACGTCCTTGGGCAGGATCTCGTCGTTGAGTTGTTGGGTCTTGGCTTCGACCCGCTTCAGCACGTCCTGGGTCTTTTCACCCGTGCGCAACAGGATCACGCCTTCCACGGCATCGTCCTGTTTCTCGTAGCCGAACTCGCCCAGGCGCGGCGCGATGCCGATGACGACGCGCCCCACGTCTTTCACCAACACCGGAACGCCATCGTGCACCGCGACCACCACGTTGCCGATGTCCTCCAGCGTTTCCACACGGCCCGCGCCGCGCACGTAATAGAACTGGCCGCCCTGCGAATAGAAACCGCCGCCCGCGTTGGCATTGTTGGCCGACAGCGCAGCTTCCACCTGCACCGCGGACAGGCCGACCGCGGCGATCTTGGTCTGGTCCAGCAACACCTGATACTGCATGGTGCCGCCGCCGAATCCCGAGTCATCCGCCACGCCGGGGACGGACCTGTACTGCGGTTCGACCGTCCAATCCTCGAGTGTCTTGAGCTCCATCGGCGAGCGATCGGTGCTCTGCAATACGTAGCGATAGATCAGGCCCGAAGGCGCCGACAGCGGCGATACCGACGGCGTCACGCCGCTGGGCAGGCTCAGGTCGCCGAGGCGATTGAAAACCTCCTGGCGGGCGAAGTTGTTGTCCGTGCCCGTCTCGTAGGTGAGGATGACGTCGGACAAGCCGTAGAGCGAAATCGAGCGCGTCGTGGTGGTCTTGGGCACACCGTTCATGCCCAGCTCCACCGGCACGGTGATCAGCCGCTCTACTTCCTCGGCGGTGTGCCCGGGCCACTGCGTGATGATTTCCACGATGGGCGGCGAGAGATCGGGATACGCATCCACCGGCAAACGCCGCAGCGAATGCGCACCCGCGCCAGTCAGCAGCAGGGTCATCAGGATGACGAGAAACGGCTGGCCCAGCGACGCGGACACAATCCGGTTCATCATCGACGCCGTTCGCGACGGTGATACGGCAGGAGGAAGTTGATCGCTCATTGGTTTTGCATGAACTGCACGAAGATGCCGCCATCCACCACGACCTGCTCGCCCGCCTTCAGGCCGGCGGGGATATCGAACTGGTCGCCGGTGCGATGCCCCAGGGTCACGGATCGCCGTGCGTAGCTGCCGTCCGACTGGGCGACGTAGACAAACGGCAGGTTCTCGTCGTCGCGCAGCAATGCCGACACCGGCACCAGCAATCCATTGGTGGGCTGCCGCGAACGAATTTGCACGGCGACGTATGCCTGCTTCTTCAGCAGGCCTTGCGGGTTCTCCACCACCACGCGAGCCGGCACGAGCCGCGTGTCTGAATTCACCAGCGCCGAGATCTTCGTGACCGTGCCCGTCAGGTGCTTTGCGTCGACCCCAGTGCTCACGTCGGCAGGGTCGCCCACGCTCACGGAAGCGACGTCGGAGTCCGCGACCTGTGCCATCACCCACACGCGCGACATATCCGCCACGGTAAAACACGGCGTGGTGCCGGCCTGAAGGAGCTGGCCGGGCGTGATCTGCCTATCCACCACGGTGCCGGCGATCGGCGAGCGGATCACCCCGCCGATGGGCGCAATCGCCTGGCCTTGCTCGACGGCCTTGATGACCTTCGGGTCGACATTCAGTGCGACCAGCGCTTTCAACGCAGCGTCGGCATCCGCGTCCGCGTTGGCCGCATCGGCTTGCGCCTGGTCCTCTTCGCGCTTGGCAACGCCTTGGTGCTCGACCAGATCCTTTTCCAGGTCGGCAAGTCGGCGCGCCGTGTGTGCGGTGGTCAACGCCTTGCGATACGCAGCGATCGCCGCGGCGAAATCGGGCGAATCCACCTGGGCCAGCGGATCACCTTTGTTGACGTGATCACCGATGTCGACCAGCAGGCGCGCGACTGGGCCGGAGAACGGCGCGAGCACCGCCGTGGCCTGCTCGTTGTTGAAATCCACCGAGCCGGTCGCATCGATCGTTCGCTGGTACTGGGAACGCTCGACGGCGGCGAGGCGGACGTGTTTGCGCTGATCCGCTGTCAGCGTGACATTGGCGGGCGTGACGGAAGCGGCCGCTGCACCGTCATCGGATTTGCTGGAGCAGCCGGCCATCAATCCGCCAGCCGAGAGCAGCAGAGCCATGATGGAAAGGCGGACGCAGACTTTCCCGCGCCACTCGAAAGGCGCTCCCCGAAACGCGTTATTTTTCATTTTTGTCCTGGGCTAGATCCGCGCGATTCCACCAGCCGCCACCGAGCGCCTGAAACAGCGCCGCTGTGTCGGCATAGCGATTGGCCTGTGCTTGCACCCGATTGATTCGCGCCTGCTGATAGGTCTGTTCTGCGTTCAACACCGACAGATAATCCGCGTATCCGGCCTTCCATTGCCGCTGCGACAAATCCAGCGTGCGCCTGGCGGCCTGGTCGGCCGCAGCCGCGGCCTTCAGTCCGGCGGCATCCTGGTCCAGCGCCACCAGCGAGTCGGCGACATTCTGGAAGGCGCTCATCACCGTGCTGCGGTATTGCTCCGCGGCTTGCACGTAGGCTGCCTTGGCGGCGCGCTCCTGGTGCAACAAGGTGCCGCCCTGGAAGATCGGCGCCGTGATATCCGCACCAATGCCCCAGAAACCCGTGCCTGACTTGAACAATTGATTCATCGCCAACGCGGTGCTGCCGGTGTTGGCGCTCAACACGATATTGGGCAGGCGGTTGGCGATGGCGACGCCGATCTGCGCGCTGGCAGCATGCATGTTGGCCTCGGCCTGGAGCACATCGGGGCGCTGCGCCACGAGCGTCGAGGGCAGGCTCACCGGAAGCTCCTGCGGCAACTGCAGGTTGGCCAGGTCGAAGGACAGCTCCGAGGCCTGACTCGGGAACTGCCCCACCAGCACGGCGAGCAGATCGCGTTGCTGCGCCAGCTGCTTGAGCAGCGGCGGCAAGGTGGCGTTGGTTTGCGCCAGCTGCGATTCCTGCGCGGCCAGATCCAGCCCGCTGGCATAACCCTTGGCGGATTGCTCGCGCAGGATTTGCACCATATGCGAGTTGATCTGGACCAGCTCGCGCGTCGCATCCACCTGCGCCTGCAGCGCCGCGAGCTGCACGGCGGCGGCGACCACGTTGGTGCTCAAGGTGATCTGCGTGGCGATCATCTGGAAGCGGACAGCTTGTTCCTGCGCTTGCACCGATTCCACCGTTCGGCGATTCAGGCCGAAAATATCGGGCGCATAAGCGACGCTGACCTGCGGGGTGAACAGGTTGTATTGGAAGGTGTCCGAGTTGGGCGTCGGCGAGATGGTTCCCGATTGCCGCTGGCGGCTGGCTGAGAAACTCGCGGCCACGCTGGGGTAGTAACTGCCACGTTGCGCCAGCACGTTTTCCCTGGCCGCCGACAGCGCAGCCTGCGCCGCCTTCAAGTCGTGGTTGTTGGCCAGGGACTGCTCAATCAATTCGTTGAGCGGCTTGGAGTGGAACAGCGTCCACCAGTCCCCGGGGATATCGCCGCCCGTCGCAAAGCGCTGCGCTTCGCCGCCAGCCACATGCTCGGTCGCGACGGTGCTGGCGACCGGATGGGCGGTGTACTCGCTCACCTCGGGCGCGGCAGGCCGCTTGAAGTCGGGTCCCACCGCGCAACCGGCCATCAACGAGGAGGCCACCATCGCGGCCAGGCACCGATGGCGTAGTTGCAAATGGGCGAACCACGAAACAGGCATAGCCAGATCAACTCTCCCCAGCGGATTCAACGCCCCGGGCGAAAGCGGACCCTCAGCGCCGCCATGAATGCCTGCGCCAAGCCGTGCTTCGTGCCCTCCCCGCGCGGAGATATAGCACAGGCGTGCCGAACATCCTCAGGCCCTCCACCGAAAGTTTTCGCGACGGGCCGGGCCACCTCTGCCCGCCTTATCGCGTCAGCCGCCAGATCACTACGCCGGCAACGATGGCTGGCAGCGCGAAAACCACCAGCAACATCGGCAGCTCATCGCGCAGTGAATAGCCGGCCTTGGCCACGCCCACCCACAAATTGACGATGGACAGGACAAGCCAAAGCGGAAGGAAGGCCTTCGCGGCCATGGCAAGTGCGGCGGGGCCACTACCCCATAGATGTCCAAACAGCAGGAACAACCCGAGCAGAACGATTCCGCCACCAATCACTAGTACGGTGTGCATGACGTCAGACTCCCTTATTTGAGAACGTGTTCGCGATGGGTAATCAGACCTGGCCAACCTTCCAGGCGCCCGTCTTTTCCTGCCAACGGGAAACATTCACGCCGATCACAATAAGCCACAGGCATAGCAATAGCTCGGCGATAAATCCCAGCGCCTTCAGATAGGGCGACAGCGGGCTGGCGAGCGGCGTCAGGAAGATCAGCCAGCCCAGGCCGGCGAGCATCATGAGCACACCGAGAACTCGGGGCAGGAAGGTCGACTTGAAGATGAGATAACCGATCAGCAAGCAGTAGGGACCAAAAAACGCCAGTGGCAGGACGCCGTTGAAGGCGGGACGGAAGACACCCACCGCCGCGATGGCGCACCCCAACAGGCTAAAAAGCGCCGCAAGCAGGGACAGGCCCGCGTGCACCCGCTTGAACATGCGGTAAAAGAGCAGCGTCACGGCGACATAGAGCGCGTAAGCCACCAGCGTAACGGCCTCATAGGCCACCAGTCGCCCCCGACCGACCACCATCTCGGCGGATATGGCCACGAAAAAATAGAGCAGGTAGACCAGGCCGGTCATCCTGGCCCAGAGACGCGGCGAAGCTTCTGCGATCCAATCCGGCATGTCGGCTACCTCGCTTGCTTAGGGTGGTGAATATGGATCCCGAAACTAAACGGCGCCCCTTGCTCGCCAGGACTATGGGTCGGGAGCCTGCACGCTATAGCCGTCGGCTTGCAGCTCACTCATGTAACCACCCGGTGCAATCAGCTCATGCATCGGCAGCACGGCAAAGGTCTGCTTGTTTTTATCAAGCGCATGCTCGGCGCTGCCGATCCAGCTTTTCCTGACACGCCCTTCGATATCGTTGATACCCAGCGCCATGGCGAATTGCGATCCGTCCAGCGTCGACATGCATGAGTCCTGCTGCATTTGCGACAGGATGGATCGCAGCGCGTCGATATCGCCGGTCGCCCAAGCATTCGCGCGCGCCACGGTCTGGGCCAGCCCGTTATCCAGCGCGTCCAGGATCTGCCCCAGACACTGCTGATCATTCATGGACTTGTCACTCAATGTTCGTATCGCCTCGCCTTGATCTTGCAGCACCAGTTGATACGACGTATTGATCCTTGCGACACCATCGCGGCCAGCGGCCTTGTAGACGATCTTCTCCAGATCGTCTTCATCAACCAGACCATAGTGCTTGAGGGCGCTCTCGTAGAGTTCGCGCCCGGCAAGAATGGGCCGCATGCGCTCCACGCGGCGATTGTCGCCAAGATATCTTCCCTTCAGCACCAACCAGCGTTGATAGAGCTGCGGCGTGAGTACGTCCTGCAAGCTCTGTTGCCGGGGATTTTTTTGGAGCTCCCGCAGCGACGGCATCATCGAGCTGTGATAGAAACTCGTACGCACGCCGATCTCCAGACTCGGCAACGTCAAGACCACTTGCGACGCGGCAATCCGGCTTTCGACTTCCGCGGATTTCCACCGCATGTTTTTCGGCAGCGGCGAGGTAAGGCCGAGCACCCACATGACATGGTCGGCCTTGCTCACCTTCCACAGGGCGGGTCCGGGCAGAACGCCGGTCACTACCACCGGCGTGAGCGTTGGTACCGTTTCCGATACCGGCATCGATTGCGCATACGCCAAGCCGCTTATGCAGGCGACCAAGGCCGCAGCACTCAGAACGCCGAGGGTGAGTCGACTTCCTTTCGTCCACCGAAAAATACCAAGTCCGCTGAGCAGCATGGCAATCTCTCTGCGCGAGCACCTCTGTCCGACACTATACGCATGAGCCCGCACGACGCCGTTTTTGCGTCGGCGGGTGTTCGCGAGCGGACGTCGCTTTTAGCCAGGCATGGCGCTCATATGGAGCAGCCCCCACCCGTGGCCGTCCAGATCAACAAAACTGTGCGTATACATGAAGCCGAAATCCTCCGGCTTGTCGTAGGTCGAGCCGCCCGCCGCGATCGCCTTGGCGACGAGGCTATCCACCTCCTCACGGCTTTCGCAGCTGAGGGAGAGCAGCACCTCGATGGCCTTGCTCGTGTCGCAGATGGCTTTGGGCGTGAAATCCCCAAAGCGGGCGCGTGTCAGCAACATCACGGAGATCGTGTCGCTGACAACGATGCACGCGCCGGCGTCGTCGGTGAACTGCGGATGGCGTGCAAAGCCCAGCGCCTCGAAGAAGGCGACTGACTGGGGGAGATTGGCAACCGGGAGGTTGATGAACACTTGTCTGCTCACGGAATTCTCCTTCGTCCCATGGGTTGGGATGACGAGTAGGCAGACCGTTGAAGCGGGAACCGACCCTGAGCCCGTTTACCCTCCTACTCTTCCCTGTGCGTGAGGGTGATCATCAACGCGCCGTGTGTTGCGCTGCTGTTGAGCCCCATATAGCTGACGTGCTCGCCGTCCTTGAACTCCACGACTAGCTCTCCGTCGCGGACGACAGGTCGCAGAGCAATCTCGCGGATGGCCCCGTCCGACATCTTTACCGACGCTTTGTAGGTGTCGGTAAAGATGTCGCCGAATACAAAATTCTGCCTGACTTCATCGATGCTTACCGCAAAGCGCTTGGTTGTCGGCATATCGAAACTCCCGCAGAAAAACGCCTGCCGTGAAGTCGATCAAATCGGATCGTCGATCGACTTGGCGAGCTCAGTGAAAAGTTTGGGGCCGGTCTCGGTCATGTGCCAGCAGTCCTCCAGGCGGATGCCGAATTCGCCAGGGATGTAGAGCCCCGGCTCGTCGGAGAAGCACATGCCGGGTGCCAGCGGCGTGGCGTCGCCATGCACGAGATAGGGCGACTCGTGGCCGTCCAGGCCGATGCCGTGGCCGGTGCGGTGCGGAAGTCCGGGCAGCTTGTAGCCAGGGCCCCAGCCTTCCTTTTCGTAGTAGGCGCGCACGGCGTCGTCGATGGCGCCCACGGGCGTGCCCAATTTGGCGGTGGCCAGCGCGATCTCCTGGCCGCGCTTGACGGTGTCCCAGACCTTTCGCTGTTTCGCGGTCGGCTTGCCCATCACCCAGGTGCGCGAGATGTCCGATTGATAGCCATGCACGGCGCAACCCACGTCCATCAGGATGACCGACCCCTCGTGCAGGGTCTGCGGCTGGCGCGAGCCGTGCGGATAGGCGCTGGCTTCGTTGATCAACACCAGGGCGAATTCCGGTGCGCCGCCCAGGGCTTCGGTGGCGGCGTTCATCATGGTGGCGATCTCATCCGGACGCATGCCTGCGCGGACGTGGCCATGGACGTAGCGCAGCGCCGCCAGGGTGACGTCATTGGCGGTTTGCATCAACGCGAGTTCGGCCGGGGATTTGATCAGCCGTACGGCCCTCACCAGGGCGTCGCCGGAAACGACGCTGTACGCCCCGGCACTTGCGTCGCGCACCCCATCGACGATGAACAGCCGCGTGGTCGCTTCGAAAGCGATCGGGCCGGAGGTCACGCCGCGGTCGCGCAGCGCGCCGACCAATAGGGCGAACGGGCTTTCATGCTCATTCCACGGCCGCACATCGTCGCCGACCGCCAGGGTCTCGCGGATCGAGGGCTCTTCGAAGGCGGGGGTCACCACGACGATGCCGCCGCGGGCAGGGATCACGGCGGCCGTCGTACGCTCCGAACGATGCCACTGGATGCCGGTGAAGTAGTCCAGGCTCGAGCCCGATTCCAGGATCAAGGCGCCGATCTTCTGCTCGACCATCAGCTTTTGCAGCTTGGCGATGCGTGCCCGGCGCTCGTCGACTGAAATCGGCTTGGCGCCGGTGGTCATGGAGGTCAGACCGGCCAAGCCGCCCGGGACCGCCGGCGCAGCAGGCATTGCCTGCGCGGACCGACCGGCCAGCATGAAGGCGGTGGACGCGGCAGCAGTAGCAGCTACAGCTCCCGTGAGAAACTCGCGACGACGCATGAAGACTCCGGACTGAGACCAAGGATATTCCGCAGTATGAGGCCGGAGTTGGCGACGCGACTACCGGTGCCCGATAGCATTTGCGCCGGTACCATGACCTAGTCCAACATGCGAAGTTGCTCACCGCCTACGCATCTGCGTGATGTGGGAAGGCACAGGCGTCCGTCGCCAAAAAAGCGCGAAGTGCCAGATGCGCGGGGCTCGTCATATGCGATGACTTCGGTGCACGAAGTCGGGGCGATGTCTTTCCCTCGCAACGGGTCGAGTTCGGACGTCCATCTCAGTCGCCGATGCCCCGCTGGGCGACTTGGCCACGCTCGTCGCCGCCCCACGGCCCTCTTGCGCCTAGGTGTTTTTACCTAGCTCACATCGGTAGTACCACAGAGGCGGCATTCGCCTGCCTATGCTTGGATAGGAGCGTTCTGCACCCGTCGCGCAGTGCAGCAGGATCGTTCCGGATTGGAGGCATGGTCATGTCCAGGGCACTTCCACGTTTGTCGCTGACACTGGTGTTGCTGTTCGGCGCGGAGGGCTTGGCGCACGCCTGTCCATCGACCGATGCCCAAGCGGGATCGCCTCAAGTCCCGGCGCCCGGCCACGCCAGTGACCTCAAGGGCACCCCTGACGGCACGATGATGACCAAGGAGTACGTCCAGGCGATCGGTCGCATGGCGTACATCTGGGGTTGGCCGCTGGTCAACAACTACAACCGGTCGCTCGCGCTTGCCAAGCTTCCCGGGCCCGGCCGCAACGGCGGCATCCTCCCCGTCTCGCCACCCGGCGCCATCAGCATGCTGACCGACTATCTCAAGGCGGATCAGAAGTTCATCACCTGCCCGAATCAGGACACCGTCTACGGCTCGGGTTACCAGCACCTCGATACGCTGCCGGTCGTTGTCCAAGTGCCCGATTTCGGCGACCGCTTCTATGTCTATCAGATCGCCGATGCACGAACCGACTCTTTCTGTAAGCTCGGCAAACAATACGGCACCAAACCCGGTTTCTACTTGCTGGCAGGCCCCAACTGGAAAGGCCAGGTACCCAAGGGCATCACCGGCGTTTGCCGGTCAACCACCGATCTGGCGGTCGTGCTGCCGCGCGCGTTCATGGACGACACGCCGGAGGATAGAGCGGCCATCCAAAAGACGCTGAGCCAGATCATGGTCTATCCGCTGGACAAGTTCGACGGCAAGATGAAAGCCATCGACTGGCACAAGACGCCCGATTATCCCGCGCCGCCAAGCAGCGGAGCCGGCGAAATCCAGTGGGTGGTTCCGGAGAAGTTCTTTGACGAGTTGCCCGTCGTCATGAAGCAGATTCCGCCGCAACCGGGTGAAGAGTCGCTGTACGCCTCGATTCAATCGGTGCTGGATGCCGCCGCCAAGGATCCGCAGCTCAAGCAGGCGCTGGTGCAGGCGGCCGTGGCTTCGGAGAAGGAGATCATCGCGCCGCTGTTCGAGTTCCGCAACAACGGTCGTCCGGTGGGCAACGGCTGGACGTCGCCGCCCAATGGCGCCAACTGGGGCGTGGACTATCTGTCGCGCACCGCGACGGCAAAGTCGAACATGTATGACAACGCGCCGCAGGAAACGCGCTACATCTATACCGACTTCGACGCCAAGGGCATCAGGCTCAATGGCGCGGGCAACAACGCTTATACGATCACGTTCGCCAAGGGCCAGACGCCTCCGGTCAAAGGGTTCTGGTCATTGACCATGTACAACAAGCACCACTTGTTCGAACCCAATGCGCTCAACCGCTACTCCTTGGGCACCAAGAGCCGGGACCTCAAGACCAATGCCGATGGATCGATCACCTTCTATGTCCAGCACGCCTCGCCCGGCAAGGACAAAGAGAGCAATTGGCTGCCCGCCCCGGCGGATGACTTCTCGCTCTATATCCGCGCCTATTGGCCCGACGCCGCCATCACCGATGGCACGTGGAAGCCGCCCTCGGTGGTGAAAGCGCCGTAGCTGCCAGCGTTACAGCTCCTTCAAGGCCGGCGGAAAGTAGCTGCGGTCGGCAACAGCGCCCTTGGGTCGATAGAAGCGGAAGGTCAGGCTGTAGCCCGTTCCTTTCGGCGTCGGAATCCAGTTGCCATCGGGTGCACCGTTCGGCTTGGTGGCGCCGAAGTACAAGGTCAGCGAGCCATCCTTGCCGTAGCTCAGCTTGGAAAAATTGTTCAGAAGATAGCGATGCAGCGGATTGGGCAGAACACGGCGATGAGCCGAATCGACGGCAATGATTGACCAGAAATAGGTCGCGTAGAGCGACGGCATCTGTTCCTTCTCAAAGCGCAGCGCGTAGGAATGATCGCCATTGAGCGGCTTGCCCGCAGGATCAATAAACGCCTTGTAGTAAATCACCTCTTCATAGCTGTTGGCCCAGATGCCGCCGAGGTTCACCAAGGTGCGAAGCAGCCAGTTGCTGCCATACACGCCGATGGTTGTGGGCAAGGCCCAGCCGTCTTTCACTGTGCCATCGCCGAGTGTTGGCGAGGCCTTGTAGATCGCAGGGATCGCTTGTTGGCGGATCACCTGATCGACATGCTGGCGCACGCTCGCATCCTTGATCGCCTTGGCAACGGCACGTGTACTCGTCTGTAGCCGCTCCATGCCCGGATTGATATCGGCGGCGCTATCCAGTGCCACGGTGGCCGAGTCGAAGGCTTCAACACCTGGCAACTTTTCGATGTCGAACCTGACCGTCTTGGGCACCTCGGGCGCGGCCGGCTGACCGCTGGCCCGGATGTTGAACTTCTTCTGCAGCGCCACGGCCTCATCCGGAGTTGCACCCAGTTCGACGCGCGAGAGCACGCGCAGCACTTTGGCAGATACATCCACGCGCTGCGTCGTTGCCGGCAACTGGACCACGGCGCCCTTCAGGCAGACCGCAAACTCGCCATCGGGGCGCTGCGGATAAACGCGCTCGTTGATATTCGCCAAGGTCTCGCCCCAGCCGTTGAGGAACTGGACGGTGTAGTACCGATTCTTCACCTTAGGCACCGTGATCAGAGCGCAACTCTTCTCGTCGATGGCCACCCAGGCTTCCGAATAGGCGACATCGAGATTGGGATTAGGCCAGTCCACCTCCCCTACCTTGCGGTGTACGAGTTGGTTCCACTGAAACCCATTGCTGAAATCCGCCTGCTCCTGGTTGAGCACCAGCAGTCGACCGAGCAGATAGATATAGCTATCGCTGATGTCCTGGTCGTTCGGCACGGGCGCTGGTGTCTGGCCTTGGGTCGTCGCAGCAACGATCGCCGCCAGGGCAATACTCAAGTACCGCGCATAAGCTTTCATGACCGTCCTCCCTAGGCACCGCAACAGCGTGCACTTTCCACACTGTTCTTTTCGTCAGCAAACGTACGGCTTCTTGCCAAGTATTTTTACTTATCGCTGAGGCCCCTCGTGAACGCCTTAAAGGAGCCACTACTCGCGGGCAGATGCCCATGCCTGTCCTTGCCACGGCATTATCTCTTCCCTAGATTTGCCGCTAGCGTGATCGCGGACACCCACAAGCGTCGGCAGGACAAGAAGTTTGCCCAACGGTTTGATGCGTTCGAGGCACACACGGCATCATCCACCACAGCCCCCTCTAGGCATGCGTGATCCCATGACTCGTCCGACCACCACGGCTGGATTGCTAGGCGATACGGCGTCACGCGATTACGCGGACAAGCTCAGACTGTTCAATGCCTTTGCCGCGCCGGAGATACGCCAGGCCATGGCGAGTCTGGCCTTGGGACCCGGCATGCGCGTGCTCGATGCCGGCTGCGGCACGGGCGAGGCACTGGGATGGTTGGCCGATGAGGTTGGCCCGAGCGGCACGGTGATCGGCATGGACCTGGCGACACCGCACGTCAGGGCAGCGCTCGACATGGCAGCCGAGAGTCATTCGCTGCTGCTGCAAGCAAACATTCTCGCACCACCGGTGATGCCGGCCAGTCTTGACCTGGCCTGGTCGGTCAACGTGATCAACCACCTCCACTCGCCCCTGGCGGGTCTGCAGGCGCTGATTGCCCTGATTCGCCCAGGCGGGCGCGTGGCGCTCGGGCAGAGCTCACTCTTGCCTGATATGTACTTCGCCTGGGATTCCCGATTGGAGCGCCTGGTCAACGAGGCGGTGCGGCAGTACTACCGTGACCGATACCAGTTGGACGAACGCGACCTCACGTCCATTCGCGCGCTCGCAGGCCTGCTGCGCAAGGCCGGGTTGCAGGACGTCCGTGTACGCACCTTCATGATCGAACGCCTCGCCCCCTTGCGCGCCGAGGACGAAAACTACCTGCTGTCAGCCATTTTCCGGGGCACCTGGGGCTCCCGGCTGCAAGCGTATCTATCGAGCAGCGACCATGAAGAAGTGATGCGCCTGTGCGATCCCAGTCATCCCGACTACGCGCTGCGCCGCGCCGATTTCCACTTCTTGCAAAGCTTCACTTTGGCCGTTGGCGTAGTCTGATTGTCGTCCGGCACAAGAGCGACGCAGGCCGGCGCGTCGAGCTGAAAACGGAGGGATACAGCATGACTTACGCCACCGTTTGGCAGTTCCTGGTACCCGAGGACCAGCGCACGGCCTTTGAATCAGCCTATGGCCCCGATGGACCTTGGGCTCGACTATTTGCGCGAGCCCCGGGCTTTCTTGAAGTACGACTACTGCGCAGCCGCGAACAGGCCGGCCGTTACTACACGATTGACCGCTGGCAAAGCGCCACGGCGTTTGAGAACTTCAAGCGCAACTTTGCCAAGGAGTACCAAGACCTGGACCGACAGCTGGAAGGCCTGGCCTCATCCGAAATACCCGTCGGGTCATTTGATGAATGACCACGCCGCGAGAATGAAGGCGATTAAATCGCCCTGACGCGTACCTACGCGTTCAATAGACCCAGGGGATAAGCCGTTTGGTGCGCGCAGCATACCGACGAAATGCGTCGCCGAACGCTTCGGCAAGCGCGGCTTCCTCTTCGTTGATGCGATAGAGATAGAGGCACGTGGTCAGGCTCGTCATCACGATCACGCCGAGCCAGTTGCCCAAGGTCAGGGCAAAGCCCAGAAATCCAATCATGGCGCCCAGATAACTTGGGTGGCGCACATAGGCGTACAAGCCTTCTTCCTTCAGTTGATGATCGCCGCGGATCGCCACGTTCGGGGTATGGAAGCGGCCCAATTGGGCGATGGCGAGTGAACGCACCGCGATGCCGATCAGCAAGACGAGCAGCCCCGCCCATTGCAGTGCAACTGAATGCAAGGCTCCAACGGTCCCGTAGGACAACCCGATGCATATGGCGAAAACCACCGGGCCACCAATCATCAGCAACTTCAACGAACGATGATCACGATTTTCCGCCGTGCCCGTCTTAAGTCGAAAGACCACGATGGCATCGATCATCAGCCACGCGAAGAAAACGACGATACCCAGGCTGCGCACCATGTTCATGCCGTTTCCGCCTCCTGTGCCTTGAGAAGAAGCTTCGATCGCCAACGCGTTCCACCGCGCCGGCCCACCTCGCCGCCAGCATCCTCCGTCCGCCTTGACCCAACAAGTGAAGGCGACCCTTTTGCTTCAAGTCCTGCGAAATCGGCTTGGTCCTTTCCCTTCTGCGGAGCCGATCGGCTCGGTTGGTCCCATGGCCTTGACGCCCGCCTTGCAGTTACGCCACTTTCTCGGCACTGGACCGAGTCATGCGACTGCCACCATGCGACGCGACATCGCCATCATCGTCTTTCCTGGGTTTCAGCTGCTGGATGCGGCCGGCCCGGTCGCCGTCTTCGAGATGGCCGATCGGTTTCGGCCGGACAGCTATGCGATCACCGTGCTGGCCCCGGGAGGCGGCGTCGTGCGCAGTTCGTCGGGCGTGAGTCTGGCGGCTTCGCCGATCGAATCGAAGCGCTTCGACACCGTGATCGTTTCGGGCGGCAATCTCGCCCAGATCGAAGAGAGCCAGGGCGACATCGTGAACTGGCTCGGCAACGATGCGTGGCGGCGGGCGGCGGGTGTCTGCTCTGGCGCGTTCTTCCTCGCGCAGGCCGGGCTGCTTGATGGCCGGCGCGCAACCACGCATTGGGCGGTCGCCGAGCGCTTCCGATTGCTCTATCCGCAGGTGCGGCTCGATGCCGACCGGATGTTCGTCAGAGACGGCAACCTGTGGACGTCTGCCGGTATTTCCGCCGGGATCGATCTTGCGCTGGCCCTGGTCGAAGACGACCTCGGCCCCGGCATTGCGCGACGCACGGCGCAGCAGCTGGTGGTGCACCAGCGACGGCATGGCGGGCAATCGCAGTACTCCGTGCTGGTGGACCAGGGTGGCAAGACCGGGCGCTTCGGCGATCTCATCAGCTGGATGCGTACACGCATTGCCGAGCCGATGACGGTCGAGCGCTTGGCTGAGCGCGCCGCGATGAGCCCTCGAAACTTTGCCCGCTCTTTCACCGCCGAGATCGGTGCGACGCCGGCGAAAGTCGTGGAAGGCCTGCGCCTGGAGGCCGCCCGCATCGCAGTCGAGACCAGCCATCTCACCCTCGACCATATTGCGGCATCCACCGGCTTCGGCGACTCGAGCCGCATGCGCCGCGCGTTTGTCCGCGCGTTTGGCACGTCGCCCCAGTCGCTGCGTAGAAGCACTAGCGTGTAATGGAAAGGTGCGCCGCGGGGTTTGCGACGCAAGGCGTCATGCATACGCCAAGCCCGCCCCGCGTTGGCCGTTTTTGCGCGGAAATTGTCCTTGTGGCTGCCAGTCGAAACACTGATAAAAGAGCGCCGTGAGACGCCCTGGCCGTGTCGCGTATCCACCGACCGGCCGATCGCTCCAGTTCGATCACCGCGGCCGGACGCGTCATGACTAGCGCGGCTGGTCCGGGAAAACCATCAACGTCGTTCATGTGAGGATACGCATGCGCCTGCCCCCCTTCGTTTCGGCATGTCTTTTGTGCCTGTGCGCCGCCCAGGCCTCCCCGGCTGCACCTGCACCGGCGCCTCCCGCCACACGACTGGATCACATCCTGCTGTGGGGACGCGGGATCGACCAGGTCACGTCGGTCATGGCAGTCAAGCTGGGCTTTCAAGTCCGGCCCGGACGCGATCCCGATGGCGTGGCCAACCGCTATATCCGCTTATCGGACAGCAGCTTCATCGAATTGCTCGGCATCACGCGCCCCAATCCCACCTTTGATCCGGGCATGAAAGAGGACCAGCAGGCCTTGAAGGGCGGCGCGGGTTCGCGCACCTTTGGTTTTCGCTCGTCGTCGCTCGATACGATCCATCAGTCGCTGCAGGCGCTGCACTACGCCGTCACGCCCTTCTTCTCCGGACCCGACAGCGCCAAGCCGGGATGGCGCCTGTTCGCATTCGACCGCGCGCCCTTGTCGAGCAACACCTTCTTCATCGACTACGCAGCCGACTACGCACCCGACCAGTTCGACCCCGCCAATACCGACGACTACCGCGTGACGCGCGAACACCCTAACGGAGCGCGCGAGCTCTCCTCGATATGGCTGGTATCGGCTGATGCAGATGCCGATCGTCGGCAGCTCGAGAAGATGGGCTACGGCCACGCGGTGCCAGTGAAGCTGACCGCGGTCGGCGCTAAAGGATTTTGTGTATCGATCGGCCCGACCGCGCTGCTGGCACTTCAACCCGACGGCGAGGGTCTCGCTCAGCAAACCATGGCAAGCGGCGGCCCACGCATCCTGGGCGTAAGCTTCGGCGTATCCGACCTTCATCGCGCACAGCGCTGGGCCGAGCGCGGCTACGAGCACAAACTGCCAACCTACCGAGGCCTCTCCGGCGAATCCATTCTCGCTCCCACACAGGACGACCTAGGCCTCTCCATCGAATTCCACGCAATGCAGGCGAGCGGCTCGCCTTGTCCGGTGGCAAAGATGTAGGTCACCGACGGGAATGATGAGAGGTTGCCTGATGCGGCCATTCGGGCCGCAAGCAGACATCATCGGCGACGCGGGTGTCTCATCGCATGGGCTCGGCCACCTCACCAGAAAACTTCGTGCCCAGGTCGAAGCAATGCCTGCCTGCAGGATGGTCCCAGCGGATCGCATAGGTTCCGAACGTGCGCCCTTCAGACTCGGATGCAGCATCGAAGTTGGCGCACAACTGGTAGGTTTCCTTGCCAGTCGTTGCGTACTCGAAGGCCGCGCCGCTGACCGGGTCGCTGGTCATGGGGCGGGCTAGTTTGAGAGAAGAGAGATCCGTTGGCAGCGATTTGTGCTGGGACCAGTACGCGCTGATCTGCATGGAAACAAGACTGAGCCCGGACACCCTGCGCGCGTCAAGTTGCAGCGCACGTTGATGCACCGGTGAGCCGAGTACGCCCAGGCCCGCGACAACGGCTGCGCCCATGCTTAGGCAAGCGGCTATCGCAATCACCCGCACTCCAAGACGCGGCATCATGCGACGCGCTCGTCAGCACGCAGATCCCACAGGTAGTAGCCGAAGACCGTGCACGCAATCACGGCGGCCACAACGACCTTGAGCATGAATCGAACCGTTATTTCCCCGCCTAGCACGCCGTCCACCAGGGTGATCAGGTCGCAGATAAGTACGACGGCGGCAGCAAAGAGCGTCAGACAGGTCAACCAACGGCGAACCGCCGATTGCCGCTTCACGGGTTGCCGGCTCACCTCGCTGCGAATCCGTGCAGTGAGCCAGAGGAAAACCGGGAATGCGATGATGATCGAGGCCACCGACCAGCGGATGCTTCGTGCCACACCGTTGTTGTAAGGCGAGGCCACATCCGGGAAGCTGCGGTTGACCAGTTCGAACAGCAGACTTCCAAAGTGATAGACGCTCAGATAGAGCGTGGTGAACAACACGAGATAGACAAACGCATCCCGTGCCGACAAATAGGGGCGCGGCCGGGGTACGGGAACGGCAAATGCTATGTCTGCGAAATTCGAGAGCGCGCCACGCACCTGTTCTGGCGTCCAGCCGGCATCCATGAGTGCCTTGTCGATACTCTGCCGCGAACATCCACGCATGAGTGAACTCCGCACGAACCGCTCCAGGTCTTGCGTGCTGCTAGCCATACCTTCCCCTGTTGGTGATCAAGCACGATGAAGCCACTGATGCCCGCCTTTCGCGACCTACTACTCAACGCGCTGGAGATGTCTGCTTTGGGTCGGAAGCGGACCTCAGTGGACTTTACCAACTACCTTCTCGACTTCTAGATCGGTACTGCGGTCAGGGAACGCCTGTGGCGGGTAGTACGAAACCCAATACTGTTCGACACCATGACATGTCTTCACGAACCACTGCTCCTGTCGTAACCCGTTGTTGCCAGACAGTACCTGTCCGACTTTCCCCAGGTTAACTGGGCAGTTTGGCCCGAGATCCGCCCGAATCTTCGCGATTCCCCTGTCAGTAAACTGGTCGGCGCCGAGCGCCATGCCAGGAACGACCATGGCTACGAACAAGCAGGTTGCGATCAGATCTGTGCGCATTTTGTCTGCCTCGCGATCGTTGACGGGCATGTCCGCAACGGGTCGAAAGCGGACAGTTTCATTCGCCAAAGATACCTATTCCCGCCGCGCCAAGCTTGCGATCCAGATGTTGTCGCTCAGAGGCGTTGATTCTCCCAAGCGAGAAACTTGCCTTATCAACATAACGACGAAGATGCTGAGCAAGAGAAAGCCGCTCCAGCCTAGGAAACAGGGCCTCAGCTTGCTGCACCATCTCTGGGGATGGCTTCGACAACCAGATGCCTTTCAGCTCAGGCATGGAAAGCAGATCTTGAGAAGCAGAATGACCTATGCCTGGATCGTTAACATGGACGGCGCTTCGGCTTCCACACTGGCGGCACTCCAAAGTCTCTAGAGAGCCGAGCTTCTTTACGGCGAGCCAACTTTGTGCGCCGCACTTGTCACACTTCATGCCGCCCCCCCCTTTCTCATCAAAAATTGTCCGCTTCGGGTCGGAAGCGGACATTCATTTCGTCGCCATCCTAGCCATCTCGCAGATGTCAGAGTGCGAGTACTTGGACGGATTTTCCGACAACTCGACCAAAACTTCGGGGAGCCAACCTGCACCGGCCCGGTCCATTTGCTTCACCAGCTCGCCGCC
>NZ_JBFTSI010000004.1:0-347180 GCF_056399945.1 Dyella sp. 01L423 | reverse complement strand
CGCCTGCCGCGGGCTTCCGTCCTCCTGCCGGAGGCCGGGTCACTTTTCTTTGCTTGCCCACGCACGCGCAGGAGCGCGTGTGAACGGCGAAGCCGGCCCGAAGGGCGGAGGGCAGGATGCCCGGAGTAAAGAAAAGTAACCAAAAGAAAAGGCCCCCCGGATGACGCGCCTTGCGGGCCTACTGCCCTCCAGGTGCGCGGTCGGGTTACGGGGTTTTTCGACAGGACATCCCTGTCCTGTCGAAAAACCGGCCGCATCTCTGCGGCCACCCTGCGGGCTTTCCTCCACCCGCCCGCCGCGCCATACGGGGACCCCAGTGGCAAGAGCCACATCACGAGCCGAACAACGCCCGGCGTTGCCGCGCCCCTCTTTTGTAGGAGCGCACCTTGTGCGCGAACGCCGCCCCCAGGGCGGCCTGTTAGGCCGCGTTCGCGCACAAGGTGCGCTCCTACAAGGGGTGACGCAGGTATGGAGATGGCGGATCAATCTTGCCGCTCAGCTCTTTGTGGGAGCGCACCCTGTGCGCGACAAACCTACGGAGCGATACATCCCGGCGTGGCGGTCGCGCACAAGGTGCGCTCCTACAAGGGGGACGCAGGCCTGTGGATGGTGGATCAACACTGTCGGTTGGTTTTTTGTGGGAGCGCACCCTGTGCGCGACAAACCTACGGAGCGATACACCGAGGCGTGGCGAGTCGCGCACAGGGTGCGCTCCCACAGATGGGCGCGCACGCCGACACAAAAACAAAAAGGCCGCACCAGGTGCGGCCTTTTCTGCGCATCGATCAACCCATCTCAATCGATACCCAACTTCTTCAACTTATACCGCAGCGCTCGAAACGTAATGCCCAGCTTCTTCGCCGCCGCCGTCTTGTTGTACCTGGATTCCTCCAGCGCCTTGATGATCGCCGTGCGCTCGAGGTTGCTGATGTAGTCGTCCAGGCCACCGCTGGCGGAGGGCGCCGCGGCCACGGCAACAGGCGTAGGTTCGGCGGCCGGCATGCCGGTGGGAGCGGGCGGGGCTGCTTCGGTCTGCGGGCGCGGGGTGCGCTGCGGCAGCATCAGGTCGCTGACGTCGACCTGGTCGCCGTCGCACATCGCCATGGCGCGTTCGAGGATGTTTTCCAGCTCGCGCACATTGCCCGGGAAGTCATAGGCTTCCAGCGCCTGTTGGGCGGCGGGCAGCAGGTGGCCGGGTGTGCCGCCGCTCTTGTTGGCTAGCTGGCGCAGCACGAAGTTGGCCAGCAGCGGCACGTCGCCGCGGCGTTCGCGCAGCGGCGGCACGCGCAGTTCGATCACGTTGATGCGATAGAACAAGTCCTGGCGGAACTGACCCTGGTCCACCAGTGCGGCAAGATTCTTGTGGGTGGCCGAAAGAATTCGCACGTCGACCGGCACCTCTTCACGCGCACCGATCGGGCGCACGGCTTTTTCCTGGATCGCGCGCAGCAGTTTCACCTGCATGTGCAGCGGCAGTTCGGCCACCTCGTCGAGGAACAGGGTGCCCCCGTGCGCGGCCTGGAACAGGCCTTCCTTGTCGCCCACCGCGCCGGTGAAGCTGCCCTTGCGATGGCCGAAGAACTCGCTTTCCATCAGTTCGGACGGGATCGCGCCGCAGTTGACCGGAACGAACGGGCCGGTGGCGCGCGGGCCTTGCTCGTGGATCAGGCGGGCGACCAGCTCCTTACCCACGCCCGATTCACCGGCGATATAGACCGGCGCCTGGTTGCGAGCGAGCTTGCCGATGGTGGCGCGCACCTGGTGCATCGCCGGCGACTCGCCGATCAGGCGCTCGTTGCCGTCGGGCTTGGCGGCGGCCTGGCCGCTACGCTTTTCCTCGGCCAGGCGCAGCGCCGTGCGTACCAGACGGCGCAGCATCTGGATGTCGACCGGCTTGGAGACGAAATCGAACGCGCCCGCCTTGAGCGCGCTTACGGCCGCATCGACGTTGCCGTAGGCGGTGATCATCGCCACCGGCGTGTCCGGATGTTCGGCGGCGATCAGCTCCACCACTTCATGGCCGTTGCCGTCGGGCAGGCGCATGTCGGTGAAGCAGAGGTCGTAATGCCGTTCGGCGAGGGCGCGTCGGGCTTCCGTCACGGTACCCACCGCATCGACCAACAAATCCATGCGGCCGAGGGTGATGGTGAGAAGCTCGCGGATATCGCGTTCGTCGTCGATGACCAGAACGGTCTGTTGGCTCATGTCGTCACTGTTTGCTGTGGACACGGCTAGGATAACCGTCCCCCTCGCAGGGGGCAAAGACTGATCGATGTGAATGCCTATCCGCGCGTCAAATGTTTGTCGAAGAATTTCACGATGGTTTCATAGGCAGCCCTCGATTCGGGGATCTCCGGGTCCGAAAAGAACGAGTGCCACATGCCCTCCCATACCTGCAGTTCGGTGTCCACGCCAGCCTGGCTGAGCAGGGTCTGGCTGCGGATGACGGCGCTCATGGCCGCGTCGCGGGTCCCGGTGATCAGCAGGGTGGGTGGAAACTGGTGTAGCAACTCCGGCGAAAGTCCGGGAAAAACCAGCGGATCGGTCGCGCTGCTGCCCTTGAAGTAGGGCAGCTCGCCCAGCCTCAGCGGGTGATCCGGCACCGGGGCGCCATTGAGCAAGGGGCCGACGAAGGTCGAATCGCCGGCCATATCCACCACCGATCCGCAGAAAGTACCGATCGCGCCGGGTACGGGGAGCTTGTCGGTGATCAGTCGCGCCACGGCCTCGCCGGTGAGCACGCCGCCGGCCGAACAGCCGTAGATGCCAATGCTGGTGGCCTTGTACTGCTTGAGCAGGGCGCGATAAACCGCCTCCACGTCCTCGCTGGCGGCGGGAAAGACGTGCTCGGGCCCCTGCCGGTAGTCCACGCTGATCACCTTGATGCGGCCCAGGCTGGCGATCGGGATGGATTCCACCAGCGCGCCGCTGTGCGCGCCCCACAGGAAGGCGCCTCCGTGCAGGTTGATCAGCACGCGCCCCTTGTTCTCCGGCGCGATGCCCTGGGCCGGCTCCACGACGTCCGTCAGCACCCCTGCGATGGTTTCGCGATGGGTCTTCACCGGGTAGAGCGCCATCAGGCGATGAGCGCGGTCGGTGTTCATGCGGTCGTAGAACGCGCGGCTTTGTTCGATCGGCGCGGTGATCGGCGGCGCCTTGCTGCCGGCCGCGAGCATCTTGGGGAAGAAGGCGCGCGCCTCCTGCGATGCCACCGGGGAATACGGCAGGGTGAGGTTGCCCACGTGCACACTGCCGTCGGCACTGACCGTGGGCTTGGCCTCCTGCGCGTGAAGCGCGCCACCCATCAGCGCTGTGACCAGCGCAAACCGAACGGCGACGCCGCGCTTCACGGCGTCTTCTCCGTCTTGGCGGGTGCGGCCTGCTTCGCCTTGCCATCGAGCAGCTCGTGCAACTTCAGGTACACGCCGTTGGTCCAGCCAAAGCCGACCACGTTTTCGCTATAGCCGGCCATCACCTTCACATCGGCGTTGCCGAGCACCATGTTGTATTTCTCGCGGATGGTGCCGTCGTCGGCCAGGCCCTGGTCCACGGTGGTGGCGAACTTGCCGGCGAGGCGGCGGGCGTCGTCGTGGAAGCCGTAGTCATCCAGTCCCTTCACCGCCAGCCAGTTGGTGGGCGCCCAGCCGAAGGGTTCGCCCCATTGCACGCCGGCCGCATGGTTGTCCATGCTCAGGCCGCCCTTGCGTTCGAACACGCTGAGCTTGCCGCGCACGGAGGCGGCCTGTTGTGGCGAGGCCAACCCAGCCCACAACGGGTAATAAGTCGTGACGTACGGTAGCGCTGAGGGTTTGCCGGCAATGAAGTCGTAGTCGAGATACATGCCGGCCTGGGCGTTCCAAAGGTACTTGTCCATCGCGGCCTTGCGTGCGTCCGCGGCCTTGGCCCAACGCTCCGCCTCGCCGGCCTTGCCCAGTTGCAGGGCAAAGTCGTGCAAATCACGCTCGTAGCGATAGAGCAGGCTGTTGAGGCTGGCGTCGGCATAGTGATGGGTTGAGCCGCCGAACGGGCCGAAATGCGCGTTGGTGTCGAAACCCGATTCGCGCATCGCGCGGTCGCCGTGGAAGTAGTCGGCGGTGAGTCGGTATCCATCCACCCATGCGCCTTCGCACACTTTGGAGGCACGCACGTCGCAGCTGGCGTCCTTGAGTGTGGCCGCCTCCGCGTCGCTCGGGTGTTCAGCAGCCTTGATGAGATAGCCCGGATCGTCTTTGGGATGCGCACGCAGCCAGCGGATCACGCCCTTGTAGTACTCGCTGTCCTTCGCTTCGAGCACCGGGCCGCTGCCAAGATCGTAATAGCGCGCCAGCCCCGTATCGCCGGCGCGATGTTCGGGACGCGTCCAGATCTCGTAGTTGCGAACGGCGAGAGGATACGCCTTGCTCAGCCAATCGCGTCGCGCATCCGCATTGGGGAAGACGGCGGGGTCATCCAGTATCGCCGTCATCATCGCGGTGAGGAAAGGCGGCTGCGAACGGCTGAGGTAATACGTGCGGTTGGCATTGAGCACGCCGCCGTAGTTCTCCACTTCGAACAACGCGTTGTCGACCATGTCCTTAGCCAGGTCAAGGCGATGGTCGGCGACCAGGCCGAGTTGGATGAAATAGCTATCCCAGCCATACATCTCGTTGAAGAATCCGCCGGGCACCACATAAGGATGCGGCAGATAGAGCAGCCCCTGTTGCGGCAGCTTGGTTGCGTCGATATCGCCCAGCTGTTCCACCTTCTTTGGCAACGGGCGCACGTCCACACCGCAGCGTTTGCCGATGGCCGTCACCGCATCGGGCACCGCCTGCCCGGCAGGCACGTAGAGCACCGGATGCCCGACCACCTTGGTGTCCACCAGCGAGGCGCAGTCTTCCTGCGAGCGCGTGAGCGTGGTCCAGGCCTTGTCGATGTAGGCGCGCGTTTTCGCCGGATCAGGCGTGCCTGCCGCAAAAGCTGTGGTGACAAAGGCACACGACAGCGCGATGGCGATCAGACGAGGGCGTAGGGACGATGTGCTGGCTTGGCGGGTCATATCTGCTCCCGGTTCGTTGCGTGATCGTGGGTGTGATGATTACAGCGCCTTGCGCGTGAGTTGGGCCTTGCCGTCGGCCGCGTGTTCGACGGTGATGTCGTAGCGCTTGCCGCGGAAGTGGATGCCTTTCAGTTGCATGGATTTCCACGCAGACGGCAGCGCCGGCGCGTAGGCCTGGGTGAGGCCGTCGTCGTCGATGCGCAGGCCGCTGAGACCATAGACAAAGCTCTGCACGAAGCCCGCGGAGGTGGCGAGGATGTAGCCCGCGTTGTTGGCCACGGTTTCGGTACGCACATTGAACGGCGGCTTCAGAAAACCCACCAGGTTGCGCTGGATCCACTCGTTGGCGGCTTGCGCGTCGCCTAGTTCGGCCGAGCCCACCGCGAGCATCACCATCATCATCTCGTTCGGATCGTCGCCGTGTTCCTTCAGCTCGTGCAACTGGAAATCGAAATCGTTGCGGCGTACCTGCGGCGTCATCGGCAGGTCGAGGTCTGGATACATCAGCCAGGCCAGCGACGAACCCATCCAGGTGATCTTGTCGTGTGGCACGGAAGCATCGAAATCGAGGTGGCGCTGGTTGGTCTCGTCGAACGGGATGTACATCTTGTCGGCGATCGCGCTCCATTGCGGATCGGCCTTTGCGCCCACTTTCTTCGCCGCCTTCACCGCGATGCGCAACGCTTCCTGCGCCACCGCATTGGTGAACGAGTCGTTCGGCACGTCGTCGTAGGCCTCGTCGGGCGAGGTGACGTGGTAAATTTCATAGCGGTCGTTGGCCTTGTCGTAACTGACGCGGCTGGCCCAGAACGTGGCCACCTGTTCGATCACCGGCCAGCCATATTGCTGCAGCCATGCGTCGTCGCCGGTGGCGTTGTAGTACTGCCACTGCGCAATCGCGATGTCTGCATTGACGTGGACCTCGCGGAACACGCCGTAGGCAAAGTGCGGGGTGTAATCCTTGCCGGTTTCCGGATCGGATTCCCACGGATACATCGTGCCCTTCACGCCGTACTGCTTCGCGCGATCCTGCGCGGGTCCGATGGTGCGATGACGGAACATCACGATCGGCTTGGCGCGCTCCGGATGCAGCAGAAGCAGGGCGGGGAACACCCACGAATCGCTGTCCCAGAACGCATGGCCGGCATAACCCGGTGTCAGCGCGCATGCGCCCATCGGCCAGCTCGTGCCCACGGTAGTGTTGGATAGCAGGTAGTAGAGATCCGAATGCACCGCCTGTTGCACCTTGGCGTCGCCGTCGATGCGGATATCCGACTCCCACAGCGTATGCCAGGCAGTCTGGTGCTTGGCGAGCAAGGCATCGAAGCCAGTCTTGCGCGCCTGCGTGGCCAGTGCGAGATCGGCCTGCGCATTGCCGCCCCAGCCTTCGCGCGAGGCAGCAATGTACTTGGTGAAGCTGTAACGCTGTCCCTTGTGCACCCTGGCCTTGAGATTGAGCGAAAGTTTGTAAGGCCCTTGCTCGAGCTGCACGTCTTCGACTTCAAGCCCCTTGGGCAGCTCCACTGCCACTGCCTGCGCCACGGCGACGCCCTGTTCCGCGCGTCCATCCAGCCACAGCGTGAGCGTCTTGGTATCGCCACCGTTGGATTGGATACGCACCACGCCGGGATACCACACGGCCGCGCGGTCCGGCGTCGGCACGGGTTTGTTGTCGAGGTTCTGCCCGCTGGCGATCACCGCGGTGATCATCTCGTCGCCGGTCATCTTGCCGATCGGGAAGCGCGGCTGATGTTCCGACCACAGGCGTATCGGGAAGGTCAGCTGCACGCTCCCGTCGAACTGCGGCGTGAGGGTGAGGCGCGTGGCGGCGAGATGCCCCGCATACTGGCTGACGAAGGTGGTGACCTGCACGTCGGTGGATTTGTTGGCGTACACGAAGCGGTACTTCGTGCTCAGCGTCGCGCCATACATGTCCAGCGTCTGCGAGTAGTCGGTGAAGATCTCCTTCGCCACGCGGGTGGAATTGAGCCAGCCGCCGCCCGGGTTGTAGTCGATCTCGTTCCAGCCGGGCATGGCCGCCGGTCGGGCGATATCGTCCTTCGCATAGTCCATGGTCGCGACCATATAGCCCATGGTCGGCTCGGTGCCGCGCACCGAAGTGAGCGTGGAAAAGTAACCGTTGGCGAGGTAGCTCGGGAAATAGCTGCCGAACTGGTCCGACGTGCCGGTGAGCACAAAGCTGGGATCGGTGGCCGCGCTGACGCGGGCGGCAACAAACAGCAGGCCAAAGGCAGCCGTGCGGGGCAGTCGTCGTAGCAGGGACATCATGGCGTTGCGTCTTCCTCGTTCCATCGTGTGATCGCTCGCGCGCTTAGCGTGCGGGTCCAAAAGGATTGGTGATGCCGGCCATCCACGGATCGTGCGTGGCGGTGCGCCAGCGCGCCAGCTGGGCGCGCACGTCGGCGAGCGCGGCGGCGTGGCTTGCATCGCCGGCCAGGTTCACCACTTCGTCCGGGTCGGCGTGCAGGTCGTAGAGCTCTTCATCGGGCCGGTGTTCGAAGGCTTCCAGCGTACGTTTGCCCAATCGGGCGCCCGGCGTAGTCGTGATGGCCTTCCAGGATGGCGACAGCGCCACGTCACTGGCAATCGGCACGCGCAAGCTGGGCTGCAGATTCAGGAAATAACTGTAGCGCCGCGTGCGCAACGAACGGGTGGGGTAGTACTGGTCGATTTCGTGGAACGAGTGCGTGGCGAACACTTCATCCCAGCCGCCGGGTGTGCTCTGCTCCAGGATCGGCAACAGCGAACGTCCCGGTAGCGGCAAATAGCGATAGCCCTGCGGCGGCGACACGCCGGCCCAGTCGAGGATGGTTGGCGTGATGTCGATCCAGCTCACCATCGCGTTATTGCGAATCCCCCGGCGCGTCGCCTGCGGCGTCCGCACGATCAGTGGCAGGTGGATGCCTTCGTAGTAGAGATTGTCCTTGGCGCCGGGAAACGGGCGGCCGTTGTCCGAGAGATAGATCACCAGCGTGTCGTCGGCGTGTCCCGAGGCTTCCAGTTCGCGCAGCAGGATCGCCACGCCGCTATCCATTCGGCTCACGGCCTCGTAGTACTGGGCGAGATCCTCACGCACGCCTGGCAGATCCGGCAGGTGGGAGGGGATGGTCACGTCCTGGGGCCGATAGCGCGTGCGCTTCACTTCCGGCCAGTCGCGCGTATTGCCGAACTGCGAGGCATCGCCCGCGCGATGCGGGTCGCTGTAGCCCATGGTGAGAAAGAACGGCTTCGCGCCCTGTGCGCGTATCCATTGCCCTGCGGCATGGCCCATGGCGGCGACGTCGCGGTTACCCGCCTGCTCCGGCAGCAACCACGCATCGTAGGCCAGGGCGGCCTCCGGCTTCACATGAAGCTTGCCCACCAGGGCGGTGGCGTAGCCGTGCTGTTTCAACATCCATGGCAGCGTCTTGACGTCCTCCAGCAGCGAGAAGTTGTGCACGTCGTGCGCCAGGCCGTACATGCCGTTGGTATGCGAGTACAGACCCGTATACAGCGTCGAGCGGCTGGAGCTGCACGACGACACCGAGGCATAGGCGTCGGTGAACAATGTACCTTCGCGCGCAAGCCGGTCGAGCGCGGGCGTCTGCACCGCCGTTCCCACACCGGACATGTCGTAGCCGTGATCATCCGCGACGATGAGCAGGATGTTGCGCGCGGCATTTGTCTGGTGGCCTGCTGCTGTCGCCCACCTCGATGTCAGCGCGGCTCCCGCCGCCGCCACTCCCGACGCCAGAAACTGGCGGCGCGTGAAACTCACGCCGCACCCTCAGGCGCCAGCAAGGAGGGAAGGGCCGAACGGTCGGTTTCGCGCTTGAAGAAAAACAGCGTAACCAGGATCAACATCATCGGCACCAGCGAAAAATAGAACGCATGGACCCCGCCGAAGTTGGTGAACACGATGGCCGTGATGCGCGAGCCCAGTGTGCCGCCCAGTGCGGAGAAGATCACGATGAGGCCGGTCATGGCGGCGTGCGAGGGCTTGGGCAGCGAGCTGAGCGCCACCGAGTTGATGACCGGATAGATCGGCGCCATCAGCAAACCGATCAGCGGGATCAAGTAGGCAGCGACCGGGGCGTTGAACCAGCCCACGTCCGTACTGATGGCAGCATGGCTCGCCAGCGGAAGCACCAGCAGGATCAGCGCGCCCATGCCCACCACGCACAGGTTGAGCAACACGTGCCATGACATGCGGCGAAGCAGCTGCCCGGCGAGGATGCGGCCAAGCGCCGTCGCGCCGGCCAGGATGCTCGCCATCTGGATACTCATCGCATTGGGCAGCTTGAGGATCTCGTTGTTGAAGGTCGGCAGCCAGGTGCTGAAGCTCTGCTCGATCAACACATAGAGGAACGCGGAAAGCAGGAACACGTAGACCAGCGTACGCATCAGCAGGCGGTACATGTCGCGCAGGGCCTGACCCATCGACAGCCGCACTTCGCCATGCGCCGCCGATTCGTCCAGCCGCGCGCCCGACAGCAGCGCCACCGTGCCGAAACACAGCACGGCCAGCACCCAATACACGTTGAACCACGAGGGGTTGGCCGGGTTGCCATGATCGATGAACGCGCTGAACAGCCAGCCGCTGGCCAGCACGCCGAGCATGAACAGCCCTTCGATGGTATTGGTGAGCCGCCCGTGCTCGGCCTTGCTGTCGGTCAGCAGGCCGATGGAGGAATACACAGACACCTTCGCCAGCGCGAACGACACGCCCACGCAGGTGAACAACAATTCGGTGGTATGGAAGCTGGGGAACAGCGGCATCAGTACGCAGGCGCTGCCCACGATGCAAAGAGCCAGCATCATCGCGCGGCGATAGCCCAGCCGCGGCAGGAACGAGGCCACCAGGAACGAGGTGGCGGCGACCGACAAGTCCTTGAACAGTTCGAGCAGGCTGGCCTGCGGCTTGTCGATGCCAAAGGTGTGGATGGACTGCAGGATGACCGTGCCGACGCTGTTGAGCAGTATCGCGAACACCATGTAGATCGATGCCAGCGCGGCGACCATGCGGAACCGGTTCATGCACACCTCGTGATGAGGTTTAAAAAGGTCCCGGACGCCACGCCAGCGGCGCCCGGGACAGTCGAGGGAAGTGCTCTGGTGAAACCCCTTAGAAGTTGTACTTGACCTGCAGGTTGACCTCGCGACCTTCGATCGAGCGGGCAAGAATCACGCCGCCCGCGCTGGCAAAGCCGAACAGACGCGAGTTGCCTTCGGTGATGCCGATCTCGTTGGTGAGGTTGGTGCCCTGAAGATTAACCTGCCAGTTCTCGCCGATGTTCGCCGTCGCACCAAACGCCAGCGTGTGGTACTGGCCGAGCGGCTGCTGTTCGATCAGGTCGCCGTAACGGTTGCCGACGTATTCGTAGGTCAGCCACAGCTTCATGTTGCCGAAGCCGGTGGGCCACTGGTACGAGGGCGTCAGGATGCCGTGGAACTGCGGCTGGCGCTGCAACTGCATGCCGTTGAGGCTGGCGCAGCCCTCGTCTCCATTCTGCTGCAGGTACGGCGTGCAGGCGGCGCTGTGCGTGTAATGGCCGTCCATGTAGTTGCCGCTGAACGCGATCTGGAAGCCCGGCGTGCCCGGCACCGGCTTCAACACGGTGGTGAAGTTGATGCCCTTGGTGGCCGAGCCGTAGTCGAACGAGAACTGCTGGCCGTTGCCCTGGGTGATCGTATACGGCACGTTGTAGAACAGCTTGCGGTACGCGTTCACGTCCACGTACACCCAGTCGGCCTGGTATTTGAAGCCCACTTCCATGTTGTGGATCTTGTTGACCGGCTGGCTGGGCAGGCCGCGCAAATCATCGAAGCCCGGGAAGTGCACGCCGTCGTTGACGCGTGCGTACACGCTCATGTTGCTCTGGATTTCGTAGTTGGCGCCGATCGTCCACGACGGTGCGGTCTTCGCGTAGTTGATGTACGTGTTGCCGCCAATCAGGTACTGCGAGTTGTTGTTGTAGAGCGTGGTCGGATTGCCGTCGAGATCGCCGGTCGCGGTGTTCTGGATGCGGCCATTGGCTTCCTGGCGCTCCTCGCGGACGCCGGCATCGAACAACCACTTGTCGACCTTCCACGAATCGGTAAGGAAGAACGCAGTGTTGAAGCCGTTCCACGCTTCACGAATGGCCGTGGACGGTCCGCTGACGAAACCGCCCGGGCTCGACAGCACATCGCCATTGCTCAGCGTGACGGCGATCGGATACGGGTTGTTCTTGGCCTGCAGCAGCATGTTGTTGCCGAGCAGCCAGTTGTCGTGGTCGTTGTAGACGGCGGTGTAGTTGCCGACCGTCAGCGTGTTGCCTTCGAAGATGTCCTTGCTGATGTGGAACTCGTTCGTCGCGCCCTGGATGCGCTTGTGCACATACCAGTAGCCCTGCGTGGTGACGTTCTGGTTCATGTCCGCCGCGCCGCCGTTGTTGACGTAGGTGGCGGTGGCGGTGGTGCCGGCCGGCAGTCCGTCGGCGGTGATCTGGTCGTCGATGTAGCTGCCCAGCGTCTGCGGATTGGCGCCGGTGCTGAAGAACGCGACCGTGTTCATCTGGCCGCCGGTGAAGTTGAACTTGTCGGAGATGTTCCAGCCGTCGCCGAAGGTCAGGTCGAGGTTGCCGCCCACGGAAACCACGTCCGCGCCGCGGCCGTCGGCCAGGTTCACGTGCTGGCCGGCGGGCTGGCAGCCTGCCGTGTTGCAAGGCGTAGTCTGCAGGAAGGCGTACTGGTCGGCCTTGCTGCCGAAGGTGCCGGTGAGCGCATCGAAGCCGGGGTAGTTGTCGAACTGGCCACGACCCGGATTGAGGATCGGCGTATCGGTGACGAACTGGTTGTGATCCTTCAGGTCGCGCGCGTAGAACATGATCGAGCCGCTGTCGCCGAAGTTGTGCGTCAGCGTCGCAGTGAGCGAGCCGCCCTTGTCGGCGTCGAACTGCGGATCGCGCACGCCATCGGACTGGCGCCAGAAGCCGCCCACGCTGCCGTACCAGCCGTCGGCAATCTTGAAGCCGTAGAAGCCGTCCAGACGCACCAGGCCTTCCGAACCGTAGGTGACGCCGATATCGCCACTCGGTTTATCGGTGCCTTCGCGCAGGATGAAGTTGGCGGTGAGGCCGGGCTGGCCGTTGCCGTAAAGAACGGCCGGGCCGCCGAGCACGAATTCCGCGTGGTCGATGGTGTCATCGAGGCGGAACATCGAGGAGTTTTCCATGAACGACAGCGTCGGCATGGGATAGATCGGCGAGCCATTGATCTGCAGCGTGGCGAACGGCGCGTCGCCGCCGCCGGGGAAGCCGGCCACTTCGATGTTCGCACCGGTCTGGCCGCCCGACGATTCCGGGAACACACCCGGCGCCATCTTCAGCAGGTCGGCCGTGCTCTTGGGATTGAATTCGCGGATCTGGTCAAGCGTGGCCGCGGTGACCGAGTACGAGGTGTCGATCTTCTTCAGGCCGCCGGCGGCTGCGGTGCCGGTGACCACCACCTGGTCGAGATTGGTCGCGTTCTTTTGGTTGGCCGCGGGAGCGGCTGGCGCTGCCGATGGACCTTGCGTCTGAGCGGGCGGAGTCTGCGCCGCGGATGCCGCATCCTGCGCGTGTAGCGAGCTGGCGACGAGCAAAGCGGCAATGCTGGTGGCAAGCAGCCTACGAGTCATGCGTTGCGTGTTCATGGTGTTTCCTCCCCATCAAAAGAAAAGCAGTTGTAGTGTTTCTTAGGAGTGGTACTGCACGCTGTCAGAGTGGTCCTGATCAGTGGTTCGACACGGCCTCCGCCGGCGTTCCCCGAGCCGTCGGTGGCTGGTTGAGATAGCGCTGGATATCGAACGCATCGATACCCGGCAAAATGTCCTCGGCGCGCGAAAGAACCGTGGCGTCACCCACGCCCACGGCACGCATGCCGGCGGCAAGAATGCTGTCGACGCCGGCCGCGGCATCCTCCACGCCCAGGCAGTTTTCCGGCGCCAATCCCAGTCCCGTCGCAGCGGCCAGGAAGATTTCCGGATGCGGCTTGGAGTACGTGATGCGCGATGCGTCGACGACGTAGTCGAACAGGTCGACTATGCCCAGGCGCTCCAGCAGCAGCGGTGCGTTGCGGCTGGCCGATGCAAGTGCGGTGCACAGGCCTGCGGCGCGAACGCTTTCTACGGCGTAGCGTGCACCGCTGAGCAATTGATCGGGGCCGAAGCATTCGATCTGCGCGATGTAGTACGCATTCTTGCGATCTTCCAGAACGCGCTTCTCGCGCTCGGAGTACGCATGGGGCGCACGCTCCAGCAGAATCTCGAGCGAACCGCGGCGGTCCACGCCTTTCATGCGTTCAGCAATGTGTTCGTCGAAGGGGGCGCCGATGTCGTGTGCCAGCTGCTCCCATGCCGCGCGGTGCACCACTGCGGTATCCGCGATGACGCCGTCGAGGTCAAAAATCACGGCCTGCAGCATCGCTTGCTCTGGCTCGCGATGCGGCATGGAAATCGATTCGCCATGGCGCAAGCGCACCGGTTCACCGGCATGGCGAAAGCGCACGCTATCGCCGCGCGTGACGGTGTAGCGCACGCCAGTGCGATCCACTTCCACGCGCAGGTGAGCCTGTTGCCAGGCGACGCCAAAGCGATAGCGATGCCATGCCTCGGGCAGTTGCGGGCGCAGGCGTAGTTCGCCATTCACCACGCGCATGCCGCCGTAACCCCAGGCGAGGGACAACCAGCTGCCGGCCATCGCGGCCATGTGCAAGCCGTGGGCGGCGTTGCCGTGCAGATCGTCCAGGTCTACGCGCAAGCTGTCCTGGAAGTAGTGCCAGGCCTTTTCGCTTTCGCCCACTTCCGCGCCCATCACGCTGAAGGTGGAAGCAGACAACGTCGAGTCGTGCACGGTGACGCCTTCGTAGTAATCGAAGTTGCGTCGCTTGGCGGCAAGGCTCACATCGTCGCCGGCGAGCATCAGCGCGAGCAGCGCATCGGCCTGCTTGGCCACTTGGTGGCGGTAGATGGTGAGCGGATGCAGTTCCAGCAACAGCGGGCGCTTGCCTTCGCCGGCTGCATGCGCCGGCATGCGCGGTTTGTCGAGGAACGTGTCGTCCTGCGGGAAGATGCCCAGCTCGGCGTCCTCTGCCAGATGCATCAGCTCGGCGGCGCGCTGCCACTGCATGATCTCGAACGATTCCAGGCCGATGCGGCGGGCGAGTTCCGCGTAGGTATCCGGCGCCGAGTCGGCGAGCCAATGCGCCACCGCGGCCGCATCGCGCAGATGTCGCTGCGCCATGCGGTTGGTGTAATGGTTGTTGTCGACCAGCGCGGTGTATTCGTCGGGACCGGTCACGCCGTGGATGCAGAACGCGCCACCACGGCGTGGATTGAAGTGGCCGATGTCCAGCCATATGCGCGCCGTTTCGAACAGCATCTCGGCGCCGACGTCGCGCAGAAAGGCATCGTCGCCGGTAGCATCGACGTAGTGTCGGATCGCCCAGGCCACGGCGGCGTTGATGTGGTACTGCGCCGAGCCGCTGGGAAAATACGCGGAGCATTCGTCGCCGCTGATGGTGCGCCACGCATACAGCGCGCCGCGGGCGTGGTTGAGTTCGCGCGCATGTGCGCGGGCGCGCTCCAGCGTGCCGTGGCGATACATCAGCATGCTGCGCGCCACATCCGGCGCCAGCGCGACCATGGCCGGCAGCATGAAGGCCTCGGCATCCCAGAAATAGTGGCCCTCGTAACCCTCGCCGGTGAGGCCCTTGGCGGCGGTGGTGCCTTTTCCGTCGCGGCTGCTGGACTGAAACACGTGGAACAGGTTGAAGCGCAGCGCCTGTTCCGTGGCCGGATCACCGTCGATGGCGAGATCGGCGTTGTGCCATAGCTGTGCGAGTGACTGGGTCTGGCGCGCAAGCAGCGCGTCGTAACCTTGCGCGGTCGCTTGCGCGAGTGCACTGGCGGTGCGTGCAAGCAATTCGGCGTCGGTGTCGGTGCCCTCGGGCTGCGTCCAGGCATAGGCGACATACTTTTCGAATGCCACCGACTGGCCCGGCACCAGTGCGCCTTCGAACACCTGCATCACGCCGTGCTGCGCGAGGTTGGCCAGGCGGAAGCCCAGGCTGTCATCGATGATCGCGTGCTGCTGCATGCAGGCCACACGAATGTTGCTGTGCGCGGTGCGCTGAAGCACATGGGCAAGCAGGTCGCCTGCTGCCGCGTCGGTGCTGGCGAGGCCGCCATCCACGCGCGTGCCGATGCGCGGGTCGTCACCCTGTTCGGTGGCATTGCGCGCCGTGCTGATGCAGGACTCCAGCGTGATCGGGCCGGCGTAGTCGATCGACTGCACGCGGTAACGGATCGCCAAGAGGGCGGCGCCGTCGAAGCTGACGATGCGCTCGGCGTCGATCAGCAAGGTCGCGCCGTCGGGCGAGCGCCAGCGCAACTGGCGGCGATAGCTGCCGCTGCGCAGATCCAGTGCCCGCTCGAACTGCAACCATTCGCCGTCGCCGAGGCGTACCGGGGTATCGCCAAGGCGCAGATGGATGCGCGTGCCGTCGGCGACCGGAATGCGGGTGTCGGTATGGGCGGCAAAGCCGGGAAAACGCTCGTGGTACTCGATCGGCGTGCGTTCCCAGGCGCCGGCCAGGAAACAGGCCTGGCTTGGGCTGTCGCCTTCTTCCAATCCGCCTCGCACGCCCAGGGCGCCGTTGGAGAGGGCAAACAGGCTTTCGTCCTGCGCGAAGCCGGCGGGATCGGCGTTCTCACGGGTGACCACCCAGGGGTCGCGCAAAGCACGGCCAAGGGGCGGCAAGACCTGCGCCGTTTCTGGTTGATCCAACGTCTCTCTCCGCGCTTATTTCTGTTTTTTGGCTGACCCACAAGACGCGCAGGTCGGCCTGGCTTCTTGGTGTGCGGGCGGAGCTTCGCAGCAAATGTTATCGATATCAAGATATCGATAACATTTGCTGCGGCACAACATCGTTGCGCCTGAAATCGATCTCATGGATGGTGTATTGCAAGCGCAAGGCCTTGCGCCTCCGAATGGGCGCGGGTCGGCCGCGCGCTCGGTGGGGAGACGATGGTTCCATACGGTGTTGGACGTTGGCAGTGCAAACCACGACACTGTCTGGGTTTGCCAAGGTTGGCCGTCGCGCGGATGCCGTGCGACCGCTCACAAGACATTGGGGCCAGGTCTTGAGTCGTCAGCAAAAGAATCGCCAGGGCGCCGCGCCTTCCGCCAGTCTGACCATGGCGGATCTTGCGAAGGTGGCCGGGGTATCCAAGATCACCATTTCGCGGGCGCTCAGCGACAGCCCGCTGGTGCAGCGCGAGACCCGTGAGCGTCTGCAGGCGCTCGCGCACGAACTCGGCTACAAGCTCAACGTGAGCGCGCGCAACCTGCGGCTGCGCCGCAGCCACACGGTCGCCGTGATCGTGGAAATGAAGCCTTCCCACGACCGCACCATGCTCGATCCGTATCCGCTGATCCTGCTCGGCGGCATTTCCCAGGAACTGACCGAGCACGGCTACAGCGTGCTGCTGACCACCCGCCAGGGTGCGACAGCCGCGGCTGTTCAAGCCGCGGATGGCCTGATCCTGCTTGGCCAGGGCTCACGCCAGGACGCCGTGCGCCGCTTCGACAAGCTGGGCCTGCCGATGGTGGTGTGGGGCGCCCCGGGCGACGAACACATCGTGGTGGGCAGCGACAACCGCCAGGGCGGCCGCGTGGTGGCGGAGCATTTCATCCGCCTGGGCCGCCGCTATCCGGTGTTCGTGGGCAACCCGAATCACCCGGAGATTTTCGAGCGACTCAACGGTTTCGTGGATGCGCTAGCCGCGCACGGCATCAAGCCGCTGCTGATACGCCGCGACGAATTCACCCTGGCCTCGGGCGGCGACGCCATGCATTCGCTGATGGACCGCGGCGTGCCCTTCGATGCGGTATTCGCCTGCAGCGATCTGCTGGCGATGGGTGCGATCCGCGCACTCAACACGCTGGGGCGCACTGTGCCTGGCGATGTTTCCGTGGTGGGTTACGACGATATGCCGCTGGCGGCGAGCTTCCTGCCGCCATTGAGCTCGGTGCGGCAGGACTGGCAGGAAGGCGGCACGCTGCTGGCGCGCAAGGTGCTGGCGTTGATTGGCGATCAGACGCAGCAATCGGAAACGTTGCCGGTTGAGCTGATCGTTCGCGAGACCTGATCGCACGCCGCGAAGCCACACTGTGGGAGCGCACCCTGTGCGCGACAGCGACGCTTCGTCGATGCCTCGTCGCGGGGTCGTCGCGCACAGGGTGGGCTCCTACAAAAAAGGCCCGTTGCGAGATGACTGTGGGAGCGCACCCTGTGCGCGACAGCAGCGCTCCGTCGATACCTCATCGCGAGATTTGTCGCCCACAGGGTGGCCTCCCACAAAGAAGCCGCGCTGTTAGGGAAGGCGAACTTAACCCGCCGCCGCTGCGTCGCCCGTGGCCTTGCCCACCCGCGCGGGCGTCAGCACGAGTCGGAAACAACTACCACCACCCGCCACACGCACATATTCCAGCGATGCCTGGTTCGCCTCGCTCATCTGGCGCGCGAGATACAAACCCAGACCCGTGCCGTATTCGTGCGTCGTATAAAACGGCTCGAAAATCTGCGCCGCCACTTTCGGCGCAATGCCCGGACCACGATCGATCACTTCAAGTATCGGCACGCCATGCTCGCCATGACGCGCCACCACCATCACGCGCGCCGGCTCGCCGGGCATGCGTCCATAACGCAGCGCGTTCTGCACGAGGTTCCACACCACTTGCTGCAACTGCTGCGGATCGGCCACGGCCGCCACTGGCGTGCTGGCTTGGATCACCCGCAGCGAATCCTCGCCCAGGTCGTTGCCCTGGCGGTATTCGTCGACGAACTGGTTGGCCCAGGTGCCAAGGTCCAGCGTTTCCGGGCGTGAGCGCTCGCGCCGCGACAACTGCAGGATGTTTTCGATGATCTCGTTCAAACGCACGCAGTGGTTGTTGATGATCTCCACCATGCGCTGGTCGGTGGGCGGCAGGTCTTCCGACTCGGCCAGCAGCTGCGCGGAATAGCGAATCGCCGCCAGCGGGTTGCGGATTTCGTGGGCGATCGAAGCCGACAAGCGACCCAGCGAACTGAGCGTGAGCTCCTCGGCGCGACGCGATACCAGCGAGGTATCGTCCAGGAAGATCAGCACGTGCGAGTCGTCGTTCGGCGCCAGGCGGCTGAAGCGCGGCACCACCTCAGGGACGCCGTCGGCCAGCTGGGTGGCGGACTCGTCCAGCTTGCCCGAGGTCATCCAGTGGTACAGGCGGCGCGAGAGTTCCGGCGCCACGCGACCCAGGTCGCGTTGGTCGGCGGTGGGATTGCCCAGCAGCATCCAGGCGGACTCATTCATCTGGTGGATGCGGTTGGCATCGTCCACCAGCAGCACGCCGGTCTTCATGCGGCGGATGATCAGCTCGTTGACCTGGGCCAGGTTGGCAAGGTCCACGCCGCGCTGTTCGGCCAAGGCCTCACTGGCGCGGATCTGGCGGCTGAGCACATAGCACAGCATGGTGATCGCGAAGTAGGCGAGGCCGAACAGGCTCGATTCGAGCAGTTCGCGGTCCATGCCGCCCTGGCCCTGGGCCTCGAGCACCGAATGGCCGATCACGCCCAGTGTGGCCAGCGCCGCAAAGAAACACGAAAGCCGCAGCGGCAGGATCAGCGCGCCGGCCGCCAGGTTCACCGCCAGCATCATGGCGATGCCGATGCGAGCGTCGTGCATGGTGACGATGGCCAGCACCGCCGCGATGATGTCCACCACCAGGGCGCCGGACACCGTCCAGCGCAACCAGGGCGTGGAGCGGCGGGTCAGCGAGAGCATGCCCAGCGCAAACAGCAGGAACAGCACCGCCACGCCGCGGGCCAGGCCGACATCCGCCAGCTTGGGCCAGCCCAGCGTGCTCGGGCTCAGGGCCAGGCCCACATAGACCAGGGCCTGGGCCAGTCGGAAGCAATTGAGGAACAGCAGCTCGTGGCGCGCTGCCTCGGGGGCGGTGCGCGCGGCGGGGTAGGCAGGCTGGATGGTGCTCGACACCGGGTCTCTCTCAGTCGGCCCAAAGGCGGTCCGGACCAGTATAGACGGGGCTTTGGAGACTTGCGGGAGGCCCCGCTCAAGCAAGGTCGGATAGCCCCTAGGCCGGCCGGCCCCTTTCCATTGGGGGCCGCTGCTGCGAAAATACCGGGCCGTATTGCGCGGTTTCCGTCATGTCGAAAGGCAGGCGGCGGCGCACTGCATCCCGGCAGCGCTTGTACCGCCGTCGTTCCCCTGACCGTCCGGTCTCCCACAACCGGCCGGCCGTCATGTTCCCCCGTACTCTCGAGGTATCCATGAATTTCCACGAGTACCAGGCCAAAGAATTGTTCGCGAAGTACGGCATTGCCGTGCCCCCGGGCAAGGTCGCCAACTCTCCCGATGCCGCTGTCGACGCCGCCAAGCACCTTGGTGGTTCGCAGTGGATGGTCAAGGCACAGATCCACGCAGGCGGCCGCGGCAAGGCCGGCGGCGTCAAGTTCTGCAAGAGCCTCGACGACGTGCGCGCAGCTGCCAAGGGCATGCTGGGCACCAACATGGAAACCTACCAGTCCGCCGGCCGTGCGCTGCCGGTGAACCTGGTGCTGGTCACCGACGCGACCAACATCGCCAAGGAACTGTACCTTTCGATCCTGACCGACCGCGACAGCAAGTCGGTCTCGTTCATCGCCTCCAAGCACGGCGGCGTGGACATCGAGCAGGTCGCCAAGGACACCCCGGAAGACATCCACACCATCGTGGTTGACTTCGTGGAAGGCCTGCAGCCCTACCAGTGCCGCCAGCTCGGCTTCGCCATGGACCTCAACGCGAAGCAGGTCGGCCAGCTGACCAAGATCATGCTGGGCCTGTACAAGCTGTTCAACGAGAAGGACCTGGCCCTGGTCGAGCTGAACCCTCTCGCCATCCTCGAAGACGGCAACCTCGCCGCCCTCGACGGCAAGGTCAACTCCGACGACAACGCCGAGTTCCGCCATCCGGATCTGGCCGCCATGCGCGACCTGACCCAGGAAGACGCTGCCGAGGCCGCTGCCGTCGTGCACAACCTCAACTACGTCACCATGGACGGCACCATCGGCTGCATGGTCAACGGCGCTGGCCTGGCCATGGCCACCATGGACGTGATCCAGCTGGCAGGCGGCGAGCCGGCCAACTTCCTTGACGTCGGCGGCGGCGCCACCAAGGAACGCGTCACCGAGGCGTTCAAGCTGATTCTTTCCTCCGACAAGGTGAAGGCCATCCTGGTCAACATCTTCGGCGGCATCGTGCGTTGCGACCTGATCGCCGAAGGCATCATCGCGGCCGTGAAGGAAGTGGGTCTGAAGATCCCCGTGGTGGTGCGCCTGCAGGGCACCAACGTGGAGCTGGGCCGCGAACTGCTCGCCAACTCCGGCCTGGCGATCACGCCGGCCAACGATCTCAACGATGCGGCGCAGAAAGCCGTGGCTGCGGCCAAGGCCTGAGGAGCAAAGATCCATGAGCGTTCTCGTCAATAAGAACACCAAGGTCCTGGTACAGGGCTTTACCGGCCAGCAGGGCACCTTCCACGCGCAGCAGGCGCTGGATTACGGCACCAAGGTTGTCGGCGGCGTGACCCCGGGCAAGGGCGGCAGCGAGCACATCGGTCTGCCGGTCTTCAATTCGGTGTCCGAAGCGGTCGATGAAACTGGCGCCGATGCATCCGTCATCTTCGTGCCGCCGCCGTTCGCGGCCGACTCGATCCTCGAAGCCATCGATGCCGGCATCAAGGTCATCGTGGCGATCACCGAGGGCATCCCGGTGCTGGACATGCTGCGCGTGAAGAACGTGCTGGCCCAGCATCCGGAAATCGTGCTGATCGGGCCGAACTGCCCCGGCATCATCACCCCGGGCGAATGCAAGATCGGCATCATGCCGGGTCACATCCACATGCCGGGCAAGGTCGGCATCGTCTCGCGCTCCGGCACGCTGACGTACGAATCGGTGTTCCAGACCACCAACGAAGGCCTGGGCCAATCCACCGTGATCGGCATCGGCGGCGACCCGATCAACGGCCTGAGCTTCATCGACTGCCTGAAGTTGTTCCAGGACGATCCGCAGACCGAAGGCATCATCATGGTCGGCGAAATCGGCGGCAGCGCTGAAGAAGACGCGGCCGAGTTCATCGGTGAATACGTCACCAAGCCGGTGGTCTCGTTCATCGCAGGCGCCTCGGCTCCTCCGGGCAAGCGCATGGGCCATGCCGGCGCGATCATCTCGGGCGGCAAGGGCACGGCAGCGGCGAAGTTCGCTGCGCTGGAGAAGGCTGGCGTCACCACGGTGAAGTCGCCGGCCGATCTGGGCAAGACGCTTGCTGGCTTGATGAAGAAGTAATCGAGTCTTTTCGATCGAGCGAAGAAGGGCCGCAGCGATGCGGCCCTTTTTCTTTGGATAGCGTCCTGCGCCACCTCGTGTGACATCGCATCTGTGGGAGCGCACCCTGCGCGCGACAGCGCTGCCTACATCGCGATGCTTCCGAGCTGCGCAGGCCATGCTCTGATTGCGGTGCACCGCAGTCGCGCACAGGGTGCGCTCCCACAAAATTCGCACCACGGGCTCACCTGCGCTGGCGCAACCCATCCTGCGCCGCCCGCAACAACGCCTCCGTCACCGTCGCCAGCGTCGCCGAACGAATCGACCAGCACTGCCAATACAACGGCACATCGAGCCACTGGTTGGGCGCGATCGGCTTGAGCGTGCCGGCCGCAAAATGCTTGGCCAACATCGACTCCGGCGCCATCGCCCAGCCCAGCCCCAGTTCTGCGCCTTCAACGAAGGCCGTGGACGAGGGCACGTAGTGCATCGGTGGCGCCATGCGCGCTCGAGTGACGCTGTGGATGTAGCGCCACTGCAAGGCATCCTTGCGGTTGAACACCAGCATCGGTGCATGGCCGAGTGAGGCTGCGTTGACGCCGCTGGCGAAGTGGCGCTTCACGAACGCCGGCGAGGCGACCGGCAAATAGCGCATCACGCCGAGCTTCTTCACGCTGCAGCCCTGCACGGCTTGCGGCTCGGCCGTGATGGCGCCGAGTACGGAGCCATCGCGCAGCAGGTTCGTGGAATGGTCCTGATCTTCCACGCGCACATCGAACAGCAGCTGGTGGCGGTCATGCAGCTGCGCCAGCGCAGCGAGAAACCAGGTCGCCAGCGAGTCGGCGTTAACGCCGATGGCGACCGTGGTCGGACCGCTGCTGTCCGGTCCGACGCGGAACTCGTTCAAGGTCTCCGCTTCCAGCATGCGCATCTGCTGAACGCTGCGCAGAAGGCGTTCGCCGGCCTCGGTCGCCTCGCTTGGCGTGTGCCGCAGGATCAGCACCTGACCCAGCCGGTCTTCCAGCGCCCTGATGCGTTGGGAGATGGCCGAGGGTGTCAGCGACAGGCGCTGCGCGGCGCCGTCGAAACTGCCTTCTTCCAGGACGGCGGCGAATGCGGTGAGTTGGGGATTGAGCAGGCTCATAGTGCGTCATCCTGGGCATTCACTGTGGGAGCGCACCCTGTGCGCGACGGGCCCGCGATGAGCTTTGAGGTACGGCAATCGCGCACAGGGTGCGCTCCCACGGTGGTCATTAGAAAAATTCAGGTAAGTTAAGAATAATTAGTTTTACTGTCTCAGGCGTCTACGCCACAGTAGCCGTCTTTTCGGAGCATTCCCATGATTGCCACGGCCTACCTGGCCGGCCTCGCCGCAGGCGCGGGGCTGATCATCGCCATTGGCGCGCAGAACGCCTTCGTCCTGCGGCAGGGCCTGCAGCGGCACTACGTGGGCGCCGTGGTGAGCGTCTGCATCCTGGCCGATGTCGGCCTGATCCTGTTGGGCGTGGCGGGCATGGGCCTGGTCGTGCAGCAGCATCCCGGCCTGTTGCAATGGCTGCGCTTTGCCGGCGCGGTGTTCCTCGCCGGTTACGGCGTCTTGGCGCTGCGGCGCGCATGGCAGGGCGAGAGCGGCCTGCAGCCGACCGGTGATGGTGCGCTGAGCCGGGGCCGCGTGGTGCTGGCATGCCTGGCGTTCACCTTGCTCAATCCGCACGTTTATCTGGATACGGTGGTACTGCTCGGTAGTCTTTCCACGCATTACGACGGTGATGCGCGCTGGCTTTTTGCAGCCGGTGCAGCCAGCGCCAGCGTGCTGTGGTTTCTCTCGTTGGGCTACGGCGCGCGCCTGCTGCTGCCGGTGTTCCGCAGCCCGTTGGCCTGGCGCGTGTTCGATGTGGCGATCGCCGTGTTCATGCTGACGCTGGCGGCGGTCTTGCTGCACCAGCATCTGGGCTGATCCGGCGGTGGGCCGGACGAGCCTCGGGTACAATTTCAGGCCCCAAGAGTATGGATTCCCCGGCATGCCCTCCTTACGCTTCGCGCTGGCCCAGTTCGATTTTCCCGTAGGCGCGGTTGCGGCCAATGCGGCCAAGGTGGGAGACCTGCTGGCGCAGGCGCGCGATGGCGGCGCGGCGCTGGTGGCGTTTCCCGAGCTGACCCTGAGCGGCTATCCGCCGGAAGATCTCCTGCTGCGCCCGAGCTTTCTGGCGGCCTGCCAGTGCGAGCTCAATGCACTTGCCGGCGGCACCAACGGCGTGGCGGCGCTGGTCGGTCATCCGCACAGCGAGGGCGAGGTTTACAACGCCGCCAGCCTGCTGCGTGGCGGCACTATCGAATTGACCACGCACAAGCAGGCTTTGCCGAACTACGGCGTGTTCGACGACAAGCGCTATTTCCGCCCCGGCCATGACAGCGCCGTGGCCATGTTCGAGGGCGTGCGCGTGGGCATGCTGATCTGCGAAGACATCTGGCAACCCGAGCCCGCGGCCAAGGCCGCTGCGGCAGGCGCCGAGCTGATCGTGGTGATCAACGCATCGCCGTGGGACGACGCCAAGCAATCCTCGCGCGAGGCCGTGCTCACCCAGCGTGCGCTGGAAACCGGCTGCGCCATCGCCTATGTGAACCTGGTCGGCGGCCAGGATGAAGTGGTTTACGACGGCGGCTCGCTGCTGGTGAACGCGGATGGCAGCATCGCCGCGCGTGCCCCGAATTTTGTGGACGTGATGCTATGGGCCGAATTCGATAGCGAAACGCGCACCCTGAGCGCGGAAAACTGGCCGACGGCGGCGGACGCGTCGATCGAAGCCACGCTGTACGCGGCGCTGGTGCGCGGTATTCGCGACTACATCGAGAAGAACGGTTTTCCTGGCGTGCTGCTGGGCCTTTCCGGCGGCATTGATTCCGCGCTCACATTGGCGCTGGCCGTCGATGCGCTGGGCGCCGACCGCGTCACCGCGGTGATGATGCCTACGCGCTACACCTCGCAGCTGTCGCTCGATGGCGCGCGTGCACAGGCCGAGCAGGCAGGTGTGGATTACCACATCATCAATATCGAGCCGATGGTCGATGCGTTTCTTGGCGCGCTCACGCCTGCGTTTGCGGGCAAGGCCGCGGACACCACCGAGGAAAACCTGCAGTCGCGTACGCGAGGCGTCACCCTGATGGCGTTGTCCAACAAGCACGGCCGCCTGCTGCTGGCCACCGGCAACAAGAGCGAAATGGCGGTGGGCTACGCCACGTTGTACGGCGACATGTGCGGTGCCTATGCGCCGCTGAAGGATGTCTACAAGACCGTCGTCTATCGTCTCTCGCGCTGGCGCAATGAGCATGCAGCGCGCATTGGCGAGCCGGAAGCGATTCCTTCGGCGGTGATCGACCGCCCGCCGTCCGCCGAACTGCGCGACAACCAGACCGACCAGGATTCACTGCCGCCGTACGACGAACTTGACGCGATTCTTGCGCGCTTTATCGAAGCCGAGCAGTCGCAGGCGGAAATCGCCTCGCAGGGTTTCCATGCCGACACCGTGCGTCGCGTGGTGAGGCTGGTGCTGCTCAATGAGTTCAAGCGTCGGCAGTCGGCGCCGGGGCCGCGCGTGACGACGCGTGCGTTTGGGCGCGAGCGGCGGTATCCGATTACGTCGGGCTGGAAGTAGCGAGTACCTCTACTGTGGGAGCGCACCCTGTGCGCGACCGCGGAGATGAGGTGTACCCCGGTGCCGGCTAATGGCGTCGCGACAACCTGCAACTGCGGCTGGATTGAGCTCCGCGGTCGCGCACAGGGTGCGCTCCCACAATGGGTGGGGCACCATCCAGCGGTCAGGCACAAAAAAAGCCGGCGGCCCAAGGCCACCGGCTTTTTCCATTCACAGGCCGCAACGCGACCAGCAACCCCGCTCTCGAATCAATGATGCCCCGAGAACGGAACCGCCTTGCGCAGCAGCGACGGTGCGTGCGGCCACTTCGGATCCTTCAGGTACGGATGATCCGGATAGTTCAGGGCCAGCACCTGGCGGGTCTGGTCGGCCAGGTTCTTCTGTTCCATGCCCAGGTAGCTGCGGGTGAGGATGGCCAGCGCGTCGCCCGTCTGCGGGGCCTGCTGGTAATGCTCGATCACATACTGGGCGCGGTCGGCAGAGGCCACGTAGGCCTTGTTGCGCAGGTAGTACTCGGCCACGTTGATCTCGAACTGCGCCAGCACATCGCGCAGGTAGATCATGCGCTGGCGCGCATCGGCGGTGTAGGCGCTGTCCGGGAAGCGGCGAGACAGCTCCGAGAAGTCGTCGAACGACTTCAGGTTGAAGCCCTGGTCGCGGCGCGTCTGCGCTTCGTTCTTCTGCAGCAGGCGCTCCATGGCGCCGCCGGTGCGATCAAAATTGATCAGACCGCGCAAGTAATAGGCATAATCTACGTGCTTGTGGGTCGGATACGTCTTGATGAAGCGGTTGATCGTGGAGTAAGCGTCGTCCGGCTGGTTGTCCTTGTACTGCGCATAGGCCAGGTCGAGCTGAGCCTGCTCGTTGTAATTGCCGGACGGGAAGCGCGCGATCAGGCGCTGGTAGGCTTTGCTGGCGGCCGAATAATCGGCGTGTTCCAGTGAGTCGTGAGCTTTGTCGTAAAGCTTGTCTACCGGCAGCGTATCGTTGGTGTCCCTCTTGTGATGGAACATCGAGCATGCGCTCATCGACAAAACGATGGCGAGCACGACAAAAATTTTGAAAGCCGGCAGCTTGGTTACGCGCATGAGAAGGGTTCAGATGTTTGAGCGAAAAGGGATGATAGCCGAAACGGCCAGCCGGCCGGGCGGCCGACCATGACGATGATCCGTCATGACGCCACGGTGCCCCTGTCGGCCGCGGGTCGGAGGTTCGACCAGACGGTGGCCGAGATGTTCCCCGACTACTCGCGGTCGCGTCTCACGGCCTGGATCAAGGCCGGTGCCGTGACCCTGGACGGCGCCGTCGCGCCGCCTCGCCAGTTGTTGCGTGGCGGGGAAAAAGTCCAGGTAGAAGCGGAACTTGAGAACGAAGTGCAGCTGGAGCCGGAGGCCATCGCCCTGGACATCGTCCACGAGGACGACTACCTGCTGGTGCTGAACAAGCCGGCCGGCCTGGTGGTGCACCCGGGCGCAGGAAATAGCGCCGGAACGGTGCTGAACGCCTTGCTGCACCACGATCCGAAGCTGGCCGAGCTGCCCCGCGGCGGCATCGTGCACCGCCTGGACAAGGACACCTCGGGCCTGATGGTGGTCGCCAAGACCCTGGCGGCCCATACGGGGCTGGTGGACATGCTGTCGCGCCACGACGTGGAACGGCAGTACGAGGCCGTGGTGCTGGGCACCCTGGTGGCCGGGGGCACGGTGGATGCGCCGATTGGCCGCCATATGGGCGACCGGCTGCGCCAGGCCGTGCGCGACGAGGAGGACGGCAAGCACGCCGTCACCCATTACCGCCTGCGCGAGCGGTTCCGCGGGCATAGCCTGATCCAGTGCAGCCTGGAAACCGGCCGCACCCATCAGATTCGCGTGCACCTGGCGCATATCAACCATCCCCTGGTCGGCGATCCGCTGTACGGCGGTGGCCTGCGCCTGCCCAAGGGCGCCACGCCCGAGCTGGTGGCGGCACTGCGCGGCTTCCGCCGCCAGGCGCTGCACGCCGAGCGCCTGGCGTTCGAACACCCGGTGACGCATGAACCGATGTCGTTCAGCGCCGATCGCCCGGCCGACCAGCAGGCACTGATCGACGCACTGCGCGCCGATACCGCCCAGGCCGATCCGAGCGACTGGCGGTGACCCTGGATAGCGCCTGGCTTGTGCCGGACTGGCCGGCGCCCGCCCATGTGCGGGCGGCGGTCAGCACGCGGCAAGGGCCGGGCGTCTCCCAGGATGCTTGGGCGCGCTTCAATCTGGGCGCCCGTTGCGGCGATACGCCCGAGGCGGTGGTGGCCAATCGGGCCGCCGTTCGTAGGGCTTTGACGTTGGAGCGCGATCCGCACTGGCTGCAACAGGTGCATGGGGTGGACGTGGTCGATGTCGACCAGCCTGGCGACGGGCTGGAGCCGCGCGCCGATGCCTCGATGACGCGGCGTGCTGGCGAGCCCCTGGTCATACTCACGGCCGATTGCCTGCCGGTGCTGTTCTGCACCGCCGACGGTCGCGCTGTGGCCGCCGCCCACGCGGGCTGGCGCGGTTTGCAGGCTGGCGTGCTGGAAGCTGCATTGAATTCCCTGCAGGCCCCGCCCGCGCAGGTGATGGCGTGGCTGGGGCCGTGCATTGGCAAGGGCAGCTACGAAGTGGGCGTGGAAGTGCGTGATGCGTTCGTGGCGCTCGATGGCGGCGCTGCAGGCGGATTCGAGCCTACGCGCCCGGGCCACTGGCTATGCGATCTGGCCTGGCTCGCGCGTCGCCGTTTGCTGGCAGCCGGCGTCGCCCAGATTTACGGTGGCGGCTTCGACACGCGCACCGATGATCGCTTTTATTCCTATCGCCGCGACGGCGCGCAAAGCGGCCGCTTCGCCAGCCTGATCTGGCTCGAAGGCTGAGCGCCACCAATCTTCCGCCTCCTGTGGGAGCGCACCCTGTGCGCGACGGTGACTCGCGATAAGCGAGTCACCCATGCTTGCCGCAACATTGAGGAAGTCCGCTGCGTGGCTGTCGCGCACAGGGTGCGCTCCCACAAAGGTAGGACTGGTGGCTCAGTCCGCCAACCGCCGCAAAAACGAATTCCGCCACGCCGTCACATCCTGCTTCTCCAACACATCCATCATCCGACGCCAGCGAACCCGCCGCTCGTGCAGCGGCATCTCAAGCGCAATACCCAGCGCTTCCGCCAATTCCTCTGTATCCGCCGGATTGACCAACAGCGCGTCGCGCAATTCCTGCGCGGCGCCCGCAAAGCGCGACAGCACGAGCACGCCGGGATCTTCCGGATCCTGGCTGGCCACGTACTCCTTGGCCACCAGATTCATGCCATCGCGCAGCGGCGTCACCAGGCCCACGCGGGCGCTGCGGTAATAGCCACTGAGCAGGCTATGCGGGAAGGAGTTGTTGACGTAGCGGATCGGCACCCAGTCCGGCGCGGCGTACATGCCATTGATGTGGCCGGCCATGCGTTCGAGTTCGCGGCGGATCTGGCGGTACTCCAGCACGCCGCCGCGCGAGGGCGGGGCGATCTGCAGGAAGGTCACCTTGCGATGCAGTTGCGGCGAACGCTCCAGCAATCGCGCATAAGCATGGAAGCGCTCTGGCAGACCCTTGGAGTAATCCAGCCGATCCACGCCAATAATCAGCGCACGGCCTTCCAGGCTCTGCTTCAGGTCGTGGATCTCTTCGTGCTCGTCCGCATGGCTGGCCGATTCGGCCACCTGCGCGGTGTCGATGCCGATGGGAAACACTTCAGCACGAAACGTGTGTCCTGCCGGCGTGCGGATGCGTCCGTCGCGGCGCATGCTCGCGCCCACCTCGAACAGGAAGTACTCCTGCAGGGCGCGTTGGTCGCGCGCCGTATGCAGGCCGACCAGGTCATAGCAGGCCAAGGTCTCCAGCAATTCCAGATGACGCGGCAGCGCGATCAGCAGGCTGGCGGCCGGCAGCGGGGTATGTAGAAAAAAGCCGATGCGATTGCGTACGCCGCGTTCGCGCAGCATGGCAGCGAGTGGAATGAGGTGGTAGTCGTTGATCCACACCAGGTCTTTCGGGCCGATCAGCGAGATCAGCTGTTCGGCGAAAAGATTGTTGACGCGCAGATAGCCGGCCAGGTGCTTGCGATCGTAGTCGACCAGGTCGGGCCGATAGTGCAGCAGCGGCCACAAGGTGCGGTTGGCGAAGCCGTCGTAGAAATCGTCGTGATCGGTGCGCGAAAGATCGATGGTGGCGTATTCCACCGGTCCATCGCTTTGTTTGTGCACTTCGCTGGCGGTTTGGCGAGCGATCTTGCCGCTCCAGCCAAACCACACGCCTCCGCGCTCCTGCAGGGCGGCCCGCATGGCCGACGCCAGACCGCCGGTTGCGGTCTGGTCGGGAAGGGCCACTCGGTTTGAAACCACGATCAGTCGTCCCTGACCGCTGTTTCTTCCAGCCATCGTCACAATGCATCCTCCCAACGCCTAGAGAGGCGCATTGCGGCCTGGATCAGGCCCACCATCGAATAAGTCTGCGGAAAATTGCCCCAGTGCTCGCCATTGGCCGGAGCGATGTCTTCGGACAACAGGCCCAGGGGATTCCGCTGCGCCAGCATGTGTTCGAACATCTCGCGCGCACGCTCCCGGCGCCCAGTGGCGGCCAGCGCTTCGATGTACCAGAAGGTGCAGATGTTGAAGCTGGTTTCCGGCGCACCGAAATCGTCCGGAGCGATGTAGCGGAATAGATAATCGCCGCGCCCCAGCGCGTGGCCGATGGCATCCACCGTAGCGATGAAACGCGGGTCCATCGCATTGACGAAACCGATATCGGCCAGCAACAGCAGGCTCGCGTCCAGGTGTTCGCCATCGTAGGCGTCCACAAAGGTGCCGAGCTTTTCGTTCCATGCGTGCGCTTCGATACGGGCGTGCAGTGCAACCGCTTCGTCATGCCAGTAGCGCGCACGCTCGTCGAGGCCAAGTTCGGTCGCGATATGCGCAAGGCGATCGCAGGCAGCCCAGCACATGGCGGCGGAATAGGTGTGCACCGCGGCCCGGCCGCGATATTCCCACAGCCCGGCATCCGGTGTTTCAGCCACGCGCAGGGCCAGTTCGCCCATGCGCTCCAGCCGGCGAAAGGTGAGTTCATCGCCCGGATGTTCGAGGCGGCGATCAAAAAAAATCTGCGAGGAGGCGAGAACGACCGAACCATACACATCGTTCTGCCGCTGCCGCCACGCGTCGTTGCCCACCCGCACCGGTCCCATGCCGCGATAGCCGGCCAGGCTGGTTACCTGCGTTTCTGCCAGGTCATGTTCGAAAGTGATGCCAAACACGGGTCCGATCTCGCCGTCGCCATCGGCGACCAGGTTGAATACGTAGCGGATGTATTCCTCCATGCTGCGGGTGGCGCCGAGACGGTTGAGTGCGCGCACGGTGAAGGCCGCGTCGCGGAGCCAGCAGTAGCGGTAATCCCAATTGCGGCCTGAATTGGCGGACTCGGGAATGGAGGTGGTGAGCGCCGCCACGATGGCGCCGGTCGCTTCGTACTGGCATAGCTTCAGGGTGATGGCGGAGCGGATGATCGGTTCCTGCCATTCATACGGAACGGACAGGTTGCGTACCCATTCGCGCCAATAGGTGAGCGTGTTCTCCAGCGTGTGATGGATGAAGTCCGCCGGACTTTCCAAGAGCGTTTCGTCCGGACCGAACACAAAATGCGCCGGTTTCTCCAGGAAAAACGGCAGCCCCCGTTCGATCATCGTGGACGACACATCGCTGGTCAGGCGCTGCACGACGCCCTCGAGCAGGAAGCGGATATGGTTGCTCCCCGAGGTCGTCTGCGGCACTTCGCTGCCGTATTTGCACAGCGGACGCAACCGCACTCTGATGCGCGGCGAGCCGCCGATAGGCCGCACGCGCCGCGCGATCAGCACGGGATGATAGAAGCGGCCGCGCGCCCGAAAGCGCGGCATATAGTCGACGATCTCCACGCCCGATCCATGGTGGTCGTAAAGGCGGGTGACCAGCACGGCCGTGTTGGGCATGTAATGCTGTTCGGCGCGGTCGATGTCTTCCAGCTCGATGGACCAGTCGCCACCGTCGCATTGCGGCGACAACAGCGCGCAAAAGCTCGCGTCGCCATCAAAGCGCGGCAGACAACACCATACGATGCGGCCGCGCCCGTCGATCAGTGCAGCAACACTGCCGTTGCCGATGACACCCAGTTCCAGGGTCGATTTCGCTCCCGGATTGGTTTGGGTATCAGGCGTTTCCTCCCGAGGAGTGGGCATGCGCGAGGGCTCCATGCTTGAGTGCGTGCAGCACGCGGAACAGCCAGGCCCGCGCGGCGGCAGGCTCCGGCAGCGAATAGCGGGCCACGCTCGGTTCGCGCGAACCCACGCGTACGCTCAACCCGTTCTGGAGATTGGCCGTGGCAAAGCCATGTTCGTCGGTGAGATCGTCGCCTACGTACACCGGCAGGCGATCGCGGAACGGCCATGCCGACATCAATGTGGCCACCGCCGAGCCCTTGTCCATGCCTTCGGGCTTCAGTTCGATGACCAGGTTGCCCGGCTGCATTTCGTAGCCGGCCAGCGATGGCAGCACCTTCTGCACGCGCTCGCGCAAACGTTCGAACATCTGCGGCGAGGTGCGGCAATGCAGCGCTATCGCCATGCCCTTGTCTTCCAGCATGACGCCGGGCAATTCGGCGACGATGGCGCTGGCGATGTCGCGAACCAGCGAGCGGCGGCTGGCGCCGATATGCACACCGCGATAGCGACCGTCGGCGCCGCGCAATTCAAGGCCATGCAAACCGGCCATCGCCCACGGCGGATGGCCAAACAAATCGTCGAGGTCGTCGAGCCCGCGTCCGCTCACCAGCGCTAGCGCGCCATCGAGGGCGCCGTAGAGGTCTTCCACCAGTTCACGCAGACGCGAATCCACGCAAACTTGATCGGGGTGATCGGCAAAATCCAGCAGCGTGCCATCCACGTCGAGGAACAACGCCCAGCGGTCATCCACGCCAGGCATAGGCGGAGCCGGGAGAGGCATTTGGGCGGACATGGCGGAGTGGGGCACGGGGGATAGCACGAGCGCAGACTATCAAGCCAAATGTGAAGGCAAGCTCTGGGTGCGGCGCGTGTTGGCTGAAGAAATGTCGTACACCTGGCGTTGACGTGGCTTGAATCACGCGCGGGTGATCCGCATGTGTTTTGGCAGTGGTGGCGAGGGCCGCCAAATCCTATTGATCGAGGGGACAACCCATGCGGATGGACAAACTCACCTCGCGTTTTCAGCAGGCCTTGGCAGACGCCCAGTCGCTTGCCGTTGGACGCGACAACAACATGCTTGAACCGGTCCACGTGATGGCCGCGCTGCTCGACCAGCAGGGCGGTTCCACCGGGCCGTTACTGACCCAGGCGCAAGTCAACGTGCCCACGCTGCGCCAGCGCATCAACGAAATGGTGGACCGCCTGCCGCGCGTCACGGGGCAGGAGGGCAATATCCATGTCGGCAACGAGCTGACGCGCCTGCTCAACCTCACCGACAAGCTGGCCCAGCAGCGTGGCGATCAATTCATCGCCAGCGAACTGTTCGTGCTCGCCTCGCTGGAAGACAAGGGCGAACTGGGCGCCGCGCTCAAGGCGGCCGGTGCCACCAAGGCGAATGTCGAGGCTGCCATCGAGAAGCTGCGCGGCGGCGAAAAGGTGCAGAGCGAGAACGCTGAAGACCAGCGTCAGGCCCTGGAGAAATATTGCATCGATCTTACGTCGCGCGCCGAGTCCGGCAAGCTCGATCCGGTGATCGGTCGCGACGAGGAAATCCGTCGCACCATCCAGGTGCTGCAGCGTCGCACCAAGAACAACCCGGTGCTGATCGGCGAGCCCGGCGTGGGCAAGACCGCGATCGTCGAGGGCCTGGCCCAGCGCATCGTCAAGGGCGAAGTGCCCGAAGGCCTGCGTGACCGCCGTGTGCTCGCGCTGGACATGGGCGCGCTGATCGCCGGCGCAAAATTTCGCGGCGAGTTCGAGGAGCGCCTCAAGGGCGTGCTCAATGATCTTTCCAAGCAGGAAGGCCGCGTCATTCTGTTCATCGACGAGCTGCACACCATGGTGGGCGCCGGCAAGGCCGATGGCGCCATGGATGCCGGCAATATGCTCAAGCCCGCGCTGGCGCGCGGCGAACTGCATTGCATCGGCGCCACCACGCTGGACGAATACCGCAAGTACATCGAGAAGGATGCCGCGCTGGAGCGCCGCTTCCAGAAAGTCTACGTGGGCGAGCCCAGCGTGGAAGACACCATCGCCATCCTGCGCGGCCTGAAGGAGCGCTACGCCGTGCATCACGGCGTCGAGATCACCGACCCGGCCATCGTCGCGGCGGCCACACTGTCCAACCGCTACATCCCCGATCGCCAGCTGCCGGACAAGGCCATCGACCTGATGGACGAAGCGGCCTCGCGCATCCGCATGGAAATCGATTCCAAGCCGGAGGAGCTCGATCGCCTGGAGCGTCGCCTGATCCAGCTGAAAATCCAGCGCGAGATGCTCAAGAAGGAAACCGACGACGCCTCCAAGAAGCGCCTTGCCGATCTGGAAAGCGACATCGAAAAGCTGGAGCGCGAGTTCTCCGATCTCAACGAGATCTGGAAGTCCGAGAAAGCCGCGCTGCAGGGCGCCACCAAGGTCAAGGAACAGATCGAGGCCGCGCGCGTGGAACTGGACGCCGCCCAGCGTCAGCAGGACTACGCCAAGATGAGCGAGATCCAGTACGGCAAGCTGCCGGAACTGGAAAAGCAGCTCGCCGCCGCGCAAGCCGCCGAAAAGCAGGACTTCAAGCTGGTGCAGGATCGCGTCACCGAGGAAGAAATCGCCGAGGTGGTGTCGCGCTGGACGGGCATCCCGGTCAACAAGATGCTGGAAGGCGAGCGCGACAAGCTGCTGCATATGGAAGACGCGCTGCACAAGCGCGTGGTTGGCCAGGATGAAGCGGTGCGTGCGGTGTCCGATGCGATTCGCCGCTCGCGTGCGGGTCTTTCCGATCCGAATCGCCCCAACGGGTCGTTCCTGTTCCTCGGTCCCACCGGCGTGGGCAAGACCGAACTGTGCAAGGCGCTCGCCGAGTTCATGTTCGACACGCAGGATGCGATGGTGCGCATCGACATGAGCGAGTTCATGGAGAAGCACTCCGTGAGCCGCCTGATCGGCGCGCCTCCGGGCTATGTGGGCTACGAAGAAGGCGGCTATCTCACCGAGGCCGTGCGTCGTCGCCCGTACAGCGTGATCCTGCTGGACGAGGTGGAAAAGGCTCACCCGGACGTGTTCAACATCCTGCTGCAGGTGCTGGACGATGGTCGCCTCACCGACGGCCAGGGTCGCACGGTGGATTTCCGCAACACCGTCATCGTGATGACCTCCAACCTTGGCTCGCAGATGATCCAGGAGCAGGCGGGCGACAGCGAGGCCGATTATCTGCAGATGAAGGCGGCGGTGCTGGGCGTGGTGCAGGCGCACTTCCGTCCGGAGTTCATCAACCGACTCGATGAACTGGTGGTGTTCCGCCCGCTGGAGAAGAAGCAGATCCGCAAGATCGCGCTGATCCAGCTGACCTATCTGGAGAAGCGTCTGGCCGAGCGTCAGCTGCGCATGGAGATCAGCGACAAGGCGCTGGACCTGCTCGGCAATGTGGGCTTCGATCCGGTGTATGGCGCGAGGCCGCTGAAGCGGGCGATTCAGCAGCAGTTGGAGAATCCGCTGGCGCGTCAGATTTTGGAAGGGAAGTTTGCTGCTGGCGCGACCATCGTGGTGGAGGCAGAGCAGGGGCATTTGGTCTTCCACACGCAGTAACTGTGCTGGGTCGTTTGGAAGTTGCCGGTTGTGGCGCCCGTCCTGTGTGAGCAGGGCGGGCGTTTTGTTTTGCGTGGCCTTTCAAAGGCGCGCCGCTTTGCTCCCTCTCCCCATCGGGAGAGGGCTGGGGTGAGGGGCGGGTGCTCGCGGGACCGTCCCAACGTCGTCATCCCGGCGCAGGCCGGGATCCAGAGCCTCGGTGTTTGGTTGTCGCGTGGCCCGCCTGCCGCGGGCTTCCGTGCCGCTGCCGCGGCCCGGGTCACTTTCGCTTGCTTGCCCAAGAGAAAGTGACCAACGGAGAAGGGCCCCCCGGGTAACCCGACCGCCGCGTCATGCGGGGACCCCCAATGGCCAGAGCCACATCAAGAGCCAAGAACCGTGCGTTCTGGTGCGGGCGGAGCGGTTTTTTTGTGGGAGCGCACCCTGTGCGCGACGAACCTACGGAGCGATACATCCCAGCGTGGCTGTCGCGCACAGGGTGCGCTCCCACAGGAAGGCGTGCACGGACGAAACGGGGAGACGGCTCAACCCAACGGCCCCAGCCCCCACTCTGCTACCATGCGCCCCACCTGAGGTGACCCCCAGCCAGTCGGCTGGGAGTTGAAACGGGAATCCGGTGCGGCGCTGATGCGCCTATTCCGGAGCTGCCCCCGCAACGGTAGGCAGGCGCGATCCAGATGAGGATCGACGGAGCGACATCGAGCCACTGTGCCAAGCGCATGGGAAGGCGTCGTTCCGGAAGGCGTTTACGTCTTCGCCCGCGAGCCCGGAGACCGGCCTTGAGGTACGACCAGACAGGCGGTGGGCCGTGTCATGGATGTCGTGCACGCGCACGGCCGCCACGCTCCTCCTGCCTGTCTATTTCCCATGCGATCCGCGCGGGCAGGCGCGGTTGAGGAGCAGTACTTTGACCATCCGACTTTCCATGATCCGTCGCACCGCGTTGGCGACGGCGCTTTTGACCATCGTTTTGCCTGCGTTTGCGGACGACACGACCAACCTCGACGGTGTGGTGGTGACTGCCACGCGCACCGAGCAGACACAGAACCAGACGCTGTCCGCGGTGACGGTGATCGACCGCGCCGATATCGAACGCCTGCAGCCGTCCTCCCTGGCAGACCTGCTGCGCGGCACGCCGGGCATGCAGATCGCCAACAACGGCGGTCCCGGCAAGGCGACCAGCGCGTTCCTGCGTGGCACCGAAGCCGACCATGTGCTGGTGATGATCGACGGCGTCAAGATCGGCTCGGCCACGCTGGGCACGGCGGCGTTGCAGGACTTCCCGGTCGACCAGATCGAGCGCATTGAAATCGTGCGCGGCCCGTTCTCCAGCCTCTACGGCTCCGAGGCGATCGGCGGCGTGATCCAGATTTTCACGCGTCGTCCGGAAGGCGCCTTCGTGCCGTCCTTCAGCCTGGGCGTCGGCAGTTATAGCCATCTGAATGGCTCGGCCGGTTTTGCCGGCAAGAGCGGCGACGGCTGGTACTCGCTGGAGGCATCGCACGATCAGACGCACGGCATCAATTCCTGCCGCGTCGGTGCGGCCGAAGTGGGCGCAGCCTGCTTTGCCGACCAGCCGGACAAGGACGGCTATCGCAACAATGCGCTGACCCTGCAGGGCGGCTACAAGTTCGACGAACAGTGGGACGCCGATGTGCGCCTGTTCCGCAGCGAAGGCCACAACTACTACGACGGCACGTACACCGACTCCGACAAGAGCGCCACGCAAGTCGTGGGTGGCAGCGTGCACTACCGCCCGGCGTCCAACGTGAAGCTCACGCTCAGCCTCGGCACCAGCGGCGACTTCAGCAAGGACTTTTACCAGGGCGTGTACGTCGATCGTTTCGACACGCATCGCGACCTGGGTTCGTTCCAGGCGGATATCGGCTTTTGGGGTGGCCTGCTGACGACCGGCTTCGACTGGCAGCGTGACCATGTGGACAGCACGGCTGGTTACATGAATGCGTTTACCGGCGAGCCGGTGAACAGCCGCATCGATCGCGGCGGCTTCGTGCAATGGCAGCAGACCTTCGGCAGCCAGTCGGTGCAGGCCAGCGTGCGTCACGACGACAACAGCCAGTTCGGCAGCAAGAACACCGGCAGCCTGCTGTGGGGCTGGGACTTCACGCAGACGCTGCGCCTCACCGCGAGCTATGGCACCGCGTTCAAGGCGCCGACCTTCAACGACTTGTACTACCCGTTCTACGGCGACCCGAATCTCAAGCCGGAACGTTCGAGGAACTTCGAACTCGGCCTGCGCGGCAGCTACGACTGGGGCTACTGGTCGTTGAATGCGTTCCGCAACAACGTGACCGACCTGATCACCTACGACGCGGCGACCCAGGCGCCGGGCAATGTGGACGAGGCGCGCATCCGCGGTGCAGAAGGCGTGGTGAGCGGGCACGTGCTGGGCTGGCTGGTGACGGGCACGGGCACCTGGCTGGACCCGCGCGACGAATCGGCCGCGTACGAAGGCAACCTGCTGCCACGCCGTGCGCGACAGACCGGCAATATCGACCTCGACCACAGCTTCGGCGACTTCAGCGTGGGAGGCACGTGGTTCGTCTCGGGTCGTCGCTACGATGATCTGGCCAACCAGCATCCGCTGGGCGGCTATGCCATCACCAACCTGCGTGTTGCCTACGCCATCTCGCGCGATTTCAAGCTGCAGCTGGCACTGAACAATGCCTTCGGCAAGGACTACGAAACCGCCTGGTACTTCAACCAGCCGGGTCGTAACTACATGTTGACCCTGCGTTATCAACCCGCGCAGTAAGCCATGACGCCGGGGCCTGAGTGGGCCTCGGCGTTTTTCCATGCATTCGACTAGGAGTCGTCTTGTGAAAGCTCTCTCCGGTTCGCGCTTCAACGCGCTGTGGCTGCTGCTGGCGGCGGTGATGATCGCCACCCGCTTCAAGCATTTCGGCGACATGCTGCATCTGCCTGATGCATCGATGGCGTTGTTTTTCCTCGGCGGTCTGTACCTGCGCCGGCACTGGACCTTCGTGGTGATGGTGCTGCTCGCCGTGGCGCTGGACTGGGTATCGATCAGCTACGCAGGCGTGAGCGCTTTCTGCGTGACGCTGGCCTACTCGTTCCTGCCGCTGGCTTATGCGGTCCTGTGGTACGCCGGACGCTGGTATGCGCCGCGTGTGGATCAGAGCGCCTTGTCGCTGCTGGGCGCCTTTGGCGTGGCGGTGCTGGCGGCGATCGGGTCCTTTGCCATCTCCAACGGTTCGTTCTATTGGCTGGGTGGTCGTTATGCGCAGCCGCACATGACTGAATACCTGGCGCGCCTGTGGCAGTGGGGTCCGCTGTTTGTACGCACCACCCTCTGTTACGTGGCAGCAGCCTTGGTGCTGCACGCGCTGATCGTGCGCGTGGCATCGTCTTCGAGTGTGCAGCAGAAGGAAGCCTGAGCATGAGCGATACGCCCGAAACGCCGAATGCAGAAGAGCGCCACCGCGAGCGCATGCAGCGCAAGAAGGAACTGGTCGATCGCAAGATTGCCCGTGCGACCATCGAGCGCGGCGTGCTGGTGGTGAACACCGGCAACGGCAAGGGCAAGAGCTCGTCCGGCTTCGGCATGCTGGCGCGTTCGCTGGGCCATGGTTTTCGCTGCGGCGTGGTGCAGTTCATCAAGGGCAGTTTTTCCACCGGTGAGGAGGCGTTCTTTCGCCGCTTTCCCGATGAGCTCGATTACCACGTGATGGGCGAAGGCTATACGTGGGAAACGCAGGACAAGGCACGCGACATCCAGGCGGCGGCAGCGGCCTGGCAGGTGGCGGCCAATATGCTGGTGGATGAGTCGATCGACTTCGTGCTGCTGGACGAACTCAATATCGCCCTGGTCAAAGGCTATATCGACCTGGACATCGTATGCGCCGCGCTGAAGGCCCGGCCGCCACGTCAGCACGTGGTGATCACCGGTCGCGGCGCGCCGGATGCCCTGGTGGAACTGGCCGATACGGTGACGGAAATGCGCCTGGTGAAGCACGCCTTCCAGGCAGGCATCAAGGCGCAGCAGGGCATCGAGCTCTGAAGCGTTCGCTCGGTGTGGCGAGTGGAATAAACAACGGAGTTCACCGATGACCGACCAGAGCGCCTCCTGTCCCGCCTTGCTGGTATCGGCGCCTGCGTCGGGCCAAGGCAAGACCTCGGTGACGGCAGCCCTGGCGCGCTGGCACGTTCGGCAGGGCCGGCGCGTGCGCGTCTTCAAGACCGGCCCCGACTTTCTCGACCCCATGGTGCTTGAGCGTGCCAGTGGCGCGCCGGTCTACCAGCTTGATCTGTGGATGAACGGCGAGGATGACGTGCGCGCGCGCTTGGTCGAGGCGGCGGGCGAGGCGGATCTCATCCTGGTCGAAGGCGTGATGGGCTTGTTCGACGGCGGCCAATCGAGCGCCGACCTTGCACAGCGTTTTGGGTTGCCGGTGCTTGCCGTGATCGACGGTTCGGCGATGGCGCAGACTTTCGGTGCGCTGGCGCTGGGACTGGCGAGCTATCGCGACGGTTTGCGCGTGCATGGTGTCGCCGCCAATCGTGTGGGCAGCGCGTATCACGCACAACTGCTTGCCGGCAGTGTGCCGTCGCATCTGCAATGGCTGGGTGCCTTGCCCCGCGATCCCGCGCTGGCCTTGCCCGAGCGGCACCTGGGCCTGGTGGCTGCTGGTGAACTTGGCGATATCGATGCGCGCCTGGATGCACTGGCCGACGCATGGGCGACGCACGCCACGGCTGAAATCCCGCCACCGGTGAGTTTCCCCGCTGCTTCGCGCGCGCCGGTGCCCAGGCATCTGAAGGATTGCCGCATCGCCATTGCACGCGATGCGGCGTTCTGTTTTCTCTATCGGGCCAATCTCGATCTGTTGCGCGAAGCGGGCGCTGAGTTGCGCTTCTTCTCGCCGCTGGCTGGCGATGCGCTGCCCGAATGCGATGCGGCATGGCTGCCTGGCGGCTATCCCGAACTGCATTTGCAGGCGCTATCCGATAGCGACACCTTGCGCAGCTCCTTGCACGATCACGTCAACGCCGGCCGCCCGCTGCTGGCCGAATGCGGCGGCATGCTTTACGCGCTGGATTCCCTGGCGGGTACCGATGGCAAGGCATTTCCGATGGCGGGGCTGTTGCAGGGCCAGGCGACGATGCAGACGCGACTCGGTGGGTTGGGGATGCAATCCGTCGCCCTGCCCGAAGGCGAGTTGCGCGGCCACACCTTCCATTACGCGCTCGCCGAGATCGGCGAGCCGCCGTTGACCATGGCCGCCAATCCGGATGGCGGCCCGAGTCGGGAAGGCGTATTTCGCCGTGGCCGTTTCACCGCGAGCTTCATGCATCTCTATTTCCCGTCCAACCCGACGGCAGCCGTGGCCTTGTTCCAGCCATGATCACCGCCCTGACCATGCTGCTCGCGATTGTGCTTGATGCGTGGCTGGGCGAACCGCGGCGGATGCACCCGTTGGTGCTGTTTGGACGTCTGGCCGCCTGGGCCGAATCGCGATGGCACGGCGATCGTCGAGCGGCGGGCGTGCTGGCGTGGTGCGCTGTGGTGCTGCCTCTGGTGGCGCTGGCTTGGCTGCTTGGCGTGTGGATCGGGTACGCGGCGTCCTGGTTGAGTCTGGTTTTCGATGTGATCGTGCTCTACCTCGTCATCGGTTTGCGCAGCCTGGGCGATCACGCCATGCCGGTCGCCCGCGCGCTTGCCGCCGGCGACATCCTTGGTGCACGCACGGCGGTGGGACGCATGGTGAGTCGCGATACCGTCGCACTGGATGATGCGCAGGTGGCTGCTGCCGCCACGGAATCGGTGCTGGAGAACGGCAACGATGCAGTGTTCGGCGCGCTGTTCTGGTTCCTCGTGCTGGGAGCACCGGGCGCCGTGCTCTATCGACTCGCCAACACGCTGGATGCCATGTGGGGCTATCGCACAGAACGCTATGAGCGCTTCGGCTGGGCGGCTGCGCGGATCGATGATGTGCTCAATTTTCTGCCGGCGCGCCTGACTGCGATGAGTTACGTGTTGCTGGGCGATGCGGCACGAGCGTGGCGTTGCTGGCGCGAACAGGCGCCGCGATGGGACAGCCCTAACGCCGGCCCGGTGATGGCTGCCGGTGCGGGCGCTCTCGGCGTCTGCCTCGGTGGCGCCGCGCCTTATGACGGTGTGTGGGAACCGCGTCCCGTGCTGGGCGAGGGTGATGCGCCGGATGGGCAGTCCATCGTGCGCGCGTTGCGCCTGGTGCGTCGCTGCGTGGTGCTCTGGCTGGTGGTGATCGCGCTGCTCGGCGCCGTGGGCTGGGGAGCCGGCCATGCTTGAACACGGCGGACGCCTGCTGCGAGCAGCGCGCGCCTACGGCATAGCGCCAGACGCGTGGCTGGACTTGTCCACCGGCATCAGCCCTTACGCCTGGCCGGTGCCCGCGGTGCCGGCCTCCGTCTGGCAGCGATTGCCCGAAGACGACGATGGCCTCACGGAGACGGCGTGCGAGTACTACGGTGCCGCGCAACTGTTGCCCGTAGCCGGATCGCAGGCCGCCATCCAGATGCTGCCCAATCTGCGGCAAACCTCGCGGGTGGGAGTGATTGCGCCGGGCTACAACGAACACGCGCATGCGTGGCGCCGTGCGGGCCATGCGGTGGAAACGCAGTCGGCAGCGAGTCTGCTGGCGGATCCATCGCGCTACGACGTGATCGTCCTGATCCATCCGAACAATCCCGGCGGCGAGCGTTTCGATCGTGCCGCCTTGCTGGCAAGTCATGCGGCGTTGGCTGCGCGTGGCGGCTGGCTGATCGTCGACGAGGCTTTCATGGATGCCACGCCGGAGCACAGCCTTTGCAGTGAAGCGCAACGCGAGGGGCTGATCGTGCTCCGTTCCTGCGGCAAGTTCTTCGGTCTGGCTGGGGCGCGCGCCGGCTTTGTGGCGGCACATCCTGCGCTGCTTGCATCGCTGGGCGATTGTCTGGGCCCGTGGACTTTGAGCGGACCCACGCGTCATGTGCTAAAGCTCGCGCTTGCCGATCGCACGTGGCAGGCCACGGCACTCACTTGGCTGCACAGCATGAGCGATCGTCTTGCGTCTGTGCTGCTGCGTCATGGCATGGCACCCGCGGCGGGATGCGCGTTCTTCCAGTGGTGGCGGCACGCGCGCGCTGAAGCCGTGCATGTGGCGCTCGCCAAGCAAGGCATCCTGACCCGTCTGTTCGACACGCCGGCAAGCCTGCGTTTTGGCCTACCCCCCGATGACGCCGCATTGCAGCGCCTCGACGATGCGCTAGGCGCGCTGGACTTGAAGGAAATGCTGCGATGAGCGCTGGCGTGCTGATGGTGCAAGGCTGCACTTCCGATGCGGGCAAGAGCACCCTGGTCACCGGTTTGTGCCGTTGGTTGCACCGACGCGGCATCGCGGTGGCGCCGTTCAAGCCGCAGAACATGGCGTTGAATTCCGCGGTGACGATCGATGGCGGCGAAATCGGCCGCGCCCAGGCCGTGCAGGCGCAGGCGTCTGGCCTGGAGCCGCATACCGATTTCAATCCGGTCCTGCTCAAGCCCAATAGCGACATCGGCGCGCAGGTGATCGTGCATGGGCATCCGGTGGCGAACATGGATGCGCGCCACTACCACGACTACAAGCGCATCGCGATGGACGCCGTGCTCGCCTCGCATCGCCGCCTGGCCGATCGCTACGACGCGATCGTCGTGGAGGGCGCGGGCAGTCCGGCGGAGATCAACTTGCGCGATCGCGATATCGCCAACATGGGCTACGCCGAGGCGGTCGATTGCCCAGTGATACTGATCGCCGACATCGATCGCGGCGGCGTGTTCGCGCATCTCGTGGGTACGTTGGCGCTGCTTTCGCCAAGCGAACGCGCGCGCATCGCCGGCTTCGTCATCAATCGTTTTCGCGGCGACATGGCTTTGCTTCAATCGGGCCTGGATTGGCTGGAGCGCGAAACCGGCAAACCGGTGCTCGGTGTGCTGCCCTATCTGCACGGCCTGCACCTGGAGGCCGAAGACGCGTTGCCGCGCGACGCCATAAAAAAGCATGCCGCCCGCCTGCGCGTGCTGGTTCCCGCTTTGCCGCGCATCAGCAACCACACCGACTTCGACGCTTTGCTTGCCCATCCAGACGTCGAGCTGCGTTTCGTGGGTCCCGATGAAGTGCATCCGCACGCGGACCTGATCGTGCTGCCCGGTTCCAAATCCACCCGCGCCGACCTGGCCTGGCTGCGCGCGCAAGGCTGGAACGAAACCATCACGCGGCATCTACGCTATGGCGGGAAAGTGATCGGCATCTGCGGCGGCTTCCAGATGCTGGGGCGCTTCGTGCATGATCCACTGGGCATCGAGAGCGAGCCGGGCTCGAGCGATGGACTGGGCTGGTTGCAGATGGAGACCACGCTTCAATCGCGCAAGCAATTGCGGCGCGTGGAGGGGAAACTGGTCCTGGGAGACGCGCGGGTGAGCGGCTATGAGATCCACTGCGGCGTCAGTCGTGGTGCAGCGTTGGAGCAGCCGGCTAGTGTGCTCGGTTCGGGCGAACCTGACGGCACGCTGTCGACTGATGGTCAGATCCTTGGCACCTACCTCCACGGTCTATTCGATGAGCCGCAGGCGCTCGCGGCCCTGCTTGGCTGGGCGGGTCTGCGCGATGCCGCTCCGCTCGACCTGCACGCGCTGCGCGAGGGGAGCATCGACCGCGTGGCCGATACCGTGGAAGCACATCTCGATACCGCGGCACTGCTGCGACTGCTGCAACCGATGAAGGAGGGCACGCCATGCGCACCTTGATCCTCGGCGGCGCCCGCTCCGGCAAGAGCGCGCTGGCCGAACGACTTGCCGCCGAATCGGGGCACGAGGTGGTCTACATCGCCACCGCACAGGCGCACGATGAGGAGATGGCCGCGCGCATCGCCCGTCACCGGGCGCAACGTCCTTCCCACTGGCTCAGCGTGGAAGAACCGCTGGCCCTGGCTGCGGCCCTGGAAGCGCATGCGCGCCCTGGCCGATGCGTGCTGGTCGACTGTCTCACGCTGTGGCTCAGCAACCTGCTGGGCGCCCCCGATACCGCACGCTTCGCGCAGGAGCGTGACGCCTTGCTTCACCTGCTGCCTTCGCTGAAGGGTCAGCTGCTGTTAGTCAGCAACGAAGTGGGCCTGGGCGTGGTGCCCATGGGTGAACTCACGCGACGTTTTGTAGATGAAGCCGGACGCTTGCACCAAGCCCTTGCCGCGCAGTGCGAGCGGGTGGTGTTTGTCGCTGCCGGATTACCCATGCCCCTCAAAGGAAGTCTTACATGAGCCAAGACTGGCTGACCGAACCCTGCTTCGCGATCGACGAAGCGAGCCGCCAGCGCGCATTGGAACACCAGTCGCAGCTGACCAAGCCGCCGGGTTCATTGGGCACGTTGGAAACGCTGGCCGTGCGTCTGGCCGGCATGCAGCACGCGGTGATGCCGTCGGTGCAGTCGGTATGGATCAGTATTTTTGCCGGCGACCACGGCGTGGCCGCCGAAGGCGTATCGGCGTTTCCGCAGGTAGTGACCGGCGAGATGATCCGCAACTTCGCCAATGGCGGTGCCGCGATCAGCGTGCTGGCGCGCAGCCTGGGCGCCATGCTCGAGGTAGTGAACCTGGGTACGGTGAACGATCCGGGCGAACTGCCCCATGTGCGACGCGCCATCATTGCGCCGCAGACCAACAATTTCTGCGAAAGCCCCGCGATGAGCGCGGTGCAATTGGAGCTCGCCCTGCGTGCCGGCGCAGACAGCGCGGAAGCTGCGCGGCAGGCCGGTGCGAAGCTTTTCATCGGCGGCGAGATGGGCATCGCCAACACGACCTCGGCGGCGGCGCTGGCCTGTGGACTGTTGCGCGAATCGCCCAGTGCGCTCGCCGGCGCCGGCACCGGTTTGGATGCCGCGGGTATCCAGCACAAGGCCGCGGTGATCGAGCGCGCGTTGGCGCTCTATCCCGCCGATGACGATGCGCTGGCGTGGCTCGGTCGCGTGGGTGGCTTCGAGATCGCCGCGTTGTGCGGCGCGTATATCGGCGCGGCGCAGCGCGGTATTCCTGTGCTGGTCGATGGCTTTATCACCACGGCGGCGGCACTGGCAGCGGTGCGCATCAATCCGTCCTGCCGTGAATGGATGTTCTTCGCGCATCGCTCGCGCGAGCGCGGTCACGCACGCCTGCTTGCGGTACTGGAAGCCGATCCGCTGCTGGATCTTGGCCTGCGCCTGGGCGAGGGCAGCGGTGCTGCTGCCGCGGTACCGTTGATGCGGTTGGCCTGCGATCTGCACGCGCGCATGGCCACCTTCGCGCAGGCGGGGGTGAGCAGCGCATGATCGGCAAGCACACCGGCATCGATTTGTTGCGCCATGGCGATACCGGGCAGCGCAGCTATCGCGGCCAACTCGACGACGCGCTCAGCCCGCTGGGCTGGAGTCAGTTGCGTGCGGCGATTTTCGGACGCAGCTGGGATGCCATCGTCACGTCGCCGCTGCGTCGTTGTGCGGAGTTCGCGCAGGATCTGGCCTGTGCGCGGCGCGTGCCGATGCGGGTGGATGCGCGTCTGGCCGAATATCACTTCGGCGATTGGCAGGGCGTGCCCATCGAGACGCTGGCGCAGGAACAAGGTGACGCGCTGACGCGCTTCTGGGCCGATCCCGTCGCGCATCCGCCGCCGGGCGGCGAGCCGTTCGCCGCCTTTCGCGACCGTCTCTGCGCCGCCTTGAACGAGGTCGCCGAAGCGGCGGAATCGCAGCGGGTGCTGGTGGTGACCCATGGCGGTGCGATCCGTCTGCTGCGTTGCGAGGCGGAAGCGCGCGATTTCGGCGAGATGGCGAACATCGACGTGCCGCACGCATCGCTGCATGTGCTGCCTTGGGTGTCGCCCACGAGCAAGCAGGAACCGGCCTGATGCGGGGACTGTTCGCTGCCATCGGTTTTCTCACGCGCTTGCCGCTGCCGGCGCGCGCGTTCGATGGCGCGTCCTCCCCCTCGGCGCAGCTGGCCTGGTATCCGGCCGTGGGCTTGTTGATTGGCGGTTTGCTGTGGTGCCTGGGTTGGTTGTTATCGGGCGCGTCATCCTTGCTGGCTGCAGCGCTGTTGCTGGTTGCGTGGGTGGCGCTGACGGGGGCGCTGCACCTGGATGGCCTGGCCGACAGTGCAGACGCCTGGGTGGGTGGCCTGGGTGATCGCGAGCGCACGCTGACCATCATGAAAGACCCGCGCAGCGGCCCCATCGGGGTTACCGCGATCATGCTGGTGTTGCTGTTGAAATTCGCGGCGCTGGCCAGCATGCCCCAGCCGTCGGCGATGTTGTGGGTGGCGCCCTTGTTGGGGCGCGCGATCCTCACCGCGGCGTTCATGACGACGCCCTACGTACGCAGCGGCGGCCTTGGCAGCGGCCTGGTGGGTGAGTCGCGCGCGCGATGCGCCCTGGCCCTGCTGTTCGCCGCCATCGTTACGCTGTTCGCCGGCTGGCACGGGTTGCGGGCCATCCTGGTGGCCGCCTTGGTGTTTGTCTGGTGGCGATGGAGCTGCATGCGCCGGCTGGGCGGGATGACCGGCGATACCTGCGGTGCGCTCACCGAATTCACCGAAGCAGCGGTGCTGGTCGCCTTCGCGCTTTAGCCGTTTGCCTTGCCGGACCTACAAATCGTTGAATTCCCGCCGTTCGCCTCGATAATGGACAGTTGTCGTCGTACGCGTCGGTGCGTGATCCCGGCACGGCGAGCGATCCTTCGGAGTGTCCATGCCTATCTACGAATTTGAATGCGCCAGCTGCGGCCACCGTTTTGACCGCCTGCAGAAGATCGCCGACCCCGATCCGTCGGTGTGCCCGGCTTGCGACGTGGCCGAAGTGAAGCGGCGCCTGAGCGCGCCGGGTTTCCGCCTGGCCGGCAGCGGCTGGTACGAGACCGACTTCAAGAAGGACGGCGACAAGAAGCGCAACCTGGCCGGCGACAGCGCCGCGCCTGCGGCCAGCGCCCCGAGCCCGCCCGCTCCCTCAAGCTCATCGAGCTCCTCCAGCGACAGCTGAGCGAGCCGGATGGCTGAACGCCGGATAGCCGGCCGGCAGGTTTCTACGAACAGTCGCAAGATATTCAATTCCGGTTGAAGATATTCCCACTAGCGTGACTAGCCGTCACAGAGGAGTGGGATCGATGTTCCGGATACGAACAGGCTTGATGGGTGTAGCGGCAGGTCTCATGGCAGGCCTGTTGTGGGTGGCGGCGCCGGCGGTGCATGCGCAGGGTCGCGACCAGGTGCGTTGCGGCAGCGACGATGGCCGTTTCACGCGCTGCCAGGTGCCGTGGCGCGACGCCGAAATGATCCGCCAGGAATCGAACAGCCCGTGCATACGCGGCCAGACCTGGGGCGTCGATCGCGGCGGCCTGTGGGTGGATCGCGGCTGCCGCGCCCAGTTCGTGGAAATGGGCGGAGGCGGGTATCGCCCGCCGGGTGGTGGCTACTACCCGCCGCCGGGCTATCGTCCGCCGGATAACGGCGGCTGGCGCCCGGGTCCCGACTGGGATCGCGAAATCCGCCTGCAATGCGAAAGCAACGACAAGCAGTACCACTTCTGCCAGGTGGACGTGGGTGCGCGCGGCAACGCCGTGCTGGTGCGCCAGCTGTCCGGCTCGGCCTGCGAGCAGGGCTATAGCTGGGGCTGGAACCGTGCCGGCGTGTGGGTTTCCAAGGGCTGCCGCGGCCTGTTCTCGGTCAATCGGCGCTGGTAACGGGCTGAAAAGTGGGCGCAGGCGGGGTTTTGCAGCCCCGCCTGCCGTTCGCCGCCGGGCGGGTCGGTGTTAACATTCCGGGTCTTCTTGTCCACGCATCACGCCGCCCAGCGGCCCGGAGTTCCAAGCGCATGCGCACGCATTTTTGCGGCCTCATCGATGAGGCACTGGTCGGCCAGACCGTTTCCCTGTGTGGCTGGGTCAACACCCTGCGCCTGCAGAGCCACGTGGCTTTCGTCGACCTGCGCGACCACGAGGGCCTGGCCCAGGTGGTGATCGAGCGTGACAACGCCGCCGCATTTGCCGTGGCCAATGAAATCGGCAACGAGTACTGCCTGCGCGTCACCGGCGCCATCCGCAAGCGCCTGTCGGTGAACGACAAGCTGCGCACCGGCACGGTGGAGCTGGTGGCCGACAACGTCGAGATTCTCAACGCCGCGAAGGATCTGCCGTTCGCGATGCACGAGAATCCCAACGAGGAGATGCGCCTGACCTATCGCTACCTCGACCTGCGCCGCCCGGACATGCAGCAGATGATGCGTCGTCGCATCAAGCTGGTGCAGTCGCTGCGCCGCTATCTGGATGCCGCGGGTTTCCAGGACATCGAAACGCCGATCCTGACCAAGGCCACGCCCGAAGGCGCGCGCGATTACCTGGTGCCAAGCCGCGTGCATCCGGGCCAGTTCTACGCGCTGCCGCAGTCGCCGCAGCTGTTCAAGCAGATCCTGATGATGGCCGGTTTCGACCGCTACTATCAGATCGCCCGCTGCTTCCGCGACGAAGATCTGCGCGCCGATCGCCAGCCCGAATTCACCCAGCTCGACCTCGAGTTCGCCTTCGTCGAAGAAAAGGACGTGCAGGATTTCGTGGAGGAGTTGATCCGCCACGTGTTCAAGGAAGTGGTGAACGTCGAGCTCGATGCGGCGTTCCCGCGCATGACCTGGGCCGAAGCCATGCGTCGCTTCGGTTCGGACAAGCCGGACCTGCGCATTGCGCTGGAACTGGTCGACATCGCCGACGCGGTGAAGCACGTGGAATTCAAGGTGTTCGCCGAGCCGGCCAATGCCGACGACGGCCGCGTGGCCGCGCTGCGTGTGCCGGGCGGCGCGACGTTGACGCGCAAGGAAATCGACCAGCTCGCCGAATACGTGGCCAAGTACGGCGCGAAGGGCTTGGCTTGGCTGCGCGTGGATGACTTGTCCAAGGGCCGCGAAGGCATCAACTCGCCGGTTGCCAAGTTCCTCGACGATAAAGCGCTGGAAGGCGTGCTCAAGCTCACCGGCGCCGAATCCGGCGACATGCTGTTCTTCGGCGCGGGCACGTGGAAGGCCGTCACCGACTTCATGGGTGCGCTGCGACTGAAGGTCGGCAAGGACCGCGGCCTGGTCGAAAACAGCTGGAAGCCGCTGTGGGTCACCGACTTCCCGATGTTCGAATACGACGAGGAAGAAAAGCGCTTCGTCGCCCTGCATCATCCGTTCACCGCGCCCAAGGTGGACGACATCGCCGAGTTGCGCGCGAATGCGTCCAACGCAGTGAGCCGCGGCTACGACATGGTGCTCAACGGCAACGAAATCGGCGGCGGCTCCATCCGTATCCATCGTCCGGACATGCAGAGCACGGTGTTCGACCTGCTCGGCATCACGCCGGACGAGGCCGAGATGAAGTTCGGCTTCCTGCTCAAGGCACTGAAGTTCGGCGCACCGCCGCACGGCGGCCTGGCCTTCGGCATCGACCGCATCGCCGCGCTGATGGCCGGTACGGAATCCATCCGCGACGTGATCGCCTTCCCCAAGACCACCAGCGCACAGGATCTGATGACCGACGCGCCGTCTTTGGTGAGCGAGGCACAGCTGAAGGAATTGCATGTGAAGGTGGCTGCGGAAACGAAACCGGTCTGATTTTTCTGCCGTCATTCCGGCGCAGGCCGGAATCCAGAGACTCAGTGGATGGTTTTCGCGAAAACCCTGCACGCTCGCTACTGGATTCCGGCCTGCGCCGGAATGACGAGCGAAAGAGCGCGCAAGCGACGCTGCGAAACCTTTCGCGTACTGGGTCGCGGCCGCAGCGCAACTTTTTGTGCACAATGGACTCTTCAGAATGATCTGGTTGCCGAAGCACGATCATTCTCATCGTCGATGAAGTCCCCACACGCGCCATGACCGATCACGTCATTCTCCTGCACGGCCTCTGGATGCGCGGTTTCGCGCTCTTGCTGCTGCATCGGCGCATGATGGAGGCGGGTTTTCGCGTCCATCGTTTCGACTATATGAGCGTGGCGGCCTCGCAGCCGCGCATCCTGGCCAGTCTGCAGTCGCGCATCCATGAGCTGGGACAGGATTCGCACACCGTGCATCTGGTCGGCCACAGCCTGGGCGGCCTGCTGGCGCTGCGCGCCTGCGCCGAAGTCGCGTTGCCTCCGGGGCGCGTGGTCTGCCTCGGATCCCCGCTCAAGGGCAGTGCCGCCGCGCGTCGCTTCGCCGGCATGGGGCGTGGTGGCGAGGTTTTGCTCGGCCACAATCGCGAACTGCTGGAAAACGGCTTCGACCGCTGGCAGGGCGAGCGCGAGGTGGGTGTGATTGCCGGCAAGGTGTCGCTCGGCCTGGGCGCGATGATCGGACAGTTCGCCGGCGACAACGACGGCTGTGTGACGGTGGAAGAGACGTTCCTGCCTGGCATCGCCGACCACTGCGCCATCGAGACCAACCATACGGGGCTGCTGTTTTCCCAGGAAGCCGCGCGCCAGGTCACCCAGTTCCTCCAGCTGGGTCGTTTCGATCGCGCTGAGGCCTGACAGGGCGCATTCCCAAGCGCTTTCGCGTGCCGCTTGCCCGTACTACGCCGTGAAGCGATAGAATTCGCGCCTCGTCCGTTCACCAGATTTGCAGGAAGTGCCATGGGTAGAGGCCCGTCCATCGAAGGTCGCAAGAATGCCGAAGACGCCAAGCGCGCCAAGGTGTTCACCAAGCTGATCCGCGAAATCACCGTGGCAACACGTGCCGGCATCGCCGATCCATCCGCCAACCCGCGCCTGCGCGCGGCGGTGGACAAGGCTTTGTCGGCCAATATGACCAAGGACACCATCGAGCGTGCGATCAAGCGCGGCTCGGGCGCCGATGGCGGCGCCGCCATGGAAGAGCTGCGCTATGAGGGCTATGGCCCCGCCGGCATCGCCTTGATCATCGACTGCTTCACCGACAACCCGACCCGCACCGTGGCCGACGTGCGCCACGCGCTGACCAAGCACGGCGGCAACCTGGGCACCACCGGTTCCGTGGCGTTCCAGTTTTCCCGCGTGGGCGAACTGGTGTTTGCCACCGGCGGCAACGAAGCGGCTGAAGAAAAGGTGCTCGAGGCGGCCCTGGACGCAGGCGCCGACGACGTGGTGAACGAGCATGGCGAAAGCACCGTGCTGTGTGCGCCGGAAAGTTTCGAAGCCGTGCAGCAGGCGCTGATCGCCGCCGGTCTGAACGCGCAGCATGCCGGCGTGGGCATGCGCCCGAGCAATCGCGTTGCGGTGCCGGACGAGGCGCTCGAAACCCTGCTCGATCTGCTCGAGAAGCTTGACGCGCTCGACGACGTCAGCGAGGTGTCGCACAACGCGCTGCTGCCGGCCGAGGCTGCGAGCTAAGTTCGCGGGCCCTTCATCGGCCCGCGACGACTCTTCGCCCATGACCCGCATCATCGGCATCGACCCGGGCAGCCAGCGCACCGGCGTAGGCATCATCGATGTCGACGCCACGGGCAAGCTGTCCCATGTTTTCCATGGTGCGTTGGTGGTGGCCGGCGAAGCCACCTTCCCGCTGCGCCTGAAACGCATATTTGACGAGCTGTGTGCCATCATCGCCGCCCATCGGCCGGACGAGTGCGGGGTGGAGCGCGTATTCATGGCGCGCAACCCGGACTCGGCGTTGAAGCTGGGGCAGGCGAGGGGCGCCGCGATCTGCGCGGTGGTCAGCCAGGGGATCGCGGTGCACGAGTATGCGGCGACAGAAGTAAAGCAGTCCGTGGTCGGCAGCGGCCGCGGCGACAAGACCCAGGTGCAGCACATGATCGGCGTCCTGCTCGGACTCAAGGGCCCCCTGCAGGCTGACGCGGCAGACGCGCTTGCCATTGCGGTGACCCACGCACATACCCGTGCCAGCCTCTTGCGCGTGGGCATTCCCCGTACCGCCTGGAGGCGTCGATGATTGGTCGATTGCGCGGCACCCTGGTGTCCAAGCAGCCGCCGTGGCTGATGGTGGAGGTGGGCGGCGTGGGCTACGAGCTCGAAGCGCCCATGTCCACCATCTACGACCTGCCGCAGACCGGCAAGGAAGTCACCCTGCTCACGCACTACGCGGTGAAGGAAGACAGCGTCGCGCTGTACGGATTCATGCACGAGTCCGAACGCACCCTGTTCCGCAACCTGCAGAAAGTCAGCGGTATCGGCGCGAAGATCGCGCTGGCCGTGCTGTCGGGCGTATCCACCAACGACTTCGCGCGTCTCGTGCAGACGGGCGACGTGGTGGCGCTCACCAAGATTCCCGGTATCGGCAAGAAGACGGCCGAACGCATGGTGGTGGAGCTGCGCGATCGCGTGGACGGACTGGCCACCACGCTGCCCGGCTCGCATGCCTCGCCCAACGGCGCGCCGCTGGACCCGACGGGCGAAGCCACCGTGGCCTTGCAGCAACTTGGCTACAAGCCGGCCGAAGTGACCCGCCTGGTGCAGAAGGTCGCCGCCGACGGCGATACGGCCGAAGCTATCATTCGCAAGGCGCTGCGCGCCGCACTAGGACACTGAGACGTGACCCCTGATTCCTCTCACGGCATGTCCGACGCTGACACCAAACGTCGGCTGGCCACGCTCGCGCTCGGCGCGATCGGCGTGGTCTATGGCGATATCGGCACCAGCCCGCTGTACACCTTGCAGACCACGCTCAGCCACGACGGCATGAAGCCGACGCCCGAGAGCATCTACGGCGTGCTGTCGCTGATCTTCTGGGCGCAGATCATCGTGGTCTCGCTCAAGTACGTGGTGTTCATCATGCGTGCGGACAACAAGGGCGAGGGCGGCATCATGGCGCTGCTCGCTCTGGCGCTGCGCAGCGTGCGCGGCGATGCGCGCCAGCGCTGGCTGCTGGCCATCATCGGTATTTTTGGCGCGGCGCTGTTCTACGGCGATGGCGTCATCACGCCTGCCATTTCGGTGTTGTCGGCGGTGGAAGGCGTGAAGGTGGCCGCACCTCATCTGGGCCACTGGGTGGTGCCGATCACGGCAGTCATCCTGTTCTTCCTGTTTGCGCTGCAACGTCATGGCACCGAGCGCGTCGGCCGACTGTTCGGCCCGGTGATGGTGGTGTGGTTCATCGTCATTGCGCTGCTGGGCCTGCGCATGGTGGTGCACAATCCGCAGGTGCTGCTGGCGATCAATCCGGTCTACGGCGTGAAGTTCTTCTTCAGTCACGGCATGCAGGCTTTCATCGCGCTCGGCGGCGTGGTGCTGGCGTTGACCGGCGCCGAAGCGCTTTACGCGGACATGGGTCATTTCGGCAAGCGTCCGATCCGCCTCGCCTGGTTCAGCTTCGTGCTGCCGGCCCTGGTGCTCAACTACTTCGGCCAGGGCGCATTGCTGCTGAGTCATCCGGAAGCCATCGACAGCCCGTTCTTCAAGCTGACTCCCGAGCCGCTGCTGTACCCGATGATCGGCCTGGCCACCATCGCCACCGTGATCGCCTCGCAGGCGGTGATCTCCGGCGCGTTCTCGATGACGCGCGAGGCGATGTCGCTGGGTTATTCGATGCGCATGCCGGTGGTGCACACCTCGCGCGAGATGTCCGGCCAGATCTTCGTGCCGTGGGTGAACAACTTCCTGTTGATCATGGTGCTGATCGCGGTGCTTGGCTTCCGCAGTTCGGACAACCTGAGCGCGGCCTACGGTATTGCGGTGACCGGCACCATGACCATCACCAGCATCCTGGCGTTGATCGTGGCGCGCAGGCAGTGGCACTGGAGCCGCCTCACGGTGATCGTGACCGGCGTGCTGTTGCTCACCATCGACTTGTCGTTCCTGGGCGCCAACCTGATCAAGGTCGAGTACGGCGGCTGGTTCCCGCTGGTGCTGGGCGTGGCGATCTTCATCGTGATGACCACCTGGCGCCGTGGCCGTGAGCTGGTGGTGCGCGAGATCAAGCAGTCGGGCCTGGCGCTGGATCCGTTCATCGCGAACATCGCCGAGCATCCGCCGCTGCGCGTGCCGGGCACGGCCGTGTTCCTTACCGCCAACCAGAACGCCGTGCCGCACGCGTTGCTGCACAACCTCAAGCACAACAAGGTGCTGCACGAACGCAACGTGCTGCTGACGGTGGAAATGCTGGAAACGCCGACGGCGGACTTGGGCGAACGCATCGAAATCACCGAGCTCGGTGGCGATTTCTACGGACTGGCCTTGCGCTTCGGTTTTGCGGAAGATCCGAACATCCCCTATGCGCTGTCCAAGTGCTCCAAGAAGGGTCTGCCCTTCGACATGATGGACACTACGTTCTTCCTCTCGCGCGAAACCATCATCGCGGACGCCAAGCGACCGGGCATGGCGTTGTGGCGCGACAAGCTGTTCGCCTTCATGGCGCGCAATGCGCTGCCGGCCACGGCGTTCTTCCAGATTCCGGGCAATCGTCTGATCGAACTGGGCGCCCAGGTCGAAATTTGACGAAAAGGGCGCTTCGGCGCCCTTTTTCGTTGCGAGGGCTGGCTCGGCGGGCTTTTTTTCAAGCCTGCGTCATCGTGCTCTGCCATAATTTCGCCCCATGACCGAACACCGCATCGTTACCGCTGCCGCCCAGATGGACGACGAGGCCCTCGAAGCCTCCATTCGCCCCAAGCGACTGACCGAATACCTGGGCCAGCAGACGGTGCGCGAGCAGCTGTCGATCTATATCGAGGCGGCCAAGAAGCGCGGCGGCGCGCTCGATCACGTGCTGATCTTCGGCCCGCCAGGCTTGGGCAAGACCACGCTCAGCCATGTGATCGCCAACGAGCTGGGCGTCAATCTGCGTTCCACGTCCGGTCCGGTGCTGGAGCGGGCAGGGGACCTGGCCGCGCTGCTGACCAACCTCGAGCCGCACGACGTGCTGTTCGTGGATGAGATCCATCGTCTGTCGCCGATCGTGGAGGAAGTGCTCTATCCGGCGATGGAAGACTTCCAGATCGACATCATGATCGGTGAAGGCCCCGCAGCCCGTTCGATCAAGCTCGACCTGCCGCCGTTCACCCTGATCGGCGCCACCACCCGCGCCGGCCTGCTCACGGCGCCATTGCGCGACCGTTTCGGCATCGTGCAGCGTTTGGAGTTCTATACGCCCGACGAGCTCACCGCCATCGTGCGGCGCTCGGCGCGCATCATGGGTATTCCTTGCGAGCTGGAAGGGGCGCAGGAGATTGCGCGTCGCTCGCGCGGTACGCCGCGTATCGCCAACCGCCTGCTGCGTCGCGTGCGCGACTACGCCGAGGTGCGCGCGGCAGGACAGATCACCCGTGACGCCGCCCGTGCCGCCACCGACATGCTCAAGATCGACGCCGAAGGTTTCGACGAGCTCGACCGTCGCCTGCTGACCATCATCATCGAGAACTTCGATGGCGGTCCGGTCGGCGTGGAGTCGCTGGCGGCTGCGCTCAGCGAAGACCGCGGCACCCTCGAGGACGTCGTCGAGCCTTATCTGATCCAGCAGGGTTACCTGGTGCGCACCGCGCGCGGCCGCATGGCCAGCGCCAAGGGCTGGCGCCACCTGGGCCTGACCCCGCCGCCCCGACCCTCGGTGCCCGCCGACCTCTTCACGGCCGACAACAGCGATGTCTGATACCACGCTAGCCAGTGCGACCGAGCCCTTCGAATGGCCGGTGCGCGTGTATTGGGAAGATACCGATGCGGGCGGGGTGGTCTACCACGCCAGCTACCTGCGTTTCATGGAACGTGCACGCAGCGAATGGCTACGTGCCTTGGGCATCAGCCAGTCCGCGGTGAAGGAAAGCACCGGCCTGGCCTTCCTGGTCCGCGAAATGCAGATCGACTTCCTGCGCGCGGCCCTGCTGGATGATGAACTGGCGGTAAGCGTCGAAGTCAAAGAACGGCGGGCAGCCAGTATCCTTTTCGCCCAGACGATCCGCCGGGCGGACGGCGCGGAGCTGATCCGCGCGAAGGTGCGCGTGGCGTGCGTCGATGTCCGCCGCATGCGTCCGGTGCAAATTCCGGCCGACCTTATCCCCGGCCTTTTCCCTTAAATAAAAGTACGTGTGCTGGAGGACCTTCGAGCAATGAACGGTGGAGTCAATATTTTCAAACTGGTCGCGGAAGCGAGCATCCTGGTCCAGTTCGTCATGCTGGCGCTGCTGGTGCTCTCCTTCCTCTCGTGGGTCATCATCATCCGCAAGGTGTCGCAGCTGAAGGCGGCGATGGAAGAGGCGGAGAGCTTCGAGGAGCGCTTCTGGTCCGGTGCGGACCTCGCCCAGCTGTTCCGCGAAGTGAGCAATCGCGGCGCCAGCAACGGCGGCCTGGAGAACGTGTTCGAGTCGGGCTTCCGCGAATTCGTGCGCCAGCGCCAGCGTCGCGTGCATGACATGCGCGTGGTGATCGAAGGTTCCGAGCGCGCCATGCGCGTGGCCGGCACCCGCGAAATCAACCGCCTGGAACGCAATCTGGAATTCCTCGCCAACGTCGGCTCGATCAGCCCGTACGTCGGCCTGTTCGGCACCGTCATCGGCATCATGGGCGCCTTCCAGGGCCTGGGCGAAATGAAGGACGTCACCATTGCCGTGGTGGCCCCGCATATTTCCGAAGCGCTGATCGCCACCGCGATGGGCCTGTTCGCCGCGATCCCGGCGGTGTGGGCGTACAACCGCTTCGCCAACAAGGTCGAGCGCGTCGCCTCGCGCTATGAAGTGTTCCAGGAAGAATTTTCTTCGGTGCTCCAGCGTCAGATCCAGACCGACGAAGCGGCCTGAGGGACTCGATCATGCGAAGCTCCGCGCGCCACAAGCGCCTCAAGCTGAAATCCGAGATCAACGTCGTTCCCTATATCGACGTGATGCTGGTGCTGTTGATCATCTTCATGGTCACCGCACCCATGATCAACAAGAACGTCGACATCAACCTGCCGCAGGCGAACGCCAAGTCGCTGCAGGACAAGAAGGATCCGGTGATCGTCGCGGTCGACCAGAACGGGCAGCTCTACCTCACCCTGGGTACCGAGAAGCGCCAGCCGATCGATGTGGACACCATGAAGACCAAGGTCGGTGCGTTCGTCAAGGCGAACCCCGATGTCAGCGTGCTCGTCGCAGGTGACCGCGACGGCAAGTACGACGGCGTCTATCAGGTGCTGGCCGACCTGCAGCAGGCCGGCGTTTCCAAGGTCGGCCTGATGAGCGCACCGGAGTCGGGCAAGAAGAAATGAGGGAAGACACCCCCAAGGGCACGTCCAAGGCGGTTGTCCTTTCCGCCATCCTCCATCTGGGCATCGTGGGTTTCCTGATACTCGCGGTGGTGCCGTGCTCGTTCTACGAAAGCCTGTTCGAGACGCTGCACCTGCCGGCGAGCTGGAACCTGATCGCCTGCGCCAAGCCGATCCAGCTGCAGGGCGAAATCATCGAAGCCACCCTGGTGGGCCCGACCGGCGCGCCGCCGCCGAAGGCTGCCCAGGCCAAGCCGACGCCGCCAACCGTGCCGCCGCCGCCTTCGATCCCGCCGCCGCCTTCGGAAGAAACCCCGAAGATCAAGACCTTGCCGCCCCCGCCCGAGCATCCCGATACCAAGGATCAGGAGAAGGTGGTGGCCGATGCGGCGGAAAAAGCCGAAGACGCCAAGCGGGAACAGGAAGAGAAGCAGCGCCAGCGCGCGGCCGAATTGGACGCCCAGGCGGCCAAGCACAAGCTGGAAGAGCAGAAGAAGCTCGACGAGCTGTTCGCCAAGATGGATGCGGCCGACAAGTCGGTCAAACAGGCCCAGAGCAAGGCCAACCAGGCCAAGCAGCAGATGCAGGACCTGAAGAACGCCCAGGACAACGGCCTGGACAACGTGCCGGTGGCAGCCCAGCGCCAGACTGGCCAGAACGGCCCCGATGCCGGCCTGCTGGCGCAGTATTTGGCCGCGATTCAGAACGCGGTCACTCAGAATTGGCTTCGCCCGGATAACATGCCCAACACACCGTGCACGGTGCATATTGTGCAGTTGCCAGGAGGCGACGTGATGAGCGCCAAGGTCGACTCCAGTTGCCCTTACGACGAAGCCGGCAAGCGCTCCATCGAAAACGCGGTGCTGCGCGCGCAGCCGTTGCCCTACAAAGGCTTCGAAAGCGTGTTCCAGCGTCAAATTGATTTCACTTTCAGACCGCAGTGATGGACCCCATGCGCAAACTGACCTTCAGCTACTCCTTCGTCCTGCTCCTGGTGGCCGCGTTGTTCGCCGGTCCCGCAGCAGCCCAGCAGACCCAGTCGCTCAACGTCGACATCGTCGGCGGCACGACCACGGCCACGCCGATCGCCGTGGTGCCGTTCGCCCAGGCGGGCGGTGCGCCGCTGCCGACCGACATCGCCGACGTCATCCGCAACGACTTCAACCGGTCCGGCAAATTCCGCTCGCTCGCCAAGAGCGAAATCGTGGAGACGCCGTCGAAGGGTGCGGACGTCAACTTCGCCACCTGGCGACTGCTCAAGCAGGACTACCTGACCATCGGCCGCATCAGCGATGCCGGCGGCGGCATGATGCGCGTCGAGTACGAGCTGTGGGACGTCAACAAGCAGCAGAGTCTGCTGGCCCAGGCGTTCACCGCACCGGCCGGCGACCTGCGTGGCGTGGCTCACCAGATCGCCGATGCCATCTACGAGAAGATCACCGGCGTGCGTGGCGCGTTCTGGACCCGCATTGCCTACATCACCGCGGTGGGCCTGGGTAACAACACCACCTACTCGCTGATCGTGGCCGATTCGGACGGCTATAACCCGCAGGTGGTGGCCCGTTCGCGTGAGTCGCTGCTGTCGCCGGCGTGGTCGCCGGACGGCCGCAAGATCGCCTACGTGTCGTTCGAGAGCGGCAATTCGGCGATCTACGTGCAGGACGTCACCACCGGTTCGCGTCAGCTGATCTCGGCCCGCGCCAAGGGCATCAATGGTGCGCCGAACTGGTCGCCGGACGGCAGCAAGCTGGCCCTGGCGCTGTCCTATCAGGGCAATCCCGAGATCTACGTCATGGACGTGGGCTCCCGCCAGGAAACCCGCCTCACCAACAACCTGGCCATCGATACCGAGCCGCGCTGGACGCCGGATGGCCAGAGCATCATCTTCACCTCCGACCGTTCGGGTCGCCCGCAGCTTTACCAGATGTCGGCCGGTGGCGGCGGGGCCGAGCGCATCACCTTCCAGGGTCAGTTCAACGCCAACGCCTCGATCAGCTACGACGGCAAGCAGATCGCGATGGTGCAGGGCAACGGGAACGTGTATCGTATTGCCATCATGGACCGCAGTCTGGGTGGGCAGGTGCGCTTCATCTCGCCGGGTCCGATCGACGAAACACCGAGTTTCGCGCCAAACGCAAGCATGCTGCTGTATGCCGCCTCTGAAGGCCGCCGTGGTGTGCTGTATGCCGTGTCCGCCGACGGCCTCGTCCGTCAGCGACTGGTACTGGCAGATGGCGATGTGCGCGAGCCGGCTTGGGGTCCCTATCGTCAGCGATAAGCAGTTCATGCCGTGACGCGTAAGCGTCACGGCCATGTGATCCGGGCGTGAAGTCTTGGACGACACGACGGATCAAACAGCTTGCCGGCCGTGGCAATCCGTCGCGGAAGGCGGGCCAGGCGGCGCGAGACAGCGCACCGCCGGCATCAAAATGGCAAAATAACAGCCGGTCCACCGGCGAAAACTGTCCCGTAACCGCAATCATTATTGACTGTCGGAACTCAAACCTGTTTGAAGGAACGTCCACCATGAATAAGACCGTTCGCGTCGCCCTGGTCGCCCTGCTCTGCGTTGGCGCGGCCGCATGCTCGAAGAAGCAGGAAGTCAAGCCGCAGCCGCAGCCGGAAGCGCCGATGACCACCCCGGCTCCGTCGACCGCTGGCAAGTACACCCCGGCCGATCTCGATACCGACGCCTGCCTCCGTCAGCGCGTTGTGTACTTCGATTTCGACAAGGACGAAATCAAGCCTGAGTTCCAGCAGATCATGGCTTGCCATGCCAAGTACCTGCAGGATCGCCCGATGGCGCAGATCCGCCTTGAAGGCAACACCGACGAGCGCGGCACGCGCGAGTACAACCTGGCCCTCGGCGAGCGTCGCGGCAATGCCGTGTCCAGCGCGCTGCAGTCCAACGGCGGCTCGGCCAGCCAGCTCAACGTGATCTCGTACGGCAAGGAAAAGCCGGTGTGCCGTGAGCACAACGAAGATTGCTGGAGCAAGAACCGTCGCGTCGAGATCGTCTACACGGCGAAGTAATGAAGAAGCGACTGGCTAACAGCTTTACAGCCAGGATGAGCATGGCGGGCGCAATCGCGTCCGCCATGCTTTTTGGCGCCTCCGTACACGCCCAGGATTCCAGGCTCAGCCTCGCCGACCGCGTATCGCGACTCGAGCAGCAGGCCCAGAACCAGCAGAATCAGGGTGGCACCACGCTGGTCAATCAGGTGCAGGCACTGCAATCCCAATTGCAGCAGATGCAGGGCCAGATCGAGGAACTGCAGCACCAGTTGCAGGAAGCCAACGACAAGAACAAATCGCAAGCCACGGATTTCGATTCGCGCCTGGGTCGCCTTGAAAGCGGCGCTGGTGCAGCGAACGCAAATGCGGGGAATGCCAATCCCAACAACGCGCCGGCCGCCAATGCCGCGCCGCCTCCGCCCGTGGTCACGCCACCGGCTGCAGGCAAGCCTGGCGCCGCTCCCGCGGCCGCCAACGCCAATGCGCAGGCCGCTTACGACGATGCCTTCAAGTCGCTGCGTGCCGGCGACTATGTGAAGTCCTCGCGCGACTTCCGCAATTTCATCCAGCAGTACCCGGACAGCTCCTTGCTGCCCAATGCGTTCTATTGGCTGGGCGAGTCCTACTACGCCACCAGCAATTACCAGGTGGCGATGGAAGCGTTCCAGCGTCTGCTCAGCCAGTTCCCGCAGAGCGAGAAGGTGCCCGACGCCTTGCTCAAGGTCGGCTATAGCCAGATCGAGCTCAAGCAGGTCGATGCGGGCAAGGCCACGCTGAAGAACGTCACTGCGAAATACCCCGGCTCCAAGGCCGCCGGCCTGGCCCAGGAGCGCCTGCGCCGCCTGCAGGCCCAGCCGGCCAACTGAGGTAGTGGTTGTGACTGGCAGTAACACGAGCGTGGCATCCACCACGCCGACGCAGGCGCCGGCTGAGCGCCTGCGCATCACCGAGATCTTCCATTCGATCCAGGGCGAGGCCGATGCCATCGGCTGGCGCACGGTGTTCGTGCGCCTGACCGGCTGCCCGCTGCGTTGCGTGTGGTGCGATACCGAGTATTCGTTCTACGGCGGCGACTGGCGCGATATCGACGACATCGTGGCCGAGGTCGCTTCGCATGGCGCCAGGCACGTGTGCGTCACCGGTGGCGAACCGCTCGCGCAGAAGCGTTGCCTGATCCTGCTCAAGCGCCTGTGCGATGCAGGCCACGACGTGTCGCTGGAAACCTCTGGCGCGCTGGATGTCGCGCAAGTCGATCCGCGCGTGCGCAAGGTGATGGACCTCAAGGCGCCCGATTCGGGCGAAGCCAAGCGCAATCTGTGGTCCAACATCGAGCACTTGCTGCCGCACGATCAGGTGAAGATCGTCATCGCCAGTCGCGCCGACTACGAATGGGCGCGCGACGTGGTCGCCGAGCATGATCTGGTCAACCGCTGCATGGTGCTGTTCTCGCCCGTGCACGGCGCGATCAAGCCGCGCGAGCTGGCCGAATGGATCATCGAGGACAAACTGGATGTGCGCTTCCAGTTGCAGCTGCACAAGCTGCTGTGGAACGACGAGCCAGGACACTAAAGGCAGGAGTGAGTGGATAGGAGTGAGAAGTGAGAGAAAGCCCGCGCGCGCTCTCACTTCTCACTCCTCTTCACTTACTTCTGGTTCTACCGCGCTTCGGCCTGTGTTGCCGACGGTGCTTAATCGGCCGGATCACCGGCCTGACTCTTGAGTGGATTTCTCCCATGTCCCAAGCAACTCCCCGCAAGGCCGTCGTGCTCGTTTCCGGCGGCATGGATTCGGCGGTCACCATCGCCATCGCCCGTGAACAGGGCTATCAGGTGCACGCCTTGAGCGTTGCCTACGGCCAGCGCCACAGTGCCGAACTGGCCGCCTCCGAGCGCGTCTCCGGCCTGCTGGGCGCGGTCGAGCACAAGACGGTGCAGGTGGACCTGCGCACCATCGGCGGCTCGGCGCTCACCGCCGATATCGACGTGCCGCTGGATCAGACGGGCGAGCAGGGCATTCCGGTCACCTATGTGCCGGCGCGCAACACCATCATGCTCTCGATCGCCCTGGGTTGGGCCGAAGTGCTCGGCTCCACCGATATCTGGTGCGGCGTGAACGCGGTGGACTACTCGGGTTACCCCGATTGCCGCCCGGCCTTCATCGAGGCCTTCGAGCAGCTGGCGAACGTGGCCACCAAGGCCGGCGTGGAAGGCGCGGGCATCCGCATCCACGCGCCGCTGATGCGCATGAGCAAGGCCGATATCGCCCGCGAAGGCCAGCGCCTGGGCGTGGATTTCTCCGAAACGGTGAGCTGCTATCAGGCCGACGCGCAGGGCCGCGCCTGCGGGCATTGCGATGCCTGTGTATTGCGTGCCCAGGGCTTCAAGGCGGCCGGTTTGCCGGACCCCACCCGCTACGTCTGAACGTTCTTGCTTGTGCCCGGGGCGCCCAGCCCATAAAATATCGGGCTGGCTTTTGACGCATGGGTCGTTAGCTCAGTCGGTAGAGCAGTAGACTTTTAATCTATTGGTCCCGAGTTCGAATCTCGGACGACCCACCAAAGGATCTCGGAGACCCGCGGCGACGCGGGTCTTTTTTTGTCTGAAACAAGGGCGAATTCAGCTCGCCTGGCGCCAGGCCGGCGCGGCCGGTTTCTGCGCGCTGGCGCTGGAATGACGTTCCATCACCGGCATGCGCGGCAGGTCGAACCAGAAGGTGCTGCCACGGCCAGGCTCCGAACGCAGGCCGATGCGCGTGCCCAGCAGCCGCGCCAGGCGTTCGGCAATCGCCAGGCCCAGGCCGTAACCGCCGCGGCGTTCGCTTTCGCCGGCCTGCAACTGCACGAATTCTTCGAAGATGCGTTGCTGGTGGATCACCGCGATGCCCGGACCGTTGTCGCGCACTTCAATGCGGATGGCCTGGCCGCGACGGCGTGCGGCGATCAGCACGCGTCCTTCCGGCGCATTGGCAATCGCATTGCTGGCCAACTGATAGAGCAGGCTCGCAGCCACGTCGGCATCGCCGTGCAGCTGGTGGTGGCTGCCGCGCCATGCGAGCGTGACGTGATGCTGCAGCGCCTCGTGATTGAGCGAAGTGCGGTCGCGCATGAACAGTTCGGCGGCGGTGAAGCCGATCGGTTTCACCGCGATCACGCCGGCATCGAGGCGCGAGATTTCCAGTAGCGCATCGAGCAAGCGCGTCATCGACGCAATGCTGTGGCGCATCTGCTGGAACGGCGACTGCTGCTCGTTGCTTGCGTTCTGATCGAGGCCGGCCGCAAACAGTTCCAGCGCCTGCAAGGGCTGGCGGAAGTGATGGCTCACCAGCGCGATGAACTGCGATTTGCTGCGCGTGGCGGCCTGGCTTTGACGCAATCGATCGAGTGCCTCGACCGCGTTGTCGTGCTGCATCGTGCTCCAGTCGCGACGCTGTGCTTCCTGCAGTTCGGACAGGCGCTGCAAGGTCTTGCGCAGTTCCTGGAACTCGGTGCTGACCGGCGTGTCGTCGATATGCGGATGCCTGGCATTGACCAGCTCATGCACGGCATAGCGAACCTGCGACAGCGGTTCCAGCACGCGATGGCGTATCGACACCCGCGCCAGCCACGCCAGCACCAGGATGCCCGCGGCGCACAAGGCACCCAGCAGCCACACCATGGCCTGTGCCTTGCGCAGGGGCTGGGTATCGACATCCATGCTCACCCACGTCGAGATATTGCCCTGCGGCTTCACCTCGTTGCGATAAGTGGTGCTGCCGGTGGTCGCTGCGGTACCGCTGCTCCAGAGCCGGCCGTCTGACCCATGCAGCTCCACGCGCAGCACCTGATCGGCTTTTCCCTCATGCAGCGTGCGATCGAGTGCAGCCTGAGGCGACACGCCGTCGGCGAGTTCCAGTTCGCCGGCAAGCCGCGCCAAGCGCAGGCTCGCGGCAGCATCCACGCGCTCGGCCAGGCTGTGCGTCTGCTGCAGGCACAGCGCCAGGATCAAGGCCAGAGCGGCAATCGTGCTGGGCAGGACGACATCGATGAACAGGCGGGGCAGCAGATGCGCTCGCGGCTCCATGCGTCAGACCTCCCACTCGCAACAGCGCACCGGCGGCAGGCAGTCGTGCCGGCGCCGGGGCTTTGAGTACAGGCAGTGGCAGGTTGAAAGCATCACGCGGGATCCCGGCAGGGAACAAAACGATTCGATGGGCGCCGCTTCACGCAATCGCCCTGATTGGCACTCTAAAGAATCCCGTACGCCCCTTCGATACGCAGTTCGATCTAGCGCGAGGCGCCATAGTGCTAACGGACTATGGGTCGAAAGTGTGACGTGGTGCGCTGCAGAACGGTTCAGCATGACGGGGGCCGCATTTGGCGTTACCTTGCCACCCGCACGCCCAACCCGGGCGGATCGGAGAACTCCATGTCTTCACGTTGTCGCTGGTTGATTGCCGTTTCCCTGCTGGGTCTCACCAGTGCTGCCCTGGCGCAGGACATTCCCTCCAATATCCCCAAGCGCAAGCCTGGCCTGTGGGAAATGCAGACCTCCGGCATGGGCGGGCAGGCGCAGACGACCAAGGCTTGCCTGGACGCCGACACCGATACCGCCATGTACAAGATGGGCACGCACATGAGCGGCCAGATGTGCAGCAAGTTCAAGATCGACGTGCAGGGCAACAAAGTGATCACCGATGCCGTGTGCAAGATCAATTCGCCCAATGGCGAGGTCAATATGACCAGCCACAGCGAGACCGACTATCAAGGCGACTCGGCGTATTCGACGCAGGGCCACATCAAGTACGACCCGGCGATCATGGGTCATGCCGAGATGACCATGACCAGCAGCGGCCATTGGATCGGCCAGTGCGCGGCGGGGCAGAAGCCCGGCGACATGATCATGCCCAATGGGCAGACCTTCAACATCAAGGACATGCCGGGGCACTAAGCCGGCGATGGCTACGGGGTGCTGGGCGCCATCAACTTGCGTACCAGCGCCTCGTGTTCGGCATCGATTTTCTTGAGCCGCGTCTGCATCGCCGCATCGCTCACCCATTGCGCGCTATAGGCGCGGCGGCGATCGAGATTGAATTCGATGTCGGCAAACGGCACCAGGGTCTCGTTGCCGGCCGGTGAAAAGCCGCTGATGTCGTGGATCAGATGCAGCTTGGCCAGTTCCGCCTGGGCGTTCCTGCCCTTGGCATAGGAGGTGAGCGCCGCGGCCACCCGCTGGCGCAGTTCCGCCGGCAGGTCGGTGCGGATCACCACCACGGCGTGGGGAATCAGGCTGGACGTCCATAGCACGCGAAGGCGTGCGTACTGGTCGGGAAAGCGCTCGGCAAAGCGCTCCATGTCGGCGGTATTGTTGGACGCGACGTCGGCCTCGTTGTTGGCCACTGCCAGCGCATTGTTCTGGTGATTGTCGACGGTCACGCCGGCAAAGAAGGTGTCCGAGTCCAGTCGCCGATTGGCAAAGACCTGGGTCTCGGGCACGAGATAGCCCGAGACCGACAGCACCTCGCCGCGCGCATAGCGCAGCTTGCCCGGCTGGCGGAACAGGTCGTCGAGGTTGCGGATCGACGAATCCTTGGCCACCAGCAGCACCGAGTAATAACCACGCGAACCGTTGCTGCGCGTCAGTTGGGCGATGACCTGCATGCGGTCGTGAGTGACGGCGTCGAGCGCCAGCCGCCCCGAGACGAAGGCGAAGTCCACGCGCTCCTCGGCCATCGCCTGGCCCAGTCCCTCATACGTGCTGACCGAGAGACTGCGGATGGGCAGGTGCAGCGTACGGCTGAGGTCGTCCAGCATGGGCCGCCAGGCGGCCAGCGATTCGGACGGGCCGCCGATCGGCAGGATGCCGAAGGTGAGCGCGTTGATGTGGCCGCTGTTCTGCGGCGCCTCGGCACCCGTGGCCGACGCACTGAGGACGGCGATCAGCAGGCAGGCCGCGCGCAGCAGCCTCATCAATCCGCGCCGGTTTGCCGCGATGCGCGGGCCGGCGATGGGGGCCTTTGGCACCGCAGCTTTGCCGATGGGCCGCGAAAACTGTCCGCCTGACGTGTTCTGTGCAGATGCATCCGGAGCGAGGCGCATAGGCGGGCGTGGCTGCCGTCGGCGTAGAGGCGTGGCGATCAGATGCCGCTGATGCGGCGAGAGGCCACCACGGCCTCGACGCGGTTGCGTACGTTGAGCGCGCGGAAAATCGCCGCCAGATGGATCTTCACTGTGCCTTCGCTGATCCCCAGGTCGCGGGCGATGAGCTTGTTCGGCTTGCCCTGCGAGAGCAGGCGCAGCACATCGATCTGGCGTTCGGTGAGCAGCTTGCGCAGTCGCTCTTCCAGCGAGTCGGCGCCAGGGGCCGCCTGCGAGGCCGTGGCAGGCGGCGGTGTCGGCACCGTGCCGTCCACGCGCTCCTGCAACAGCAGCGGCGGCACGTAGACGCCGCCGGACAACACCAGGCGCACGGCCGAGAGCATCACATCGGGTGAATACGCCTTGGGAATGAAACCCTGCACGCCCATGGCCAGCAGGCTCTTCATCAGCGCGCCGTCCTCCGAACCGGACAGCACCATCACCGGCACGTGGGGTAGATGTTCGATCACTTCGGCCAGATGCTCGCTGCCCTGGACGCCCGGCATGGCCAGGTCGATCAGCGCAAGCGACAGCGACGGCGCCTCCGGTGAATGGATGGCCTCGCGTAGTTCAGCCATATCCATGGCCATCACAAAATCTGTGTCCGGCCCTAGCTCGGCTAGCTTGAGCTTGACACCCTCGACGATCAGCCGATGGTCGTCTGCGATCAATATGCGCATCTCATTCCCCATGGCGCTGTACGGTAATCCCATCACCGCACGTCCGCTTACGCAACATAGCCCCAGCCCGTTCGCGCGGCAACCACAAAGCGCGTACGAACGGCATAGCCTCAACGAGATATGGCCCCCTGCGGCGCCAATCGTGAAAATGCCGCCGCGATCGGGGGAATCGCTCATCGATACCGCCGCTGGGTGGCATGCGGAGCGTTCGGGTCGTGCAAGCCGTTGGCACGATCCACCGCATACCGAGAGACTTGGTACTTGATGAACGACACGCGACGCGCCACCGGCCTGCCTGAGCCACTGCGTGCTGTGCCCAGTCCTCCCCCGAAACCCGTTGGAACCTCCGGCATGCGGGATTCAATGCCCGCGACGGCCGGTTCGCCATGGATGGCTTTCTTCCCCGGGGACGCACTCGTCTCCGGTTCTTCGGGCTGGGTCTCCTGGCGGGCACTGCATGGTCGGCACGACGACGTGTATCGTCGTAGACTTCGGCGCTCATCCCCGTCCGGCGCGGCAGCGTGGTCCGGCAGGGGCAATGGAGCGACATGCAACAGGCTTTGACGGCTATAGGTGCCATGCGGCTGCTGGAATGTTTTGCGCCTCTGTTCGCATATGGCCTGCTGATCGACGAGCAGGCCACCAGCCAGAATCTTTCCGACGACGAATTGCCGTCCGTGCACGCTCGCGCGGTCGCCCTGGTGGAACAAAGCCGCGGCGCGGCGTTTGCTCGCGGCAAGCAGCTGGCCCAGGTCGAGCTGGCGGCGTTTGCCGTCGCGGCATGGTTTGACGAGGTAGTCACGCGCCACGGCGGCTGGCGGCAGGTGACGCCGCTGCAGCAGACGCTGTTTCGCACCGGTGGGGCAGCCACCGAATTCTTCGATCAGCTCGGACGGCTTGGCAGCGGCGAAGACGAAGTCCGCGAAGTGTTCAGCATGGCCCTGTTGCTGGGATTCGCCGGCCAGTATTACTACGAGCAGGGCGACAGCGGCGAATTGGGACGCATCAAGGCGCTCTATTGTCCGGCCAGCGCCGGTGCGGCGAACCTGCTGCAGTCCTTGCAGCGCGAATCGGTGACGCCGCAACCTTATATGACACCCGGTTCTCCCGTGTTGCGCCTGCCGGTGAGCTGGATGGGGCGCCGTCTCGCGCAGCTGGTGGCGGCGCTGGTGGTGGTGCTGGTGTTCGTGGCTTTCGTGGCGCCGCTTTTCAGCCATGCCTTGTCCGAGCAGGCCTGGTTCACCAGCAGCATCATCGTGGCGGTGTTGGCGGTGGTGGGCTGGATCAGCGTGCTGGCCTGGCAATCCCTGGTAATGATGCGCGCCCATACCCGCGTGGCCGACAGCACCGAAGCAGGCTATGGCATCGGCAGCATCTCGGCCGCGGTGAAGGACGCCGCCCGCCGCCTGCGTGGCGCCATCCTGCATCCATTTCGCCGTCGTGGCCGCTGGCGACAGCTGTCGCGGCACCCCTGGCTGCTGTTTGTGGGCGACAGCGCGGCGGATGTCCGTTCGTTGTTGCAGGCCGCTGCCGCTGCGCCGCATGCGCGCGAACTGGCGCGAGCCAATGACACGCGGCCATGGCATTGGTGGGTGTTCCGTGCGCTGGTGGCGATCGAGCCGGGGCCGAGGCTCTCGCACCCCCACGCCACCATCGGTGATGGCGATGCGCCGTGGTCGAAGGCGCTGGCCCTGCTGGCCAAGGAGCGTCGCAAGCTTCCGCTGGATGGCATGGTGATCTGCATCGCCGCGCAGAGCCTGCGCGAGCCCGACGGCGCCGTCGCTGCCCATGCCGATCGCCTGCATCGTCTTGCCGATGAGGCCACCCGCCGCCTGCAATTGCAGTTGCCGGTGTATGTGGTCGTGACTGGGCTTGAGGCCTTGCCGGGCCATACGGCGTTCCGCTCGGCGCTACCCTTGTCGGTGTTCCGCCGCGTATTGGGCTGGCGTCACGCCGCAGTGATCGAGGACGGCGTGCTCGATGCGCGCGTGGAATCCCACGCCGACGCCGTCTCCGATCGCCTGCTGGCGATCGCCCAGGCCGTGCTGGCGAGCGAGCGCGATCCACGTCGACGCCGCGAGGCCTTTGCCTTCCTGCAGTCCCTATATGGCGTGCAGCGCGGATTGCGCAGCTTCCTCGAGCGTCTTCAGGCGAACGAAGTCCATGGCGAGCGCCGTCTGCACTGGCAGGGTCTGTACGTGACCGGTGGCTCGCGCAGCGATGCGCCCAACGGTGATTTCGTCGACGACTTGTTCAATCGTTTTCTTCCGGCCGACCGCGTACTGGCGCGCCGCGTCGCTCCCAAAGGCTGAGCGGTTCAGGCGGTGGTGGCTCGCGAGGCGCTCCATGCGACCATCAGTGCTTCGCGCAGCTGTTCCGGCGACACTGGTTTGTAGAGCACGGGTATGCGCGCGGCCATGATTTCGCGCAGGCGATCGCTGCGGGTTTCGCCGGTGATGAGCAGGCGCGCGAACGGCGGATTGCCGTCGATCTGGTAATGCGCATCCAGCGCGGCCAACACGTCCAGGCCGCTTTCGCCGTCGCGCAGGCGCAGGTCGGAAATCACGATATCCGGAGGCACGTTCCAGTCTTCCGCCGCCTGCAACGCTTGCACGCGATCCTCGGCCACCGCCACTTCGCAGCCCCAGCTGCTCAACAGGTAGCGGATACCCGAGAGGATGGCGGGTTCGTCGTCGATCACCAGCACGCGCATGCCCGACACATCGGGTGAAGCTTCTTCAACGCTCACCGCGATGTGCTGCGCGGGCACTTCGGGCAGATGGAAACTGAAGACGCTGCCACGTCCGGGCTTGGATTTGAGCTCCACCCGCGTGTCGAGCAATTCTGCCAGGCGTTGCACGGTGGCCAGTCCCAGGCCCAGTCCGCGCCGGCGACCCACGTCGTGTTCGTTGCTATGGCATTCGACCCGGTAGAACTCATCGAACACACGCATCTGGTGTTCAGGCGCAATGCCGCTGCCGGTATCCCACACATCCACACGCGCAGTGCCGTCGGCACGCTGGCGCGCCACCACCAGCACACCGCCGCGGCTGGTATAGCGCAATGCGTTGCTCACCAGATTGTTGAGGATGCGCGAGAGCATGGTGCGATCGCTGCGCACCCACAGATCGGTGGTGCGCATGATCAGCCGCAGGCCGTGCTGCTCGGCGATCATGCGGAAATTGCGGCTGACTTCCTGGAATACCTGGTCGAGCGGGAACTCGGCGATTTCGATCTGCATGGCGCCGGTTTCCAGGCGCGACAGGTCGAGCAGTTCGCTGAACAGATGATCGAGTGCTTCCACGCATTCCTGGATGTGCGCGATGCGATCCAGGCGGACCGGGTCGCGTTCGTCCTCGGCCAGCGAGGATGAAAACAGGGTCAGCGCATACAGCGGCTGGCGCAAATCATGCGATGCCGCGGCGAGGAAGCGCGCCTTCGCCACGCTGGCTGCTTCGAGCGCAGCGTTCTTGCGGGCCAGTTCCACAGTGGCGTGCTCGATCTCGCGCTCCATGCCGCGCTGCACGTCGAACAGCGCCATGGCGGCGCTGTTGAAGCCGCGTTGCAGTTCGCCGATTTCCGTCTGGTCGGTGACTTCCACTTCCACATGCCGGTCGCCGCGACCCAGTTGATGCACGGCATCGACCAGGCGGCGCAGCGGGGCGCTGATCCAGCGCGCGGCCTGCCACGCGATGATGGCGGCCACGAACAGGCTGATCACCAACGCCACGAGTGCGTGACGGAGGCTGGCCTGCTGCATCGCAATCGCATCGCGCAGGCTCACGTCGACCACGACCGAGCCAAGCACGGGTTGCCCCGGGCGCTCGCTGTCGATTACATCGCGCACCACGGTGAGGCCTTCGTTGTTGTCGGCGCCGCTGCGGCCGAGGCTGTCGGCCAGGATCTCGCCGTCGGCGGCGCGAATCTGCACGCGGGCAACATGCGGGAGGTCGCTGATGGATTCGGCGATGCGCACCAGTTCGCGCCGCTGCATGTCGCGCAAGGGTGCGGCAGTGACCGAAGCCGCTTGCGTCGCGATGGCGTCGGCGGTGTTCTGTGCCATGCCGCGCAAGGTCATCACTTGCTGCGGCGCCAGCATGGCCACCAGCAAGGTGGCGGTGACCAAAGTCGGGATGAGGGTCACCAGGGCAAGCCGCTGCATCAGCGACGTGCGACGCCACCATTGCACTGTCCGGGAGTTGACCCCTGCACCCATTACGTCCCCTTGCACGCTGCATGCGTCAGGCTGGGCCAGCCTAGCGCGATTTTCCGCGTCAGGCAGCAGGCCGACTGGGGGCCTACGAACGGGCTATGGCGCTTGTCGGCCTTACTCTGGAGGATGGCCCGCCCGGGTCGTCAGCGCTGCCTTGCGGCGGCGGCTGGTAAAGCGTTCGACCAGCAACGGGACTAGGGCCAGCACCGCAATGGCGGTGAGCGGCATCCACACGCCGCGCTGCATCAGCAACTCCGGGCCGAAATGACCTTGGCTCCGCGCCAAAGCCGCGCCAAGGCCAGAGCCAATGGATGTCTCGAAGATCAGCGAGACCGTACCGCCCAGCCAACTGGCGCCCATGAACAGCCACAACGGACAGCGCAGCCAGGCCAGCGCCACCGTGATCAGACCAAACGGCGCGATCGGCACAAAGCGCAAGAACATGGTGTAAGCCACCGGATGCCGCTCGAAACCATGGTGCAGCTTGTCCACCAGGGCGGGCGGATGCTTGCTCCCCGCACCAAAGGCATAGCGGCTGGCCAGGAACAGGATCAGCGTGCCCAGGGTGAGTCCGATGGACGAGTAGATGCTGCCTTCCACCGCGCCGAAGGCGAAACCGCCAGCGATGATGATGATCACCGTGCCGGGGATGCCGGTGGACATGGCCAAGGTGAGCAGGCCGATGTAGGTGATGCGGCTAAGCCACGGCGCCGTTTCGATCTCCTGGCGCAACTGGTCCTGGTGCTGGACCAGCTGTTCCGGATGCAGCCGATCCATCAGGCCCGAGCTGAACAAGGCGATGCCGGCGAACACCAGCAGGATCAGCGGTAGAGCGGCGCGCAGGCGGCTCAATAGTGCTGTCCACTCTGACCGTAGGTCGCCAGCACGCTGCGCGCCTCGTCGCGAAGAATGTCGCGGCGCACGGCGATGCCACGCTTCTCGAGCTCGCCGATCCAGTCAGCCGGCAGCGGGCCTTCGTCGAACTCGGTGAGTTCTTCGACGTCTTGCGCTCGCGCGCCGATCAGCAACTCATCCACGCCGGCCCACACGGTGGCGCCGTAACACTGGCAGCACGGCTGAGCACTGGTGGCGAGCGCATAGCGACCACCGTCCGCATTGAGCCGGAACGCGGCAAGGCGCTGCTGCGCGCTCATGTACGCCATCATTTCGGCGTGCGCGACCGAACACGTCTGCGGCACCACGCGATTGACGCCCACCGAGACCACGCGGCCTTGTCCATCGAACACCGCCGCACCGAACGGGCCGCCATGGCTGCGCTCGATGTTCAAACGAGAGAGTTCGATGGCGAGAGCCACGCGTTCCTCGTCAGTGATGTAGCGCTTCTGTGTATCGACCACTTCGTCGATCCACGGCGGCAGGGTCAGGTGTATCTGTTGACGCAGCATGCAACGTTCCTTGTGACGCGGATATCAACCAGCTTGTTTGACCCACGCGTCACGCAAGGTGACGGTGCGGTTGAAAACAGGCTTGTCCGAGCGGTGATCGACGCGATCGGCGACGAAATAGCCGAGACGTTCGAACTGGAAACGCTGCTCCGGATCGACCTTCGCCGCGGCGGGCTCCAGCCATGCCGTGACCACGCGCTTGGCGTCCGGGTTGATATGTTCGATCCAGGTCTTGCCGTCCGTTTCATCGTCCGGATCGGCCACGTTGAACAAGCGGTCGTACACACGCACTTCGGTGGCGACGCCGTGCCTGGCGCTCACCCAGTGGATGGTGCCCTTCACCTTGCGGTCGGCACCCGGCATGCCCTGGCGCGATTCCAGGTCGAGCGAGCAGCGCAGTTCGGCGATGTTGCCGTCCGCGTCCTTCACCAGCTCGTCGCATTTGACGATGCCCACGCCACGCAGGCGCACTTCGCCTTCGGGCTTCAAACGATGGAAACCCTTCGGCGGCACTTCGGCGAAATCTTCGCGTTCGATCCACAGCTCGCGCGAGAACGGCACGTGGCGCGTGCCGAAGCTCTCGTCTTTCGGATGATTGGAGAACGTGAGCTGTTCTTCGTGGCCTTCCGGCAGGTTGGTGATCACCAGCTTGAGCGGATCAAGCACGGCCATGCGGCGGGCCGCGGTGGCGTCGAGATCTTCGCGGATGCAGTTCTCGAGGATCGAGTAGTCGATGATGCTGTTCTGCTTGCTCACGCCAAGGCGTTCGATCAGCAGGCGCAGGCCGCCCGGCGTGAAGCCGCGGCGACGCAGGCCGCGCAGCGTGTTCATGCGCGGATCGTCCCAGCCATCAACCAGGTTTTCGTTCACCAGCTGGGCGAGCTTGCGCTTGCTGGTGATGGAGTAGGACAGGTTGAGGCGCGAGAATTCGATCTGTCGCGGCTTGGCCGGCTCGGTGCGGAAACCGCCTTCGCGCAGGTGCTGCCACAGCTCCGGATGGTTGACCAGATCCACCTTGTCGACGAACCAGTCGTACAACGGGCGGTGGTCTTCGAATTCCAGCGTGCACAGCGAATGCGTGATGCCTTCCAGCGCATCGGAAAGACAATGCGCATAGTCGTACATCGGATAGATCGGCCACGCATCGCCGGTGTTCTGGTGCGTCACCTTGCGGATGCGGTAGATCGCCGGATCGCGCATGTTCATGTTGCCCGACGTCATGTCGATCTTCGCGCGCAGCGTCTTGGCGCCATCGGCGAATTCACCGGCGCGCATGCGCTGGAACAGGTCGAGGTTTTCTTCCACGCTGCGCTCGCGGAACGGCGAGTTGCGGCCCGGCTCGGTGAGTGTGCCGCGATAGCCGCGCATGTCTTCCGGGCTCAGGTCGTCCACGTAGGCGACGCCGTCCTTGATCAGCTTGATGGCCGAGTCGTAGAACACTTCGAAGTAATCGGAGGCGTGGCGCAGGTCGTGCCATTCGTAGCCCAGCCAGCGCACGTCGTCCTTGATGCCTTCGACGAACTCCGGATCTTCCTTGCCGGGATTGGTGTCATCCAGGCGCAGGTTGCACCAGCCGGTGAATTCCTTGGCGATGCCGAAATTCAGACAGATCGCCTTGGCGTGGCCGATGTGCAGGTAGCCATTGGGCTCGGGCGGGAAGCGCGTGCGGATGGCGTGATGCTTACCGGTGGCCAGGTCTTCGCGGATGATCTGGCGGATGAAGTCGCGTTGACCCTCGGTCTGCGGGGCAGCGGTCGAGGCAGTGGGTTCAACGGCGGCGTTTTCGGTAGACATCGGGAATCTAGGCTCGGTCGCGGTGGCGGAAACGGTGAAGTTTACCTCGTCCCGTAGGTGGGGGTGTTTCGGCGGTTTTTCAGCGGCTGGCCGGGGCAGGGAACAGGCCGCTATCCTCGGTGAACCGCGGCCTTCCCCCCGGCAACACTCGCTCAAGCAGAGCTTGCCCGAATATCGCCGCAGGGGTAGCGTGGCTGCATGCGTATCGCTTACCGAGCCGAAAGCCTGATCGACGCCCACCTGGTGAAGGACGCGCTGGAGCGCGCCGAGATCCCGGCGTTCGTCTCCGGCGAATACCTTACCGGGGCCGTGGGACAACTACCTGCCCTGGACTACGTAGCCGTGCTGGTGCCCGAAACCAGCCTGGCGGCCGCCGAACAAGTGGTGCGCGAGGTTGAGCGGGATCTGCAGGAGGCCCGGCTGGCCCTGAACGACCCCGACGAAGACCCCGACGCCCCGTTGCCGGCGTTCTGCTGAACGGCTGCGTTCCCCCCGCCGGCGCTGCCGGTATTCCGTTTGTCATGTCGCCCCGGGCCGTTTCGCGTGGCACGGTACCCTGCCGGGTTGCCGCCCGGGCGCTAAGGAGTCACACCCCATGGATGTCACGCTGCAACAGATCGCGTCATTGATTCGCGCCGTACCGGACTTTCCCAAGCCCGGTGTGATGTTCCGCGACATCACCCCGCTACTGGCCGATGCCGGCGGCTTCGCCCGCTGCATCGATGCGCTGGCCGAACCCTGGCAGGGCAGTGCGGTGCAGGCGGTATGCGGCATCGAATCGCGTGGCTTCATCTTCGGCGCGGCGCTGGCGCAGAAACTGCACGCGGGCTTTGTGCCGCTGCGCAAGCCCAACAAGCTGCCGCCGCCGGTGGTGTCGGTGGATTACCAGCTCGAATACGGCGTGGATCGGCTGGAGGCGCGCAACGATGCCTTGCGCCCGGGCGAACGCGTGTTGCTGGTTGATGATGTGCTGGCTACGGGCGGCACGTTGGCCGCGGCGCGTGCGCTGGTGTTGAAACTTGGTGCGCATTTGGTGGGTGCCAGTGTGGTGATCGAGCTTGCCAGCTTGCAGGGGCGCGAGCGGTGGCACGATGGCAGCGCGCCGTTGGAGGCGTTGTTGCGGTACTGAGGCGTACGGGTGTCGCGCACAGGGTGCGCTCCCACAATCTGCGGCACCCACTGTGGGAGCGCACCCTGTGCGCGACGCTCTTCGCCTCAAGGCGAAACCGGCTCGATACTCTCCACATAAACCAGCTCACACGCCCCATCGCCCGTATCGTCGCGCGTCATCGACGTCCGCCAGCGCCAGCCATCGGCACGACTCGCATCGACCAGAAAGCCCTGCAGGTGGATCACTTCTCCCGCGCGCACATGGTCCAGCTCGCGGCGCGCGGTGTCGTCGGCGGGAATCATGTGCATGTTGGCGCTGGATTGTTCGATCTCGCGTCGCGGTATCGGAAAATGATCGACGTGCCAGTGATAAAAGCGATTGCCCTGGCTGACCTGGATTTGCGACAACACCTCGCTATCGGACATCGGTCCCCAGCCCAGCGCGAGATCCACCGGCGCCAGCGCTGCGCCGGCATCGAAACGATAGTTTTCGCGTGACAGTACGCGCGCGGTGAGCTCGAAGCGCGCACGCGTCTGCAGTCTGAAGTCGCCGCGTTGCAAGGTGACGCCGCCATCGAGGTCGATCTGCGCCGGCGCCTCGGTCGCCAGCATGCCAGGCGCGTGCGTGACGGCGCGATGGCGCCACCAGTTGAAGCCGCCGAGCAACGCAATCAGCAGCAGGCCGACCAGGATGAAGCGCTGCATACCGCGTCAGCGTCCCGGCTTTACCGCGGGTTTGCCGTCGACAATGCCCGGCTCGAGCAGACCTTCCGGCAGGTCGCCGATCACTTCGGCAAAGCGCTTGAGGAAGGTGCCCAACGACGAACTCTTGCGCCACACAAGGGCGATCCGGCGGCTCGGCGCACGTCCAGCGAATTCCAGCAGACGCACGTTGTCGGTGCGTGCCACCGGCGGCTTGATGGCGAGCGTGGGGAGCAGGGTGATGCCGACGTTCGCGGCGACCATCTGGCGCAAAGTCTCCAGGCTGGTGGCACGGAAACCGGAACGTTCACCGGCGCCGGCGAGCTGGCACACCTCCAGCGCCTGATCGCGCATGCAGTGACCGTCCTCAAGCAGCAGCAGGCTTTCGTCGGCCAGATCGTCGAGCTTCAGGCGCTTGTGCTTGAGTCCCAGCGGGTGATCTTCCGGCACGGCGAGCACGAAGGGTTCCTCGAACAGGAATTGCGTGTGCAAGCTGTCTTCGTGCAGCGGCAACGCGAGAATGCCTACATCGAGCGAGCCTTCGCGCAGCATGCGGATCACCTGCTCGGTTTTTTCTTCGACCAGCAGCAACTCCAGTCGCGGAAAATTCTTTCGGACCAGCGGTACCAGATGCGGCAGCAGATACGGTCCCAGTGTGGGGAAAATGCCCAGCCGCAGCGTGCCCGATTCCGGATCGCGCGTGCGTTGCGCGATCGCCTTGATCTCGTCGATCTCCGACAGCACGCCGCGCGCGCGGCGGGCGATCTCGCGACCGGTTTCGGTCAGCAGCACCTTGCGCGGCGTGCGCTCGACCAGCGCAACGCCCAGCTCGTCCTCCAGCTTCTTGATCTGGGTGGACAGGGTGGGCTGGCTGACAAAACTGGCTTCCGCCGCGCGACCGAAATGGCGGTGTTCGGCGAGTGCAACGAGGTAGCTGAGGTCGCGCAGGTTCATTGGGGGTGAGGTTCTTGTGATAGGTCTCGTCAATGATTGTGGGGTTGTTGATCGTCTTAGGCAATGCCTGGCGCCTCCCAAAAAAAAGCCCCGGCATCACTGCCGGGGCGCCTACTGGGGCAGGGCAAGGGTTGCAGGGCGTTACGGGGTCACGAAGCTGCCGATCACGGTGAGCTTGCTGAAGTCGCTCACGCCGACCACGCGGATGTACCAGGTGCCGGCGGTCGGGGCGCTGATCACCACCGACTCGGAGTTGCCGGGCTTGACCGACTTGTAGGTGGCATCCGAACCGGTAACCGACGGCGCCGTGCCCACCTTGACGAACAGCGAGACATCGCCGGTGCCGCCGAGGGTGCGCAGGTTGAGGCTGCGTGCGCCGGCCGGCACGTCGAGCGCATAAAGCACGGTATCGCTGGCCGCACCGGTAACGCCGGTGACGGGCGTGCCATTGACCAGCTGCGTAGCCGTGGGATCGGTGGTGTTCGGATTCACCGCCTTGGTCACCGCGGCATACGCATCGAGAATGCCGCTGCCGATCGCCTGGTCCGGCTTCGACGGGAACGCGCGCGTGGTGCTCACCAGCACGCTGCGCACCTGGGCCGGCGTGAGTGCAGGCAGGCTCAGCGCCATGCGTGCGCTGGCCATCAAGGCGACTACGCCGGCGACATGCGGCGTCGCCTGCGAGGTCCCGGCCATGCCGCCGTAACCTTCCGCCTCGGGCTCGTGCGTGCCGGTGTTGACGGTCGACCACACAAAGCCCGCCTTCACCGGCGCGCTGCCGCTGCTGGCGTCATTCGGATACACGCCACCGCCCGGTGCGGAAAGCGTCACGTTCGTGCCGAAGTTCGAATAGAACGCGCGCTTGCCGGCGATGCCGTTGGACGCCACGGTGATCACGCCGGGGCAGCTGGCGGGCGAATAATACGCAGCGTCATCGTTGCTGTTGCCTGCCGCCACCACTACCGCGACACCGCGGCTCACCGCGCCAGAAATCGCCTGGCCAGTCACATCGCTGGCGGAACAGGTGCCCGAGCCGCCGAGGCTCATATTGATCACCTGCACCGGCGTGGTGTTGTCCGGCACGCCGTCGACATGGCCGCCGGAAGCCCAGGTGATGGCGTCGGCGATGTCCGAGGTATAACCGCCGCAGTGACCGAGCACGCGCACCGGCAGCACGCGCGCCTTGTTCGCGATGCCTGCCATGCCGGCGCTATTGCCGGTGAGCTCGGAGATCGTGCCGGATACATGCGTGCCGTGCCAGCTGCTGTCCTCCGCCTGCGATGCATCCACGCAACCGGTGGCCGGATCGGTGTAGATCGCATCCGTCGTCCAGTCACCGAGATCCCAGCCGCCAGGCACGCGCGTGTCATCGGCGCGACCGGAGACAAAGGCATCGCTGATGAAGTCGTAGCCCGAATCGGCGAGCGACAAGTCGAGGTCGGAGTGATGAGTGATGCCGGTGTCGAGCACGGCCACCGTCACGCCATGACCGTCGGCGAGGTTCCAGGCCTTGGCGACATTGGCGCCGCCCAGGTTCGCGTACGAGCTGACATCAGTGCCGATCTTTTCCTGCGTGCCGTCGCCCGCGCGGAAGTGCCACTGGTAGTTGTACAACGAGTCGTTCGGCGTGATCGGCGCATCGTCCAGCTTGTGCATCAGCACGTCGGGCTGGACGCTTTCCACCGTTGTATCGGCGGCCAGCTGCTGCATGAAGGCATTGGCTTCGGCCACGCTGAGTTTGCGGCTGGTGCGCACCAGGTCGCTGCCCGTGCCGAGCTTGCGCTGGTAGCTCACCGGTGCCGACTGCATGCGCGTGGCGGTGAGTTTGATGCCGCCGCGGGTGAGTGCAGCCGCGGCGTTCTGCACGGCCACCGCGCTATTGCTGCGCGGCGAGCTGCCGACCTTGTAGGTCACGATGAAACGGTTGTGCGCGTCCTTGGCGGGCAAGACCGTGCCGGCAAACGCAGCGGGCAGGGCAAGAGTGAGGGCAGCGGCCAGCGCGACGCGCCGGTAAAGGCAGGCATAGGACATGAATGAATTCCCCGAATGACATGGACGTGGGTCTGCAAGACAACGGGCCGACCGTGTGCGGCCGGCCCGCAGGAAATCGTCACCAGCCGAAGCTGACGCCGACCGTGCCGCTGGATTCACCGCCGCCAGCGATGGAGCCGCCCACGATCACGGCGCCATTGCCCGGCAGGTGGTGTGCGTAGCCGACCGCGAGCGCACCCTGGCCGCCGTAGCCGCCGACCGCCGCACTGATGCGGTTGTCGGTGCCTGGTGCGGCAGCAATGGCTCCCGCCATGCCGGCCATGGCTGAGCCCATCGCGCCGACGCGATCAAGGCGGGTGTTGACGGTATGGAACTGGTCGTTCACCTGATCCTTGAAGGCGTTGAAGTCGCTGGTGCTGACGCTGTTGGTGAGCTTGGAATCGGTGTACGCCTTGGCGCTGTTGAGCGTCTGCTGGTCGCCGGCATCGGCATAAGTCTTGGCGGTGGCGAGCGCTTCGTTCACCTGGCCGACATTGGCCGCGTCCGTCGCCGCGGTGCCTGCAGCCACGTTGGTGATCTGACGCTCAGCACCCACGCTGCCGACCGACACGCTGTTGGCGCGATCGGCCACCGAGTTCGCACCGAGCGCCACGCTATTGGCCGCGGTGACGGAAGCGGCCTGTCCAAGCGCGGTACCGGAAGCGGCGGTGACGTTGCTGTCCGCACCCACGGCCACGGCATTGGTGGCACTTGCCGAAATCGTGGCGTTGTTGCCCAGCGCGGTGCTGCCGTCGGCACCGATCACGGCACCGTTGCCCACGGCGGTATCGCGGCCATCCGTGGCCACGCTTCCCTGTCCGATGGCCAGGCCGTTGCCGTCACCCATGGCCGGACCGCCAGTCAGCTGGCTCACCCGGTCGCCCAGGTTGTTGATGCTGGTGATCGCGCCGCCAACGGCGGTGTCGAGTGCCGACAGCGCATCGCCGACGTTTTGATACGTCGCGCCCTGGATCAGGTACGACGGTGGCGTAAAGCCATTGACGCCGTAGCTGGCATTGCCGCCCAACACGTTTGCCAGGGCGCCACCGAGGTTGCTGGTGCTGCCGGTGGCTTGCGCGAGCTGGGCGACATTCACCGCATCGTTGTCGGCCACGCCGGCGGCCACGTTGTGGATCACGGTGCCGTCGGCGCCGGCCAGCGAGAGGCTGGCCTTGCCGGTGTCGTCGTAGGTCACGCCCAGCGGATTGACGCCTGCCGAGACGCCGGAAAGCGCCTGGTTCATCTGATCGAGATTCACCGCATCCGTCGCCTCGGTACCGGTGGCGACATTGGTGATCTGTCGATTGATGGCTGTGTGCACGACGCCCGCGCTATCCGTCCAGTCCGCAGACGCACCGACCGACACGCTGTTTGCGCGATCGGCCAACGAACCGGCGCCGAGTGCAACGCTGTTGGTGGCGTCCTTGGTGGTCCACGCATTGCTGCCGAGCACGGTGCTGTTCACGGCTTGGGCGTAGCTGTTGTAGCCCACCACCGTGGCGCCATCTTCGGTCGCCCACGCTTCGGAGCCGAGGGCGGTGGTGTAATCGGCATTGGTGGTCGAATTGGCGTCCATGCCGCCCAGTGCGTTGACGCCGAGCGCCGTGCTGTTGAGGCCGTTGGCATTCGTGCCCGCACCGATCGCGGTGGAGAAGTCGCCATACGCATTCGCACCGCCGCCAAAGAAACCGGCGATGCTGCCCACCGCGGTGCTTGAGTTGCCGATGGCGGACGCTTCGGCGCCCACGGCTGTCGCGTAACCGCCCTGGGCTTGCGCGTTGGAACCCAGTGCCGTGCTTTCCCATGCAGCGGCGTAGCTGCCCATGCCGAAGGCGCTGGACTGCCATGCATCCGCGAGCGAGAAGGTGCCCACCGAGGTCGAGAACGGACCGTTGCTCTGAGCGCTCGCGCCGATGGCGACGCTCAGTGCGCCGTTGGCCTGCGTGTTGTTGCCAATCGATACGCCATTGCCGGCGTTGTTGACGGCGTTGTAACCCACCGCGACACCGCCGTTGTACGACTGCGCGTTTGCGCCGATGGCGGTGCCGTTGTCGTCGTTGACCAGGCTGTTGCTGCCCACCGCCGTGGAGGCATTGGCGATGGCCTGCGCGTTCTCGCCGTAGGCCGAGGAGTGATCACCCATCGCCAGCGCACCGAAACCGGCGGCCGTGCCGAACAAGCCAAAGCTCACCGCTCCCGTGCCGACGGCGGTGCCGCCGGTGGCATAGGTGGCTGCACCGGAACCCGCGGCAAGCGAGAGATCGCCCGCGGCGAGCGCATCATCCGAGCCGTCGCCCGTACCCGTTACCTGCAGATAGTGGCTGGCGCTGCCGGCAAGCTGATTGAGTTGCGAGACATTGACGGCGTCCGTGTCCTGGGTGCCCGCGGCGACATTGGTGATTTGGCGGTTGACGGCCGTATGCACCACGCCTGCGCTATCGGTCCAGTCCGCAGATGCACCGACCGATACGCTGTTCGCACGATCGGCCAGCGACCCGGCGCCGAGCGCGACGCTGTTGGTTGCGTCCTTCGTGGTCCACGCATTGCTGCCGAGCACCGTGCTGTCCACAGCTTGTGCGTAGCTGTTGTAGCCAACGACCGTCGCGCCGTCTTCGGTCGCCCATGCTTCGGAACCGAGTGCCGTGGTGTAGTCGGCGTTGGTGGTGGAGTTGGCGTCGATGCCACCGAGGGCGTTGACGCCCAGTGCCGTGCTGTTCGTGCCTGCAGCAATGGCACCGGAGCCGACCGCGGTGCCGTAATCGCCCGATGCACTCGTCGCACCGCCAAAGAAGCTGGAGATGCTGCCGATGGCGACGCTCGCTTGACCGGACGCGGAGCTCTCTGCGCCAACCGCCGTTGCATAGCCGCCACTGGCGTACGCATTCGAACCCAGCGCCGTGCTTTCCCAGGCCTGCGCATACGCGCCCATGCCGAACGCGCTGGACTGCCACGCATCGGCCAGTGCGAAGCCGCCTACCGCCGTGCTGAAAGGTCCATTGGTGGTGGCGCGGAAACCGATCGATACGGCGTACGCACCATTGGTCACGCTGTTGTTGCCGATCGAAACGCCCGCGGAGCCGTTGTTGACGGCGTTATAGCCCGCTGCGAAACCAGCCCCATGGTCTTGCGCATTCGCACCGATGGCGGTGCTCTGATCGTAGTCGGCCACGCTGTTGCTGCCGACGACGGTGGACTCGACGCCCAAGGCTTGCGCATTCTCGCCATAAGCGGAGGAGTGATCGCCAAGCGCGAGAGCGGCATAGCCCGTCGCGGTGCCAAACTCGCCCACGCTCACCGCGCCGGTGCCCAAGGCTGTGCCGCCGGTAGCATAAGTGGCTGCGCCGGAACCGACCGCCATCGACAGATCGCCGCTGGCAAGCGCATCGTCGCTGCCGTCACCTGTGCCGTTGACCTTGATGTAGCGGCCCACAGCATTGAACTGCGCCACGTTCACCGCATCAGTGTCTTCGGTGCCGGCCGCGACGTTGGCGATCTGGCGCGTGTTTGCCGGATGTATCACGCCGGCCGAATCCGTCCAGTCCGCCGACGCGCCCACCGATACCGTGTTGGCGCGATCCGCGAGCGAGCCCGCGCCAAGCGCCACGCTGTTGTTGGCATCTTTCGTGGTCCAGGCGTTGCTGCCCAGCACGGTGCTGTTCACGGCCTGCGCGTAGCTGTTGTAGCCCACGACGCTGGCGCCATCTTCGGTGGCCCAGGCTTCAGCACCGAGTGACGTGGTGTTGCTGCCGCTGGTGGTGGTGTTGGCATCGGCGCCGGCCAGCGAGCCTGCGCCCACCGCCGTGGCGTTGTCGCCCGTAGCGGTTGCCGACGACCACGAGCCATTGGAGATGCCGCCGACGGCGGTGCTGCTGGCACCGGTGGCGTACGCGCCCTGGCCGACAGCGGTGCCCGACTTGGTGTCGATCACGTTGCCATCGTTGTCGTAGATATTGATGCCGGCGATGGAGTCATTACCGACCGCCGTGGAGCCGGCCGCTGCGTTCGCGCCGGTGCCGATGGCCGCCGCCACATCGGCGGCAAGCGCGCCGGTGCCGACGGCGAGCGAATTGAAACCCTGTGCCCACGCGCCTGCACCCAGCGCCGTGCTCTGCCATCCATCGGCGGCCGCGAAGGTGCCGATGGCCGAACCAAACGGACCGTTCACTTCGGCATTGGCACCTACGGCCACGCCAAAGGCGCCATTGGACTGCGCGCCGTTGCCCAGTGCGATGCCCAGCGCCGCGTTGTTGATCGTGTTGTTGCCGATGGCGATGCCACCGTTGTACGACTGCGCACCCGCGCCAAGGGCGGTGCCACCGTCGCGGTCGACCAGACTGTTGCTGCCGATCGCCGTGGATGATGCGCCCAGTGCTTGCGCGCCCGAGCCCGAGGCCACGCTGTTGTCGCCGCTGGCGACGCTGCCGTAGCCGAACGCCGCCGCGTATTCGCCCAAAGCATTCGAGCCATTGCCGAGTGCGGTGGCACCGATGCCCATGGCGAAACTGCCGCCGCCCAGCGCGGTGCTGTAGTCGGCCAGCGCATAGCTCTGGTTGCCCATCGCGGTGGACTGCACGCCAAGCGCATTGGCGCTGCTGCCGACCGCCGTGCCCCGGTCTGCCGTCACGAGGCTATCTGCGCCCAAGGCCGTGGAGGCAGCCCCCAGCGCGGTGCTGCGCGCGCCCACGGCGGTGCTGTCGTCGCCTGCGGCCAGCGCGGAGGCGCCGGCGGCCGCGGCGGTATTGCCCACTGCCTGCGCGTCGTCCGTACCGTCACCCGCACCGGTCGCCTGGTAGTAGCCCGTGCCCACCGGGACATTGGCGTCGAGGGGCGCCACCTGCGTCGCCTGCACGGTCTTGCCCGCGTCGGCGGCGTGGGTCGCCAGTGGCGCGGCCATGGCGATGCCGCAGACCAGGGCGGCACGCAGGCGGCGGCTCGCGCGGCCCTTGCCGTCGCTCTTGGCCAGTTCGGAGGCAACAACGAGCCGCTGGAGCGACTTGCTCCAGATCTTGCTGTGGATCTTGTTCACGACAAACTCCCCGATGGATGAACCGATGGTTGGCGCCTGGCGCCAGCTCGTTCTCATGGCGGTACACATCGCCGACAGGCTCCCCAGCCGCATCGACGACATTTGGACGTCTAGACGTCTCGCGTCAGTAAATCGTCAGGGAGAGCATTGGCCATCGTGCGGTGTGCAGTCACGCACGCTTTTCCACGTGAGGTTTCGTGGTGTTGTGCAACTTCACCCAAATTCACGCTTGCTCACGGGCCCCGGGCATGCGACAACTTGCGGGGGGAAACAGGCGATCTGGGGAGAGCGCGTGGTCCGACAGTGGTTCAAGGCCATCAATGCGTGGTTGGCTCGGGTGCCCGTGGCCGACCCGGTGGATCGGCGCAATGCACCGTTCGTGCAGGTGCTGTTGATTGCGATGGGCGTGCTGATGCCCATCAACAAGGTGGTGCACCTGTTCTTCACCTCGTTCAGGCACAGCATGAGCGCGCCCGGCCTGGTCGCGGACATGCTCACCGATGTGCTGATGATGGCGGCGGCGTGGTTCAGCCTTTACCTTATCCGGCGGGGCGAGTTTCGCCCGGCCGTGAAGCTGTATCTGGGCGTGATGCTGTTCTCCGCCGCCTGGGCGTATGCCTTGATCGGCCTGGACCGCTTGTCCAACGACCCTTTCCCGTTGTTGTTGCTCGGGCTTGGCGGGCTGGTGCTGGGCCGGCGCGCGCTGTGGACCGTGTATGCCGTGCTGATGGTGGTGTTCGCCCTTGGGACGATGTCCGATGTATGGCGGCAGTGGGGGCATGGCAGCATCGATATTCCCATCGGCAAGAAGGTCTCCATGGCCATGAGCTACGCCGTGGTCGCCATCGTGCTGGACCGCACCATCGCCGCGCTGCGCGAGAGCCTGGCCGAATCCAATGCGCGTGGACAATTGCTGCAGGTGGTCAACGAGCGGCTGCACCGCGAAATGACCGACCGCGCACGGGCGCAGCAGCTGCTTATCCATGCGCAGAAGCTGCAGACGGTGGGGCGCGTGGCCGGCGGCGTCGCCCACGATTTTTCCAATGTGCTGGGCGTGATCCTGGGTTATACGCAGCGACGCGAACGCCTGGCCGATAGCGGCACGAAGGGCTTGCTCGCCGCGCTGCAGGGCGTGGAGAAGGCGGCGGCGAGAGGCATGAGCATCACGCGGCGCCTGCTGGGATTCAGCCGCCAGGAAGTCACCCAGCTGGAAGTGTTCGACGCCGGCGAAGCGCTGCGCGAGCTGCTGCCGATGGTGTGCCAGTTGTTCGACGCCAATGTTCGCGTGCAGTTGTCACCGGCCACGGGGCCGCAGTCGATCCGCTTCGATCGCACGCAGTTCGAACTCGTCCTGCTCAGCATGGCCGCCAACGCGCGCGATGCCATGCCTGAGGGCGGCAGCTTCATGATGGGCGTGCACGGCCACGGCGACATTGTCGAAGTCACGCTCGCGGACGACGGCATCGGCATGAGCGACGAGGTATCCGCGCGCGTGTTCGAAGCGTTCTTCACCACCAAGCCGGCGGAAAGCGGCACCGGACTGGGGCTGGCCGTGGTGAAGGATCTGGTCTCCGCTGCGGGCGGAGAGATCGAGGTGAACAGCGCGCTCGGTTTTGGCAGCACCTTCCGCATACGCCTGCCGCTCACGGTGTCTGCGGTGGCACCGATGCAGCTGACGGCGTAACCCGGGCCTCAGTGCGGCGTTTCAGTCACGAAGATGTAGCCGGCACCGCGCGCCGTCACCAGCGGCGCGGTTTCACCCGTCTGCTCGCTGATTTTGCGGCGCAGGCGATGGATCACCATGTCGAGCCGGTGCGGATCGAAATCGTAGACGTCGCTGGTGAGTCCCGCGATCAGCGCCTCGCGTCCGACCGGTGCGCCGGCGCGGTCGATCAAGGTGTGCAGCACGCTGCGCTCGGGCACGGTGAGTGCCACCACGGCGCCTGAGGGCGCCACCAGGCACCAGCCGTCCGTATCCAGATGCCAATGACCCTCGGCCTTCGGCGTCACCGCCTGCGATTGCGCCGGGCGGCCCTGCATGCGGCGTGAAAGACTGTGCAAGGTGGCAGCCAGCACTTCCACGTCGGCGGGTTTGGCCAGGTAGGCATCTGCACCATCGCTAAGTGCGCGGATGCGGTCCTCGCGTGTGCGCTGACCGGTGAGCATGACTATGCCCATGTCTGACAGTTCGCGTAGGTGACGTACTACGCTGAGGCCATCCTCGTCAGGCAGGCCGATATCCAGCACGATCATGTCGAACGGCTGCCGCAGCATGTGCCGATAGAGTTCGGCGGCGGTGCCCGCGCCGGTGATCTCGAAGCCGAAGTCACGCAGACCGGGTAGCAGGATGTCTTCGCGCAGGTCGGCATCGTCTTCCAGCACGGCAACACGCGGCATCCGCGGCGGCTGTCGCGGGGCGTGGGTCTGCACGGAATCCTTCATCGATGACGCCCCAGTCGGAGATTTCCTACGACTATAACAAGCTGTCGACGGGCTTTCGCAAGATCTTGGCCGTAGCTGGGAATCTGCCTTGTGCAGTCAGGCCCGCTCATGCCTTTTGGCACTGTGTCCAAAGTCACGGCAGCACCTAGGGTCGGCGTTTGTCTTACCCAGGGGAGCCTTTGCGCATGCGCCGTTTTGTCCGTCCGTTCGTTCTCACTGCCCTCGCAGCTTGCTGCGGCGTGGCCCTCGCGGCGCCTGTCGCCGACGACCAGCCCCACGGCCGCCTGCCGGGCTGGGCCCAGCCGGAGTCCTACCAGCTCGACTTCAAGGTGGACCCGCGCCAGCAGGACTTCTCGGGCACCACCGTGATCAAGGTGAAGCTGACCCAGGCGTCCGATCACCTGTGGCTGCACGGCCGTGAGCTGAAGGTCAGCAAGGTCACCGTGACCGATGCGGCGGGCAAGGCGCACGCGGCGAAGTACGTGGAAGTGGCGCCGAAGGAAGGCGTGGTGCGCATCGATTTCGGCGGCACGCTCAAGCCGCAGGAGCTGACGCTGGCGTTCAATTACACCGCGCCGCTCAACCAGCAGCTGCAGGGCCTGTACAAGGTCAGCCACGAAGGCCAGCCGTACGCGATGACGCAGATGGAGCCGATCAGCGCGCGCTTCGCTTTCCCCGGCTTCGACGAGCCCGGCTTCAAGACGCCGTTTGATGTCCGCCTGACCATCCCCAACGATGAAGCGGGCGTGGCCAACACCAAGCAGGTGAAGGAAGAGAAGGCCGGCGACGGCTGGAAGCGGCTGACCTTCTCCACCACCAAGCCGCTGCCGACGTATCTGGTCGCCTTCGGCGTGGGTCCGTGGGACGTGGTGAAGGGTCCGGACATTTCCTCCACCCCGTACCGCGCCGATGCGCTGGAACTGCGCGGCGTGGCCGCCAAGGGCGAAGGCCATCGCTTGCAGCATGTGCTGGGCGAAACGCCGAGCATCATCCACACGCTCGAGGACTACTACGGCTTCGGCTATCCGTGGGACAAGCTCGACCTGCTGGCCGCGCCGGATTTCTCCGCGGGTGCGATGGAAAACGCGGGCCTGGTCACCTTCCGCGACTGGCTGCTGCTGATCGATCCGGATTCCCCGGCCAACTACGTGCGCGGTTCGTTCAACGTCACCGCGCATGAGCTGGCCCACCAGTGGACGGGCGACACCGTTACGCTCGCTTGGTGGGACGACCTGTGGCTCAACGAAGCCTTCGCCACCTGGATGCAGCAGAAGGTGACGCAGAAGGTGCATCCGGAATACCGCGCCGATCTCGACCGCGTGCGCGGCGCGCAGGGTGCGATGAACGGCGACAGCCTGGTCACCACGCGCAAGATCCGCCAGCCGATCACCGGCAATGGCGACATCGAAACCGCCTTCGACAGCATCACCTACCAGAAGGGTGCGGCGGTGCTGGGCATGTTCGAAGGCTACGTCGGCGAGGCGACGTTCCAGCAGGGCATGCGCGCCTATATCCAGGAGCACAAGTTCGGCAACGCCACGGCCGACGATCTCATCAACGCCATCGCCAAGGCGGCCGACAAGGGCGACAACTTCAAACAGGCGTTCAAGAGCTTCCTTAACCAGCCGGGCGTGCCTTACGTGCAGACCCAGCTGACCCAGGAAGGCGGCAAGACCGTGCTCAAGCTCAGCCAGAGCCGCTACTTGCCGACCGGCAGCAAGGGCGACGACAAGCAGGTGTGGGGCGTGCCGATGTGCGTGCGCTATGGCACCGCCAGCGGCAGCAAGGTGAGCTGCGAACTGCTCGACCAGGCCACCGGCTCGATGGTGCTCGAGGGCGCCAGCAAGGGCACGTGGGTGCTGCCTAATGCCAACGGCAGCGGCTACTACCGCTTCGCGATGGCCAAGGGCGACCTGAGCAACCTCGGCAAGCAGATCGGCAAGCTCGACGACGCCGAACAGCTGGCTTATGCCGATGCGGTCTACGCCAGCTTCAAGCACGGTGATATCGACGCGGGCGACGTGCTCGCCGCGCTGAAGCCGCTGACCGCCTCCAAGACCCGCGAAGTGGCCACCGCACCGCTGACCACCTTCAACTGGATCTACCGCAACCTGGCGCAGACGGATGCCGAGCGCGCCAAACTCGCCGCCTGGGCCAAGGCCGCCTATCTGCCGCGCATGCAGCAGCTGGGCTACCAGCGCAAGGCCAACGAGGCGGACAGCGACTCCCTGCTGCGCAGCACGCTGGCCGACGAGCTCGCGCTGACGGTGAAGCTGCCGGAAGTGCGCGCGGAACTGCTCAAGCAGGGTGATGCCGCGCTCAAGCGCAAGGCCGACGGACGTCTGGACTTTGCGGCCGCCGATGCGGATCTGCTGGGTACCTCTCTGGGCGTGGCCGTGCAGGAACGCGGCAAGCCGGCCGTGGACGCACTGATCGCCGAAGTACCGCAGACCAGCGATCCGGCCCTGCGCAACGCCATGCTCGATGGTCTGGCGGAAGCGAACGATCCGGCGCTGACCTTGGAGGTGCGCAACTTTGCCCTCGACAAGAAAGTGAAGGTCGGCGAGATGTCGATGCTGCTGCACGGCAGCCGTGACACCCGCACCGAGCGCGATGCGTCGTGGCAGTGGACCACCACCAACTACGACAGGATCGTGGACCGTACCGGCAGCTTCTCCGGCGGTCGACTGCCCGACCTCGTCGGTGGCGGCGGCTGCTCGCAGGACGAAGCCGATCGTCTGCAGGCGTTCTTCAAGGATCGCGCCAAGGACGTGAGCGGCGCCGAGCGTGGCCTGGCCCAGGCCAGCGAATCCACCTTGCTGTGCCACGCCCTGGTGCAGAAGCAGGACGCCGCCGCGATCCTGCGCTGAGGTTTAGGGGCAAGTGAGTGTTACCCAGCCGGGCGGCCGCAAGCCGCCCGGTTTTTTTTCGCACGGCCTCGAACCCTTTTCTCCGGTTGGCCCGTTAGACCTGACGAGGGTGCTTTCCGCCACCTTCTGCCGGCACCTACACTGAGCCGGCCCACCCGGGTAGTCAGGGAGAGAGACATGCGTCGTCCGTGGGAATGGCTGTGCCCGCTCGTGTTGTTTATCGCGCCAGCCATGGCGCAGGACGTACCTCCACCGTTGAAGGACTGGCAGGACTGGGTGTTGCATGAGGTGCCGGAGCACGCCTGTCCGGTGCTCACGACCACCAACGGCACTACGGCAGACCGACAGTGTGCATGGCCCGGGCGACTCACGCTGGATGCCGGCAAGACCGGCGCCCGTTTCAGTCTGGACGTCCATGTGGATGGGCGCAGTTGGGTGGCGTTGCCCGGTGACGAGCGCAACTGGCCGCAGCAGGTGAGTGTCAACGGCAAGCCGATGGTTGTGCTGGACCACGACGAAAAGCCGGCCTTGCTGCTTGAGCCGGGTGACTATGCGCTGCACGGCACACTGCCCTGGGATAACCGACCAGCGCGCCTGGAAGTGCCTGTTTCCATCGGTCTCGTCACGCTGACCCTGGACGGCACTGCCGTGACGCGCGTCGAACGCAACGGCGCGCAATTGACGCTGGGCGAGGCCGCTGAAGCCCAGCGCCTGGCCGATGCCTTGTCCATGCGCGTGTTCCGGCGACTGCAAGATGGCATGCCGGCCGATCTGCAGACCGAGCTGCAACTCAATGTCACCGGCAGTTCGCGCGAACAACTGCTCGGACCGGTCCTGCCCAAAGGCTTTATCGCCACGTTTATCGAAGGCGGCTTGCCGGCACGACTGGAAAGTGACGGACGCCTTCGCGTGCAGCTGCGTCCCGGCCAGTGGGCAATCACCTTGGGCGCACGCAGTACCGAAGTGCCAAAACAGATCAGTCTGAACCTGCCAGGCGCCCCTTGGCCCGCCCAGGAAATCTGGAGTTACGAGGACCACCTCTCGTTTCGCACCACGCGCGTCGAAGGACAGCCTACCGACGCAGGCCAGGCCGATGTGCCTGGCCTGTGGGTGGATCTGCCGGCATTCGCCCTCGATGCGAACCACGGCCTCAGCATCGAACAAGGCACGCGCGGTGGTGAAGGCGGGCAGGGCGATCAGCTCACGCTACACCGCCAGCTGTGGCTTGATTTCGATGGCAAAGGCTTTGCCGCCGCCGATCGCCTGACCGGCACATTGCGCCGCAGCCAGCGGCTGGATGTGGCTGCGCCCTGGCAATTGCAAAACGCATCGCAACCGGAACGCCCCTTGCTGGTGACCGATGGCGGCAACGGCCGCAGCGGCGTCGAACTTCGCGACGCGCGGCTCAACCTCACGGCAGGCCTGCGGTTGCCCGAGCGCGGTAGCGCGCCTGCGGGCGGCTGGTTGCTGCCGTTGGAGAACATCGAGACCACCTTGCACCTGCCCTATGGCTATCGCCTGATCGGTGCATCGGGTGCCGATCACTCGCCCGATTCCTGGGTGGCGCAGTGGAGCCTGCTCGACCTGTTCGTGGTGGCGCTTATTGCGCTACTCGCCGGGCGCTTGCTGGGTTGGCCGTGGGCAATTGTTGCGCTCGGCTTTCTCGCCCTCGCACAACACGAGGCAGGTGCGCCTCGCTGGACGCTGGCGCTGGCGTTTGCGTTGGCGTTGCTGATGCGTGCGTTGCCCGAAGGCCGGTTGAAATGGGCGCCGCGGGTCGGTGCGATGGCGCTGCTGGTGACCGCCGTGCTGTGGACGCTGCCCTTTGCGGCCACGCAAATGGAATATGCGCTGCACCCACAGCTGGAAGAAGGGCGCATTCAAAGCGGCGTCGAGCCGGATGCAAGTCGTAGCCTCCATGCACGGGTCGACATGGTGGAACAGGCGCAGTACAACGCTCCACCCGCACCACCGCCGCCGCCACCGGGAGCGCCAGTTTCGGAAGAAGCCGCACCGGCGATGATGGCGCCTGCCGCACCGCTCGCGGGCATCGTTGGCGGCCAGCCACCGCCAATGATCCTGCAGAAGGTAAAACCTCAGCGTTCCTTGGAGTCAGTCACCGTCACCGGCTCGCTGATCAATGTGGGGCAGGAGTCGGACGCCCGCAGCATCATCCAGGCCGGCCGCGGCACGCCCGATTGGGATGTCGGCAACGACTATCGCCTCGCTTGGTCGGGTCCGGTCACGGTCGATCAAACCACGCGACTGGTCATTGCCCCCGCATGGCTGGTTCGCCTGTTGCGCGCAGCGATGCTGGCTCTGCTGATCATGCTGCTGGCCAGACTTGCCTCGCGCCTGTGGCCAACGCTGCAGGGACAGTGGCGCGGTCTGCGCATCCGCGGTGGCGCGACGGCCTTGCTGGTGCTTGCCTTGGTGCCGCACGGTGTCCACGCGCAAGCCACGCCGAACGACGGCATGCTCGTGCAGTTGCGCAACCGCCTCACCGAAGCGCCCAAGTGCGCGCCTGATTGCGTGGCCGTGGCGCAGGCCACGTTCCAGGCGAATGGCGATCAGCTCGTCGTGGACATGGAGATGCACGCCGGTGCCGACGTCGCTGTGCCGTTGCCGTTGGGTGGCCCGGTGTTGATGTTGCAGTCGGTGGCTGTCGACAATCGAGATGCTGCGTTGACGCGCGACGACGATGGCGTACTGGTCAGGCTGGAGCGTGGCGTGCATCACGTGGCGTTGCGTTACAGCGCATCGTCGGCCGACGTCGCGACGCTGCATTTCCCGCTGCGCCCGCAGCACATCGTGTTCAACGGCAGCGGCTGGAAACCCGATGGCGTAGCCGACGGCCGGCTGCTCGGCGATAGCCTCACGTTCAATCGCGTGCGTGTGATGGAAGACGGCAGCACACCCACCGCCATGACGCAGGCATTCCCGCCGTATGTGCGGCTCACACGCACGCTGGTGCTGGGCAGCGAGTGGACCGTACGCAATACGGTGCAACGCATCGCCCCCAACGAGGGCGGTTTCAGCCTGGACCTGCCGCTGCTGCCCGGCGAGCATCCGCTGGGTGACGACGCACGTGTGCACGATGGCCGCTTGGGCGTCACCTTCAATGCCAGCGAGAACAGCAAGAGCTGGACGAGCCGTCTGGATCGCGCCGACCTGCTCGCCTTGACCGCCCCCGGACTGGGCGAACGCGCGGAAACGTGGGTGCTGCAGTCCTCGCCCATGTGGCATCTGGATGCCACGGGCGTGCCGTCCAGCCAGGATGATGAGGGCCTGCGCTTCCAGCCTCTGCCGGGTGAAAGCCTGCGTGTGGCGGTAACGCAACCCAAGGCCATCGCCGGCGACAGCCTGGCCTTCGACCGGGTGGACGTGGAAAGCCGCGCAGGCGACCGCACGACGGAAACCCTGCTCACGCTCACGGCGCGCAGCACGCGCGGTGGCGAGCACGCCATCGGCTTGCCGAAGGGGGCTGAACTACTGGAGGCCAGGCGTGATGCCATCGCCTTGAGTCTGGCGATACGCGACGACAAGCTCAGCCTGCCGCTGCTGCCGGGCACGCATGTCTACACGTTGCGCCTGCGTGAGCCGCAAGGTGTGGCGTTTGGCACGCGCACGCCGCTGTTCGAGTTGAACGCACCGGCTGCGAATATCCAGCTGCGCCACACGCTCCCCGAAAGCCGCTGGGTGCTGTGGACCTGGGGGCCGCGCATGGGTCCGGCCGTGCTGTACTGGTCGCAGCTCATCGTGCTGCTGCTGGCCGCATGGCTGCTGGCCCGTTACGCGCCCACGCCGCTGCGCTTTCACCAGTGGCTGCTGTTGGGGCTGGGTTTTTCGGCATTCGCGTGGGGTGCGTACGCGGTAGTGGTCGCATGGTTGATCCTCTTGGGACTGCGTGCGCGCCACGTCCTTCCAGAGCGCTATCGTGCCAGCTTCAACCTCGCGCAGATCGCGCTGAGCGTCGTTACGCTGGTGGCCATCGTCGTGCTGATCTCCGCCGTGCCCAAGGGCCTGCTCGGTCTGCCCGACATGCATGTGAACGGCAACGAATCCACCGCATGGCAACTCAACTGGTTTGCCGATCAGACCGACAACGTTCTGCCGCAGGGCGGCGTACTGAGCGTGTCGCTGTGGGTCTATAAGATCGCCATGCTGTTGTGGGCGCTGTGGCTGGCCAATGGCTTGATTGGTTGGCTGCGCTGGGGGTTTGAAGCATGGAGCCATGGAGGCTACTGGCGGGCGCGCAAGCCCAAGCTTGTCGAACCACCGCCGGTGCCGGAAGCAACGCCGTAAAGCAGAAGCGCCCCGGTGCAGGCCGGGGCGCTTCGTTTTCGTGCAGGTGGCTGTCGGGCACAGGGTGCCCTCCCACAGGGTGCCTCGCGACCTTGTAGGAGCGCACCCTGTGCGCGACCCACGCAAGCTCAGTCGTCGTCACTCACCTTCAACACCAGCTTGCCCGTATGGCTGCCATCGAACAGCCGATTGAGCACCAGCGGCGCGTTTTCCAGCCCATCGGCCACGGTTTCGCCGGCCTTGATCTTGCCGCTGACCACCCAGCCGACCAGATCGCGCACCGCGCGCGCCTGATCTTTGTAATCGAAGGCAAGGAAGCCGCGCACCGTCAGTCGCTTCACGATGATCACACTGTAATCGTCTTGCCCACGTCCACCGCCGGCGTAGTTGGCGATCAGTCCGCACAACGCCACGCGGCCGCCGTTGACCATGCGCGACAACACGGCGCGCATCACCGGGCCACCGACGTTCTCGAAGTTGACGTGCACGCCGTCGGGCGTGGCGGCTGCGAGCTTCTGCTTGAAATCGTCGGCTTTGTAGTCGACCGCGGCATCGAAGCCGAGTTCCTCAACGAGGTGTCGACATTTCTCCGCGCCACCGGCAATGCCGACCACGCGTGCGCCACGCAGCTTGCCGATCTGTCCGGCGATGGAACCCACCGAACCGGCCGCGGCGGAAACCACCAACGTTTCGCCAGCCTGCACGGGCGCGATCTCATCCAGGCCGTAGTACGCGGTGATGCCGCTGAAACCGCAGGCGCCGAGCAGGGTAGGTAGTGCGACGGGCGGCTTGGGCGGCAACTTCACCCAGTAGCCCATCTTGTTTTCATCGAGCAGGGCATAGTCCTGCCAGCCCACCAGGCCTTGCACCAGATCGCCCACTGCATAGTTGGCGGACTTCGACGCCACCACGCGGCCGATGCCCAGGCCGCGCATCACCTCGCCAATGGCGACCGGCGGCATGTACTGCGGGACGTCGCTCATCCACACGCGGTTGGTGGGATCCATGGACAGATACAACACCTTCACCAAGGCCTGACCATCCGTCAGTTCGGCGGTGGTGGTTTCGTGCAGGTCGAAATGATCGAGACTGACCAGGCCTTCGGGACGGGTCTTCAACAGCAGCTGGCGATTCTTGAAGCTCATGGTGGTCTCCAGGTCAGACGGCGCGGGCGCCGCCATCGACCATCAGTTCGGCGGCGGTGACAAAGCGGCTTTCGTCCGAGGCTAGATAAAGCACCGCATAGGCAACGTCATCGGGATCGCCCAGGCGATTCATCGGGTTGACGCGTGCCAGCCGGCGCGTGGCATCTGCCTCGCCCATGCTGGCGAAGATCGCCTCGACGATACCGGTGCGTATGAAGGCCGGGTGGATGGAATTGCAGCGCACGTCGATCTTCTGATGCGCGCAATCCACCGCAACAGATTTGGTGAGCGCAGCCACGGCGGCTTTCGACGTGTTGTACGCCGTAAAGCTTGGATCGGTCTTGTAAGCGGCCAGCGATGAAATATTGATGATCGAGCCCGGCTGCGCACCGCGCAGATGCGCCATCGCATGCTTGCAGCCGAGCATGACGCCTTCCAGGTTGATGCCCATCACGCGGCGCCATTCCTTCAGCTCGATCTGCTCCACGCCGCCCAGTGAACCGACGCCGGCATTGTTGACCAGCACCGATACGCCGCCCATGGCTTGCGCCGCCTGCGCCAGCGTGTCTTTCCAGGCAGCCTCGTCGCTGACATCGTGTGCACTGGACCAGGCGACGGTGTCGCCCGCCTCGCGATTGATGTCATCGGCGAGTGCCGCGACGGCAGCGGCGTTCACGTCGGTGACGAAGACCTTGGCGCCATGCCGCGCCAGCATGCGCGCGATCGCGGTGCCAAGGCCGCCGGCGGCTCCCGTGACGAAGGCGCGCTTGCCCGCGACGCGTCGATTTTGTAGCTGGCTCATAGATTTTCCTTGGGTCAGACGCAGAGGTAGCCGCCATCGACATTCAGCACAGAACCCGTCGTATAGGACGCGGCATCGGACGCGAGATACAAAGCCGCCCCCGCCATCTCCGACGGCTGCGCCACTCGCCGCATCGGCACGTGGGCCAGCGCCTGCTTGAGGATGGCTGGCGTATTCACCAGCACCGAAGCGAACTTCGTATCGGTGAGGCCGGGCAGCAAGGCATTGCAACGCACGCCTTGCTCCGCGCATTCCACCGCGAAGGCCTTGGTCATGGAAATGACCGCCGCCTTGGTGATCGAGTAGACGCCCTGCTGGAAGCCCGGCACCACGCCATTCACCGAGGCCACGTTGACGATGGAGCCGCCGCCGTTCTTGGCCATCAGGCGCGCGCCATGCGTGGACATGTAGAAATAGCCGCGGATATTCACATCGACGGTTTTCTGGAACACCGAGGGATCGGTGTCGAGGATGTGGCCGAAGTACGGATTGGTCGCGGCGTTGTTGACCAGGATGTGCAGGCGGCCGTGCGTTTTCTCTACGTGCGCATAGAGCGCATCGATCTGTTCCATCTCGCCGATATGGCAGGCAGCCGCTTCTGCCTTGCCGCCCAGTCCAACAATCTCATCAACCACGGTCTGGCAGTCGGCCTGTTTGCGGCTGGAGACGATGACGTGCGCGCCATGGGCGGCGAGCAGTTTGGCGATCTCGGCGCCGATGCCGCGGCTCGCGCCGGTGACGATGGCGATCTTGCCGGTGAGGTCGAACGTGTTGGCGGTGGTCATGGAGTGAGGGTTCCTGAGAGAGGTCCAGTCCGGGTATTGCGATGTTGGTTGTCGCTGATTGAGCGAATGACGCATGGAGGCGACTGTTTCATCGCAGCGTCACCAGTGATGCGTCACGCGTGCGTTCCAGATGCGGCCAGGTGTTGTATGTCGCCAGCTGAGCGCCGCGCGAGCCTAGTCGAAGCCTTGTCACCCCCGTGTTGACGAGCGACCAGCTGAGATCGAAGGCCTTGGTCTCCGGGGCCTGCAGCAGGGCGCTGGTTATCACGGCGATGGGACCGCCCGAGGTGAACGCCCAGATCGTGTTGGCTGGCGATTGGATGAGCTGTTCGAGCGCGTCCAGCACGCCGCGGCGGAAGCCCTGCCAGCTGCGGCTGTAGTCGGCATCGTGCTCTCCGCCGGTCCAGCGCTGGAGCGCATCGACGAACAGGCGTTGAAAAGCGCGATACGGGTCGGCTTCCTGCTTCATCGCAGCGCGCAGCGCGCCGGCTCCGGTCAGTTCGGGACGCAGGCGTGCGAGCAATTCCAGGTGGTCCACTTCATCGAGGCCGGGCAGGGTGATCGGTGACACATCGACGCCCGCGGTACGCAGACAGGGCAGCGCCGTGTCGCGATGACGCGCGCGCGGACCCATCGCCACGAGATCCGGCATCGCGCCGCATTCGGCCATCCATTCGCCCAGCAGCACCGACTGTCGTTCGCCCAACGGTGACAGCTGGTCGTAGTCCTCCGCATGGAAGCTCGCTTGTCCGTGCCGGATCAACAGCAGCTCACGCATGCGTCAGTCCTTCGCCGCCATGATGCGGCGGCAGCGCATGCCCATATAGCGCGCCGCGTCGCCAAAGCCGGCGAACTGCGGGTTGGTGGTCTGCCCCAGCGCATAGCGCCGGTAGATCTGCTGGATGATCACCATCAGCCGGAACAGGCCGAAAACCTCGTAAAAACGCCAGTCCGACACATCCATGCCCGTGCGTTCGCCGTAGTAGGCGACCACTTCGCGGCGCGTGAGCATGCCGGCCTCGTGGGTGGGCTGGCGGCGGAACGATTGGAACACCGCGTCGTCATCGGCCTGCACCCAATAGGCGAGCGAGCTGCCCAGATCCATCAACGGATCGCCGATCGTGGCCAGTTCCCAATCCAGCACGCCGATGATGTCGAGTGGGTTGTCGCTGGCGAGCACCACATTGTCGAAGCGGAAGTCGTTGTGGATCACGCAGCTCGCGTTGTCTCGCGCGGGTTGTCGGGCATCGAGCCAGGCGATGACGTCCTCGCAGGGATCGGAGCCTTCGATGGCCGCCTGGCGCCAGCGTTCGCTCCAACCGGCCAACTGGCGTGCGATATAGCCCTCGCCCTTGCCGAGCTCCTTGAGGCCGGGCTGGGTGGCATCGACTTGATGCAGTTCGATCAGCCGATCGATGAAGCCCAGGCACAGTGCGCGCACGCCGTCGCGATCGAGCCCAAGTTCGGCGGAGAGGTCGCGGCGAAGTATCGTTCCGCTCAGCTGCTCCATCACGTAGAAGTCCTGACCGATCACGCTGTCGTCGTCGCAGCGCGCGAGGATTGCCGGCACATAGGCGTAGCTGGCTTTCAGCGCGCCCATCACGCGCGCCTCGCGCAGCATGTCGTGCGCGGATTTGGCCTTTGCGCCGCGCGGCGGGCGTCGCAGCACGAGTTCGCGGTCGGAGTAGCTCAGCAGATACGTGAGATTGGAAGCGCCGCCCGGAAATTGCCTGACGCTGGGACTGCCAACCAAGCCATCGATATGTTGCTTGAGAAACGCATCGACGCGATCGATATCAAAGGCGTCTTCCTCGCGCACGGCGCGCGCCTGATCCGGAGTGGCGGTCATGCGTGGTGTCCTGCGGCGAGTTGGGCCTTGGCTTCGATCTTTGCGACCACCGCGCGATGCACTTCATCCGGACCGTCGGCGAGTCGCAGCACGCGTGCATAGGCGTAAAGCTGGGCGAGCGGGAAATCGTCGGTGAGGCCGGCGCTGCCATGAATCTGGATCGCGGCATCGGCAGCCTGTTGTGCCACCGCCGGCACCACTACCTTGATCTGCGAGATCAGGCTCAGCGCGGCCTTGCTGCCTTGAGTGTCCAGCACCCATGCGGTCTTCAGCGTGAGCAGCCGAGCCTGTTCAATGGCCATGCGCAGGTTGGCGACGATGTCAGCGTTGCCGCCGAGCCTGATCAGTGGCTGCCCAAAGGCCACACGGGTCTGCGCGCGTTGGCATAGCAGCGCCAGCGCACGTTCCGCGGCACCGAGCGCACGCATGCAGTGATGCACGCGGCCGGGCCCGAGGCGTCCCTGTGCAATCTCGAAACCACGGCCAGGCCCGAGTATCACGTTGGTCAATGGCAGACGCACATTGGCGAAGTGCAGCTCGCCGTGGCCGCTGGGCTCGTGGTAGTCGTGGAAGACCGGCAGCATGCGTTCGATGTGCACGCCCGGCGCATCCAGCGGGCAGATCACCATGCTGTGGCGGCGATGCGGTTCGGCCTGCGCATCGCTCAGGCCCATGAAGATCACGAAGCGGCAATGCGGATGGCCGAGGCCAGTGGTCCACCATTTGCGGCCGTTCAAGACGATCTCGTCGCCTTCGACGGTGGCTGTGGCGCACATGTTGGTGGCGTCCGAGGACGCTACATCAGGTTCGGTCATCGCAAAGCCGGAGCGGATCTCGCCGCGCAGCAGCGGCTCCAGCCATTGTTCGCGCTGAGAGGCAGAGCCGTAACGATGCAGCACTTCCATATTGCCCGTGTCGGGCGCGTTGCAATTGAACACTTCGGGCGCGATGAAGGAGTGGCCCATGATTTCGGCGAGCGGCGCGTAGTCCAGATTGCCCAGGCCCGGGCCGTCTTCGAGGTCGGGCAGAAACAGGTTCCACAAGCCGGCGGCGCGTGCGCGCGACTTGAGCTGTTCCATCACCGGGGGCTGGCGCCACTGACGATAGTCGGCGCTACCGGTGAGTTGCGCCATGTAGACGGGCTCGGCGGGAAGCACTGCATCGCGCATGAAGCCTTGCAGGCGTTCGGTGAGTTCGCGGGTGCGTTCGGTAGGGGCGAAATCCATGGCTGTGCTCCTCAACTCCCAGGGAGCGTACGCCTCAGACAGCCAATTATTGAAATGAATATACTTTATGGGTAGCCATTAACCATATGAATGGGTTCGAGCATGGAACGTGACAGCCGGATCGACCTCAATCTGTTCCGCGTGCTTGACGCGATCTACACGCAAGGCGGCGTGAGCGCAGCAGCGAGGGTGCTGCACCTGACCCAGCCGGCGGTGACCCACGCCTTGCGTCGCCTGCGCGATCAGCTGGATGACCCGCTGTTCGTGCGGCAGGGCAATCGCCTGCTGCCCACCGACAAGGTGCGCGCGATGATGCCGGCCGTGCAGGGGCACCTCAAAGGCCTGATGGCCAGCGCGCACGCGCAGCCCAGCTTCGACCCAGCACGGCTGCAGATGGAGTTCGTGATCGGTTTTCGCGACATCCTCGAATCGATCGCCTTGCCCAGACTGATGGACAGCATCGGTCGAGACGCGCCCGGTGTGCGCGTGGTGAGCCGGCGGGTGGCCGCCGATGAGGTGGAGCGCGAGTTGAGCACCGGCGCACTGGATCTGGCGGTGGATCGGCCCTTGCGTGCCGGCGAGCATATTTCCCACCGGCGCCTGCTGGATGAGACGCTGGTGGTGGTGATGCGCCGCGACCATCCACGGTCGCGCTCGCTGCGCCGCGCGGACTATCTCGCTGCGCAGCACGTGACCGTCTCTCCACTGGGCGAGGCTAGTGCGCTCGATACCCTGCTGGGCCAGAACGGGATGTTCCGCGAAGTGCGGATGGTGGCGCAGCACTACTTTTCGGCATGCCAGATCACCGCGGCCAGCGACCTCTTGCTCACTGTGCCCAAGGCGTACGCCGATCACCTCGCCGTGCTCCTGCCCATCGCCATGCAGCCGTTGCCGGTGCGCATCAAGGCCATACCGATCCTCGCCTACTGGCACGATTCCAAGGACAACGACCAGGCACATCGATGGTTTCGTGAACGCCTCGTCAAGTCGATCACCGCCGCCATGCAGGCGTCGCCGTAATGACTTGCGAGCGACACCGTAGCGGCGCACGATGCGTGTAGCAGCGCCGCGCGACCCGCGCCGAACGCGCTGATATGACCTGAAGGACGTGCCTGGTCGCTTGCTGCCGGGCCGCCCCCATGACGAGGTGTGTTGCATGTCCGAGCAGTCGCCAGCACCCGAGGTCGTCTACGACCCGACCGATCCGATGAACCGCAAGGAGCAGATGTTTCCGCGTCTGGATCCGGCCATGGTCCGGCGCATCGCAGCCTATGGTCACGAGGAAAACGTTGCTGCCGGCACCATGCTGTTTCAGCGAGGTGAGCGCGGCGTGGATTTCTTCCTGGTGCTGGACGGCCTGGTCGAGATCCTCGATGTGGACCAGCACGGTCAGTCGAGCGTGTTCACCATGTATGCGGCGCGCCAGTTCAGCGGCGAAATGAACATGTTCAATCGCCGCGCCGTGGTGGCCTCGGCCCGCGTGGCGATGGACAGCCGCGTGCTGCGCGTACACGCCGACGATTTTCGTCGCATGGTGGCCGCCGAAGCGGACATCAGCGAGATCATCATGCGTGCCTTCATCTTGCGGCGCGTGGGCCTGATCCGGGCCGGTTTCGGCGGGGTGATCCTGGTGGGGCCGGGGCATAGCGGGGATACCTTGCGGCTTGAACGCTTCCTGGTGCGCAACGGCTATCCGCATCGCCTGATCGATACGGAGACCGATCCCGACGCGGGCGGTTTCATCGAATGCTTCCAGCTCACGCTCGACCAGTTGCCCGTGGTGATCTGCCCGGAGCGTTGCTTCCTGCAGAACCCGACCACCGCCGAACTGGCCGACGAACTAGGGCTTACCGAAACCATCGATCCCGATTTCGTCTATGACGTCGCCGTAGCCGGCGCGGGTCCCGCGGGTTTAGCCGCCGCCGTGTACGCCGCGTCGGAAGGTCTTTCCACCATCGTGGTGGAAGGCGTGGCGCCGGGCGGTCAGGCCGGTACCTCGTCAAAGATCGAGAACTATCTGGGCTTTCCCACCGGTATTTCGGGACAGGCGTTGGCTGGTCGCGCGCAGGCGCAGGCGCAGAAGTTCGGTGCCCGCCTGGCGATCTCGCGGCAGGCCGCAGGCATCGATTGTTCGGTGAAGCCGTATCGCCTGTTGCTCGACGACGGCCAGAGCGTGCAGGCACGCGCCGTGATCGTGGCTACCGGCGCGCGCTATCGCAAACTCGATGTGCCGGGCTATGAGCATTTCGAGGGTGCAGGCATCCATTACGCCTGCACCGCGATGGAGGGGCAATTGTGCAAGAACGAGGAAGTCATCGTCGTCGGTGGCGGCAACTCCGCAGGGCAGGCCGCGGTATTCCTGTCGCGCATCGCATCGCACGTGCACGTGCTGGTGCGCTCGTCGGGTCTGGCCGCCACGATGTCCGACTATCTCGTGCAGCGCATCCTGCAGTCTTCATCGATCACCTTGCATACGCATTGCGAAATCGTAGGGCTCGAAGGGGACGGTCGTCTTCATCGCGTGACCTGGCTGCAACGCGAGAGCGGCGAGCCCACCACGCGACCCTGCAGCAATGTGTTTGTGATGATCGGCGCCGAACCCAATACCGACTGGCTCAAGGATTGCCTCGCGCTCGACAACAAGGGATTCGTGCTTACCGGTCGTTGCGACCAGGGTCATATCCTTGAATCGCCGTACGCGACGACCAAGGCCGGCATTTTCGCCGTCGGCGATGTGCGCTCGGGGTCGGTGAAGCGGGTGGCGTCTGGCGTGGGCGAAGGCTCGGTGGTGATCCAGGCGGTGCATCGCTATCTCTCGCCCACGGCGGTCTGAGGCGGTATAGGCTCTACACTGTGGCTTCCTTTGTGTTGGAAGCCCGCCATGTCGGCCTGGTCGCCCGTTAGTCATTTCCCTGCATGCGACCGGAGCTGTCACCGTGGCTGAAGTACGCGCGATCGTCGCCGATGCCGCCGATGTGCTCGGCGAGCGACTCGAGGCCGAGTTGCTGTTGCTGCACGTGCTGGGCAAGCCACGCAGCTGGCTGATCGCGCATGCCGACGACGAGTTGGACGAAGCCCAGGTAAAGGCATTCGACACGCTGGTGCAGCGCCGCCGCGATGGCGAGCCGGTAGCGTATATCACGGGCCATCGCGGTTTCTGGACCTTGAACCTGGAAGTCACGCCGGCCACGCTGATTCCGCGGCCGGAAACCGAATTGCTGGTGGAGCTCGCCCTCGCGCGCATGACCGCCAAGATGCGCGTGGCGGATCTGGGCACTGGCAGCGGTGCGATTGCGCTGGCGATTGCGCGGGAGTGCACTACGGCGTTCGTGGTGGCGACGGATGCAAGCGCCGATGCGCTCGCTGTGGCAGAGCGCAACGCCGCCAAGCACGGCATCCACAACGTCCGTTTTGCGCACGGCAACTGGCTGGCGGCGCTGGCCGACGAGCGATTCGAACTCATCGTCTCCAATCCCCCGTACATCGAAGCGGGCGATCCACATCTCGCGCAGGGCGATCTGCGATTCGAGCCGTCGTCGGCTCTGGCTGCCGGGGCCGATGGCCTCGACGACATCCGGCAAATCGTGGCGCAGGCGCGCGACCATCTCGAACCCGGTGGCTCGCTGTTGATGGAACACGGCTGGAACCAGGGGCCGGCCGTGCGCGAGGTGTTGTCCGCCGCGGGCTACCGCGATGTATTCACCGAGCAGGATCTGGAGCAGCGCGACCGCGTCAGCGGCGGGATCTGGCCCGGGGCGTGATGGACGTCCAAATGAAAACGCCGCGCAGTGCGCGGCGTTCTCATCGAACGTCGGTGATCGAACCGATCAGGCCGTGATCTGGCTGCGCGAGCCCACCTGCGGAAAGCGGGCGCGGATCGCACGGCGGATGCTCGGCAGGTCCAACCCAGCCATGGTCAGCACTTCTTCGCGGCTGCCGTGTTCCAGGTAGGCGTCCGGCAGGCCCAGGTGCAGGATCGGCTTGACGATGCCGTGCGCAGCCAGGCACTCGGCCACGCCGCTGCCCGCGCCGCCGGCAATCGCGTTGTCTTCCAGCGTCACGAACGCATCGTGGGTGCGCGCCAGCTCGAGGATCATCGCCTCGTCCAGCGGTTTGACGAAGCGCATGTTGACCAGGGTGGCATCCATCTCCGCGGCAATCTCCGCGGCCGGCGCCAACATCGCACCGAAGCTGAGCAGGGCGAGGCCATGACCACGGCGACGCAGTTCCGCCTTGCCGATCGGCAGCGTTTCCAGTTCCTGCTGCAGCGGTACGCCCGGGCCGGTGCCGCGCGGATAGCGGATCGCGGCGGGGCCGTGATACTGGAAGCCCGTGGTGAGCATCATGCGGCATTCGTTCTCGTCCGCCGGCGCCATCACCACCATGTTCGGCAGGCAACGCAGGAACGACAGATCGAAGCTGCCCGAGTGCGTGGCGCCATCGGGGCCGACCACACCGGCGCGATCGATCGCGTAGGTCACGTCGAGGTTCTGGATCGAGACGTCGTGGATGGCCTGGTCGAATGCACGCTGCAGGAAGGTGGAGTAGATCGCCACCACCGGCTTGGCGCCTTCGCAGGCCATGCCGGCGGCCAGCGTCACCGCGTGCTGCTCGGCAATCGCCACGTCGAAGTAGCGCTGCGGGTATTCCCTGGAAAAACGCACCAGGCCCGAGCCCTCGCGCATGGCGGGCGTGATGCCCAGCAGGCGCTCGTCGGCGGCGGCCATGTCGCATAGCCAGTCGCTGAAAATATCGGTGTAGGTGGGCTTGGACGGGCCGGCTTTCTTGACCAGGCCGGCCTGCGGATCGAACGGACCCACGGCGTGGTATTCGATCTGCGCCTGCTCGGCGGGCGCGTAGCCCTTGCCCTTGGTGGTGATCACGTGCAGCAGCTGTGGGCCGGGCAGGTTCTTCACCGTGCGCAGCGCGGTGAGCAGCTGCGGGATGTTGTGACCGTCGATCGGGCCGGTGTAGTGGAAGCCCAGCTCTTCAAACAGCGTGCTGGGCACGAACATACCCTTGGCGTGTTCTTCCCAGCGCTTGAAGAAGCGGCCGAAGAACGACTGCTTCGGGATGGCGCGCTTGGCGCGCTCGCGCAGCGCGTTGAGCCGGCGGCTGCTCATGGCGCGCGCAGCCATCTTGGTCAGCGCGCCGACGTTCTCGCTGATCGACATGCCGTTGTCGTTGAACACGACCAGCATGTTCGGCTCCACGTCGCCGCCATGGTTGAGCGCCTCGAAGGCCATGCCGGCGGTCATCGCGCCATCGCCGATCACGGCGACGACCTTGCGCTGGTCGCCCTTGCGCTGCGCAGCGATGGCCATGCCCAGTGCCGCCGAGATGGAGGTGGACGAGTGGCCGACGCCGAAGGTGTCGTACTCGCTTTCCTCGCGACGCGGGAACGGGGCGAGGCCGTCCTTCTTCTTGATCGTGGTGATGCGGTCGCGACGGCCGGTGAGAATCTTGTGCGGATAGCACTGGTGGCCGACGTCCCACACCAGACGATCGGTCGGCGTGTCGAACACGTGGTGCAGCGCGACGGTCAGTTCCACCACACCAAGGCCGGCGCCGAAATGGCCGCCGGAGCTGGCCACGGCTTCGATCAGGTATTGGCGCAGCTCTTCGGCGACGAGGGGTAGCTCGTCGTCGGACACTTTGCGCAGGTCGGCCGGCGTCTCGATGGGCGCCAGATGGGGGTAGCGGGACAGGTCGTTCATTGGCGTATTGTTGGCCCAGCGGGGAGGCGGGGCAAGGGCGGCCGGATGAATTCTTGCGGGCTGCGCCTCCACATGGCGCTGACACGGCACGGGCGAGGCTCCGGCACAGTCATTCAGCCAGGGCCTTCCCATGAGCACACGCAAGGCTTTCCAGCGGTTCGCCGGAGCCGTCGCCCACTATTCCGGTCGCCCGGTGACCTTTGTCCTGGCGGTGCTGGTGGTGGTGGCCTGGGCGGTCACCGGGCCGATGTTCGGCTTCGGCGACACCTGGCAGCTGGTCATCAACACGGGCACGACCATCGTGACTTTCCTGATGGTGTTCCTGATCCAGAACACCCAGAACCGGGATTCGACCGCCGTGCAGATCAAGCTGGACGAGCTGATTCGCAGCTCACAGGCGCACAACGCCTTGCTCAACCTGGAAGAACTGGACGAGGTCATCCTCGAACGCATCCGCCGCAGCTACTGCCGATTGGCAGAGCAGGCGCGCACCGAGCTGCAGCGCATCGAGGATGAGGACGATCCTTTCGGGGATGAGAGCGAAACGCCTTAGAGGGGATTCAAACTCTCGCGTCCACGATTGTTTCCCTCGCCGTCGTTCCGGCCTGCGCCGGAATGACGAGCGGCTCTCAGACCATATGCTCGCGGCGATCGCGCGGCAGGTGGTTGACCAGGAATTCCATCTGGTCGGCCAGGATGTTGCGGTTGGACAGGATCAGGTGCTCCACCCAGCTCGGGCGGTACGGCACCGCCAGCAGCGGCATATTGGCCTGCTGCGGCGTGCGGTTGCTCTTGCGCAGATTGCAGGCCAGGCAGGCGCACACCACGTTTTCCCAGCTGTCCTTGCCCTGCTTGGAGATCGGCAGCACGTGGTCGCGGGTCAGTTCGCCGCGGCTGTAGCGCTGGCCGCAATACATGCACAGATAGCGGTCGCGGGCGAACAGTGCGGTATTGGTGAGCGCCGGCGAGGGATCGATGGCGTGGTCGCGGCAGTGGCCGGTGCTGGCAATGATGGGGTGCAGGGATAGCGTGCTTTGCAGCCCGCTGAGGCGGTTATGGCCGCCATGCACCGTCAGGCAGGGGTCGCCAAGCGTCCAGGCCACGGCGTCGCGAACATAGAGGCAAACCGCCTCCTGCCAGCTGATCCAGTCGAGAATTCTGCCGGCGGCGTCCAACGACAGCACGCGGGTCGAATGAAGATCGACAACGCGGCCAGGTACTTCCATCAGCATGCAAAACCGTCCTTCAACCCAGGGGAATGAACGTTCGGGTGCCGCAAAGATGCTCGTATGACGCCGAGGATAGACCAAATCCATGACAGAACACACGCAAATGGTTGTCAGGGCAGGGGAAGGCGTGCCCACCGGGTGTTCTCGTGTCGGCGGAAGCGCTGATATAGTGTCCGTTCATTTGTAGACCCGAGGCCGGGTTTGGGAGGGGGAGCCTGGGTGGCGACCCCGGCGCGGCTGGGGAGAGGTATTAACGTGGCTGAAGTTCTTTTCTACGAGCGTCCTGTTCCGCTCAACCGCACTGAACACAAGGATCTGCGCATCAAGCCGATCCCGAACCTCAAGTTCGCTGGCTCCGTGCACTCGGTGCCGCTGACCGGCGTGGAATTCCCCGCAGCCGCGCGCGACCTGCCGATCCTGTTTGGCGGCGTGACCGTCGAAGACGCAGGCCCCATGGCCCTGCTTGGCCTGCGCGAGAACGAGAACCTGTTCATCGACGAACAAGGTCACTGGGCGCCGAACGCCTATATCCCGGCCTTCATCCGCCGCTACCCGTTTGTGCTGGCCGAAAAGCCGGTGGGCGCCGAAGGCGACGACTTCACCGTGTTCCTCGACGAAGCCTATGAAGGCTTCAACACTACCGAGGGCGAAGTCCTGTTCAAGGACGACGGCAGCGAGAGCGAAGTGCTGAACAACGCCGTGCGTTTCCTCGGCGAGTTCCAGCAGCATGTGTCGCGCACGCAGTGGTTCATGGAACAGCTGCGCAAGCACAAGCTGCTCGAGCCGCGCAACATCCGTCTGGAGAAGGATGGCAAGTCCATCAACCTCAACGGTTTGTTCGTGGTCAATGAAGACAAGCTGCGCCAGCTCGACGAGAAGACCACGCACGAGTTCCTGCGCGAAGGCGTGTTTGGCTGGATCTACGCGCATCTGCTGTCGTTGAGCAACATCGACCGCGTGTCGCAGCGCCTCAGCGAGCGCGAGCAGGCCGAACAGGCCGCTTCCTCCGCTCTGAACTGATGCAACCGACGTCACGGCGCCTGTGGGCGCCGTGACGTTGTCCGCGGCGCGCAACGCGCTGCGGCAGATCGGTGCTTTCGCCCGGCGAGGTCCGGCATCCTCACGCCATTCTTGCAGGGCCGGGCGATATGCTTGGCTCGAACGGGGCTGCGTGGCGCCGCCGACGCGATCCCCACAACGGGGCGGGCATGTCCGAGCAGAACAAACGCGTGGTGATGTCGTATGTCGACGCTTTCAATCGCGGCGACCTCGATGGCGTGTGCGCGTTGTTCGCGCCCGATGCCTTGATTCATGGCGCGCTGGGCTGGGGCGGCATCGAGAAGGCGCGTCCGCTGTGGGAACAGCTGATGCGCTGCTTTCAGATGAGTCTGGAAGTGGATGCCGTGGTGGCCGAAGGAGACACCGTCGTCGTGCGCTACACCGAGCGCGGGCGTTCGGTGCAATCGTTCCGCGGCGGACCCGTCACCGGCAAGGATTACGAAGTGCTGGCGATGGAATGGTTCGTGGTGAAGGAAGGCCACATCGAGCGCCGCTGGGGCGTGCGCGACACGACGTCGATGTTTGCCCAGATGAGCTTGCCGCCGCCGTGAGGATCGCCTTCAGACGTCGTAGGTAAGGCTGGGCCGCCAGTCGGCGCCGCGGCCTTCCGGCAGGCAGTCGAGCAGGTTCCACAGCGGCCAGATCGCATCGACATGACGCGGATCCTGTCCTGGTTCCGGCGGCACGAACATCAACTCGCTGCACCAGGTGTGATGCACCTGGCCATCGCGCCGCAGAAAAATATTCAGCGCGGGCATCTGCCTGCCGTCGGCGCTTTCGCCGTGGTAATCGGTGTTGTACGTGTTGTGCGCGGACGACAGCAGATGCAGCTGCCGCCAGCCGCGATCGCGCGCGAAGTGTCGGATGCGCTGGATCGGCGACTTCGCCACCACCGCTACATTCACGCGTTGCCGCAGATGCGGCATCTCGCCGTCGAGCGCATCGAGTATCGACGAACACGAGGGGCAAGGCGCCGACATGGCCGGCCCGAACATGAAGCTGTAGATCGCCAGGGTGTCCTTGCCATCGGCGAACAGATCGGACAGGCGCGTCTGGCGTTCGATGTCGGTATCGATCGGCGTGTCGCCTTCGTCGTCGAAGGCGTAGTCCACCGGAACCACGCCACCCAGCGGCAGCGCGCGACGCAGCGCGGCGGTGGCTTCGGTTTGTCGCCGCAATTCCATTTCCGCCCGCAGCAGTCGATCGCGGGCGACCCGATAGGCGGGGCTTTCGCCAGGAAAGCGAACGGTGTGCAGTGATTCGGTCATGCTTGTCTCCCATCGTGCGGTAGCCGCGCGCATGGCGACCGTCGCTCAACGCACGGGCTTGGCCAGGCGCAGCAGGTCGGCGGCGTAACCCGCGTTTTCGTAGACGGCGCGTGCGCGTTCGTTGCCGGGGAATACCGCCAGCGTCACCAACTGGCAGCGATGCTCGCGGGCCCAGCTTTCGGCGTGATCGAGCAGGGCGCGACCCACCCCGCGGCCTTCGTGCTGGGCGGCCACGGCAAGATCGGAGATGTGGCAGTTGCTGCGGCCGGTGAAGTAATCCTGGGTTTTCTGCAGATGGATGAAGCCCACCGCGACGCCGTCGCTGTCTTCGGCCACAAACAAAAAGCTGTTGGCCGGCTGCTCATCCAGATGGCGGCTGAGGTCTTTGCGTATGCCTTCGATGCACTCGTGGCGTCGCCGCCACGGCGGCAGGTTGAAGTCCACGAAACGGGGCACCAGGCCAAGGATGAAGTCGTCGTCGTCCTCGGCCAGACGGATCAGATAGCTGGTGTCGCTCATGCGGGACCAACCGGATTAGCGAGAGAAGATGGTTTTCTACACCCAGGGGCGTCGGGACGGTAGTCCTGGGAATGTGAAGAGGGGCTCCTGCGGTTTGTCGCCCGTCGCGCACAGGGTGCGCTCCCACACAAAGAAGAAGGCCCCTCCGTGGTGGAGGGGCCTTGGGTGGATCAGATCAGGCGATAGCGGGGATGGTATCCACGCCGGCTTCGATGGCGGCCTTGTGGGTCAGGCTGCGCGGCAGGATGCGGGCGAAGTAGAAGGTCGCGTTGTCACGCTTGGCCTGCTTGAACGCTTCCTGCCGGCTACTGTTGGCGAGCGCCGCCGCACCGCGTGCCGACATATAGGCCAGCGTGATGTAGCCGGAGTAGTACAGGTAATCCATCGCGGAGGCGCCCAGTTCTTCCGGGTTGGCCTGCACGCGCTGGGCAAGGGCCAGGGTGAGGTCGGCCCATTCCTTGGCGTGCTTGGCGAGCGGGCCGATCAGGCCGGCGAGCGAGGCGTCCTGTGCGTGCTGCTGGCAGAACGCGAGGATCTCCTGCAGGAACAGCTTGAAGCCGGTGCCCTGCAACTGGAGGATTTTGCGGCCCAGCAGGTCGGCGGCCTGGATGCCGGTGGTGCCTTCGTACAAGGTGATGATGCGGGCATCGCGCACGAACTGCTCCACGCCGTTCTCGGCGATGTAGCCGTGGCCACCGTAGACCTGCAGCGCTTCCTTGGTGCACTCCTGTGCGAGCTCGGTGACCACGCCCTTGGCGATCGGGATCAGGAACGCGACCAGGTCGCTGGCCTGCTTGCGCGTGGCTTCATCGGCGCCGCGGGCTTCCACGTCGGTCTGCAGCGAGGTGTACAGCAGCAGCGCGCGCGAGGCTTCGACCAGCGAGCGCTGGGTCAGCAGCATGCGGCGCACGTCCGGTTGCACCATCAGGTTGTCGGCCGGCTTGTCCGGGAACTTCGGACCCGACAGCGCACGACCCTGCAGACGCTCGCGTGCGTAGTTGGTGCTGTTCTGCAGCGCGCGTTCGGACAGCGCCAGGCCCTGCACGCCCACGCCGAGGCGTGCGGCATTCATCATGGTGAACATGGCGGCCAGACCCTTGTGCGGCGCGCCGATCAGGAAGCCTTCGGCGGCGTCGAAATTCATCACGCAGGTCGCCGAACCACGCAGGCCCATCTTGTGCTCGATGGCGCCAGCCGCGACGGTATTGCGCTCGCCCAGCGAGCCATCGGCATTCACTTTGAACTTCGGCACGATGAACATCGAAATGCCGCGGCTGCCGGCCGGTGCATCGGGCAGGCGCGCCAGCACGAGATGGACGATGTTCTGCGCCAGGTCATGCTCGCCGGCGCTGATGAAGATCTTGGTGCCGGTGATCTTGTAGCTGCCGTTGTCGCCGGGTTCGGCGCGGGTCTTGAGCAGGCCCAGGTCGGAGCCGGCCTGGGGCTCGGTCAGGCACATGGTGCCGGTCCAGCGGCCTTCGACGATCGGCTTGAGGTAGGTGTCCTGCTGGTCTTGGGTACCGTGCATTTCCATCGCATGGCAGGCGCCTTCGGACAGCAGCGGATACAAGCTCCAGGCCAGGTTGCCGCCCTGGAAAATTTCGCTGGTGGCCGTGCCCATCACGTTGGGCAGGCCCTGGCCGCCGAAGCGCTCGGCCTGGATGAGGCCGGTCCAGCCACCTTCGGCAAAGGCCTTGAAGGCTTCCTTGAAGCCCTTCGGCGTGGTCACGGTGTGGGTGGCCTTGTCGAAGTGGCAGCCTTCCTCATCGCCGCTGGCGTTGTACGGCGCCAGCACTGCTTCGCTCAGGCGACCGGCTTCCTCCAGCACGGCGTCCAGCAGATCGCGCGTGTGACCATCGCCGCCCTGCAGCTTGGTGAGCACGGCTTCGGCGCCGAGCACGTCGAAGAGGGTATAGCGCTGGTCGTCGAGGGGGGCCTTGTAGATCGTCATGGCAGAGTTCCTTCGTGGGTCATGCAGGCGCCGACATCAGCGCCAGGTGTTGGGGATCCCCGGCACCGGCGACAGCCAGTCATTGCCGTGGAAACTGAAATCGCGAACGTCTTTTTCCTGCTCGGGTTTGGCGTTCGCCGTGCCGGTCACGCTGTAGGGCACGCTGCCCGCACTGCCTTTGACAGCGGCGGCCTTGAGCGCGGCGGTCATTTCGGGCGTGGGCAGCAGGTTGATCTGGGTAACGTCGGCGGCGAACGGGGGAATATCCAGGTCGAACGCCGTATGCAGGCGGACCGGTACCAGTTCAGCCACCTGCAGCTGGCCATCGAGCGAGTGGAAATCCATCGAGCCGTAGCTGTTGTTCTGGATGCGCAGCGTCACGCGCCATTCGCCGTTGGGCTGGGTGCGCATCTCCTGGATGCTCACCGTCGGCGGAAACACGCTCTTCTTGGGCGGCCCACAGGCCACCAGACCAGCCACCAGTACCAGCAGCACTACCCAGCCGAGCAGTCGTTTCATGGAAGCACCTCAAACGATTGTTTGAATCTTAGCAGGATGACCTCGCGGTCTGTCCACGGGGTCAACCGGTCCGGGATTTATCTCAGCGCGAATGCGATGTCGCCGTCGTGACCGGTCCGGCAGAGGTTCCCATTGCGCAACGCAGCAGGCATCATCTCCGGCTCATCCCCCACTGCCTCTTGCTCATGACCCGACGAATCGTTGCCCGCCGCTCCCCCATCCATGGCAATGGCGTGTTTGCCGTCGCCCCGATCAAGAAGGGCGAGGAGGTCATCGAGTACAAGGGCACTTTGATGAGCCACGCCGAGGCCGATGTGCTCTACGGCGATGGCGGCGAAACCGGCCACACTTTCCTGTTCACGCTCAACGACGAGTGGCTGATCGACGCCAACCGCAAGGGCAACACGGCGCGCTGGATCAACCACAGCTGCGATCCGAACTGCCAGGCCGTGATCGAGGAAAGCGCCAACGGCAACGCCCGCAAGGATCGCGTGCTGATCGAAGCGATCCGCAATATCAAGCCCGGCGAAGAACTCACCTACGACTACGGCATCACCCTGGACGTGCCCCACACCGCACGCCTGAAGAAGCTGTGGCAGTGCCTGTGCGGCTCGCCCAAGTGCAGCGGGACGTTGTTGAAGGGCAAGCGCTGAGTTTGAGCGTGCGGTAACCCTGTGTGTGTCGGAGCGCACCCTGTGCGCGACCGCAGCGTTTCGGTGCACCTCAGGAGTCTGTTTTAGCGTCGAATTTCGGCGGCCGGATTTGGTCCTGTACCTTCGGGCGCCTGTCGCGCACAGGGTGCGCTCCCACAGGTGAGGGCGTGCATCATCCGTCGACCGGGTACTCGATCCGAATGACTTCGATCGCCAGGTCCCCCGCCGGCCGCTGCCACGTCACCTCATCGCCCACGCGGGCGCCTAGCAGGGCTTTGGCCAGCGGAGACACGTGGCTTACCAGGCCGTGTTCCACGTCGGCCTCGTCTTCGCCGACGATGCGGTAGCGCGCCTCGCCTTCATCGCTGTCTACCGTCACCAGCGCACCGAACGCCACGCGATCGCGTGGCTGTTGCGCCAGGTCGATTTCGATCGCGCTGCCGACCCGCGTATTGAGCCAGCGCAGTTCACGCTCCACCTCGGCCAGCTCGCGTTGCTGCGGCAGGGTGTCCGCGGCGGCGCGCAGCGCATCGCGTCGTTCGCGCATGGCGACCAGCCGCGCGCGCAGCTGCGCCAGACCGCGCGGCGTCACGACGTTGGGGTGTTCGCTCAGCGGGATATCCGGCAGCCGTTCGCCGACGGACTCGTCCGCATCCTTCACGAAGGAGCGGCTCATCGCATGCCTCCAGCGCCGTGTGTTTCGGCGCGTCTCCATTAAACACATGCGGCGTATTTTCAGCGCCTCAAGCGAACGAGACGCACGGACGCGACGCCGGTCGCGCCCGTTCAGGCGAGGCCATGGCGTCAGTCGTCGTCCACGTGCGGCTTCCACGCCTCGGCCAGTTGCTTCTGCACCGGCATCGGCACCGGTTCGTAGTGACTGAGATCCAGGCTGTAGCGGCCACGGCCACCCGTCATCGCCTTCAGCTCGGTGGGGTAGTCGGTGAGTTCGGCCAGCGGTGCCTGCGCCTTGATCACCAGCTCGCCGCCACGCAGCGAATCGGTGCCCATGATGCGCGCGCGCTTGCCGGCGAGTCCGCCGGTGACGTCGCCCACGTTGGCTTCCGGAATGGCCACTTCCACGTCCACGATAGGTTCGAGCACGATGGGCCAGGCTTTGCCGATCGCATCGAGGAAGGCCTTTTTGCCCGCACTGATAAACGCCACTTCCTTGGAGTCCACTGCGTGGTATTTGCCGTCGTAGACGGTGACCCGCACGTCCTGGATCGGATAGCCGGCGATGGCGCCGGTTTCCAGCGCCTGGCGTACGCCTTTCTCGATGGCTGGGAGAAATTGACCCGGAATCACGCCGCCCTTGATCGCATCGACGAACTCGAAACCGGCACCGCGATCCAGTGGCTCCACGCGAAGAAACACCTCGCCGAACTGGCCGGCGCCACCGGTTTGCTTCTTGTGCCGATGATGGCCTTCCGCACGACCTGCAATGGTTTCGCGGTAGGCGATGCGTGGCGGGTGCGTGGTGACTTCGACGCTGTAACGCTCCTTCATGCGCTCCAGCATCACCTTCAGATGCAGGTCGGACAGTCCGCGCACCACGGTCTCGTTGAGTTCCTTGTGATGCTCCACGCGGAAGCAGGGATCTTCTTCCGCCAGCCGGCTGATGGCCTGCGACAGTTTCTGTTCCTGCCCCTTGTGCTTGGGTTCCAGCGCGAGCCCGAACATGGGTTGCGGAAAGCGCATGGGCGCGAGATGGATGCGGTCTTCGTCGTGGGAATCGTGCAGCACCGCATCGAAATGGATTTCCTCGATTTTTGCCACGGCCACGATGTCGCCGGGGATCGCCTGATCGATCTCCTCGTGCGACTTGCCGCGCAAGCGGAACAGGTGTCCCACCTTGAAGGGCTTCTTGCTGTCGTCGATGAACAGCTGCGTGTCGCGCTTGACCGTGCCCTGCCATACGCGAAAGACGCCGAGTTTGCCGACAAAGGGATCGTTGACGATCTTGAACACGTCGGCGATCACGTGTGCCTTGGGATCGGCGTTGACGGCAATCGTTTCGTCCTCGCCGTTGAGGAACGGCGGCGGATTGCCTTCGGCCGGATTGGGCAGCAAGCGTTCGGCCAGTTCCAGGAATTCCTTGAGCCCGGCGCCGGTGCGCGTGCTCACGAAGCAGATCGGAACCAGGTGTCCTTCGCGCAGGCATTGCTCGAACGCGTCGTGCAATTCCTGCGGCGTGAGGTCGCCTTCACCCGCATCGAGATAATGGCCCATCACGGTTTCGTTGACTTCCACCACCTGGTCGAGAATGCGCTGGTGCGCCTCGGCCAGCGAGGAGAAGTCAGTGGCGCCGTCGCTGTGGAAAAAGCAGTCGAGCACCTTGGTGCCGCCTTCGGCAGGAAGATTCACCGGCAGGCATTGCGTGCCGAATTCCTCGCGCAGCGCATCGACCAGCGGCGCGAGCTTTGCCACGTCGCAATCGATCTTGTTGATCACCAGCACGCGCGCCAGCTTGCGTTCGCCCGCCCGCTCCATGATGCGGCGCGTGCCGTATTCGATGCCGTTGGAGGCATTGACCACGACGGCCACGGTCTCCACCGCGGCGAAAGCCGACAGCGTAGGGCCGCGAAAATCGGCGTAGCCCGCCGTGTCGATCAGGTTGATATGGCTCTGTCCGAACGGGATGCTGGCGATGGCGGTATCGATCGAATGCCCGCGCGCCTTCTCCTGTTCGTCCGTATCGGACTGCGTGGTGCCGCGCTCCACCGAACCTTGGTTCTGGATCACGCCGCCGGCGTGCAGCAGGGCTTCGAATAGCGTGGTCTTGCCGGCGCCGGCGTGTCCGGCGAGCGCGATATTGCGGATGTTTTCCGTGTTGTACGACACGATGCGACCCTCCCATGGCTGGGCGCGGGTTCGTGCCGACGTGACCTGCGGCGCCGCACGAAGCCGCGCGAGCGGCTGACGATGGCGGGCCGTCATGGTCGTCCAGGCGTTCGGGACGCGGGGGCGGTCATGGCGGGTACGGCCGGGTTGGCCGTTTGTGTAGATTTTCGCCAATGGCCTTCCGGGTCAAGTTGCAGTGCGATGAACCCGCCAAACGGGGCAACCGGGAACCCTCGGCGCTTGCGCGGGTCAGCAGAAGTCCCCATCCCCGCATGGCCGACCCGGACGACCGGCGGCGGTCCCCGCAGTACAGAAGAGATTCCCCATCGAGCACACCGAGCAGGTCGAACACCATCGCTGGACGCCCCCGGGCCCGCCATCGCGTGGGCTGGCGCCTCTCGACGGACCCACGCGCGCGATGCTGCATCAGCTGCGCTGGCGAAAGGCTCCGCCCAACCGCGGGCGTCGCTGGCTGGCGCTGGGCATCGTGCTGGTGCTGCACGTCCTGTTCGGCTGGCTGACCTGGCACGAAATGCAGTTGGGCAAGGCGGCGGCGCGGGCCCAGCAAGAACGCACCGGTGCGTTGCTGGTGCGGCTGATACCCCGCGCGGCCACGCCGCCTGGCCCGGCCGCCGCGCCCGAACTGGTGCCGCCGCCACCGCCGGAACCAGCGCCACCGCCGCGCCCGGTCAACCGGCCCCTGGTGCACGAGCCGCCGGCGAAGAACGCCATGACAGTAAGTCTGCCGCCCGAGCCGCCGGCGCCTGCCAGCTCCAGCCCGCCGTCGCCGCAGCCGGATCTTTACAACGCCACCGGGCAAGCCGCGCTGCCTGCCACGGCGAGCACGGCCGCGCCCGCGCCCGAGGGCGACTATGTGCGGCAGATGCCGCAGGGCGATGCGAAGATCATGCAGCACACGACCACCGTGCCGTACAAGGCCACCCGCTTCGAGAAGGACTGGCAAAAAGGCGGTGGCAGCTCGGTCGATGACGCGCTGAAAAAAGGCGTGGACAAGAGCACTGTCTCGCACACCTTCCACATCGCACCCGGCGTGCGCATCCACTGTTCGGTGTCGCTGCTGGCCTTGGGTGGCGGCTGTGGTGGCGATCCACCGCCGCCTCCGCCATCCAACGACGGCGACATGCGCATGAACATGGCGCCGGCCAGCCAGCTGGCGCCCGGTTCGCCGCCACCCAAGACGGTGAGCGTGGCCGAATGCATTGCCATCTATCGTGCCGAGAAACCGCTGCCGCAGGGCTGTCCGGTCGACACGCCGACGCGCGCGGTCGATGCCGAAATGCAGGAACGGGCATCCCATCCTTCGGCGCAGGACGGCGGTTGATCGAGGGACTTCTCAGAACCTCGCCACTGCCCATTACACTTCGCCCATGGACAGGGAATCCGCGGGCCGGCTGACAGTGACGCTTCCATCGCCCAAGTCGGCGGCGGAGAGCGCGGGCGTCTATCGCAGGCGCCGCGCGGAGCGCCCGCGCGACCGCTGGTTGCGCATCATCGCCTTCGTTGGCGCGCTGTTCGTCCATCTGGCTTTTCTGGTCGGGATCATCCTGGGACCTGCCTACGAACTGGATGAACTCAACGACGAGACGCCGCCACTGGTCGTGCGCCTGATCGAGAAACCCAAGGAAGAACCGCCACCGCCACCGCCCGTACGCGGCACGCCGCCCAAGCAGGTGGGTCCGGTGCATCGGGGCAACGCGAGCAATGCGCCGCACACGGCGCGCCGCAGCAGTTCGTCCACGCGCACCAACAACGATCTTTCGCCCGTGCCAGTGCCGGCCATGCAGACGCCGGTGGTCACCGACGTGCCCAAGGCCACCGCACCCAAGCCGGAAATCACCGCTGCCCCACTGCCGCCGGTGACCCTGCCCAAGCCGGCGCCTGCCGAACAGTTGCAACCGGTGCCCACGGCGCCGGAGCCACCGCAGGTCGCGCTGGAAACGCCGGCGGTAGAGAAACCGGTGCCGCCGAAATTCCAGCCCGAGCCGATTCGCAAACCGCAGGCCGAAGGCAACCAGCCGGTGCAGCCGCCGGCCTCGCTGGCGCTACCCGAAGTGCCACCGCAATCGGCGCCGGTGGTTACGCCACCGACCGTCGCGCTGGAAAAGGCGGTGCCGGTTACCACGCCGCCGAGCATCGCGGCCGTGCCCCGTCCCGAAGCTCCGGCGTCGCCGCCCGAACCCGAGCTGCAGGCCGTGCCGCTGCCGGCGCAGGCGGCGCCTACGGTGAATCTGCAGCCGCAGCCAAACCCGGTGGCGCCGGTCGTGCCACGCGAACAACCGACGATCGAATCGCCAGCGATCCGCGTGGCGGAAGAACCGCAGCTGGAAGCCGTGCCGTTGCCGCCCAATCCGCAGCCCTCGCTGGAACATCCGCAGGCGCCGCACGTGGATGTGGCGGCACCCAAGGCCATCGCGCTGGACAACCCGCCGACGATCGAGCGACCGCAGCTATCGGAGACGCCTGCGGAGGCCGCGCCGACGCAGAATGCCGCGCCGACGTCGGCTGCCAACGCATCGACGCAAAGCGCCTCCAGCGCACAGTCCAACACCGCCAGCAACGAATCGAGCCGTTCCTCCAGCGAAAGCGGCGAGAGCAGCGCGCCCAACGCGACGCCGCAGGGCAGCCGCACGGGTACGCCAGGCCAGGCCAATGGCGTGAACCAGGCGCCCAATGTGGCTGGTGGCAAGGGGCTCAATCTCGGCTTGCCGCCCGGCAAGGGCAACGGAACCAGCAACGGCCAGGGCGGCAAAGGGCAGGGCGAGCAGGAAGGCGCCGTGGGCACCTATGTGCAGCTCAAGCCGCATGGCAATACCGAAATCATGTCGCACGGCACGCCTAGCATCGGCTACACGCCCACGCGCTTCGAAAAGGATTGGACGCCCGAAGGGGAAAGCTCGATCGACACGGCACTGCGCCGTGCCGTCGAGAAAACCACCATGCGCCACACCTTCCATCTACCGCGCGGCGTGCGCGTGGAATGCGTGGTGATGCCGCTGTTCCCGATGGCGCTGTTCGGTTGCGGCGACGGCAATCCACCGCCACAACCGGTGGACGACGTGGTCTACGACAAGATGAAATTGGCGCCGACCAATCCTCTGGTTCCGCCTGCACCTGGCGCTGCCGCGCCAACGATGGCGACCGTGAAGCTCGACAACAGCGCCCAATGCGCCGCGGCACGCGTGGCCGGTGGCCCCATGCCGCCAGGTTGTCCGACCGAAGTGACGCTGCCCGTGGGTCCTGCGCGCAGCAGCACGACGTGGGTTCCCGCGAGCGACCAGTTCCACTGATCGCTGCGGTCCTCACGAGGGTGGCGCCTGCTTAGCGTGGTGGGCGCAGGCTTGGCGCCGGAGCCCACCCCTGCATTGCGTGCTCAGCGCAGGATGCCGTCGGTTTTCAGCTTGGGAATCAGCGCTTGCGCGAGCTGCGTGGTCGCCTTGGGAATGTCGTTGATGCCGATGCCTTGCGTGGTGACCGTCCAGATCAGTTTCTCCGAACGCGGATCCCACACGCTGGTTTCCAGCGTCACCAGGTCGTACTGCTGCACGTCGGGGGTCGAGGCCCACGCGCCGCCGTACCAGCCATAGAAGCCGCCATACATCGGGCCCGTCGGCGTGACGCTGATCTTCTGCTCCACTCGCTGCACGCGCGTCACCAGCACGGCCTGGGCGCCGCTGGACTTGACCAGGTCGCGCAGTCCGATCGCACCGGTGGTGCCAGCGGGGATCTGCGTATAGCTCGGCGCCGCCTGGATGCCTGCAGCCTGCAGCTGTTGCGAGAAGGTGTCTTCAAAGATGTGGCGCATGGTATCGCTGCGCGAAATGCCCACGACCACCACGTTGGTCGCGGGCGGTCCCGGCCACGACGGATCGCGCCACTGGTTGGTGATGCTGACGTTGGAACACGCGCTCAGCACAAGGCCGGCAACGATCACGATCAGACGCAACGCTTTCATGGCGATGGCTCCTGGAAGGCCCGTCCTACGGGCGGGTGGCAAACCGATTGTGCGGTGGGGTTCGTGGAGACTCCGCGATTGCGCCGCTGGCGCTCACGGCGATGGCCGCAGCAGCGAACCGAAGGTGAGATAGACCGAATTGTGGCCGCCCTGGGCGTAGCCGTAGCCGAGGAACAGCGGCCCGAGGGGCGTTTGCACGCCCAGGAACAGGCTGCTTGCGTAGATCAGCGAATCGAGCCGCACCTGGCTCTTGCTTTGCCAGGTATTACCGGCCTCCAGGCTGGCGCCGATGTAAATGGGCGTGGAGAACAAGGCATCCATCCGGCCGGTGCGCCGGTAAAGCACGGCGCGGGCAATGGCCGACTGGTTGCCGTTCAACGACCGCTCCGGATAACCGGACAGGTCGAGGAAGCCCCCAAGGAAGCCCTGGGTCTCGAAGAAATTCTCGTTGTTGAGCGTGCTGGATGCGCGCAAACCAAGCAGCAGGTGGTAGCGACTTTCGGCCATGCCGAAGTCGGGCACCCAGTCTGCATTGATCTTCACGACGTCAGCACTCACGTTGCCGCCGAGCCAGGGTCGATACCACTCGTAGTCGAGGTTGACGTGGGCGCCGTGCGACGGAAATTGCGCGTTGTCGAGACTGTCCCAGTCGATGCCCACCTTGGTCATCGCGTATTCGGCGGTCTGGCTGGGCGGAAACTCGGTGGGACTGCCGATGCGCAGGTCGCCGCTGTCACGCCCGCGTTGGAAGGCGGCAAGTACCCGCCAGTACGTCGATGGCGACCAGCCCGTCTCCACGCCCAGATAGCGGCGCTTGATGCGGTATTCGGCCAGCTGTCGGTCGCCGTCGCTGGTGAATACCGGATAGTCCTCATTGCGCAGCAAGCCATACGGCATGACGTAACCACCGGCACCTTGCCAGAACGGCTGGTAGAACTCCGAGGCGATACCGCCGATACGGCCTGCCCACAGCGTGTTGCGCCATTCCGCGCCAAGACTGTTGAGGTTGGTCGCGGTGATTTCGGCGGAAATGAGGTATTCGCTGCGTCCCGCAAAGTCGTCGTCGAGTTCGAAGCCGACCTTGCCGTACAGCGGCCCCCACGGTTTGTCGCGTGGAATGATCAGCAGTCCGCGATCGTTGCCCTGCTGCTGCAGGCGGTAATCGATCTGCTGGTAGTTGCCGCGACCGTAGATGCTGCCAATCTGTTCTTCCAGCTTGTTCGGATCGAACGTCTGGCCGACGTCCTTGCTGAGGCGCTCGTCGACGAACTGGGCCGTGTCGGTGTGCGAGGCGTCCACTTTCAGGAAGGCGACCAGCCCCGGGTCGAACTGCCGTTGGCGATGCTCCGCGTTGAACTGTGCCCACTCATCCGGACCCACGGACAGCGCCTTCAGCCGGGGCAGGGCCGCTTCGGCCGCGGCGCGGCCAATCGCGATCGCCTGGGTGCCGCGATTGAATTCCGCGGCACTCATGTCGCCGAGCGCCGGCGTGATCAGGATGTCGTTGCTGCCTAGCGTCGCGAGCTGCTGCCGGGTTTTGTCTTCCATCAACGCGCTCACCATCTGGTTGAGCACGGCCAGGGGATTGCTCAACTGTTCGCGCTTGGCCAGCGGCGAGCCGACGTTGACCACGATCAGCTGCGTGGCGCCCATGCTGCGCGCGACGTCGATGGGCACGTTATCCATCAGGCCGCCATCGACCAGCAGCAGATCATCGACATTGGTGGGCGCGAAGGCACCAGGCACGGACATGCTCGAGCGGATCGACAGGGCCAGATCGCCCGAACCGAACACCACCGCCTTGCCTGCCACGATGTCCGTCGCGATAGCCCGGAACGGTATGGGCAATTGATCGAAGTCGTGCACGTCCCAGGTGGAAATCAGCAGGCGGCGCAGCAAAAGCAGCAGCTTCTGACCCTGCACCACGCCGGCCGGCGTGATGATGTGGCCGTTCTTGTAGCCCACTTCGAAATTGAGCAGATACCGGTAATCGGCATCCTTGCGGCGCATCGGCAGTTCGCCGCGCGCGGGGTTGTCGGAGAACAAGTCATCCCAGTCGAGCGAGGTGATGATCTCGTGCATTTCCTGCGGCGAATAACCGGCCGCGTACATGCCGCCTACGATGGAGCCCATGCTGGTGCCGGAGATGCGGCAAACGGGAATGTGCTCGCGCTCGAGTACTTCGAGCACGCCGATGTGCGCCGCGCCGCGCGCACCGCCACCGCCCAGCACCAGGCCGATGCATCGGCCCGACGTCGGCATGGGTGCGGACTGCGCCCAGAGAGGCGCCACGGCACATAGGCAGAGCAAGAGGAACCAGCCAGCGCGTCGACGCATTCTTACCCCCAGGCACGCAAACGGCGTTACCTTGAGTAGCGCCGAAGTGAAGGCATCCTAGGGCAGAATTTCGTGCCGCGCGTCCGTGAAATTACTCAAATGCGCCTGTCATCTTGCATGTTTTCGTGCACGGTTTCGTCACAAAGCTTTCTGTGTCGAGGAGCTTCCGATCTCGCGTGAGGCTGCTCGTCAGTACGCATGCGGGAGCCGGGCGGCTCCCTGGCCGTCACAGCATGCGCAGCATTTCCTTCAGCAGCGGCAAGCGACGCACGCGCACCGCACTGACGCGGAACACGGCATTGGCCAGGGCCGGTGCGGCGGTGGGCATGCCCAGGAAGCTGGCGCCGGTGGGATCGCGATCGCCCGGCACGATGATCACCTCGGTGGTGTCCGGCAACTGGGCCATGTTCGCCAGCGGGTAGTCCTTCCAGTTGCGCTGCTGCACCTGGCTGTCCTTGTAGCTGATCGACAGGTTCAGCGCGGTGGACAGCGCATCGAGCGTGGCGCCCGCGACCTGGCCTTCCAGTCCGGTCGGGTTGATCACGCGGCCCACATCGACCGCGCAGACCACGCGTTCGATGTTGAGCTTATTGCCCTGCAGCGAGGTCTCGATCGCGTGCGCCACATAGGCGCCGTCCACATGCCAGCAGGCGATGCCCAGGCCATTGACGGTGCGCAGCCAGTTCTTCCACTCGATGCGGTCGGCCACCAGCTTGAGCACATTGATCAGGCGCGCGGTATCGAGCGTGCGGTTGTCGCCGAGCGGGATCACGCGCGGCTCGCCGATCAGGCGCAGGCGCGTGACCAGCGGATCTTCCTTGAGCGATTGCGCGATCTCGTCGACGAAGCTCTCGATGGCGAATGCATTGTTGACGTTCGGCATGCCGCGCGAAGGTCCGCGCAACATCGCCGAGGGCAGCGAGTACCAATCGCTGCGCAAGTTGGATACCAGGCCCGCCGGCAGCTGATGGGCATCCAGTTCGGACGTCCACAGGTGGTTGTCGGGCACGCCGCGCTGAGCGAGCGCGGAGGCACTGGCCAGCCGCTGGTTCCAGCTGGTGACCTGGCGCTTGCCGTCCAGCGTGGCGGTGAACTTGTGCACGGTGGCCGAGCGATAGAAGTCCTGCGTGAGGTCTTCGTCGCGCGTCCACATCAGTTTGACCGGCTTCTCGACGGCCTTGGCGAGCATCACGGCTTCGGCGACGTAATCGTGATCGAGGCGACGGCCATAGCCGCCGCCCACTCGCGGCACGCGGATCTCGATCTGCGCAGGGGCGAGGCCGGTGAGCCGCTGCACGACTTTCCATGCCAGCTTCGGCGCCTGCGTCGGCACCACCAGCATGGCGCCGTCCTTGTCGATGCGGGCCACGCAGTTCATCGGCTCCGGCGTGGCGTGCGCCAGCCAGGGTTGCACGTAGGTTGCTTCTACCCGGTGCGCGGCTTTCTTGGCGGCCGTGTCGACGTCGCCGTCGTTGCGCACGCGTGCGGCCGGCTGGGCGTTCTTGTCATTGAGAACGTCGCTGGCCTGCTGTTCGAACCAGGCGCTGCTTTCGCTTTGCGCGCCGGCCTTCCACTGCAACTTGAGCTTCGCGCGACCCTGCAGGGCAGCCCAGGTGTTCTCGGCGAGCACGGCCACAGCGGGCGAGCGCACCGTCTGGCCGAGCGGGATGCCAGCTTCGGGCTTGATCTGCACGACTTTGACGACCCCCTTCACGGCCATCGTGTCGGTGGTATCGAGGCTCTCGACGCTGCCGTCGGGCCAGGGGCAGTGCGATAGCACGGCGATCAGCGCCTCGGCCGGATAGGTATCCAGCGCGTACGGCGCCTGCCCGGTGACGATGGCTCGCGCGTCGATGTCGCCGGCGGGCTGGCCGATCAGGCTGTAATGCTCCGGCGACTTGGGCGGCACCGGCGTGGCAGGCGGGGCGATCTTGGCGGCAGCATCGGCGAGCGTGCCATAACCGAAGCGACGACCATCGGGCGCGATGACGCTGCCTTCTTCGCAACGCAGCCGATCGGCGGGAACGCCAAGACGTCGCGCCGCCGCCTGCAGCAGCAGCCAGCGCGCGAGCGCGCCGGCGCCACGAAGATCAGCCCACGCGGCGGGAATCGAATCGCCCAGCCCGCTGGTCTGGTGTCCGTAGATCCAGCGCGGCTGGCCGTTGTCGTCTTCCACGCCAAGGCCGAGCGAGACGACGCTCACGCGCGTCCAGTCGGCATCGAGTTCGTCGGCGATGATGCGCGCGAGCGAGGTGGACGTGCCGGTGCCGGTGTCCGGATCGCGCACGCCGATCACGATGTTGCCGTCCGCATCGATGCGCACATAGGCGCCGAGGCCATACAGCGTGTCGCCCAGCATGGCGGCGGGGACAGGCGCATCGGCGGCGTCCGCGAACGGAATGCCGATGATCAAGGCGCCGGCGCTACCGGCCAGCACCTGCAGGAAACGTCGACGCGACAGCTGCGGCATGTGGTCGTTGGTGCGGCTCATGCGTGCGCTCCCTTGGCGACGCGCTTGATCGCAAGGCGCACGCGGGTCTGGCAACCGCAACGGCAGAGGTTGGGCAATTGGTCGATGTCGTTGTCGCTCGGTTGCGGATGGCGAGTGAGCAGATCGAGCGAAGCCATCAGCCAGCCGGGAGTGCAATAGCCGCAGCCGATGGCGTCTTCGTCGACGAAGGCCTGCTGCAGCGGATGAAGTTTGCCGTCGGCCGCGGCCAGGCCCTCGACCGTGGTCACCGCCTTGCCGGCCAGCTTGGCCACGGGCAGGGTGGTGGCCGAGGCGAGCTTGCCGTCCACCAGCACCAGGTCGTAGCCACCTTCGCCGTGCTCACCGCTGTACTTGGTGCCGGTGAGGCGCAGCACATCGCGCAGATACCACAGCAAGGGCATCTGATCGTCACCGGTGTGGCGATAGCTCCTGCCATTGATCTCCAGATCGACTCCCTCGCGCACCTTCTCGGCCACGATGGTGTTGCTTGTTCCGGGTGTCGGTAACTGGTCTTGCGACTGCGCCATCGGTACAGAACTCCTTGGATATCTACTTATTGTGGCATCGGAGCGCGATGCTTAGGAGGTAACCCGGCTGAACAGGCGTCGCCACACCAGGTAAACCGGGATGCCCGCGGCCATGATCAGCAGGCCGATGCCCGTGTTCAGGGGGCTGCTGCGCAGGCTCTGCACCATGACCAGGCCGATGGTGGCGATGAAGATCAGCGGCAGCAGCGGGTAGCCGGGTACGCGGAAGCTGGCCTGATCGCCTTCGCGGCGGCGATACCAAAACAGCGTGCCGACGCCAAAGGCGCAGGCGAGCCAGTCGCCAAAGGTCGCGTAATCGAGCAATTGGCCGTAACTGCCGGACCACACCAGCACAATGGCCCAGCCCGACAGCAGCAACAGCGCCACGTTGGGCGTGCGGTGCTTGGGATGCAGCCGGGCCACGCTGCGGAAGAACAAGCCGTCTTCGCCCATCACCTGCAGTACGCGGGCTCCCGCCACCAGGGTGATATTGCAAAAGCCCAGCGCGGAAATCGCCACGCCGACCGCGATGAGCTTGGCCCCTGCGGTGCCAAAGACACGCTGCATTACATCGGCCGCCGGCGCGCGGCTGGCCGCAAGGCCGGCATGGCCCAGCACCGCGAGATAGGCCAGGTTGACCAAGGCGTAAGCCGCGATCACCAACAGCATGCCGATGAACAGGGCGCGGGGCAGCGTGCGTTGCGGCTCGCTGACCTCGCCCGCCAGATTGTTGAGATAGGTGAAGCCGGAATACGCAAACAGCACCGGCAGCGCGGCGCCCATGAAACCGACGTCGGCGGTTTGCGGGTCGGTGGCCAGCATGCCGTGGCCACTCACGCCGGCCAGGAACAGGCCGCAGACCACCAGCACCGCCACGGCCAACAGCTTGAGCAAGGTGAACAGGTTCTGCACCTGGGCACCCAGGCGCAGCCCGAACAGGTTGATCAGTGCCACAAACACCAGCGCGCCAATCGCCAGAGGGGTGGCGGCGCTGGCGGGCAGGCCGAACAGCGAAGCCGCGTAGCTGGCAAAGATGGTGGCCACCGCCGCCGTCGATCCCGAATAGATCACCAGCAACATGCTCCAGCCGAACAGGAACCCGGCCAGTGGGCCAAATGCTTCACGCAGGTATACATAGCTGCCGCCCGCGTGGGGGCGCCGCGCTCCCAGTTCCGCATAGCAAAGCGCGCCGATGAGTGTCAGCAGGCCGGCGCCAACCCACATCAGCAGCAGCGACAAACCGGACGATGTGCGCATCGCCACGACGTACGGATTGAGGAAGATACCGCCGCCGATGATGCCGCCGACCACGATCATGGCCGCGTCCCAGGGTCGGAGGCGACGGACGTATCCGCCGGACGTCGAGGTATCGGTCATGAAGGCTTCGCTGCGTGAAAGTGCAGCGAGCATCGCAACTGGGGCCAGTATCGGCAAGCCCTCGCCGCTGGCCGGGCCCGCAAAGAGAAGGGCCGGCATCGGCCGGCCCTTCGTCGACGATCAAGCGCTGATGCTTAGAACACCGTCATGAACAGCGCCAGGTTGGTCACGTTGAGCGTGCCGATGCCGGCGCCGGGTTCATACCCGCCCACGCCCTTGTAGAACCAGTTGTCTCCGGACTTGATGTCGTTGAACGGCGAGAAAGCGCCGTAGCCGAAGATGTTCTGCAGCGGATAGATCTGCGGGTTCCACAAGCCCTGGCGACCGCGCGTGGCCTGCTTGAGCAGAGCACTGATGCCGTTGAGCTGCGGTGCGACGAAGCTGGTGCCGCCTGAGCCGGTGAGCAGGCCCGGGCCATCCAGCGAGGAGACCAGGCTATAGCCGGTTTCCGGGTCGGCGTTGAGCGAGATGTCCGGCTCATTGCGGCCCTTGAAGTTGGCCGGCAGCGTGTAGTCGATGTCGAACTCCGGGAACAGCCAGCGCTGGTTCTTTTCGCTCTTCTTGATCCCGGGCGTGAACGCCTGGTACAGCGGCAGCGGCCAGAACACACTCACGCCGCCACCACCGCCCACCGAGAACACGGCGACGTTGAGACCCAGGTTCTTCTTGAAATAGGTCTGGATGTAATCCCAGCCCCAGACACCTTCCTTGGTGATCGATTCGACCGGACCGCCGCGGAAGCTATAACTGAAGGGCACCGTGGTGCCGCCCGCGGTGGTGATGAACGGATCGGATCCCGGGGCGTCCGCCGTCAGCGGCGGCGGTACCGGATCGGTCAGCGAGCCGCCAAAGTTGCGTACGGTGTCATAGGCGCCGGAGTCGCCCGAGGTGGCGAACATCGAGATGCCTTGCACCGCGGCTTCCAGGAACACCTGATGGAAGGCGCGCAGTTCGTCCGTGAAATCCACGCCGCCTTCGGTCTGCGGGAAGTACAGGATTTCCGGCGAACCCCAGCTCACTGACAGGCTGTCGACCTTATTGTCGGACACCGCCTGATTGAACACATCGAAGAAACCGGCATCCGTATTGGGCGCGTCATAGACGATGATGTCCGCCCACGGTGCGAGGCCGCCGGACTGCTCCACGTCCAGCGAGGTTTCGCCGGAACCGGCAGGGCCGCTCAGCGGACCGCCGCCGTCCACATGCACCTGGGTGATGCGGTTGGGCTTGACCGACAAGCCGATGGCGCTCCAGTAGCTATAGGCGTCGGCCGGCAGGAAATCCGCCAGCGTGGCGATGCCGATGGTCGAGCCCTTGCCGTTGACGCCCGCCTTGTAGAGCGGATTGATGTTGTAGCGATTGGCCACGTCGCCCACGGTGAACTCGCCGGGTGTGCAGGTGGCGGTGGGATTGCCGGTGCAGGGCGGTGCAGCAGGCGCCGCCGCAGCGGTTCTGGCGGCCGGGCTCATCGTCGACGCCGAAGCGGGCGCGACGGGCTCGAAGGCCGACACGCGATGCGAGCGGTAACGTGCCTCGGAGCTGAGGCCCGAGGCAACGATCAGCGTGCCCGACAGCGACGAGGGCAGGGTGGGCTGGTTGCTCGGACGATGGAAGGTCGTGCCATCCGCGCTTTGATAATCGTGAATGGACGTCTGGAAGGCTTTATTGAACTGGCCGACCGTGCCGCTCACCTTGATGGCGAGATGATTGGGCAGCAGCTCCACTTGCGTGAGTCCCTGCTGTTTGACGAAGGCCTGCACCTTGGCGATGTCGCTGGCCGACGCGCCGAAGCGATCGGCAAACTGATCGGTAGTGAGGAAGCGGTGGTAGGAGGGGTTACCCTGGGTCACCGTGCTGTAAACGAGACTTTCCAGCGCCGCCTGGTTTCGAAGGCCCAGTACGAGCGTAACGTTCACTTTCTGGCTGGTGTTGCTTGGGCCGAGATCGGCCGGTGACGAACTGCCGGCAGCCATCGCTACCGAAGTAGCGCCACCGAAGAGCAGAAGGCCGAGGGAGACCGCGAGCGACTTGCGATGCAACGTCGAGAGCATGTTGTTTCTCCAGGGTAGATACAGCCGACGCTGCGCGTCGACGACGCCCCTGCGCGCCGCCGCGCCTTTCAGCGAGGCCGTAAAACGGACGTAATCGCTTTCCCCAAAATCCCAGCCCGCCCCCTGGAGACACATTCGCGCTGGTGCTCCGAACCTACGCCTGAGATGCCACCGGGTGAAGTGCCCGCCACGTCGCAGGAAGTCACGAAACCCGCGCCGCGCCTCAATCGGATTCGCAATAAATTACGTCTATATCGTTTGGACTACGTATTAGTGCGAACCAGTTCGCTAATCGCACATGGTCTTAGGGCTATGCAGCCTGTAATTTGCGCGTCGACCGCGCATGTACTTGCGTCAGACATCACAGCAAGGAAGCTTTCATGAAAAAGTTTGGATTGGCCGCGACTGCGGCGATTGCGCTTGCGACGATTTCGACCTCCGCTGTTGCGGCGGACGGCCAGTTCTTTGTCGCCGGAAGTCTTGGGCAATCCAACTTCAATACCAGCTACATCGGCAATCAGGACAAGACCGACACACAAGGCGCGCTACGACTGGGCTACGCCTGGCGCAGCGGCTCGCTCGAGTACGGCGTGGAGGCTGGTTACGCTGACCTCGGCAAAACATCTGCGACGGGAAGCTATACGAATCTGATCCGAGGGATCCTCTTGATCGAGCGCGTCGATTACCGCAATCAGTTTTCGGCCAAAGGCGGGATCCTGGGCGGCAATCTGAAATACAACCTCGGATCGTGGTACCTGTCAGGGCATGCCGGGTGGTTCCGCGCAAAAGTCGACAGCGAATACGACGCCACCTATACGCCCATCTACAACCCCCTGGCCAGTACCGGGTATTCACATACTCGCGGTTCATCCACGTCGACCAACGAATACGTTGGCGTGGGAGCTGGCTACAACTTTTCCAAATTCTGGAGCGTTGGCGTCGGTTACGACTACTACGACTTTGGAAGCGACTACGGTCACGTGAATGCCTATTCGGCTACGGCGGAATTTCGCTTCTGAGAATCGATCCTTGGGTTATCGGCAGCTTGCGGCCACAAGCTGCCGCACCTCGCTAGGCAGCAAGGACCAAACCTTAAACACGCAAGGAAGCAATTCCATGGGTAAACATACTTTTGTCGCCGCACTGTTCGGTGCGGTCGCCTCCGGCTCGGCCATGGCACAGGGTGGACAATTCTTTGTGGATGGCGGTATCGGGCGGGCCAGTCATGACTTTTGGGAAGCCCAGAACTACAACGACAAAACTGATTGGGCCACGTCCATACGTGCGGGCTACCTGTGGCACAGTTTTGTGGATTACGGCGTTGAGTTCGGTTACGCCGACCTCGGCCAGGCTGTAAATCGATACGACTTCGCGCATAACTTTGGCGCTGCGAGGAAGCGGGATTCGACAGCGGCCAATGGCTGGCTCTTGGGCGGAAGACTGGAATACACCGTGGGTCGGTCCTGGTATCTGTTGGCCAGGGGTGGGTGGTTCAGACCTCGCGTGACTCAGGAATCCGCTTCGTGGTACGAAGAAGATCCATTGTTTGCTCATCCGGTCTTTGGCTACGACCACGACCAGAGTTCATTTAACACCGGTACGCACGGCTATTACGGTATCGGCGTTGGCTACAGCATTTCGGCTCAGTGGCGAGTGGGCCTCAATTACGACCACTACGACTTAGGTTCCGTCTATACCTATTATTCGAGCCACAGCGTTCCGTCGTCCTACGTGAAAACCTACTCGGCATCCGTCCAGTACAGATTCTGACTTGACCACTCAGTCCATGGATTCGGGTCGCCTCGGGGCGGCTCCGAATGAATGGGATTTCTGGACGAAGACCGTGTTTTGTGGCGGCGTGGCTGGGAACTTGCTCAGCGGAGCGATGTCTTTCGTCGCAGCGGCGCGGAGACGTAACGATCCGCGCTGGCAGGGAGCCTTCGGGCGCGAACATCTCACAGCAAGGAAGTTATCCATGAGAAACCTCGGCGTGGCCATGCTGGCCATGGTTTTCAGCACGGCTGCATGCAATGCATTGGCCCAGGACGGGCAGTTCTTCGTCAATGGAAACGTAGGCCAATCCAATTTCAGTGCGCCGAGCTTTGGCGCAACACATAAGGACAACAGCGATACGTATGGCGCATTGCGCTTTGGCTATGCCTGGCAGGGCAAGTTCGATTATGGCGTGGAGGCGGGCTACGCCGATCTGGGCCAAATGGTTCGCAGTGGCACCTACACCTTTACCGGCCTGAATGGCGAGCCAGCTCAAGCCGGCTATCGCCAAACAGGCTCGGCTCGCGGCTGGTTGCTCGGTGGCAACCTGAAATACCACTTCGATTCGCCTTGGTACCTATCGGCCCGTGGTGGCTGGTTTGTGGCCAGGACAACCTCCAAGTTCGGCTCTGACGGCGAACTGGGTAGCAGCAGCCAAACCAACTCCCGTCCCTATTTCGGGTTGGGCGCTGGATATGACCTGACCCGGTCTTTCAGCGTTGGCGCGGGTTACGACTACTACAACCTGGGCGATTCGTTCGGTCATGTGAACGCTTATTCGGTCTCCGCCGAATTCCGCTTCTAACCCCATACGGCCGCGCAAGCGGCCGTCTCTTTGGGGCCGGCGAGCCTTTTGCGGCACAATGGCAGGGTTGTGCGTCGTGGACATCCCCGTTTTCGACGCCCTGATCCCCCGGAGTCGAAGCAGCCGCCATGACCACCATCAAGCAAGACGATTTGATCCAGTCCGTCGCCGACGCCCTGCAGTACATCAGCTACTACCACCCCGTCGACTACATCAAGAACCTCGCCGCCGCCTATGAGCGCGAGGAGTCGCCGGCCGCGAAAGATGCGATGGCGCAGATCCTGATCAACTCGCGCATGGCCGCCGAAGGCCATCGCCCGCTGTGCCAGGACACCGGCATCGTCACCGTATTCCTGAAAGTGGGCATGAACGTGCGCTGGGACGCCACCATGTCGCTCGATGACATGGTGAACGAGGGCGTGCGCCGCGCGTACAACGACCCGGACAACAAGCTGCGCGCCAGTGTGCTGGCCGATCCGGCGGGCAAGCGCAGCAACACCAAGGACAACACGCCGGCGGTGATCAACGTCTCCATCGTGCCGGGCGACACCGTCGAGGTGATCGTGGCGGCCAAGGGCGGCGGTTCGGAGGCCAAGTCCAAGTTCGCCATGCTCAACCCGTCCGATTCCATCGTCGATTGGGTGCTCAAGACGGTGCCCACCATGGGCGCTGGCTGGTGCCCGCCGGGCATGCTCGGCATCGGTATTGGCGGTACCGCCGAAAAGGCGATGCTGCTGGCCAAGGAATCGTTGATGGAACACATCGACATCCAGGAACTGATCGCGCGCGGCCCGCAGAACCGGATCGAGGAATTGCGCGTCGAGCTGTACGAGAAGGTCAATGCGCTGGGCATCGGTGCGCAGGGCCTCGGTGGCCTCACCACCGTGCTCGATATCAAGATCAAGGATTACCCGACGCATGCGGCGAACCTGCCGGTGGCGTTGATCCCCAACTGTGCCGCCACGCGCCATGCGCACTTCACGCTGGATGGCTCGGGCCCGGTCGCGCTCGATCCGCCGTCGCTGGAAGACTGGCCCAAGCTCACCTATGACTCGAGCAAGGGACGTCGCGTGAATCTGGACACGGTCACTCGCGAAGAAGTCGCCAGCTGGAAGCCGGGTGAAGTGCTGCTGCTCAACGGCAAGCTGCTCACCGGCCGCGATGCTGCGCACAAGCGCATGGTCGACATGCTCAACAAGGGCGAGCCGTTGCCGGTCGATTTCAAGAATCGCTTCATTTACTACGTGGGCCCGGTCGATCCGGTGCGCGACGAAGTGGTGGGCCCGGCCGGCCCGACCACGGCCACCCGCATGGACAAGTTCACCGAGCAGGTGCTGGCGCAGACCGGTCTGCTGGGCATGGTCGGCAAGGCCGAGCGTGGCCCGGCCGCGATCGATGCGATCAAGCAGCATCAGTCGGTGTATCTGATGGCTGTCGGTGGCGCCGCTTACCTGGTGTCCAAGGCGATCAAGGCATCGCGCGTGGTTGGCTTTGCCGATCTGGGCATGGAAGCGATCTACGAGTTCACCGTGGAGGATATGCCGGTGACCGTAGCCGTGGATTCCGCGGGTACGTCCGTGCATCAGACGGGGCCGAAGGAGTGGCAGGGGCGGATTGGCAAGATTCCCGTGGTAGTTGCGTAAGAACAACACTTCGCCTTCTCCCCGCCGGGGAGAAGGCGGATGAGGGGCGGGTGCTCGGCCGAACGTATCTAAAGCGAGCTTTTCGTTTCGTTAGAAACTGAGGCWAGATTGGCCCCTCACCCCARCCYTCTCCCCAGAGGGGAGAGGGGGCTGGCAGAGGCGTCCCCCGCTCTCCCACATTTAGCCGTCCAAACGGCTACGTCGCGCCAAGGTTGCATTCCTCCTGCTGCGGCGCAACACTCACCGGATTGTCTTTCCCACCACTACCGAAGGTAACCGTGAACCCGCAAAGCCCCGCGTCGCTCACCAACGACGCCCCCTGGATCGTGATGAAGTTTGGCGGCACCAGTGTCGCCACCCTGCCGCGCTGGCAGAACATTCTGGAGCTGGTAGCCAGCCGTCGCGCCGAAGGCGCGCGTGTGCTGGTTGTCGTTTCGGCACTCTCCGGCATCACCGACGCACTCAAACAACTGTGCGCACAGGAAGACAAGGGCAAACGCATCGAGGCTGCCAAGGCGATCGAACAGCGTCACTACGACCTGCTCGATCACATGCAGCTGGCGGTTCCGGACACGCTCGGCGCTCGCCTGAGCGAACTCGCGCAGCTGGCCGAAGACGGCCCGTCGCTGCTGGGCGAGCTGGCCTGGTCGGCACGCGTGCAGGCGCATGGCGAGCTGATGTCCAGCGCGCTGGGCTCGGCGTTCCTTACCCATAGCGGCCTGGACACCCAATGGGTCGATGCGCGCGATTGCCTCGCGGCGATCGCGCTGCCCAACCAGAACGAGCGCACCAAGCTGCTCTCGGCGATGGTGGAAACCCGGCCTGATCCGGCGCTCAATGCGCGTCTTGCCGCGCTGGGCGAGGTGTTCATCACGCAGGGTTTCATTGCGCGTGAAGCGCAGGGCCGCACGGTGCTGCTCGGCCGTGGTGGTTCGGATACGTCGGCGTCTTACTTCGGTGCGCTGCTGAAAGCGCTGCGGGTGGAAATCTGGACCGACGTGGCCGGCATGTTCACCGCCAATCCCCGCCAGGTTCCCAGTGCACGCCTGCTGCAGCGCCTGGATTACGAAGAAGCCCAGGAAATCGCTTCCACCGGCGCCAAGGTGCTGCATCCGCGCTGCCTGTCGCCCTTGCGCGAGCCGCGCGTGCCGCTGCTGATCAAGGACACCAATCGCCCTGAGCTGGAAGGCACGCTGATCGGTCCGGAAGTTCGCGAGCATGCGCCCAGCGTCAAGGCCATCAGTGCACGCAAAGGCATCACGCTGGTGTCGATGGAGTCGGTCGGCATGTGGCAACAGGTCGGCTTTCTTGCCGATGTGTTCGCGCAGTTCAAGCAGCACGGTCTGTCGGTGGACATGATCGGCTCAGCTGAGACCAACGTGACGGTGTCGCTGGATCCCACGGAAAATCTGCTCGACTCCGATGCGCTCGCTGCCCTGGCCAGCGACCTGGCCAAGGTCTGCCGCGTGAAGGTGATTGCGCCGTGCGCAGCGATCACCTTGGTGGGTCGCGGCATGCGTTCGATGCTGCATACGCTGTCCAGCGTGTTGGCGGAGTTCGGCCAGCTGCGCGTGCACATGATTTCGCAGTCGTCCAACAACTTGAACCTTACCTTCGTGGTGGATGAAAACGTTGTCGACGAATTGCTGCCGCATCTGCACGAACTGCTGATCACCGCAGGCGCCTTGCGCACCGACGATAGCGCCTTGTTTGGTCCGAGCTGGCAGGCGCTGTACGGTACAGGGGAGGCATTGCCGCCGGTGGCTTCCTGGTGGCGCGAAGAGCGTCGCGCGGATCTGCTGAAGATCGGCGCCGGCGCGACGCCGCGGTACGTCTACCACCTGCCCACGGTGCGCCAGCAGGCGCGCGAGCTGAAAACGCTGGGTGCGGTGGATCGCCTGCATTACGCGGTGAAAGCCAATACGCATCCGACCATTCTGAAGGCGCTGGCCGAAGAAGGTTTCGGTTTCGAATGTGTGTCGCCGGGTGAATTGAGGGCGGTGATGGCGGTGGTGCCGGAATCCGCGCCACTGCTGTTCACGCCCAACTTCGCGCCGCGCGAGGACTACGAGTGGGCGCTCACCACGCGCGCCACGCTGTCGCTGGATTCGCTCTATCAGCTGGAAAGCTGGGGCGAGCTGTTCCGGGGGCGCGAGGTGGTGCTACGTCTTGATCTGGGCCGCGGCCTGGGCCATCACGAGAAGGTGCGCACCGGCGGCAGCGGCAGCAAGTTCGGTTTGCCGGTGGAACAGCTCGATGCCTTCCTCCGTCTTGCCGACGCGCATGGCGTGATCGTGCGCGGCCTGCACGCGCACCTGGGCTCGGGCATCCTCGACGACAGTCATTGGGGCGAGGTTTACGGGCAGCTGGCGAGCCTGGCCGAGCGCATCGGCAGCGTGACCTTCCTGGATATCGGCGGCGGCCTAGGCGTGCCGTCCCATCCGGGCGAGGCGCGCCTGGACATTGCCGCACTCGACAAGGTGCTGCGCGAGGTGAAGGCCGCTTATCCGCACTACAAGCTGTGGATGGAGCCGGGTCGTTACCTCGTCGCTGATGCGGGCGTGCTGATCACCAAGGTCACCCAGACCAAGGGCAAGGGCCATGGCCAGATCCGCTATCTGGGCGTGGATACGGGCATGAATAGCCTGATCCGGCCGGCGCTGTACGAGGCCTGGCACGAGATCGTCAACCTCACGCGGCTGGACGAGCCGGCCACGGCCTTGTTCCAGGTGGTCGGCCCGATCTGCGAGAGCGGCGACGTGCTCGGCACCGACCGCCGCCTGCCCGAGCCGCAGGAAGGCGACGTGGTGCTGGTGGCGCAGGCGGGTGCGTACGGCAAGGTGATGTCCTCGCCGTACAACCTGCGGGATGAGGCGGAGGAGATCATCCTCGAATAGCCTCAGTCCCCCACTTCTCCCTCTCCCCTCCGGGGAGAGGGCCGGGGTGAGGGGCGGGTGCTCGCGGTACCCTTTCAAAAAAGGACGCTCATGGATGAAGCGTTTAAACCTAGATAGAGCACGCAGCCTGCGCGCCGGCCAGACAGACGCCGAGCAACTGCTCTGGCGTCACTTGCGAAATCGCCGCCCGCAAGGCTGGAAATTCCGCCGTCAGAACGAGATCGGGCTATATGTCGTTGATTTTGTCTGTCCGGATGCTGGCCTGATCGTGGAGCTCGACGGCGGCCAACATGACGATCAGCTGATTTATGACGAAGCACGAACAAGAAAGCTCGGGGAACAGGGCTACCGCGTGCTGCGTTTCTGGAACAATGAAGTCCTGAAGAACGTGGAAGACGTTCTTGAGGTGATTCTGGAGGCTTTGGCTAGGCCGGCCCCTCACCCCAGCCCTCTCCCCGAAGGAGAGAGGGAGTAGCGTCGACGGAGACTTGAGCGTGACCACCAACATCAACCCTCGCCTGACCCAGGTATTCCGCTACGTGCGCTGCAGCTATGCCGACGGCGTGGCCGAGCTGGTGTATGCCTTCGATCATGGCGACGAACTGGTCGAGCGCGTGCGCTTCCCGAATGCGCCAGCCATTCCGGCGAACCACCAGGCTGCCTTCGAGCAGGCGCTGAACATGCTGCATCTCATCGCGGGCGTCAGCTACTACAAGGCCGGCGTGCCGCCGCGCATCGAGGTGGTAGGCGGCCCGCTGGATGACAGCACGGCGGACCTGCTCGACGCGCTCTATCTGCATGGCCTGGCTGAGTTTGCCTACCGCAACGGCTTGGACCTGCGTGGTCGCATCAACTTCCCCCGCGGCGGAGCGAAGCAGCCTGAAGCCAAGGCGCTGGGGCTGCCCCGGCGCACCCTGGTGCCGATCGGCGGCGGCAAGGACTCGCTGGTCGCGGTGGAAGCGATCAAATCCATCGGTGGCGACGCCACCGCGGTGTGGGTCGGCAATTCGCCGCTGATCGCCGCCTGCGCCGAACGCACCGGCCTGTCCATGCTCAATATCCAGCGCGAGCTGGCGCCGGGCCTGTTTGAACTCAATCGTCTTGGCGCGTGGAACGGCCATATCCCGGTGACGGCAGTGAACTCGGCAATTCTCGCCGTAGCGGCCATCCTGTACGGCTTCGACAGCATCGCGTTTGCCAATGAGCGCTCCGCCTCCGCTGCCACGCTGGAATACGATGGCCAGCAGGTGAATCACCAGTGGAGCAAGGGCTATGCGTTCGAGCAATTGCTCGGCGACTGGCTGCACCAGCATGTGGCAGCCGATCTCGACTATTGCTCGCTGCTGCGGCCGTATTCCGAGTTGGCGGTGACGCGTGCGTTCGCCAAGCTCACGCCGTATTTCGAGGTGTTTTCCAGCTGCAACCGCAACTTCAAGATCCTCGGCCCGAAGCCGGCGGATCGCTGGTGCGGCCAGTGTCCGAAGTGCCACTTCGTGTTTCTTGCGCTGGCGCCGTTCCTGCCCAAGCCGCGTCTGCTGTCCATCTTCGGGCGCAATCTGCTGGACGATGAAAACCTCGCGCCGGGCTTTGATGCGCTGCTGGAATACCAGGATCACAAGCCGTTCGAGTGCGTGGGCGAGGGCGCGGAAGCACGTGCGGCCATGTTTGCGCTGAGCCAGCGTTCGGAATGGCAGGAAGACGCCCTGGTCGCACGCTTCATCCGCGAAATCCTGCCGCAACTCGAAGTGAGCGAACTGGCGTTGGAACCCTGGCTGCAGCCGTCCGCCGAGCAGCGCATTCCCAAGCGTCTCCTGCCGGCGTTGGCGTTCTTCGCGTGACCACCTTGCCACCGCTGCGCATCGCCGATCTTGCCGACAAGCGAGTGGCGATCTGGGGTTTTGGCCGGGAAGGCAAGGCGGCGATAACAGCCATTCGCGCACGTTTGCCCGAACTTGCGCTCTCGTTGTTCTGCAGCGATGCGGAAGTCGCCGCGGCCAATGCGTTCGACAAAACGCTGACGGTGCATGGCCAGGAACCCGATGCCACGGCGCTCGCCATGTTCGACGTAGTGGTGAAGTCGCCCGGCATTTCGGCTTACAAGCCTGCGCTGCTGGCAGCGCGCGAGGCGGGCATCCGCGTGACGTCGGGCACAGCGCTATGGTTTGCCGAAAAGCCCATGGCACGCGTTGTTGCCGTCACCGGCACCAAGGGCAAGAGCACGACCACCGCGCTGCTCGCCCATCTTGCACGCAGTCTTGGCGTGCGCACGGCACTGGCCGGCAACATCGGCATGCCGATGCTCGAACTGCTCGATGAGCCGGCCGAGCTCTGGGCCATCGAGCTGTCCAGTTTTCAGACCGGGGAAGCAGGGCCGGCCGAGCTCGGCGTCATCACCAGCCTGTACGAGGAACATCTCGACTGGCATGGCTCGCGCGAGCGCTACATCGAAGACAAGCTCAAGCTCGCCGACGTCTCGAAACAGCTGCTGGTCAACGCCACGCAGCCATCGCTGTTGGAGCGCACGGCGCGGCATTCGCAGCGCATCGTGTTTGGCGATGTGCAAGGGTGGCATGTCGCCGGTGGCTTCATACGCCACGGTGCCAAACCGGTATTTGAGATCGCCAGGCTGCGCGCCCCCGGCGAACACAATGCGCTCAACGCCTGTGCCGCGCTCGCTGCGCTTCAAGTCATGGGCTTTGATGCGCTGAAGGCCGCGCCCTCGCTCGCAACGTTCCGGCCCTTGCCGCATCGATTGCAGCCGCTGGGCGAGCACGATGGTTTCCAGTGGATCAATGATTCCATCAGCACCACGCCCCAGGCCACGCTGGCGGCGTTGAACAGTTTGGAAGGCCATGCCGTGACGGTCATTGTCGGTGGCCACGATCGTGGCCTGGACTGGAATGATTTTGTGGTCGCCGCCAAAATGCATGCGCCGCACGCCATCGTCGCCCAAGGCGCCAACGGCCCGCGGATCGCGCAGGCATTGCGTGATGCTGGTATTGCCGTGGAGGAAGCGCCAGGCCTTGCGGCGGCGGTGCAACGCGCACGGACCTTGACGCCTGCCGGCGGCACCATCCTGCTTTCGCCGGGCGCGCCCAGTTTCGATCAGTTCCACGATTACGCCGACCGCGGCCGGCATTTTGCCGAGATGGCCGGTTTCGATGCCCATGACATCATCGGCATCGAAGGTTTGGGTATTCACTGAGGGGGCGTGATGCGCGCTGCTTTTGAGATCCGTGTCGACGATTTGCGCGGGCCGGAAATAGCCGCGCTATTGCAGGAACATCTCGACGAGATGGCGCAGTATTCGCCGCCGGAAAGCATTCATGCGCTGGACCTCGAACGGTTGCGGCTACCGGAAATCACGTTTTGGACGGTCTGGCAGAGCGGTGAACTGGTCGGCTGCGGTGCCATCAGGGAGCTCGACGCGACGCATGGCGAAATCAAGTCGATGCGTACCGCCACGCATCATCGCCGCGAGGGCGTAGCGGCCGCCGTGCTGCAACACATGCTGGATGAAGCGGCACGCCGCGGTTATCGGCGACTGAGCCTCGAAACCGGCTCGCCGGAACCATTTATGCGGGCGCGGCAGCTATATGCGCGGTTTGGTTTTGCGTACTGCGAGCCGTTCGCAGATTACGTCGAAGATCCCTACAGTGTCTTCATGACCCGGACGCTCTAGGCCGTTCGTTCGAAGTCCTCCATCGATGGCCCGTCATACACTCGGCCTCCCGCCAGAAGCGTCGAGGTAGAGTCATGAGCGACACGCAGCGCATCAAGCTGTTACGCATCGCCTTGGTATTGCTGGGCGCCGTTTTCCTGCTCATCTATCCGCTGATGCAACTGTGGCCTTCGGGATGGGTGTGGCACGAAGGTTATTCCGACTACCCACTGATGATCGTTGGCGTCTACGCGACGCTTGGCGTGTTCCTGATACGCGCGTCCCGCGATCCCTTGGCCAATCTCAGCCTGATCTGGTTCACCGTATGGTCCAGCGTGGTGCACGGCGCGATCATGGCCGTGCAGTCGTTCATGCATCCCATGCATATGGGGCATCTGGTGGGTGATGTGCCGGCGCTGTTCATCGTGGCCATCGTGCTGGGTTTGCTCACGCCACGCAGCACGGCTGCGCGGGTGGCTTGAACGAAAAGGCCACGTCTTTCGCAAGACGTGGCCTTTGTTTGATCGCAGCAGACGCGTTACCAGATCTTCACGCGATCGGCTGGCGCCAGGTACAGCGTCTCGCCCGGCTTGGGCTGGAAGGCGTCGTACCAGCCATCGAGGTTGCGCACGGTCTGGGCGCGGAAACGGCCCGGCGCATGTTCGTTGCCGATCACGCGCTGGCGCATGGCGGCATCGCGAAGTTTCTCGCGCCAGGTCTGGGCAAAGGCCAGGAAGAAGCGCTGATCGCCGCTGAGGCCGTCGACCACCGGTGCCGGCTTGCCGCCAAGTGACTTGTGATAGGCCACGTTGGCAATCGTGAGACCGGCCACGTCAGCAATGTTTTCGCCCAGCGTCTGCTGACCGTTCACATGCAGACCCGGCAGTGCTTCATAGGCGTTGTACTGCTCGACCAGTTTCTGGCCCGCGGCCTTGAAGTGCGCCTGATCTTCCGGCGTCCACCAGTTGGCGAGATTGCCCTGCGCATCGAACTCGGCGCCGAGATTGTCGAAGCTGTGGCTGATCTCGTGACCGATCACGGCGCCGATGGAACCGTAGTTGGCGGCGGCGTCCGCCTTCGGATCGAAGAGCGGCGCTTCGAGTATCGCGGCCGGGAAGTTCAACGCATTCTGCAGCGGCAGGTTCACCGCGTTGACCGTTTGCGGCGTCATCCACCACTCGCCACGATCCACTGGCTGGCCGAGCTTGGCAAGCTGATGTTCGTACTCGTACTTCTCGGCACGCTGTTTGTTGCCGAGCGCGTCGTCGGCGCGGATATCGAGCGTGCCGTAATCGCGCCAATGTTCCGGATAACCCACGCTCACGCGGATGCTGGCGATCTTGGCCTTGGCTTTCTCGCGCGTCGCCGGCGTCATCCAGTCGAGATGATCCACGCGTTCGTCGAATGCCGCGAGGATGTTCTTCACCATCTGCTCGACCTGCTGTTTGGACGAGGCGGGGAAGTACTCCTTCACGTAAATCTGGCCCACCGCATCGCCGAGCGCGACATTGGTGCTGGCCACGCCGCGCTTCCAGCGATCGCGCTGCTTGGGCGTGCCGGACAGGGTCTGGCCGTAGAAGCCGAAGCTCAGATCGGCATATGCCTTGGGCAGCAGCGAGGCGCTTTCGTTGAGCGCATGGAAGGTCAGGTAGTCCTTCCAGGTCTGCAACGGCTCGCTGGCGGTCAGCGCGGAAAGCGCCTTGATGGCCGGCACTTGCCATACGTCCACGGTCTTTTGCTGATCGAGGCCCGCAGCCTTGAAGTAGGCATTCCAGTCCAGGCCCGGCGCGTTCTTGGCAAACGCGTCCATCGCCCACGGATTATTGGCCTTGTGGATGTCTTGGCTGTCGACCATGTCGACCTGCGCCTTGGCGATCTTGGTTTCCAGCTCGAGGATAGCCTTGGCCTTTGCGTCGGCATCGGCGATGTTCGCCTGCTTCAGCAGTGCAGCGACGAATGCCTGGTACTTGCCGCGCGTTTCCACCATCGCCTTGTCGTCGGACAGGTAATAGTCGCGCGTCGGCATGCCGAGGCCGCCCTGCAGCAGGTACGGGATATTGCGCGAGGCGTCCTGCAGGTCATGCGACACGAACAGGCCGAACAGGTGCTCCGTCTGGAAATTGGTAGCGTTCACCGGATCCACGTCGGCGCGCAGGCCATCGCCCAGCACACGGGCGAGGTCAGCCTTGCTTTGGATCGCATCGATCTGTTTCAGCTCGGGCTGCAGCGGTTCGAGACCGCGCTTTTCGATAGCGGCCTCGTCCATGAATGCTGCGTAGTAATCGGCGATCTTGCGCGCGTTGCTGCCGGCGGCCGGCTTGCTGTTGCCCGCGGCCTGGATCAGCTCGGCATTGCGCTTCTCGGCCCTCAGGAACACATCCACGAAGATGCCGGTGCTGGAGCGATCGCTGGGAATCTCCGCGGTCTTCTTCCAACTGCCATTGGCGTAGTTGTCGAAATCGTTGCCCGGCAGCACGCTGTGGTCGATGCCGGCCAGGTCGATGCCGCTGGCGCTGCGGGCGGCGGTGTGAGCCGGCGCCGGCTGGGTGGCGGTGGCCGCCATGGCGCAGGTGGTGGCCAGCGCTGCGGCCGTAAAGATCCAACGAAGCTGCCGCATGAGCGGTCTCCTGAGCGGGTAAACGGTAACGATAGTCCCAACCGCGACCAGGCTGGGCATGACCTATGGCCTAGAAACCGGCCGCGAGTGCTCAAAAAGTTGCGAAGGATACGGTACCCTTACAATTTTCGGCCCGCCAGTGGGCCTCTGCAACGACCAGGGAGGGTTGTCCATGGCGAACACCGGATCCATCGTGAATCCACTTGCGCTTGCGCGGACGCAGGAATGGCGCGCGCAATTTGCATCAGCAGCGCCGTTTCGTCATGTGATCATCGATGACTTCCTGTCTCCGGCGTTCGCGGATGCTGTGCTGCGACAGTTTCCCGATTTTGAGAACGGCAACTACATTGGCGAGAACGGCCGACCGGGCGGCAAATCCACAGTTGATCGCATCCGTGGCCTCGGAGACGCCTATCGCGATCTGGATGAAGTCATCCAGACTCGCGAATTCCTTGATTTCGTGGGCACTGTCACAGGGATCGAGGGCCTGCTCTACGACCCGTTTTACTTGGGCGGCGGCACGCACGAAAACCGGCACGGGCAAGGCCTCAAGGCGCACATCGATTTCAATTACCACCCCAGTGAGCGCTGGCACCGTCGGCTTAACCTGATCATCTATCTGAATCACGAATGGGACGATGCTTGGGGCGGCATGTTCGATCTGTATCGCGACCCTTATGCCGATCCGTCGCCTGCCGTCCGAGTCGCACCGCTGTTCAATCGCTGCGTGATCTTTGAAACCAACGAACACAGCTGGCACGGTTTCGATGCGATCTGCCTGCCCGAAGAAAAGCGGAACTTAAGCCGAAAATCGATTGCCCTGTATTTTTACAGTGCGGATCGTCCGTCTGCGGAAACGGCTGGGCGCCATACGACGCACTACGTCAATGGGCAGTTGCCAGAGCATCTGCAACTTGGCCACACCTTGACTGAGTCGGACGTATCGTTGCTGCAGCAGTTGGTGGTGCAGCGTGACGTGCAACTGCGTGAGCTCTATCAAGAGAACTCCAAACTGCTGCAGGCGCAGGACAAGGGCTTGGCCGGTCATCTGCTTTATCTGCTCAAGCGTCTGTACGTGCGATATCGCCGCTGATCTCCAGGGCGTCTGTGCTGCTCAGCGCTCGATGCGATAGTTCAGCGAGGCGCGATTGAAATCGGTCGCGCTTTGCGCCTCGAAGTTCCATCGGCTGTTGAAGTGATAGCGCAGGGTGATGACCTGGCCTGGATCGAACAAGCCCACGCCGTAGCTGATGTAGAGGCGCGGCGAGAGGTACTTGCCCACGGTAAAGGCGGATCCGCCATTGAGTGCGTCATTGCTGCTGACGCCGATGTCGTCTACACCGAGGCGCGAGCCGATGCTCTTGGCCAGCAGGTTGCCCGTGGCCGAACCCAGGGCTTGGGCAGCCGCCCCCACCATATTGCCTTCACCGCCCTTCACCTGGGACAGCGGCTTGCCGGTGATCAGGTAGGAGAGGGCGTCAGACTGTTCCATCGGCGGCTGCGAGAACACGGTGAGCACCGGTCGCTGCGCGGTGCCCGCGATATTGAGGCCTACCTGCTGGCCGTCGTCGATGGTGGCATTGGGATTGAGCTTGCGGACGGCGCGAATATTGAGGCCTGGGTTGTCGATCGGCGTGCTCGCAAACAGCAGCTGGCCGCGGGCGATCTGCAAATTCTGCCCGTAGGCCTTATAGGTGCCTGCCACTTCGATTTGACCCTGGCCGGTGGTGGCGCGGCCGGGCCGCTCGCTGACCACGAGCTGGCCTCGCAAGGTGCCATCGAGACCCATGCCGACGAGGTGCGCCTTTTTCCCCAGGTTGACGGTGACGGTGGCCGATATCGGCATTTGGCTGGCCGCTTCCTCCTGCTGCTTCTCGTCCACCACGACCACGTCCGGCGACGCCTTCGTCGCACCCGCGCCGGGCAACTTGTCGAGATTCACGTCGGCGCTGTCCAGCGTCACGTTGCCGGTGATGTCCAGACCCTTGTCGTCGTGGCGCACGGCCAAGTCTGGTGAGATCGCCACCTTGGCGGAGGGAATGTCGACCGCCTTGAAGTTGCTGCCCTTCACCGTCAGCACGCTTTGCGCATCAGTGCCGAGTGCCGCCGTGCCCGCCAGCGCGACGCTGCCGTCACCCGAATGCAGCGTGCCGTCAATGCGAAAATGCTTCGCATCCGTAGTGCCGATGGCGATGCGTCCCTGGGTGAGCTTGAGGCCCATGCCGGGAATTTCCGCCGAGAAATCGGTGAGGTTGGCCTGCCCGCTGATGGCCGGTTGCGCAAGTGTGCCCGCCAGATTGAAGTCGCCATTCATGGCGCCCTTGGGATTGACCACCTCGGTGGTGAAAATTTCCAGCAGTTTCAGATTGCTCACGTGAATGCCGACATGGCCGCCGAGCGATTGCTGCGCGCCGGTGATATTCAGCTGGCCGTCGATACGTCCGTTATTGGTCAATCCCGCGTGCAGCACGAGCTGCTGGCTTGAGGGACTCAGCTGCGCGGTAAGCGCGAGGTTGTCATACGTCACCAGCGGCTGATCGGCGCGATCGGCATAGGCCACCGAGCCGCGCGGCGAGGTAATCGACGCGTTGCCGGTCAGGGCACCAGCCGTATTGCGGCGCAGACTGCCGCTGCCCTCGAGTGTGCCTTCCACGCGCATCGGCTGTTTGCTGGTGCTTACGGCGCTCATGATCAGCGCGATGGGCATGCCATGCAGGCGATAGCTGGCGTCGAGGTTGCCTGCCTTGTCCTGCTTGGCGGCGGCACACAACAGCGGTTCGCCCGCCGTGAGGCAAAGCTCTGAAAGATTGAGCGCGCCATCGTTATAGGAAAGCTGCGTCGACTGCTGCAGTCGCCAGCGAGGCAGACCGGCAAAGTCCACATTGAGCGTGGACAACGTGCCGCTCCAGGCCGAGCCCTTGAGGCTGCCGCTGAGCGCCAGCTCCGTCGACAGCGGTGAGCCATGCGCGGTGAGCGCGAGGCTGTGCCGTTCAGCCGTGCCATCGCCGCGCACGTTGACCTGGGTGAAGGCGAGTCCTCCTGCGTTTACGCCGCTGGTTTGCAGATCGAGTTTTCCGCCTGGATGGCTGATGTCCGGCACATTGGCGAGCAGCCGTAGCGTCTCGACCTGCTGGCCCGCATAGCTCAGTGCGCTGCCTTGCAGATTGGCCTCAACCGCAAGCTTGGGATGCTTGCCGCGTACCTGGATGGTGCCCTGAAGACGCCCGGCGGCCTCGGGCAGCCAATCGCCCAGCGAGGCGACAGCAAGCTTGATCGTGATGTCGTTGGTATTGCCCGGCCTGGCGTCGATCTGCGCATCGCTGCCGCCCGAGATCAGATGCAGCTTGCCGTCGATCACGCCCTCGGGCGGGAGGTGCAATTTGCCGTCGCCATGCACCGTGCGGTCGCGCAAACGGCCATCGAATTTCTTGATTTCCAGCGTGACGTCGGGATGGTCCTGCGGCAGCGTACCCTGCGAGGCGACGTCGAAATCCAGCGAGCCGTTCCACTGCGCCAGCACGTGGCCCGGATCGAATTTGTGGGCGATCGCTTCAAGTTGCCAACCCAGCGTCGGTTGCAGGGTCAACGTGCCCTTGGCTTGCAGGTCGCCTTGCGGCTGCTTGACCGTGAGCGCGTGCAGGTTGATGAGCTTTTGCGTGCCGTCGAGATCCAGCGTGACATCGGCCAGCTTGCCTGCGGGACCGATGGCAAGCGTGCTTTGGGCATGGAATTGTTCGATGCTGCCCTTGGCGTCAAGGCTGCCGTGGCTCAGCAGCGTTTGGCCGGCCATCTGCTCGGGCAGCACGACGTCCTTCCACTCGACGGTGAGGTCGGCTGCCAGTGGTTTGGCCGCCAACTGGATGACGCCATGCACACCGACGCCGCCCTTGAACTGCGGCGAGGCGATGCCGAGCTGTTCGATCGTCAAGGTGTTGAGATCGTCGCTGAAGCGCGCGGTCAGCGGCTGCAATTGCAGCTGGTAGTCGTTGAGTCCCAGTTGGCCGGTCAGCGTGCCACTGCGGCGGTCGCCCTTGCCGGTGAGTGCCACGGCAAGGCCGGTGAGCGAACTCTCGCCGAGCAGCGGCTTGGGATCGAAACGAGGCGCATCGAGCGTCGCCGTCCACGCGTAGTCGCCGCCTTGCGCCAGCGCCAATTGAAGTCGCACGGCCGTGGGCTGGGTGAGTTGCAAATCAGCATGCGCCTGCTTGCCGTCGCCGCTTGCGATCAGCTCACCGGCGTACTCGGTGCCGCTTACGGTCCATGCGAAGCTCGCCTTGCTGTCGCCCTGGTATTTGCTGCCCACCACCAGGCTGCCGGTGAGATTCGCATGGCCCTCCGGTGCGCGCAGCGCGAGCTGGCGAAGTTCGATGCCGCGGCTGCCGGTCCAGCTCCCCGCGACGTCGAGCGAATCGGAGGCGAACACCGGTTGTCCTGCCTGCGTGATCTTCACTGAGCCGACGTGCGCACGGTCGAGCAGCATGTCGAACGGTGGCTTCCACGAGAAGCTGCCCTCGCTCTCGGGCGATTCGGGTTCACTGGGAGGCAGCGCAACCTCGACACCATCGGCGTTGAGATCGAGCACATGCAGTCGCTTGCGCAAGAGTGCAGGCACGCGCAGATCCAGATGCGCCTTGGCGACCTTTACGTCGAGTCCCTCGCCATCGGCATAGCGCAAGCCCGCCAGATCAAGGGGGCCGACGAGACGACCCTCCGCCGATTGCACGGTGAGCTGGCCATGCGTGAAACCTTCTGCGCGCGCCAAGGCAAAGCGCAGCCCTGGCGCCGTACCGATCACCCACGCGATGAAGGCAAGCAGCACCAGCACCAGCGCGAATACGGACAGCAGCGTCCAGCGCAGCCAGTGGCGGCGTGGGCGAGGCGCGGGAGCGGAGGCGATCGTCTCAGTCATCACATCGCTGCTCACAGATCCGGGCCGATCACGACGTGCAGTTCCACGCCATGCTCATCGGGGTTGTGCACCGGCGTACCCAGGTCCACCCGGATCATACCCACCGGCGAAAGCCAGCGAACGCCGAGGCCCGCGCCAATCTTGGGACGGTAATCGGTGCCGGTGAACGCGTTGCCCGCGTCGACGAACGCGGCCATGCCCCATTGGCGCGTGAAGTAGTGCTCCACCTCGGTGCTGCCGACCAGCAGATTTTCACCGCCGATGACACGACCAAACGAATTCTTGGGACCGATGCTCTGATAGCTGTAGCCGCGCACGGAACGATCGCCGCCGGCGAAGAAACGCAGCTGCGGCGGCAAGTCGTCGAAATTATTGGTCCAGGTGGCGCCGGCCGAGCCGCGCACGATGAAGCGGTTATTGCCCCAGAACGAGGTGATCCATTTGCCGTCGGCGGTGACCTGGCTGAAGCTCGCATCGGACAGCAGCGAGCCCACGGTGGAGCGTGCCGTGAGCACCAGCGACCAGCCACTGCGCACAAAGATGGGGTTGTCGCCCGATTTGCGCGACAGCGACACTTCCGGATAGAACAGATTGCTCTGGCCGTGTTCCAACCCCTCCACGTTGTCCGCTTCGCCGGGTTTCTGGCCCACGGTGAAGGTGCCGTCCAGCGCGTGAATGCCGATCGTGCGTACCCAGCCATGCCACTCACGCGTTTCGTTCGCCACCAGCTCCAGCGTCTTGGACTTGGACGTATCGGTATTGGAGTCGCGATAGGTGGCGCCGTAGTTGAAGCTGCGCTGATTGGGGCCAGGTAGGGGCACGGTGTACAGCGTCGACAGTGTCTTCAGTTTCTGCGCGAGGATCAGCTCGTTCTTCCACTTGTGGCCGCTGGCGTTCACCCAGCGCCGCTCCATGCCCGCGCGCACGCCAAAGCCCGTGTCGGTGCCGATGAACGGTCCGCCCGTATAGACCGTGCGTTTGGCCGGCGAGAGTTCCACGTTGACGTCGACCACGCCGTTCTTCTTGTCGTCCACATCGGGCAGCACGTTCACGACCGAGAAATAATCCGCGCCATTGAGCGCTTGCTGCAGCTGCAGCAGCTTGTCCTGCGCAAAGTACTCGCCCGACTTGAAGGGCACGTAGCGCTGCAGGAAGCCTTCCTTGAACTGCGAACCTTCGAAATGGACCTCGCCAAACTTGTAGCGCTGGCCCGCCTCCCAGGCGAGATGAATGACTGCGCTGCGCTCGCCGCGATTGACGTCCACCCGATGCGTGGTCAGCCGCGCATCGAGAAAGCCGTTGGCGGTGAGCGCGCCGCTCAGCGCATCGCGCGCGGCGTCGTACTCGCCGTGGTTCAGGGTCTGGCCCTTGAGGTTTTCGATGGCCCGTTGCGCGCGTCGAATCGCCGGGATCTTCGCAGCGGTGGGGTCGAGCTTGAAATCTACGCCGGTGACGGTCACAGGCGAACCTGGCGTGACATGCAGCGTCACGCGCCAGTCGGTGCCCACCGGATCAAGCTGCCCCTGCACCTTGGCCTCGTAGTAGCCATACGGCTCCAACGCCGTCTTGGCCTGGTCCAACGACTGTTCGTACAGGCGGCGCACCTGCGCTTCGGTCACGTCGCGATTGGCGTATTGCGAGAGATCGACGCCAGAACTCACCGCGAGCTTCAACGGATCCTCCACGCCATCCACCACCAGCTGCACACCTGCATGCGCCAGCCATGGGGCCAGCAGCAGAGGCAATAGCATGAGGCGTCGCAGTCGGCGCATGCGCTCCCGGTTTCCGTCCTGGAAAAAAGATGGGCCGCATGCGTCATCAAACGCATGCGGCCCAAGCTTAGCCGATCAGCCGGCCGATGCCGGTGAACGGAGTGTCGCGAAAGCTCTGGTTTTTAGCCTGCCTTGTCGCCGGCCTTGTGCGCGATCCACGCGCCAATCACCGCCGATACGTACGGAATCGACTGCGCGGCAAGGATGAACATCCACAACGTGCCTTCGACATAGCTTGTGCCAAAGCGCAGACCCATGCCGACGATGCAGCCGACCAGCGCGATGGCCATGAGCAATTCCTCGCGCACCGGGGCGAATGCGGCGAAATTGCTTCCGCCCAGGCGGCGGCTCTTGGCCGTCACCACGAACGAAGTCTTCTCGCGCGTCAGGCCATGCAGGATGCCGCGCGCGATGGCGTGCGACAGGCTCATGCTGGCCAGCGACGCCATCAAGGTGTCGTACCAGCTGCAGGGCACGCGCACGCGGTACAGCACGATGCCGAAAATCGCCTTGGCGAAGAAGAATCCGATCACCGGGATCAGGAACAACTGCATCGGCAAGTTGAAGATGGTGGGGAAGGCCACCATGCCCGCGGTCCAGAAGATCGCCATCATGGTGAAGATAAGGTGCAGCGCATCGGCAAACCAGCTGAACCAGCCGGTGAGGAAGTGGAAGCGCTGGCCCGCGCTGAGCGGACCCTTCTGGGTCATCCAGTTCCAGCGGCCCTTGAGGATCTGCATGGCGCCGAAGGCCCAGCGGTAACGCTGGCTCTTGTATGCCTTGAAGTCCGCGGGGGTGAGGCCCTTGCCCATCAGTTCGTCGACGTAGACCAGCTCGTAGCCCGCATGCATCAGGCGCAAGCCAAGCTCCGCGTCTTCGCAGATGGTCCATTCGGACCAGCCGCCGGTGCCTTCCAGCGCCGAGCGGCGCACCATGGTCATGGTGCCGTGCTGGATGATGGCGTTGCGCTCGTTGCGATGGTGCATGCCGATGCGGAAGAAGCCGTCGTATTCCCACGCGGTCATGCGGCGGAAGCGGTTGTGCTCATAGTCGCGATGCGCCTGCGGGCACTGCACCACGGCCACCTTCGGATCGTGGAAGTAACCCGTGAGCGAGGCCAGCCAGTCTTCGCGCACCACGTAGTCGGCATCGATCACCGCCACCACGTCCGCGCGCGGATCGGTTTCCTTCAGGCCGAAATTCAGCGCGCCGGCCTTGAAGCCCGGCCACGGTTCCAGATGGAAGAAGCGGAACTTGCTGCCCAGCTTTTCGCAGTATTCCTGCACCGGCTTCCAGATCGCCGGATCCTTGGTGTTGTTGTCGATCACCAGGACTTCGTAGTTCTCGTACTTGAGCTCGGCCAGCGAATCGAGCGTGACGAAGACCATTTCCGGCGGCTCGTTGTAGCAGGCCAGATGGATCGACACGAAAGGCTGCTTCTCCACCGGATCGGGCGGCAGCAGGCCGGCATGGCGCACCCAGCCACGGCGCCACAGCACTTCGGTGAACTCAAAGCCGTTGATCAGCAGGATGGCAAGAATGGCGATCTGGGCCGGGAACAACAGCACCAGCATGGTCCAGTCGATCCAGCTCAGGTAGAAATTGAACGGCAGCGTGGCCGACCAGGTGACCAGGCCGCAGGCGAGTTGGATCAGCGCGCAGAAGAAGAACCGGCCGGTGAGCTTGAAGCGGCTGTAGCGGCGCGCGAACCAGACCATTGGAATCAGCGCGAGCAGGCTGGCGCCCAGCGCCTTCCACGGCCACGCGGTGTCCTCGGTCACCGGTCCGGTGAAGGGGAATTTGGGCTGGCGATCGGCGTTGAACATGCCCCAATACGCTTCGGTGCGGCCCGACAGCGCTTCCTTCCAGGGCTGGTCGAACGCTTCCATCACGTAGTAATCGATGTTGCGCTTCTTCGCTTCGTTGAACCACGTACGCAGGAAGATCGCTTCGTTCGATACCGACGGGTCGGCGTACCTGTAGCGATCGCCGTTTGACGGCCAGCCGATTTCGCCGATCACGATCGGTTTGTTGGGGTAGAGCTTGCGAAGATTGTCGTAGCTGCCTAAGGCCGCGCGCACGGCAGCGCTGCGGTCGATGCCGTTCCAATACGGGAACAAGTGCACCGTGATGAAGTCCACGTGCTCGACAAGCTCCGGATATTTGATCCAGATGTGCTCAGGTTCGGCGATGGTCACCGGCTGATGGATCGCCGCGCGCACGCGGTCGGCGTAGGCCATCAGTCGTTCCGGCGTGACATCGTTGCGGAACAGCACCTCGTTGCCCACGACCACGCGGTTGATCGAGTTGGGATAGCGACGCGCCTGCGCAATCAGCGTATCGACTTCGTTTTCGTTGTTGTCCAGGCGCCGGTCGATCCACGCGCCGGCCATGACCTGCAGGCCATCCTTCTCTGCCAGGCGATAGATCTGTGGATTCTGCAGCGTCGAATACGTGCGGATGCGCGGCGTGTAGCGCTTGAGCAGCTTCAGGTCGCTGTCGATCTCCTCGTCCGACGGGAAATCGTTCTTCAGCGGATTCTGGTAGCGCTGGAAAGCGGACAGGGCGAAGCCACCGATCGGGCCTTTCCAGTCTTCGGGGCCGTGCGGCAGGTTGCTCCACCACCAGAGGCCGATGTTCATGGCCGCCACGATCAGGGCAAGCAGAATGGCTGCGAGCAGGGGGTGCTTGCTGTCGTGGTTGGTTGTACTCGCGCTCAAAACGATCCCCGTGGCTGCCTCACACGAGGCCGAAAAGCATTGGAAGCTTAACCACGCGCGGCTTTTGTCTCAATCGAAATGGGCCAGGATGGTCAGCGTAAGCTCAGGCCGCTGTTGGGCCGGCCGCGCTCACCGGCAGGGAACAGCCATCCGGCATAGTGCGGCGACCAGGGTGGCCTGGCTGTGCTGGACGGTTTTTTCAAAGACATGCTTGAGGTGGTTGCGCGCCGTGCCCTCGGCCATTGCCAGCAGCCGGGCGCAGTCACGCAGCTCATGGCCATCGGCCAGCATGCCGGCCAGGGCCGCCTCGCGCGGGGTCAGGCCGAACGCCACCGCCAGCGCCTCCGGTGGCAACGGCCGTAGATGTTCAGGGGTTGTGACGAGCACCACGACTTCTGGCGGCGGGCCCGGCAGTGGCGACAGGCGCAGCAGCCAGGGGGCGGCGCGTCGGGAGCGGCGCCGTAGGGCCAGATAGTGGGGCCGGGCCGGGCGCCCGTCGCTGCGCATGGATGCGGCGGCCAGGGCGATGGCGTGGTGCAGCCGTCGCGTGTCCGCCGTGCTGGCTGCTTTCAGGCCGGCGGGGCTCACCAGAAGGCCGTCACGTCGCGCCAGCAGGTCTCGGGCCTGGTGATTGAGAAAAGAAGGGTGGGCCTGCGCGTCCACCAGGATCACGCCGATCAGCAACTGATCGAGCAATTGCTGCAACAGCGCTGCGCGCACGCCTCCGCTAGGCGCCATCGGCACCTGGGATTCCCCTGCGGATAAGTGTCCCAACGGGCGTGGCATGTCGGACTCCTGCCACCGGCCTAGTCCTTTCGCGCTGTCCGGTATGGGACAGGCGCATTCGTCACGGCCAGCGTATCCAGGAAGTTCCATCCTACTCCACTGCCCTGAGGGCGGTGTCGCGGAGCACTGTCATGGCGATCGATGAACAAAGACTTCACGCTTTCCTGGGACGAGCCGTTGGCGATCTGGGGGCCGCCATCAGTGCCACGCTGATCCAGATCGGCGACGAGCTGGGATTTTACAAGGCGCTTGCCAAGGAACGCCTGACCCCGGCCGAACTGGCCGAACGCACCAGCACCAACGAACGCTACGTGCGCGAGTGGCTGGGCAACCAGGCTGCGGGCGGCTACGTGGAATACGACGAGGCCTCCGGCCGTTACGGCTTGAGCGAGGAGCAGGCCTTGTGCCTGGCCGACCCGCACGGTCCAGTGGATGTGCCGGGCGCTTATTCGATTGTCGAGGCGCTGTTCCATGCCAAGAGCCGCACGCTGGAACACTTCCGCAACGGTGAAGGCATGGAGTGGGGCGAGCATCATCCCTGCCTGTTCCATGGCACCGAGCGCTTTTTCCGCGCCGGCTACAACGCCAACCTGATTGGCGCCTGGCTGCCGGCGCTCGATGGCGTGGTGGACAAATTGCGCAAGGGAGGGCGCGCCGCTGACGTTGGCTGCGGGCATGGCGCAAGCACCATCCTGATGGCCAAGTCCTTTCCCACCTCGCAGTTCGTCGGCTACGACTACCACGCACCGTCCATCGACGTGGCGCGCGAACGTGCCGCCGAAGCGGGCGTGGTCAACGCATCGTTCGAAGTGGCCGACGCCACTGGCTACAAAGGCAAGGATTTTGACCTGATTGCCTTCTTCGACTGCCTGCACGACATGGGCGATCCGGTCGGCGTGGCCAAACACGCGCGCGGTGCGCTCAAGTCCGATGGCAACTGCATGATCGTGGAGCCGTTCGCCGGCAACCGCGTGCAGGACAACCTCAATCCGGTGGGGCGCGTCTATTTCGGCGCCTCGGCGCAGATCTGCGTGCCCGTGTCACTGGCGCGCCACGGCCCCGCGCTGGGCGCCCAGGCGGGTGAAGCGAAATTGCGCGAAGTGGTAGTGGATGGCGGCGGCTTCCAACGCTTCCGCCGTGCCGCGGAGACGCCGTTCAACATCGTGCTGGAGGCGCGGCCCTGAGCATGGTGCCTGAGAGCCAGTTCAGATATCCCTCTGCGCCCCGTTTTCCTCACCGTCATTCCCGCGAAAGCGGGAATCCAGTGCCTTTTCACGGTGCATGAAGGCACTCGATTCCCGCTTTCGCGGGAATGACGGTGAAGGGAAGCCGTTACCCACGGATCTTCAACAGGCCTTCAGGACCACCGCTCACCTTGCCACTTACTTCAACAACGACCGCAGCATCCAGGCCGTTTTCTCATGTTCTTTCAGGCGGCCCGTCACGATGTCGGCCGTACCTTCGTCCCCTGCGCCATCAGCCACCTTGATCACCTGGCGCGCAGTATGCGCAGCGATCTCGTGGCCTTCGACCAGCTGGCTCACCATCTCCTTCCAGTCCGGCACGCCTGCCTCTTCCTTGATCGAAGTGAGCTTGCCGAACTGGCTATAAGAGCCTGGCGCGAACACGTCCAGCGTGCGGATGCGCTCGGCCACTTCGTCGGCGGCCAGCCAAAGTTCGTTGTACTGCGTCTCGAACATGGTGTGCAGGCTGTTGAACTGCGGACCGGTGATGTTCCAGTGGAAGCTGTGCGTCTTCAGGTACAGCGAATACGTATCGGCCAGCAGCTTGGACACCTGCTCACCAATCTGTTCCCGGTCCTTCTTGGCGATACCGATGGAAATGGCCATGTGGTGCTCCTTGGGAGGGTGATGAGAGGGAAGCTGGACTCAGGTTAGTGAGGTGATTCCTGCGGGGGAAATGAATCCTTCTGATGCCGGCGATAGGTCTGAGCTATCACCTGGTTGAACCGGTTACCGCAGAGAGCTGGCGTCGCCGGTAGCGCATATCGAGGCTCGCGCGGCAAGCTGCCGCAGTCCGCCGCCCTGGATGAGCCGGCACGAGCAGGGCGCCGTTTTTTTTTCAGCGGTCCCGCGCCAGCCGCTCAGCGGCTATCATCTGCGGTCCGATGACTCCGACCGCATCCAACGCCGCCTCCACCGATGCGCGTCTGCGTCCGTTGCGCCAGGCGCTCGACGACGTATCGACCCGCGACCAGGGCCGCCTGCTAGGCCGGTGGCGCGAGTTGTCGCGCCGTTTTGACGAGAAAAAGCTGGCTGCGCTTACCCGCGACATCGAAGCTTCGGTGGCTCGCCGCAAGGCGCGTGCGGATGCCAAGCCGGCGATCAGGCTGGATGAATCGCTGCCGATCACCGCGCGCGCCGAGGAAATCGTCGAGCTGATCCGCAAGCACCAAGTGGTGGTGATCGCCGGCGAAACGGGTTCGGGCAAGACCACCCAATTGCCCAAGCTGTGCCTGGCGGCGGGACGTGGCGAAGCGGGCATGATCGGCTGCACCCAGCCGCGCCGGCTGGCCGCGCGCTCGGTGGCACGCCGCGTGGCGGAAGAACTGGCAACGCCGCTGGGGGAACAAGTCGGCTTCCAGGTGCGTTTCAACGACCAGGTGTCCGATCGCACCCTGATCAAGTTCATGACCGACGGCATCCTGCTCGCGGAGACGCAGGGCGATCCGTGGCTGAGCGCGTACGACACCATCATCATCGACGAGGCGCACGAGCGCAGCCTCAACATCGACTTCCTGCTGGGTTACCTCAAGCGGTTGGCGGTAAAGCGTCCGACGCTGAAGATCATTGTCACTTCAGCCACCATCGACACTGAGCGATTCGCGGAACATTTCAGCGGCGCGCCCATCGTGTCGGTGGAAGGGCGCGCCTATCCGGTGGAAGTGCGCTGGCGCTCGGTAGACGAGGTTGCTGCACGGCGCGGCCAGCGGGCGGGCGACCTGCAGCAGGGCGGTGCCGACCATGTGGCCGCCGTTCTCGATGAGATCACCCATGACGATCCGCGCGGCGACGTGCTGATCTTCCTGCCCGGCGAACGCGAAATTCGCGACGCGCATTTGCTGCTCTCGCGACGCCAGTACCGCGAAACCGAAGTGATGCCGCTGTACGCGCGGCTGTCGGCGGGCGATCAGGATCGCGTGTTCAAGCCAGGCGTCAAACGCCGCGTGGTGCTGGCCACCAATGTGGCGGAAACCTCGCTGACGGTGCCCCGCATTCGCTATGTGATCGACACCGGCCAGGCGCGCGTCAAGCGCTACAGCCAACGCAGCCAGCTGGAACGACTCCATGTGGAGCCGATTTCGAGGGCGGCCGCTGACCAGCGCAAGGGTCGTTGCGGTCGAGTAGGCCCGGGCACCTGTTATCGCCTGTACGACGAGGCCGATTTCGAAAGTCGCGCCGCGTACACCGATCCCGAATTGCTGCGCTCCTCGCTGGCCAACGTCATCCTGCGCATGCTGGCCTTGCAGCTGGGCGAAGTGGAGGACTTTCCGTTCCTCGAAGCGCCCGATCCGCGCGTGGTGGCGGATGGCTATCGCCGCCTGGCGGAAATTTCCGCCATCGACGATGCACGGCGATTGACGCCCACCGGCCGCACGGTCGCCAAGCTGCCGATCGACGTCCAGCTGGCACGCATGCTGGTGGAAGCGCAGCAGTTGCACAGCCTGCGCGAAGTGCTCGCCATCGTATCGTTCCTCAGCATCCAGGACCCGCGTGAGCGGCCGGCGGACGCGCGCCAGCAGGCCGATGCGGCGCATGCGGCATTCGCGGATCCGAAATCCGATTTCGTTGGCGTGCTCAACCTGTGGCGCGATTACGGCAAGGCGCACGAAGACCTGACGCAGTCGAAGCTGCGCGACTGGTGCACGCGGCACTTCCTCAGCTTCATGCGCATGCGCGAATGGCGCGAGCTGCACCGGCAGTTGCTGCTGGTGGTGCAGGAGCTGGGGTGGAAATTGGAAGCCCCCACTTCTCCTTCTCCCCAGCGGGGAGAAGGCCGGGATGAGGGGCCAACCTTGCGGGGAGCTGCAAAGGTGACGGCTGTTGTCGCGGCGAAGAAGGATAGGCAGCCTTCCCGCGAGCACCCACCGCTCACTCCAGCCCTTTCCCCGGAGGGGAAAGGGAGTAAAGGCGATGACGAAGCCTCGAAACAATTCGAAGCCATCCATCGCAGCCTGCTCGCCGGCCTGCCCACGCAGGTGGGTCACAAAGACGAGAAGGGCGTCTACCGCAGCACGCGCGAACGCCGCTTCCAGGTGTTCCCGGGCTCGTCGCTCTCCAAAGTGCCGCCGAACTGGATCTTCGCTGGACAGATACTCGATGTCGGCGGTCGCGTGTGGGGCATGATGTGCGCCCGCGTCGAGCCGCTATGGATCGAGCAGCAGGCCGCGCATCTCTTGCGCGCCTCCTGCCGCGATGCCCACTGGTCGCGCAAGCGCGGTCACGTTGTGGCGTACGAGCAGGTGAGCCTGTTCGGGCTCACTCTGGTCGAACGCCGGCCGGTCACGTTCCAGAAGCAGGATCCCGCGCTCGCGCACGAGATCTTCCTGCGCGAAGCGCTGGCACGCTGCGATATCGATGCGCGCGCAGACTTCATCCGCGCCAACCAGCGTGTGCTCGAAGACGCACGCGGCATCGAGGCCAAGCAACGTCGCGAAGGCCTGCTTCGCCACGAAGACGAGCTGGTCCGTTTCTTTGAAGGCAAGCTGCCGCAGGACATCGCGGACACTCGGGCGCTCGATGCGTGGTATCGCAAGGCGCGCCCGGCGGAACAGGCTGCGCTGCGTTGGTCGATTGACGATGTGATGAGCGGTGGCGCCGGACTCGATCCGAAGGCGTTCCCGGCTTCGCTGGACGTACCACCGCAGAAATATCGCCTCGAATACCGCTTCGTCCCCGGAGACGATGCGGACGGCGTCACCCTGCATCTGCCTCTGGCCATGTTGAATGCCTTGCCCGCCGCGCGTTGCGAGTGGCTGGTGCCGGGTCTGCTCGCCGAAAAAATCGCCGAGCTGATCCGGGGATTGCCGAAGGCCTTGCGGCGAAACTTCGTGCCGGCTCCGGATTTTGCGCGCGCCTTTGTGGAAGCCGAAACGCCGCGCGACGAGCCGCTGACCAAGGCGCTTGCTGTATTCCTCAAGCGCGCCACCGGCGTCGATATTTCTGCCGCCGAATTTGATCAGGTGGCCTTGCCCGCACACTTCCGCATGCGCTATCGCCTGCACGACGAGAACGGCAAGACGCTTGCGACCGGGCGCGACCTCGCCGCCATCCGTGCGCAGTGGGAAGGCCAGGCCCGCGAGGCGTTCTCGCGCAAGACCGATATCGAACTCACGCGCGAAGACATCGCCAGCTGGGATTTCGAGGAGATTCCCCAGCAGGTGCGTTCGGCCGGTGGCTTGCTCGCGTTCCCCGCGCTGGTCGACCTTGGTGACGCGGTGGCGCTGCGTGTGTTCGAGCGCAGCGACGAAGCGCGCGAAGCGCATATACACGGCGTGATCCGCCTGCTGCGCAACGCATTGGCAAGCGACATGAAGCAGGCGCGACGTCGCTTGCCGGTCGGCAATCCGCTCGCCTTGAAGTACGCGCCACTCGGCGGCGTGGACGGCCTGCGCGAGGATCTGGTCGAAGGCGGCTTGCAGGACCTGCTGGCGCGCTACGAGCTCAACGTGCGCACGGCTGGCGCGTTCGAAGCCTTGCATACGCAGGCGTCGCGGGAGCTGTTTGGCGCCGCCGTCGAACGTTTGAAATTGGCCGAACCCATCATCGAAGCGCAGGCCGATCTCAAGCCCTGGCTGCAACCGCCGCTGATGGGTTTTGCACGGGCGAGCTACGACGATTTGCGCGAGCAGCTTGACGCGCTGCTCACGCCCGGTTTCCTGCGCGAACTGCCCACCTCACGGCTGGCGCACTATCCGCGCTACCTCAAGGCCATGCGTTTGCGCGCCGAACGCTTGCGCCAGGATCCGGCCAAGGATCAGCAGCGCCTGTTGCAGGTGTCGCCGTTCTGGCGCGATTACCTCAAGCATCGAGCGGCAGGCAGCGAAGGCCTGGACGAGTTGCGCTGGTTGATCGAAGAGTGGCGAGTGTCGCTGTTCGCACAGGAGCTGAAGACGCCCGAGCCGGTCTCGGCCAAGCGCTTGATGCGCGCGCTGGAAAACCTCGCCTGAGCCATTCACTTGTAGGAGCGCACCCTGTGCGCGAACCGATGCCGCGAGGCATCGGCAGCCGCGCGCAGAGCGCGCTCCTACAAGCGAGGATTATTTCACTCGCGTGATGGGTGCCGTGTCATTGCAGCCGTCCACCGCCGCCATCCAGTTGCCCATCAGCGAGCGGCGGATGGCAATCTTCGGATTCTCGCTGGTCATGCAGGACACACGGGTGCCGTCGGCCTGCTGCCACACCTGGTTGTTGTCGAGGGTGAGCTGGGTATGGCCAGTGAAGCCCGCAAACGAGCCCTGCACGCGCGCCTGCACCGGGCCAGCCTTTTCGGCGGTGGGGTAGAACACCGGCTTGCCGCTCTGGTCGACCACCTTGGTCACGACCTTGCCGTGACCGCTCAGCCAGTTGTCGAGGTTCTTCAGTTCTTCCGGCGACAGCTTGTCCAGGCCGGCCGCCTTGAACTCTTCCGGCGTCATGCGCTGTTGCAGCGGCAGCACCTGGTCGGCAGCGAACGCGGCGACGGGAACGGCGAGAGCGACACTCATCAGCAACAGCAGCGAACGGGCCAGACGCATGGGGTAGTCCTCTAGGGGCAAGGGGTGAAACGTTGCCGGCGCAGCATACACGGCATGAATCGCCGGTTCATGCAGGCGCCGGGAAACCAGGGTGACTGCATTAGAATAGCGGCATGGTTCAAGCCGTCCTCCATGCAAGCTCGGGTCTCGCCGAGTGGCGCGAACGCGCCGGCAGCGTGCCGCCCATCCTGGGCGAGGCGCTGGACACCTGCGCCGTGCTGCCCATGAACCAGGCCGAATGCGTGGACGTGCTGGAGCTGCTGGCCATGCTGGGCTGCGATGCCCAGACCCAGGCCGCCGCCCTGTGGTTCGAGGTGTCGCGCATCGATCCGGCCTTGTGGGCATTGCGTGAAGCCAACTTGCCGCCTGAGCTGCAGCGGCTGGTCAGTGGCCAGCTCGCCGCGGAAAAAGTGTGGGCGCTGCATGCACAGCACGGCAGCGACCGTGGCGCAGAAGGGCTGCGCCGCCTGTTGCTGGCCATCATCCGTGACTTGCGCGTGGTGTTCATCCTGCTGGCGCGCCAGCTGGCGCATATGCGCGCCGCGAGCAGCCTGCCGGACAGCGAGCGCCAGGAGCTGGCACGCCTCACGCAGGACATCCACTCACCGCTGGCCAATCGCCTGGGTATCTGGCAATTGAAGTGGGAGCTGGAGGACTTGAGCTTCCGCTACCTGCAACCGGAAACTTATAAGCGCATTGCGCGGTTATTGGACGAGCGGCGCGTCGATCGCGAAGACTTCATCCGCGAATCGCTGGACGCGTTGCAACACTCGCTGGCAGCGGCCGGCATCCACGCCGAACTCGCCGGCCGGCCGAAACACATCTATTCGATCTGGAAGAAGATGCAGCGCAAGTCGCTGGAATTCTCCGATCTCTACGACATCCGCGCCATCCGCGTGCTGGTGGATTCCGTCGGCGACTGCTACGGCGCGCTCGGCGTGGTGCACACGCTGTGGCCGCACCTGCCGGGTGAGTTCGACGATTACATCGCGCGCCCCAAGGGCAACGACTATCGCTCCCTGCACACGGCCGTGATCGGACCGCGTGGCAAGACGCTGGAAGTGCAGATCCGCACGCAGGAGATGCATCGCATCAACGAGCTCGGCGTGGCCGCGCATTGGCGCTACAAGGAAGGCGGTGCGGGCGACAGCGAATTCGAGGCGAAGATCGCCTGGATGCGCCGCCTGCTCGAACCCCGTCCGGACAGCGACGGCGATCTGGCCGCCGACCTGCATACCGAGCTGCTCGAAGACCGCGTCTACGTGCTTACGCCCAAGGGCGAAGTGGTGGACCTGCCGCACGGTGCCACCGTGTTGGATTTCGCCTATCACGTGCACACCGAAGTAGGTCATCGCTGCCGCGGCGCCAAAGTCAACGGACGCATCGTGCCCCTGACGTTCCAGCCTTCCAGCGGCGATCGCATCGAGGTGCTGACGGCGAAAGTGGCCGAGCCCAGCCGTGACTGGCTGTCCTCGCATCATGGCTATCTGCATACCTCGCGCGCCAAGGAGAAAGTGCGCACGTGGTTCCGCCGCATTGCGCACGATGCCAATCTCGCCGCCGGGCGTGCGATCTTCGAAAAGGAGATCAAGCGACTGGCGCTGCCCGCGGCCGACCTCGGCAAGTTGCCCGCGCATTTCCATCTGAAGACGCACGACGAATTGCTGGTGGCGCTGGCGCTCGGCGAAGTGGCGCCTGGCCAGATCGCACGCGTGTTGCAAGAGGCGGCAGCGCCGCCGCCTGCTGCACCGCCACCCTCGGCTGCCGCCCAGGCAAGGCAGGCGTTGCGCGATCACAGCGCGCTAAGTATCGAGGGTGTCGGCAATCTGCTCACCACGCTCGCGCGCTGCTGCCAGCCGTTGCCGGGTGATCCGGTGCGCGGCTTTGTGACCCGCGGTCGCGGCGTGTCCGTGCATCGTGCCGATTGCGCCAGCCTGGCACGTCTGGCCCGGCGCGATCCGGATCGGGTGATCGAGGTGGAGTGGGGCAAGGCTGCCGCCCGGGCCTACGAAGTGGACATCGAGTTGAGCGGCTACGACCGCAAGGGCTTGCAGAAGGACGTCACCAGCCTGATCAGCAATATGGGCACGCACATCATCGCGTCGTCCAGCCGGCTGTTGGGCCACACGGGCGAAGTGGAGATGCGCTTCACCCTGCGTGTACGCGACTTCGAGCAGCTGTCGGGCCTGCTGAGCCGGCTGGTGGCGCTGCCCAACGTGGTCGACGCACGCCGCGTCAGCGGAGCCTGAACACCGTGCGTTCCCACCCGGGAGCGGCAGCGGCGCAATGTTAAGCTGCCCACGTTAACCCACCTTCGTGAACCCATGAACGGACGCAAAGACCAGCACGACCACGGGTCGTCGGGCCGCACCGAGCCCACCCTTGGCAACCTCGACAACCTGGACGAGCCGGCGCCCCAGTCCCGGGAGGACGACGGGCTGCCCAAGTTCACGCTGGATCCCGATCTGCGCCGCGGTGGCTCGTCGCGCCCGCCCGCGCACCGTCCCCGGCGCCGCGGCTGGCTGGTGCCGGTGGTAGTGCTGATTGCCATCGGCATCGGTACCTCGCTGTGGATCGGCCAGGACCGATTGCGCGGGCTGGTGCCGAACACCGAACTGGACGGCATCCTGGGGCGTGCGGAAACCGCGCTGCAGGACGGCCATCTCGATGGCAACGACGGCAGCAGCGCGCGCGAATTGTTCGAAGCGGCGCGTGCGCTTCAGCCCGACAACGACCGTGCCCGCGACGGCCTGCGCAACGTGGGTCAGGCCGAGATCGCGCGAGCGGATGCCGCACTGCAGGCCCGCAAGCTGGACGAAGCGGACCAGGCGCTCACCGCGGCTCGCGAATTGTTGGGCGGCGGCAGCGATGTCGATCGATTGACCCAGGCCTTGGCGGCGGCGCGCAACGGCGCCGTGCCCACCGATCGACTGGTGGACCAGGCCCAGCAGGCCTTCGCCGCGGGCAAGCTCGACGGCGACGACGGCGCAGGCGAACTGTATCGCCGCGTGCTGGCGGCCGATCCCAACAACGCCGTAGCCAAGCATGGCCTGGAACAGGTCGGCGACGCGATCGCCGGCCAAGTGCACAAGGCACTCGATGCAGGCGATCGCGCGCAGGCGGCGACCCTGGTCGATCGCCTTGCCGTGCTGCTGCCCAATTACGCCGAACTGCCCGCGCTCCGGGCAGCGCTGGTGCAAGAGAACCAGCAAAACAACGGCGCCCTCAGCGATGCCATCAAGCAGGGTCAGGACGCGCTGCGCGACGGCCGCATCGTGGGTCCCGGCGAGGACACCGCGCTGGCGCACTTCAAGGCGGCGCTGGCCATGGATCCGGACAATGCCGATGCCAAGGCAGGCCTGGGCCAGGTAGCGCAGGCGCTGATCGTGCAGGCCAATGCCGCCATCGATAACGCGGACGCTGCCCACGCACGCCAACTGCTGGATCAGGCGGCAGCCATCGCGCCGCATTCGGCGGACCTGGCAGCAGCGCGTGCCCGCATCGGTGGCGAAAGCCGCAAAGCGAACTCCGCGCAGGTCGCCAACGACATCGCCAGCGATGTCGCATCCGACAGCAACGACAACCTTCAGCATCCGCCGCTCACGCCGCAGCAAAGTGCGGAACTGGCCCGGACCATCCAGCGCGCCGATGCCGCTGCGCGGCAGGGCAACCTGATGCTGCCGCCGGGCGAGAGCGCCTATGACCTCTACCGCCAGGCCTTGGCCATGGACGGCAACAACGAAGCGGCGCGCCATGGGCTGGAGTCGCTGTCGGGTTTGGCCGTCCAGCAGTTCAACCAGGCGTTGGCCAGCGGCAATCTTCCGGCGGCAGGCAATCGACTCGCCGACCTGGCCGATCTTTCGCCGGGCAGCGCCAGCCAGGGCGAGCTGCGTAACCGTCTCGCTGGTGCCTGGATGGATCAGGCCGAACAGGAATTGCAGAACGGCGATCGCGCCAGCGCGGCGCAGGCGCTCGATAGCGCACGCAAGCTCGCACCCGGTAATCCGCGCCTCGCGACCTTGACCGCGCGTCTGCAATCGGGCGGTTGATATGACGGTGCTTGTGTTCGGGGCCAGCAGTCAGATTGGCCATTTCCTGCTGCCACGGCTTCGTGCGCGCGGCGAATCGGTGCTCGCGTTGAGCCGCCAGTCGCGGCAGGCGCAAGCCGGTGTGCATTGGCTGCAAGGCGAACTGCCCGGCCCGCTCTTCGACGTGGGCCGCCCCACGGCGGTGATCAACTTCGGTCCGCTGAATTTGTTTGCACAGTGGCTGGCCTCGGCCGGGTTGCCGGCGTCCACGCGTGTCGTCGCCACCAGTTCAATGAGCGCCGAGTCCAAGCAGGCGTCGGATGTGCCCGCCGAGCGCGAGCTCTCGCAGTCGCTGCGCGAAGGCGAGCTTGCCGTCGCCGCTGCCTGCGACCGGCTGGGGATGCCTTGGACCATTTTCCGACCGACGCTCATCTATGGCGCCGGTATCGACAAGAGCCTCACGCCGATCGCGCGTCGCGCCAGTCGCCTGCACATCTTTCCGTTGCCGGCCGGCAGCGGCCTGCGCCAGCCGGTGCATGCGGACGATATCGCCGCTGCCGTGGTGGCCGCACTCGATCATCCGGAGGCGGCCGGCCAGATCGTGCCGCTGGGCGGCGGCGAAAGGCTCACCGCGGGTGAGATGTTCGCCCGGGTTCGCCGCAGCCTCGCCACGTCCACGGTGCCGGTGCCGATTCCGGCCCTGCTGTTGCGCCTGGGTCGGCACGCGGTGCCGCGTCTGCGCGGCCCGCTGTCGCGGCTGGAAGCCGATCTGATTGCCGACAACACCTCGTTGCAGCAATTGCTGGGCGTGTCGCCGCGTCCGTTCCAGCCCGATGCGCGGTGCTGGGAGCCACAGCCTCCGCTGTAATACCGCCTCCGGCAATCCCAACTGGCCCGATGGGCGCCTCACCGGCGCCCGCTCCACGCCAGACATCGCGGCGCGCGTTCAGATGCCCGCCGGGAAGCAGGCCCTATGATCCCGGAGCCTCCCTGTTCAGGATTGCCCCTACTTGGACTTCATGACCCGTCTCCGCTCGATCTTCAGTGCCGTCTGGCCCTGGATCCGCATTCCGTTCTGGGTCTGCATGGGACTGCTGTTCGGCTTCGTGCTGCCGTACACGATGGTGCTCAACAAGCGTGTGCAGGATCGCTTCAACGATCTGGTGTTCGCGGTACCCACGCGCATCTACGCCAGGCCGCTGCCGTTGTCGGCAGGTACACCGATGACGCCTTCGACGCTCGAACTCGAGCTGACCTTCGCCGGCTATAGCAACGACGGCCACGCCGACGTGGCCGGAACCTGGATGAAAGAGGGCAGCACCTACACCATCGCCTCGCGCGGCTATGCCGGCCCGGATGGCGGCGAAGTACCCAAGCGCATCCGCGTCGCACTGGGCAAGGGGCAGGTCGCCAGCGTCAAGGATCTGGCCAACGGCAAGTCCATCGACGTGACCCATCTCGATCCCGCGCGCATCGCCACGGTGTACGGCTCGCAGCAGGAAGAGCGCCGCATCGTGCGCCTCACCGACGTGCCACCGCTCTTGCTGGGCGGCCTGCAGGCGGTGGAAGACCGCGACTTCAAGCATCACTTCGGCATCGATCTCACGGCCATTCTGCGCGCGACATTCGCCAACCTGCGTGCCGGCCACACCGTGCAGGGCGGTTCCACGCTCACGCAGCAGCTCGTGCGCAACCTGTTCCTCGATCGCGAACAACATGTCTCGCGCAAATTGAACGAAGCGCTGATGTCGATCCTCATCGAGGCGCATTACGACAAGAGCCGCATCCTCGAGGCCTACGTCAACGAAGTCTTCCTCGGCCAGCAGGGTGGTCAGGCCGTGCACGGTTTTGCCGCGGCCTCGGAGTTCTACTTCGGCCGACGCATGGAAGATCTCAAGCCCCAGGAAATGGCGCTGCTGATCGGCATGGTGAAGGGGCCGAGCTATTACGACCCGCGCCGCTATCCGGATCGCGCGCTGTCGCGCCGCAACCTGGTGATCGACCAGTTCGCCGAGACCGGCCTGATCACTGCTGAGCAGGCCAATGGCTACAAGGCGACGCCGCTAGGCATCGTTAGCAACGGTCAACTGCCGCACAACCGATTCCCCGCGTTCATGGACCTGGTGCGTTTGCAGATCACCTCGGACTTCGACGATGACACGCTTTCCCAAGGCAACCTGAGCATCTTCACGACGCTGGACCCGGCCGCCCAGGTGTACGCGGAACAGGCCATCACCACCACGCTCGGCGGCCTGGGCAAACGTGGCGAAGCGGCACAAGCCGCCGCCGTGGTGACCGAGGCGCAGACGGGCGCTGTGCTGGCCATCGTCGGCAGCAAAGTGCCCGGCGACCAGGGCTTCAATCGCGCGCTCGATGCGAAGCGCCAGATCGGATCGCTGGTGAAGCCGCTGGTCTACCTGGTGGCGCTGACCAATCCGGAACGCTGGAACCTGGCCAGTCCCGTGGAAGATTCGCCGATCAGCATGCGCCAGCCCGACGGCAGTTTCTGGACACCCAAGAACGACGAAGGCGATGTGCACGGCTCGGTGCCGATGGTCGATGCGCTCGTGCATTCGTGGAATCTCGCCACGATCAATCTGGGCATGAACATCGGCGTGTCACGCATCAAGGCGTTTCTCGAGTCGTTTGGTCTCACCAACGTCAACCCCAGCCCCTCGCTGCTGATTGGCGCCGTCGACATGTCGCCGCTGCAGGCCACCCAGCTCTATCAGTACATCGCCGCCGACGGCCATGCGCTGCCGCCGCTGGCGGTGCGCGGTGTGGTGGATGCGCGCGGCCAGACCATCAAGCGCTACGAAGTGAAGACCGGCACCGGCGAATACCAGCCGGCCGTGCGTCTGGTGACCTGGGCCATGCAGCAGGTCACCCGCTCGGGCACGGCGGCCTCGATTGGCAGCTCGGGCCTGTCGTATCTCAATGCGGCCGGCAAGACCGGTACCAGCAACGACATGCGCGACAGCTGGTTCGCCGGCTTCACCGGCGATCACCTCGCGGTGTTCTGGATGGGCCGTGACGACAACAAGCCCAGCGGCATGTACGGCGCCACCGGCAGCCTGCGCGCCTGGCAGGAACTGTTCAAGAAATTGCCCACCCGTCCGCTGCCGGCGGCACCGGGCCAGGGTCTGGAAATGGCGTGGATCAACCCCGCCGATGGCAAGCGTTCGGAAGAGGGCTGCGAAGGAGCGCGGCAGGTGCCGGTGGTCGCCGGTACACTGTCACAGGACGCCGAAGGCTGTTTCTGGCAGCACGTCGGCAATTTCTTCAGCGGCGGCGACGGATCCCCTGCGCCGGCTTCCTCCGCTCCTATCCGGGATTGATCATGTTTCGTCGTGCCCTTCGTCTTTCAGCCGCGCCCGTCTCGTTGGCCGTCCTCTTGCTCGCCGCGTGCAGCCAGCCCACGGCACCGTCGCAGGCCACGCGCCCGACCGTGTCCGACGATCAGATGCTTGCGGCCATCCACGCGGCCGGCGACAAAGAGAAGTCGGCCATTGACGTGAACCCGTTGCGCGATCCGGGTGTGGCCGCTCTGCAGGACGCCGCCGAAGGGGATCTGCGCGTGGGCAAGTACAACGATGCCGCCACCAAGCTCGATCAGGCGCTGAAGATCAGCCCCAACTCGCCGGACCTGCTGCAGGACCGCGCCGAGCTGGCCATCCGCCTGAAGGATTACGCCAACGCCGAGCAACTGGCGCATCGCTCATGGGATCTGGGCCCGAAGCTAGGACCGCTGTGTGCCCGCAACTGGCAGACCATCGCTGAGCTGCGCCGGCATGCGGGCGATGACGCCGGCGCTGCCAACGCCAGCAAGAGCGTGGCGCAATGTCATGTGGAAGGGATGCAGCGCTACTGAGCGACGCTTTCGCATAGGCAGGCGCAAGCCTTTTGATCGCACAAGAAAACGGCCCGCTATCGGGCCGTTTTGCTACTGCTCGGTCAGCAGCTGTACCAGCGCGTCGCGGCGACGCGCGCTGAGTTTGCGCATGATGTTGACCACGGCCCGCTCCTGCGGGCTGAGCGTCTGATAAGTCACCGTGGGCTCGCGCGCACCCGACACGCTCGGTGGGCGGCCCATCAGCAGCCAGTCAAGGTTGCTGCCCAGTTCGTCAGCCAGTTCGATCAGTCGCGACACTTCGGGTACGGCATTGCCGCCCAGCCACTGCCGTACCGCCTCGGTCGACACGCCGAAGCGGTTCGCAAGGGCGCCGCTTCGCGCACGCCCCGGCGAGATGCCGGCGTTATCGCAGGCCTGATGCAGGCGGTCTGCAAAACCCGCGTACGGTTTGCCTTTTTGTTTAGTAGGCAACTTAAACCTTTTGTTGTGAAAGCCAAATGCCAAGCCATTCTTGGGCTTTTCATCGACCCAGTTCACAACTTTGACTTGGTAAGAAGGCTCTGCTTTCGTGTGTTCTTGCGATGACCCCATCGCCTGGCAAGGGCCGTGCGCCCTCCGCCAGCCATCAAGGGAGAACTTCATCCATGACGCTGTTGCCACCCCGCCGCCGCTGGCGCCGCCTTGCCTTCTGGATCCTGCTTGCCCTGGCCGCCGCCGAACCCGCACTGGCCCAGTCGGCGCCGCCGAAAGCCAAGGCTGAAGACAAGCCACCTGTTGCGTCCCCCAAGGAGGCGAAGCGGATGGAGGCGATCCACGTCACCGGCTCGCTTATCCCGCAGGTGCTGGTGGAAACCGCCGCACCTCTGATCACCATCACGGCCAAGGACATGGAGGTACGCGGCTTCGCCAGCGTGGCCGATGCGCTCAAGCAATCCTCCTTCGCCGTAGGCAGCGTGCAGGGCGCGCAGACGTCGGCCTCGTTCACCCAAGGTGCGCAGACCTTGAGCCTGTTCGGCATGCCGGCGGGCTTTACCAAGTATCTCGTCGATGGCCGGCCGATGGGCAATTTCCCCGCGCTGTACAACGGGTCCGACGTGTTCAACAACCTGGCGGGTATCCCGATGCAGTTGGTCGACCGCATCGAGATCCTGCCGGGCGCCCAATCCTCCCTGTACGGATCGGACGCCATTGCTGGCGTGGTCAATGTGATCCTCAAGAAGCGATCGGAAGGACCCGTGCTCGATGCGCGTTACGGCTACTACCAGAGCGGCGGCGGCATCAGTCGCCGGATCAGTTTCAGCGACGGCTTCCAGCACGGACGCTTCACCCTGATGGGAGGCGTGCAGTACGAGAAGGTGGACCCGATCTGGGGTTACCAGCGCGACCTCACTGCACGGGTGAACCAGGATGGCACCAGCGCTCCGGTGGCTACCCGCGACTATCTGCTGATCAGCGGCACGACCGGCCGTTATATCAACGTCGATCGCGTGGATAGCAGCGCCTGTAGTCGCGTCACCAGGCAGTTCGCAGGTACCGAGGCCTTGCAGTCGCGTCCCGGCAACGGCACGTATTGCGGCTCGTTCTACTCGCCGGGCTACCGCACCTTGGCCAACGGCAGCGAAAGCGGTCAGCTCTACACGCATGCCACCTTCGACGCGGGCGAACACCTGCAGATGTATGGGGACCTCCTCTACAACTACAACGAAACGCGCTTCGCTTCCGGCTCCAGCTATACCTGGTGGGGTAGCAGCAGCAAGTACAAATACTTCTACGACCCCAAATTGCGCGACTACGTGCAACTGCAGCGAGCGTTTTCGCCTGAGGACATCGGCGGCTACGACTCGATCATGAACAAATACACCGAGAGTGCCTACATGCTCACGCTGGGCGCGAAGGGGCGGGTGGGCTCATCGTCGTGGGACTACGACATGGGCTTCACCCATTCCGACGACCAGTTGGAACAACGCAACTTCGCGCGCTGGACCGATCCCATCAACAACTACTTCCAGCAGCGCGTGCTGGGTCCCGACCTGGGGCCCGATCCGCGCGGCAGGGGGTATCGCAGTTTTTCGCCCGACTACGCGGCGTTCTATGCCCCCATGTCGCCCGCGGATTTCCGCAGCTTCACCGGCTTTGCCTACAGCCACAGCAAGACCTGGGACAATCTGCTGCGCGGCCAGCTGACCAGCGCCACGCTGGCCACCTTGCCAGGTGGTGACTTAGGCATGGCTGTTGTATTGGAAGCAGGTAATCAGGGCTGGGATTATTCGCCCGATGCCCGCCTGCTCAATGGCGGCGTATGGGGCACGACGGCGGTGCAGGGTGCCGGCCATCGCTCGCGCTACGCCGGAACGTTGGAGGCGCGCGCGCCGCTGCTGCAGCAACTGACGGCGGACGCCTCATTGCGCTACGACAGCTACGACGTGGCCGGCAAGCAGGTGGACAAACCGACGTGGAATACCTCACTGGAGTACCGGCCGTGGGAGACGCTGCTGTTGCGCGGCAAGGTGGGCACGGCCTTCAAGGCGCCATCGCTCGCCGATCAGTTTCAAGGGCTCAGCGGCTTCTACAGCAGCACCGTCGATTACTACAACTGCGCCGCGCTCGGTTACACCGGCGGCGCCATCGACAAGTGCCCGGCGCGTTATAGCAACGCGCAGTACTACGGCCAGCAAAGCGGCAATCCCAATCTAAAGCCGATCGAAGCCAGAGCATGGAGCTACGGTGTCGTATGGTCACCGCTGCCACGCTTCTCGCTCAGCGCCGACTACTTGCACTGGAATATTCAAGGCGAGGTGCAAGCACAGAGTGTGGATGATCTGCTGCGCGACGAAATGCTGTGCCGCCAGGGCAAGCGCGACGCCGCTTCTCCCTCGTGCCAGGCCGCGTTGTCGCAGGTGACCCGCAGCGCGGGCGTGAGCGATGACGGCACCGTCGGCACCATCACGTCGATCTACCGCGGCAAGGTCAACGTATCGCGGCGCGTTGTGTCGGCGCTGGTGATGGATGCGCGTTACGGCGTCGACCTTGGCCGCTGGGGCGATCTGAGCCTGCAGGCTTCCTATAGCGACATGCTCAAGCACGACTATCAGGCCTACCCCGGCGACGCCATGGTGGACACCCTGCGTGACCCCACCTGGAGCACCGACTTCAAGAGCCGCTTCAATGCCTCGGCCACTTGGCGCCTGCACGGCTGGCAAGCCACGCTCTACGGCAACCGGTATGGCAGTACACCGAACTATCTTGCTGACAACTACGGCTACGACTACCCGGGCGCCGGCAAGCTGGCGCCGTGGATCCGCTACAACGCCAGCGTGTCCTATCAGGCCACGCCCGCGCTGCAGCTGGCCATACAAGTGAACAACGTGTTCAACAGCATGCCGCCGCACGATGGCAGCTATCCCGGCACCAGCACGTCGCCCTACAACGGCAGCAACTACGACGTGTACGGACGAGCCTATTACGTGCAGGCCACTTATCGCTTCGGCGAACGCAAGTAGTTCCCACGTTGAGTTGCGAAGCGGGTGCGCCGCCCTTGACGCCCTTTCAGCGCGCATGGCCTAGCGTTCGCGTTTGATTGAGGCGCCAGTGACTAGGTGCAGCATGCATATCAACTAGTGGAGTGGCTCCTGCCCTTGGGAGCACACCTTGATGAAGCGTCACCCCCGATCGCGTTCCATCAAGGAAGCAAGCCGGATCCGCACGGGCGGTGCACGCCAGGAATAATTGGCGTGCATCCGGTTGCGGGCTCGTCGATTCAACAGGACGGGGAGCAGCTAAGCCCTGGCGCGCTCTTCCATCAGTCCGACCAGATTGCCGTCCGGATCGCGCAGAAAGGCCAGCCATAGCGTGTGGTCGGACAGCTCGGCGGTTGCCTGCGGCTCACTTTCGCCCACCGCGCCGTGATCGAGGAGGGCGCGGAAGCTGTGCTCGATGTCCGGGACCTTGAAGTAGAGAATGGAATTGCCGCCCACGCTGCCGTGGCCCTGCGGTGTCGACAACATCAGCCGTATGCCGCCGGCGTCGAGAAACGCCAAGTTGGTGGCGGGGCGGAACAGGAAAGGCAGCTCGAGGATGTCGCGGTAGAACGATAGCGCTGCATCGACGTCGCTGACGGTGACAGCGATCTGGCCGATGCCGGTGATCCGTGAGGACATGGCAAGGCTCCACGGGTGGGAAGAGTGCAGTTTAGAGTATTCGCGGAAGCGACCGAGGTCGGCGATACTGGGTGGATGATCGATCACGAGGATGTTGCGGCGCTGCTGGGCACGGAAGGCCCCTTCGCCCGCGAGCTGCCCAATTTCGCCCCGCGCGCCGCCCAGCAGGCCATGGCGCGCGCCGTGCAGCACGCCATCGCCGAGCGCGAGACGCTGATTGCCGAGGCGGGAACGGGCACGGGCAAGACCTTCGCGTATCTCGTGCCGGCCCTGCTGTCCGGCGAGCGCGTGATCGTGTCCACCGGCACCAAGGCGCTGCAGGACCAGCTGTATTTCCGCGACTTGCCGCGCATGCGGTCGGTGCTGGATGTGCGCCTGAAGACGGCCTTGCTCAAGGGGCGATCCAACTACCTATGCCTTTACCGTCTGGATCAGACCGTGCGCGAAGGCGCGAGTTTTGATCGTACCCAGGCTTCCCAGCTCGCGGCGATCCGCGCCTGGTCGGCGCGCACGCGGCGCGGCGATCGCATGGAGCTGGCCGAGGTGCCGGAAGAATCGCCGATGTGGCCGCGCGTCACCTCCACGCCGGAAAATTGCCTGGGCGTGGAGTGTCCGTTCTACGACGACTGCCACGTGATCAAGGCGCGTCGCGAGGCGCAGGAGGCCGAGCTGGTGGTGGTCAACCATCACTTGCTGTTTGCCGATCTGGCGCTCAAGCAGGAGGGTTTCGGCGAAATTCTTCCCGGCGCCAGCGCCTTCATCCTGGACGAAGCGCATCAGATCCCCGAGCTTGCGGGCCAGTTCTTTTCACAGAGCCTCAGCGCGCGTCAGCTCACCGATCTGGCACAGGACAGCCTGAGCGAATGCAATGGTGTCACCGGTGCCATCGGCCTGGTGCTGGAGCCGGTCGAGGCCATGCAAGACGCTGTGCGAAAGCTGCGGCTGAGCATGGATGGCCTGGCTGAGCGCGGGCCGTTCCATCAGCTCGAGATCCATCGCGAGATCAGCGACAAACTGCACGAACTGCGCGACGTGCTGGCGGCGCTGACCGACGTATTGGCGTCGCAGGCGGAACGTTCGCGCGGTTTCGCCAACGCGCACGAACGCGCTGCGTTGATGAGCGAGCGGCTCGACCGCATCGCCGAGCGCGAAAGCGAGCGGGACGTGCGCTGGTATGAGCTGTTCCCGCGCGGCTTTGCCCTGCACGCGACGCCGCTCGATCTGGCGGCGCCCTTGCGGACGATGCGAGAGCAGACCCAGGCGGCATGGATCTATACCTCGGCCACACTGTCCGTGTCGTCCAGTTTCGACCACTTTGCACGGCAACTCGGTCTGGAAGATCCACAGACGTTGCAGGTGGAAAGTCCGTTCGACTATCCCAAGCAGGCGCTGTGTTATCTGCCGCCCGGCTTGCCCGATCCTTCCGCCCGCGACTACACCGATCGCGTGATCGAAACGGTGCTGCCGGTATTGCACGCGTCCAATGGGCGCGCGTTTCTGTTGTTTACCTCGCATCGTGCGCTACGCCGCGCCGCTGAGCTTTTGCAGGAACGCGTGCCGTGGCCGTTGTTCGTGCAAGGCACCGCGCCGCGCCATCGGCTGCTGGAGGAATTTCGCCAGAGCGGACACGGCGTCCTGTTGGGTGCGGCCAGTTTCTGGGAAGGGGTGGATGTCGCCGGCGAAGCGCTCAGCGTGGTGGTGATCGACAAACTGCCGTTCGCGTCGCCTGACGATCCGGTGCTGCAGGCGCGGCTCGAAGCGCTCGAACAGGCGGGCATCAACCCGTTCATGGGATGGCAGGTGCCCAGCGCGGTCATCGCGCTCAAGCAGGGGGCCGGGCGCCTGATTCGCGACGTGCATGATCGCGGCGTGCTGGTGCTATGCGATCCGCGACTGACCAGCAAGGGTTATGGACGTCTGTTCCTCAACAGCCTTCCGCCCATGCCGCGCACGAAAGAGCTGGCCCAGGTAACCGCCTTCTTCGACGACACGTCCGCGCCCGGCTAAGAAGCGACCGTGTAGGAGCGCACCTTGCGCGCGACCGGGGCCCATCCGCTCGCCACAGTACCCAGCATGCCCGCGTCATGGGGACCTCGCTGTTGACAGGGCACTAGCTTCGGGCCGCCCCCCGAAAGATGATAGGCGCCTTACCCCTAGCGCAGAGGGCACCAACATGGCAAAGGTTATCGGACTCGGCGGCATCTTCTTCAAGTCGCGCGACGCCAAGGCGTTGAACGAGTGGTACGCCAAACACCTGGGATTGCCCGTTGAAAAATGGGGCGGGGCACGCTTCAACGAAGACTCAGCGCGCCCGGGCTACACGCTATGGTCGCCGTTTGCGGCCGACACCACGCATTTCGCGCCCAGTACACTGCCGTACATGATCAACTTCCGCGTGGATGACCTGGACGGCTTACTCGCCCAGCTGCGCGCCGACGGCGTGACCGTCGACGAAAAGGTAGAGGAGAGCGAGTTCGGCCGGTTCGGCTGGATCATGGATCCGGAAGGCACGCGCATCGAACTGTGGCAGCCGCCGGCCTGAGCTTAGGCGTGAGCGGCCATATCGCGCAGATGGTGCGCGGTCGCTTCGTCGGCGGGGACAAAAGCCTCCAGGGCGAGTTCGGCCAGCGTGATGTCCATCGGCGTGCCGAATACCGTGGTGGTGCTCAGCATCGACAGCGTGATATCGCCAAGTGCCAGTTCCATCGGTACGGCAATGTAGCTGCTGAGCACTTCGTGTCCCTCGACATCGTCGCCGGGATAGCCGCGCAACTCCTGTAGCAAGGCGACGAGTTCCGGGTCATGAGTGGCATCGATCTGGCGTCGCAAGCGGTCGAGCAGATGAGCGCGCCACACGGGCAAGTTGCGGATGTGCGGGGCCAGTCCATCGGGATGCAGGCTGAGACGCAGCACATTGATCGGAGGCTTGAGCCATTGCGGCACCAGTCCTGCCAGCATGCGCTGCGTGGCCTGGTTGCTTTCGATCAGATTCCAGTGGCGGTCCACGGCGAGCGCGGGATAAGGCTCCAAACCTTTCAGCAACAGGCGGATCGAACCGAGCACGGCGGCAAACGCAGGATCGTCGAACGTGCGTTCGCGATAGACGGGTGCGAATCCCGCGGCCACCAGTAGTTGATTGCGTTCGCGCAAGGGAATCTCCAGGTATTCCGCCAGGCGCAGAATCATGTCGCGACTGGGCTGCGAGCGGCCCGATTCCATGAAGCTAAGGTGGCGCGTGGAAATCTCCGCGCCGCAGGCGAGATCAAGCTGGCTAAGCCGGCGATGTCTCCGCCATTCCCGCAACAGGTCGCCCACCGGGCGGGCAAGCATGGAAACCGTGGCGCTCATGCGTGACTCCGTCGTGCCTCGTTGCAGCGATGTTCCCACGAGGACGCATCGCCGGCCCATGCCAGACGGCGTGGTGCCGTCCGGCGGCGGTGATCAGACCAGTTGCGGCACCTTGTCGAGAAAGCCGAACACCTGGCGGATGCGTCCGTCTTCCAGCGCGGCGACATCGAAGCCGATCACCAGCGGCTCGTCCGCGCCGGGCGAGGCGAGATGCCACTGAAAGCGCAGCGTGTCGTGATGCGCATCGACCACACCGGCCAATGCGAAGCGATGGCCCGGGAACATCTCCTGCACGGCAGCGACGGTGGCGTCGATAGCCTGCCAGCCCTTGGCGTCGACCATCGGATCGGTGTAGCGCGCATGCTCGGCGTAGACGTCTTCGATCAAGCTGCGGCGGCGCAGGGCGTCGGTTTCATTCCAGCTGGCGATATAGCGCTGGGCAAGCGCATGGGCATGGTCGGTCATGGCGTATTCCTTCGTGGGTTGGTGTGGAAACAGCTTGCGACCGGTGGCGCAAGGTAGCGATTACCTCCGGGGTAATGAGTTGCGCCCGAGTTCTGCCACAAGTCGCGCGTGAGTCGACAGCTGAGCGCCCGCCCATTAGCCCCGACGTTTGTTTTCCTGCAGTCTCCGAAACTAAGGATGGGGCCATGGGAAGCTGGATGAAGGGCTGGACCGCCAAGGTGCTGGGCGTGGGCCTGCTGGCGCTGCTGATGTTGCTGCCGCTGTGGAAGGTGCAGTCGCTGGTGCAAGAACGACAAGGCATGCGACAGGCGGCGATCGACCAGATCGCGCAGGGTTGGGGCGGTGAACAGTTGCTCGGTGGACTGGTGCTTGCGGTGCCGTCGCACGAAAAGATCGCGATGACCGGCGGCGAACTGCGCGATGTGGCCGATACCACCCTGGTGCTTCCCGACACTGCCGACATGAGCATTGGCATGTCGGTGGACAAGCGCCGCTACGGCATCTACGAAGCGCCCGTGTTCGCTTCCACGGTCGAGCTGCACGGCAAATTCACAGCGGAAGATATCGCGCAGCAGCGGCAAATGGATACCGCCGTTTGGCAGGATGGCAAGTCGGAATTGCGACTGGCGGTCGGCGATCTGCGTGGCTTGCAGGAAGTCACCGAGTTGCTGGTCAATGGCAAGCCGCAACGCTTCGCATCATCGGCGGCGACGCTTGCAGGAGCGTCCTCTACTGTCGTTGTGCCGCTCGATCTGGAGGCGCTGAATGGCCAGCCGATCGAGTTCTCGGTGAAGCTGAAGTTGGCCGGCACGCAGTCGCTGCAATTGCTGCCGCTGGCGCGCACCACCGAGGTGAAGATGCATGCGCCATGGCCCGACCCGAGTTTCATCGGTGCCGCCTTGCCAGTGGAGCGCACGGTGAATGCGCAGGGCTTTTCGGCGCGCTGGCACATGCTGGATCTCAATCGCAAGTTCGGCCAGTCGTGGCATGCGAGCGATGCGCGCATCGACACTGCCGTGCACGGCGCCGCCTTCGGGGTGGCGCTGTTTCAACCGGTGGATGTCTATCAACGCAATGTGCGTGCCGGAAAGTACGGGCTGCTGTTCATCACGATGACCTTCGTGGCGTTCTTCTTGTTCGAGGTGCTCAAGCGTCTGCGCGTGCACCCGGTGCAATACCTGTTGGTGGGAGCGGCGCTGACGACGTTCTATGTGTTGTTGCTGGCCTTGTCCGAGCAGATCGGCTTTGGACTCGCCTACGCGGTGGCCGCGGGCGCAGTGGTGGCGATCGTCGGCGGCTACGCCATGTCGGTGCTCGGTGCGCGTCGAGCAGGCCTGTTGCTGGGCGGCTCGCTGGCCCTGGTTTACGCCATGCTCTATGTGGTGCTGGCGGCCGAGGAGTACGCCTTGCTGATTGGCGCGATCGTGTTGGCGCTTACGGTGGCGCTGTTGATGTACCTGACCCGCCGCATCGACTGGTACGCCAGCATGCCTGCGGCCGCTGGCCCGGCTATCATGGAGCAGCCATGAATCTGCTCGCCATCGAAACCTCCACCGAAGCCTGCTCCGTCGCCCTGATCCACGGCGACGAAGTGGTCGCCCGCAGCGAACTCGCGCCACGCCGCCACGCCGAACTGGTGCTGCCCATGGCAGACGCGCTGCTCGCCGAGGCCGGGCTGGGGCGGCATGCACTCGATGTGATCGCCGTGGGCCGCGGTCCGGGCGCCTTCACCGGCGTGCGCCTCGGCATTTCGCTCGCCCAAGGCATGGCGCTGGCGCTGGACGTGCCCGTGGTGACGGTGTCATCCCTGGCCGCGCTGGCGCTGGAAGCTCCCGAGGACGATGCGGCCATCCTGGCCGTGATCGATGCCCGCATGGGTGAGATCTACGCCGCAAGCTACCGACGCGACGACAACGGCGGACTCATCGAGCTCGACGAGGAACGTGTCTGTCTACCCGCCGATCTTCGCTTGTCGGTATCGCCGGCATGGCACGTGGTCGGCACGGGTTGGACCACTTATGCCGACGTGCTGCGTCCGCATCTCACCGGCGAACTGCGTTCCGCGGAAGGCGTGCGCTATCCGCAGGCACGCCACGTCGCCGAGCTCGCTGCACGCGAATTCCTGGCGGGTCGCGCCGACGCGCCGGAACACGCCTTGCCGGTGTATCTACGCGACAAGGTCGCGCTTACGCTGGTGGAGCAGGGCAAGGCCTGAGCTTGCTCCTCCTGGCGGCTGACTCAGCCGCCGTGCACTTCGCCGACAACGAGCTTGGGCGCAGCATCTTGCTTGCGCGCGGCGCACTGGATGCTCTGCGCCTGCTTGATCGCAGGCAGCAATCCCGGAAAACGTTCTTCGATTTCCGCGCAGCGCGTGGTGTTGAGCATTTCCACGCCACGGCGTTCACTGCGTATCAGGCCGGCTTCGCGCAGCGCACGAAAATGCTGTGACAGCGTCGACTTGGGAATGCAGCGGTCTTCCAGCTTGAGAAATACGGAGCAGCTGTTCGCGCTGTCCGCACAGGACAGTTGCCAATATATGGTGGCGCGCACCGGATCGGAGAGGGCATGCAGGATGCCTTCGACGGTGACATCGTCAATGGATGGGTGGGTCAGGGGCCTCATGTGCTCATTTTAGCAGCACTTGCAATCTAGTTCTTAAGTTCGTATGTTACGAACTATGGGACAACAACTTGTCCCAACCCCTTTCTACACACAAACCTGAACAGGTATCCGTCATGAGCAAGCTCAAAGGTAAAGTGGCTGTTGTTACCGGCGCATCCAAGGGTATTGGTGCCGCCATCGCCAAGGCGCTCGCCGCCGAAGGTGCTTCGGTGGTCGTGAATTACGCTTCCAGCAAGGCCGGCGCGGATGCCGTGGTCGCCGAAATCACCAAGGCGGGCGGCAAGGCCGTGGCCGTGGGTGGCGACGTTTCCAAGGCAGCTGATGCGAAAGGCCTGGCCGACGCCGCCGTGTCGAACTTCGGTCGTCTGGACATCCTGGTGAACAACTCGGGCGTCTATGAATTTGGCGCGTTGGATGCCATCACCGAGGAGCACTTCCACAAGCAGTTCAACGTGAACGTGCTGGGCTTGCTGCTGACCACGCAGGCCGCGGCGCGTCACATGAAGGATGGCGGCAGCATCATCAACATCGGTTCGCTGGTGTCGCGCATCGTGCCGGCCGAAAGCGCGGTGTACACGGGCACCAAGGGTGCCGTGGACGCGATCACCGGCGTGCTGTCGCGTGAGCTTGGCCCGCGCAAGATCCGCGTCAACGCAGTGAACCCGGGCATGGTGGAAACCGAAGGCACTCACACCGCCGGCTTTATCGGTTCGGACTTCCACCAGGGCGCCATTGCGCAGACCCCGCTGGGCCGCATCGGCCAGCCGGACGACATCGCCTCCATCGTGACCTTCCTGGCCTCCAACGACTCCTACTGGCTCACCGGCGAGCAGCTCTACGCCGGCGGCGGCATGCGCTGATTCATCGCGCCTAGTCGTATAGCGCACCCCGGTGTGGGCCGGGGTGCGCTTTTTTTTGCATGCGCCGGATTAACGCGCATGGGCTGAAAATGCGTCGTTATGTCACCCGTAACGAGGCACTCGGATGTCCAGCCAGACCAGTAACGGGATCGTCCAATTCCGCTCCGCATTCGATGTGCCCACGACCATCGCCAAACTGCGGGAGGCGTTGGAGTCGCATGGCGCAACCGTTTTCGCGTTGATCGACTTCAGCGGCGACGCAGCGCGCGCCGGCCTCACCATGCGCGCGGAACAAATGCTGATCTTCGGCAATCCCAAGGGCGGCACGCCCTTGATGCAGGTGGAGCCCCTGGTGGGGCTGGATCTGCCAATGAAGGCGCTGGTGTGGGACGACGGCCAGGGCGCGACCTGGATGGCCAGCAATGCACCGGAATACATACTCTCGCGTCACCGCTTGCCGGAGGCGCTGGCCAGCAATCTGGCGGGGCCGTTGGCCATCCTCAAAACACTCGCGGTGCAACCGTCTGCTTGATCAGGTGCTGCGTTCGAAGAAGCTGACGTTCGCGATCCAGTTCGACTGTCGCCGCGCCAGCTTGGCACTCAGGTCTTCTTCGCTGAAACTCGCCGCGCGATGCTGCAGCAAGCCGGTGTCGAGATTGTCGATCGTGTTTACGTTGACCACGGCATAGACCTGGCCATCCACCGTGCAGGTCACCAGCGGTACCGCGCCGCATTGCCGGCAAATATGGAAAGCTGCCGTGCCGGTGCCAAACGCGTAACGGTTCACCAACTCAGGATGGCCGATGGTGACGCGCAGCTCGCCATCCGGATTGGACGTCCAAACAGCGCCGTGCTTGGTGCAGAAGGTGCAGTCGCAGGCGCGTGCTGGGATCTCGATGGGATCGGGTTCCCAGTCGAGCGTATAGGCAATATTGCCGCAGTGACACTGGCCTTGGAGCTGCATGGTGGCTTCCGTTGTCGAGATGACTCGACGTCAAGCGTAATCGATCCCTAGAGCTGCCCGATCACCAGCTGCACGACCAGACTGCTTACTGCCACCGCCGCCCATACGCCCAGCCCCAGCAGGATCGGGCGCGCACCGGTGGAGGCCATCTTGCGCAAATTCGCCGAGAGGCCAATCGCCGTCAGTGCCACGATGATCAGGAACTCGGCCGCCAGGTGCAGCGCCGGTTGGATCGCCACCGGCACCAGGCCCGCCGTGCGGATGGCGGAAGCTACCAGGAACCACAGGATGAACCACGGGAAGATGCGCGCAAGGCTGAAATCCGTGGCGCCTTGCTTCTTTTGCTTCCACGCGGTGGCGAAGGCGAGGATCAGGCAGATCGGAATGATCAGCGTGGCGCGGGTGAGCTTGACGATGGTGGCGTAATCGCCAGCCGCCTTGCTGAAACTGTAACCCGCCGCAACCACCGAGGAGGTGTCATTGATGGCGGTGCCCGCCCACAGGCCAAAGCCCAGATCCGAGAGGTGCAACAGGTGCCCCAACAGCGGGAACAACAACACCGCGACCAGGTTGAACAGGAAGATGGTGGAGATGGCGAACGCGGTGTCGTGTTCGTCGGGCTTGATGATGGGCGTGACGGCGGCAATCGCCGAGCCGCCGCAGATCGCCGTGCCCACGCCGATCAGGATCTTCAGCTTGTCCTGGACCTTCAGCAGTCGGCCTAGGCCCCATGCGGTAAGAAAGGCGACCGTCATCGTCACCAGCGTGACCGAGAGCGATTCCAGCCCCGTCTTGGCCACCTGATTCAGGCTCAAGCCGAAACCCAGCGCGATGATCGACCACTGCAACACCTGCTTGCCCGCGAACTGGATGCCGGGTGTGTAGCTGCCGCCCGGAGCCACCGTATTGCGCACCAGGATGCCCAGCACGATGCCGAACACCGGGCCGCCGATCAGCGGCGCCACTTTGCCCAGTCCCAGCGCGACCAGGGCGATCACCACCGACAGCAGTAAACCGGGGAGGCGGGAAGGCGTGGGAGTGGTGGGGATGGCGACGGCGGCGTTCATGCGGTTCTCCTGCAATGGCGGCATTTTCCGCCTCGCCGTCCATCAGGAAAACTTTGAATTATTGATGGCTGTTATAAGATAGCCTGATGATCAATATCAGCCCGCGCCAGTTGGAGGTGTTCGTGCAGATCGCACGCCTCGGCAGCGTGCGTGCGGCGGCCGAGATGCTTCATCTCACCCAGCCGGCGGCGAGCATGGCGCTGGCGGAGATGGAACGGCAGCTCGACGCTGCCGTGTTCGCCCGCGAGCGCGGCCGGCTGCGCCTCAACACGCGTGGCCGGGAATTGCTGCCGCTGGCGCAGGAGCTGCTGGAGCGCTATGCGGAATTCGGACGCCTGGGCAGCGGTCGCGTCGACGAGCTGGGCGGCGAGCTGCGCGTGGGCGCGAGCAACACGGTGGGCAATTACCGTGTGGGTGAATTGCTCGGTGCGTTCGTGCGCGCGCATCCGCATGTCTCGGTCCGATTGCGGGTGTCGAACACTTCCGAAATTGTGGCGTCCATGCTCGATCATGAGCTGGAGCTGGGCTGTGTCGAAGGGCCCGTGGCCCATCCCTCGCTGGAAGTACGACCGTGGCGCGACGACGCGCTGGTGGTGTGCACGTCGCCCGATCATCCGCTGGCGCGCAAACGGCGTCTGGAGCCCGAGGACTTTGCCGGAACCCGCTGGGTGCTGCGCGAACCAGGCTCGGCCACGCGCAGTTTGAGCGAGCGTGCGCTTGCCAATTTGCCGCCCGGCGAAACGGTGCTGGAGCTGGATCAGGCTGAAGCGATCAAGCAAGCGGTGATCGCTGGCTTGGGCATCGCCTGTATTCCCGAAGTAGCCATCATCGATGCGGTGGCCGCGGGGCGGCTGAAAGTGTTGCGCACGCCGTTCCTCGATCTGCATCGCAAGCTGTCGTTGCTGCTGCATCGGCAGCGCTATCGCGGGGCGTTGATCGAGGCGTTTCTCGCCAGTGCGGCCTGACGGCCTCGAATAACTGTGGGAGCGCACCCTGTGCGCGACTGGCCTGACGCGACAACCAGTCGCGCCCAGGGTGCGCTCCCACAAAGAACCGTTCCGGCGGTAGGGTTAGGCAGTAATGCTTGCCAGCAACGCCTCAGCTTCCTCATGCGTGCGTGCACGAAGAATGCGCGGCGCATGCGCCCGCAGTACGGCGTGGTCGAGCGAGGCAAGGCGGTCGCGCACATGCAGCAACTGACTGGGATGCATGCTGAACTCGCACAAGCCCAGGGCCAGCAGCAGGCCGGTGAAATTCGCATCGCCGCCGATCTCGCCGCACAGGCTCACGCCCTTCTTGGCGCGGCGGCCTTCGGTGATCACGTAGGCAAGCAGGCGCAGCAGCGCGGGCTGCAACGGGTTGTAGATGTTTTCCAACGCATCGTTGCCACGGTCGGCGGCGAGCACGTACTGCGCCAGATCGTTGGTGCCGATGGCCAGGAAGTCGGCGTGCTCAAGCAGGGCGCGCACATTGATGGCCGCTGCCGGCACTTCGATCATCGCGCCGAGCTGCAGTTTTTCCGGCAGGTCGATGTTCTCGCGCTTAAGCTCCTGGCGAGCCAGCTTGAACAGCGTGCGCACCGCGATGAGTTCGTCGGGCTGCGTCACCATCGGCACCAGCACGCGCACCGGTCCGTAGCAGGCCGCGCGCAGGATGGCGCGAATCTGCGTGGAGAACACCGCCGGATAACGCAGCGACAAGCGCACGCCGCGCACACCCAGCGCCGGGTTGTCTTCGCCGCGCAAGACGAGGCCTGCAGCGTCGGCCTTGTCCGCACCCAGATCGAGCGTGCGGATGGTGACCGGCAAGCCGCCCATGCCGAGCACGAGATCGCGATAGGCGATGAACTGCTCGTCTTCGGTGGGCAGTCCCTTCTGGCGCAAGAACAGGAATTCGGTGCGATACAAGCCCACACCGTCGGCGCCGCGTGCGCGCGCCATGGCAATGTCGGCAGGCATCTCCGCGTTGGCGAACAGACGGATGTCGACGCCGTCGCGCGTGCGCGTCGGCGCATTCGCCAGCGTAGCGAGGCGACGACCTTCGGCTGCGGCTTCGCGCTGCCAGGCGCGGTAATGAGCCAGATCCTGTGCGGTGGGATGCACCACGGCTTCGCCGCGTTCGGCATCGAGCAGGATCAGGTCGTCATCGTGGATGGTCGACAACGCATCGCGCGCGCCCACCAGCATGGGTAGATCGAGGCTGCGCGCGAGGATCGCGCTGTGCGAATACGGGCTGCCGGAACTGGCCACCACGCCAAGCAGGCCGGCACCCGCAAGATGCGCCATGTCGGCCGGGGCGATGGTGTCGGCGATCAGGATTTCGCCCACGCGTGCGGCCAGCTTGCGTTCTTCGCGACTGGTCTGGCGCTGCAGGGCCGAGATCACGCGACCGATCACTTGGTCGACGTCCTCCTTGCGCGAACGCAGGTAGGGATCGTCCATCGCCTCGAACACCGCCGCGAGGCGATCGCGCTGCTTCTTCAGCGCCGCACCGGGGCGGTAGTGACCGATGCGAACGAGATCATCCAGGCCGCGCAGCAGTTCGGGGTCATCGAGCAGCAGGCTGTGCGCATCGATGAACTCGTTCACTTCGCGGGCGAGTGCGCCGTGCAGCTTGCCGCGCAGCTCGCGCAGTTCCTGTCGCGCGGTATCGAGTGCGCGATGCAGCCGGGCAAGTTCGCTCTCGACTTCGTCTTCATTGAGCGGACGGGTGTCGACCAGGTAGCGACTGGGCTGCACCAGGCGGGCGCGGCCAAGGGCCATGCCTTTTGCTGCCGTGGTGCCTGTCAGTACCTGTCTCATGCATGCCTTCCATGGTGTAACGGCCGGTCCGGCCGTGCGCGACGTCGGCATCCGGCCAACGTGTCGAATGCTGGATCAGAAAGATCGCACGACGCAGCCCACCGGGCCGTGAATACGGCCTCACCTCGGCAGTCGCGGGCAATCTCTTTCCGCACTCAGGCTCCTTCGTCGAACTTGCGATCGAACAGCGCGACCACGGCATCGATGGCGGACGCCTCGTCCGGGCCATCGGCCCGAACCACCAGCGGCGTGCCGATGCCGGCGGCCAGCATCATCACGCCCATGATGCTTTGTGCATTCACTTCGCGGCCCTTGCTTATAAGCCACACGGTGGATTTGAAGCCCTGCACCAGCTGCACCAGCTTGGCCGAGGCGCGGGCATGCAAGCCCAGTTTGTTGGAAACAACAATCTCTTTTTCAAGCATGGTCGATGAAGATTCCTCCGCGGCCACCACTGGCGGCGATTTCCGCCAGCTCGTCCAACGGTTTTTCTGCGTAATTGAGTACGCGCAGCAGCATCGGCAGGTTCAGTCCCGACACGCAGCGCAAGCGCACGCCAAGCGCACCCAGCGACAAGCCGATATTGCAGGGCGTGGCGCCGTAAAGGTCGGCCAGCACCAGTACGCCGTCGCCTTCGTCCAGTTCACGCGCATGCTTGGCCGTGAGCGTGCGCATCACATCCGGATCGGAGTGCGGCGGAACTTCGGCAGCCTCTACGCGCAGGGGCAATTTGGGCAGCACGTGGTGGGCGGCGGAGATCAGTGCCTGGCCGACCGCCTCGTGTGTCATCAACAGCACGCCGACGCTCATGACGGCGTGCCGATCCGTTGGACAGGGATGCTCAGCATGGCTATCACTCGAGTTCGCGATGGAAGGTAAGCACGCCATTGCGTAGCGCGCGGTAATGGGCGGCAAGCTTTTCCACCAGATACACCGAGCGGTGCCGACCGCCGGTGCAGCCGATGGCGATGGTGACGTAGCTGCGATCGTCCGCCTCGAAGCGCGGCAGCCAGGTGTCGAGCCAGCGCGCCGTGTCGGCATAGTATTCGGCGACCAGGGGCTGGGCATCCAGATAGGCGCTCACGGCGGCATCCTTGCCCGACAGCGGACGCAGCGTGGGATCCCAGTGCGGGTTCGGCAGGCAGCGCGCATCGAACACGAAGTCCGCGTCCAGCGGCAAGCCGCGGCGGAACGCGAACGACTGGAACATCAGGGTGAGGCCTTCGGTGGCTTCCGCATAGCCGGCAGCGAACAGGCGGCGCAGCTGATGCACGTTGAGCTCGCTCGAATCGATCACTTTGTCGGCAATAGCCGAGAGCGGGCGCAGCACGCGGCGTTCTTCGGCGATCGCATCAGCCAGCGACAGGCCCTGCCACGACAGCGGGTGGCGGCGACGCGTTTCCGAATAGCGCTTGATCAGCACATCGTCGCGGCAGTCGAGGAAGATCAGATGCGCCTTCACGCCCGCCGCGGCCAGCTCCGACAGGATGGCCGGCATGCGCTTGAGGTCTTCGCCAGGATTGCGCACGTCCACGCCCACGGCGACGTGGCGACGCTTGCCTTCCACATTGCGGCTCACCGCCGCGACCAGCTGCGGCAGCAGGGCGGTGGGCAGGTTGTCGACGCAGTAGAAATCCAGGTCTTCCAGCGCGCGCAAGGCCACTGTCTTGCCACCACCGGACATGCCGGTGAGCACGATCAGATTGATCGCGTCGGCTGGGTTGCTAGTGGATTTCGTGTCGCTCATGGGTCACCACGGAGGCAGCCGGCGCATCTGGTGCGCCTGGCGGTCGATGAAAGTCTGTGCCGGGTCGATGCCCTTGCTCTTGAGCACGTGGTTGCGCACGGCGGCTTCGACCAGCACCGCAAGGTTGCGGCCGGGCGCCACCGGGATGGTGATCATCGGCACTGGCACCTCGAAGATTTCGCGGTGCCCGATATCGCCCGTGAGGCGAGTGAGTCCATCGGTGTCTTCCCCCTCGCGCAACGGTTTCAGGTGCACGACGAGGCGAAGGTATTTGGATGGCTTGACCGCCGTGTGACCAAACATCTCGCGCACATTCAGCACGCCCAGGCCGCGCACTTCCAGCAGGTCCTGCAGCAGCTCGGGGCAGGTGCCGTCGATCACATCCGGCGCGATCAGGGTGAATTCGGTGGCGTCGTCGGCAACCAGTCGATGACCGCGGCTGATCAGTTCCAGCGCAAGCTCGCTCTTGCCCGAGCCCGATTCGCCGGTGATCAGTACGCCGATCGAAAAAACTTCCAGAAACACGCCATGCAGCGTGACCTTGGGCGCCAGGATGCGCGCCAGGTGGTATTGCATCCAGGTCAGCAACTCGTGGCCGCGCTTGGAGCTGATCCATAGCGGCGTATTGGTTTCTTCCGCCACTTCGCGCAGGTCGCTGGGGATGGCCTGATCCTTGGTCACGATCATCGCCACCGGCTGATAGGCGGCAATCTTGTTGATCGCCTCCCAGCGCTGGCGCGAATCGAGGCTGTCGAGGTAGTTCAGCTCCTCGGTGCCGATGATCTGGATCTTGTTCGGATAGATGACGTTGAGGTAGCCGATCAGCGAGGGGCGGCGCGTGGTCGTCGCGGCTTGTTCGAGCGCGCGCGACTCGCCGCGCATGCCGGAGACCCAGCGCAAGGCCATGCGCTCGTGAACGCTGTCATAGAGTTGTCGGGCGGAGAGCCGGTCCAAGCTTTGTCCTTTGCGCCGCCGGAACAGGGCAGCCACATGGACATTGTGCCAGTTCGCACCGGCGGACGCCTTGGATGAGGCAGAGGGCCCGCCCGGAGCCGGGCGGGCCTGGCACAGATCAGCCGTACAGGCGCTCCTCGCGGGCGGCGCGCTGATGTTTGTCGCAGATCTTCTCGCGGTACTTGCGCAACTGGGTCACCAGCTTGTCGAATAGCACGTCGATGGAGACGTACATGTCATTCTCAAGCGCTTCGGCGTGCAGGGTGCTGCCCGTGACATTGAGCGTGCCCTCGGCGCGCTGCTGCAGTTTGTTCACGGAGAGAACGATGCTCAGGCTGAGAATGCGCTCATCGAGGCGGGTGAGGCGGTCAAGCCGGTTGTTCACGTGATCCCGGAGGGCCGGGGTGACTTCAATCTGCTGACCGCTGAGTTGAACTTGCATGTTGCGCCTCCTCTGGTACTTGCCGCAGACGCGGCTGGAATCGATGCGCCGGTCGCCCATGTCGTGGCCGACACACCTTTGAAAACTCCGGTATTGCGAAGGTTTTCTCAGGCCTCCTCACCAAGTCGGGATAGTCACTATGCACCTCTGAAGTTGCCTGTGCGTTAGAAAGACCTTCACGCCTCAGACATGACAGCTTTCCCGTCGTATCGACTTACCTATGAGTATGGGGACGCCTTTTTTGCCGCCAAGTTCCCGGGGCGACGTTGCCGCAGATGCGGGCAAACTCGTTCAGCCAGCGCGCTGGCGCTCGCTGGAACTGGGGATGCGCATGGCTTCGCGGTACTTGGCGACGGTGCGTCGGGCAACCTGAATGCCCTTGCGATGCAACTCCTCCGCGATGGCCTGGTCGGACAGCGGCTTGCGCGGGTCCTCGGCATCGACCAGCTTGCGCAGCATGGCCTGGATGGCGGTGGCCGACGCGCTGCCACCGTCTTCGGTGGACACGCCGCTGGAGAAGAAATGCTTGAGTTCGAACGTGCCCCGCGGCGTATGGATGTATTTGCGGGTAGTTACACGTGAAATGGTCGATTCGTGCATGCCCACTTCCTCGGCCACTTCGCGCAGCACCAGGGGGTGCATCGCTTCGGGGCCGTAATCGAGGAAGGCGCTCTGCCGGCGCACGATGGCTTCGGCCACCTTCAGCAGCGTCTCGGCGCGCGATTCCAGGCTCTTGATGAGCCAGCGGGCCTCCTGCAGCTGTCCGCGCATCCAACTGGCGTCGGTGCCACGGGCCTGGGCGATCAGACCGCAGTAGTGCTGGTTGAGGCCGAGCCGCGGCTGGCAATCGGGATTGAGACTGACCCGCCAGCGACCGACGTCTTTGCGTGCATAGACGTCGGGGGCGACATATTCGACCGGCGTGACATCAAGCGCTGCGCCCGGTCGCGGATCGAGGCTGCGGATCAACACGGCCGCTGCCGCGGTGTCGTCTTCGCTCACGCGCAGCTTGCGCGCGAGACGTGCGATGTCATTGCGCGCGAGCAATTCCAGTTCGGCGTCAACGATACGCAACGCGAGTTCGCGCTGCGGCGTGTCCGCATCAAACTGCTCGAGCTGCACGCGCAGACAGTCGCGCAGGTCGAAGCTTGCCACGCCCGTCGGATCGAAGCGCTGCAGCATGTGCCGCACATACTCCACTTCCGCTTCGGTCGCCCTGATGTCGGCGGGAAGCGCTGCGATCAGCGATTCCATGCTCTCGGTGAGATAGCCATCCGGATTGAGCGCGTCGATCAACACCGTGGCGATGGTGCGATCGCGCGCGCTCATATGCGTGAGGTTGAGCTGCCACAGCAGATGTTCCTGCAGCGTTTCCTGCGCGGCGCTTTGCGGCTCGAAGCCGTCTTCATCCGGGTTGTTGTTGCGCGACGAAGCGCCGCTGAGCGAGAAGTCGACCGGATCGTCGCTGCCGCCGTCGCGCTCCACATCCCCCCATTCGGGTGCTTCGGCGTCGTCGACGGTATCGCTGCTGCTGCTGGAGCTGGACGAGCTGACCGGTATCGCATCCATCGGTGGCTCGGACTCGCGTTCGTCGCCCTCGAGATTGTCGGGATTGTCGTCGGCGAACTCGAGCAAAGGATTGCTTTCGGCTATCTGACGCAGCTCAGCCTCAAGCTCAAGCTGCGACAGCTGCAGGAGGCGGATGGCCTGCTGCAACTGTGGTGTCAGCGTGAGCTGTTGATTGAGGCGAAACTGCAGTCCGGGTTTCATGCCAGCCGGTCAGGATGAACGTGAAGGTCATCCTAACTCTTGCCTCCGAGGTCGGCCATAGGTCGAAGGCGAATTCGCGTACTACCTCAGATTTAGTGCGGAAAGCCGCCTGTTCCGAGGCCGTTACAGGCGGAATTCGCGACCCAGGTACACCTCGCGGACCTTTTCGTCGGCCAGAATGTGTGCTGGCGTTCCGCGCGAAAGCACTTCACCGTCGTTGAGGATGTACGCGCGATCGCAGATGCCCAGTGTCTCGCGCACATTGTGGTCGGTGATCAGCACGCCGATGCCGCGTTCCTTGAGATGGCGCACGATGCGCTGGATTTCGCCCACCGAAATGGGGTCGACGCCCGCAAAGGGTTCGTCCAGCAGCATGTAACGCGGATGCGCGGCCAGTGCGCGTGCAATTTCCACGCGACGGCGTTCGCCACCGGACAGGCTGATGCCCTTCTGGTCGGCGATATGCGAGATCTTCAGCTCGTCCAGCAGGCTTTCCAGCTCGTTGGTGCGACGCTTTTCGTCCCAGCCTTCACGCAGTTCCAGCACGGCCATGATGTTGTCGGCGACGGTAAGACGACGGAACACCGAGGCTTCCTGCGGCAGATAACCGATACCGAGCTTGGCGCGCTGGTGCATCGGCAGGCCGGTGATGTCCTGCTTGTCCAGCTTGATGGTGCCGGCGTCGGCTTCGATCAGGCCGACCACCATGTAGAAGCATGTGGTCTTGCCCGCGCCATTAGGGCCGAGCAGACCGACCACTTCGCCTTCGCGAATGGAGAACGCGAAGTCGCGCACGACCTGGCGCGCCTTGAAACTTTTTTGCAGACCTTCAGCAGAAAGCATCAGTGGCCCTCGGCCGGTTTCGCGGCCGGTTGCGGCGGCGCAGGCGGCGTGCCCGGCTTCGGCGGCGTGGCGGCGGGAGCGCCCGCCGGCTTCTGCTTGGGCAGGATCACACCGTGCACCAGGCCGTCGCCGGCCGCTTCACCGGTGATCAGCGAGGTCTGTGTGTTGTAGACCAGCTTGTCGCCATGGAACTCGCCGCGACCTTGCTGGCGCACCACGGCGTTACCCGTGAGCACCGCAATGCCGTTGATGTTGTCGTAGTCCAGCTGCAAGGCGTCGCCCTGCATCAGGTTGCCGGCGTCGTCGAGCTGCTCGATATGGGCCAGGTTGCCGGTCACGACCGCGCGTGCGACCTGGGTGTCGGCATCCAGATACAGCTTGGCCAGGGCGCCGGTCAGCTTCATCGTGCCCTGCGTGGCCACGACATTGCCGGTGAGCGTGGTGACCGTATTGGGCGCGTTGAACCCGTCCATGGACTTGGACGAGAAGTTCATCGGCTGATTGCGGTCATCCTGCTTGGCCAGCGCCGGCTGCAGGATGAGCAGTCCCAGGCCCAGCAGGGCGAGGTGCAGCTTGAGACTTCTTGGGTCGCGGCGGAAACGAGCCGGTGACTTCATCGAACAGCTCCAGATGATTGGTGTTGAGGTTGGCACGCATGCCCACCCCGTTAAGTGTACGTGCGCCTTGCTTCATATGCGCTGGGGCGTCCGTCACCATTCGGTTTTCTTTTGGCCAGGCAGTGACCTCGGAGGTGTGCATTTCGGCCGCATCGGTCTGGGCAAAGGCCGCCCGGTGCATGTAGACCGGGCCCTGCAGCTTGAGCAGGGTGCCGCTCTTGTCGACCCAGGCGTACAGCGACTTGCCCAGCCAGGGCGGCACGCCGGCCTCGTTGGAGGGCAGGGTGAAGTCGGGCGTGTTGATGTACAGCGACTCGTCGTTCTCGCGGCGCTCCAGGTGCGGGGCGACCATCTCGAAGCTCGGCAAGCCGTCCACGTCATAGGACCACAGCTGGAAATTGGTCAGCGTATAGCCCGAACGCGGCGGCCCCACGAAGTCGCTGACCTTGGGCGCGGGCGCCAGCGCCCAGTACAGCAACTGCGCCGCACCGGTCGCCAGGCCGATCAGCACGATCGCCACCGGGAGGCCCCGGTCGCGCAGATAGGATCGCAAACTCACTGCCAGCGCTCCCGCTCGGCATCGCTTTTGCCCTGGGCATGCAGGATCAGGTCGCAAACCTCGCGAGCAGCGCCCTGGCCACCGCCCAGGCGGGTGCGCCAGTGCGACTGCTCAGCCACCCACGGATGGGCGTTGGCCACCGCGACGGCCAGGCCGGCAATGCGCATGGCGGGCAGGTCGGGCAGGTCGTCGCCCACGAAGGCAGCCTGTTCCGGCGCCAGGTTCAGCGCTTCCAGCAACTGCTCCAGGCAGGCGCGCTTGTCGCCCTGGCCCTGGTAGACGTGGGCGATGTCCAGTTCCTCCGCGCGCAATGCAACCGGATGGCTGATGCGGGCGGAAATGATGGCCACGTGCACGCCGTGGCCCATCAGCAGTTTCAGGCCCAGGCCGTCGTGCACATGGAACACCTTGGTCTCGCGGCCGTCTTCGGCGTACCACAGGCGGCCATCCGTCAGGGTGCCATCCACGTCGAACACGACGAGGCGGATCTTGGCGGCACGGGCGAGAACATCGGCGGGAAGGTCAGCCAGATACATGGGAGCCGTCGGCAAGAGGGAAGGGCGATACCGTCAAACGCCGGTCAGCGCAGACGGTGCACGCAGGAATAGATAGCAGCCGAGCCTTTCGATCAGACCACACGGGCGCGGAGCAGATCGTGAATGTTAAGCGCTCCCACCACCTGCTGCTTGTCGTTGACCACCAGCAGCGCGTGAATCTGGTGCTTTTCCATCAACTGGGCGGCCTCGATGGCCAGCTTGTCCGCGCCGATGGTCTTGGGGCCGCGGGTCATCAGCTCGGCCACAGTGGCGCCGCGCAGGTCCAGGTCGTCGTCGTCCAGCGCGCGGCGAAGATCACCGTCGGTGAACACGCCAAGAAGGTGGTGATCGGCATCGACGACGGCGGTCATGCCCAGGTGCTTGCGGGTCATTTCCATCAGCGCCTGGGTCAGCGAGGCGTTCGGCGGCACGGCTGGAATACCTTCGCCGGTGTGCATCACGTCGCTGATGTGCAGCAGCAGGCGACGGCCCAGGCTGCCCGCCGGATGGGAGCGGGCGAAGTCTTCGGAGGTGAAGCCGCGCGCTTCAAGCAGCGCGATGGCCAGCGCATCGCCCATGACCAGGGCAGCGGTAGTGCTGGCCGTGGGCGCCAGGCCCAGCGGGCAGGCTTCGGCGGCGATGCTGGCGTCCAGGTGCACGTTGGCCTGGTCAGCCAACGACGAATTCGCGTTGCCTGTGATCGCAATCAAGGGAATGCCCTGGCGCTTGATCACCGGCAGGATGAACAGCACCTCGTCGGTCTCGCCCGAGTTGGACAGGGCCAGCACGATGTCCTGCGGCAGGATCATGCCCAGGTCGCCATGGCTGGCTTCACCCGGATGCACGAAGAAGGCCGGCGTGCCGGTGGATGCCAGCGTGGCGGCGATCTTGCGGGCGACATGGCCCGACTTGCCCATGCCGGTGACGACCACGCGGCCGGCGCAGCTCATGATCAGGCGGCAGGCTTCCACGAATTCGGGGCCGATGCGGGGCTCCAGGGCGCGGATGGTCGCCGCCTCGGTGGCGATCACGGTGCGCGCGCTCTGCACGATGGCATCGGCATTGATCGCAAGCGGGTTGGCTGGGGCGACGTAGGCGTTCATGCGTCCTCAAAAGTCTTGCGGCTTCCCGTCATAACCCTGAATGGGCGTCAGTAGACGGGAAACTCGGGTGTATCAATGGGTTGTGCGTAGTCAACGGCCCAATTGAGAGGACGCTGACTTCACGTGTCGTTTCTGCGACAGAGGTTTTCCATTAACATGGCATATTCGCATTTTAACGTCATAGTCGCTGCCATTGGGTTCGGTTCCTCACCGGATCGGCGGCGCTGACCTCAACTCTGCAAGTGGAAAAACCATGGACGCTGCCACCATCCAGGCAATGATCGAACAAGGCCTGCCCGGTGCTCAGGCTTCCGTCAGTGGCGACGACGGCGTGCACTTCGAAGCCCAAGTGGTGGCGGAACAGTTCGCCGGCAAGCTCCCGCTGGCGCGGCACCGCCTGGTTTACGCCACGCTTGGCGATCTCATGGGCGGTGCGATCCACGCGCTGGCCCTCAAGACGCTGACCCCCGCGGAAGTCGCAGCGCGCCATTGAGGCTGCGCTGCACTCCCGAGCCATTCATTCGCAAGGACTTTCCATGGCCAAGATCCTGATCAGTGGCGGCGAGCCGCTCCACGGTGAGGTGGGTATTTCGGGCGCCAAGAACGCCGTACTCCCGATTCTCGCTTCCTGCCTGCTGGCCGACGAGCCGGTGGCGATCAGCAACGTGCCGCACCTGCACGATGTGACCACCTTCATCGAGCTGCTCGGCCAGATGGGCACGCAGCTGGTGCTGGACGACCGCATGAAGATGCACATCGACCCGCGCACCACCGACCGCCATTTCGCCCCCTACGACCTGGTGCGCACCATGCGCGCCTCGATCCTGGTGCTGGGCCCGCTGGTGGCCCGCTTCGGCGAGGCGGAAGTATCGCTGCCGGGCGGCTGCGCAATCGGCTCGCGTCCGGTCGACCAGCACATCCGCGGCCTGCAGGCGCTCGGCGCCGAGGTGGTCGTGGAGAACGGCTACATCAAGGCCAAGGCCAAGCGCCTGAAGGGCGCGCGCATCTCGATGGACATGGTCACCGTGACCGGCACCGAGAACATCATGATGGCCGCCGCGCTCGCGCAGGGCACCACCGTGATCGAGAACGCCGCGCAGGAACCGGAAGTGGTCGACCTGGCGCATTGCCTGATCGCCATGGGCGCGCAGATCGAAGGCGCCGGCACCTCCACGATCGTCATCCACGGCGTGGAACGCCTGCACGGCGCCGAGTACGAAGTGCTGCCCGACCGCATCGAAACCGGCACGTTCTTGGTGGGCGCGGCGATGACCGGCGGCAAGGTGCGTGCACGCAATGCCCGTGCCGATACGCTGGACGCGGTGCTGTCCAAGCTGGAAGAAGCCGGCGCGCATATCTCCACCGGTCCGGACTGGATCGAGCTGGACATGCAGGGCCGTCGTCCCAAGGCAGTAAACATCACCACCGCGCCGTACCCGGCATTCCCCACCGACATGCAGGCACAGTTCACCGCGCTCAACTGCGTGGCCGAGGGCGTGGGCGTGATCACCGAGACGGTGTTCGAAAACCGCTTCATGCACGCGCTTGAGCTGCAGCGCCTCGGGGCGGATATCCGCCTGGAAGGCAATACGGCCATCATCAAGGGCGTGGAAAAGATGAGCGGCGCGCCGATCATGGCGACCGACCTGCGCGCTTCCGCCTGTCTCGTGCTCGCCGGCCTGGTGGCCGAGGGCGACACCACGGTGGATCGCGTGTATCACATCGATCGCGGCTACGAGAACATCGAGGAGAAGCTCGGCGTGCTTGGTGCGAAGATTCGTCGATTGCCGTCTTGAGTGATGCTCGACTCGTGATATGAAAAAGGCCGCTGTTGCGGCCTTTTTCTTTTGGAGCCTGTCCAGAATCTCGCGGCCAGGTTCACTCCCTCAACGTCATTCCCGCGAAAGCGGGAATCCAGCGCCACTCGCCTTTAGTCCGTATGAAAGAGCAACGTCACTGGATTCCCGCTTTCGCGGGAATGACGGTGAGGATTTTGGACAGGCTCTTAGTCCAGTGACGATCGCTCAGTTGCCCCTGTAGCTCACCAGCTGCAATTCCAGATTGCCGCCGTCGCTCTGCGAGAGCTTCACCGGCACCGGATATTTCTGCGGTGCATACCAGGCGCTGAAGCTGTTCTGGTCGCTGCTGCGCACCACGCGTTCCGCCTGGAAACTGCCGGCAGGCACCTTCACTGCTTCCTTGCCGGCGACCTTGAATTCCTGGGTTTCCACATTGCGCTTCACCGCAACCGGCAGCGACACGGACTGCTTGCCGCCGCGCAGGGCGAGGCCGATCGCGTACGACGTGGTGTTGCGATCCACCATGCCCGGCGCGCTCGGATACGTCATCGGTCCCTTGCCGTCGTCCACCGTCACCTGGCCGCTGGTCCAGTTCACGTCGGTGTGGCGCTGCTTGTTCTTGAAGCCGGCATCCATCTTGTAGTCGTAGCTGACGGTTTCCGGCGCACCGTTGTTCCAGCGGAACGTAGTGGTTTCATTCGAGTTGGCCCCCAGCGCCGCGGCGATGCCGCCGGTTCCCTTGATCTGGTTGCTGTACACCCACTGGCCATTGCCGGCGGGCTTGAGCGAGACCACCGCCTCGCCGATCACCTGGCCACCTTGCGATACCTGATAGGTCGCGGTAAACGGGGTCGGGGCAGGTGCTGCGGCAAACGCGGCCGTCGTGGAAAGGGCCAGCGCGAGACCGGCAGCGAACGTGCGGAGGGAATGGGATGAGGTCATGGGACCTCAGTCTACGGGCCGTTCCTGAACGACTTGTAGAGGACTAAAAAACGCTCAGTCAACCAAAGCGCCGTGGCGCAGTTGCAGCGGCGCATCCAGCAGCTTGCCGTCCAGCGCCACGCGGTTGGGTGCGATCAGGTCCAGGCGTTGCTCGGCGATCAGCTTCAGCACTGCAGGCAGCAGCTGGTGTTCGAAGGTGAGCAGGCGCTGGGCGAGCTGACCTTCGTCGTCGCCAGGCTGGATCTGGATGCGTGCTTGCGCGATCACCGGACCGCCATCGAGTTCGGCGGTCACATAGTGCACGCTGGCGCCGTGTTCCGTGTCGCCCGCTTCAAGCGCACGGCGGTGCGTGTGCAGGCCGCGATACTTGGGCAGCAGCGATGGGTGGACGTTGATCATGCGGCCAACCCAAGGCGCGAGTGCCTCGCCATCGATGATGCGCATGAAGCCGGCGAGGACGAGTACCTGCGCACCGCTGGCGTCGAGTCGTCGAAACAGTTCGAGGTCGAAGTCGCGCCGGCTGGCGAAATCCTTCGGGTTCAGCGTGAAGGTTGGGATGCACGCATCCTTCGCCAGCTGCAGCGCGCCTGCATTGGGCTTGTCGCTGCCGACTACCACGAAGTCGACCGGCAACACGCCCGCATCGCGAGCGACGATCAAGGCTTGCAGGTTGCTGCCGCGCCCGGATGCGAGCACGGCGACACGAAGACGCGGCGCAGTCACGAACTCAACCGATGTGCACGCGCTCGTCGCCCTGCGCGGGCACGATCTCGCCGATCACCGAACTGGCCAGGCCGTGCTTGGCGAGCAGGGCGCTTGCAGCATCGACAGCATCGCGCGGCAGGATGACGGTGAAGCCGACGCCGCAGTTGAACGTCCGCCACATTTCCTCACGCGCCACGTTGCCTTCGCGCATCAGCCACTCGAACACCGGCGGCAGCACGATGGCGGCCGCATTGATATGGATGCCGAGGTTGTCGGGCACCACGCGGATGATGTTTTCCTTCAGGCCGCCACCGGTGATGTGGGCCATGCCGTGCACCGGCTGGTTCTTCAGCAGGTCCAGCATCGGCTTCACGTAGATGGTGGTCGGCGCCATCAGCGCGTCGGCCAGGGTGACGCCGCCGAGGTCCAGATCCAGCGGGTTGCCGGCGCGCTCGAGGATCTTGCGGATCAGCGAATAACCGTTGGAGTGCGGGCCGGAAGAGGCCACGCCCAGGATCACGTCGCCGGCCACGATGGCGTTGCCGCTGAGCAGCTGCGATTTTTCCACGGCGCCGACGGTGAAGCCACCTAGATCGTATTCACCCGGCGGGTACATATCGGGCATTTCCGCCGTTTCGCCGCCGATCAGCGCGCAACCGGCCAGCTCGCAGCCCTTGGCGATGCCGCCGACCACGGCCACTGTGGTGTCGACATCCAGCTTGCCGGTGGCGAAATAATCGAGGAAGAACAGCGGCTCGGCGCCTTGCACCAGCACGTCGTTCACGCACATGCCGACCAGGTCGATGCCGATGGTGTCGTGGCGGCCCAGCTGCTGGGCAAGCTTGAGCTTGGTGCCCACGCCGTCCGTGCCGGAGACCAGCACCGGCTCCTTGTACTTGCCCGACAGGTCGAACAGGCCGCCGAAACCGCCCAGGCCGCCCATCACTTCAGGGCGGGAGGTGCGCTTGACCAGCGGCTTGATGCGTTCGACCACGGCATTGCCTGCGTCGATATCAACGCCAGCGGCGCGGTAGGTGAGTGCGTCGGACATGGGGGCAACCCGGCGGGGAGAAACGACAAATTGTAGCAGCGTAGGGGGACCGTTTCCTGAGTGGCGACGCCGAACCGGGACATCTTCGATGGACGCTAGGGGGCGGATTGGGCAGACTTCCGGCGTCCCCCACCGGATTTCGGTCCCCATGCGCCTGTCCCGCCTGCTGCTCGTCTGTTTCATGCTGGGCCTTGCCCCGCTGCTGTCCGTGCACGCGCAGGGGCAGGTGTCGCCGTACACCGTGACCGTGTCGGTGGCCGATACCAGCGAGGCCGCCCGCAACAATGCCTTTGGCGACGCCTTGGCCCAGGTGCTGGCGCGCACGTCCGGTGGCCAGGACCTGAGCGCGAAGGCGGGCTACGCCGATGTGCTCAAGGGCGCCTCGGGCATCGTCCAGCAATACCAGTACCAGCGCGCCACCACCGGTATGGCCCTGCAGGTCACCTTTGACCAGGCTGCCGTGCAGCGTGCCGTGTCCCAGATGGGTGTCTCCGGTGGCGGTTCCCGTCCGCCGGTGCTGCTGGTGGTGCGTGACGAGGACGGCAGCGTGCTCACCCGCGATGCGCTTTCCGCGCTGACCCAGGCCGTCGCCGCCAAGGGCTACAGCACCGTGCTGGCCGATCCGGCCAAGACCGGCGACACGCCGAATCTGACCAGCGCCGAGCCCGACCAGGTCGCCGCCATGGCGCGGCAGTACAAGACCGGCCTGATGCTGCTGGGCCAGGTTCATGGCAACGCCGCCGACTGGGTGCTGGTGTCGGGTGGTGCGCAGCAGAAGTGGAGCACCCAGGGCGCCAACGTCGCTGCCGCCCTTACCGACGCGGGCAACGGACTGGCCGATCGCCTCGGCAAGCAGCTCAATGTGATCGGTTCGGTGACGGTCGACGGCAAGCTGTGGGTTTCGCAGATCAATTCGGCCATGGATTACGCCAACCTCGTGGCCGTCCTGCGCGCCGATCCCAACGTGCGTCAGGTGACCACGCTGAGCGCGAAGGGCGATGGCATGCTGTTCTCGGTGAAGTCCAGCCTGCCGATGGATGCCCTGACCAATAGCCTCGCCGCCGGCGGCCGCGTCCTGCGCGGCGACTCGCATAGCGATGCGGATGCCAGCCTGCGTTGGGTCCACTGATCATTTCGCGGCGAAAGCCGCGTCATGCGCGCGCCAGCCTGGATCCGGCGCGCGTTTCTTACCGCCCTTCTCATGGGATGAGCCATGTCGATGACGCCTGACAGCTCCCGCCGCTGGCAAATGCTCGCGATCACCGCGGTCATCCTTTACGTGTTCTGGCTGCTGGCACCGGTGATGATGCCGTTCGTGGTGGCGGCCATGCTGGCCTACCTGGGCGATCCGTTGGCCGATCGGCTGCAGCGGCTGGGCATGGGGCGCACGCTGGCGGTCAGCATCGTCTTCATCGTGCTGCTGCTGGTCACCGTTGGCGCGCTGATCCTGCTGGTCCCGCTGATTTCCCGCCAGATCGACAATCTGGTGGAAAACATGCCCCGCTACGTGGACTGGGCCCGCAATACGGCGCTGCCGTGGGTGCAGGCCAAGCTGCATCTCGATCCGAGCGCGTTCGACACCGATCGCCTGATCCAGCAGATCAAGGATCACCTGGGCTCGATCGGCAATGCGGCCTCGGTCGTGCTGGGCAAGATTTCCCGCTCCAGCGTGGGGGTCATCCTGTGGCTCACCAACTTGGTACTGATTCCAGTGGTGGCGTTCTACCTGCTGCGCGACTGGGACCGCATGGTGGCGTGGATCGACCGCATCCTGCCGCGCTCGATCGAGCCGACGGTTGCCCACCTAGCGCGTGAAGCGGACAGCGTGCTCGGTGCCTTCGTGCGCGGCCAGCTGCTGGTGATGCTCGCGCTGGGTATCTTCTACGGCGTGGCGCTCACGCTGATGGGGCTGTCGGTGGGCCCGCTGATCGGTATGATCGCCGGCTTGCTCAGTTTCGTGCCGTACCTGGGCTTTATCGTGGGCTTCGGCTCGGCGCTGATCGCAGCGATGGTGCAATACGGCGACTGGACGCATGTACTGATCGTGGCAGGCATCTTCACCGTCGGCCAGTTGCTGGAAGGCTACGTGCTGGTGCCGCAGTTGGTGGGCGACAAGATCGGACTTCATCCGGTGGCGGTGATTTTTGCCGTGCTGGCCGGCGGCTATCTGTTCGGCTTCCTGGGCGTGCTGTTGGCCTTGCCGGCGGCTTCGGTGATCCTGGTGCTGCTGCGCTACCTGACCGAGCGCTACCGACAAAGCGATCTGTACATGGAGGAGGGCGCGGGTGATCCCGTGCTCGCCGAAGTGGATGTGGTCGTCGACACGCCGCAGGGCGAAGTGGAAACCCGCACCGTGGTCGACGACCGAGGCAACCCGAAGGACGCAGTACCACCCCCATGATTCCGCAGTTGCCGCTTGCCCTGCGTTGGCCTCGCCGCCAGCGTTTCGAACATTTCCATCCCGGCAGCAACGCCGGGACGCTCGCTGCCGTTGAGCAACTGGCCCATGCGGCGCACACGCCTTGGCTCTATCTGGCAGGTCCCACCGGCAGCGGCAAGAGCCATCTGCTGATGGCCGCGTGCCAGGCCGCGATCCAGGGCGGTCGCACGGTGCAATACCTGCCGTTGGCCAGCATTGGCAACCGGGCTGCTGCTATCCGCGGCGTGGCCGGCAGCGAATTCCTCGCGCTGGACGACCTGGGCGCCATCGCGGGCGATCGCGAGGCCGAACACGCCCTGTTTGACCTGTACAACCAGGCCAAGGCCGAAGGCGCCGCGATCTTGTTTGCGGCCGAGGTGTTGCCTGTGCAGCTGGGTCTGGTTCTGCCCGATCTGCGCTCGCGCCTGGGTGCGTGCCAACAGGCTTTGCTCAAGCCCTTGGACGATGCCGAGCGGCGCAACGTACTGCGCGAGCAGGCGGCCACGCGCGGCATCGAGCTGGACGACACGGTGCTCGATTGGCTGTTCAATCGCTATGCGCGTGATCTAGGCGCGCTGCTTGATCTGCTGGACCAGATCGATCGGGCTTCGCTGGCGGCGAAGCGGCGAATTACGGTGCCATTTTTGCGGGTGTTTTTGCGTGAGTCCGAGCCGGGCGCCTGATGTTTCCCGTCCCTTGTGGGAGCGCACCCTGTGCGCGACTGAGGTCGAACGCGGCGGGACGGTCGCGCACAGGGTGCGCTCCCACAGAGGGTTAGGTGGTTCTGGATAGAAAAAAAGGCGCCCTAGGGCGCCTTTTTTTTACTGGCCGAAAATCCAACCTCACGCCATCAACAAACGCGGCGTCGCATTCGCGCTGATCGCATCCACCATCGCCTGCGCCACATTGAGGTTGCCGGCGATGATGTTGCCGCTCTCCGGGATGCCGTCGCGACCGGCGAAATCGCAGTAGCGACCACCGGCCTCGCGCACCAGCAGGGCGCCGGCGGCCATGTCCCACGGCTTGAGGCCGATCTCGAAGAAGCCGTCGAAGCGACCGGCGGCCACATAGGCCAGGTCCAGCGCGGCCGAACCGGAGCGACGGATGTCCTCGGCCTGGCCGAGCAGGGCGCGGGTCATATCCAGCTGGGAGTCCAGGTGCGAACGCTGGCGGTACGGGAAGCCCGTGCCGATCATGGCGCCGCCCAGATTCTCGCGCTTGGCCACGCGCATGCGGCGGTCATTGACGTAGGCGCCATCGCCCTTGCTGGCGGTAAACAGTTCGTCGCGCAGCGGATCGAACACCACCGCATACACCGGCTCACCCTTGTCGAGCAGGGCGATGGAAACGGAGAAGTGCGGGATGCCGCGCAAATAATTGTGCGTGCCGTCGAGCGGATCGATCACCCACACCAGCGGCCCCTTGCCGATCGCGCCGCTTTCTTCGGCGAGGAAGGCGTGGGTCGGGTAGGCGCGCTTGAGTTCCTTCACGATCTCGGCTTCGGCCAGGCGGTCGACTTCCGAGGCGAAGTCCATGCGTTGCTTCTCGACGATATTGAGTCCGTCGATGCGATTCATGTAACGCAGGATGATGTTTCCTGCGGCGCGCGCGGCGCGCACCGCGACATTAACGGCGGGTCTTGGCATGGCTTCGGCTTTCAAAAGAACGGGGTTTTGGCCGCGAAGTCTAACAGAGACATGGCCGCGAGGCAGTGCCAGGGACCGGGCCGGGCACGTCGCGTTTGACAGGAAGCCCGGAGGTTTCCAAGCTTTGCGCCCGTTTACCCGAGTTTTCCTGCCCCAATGAGCGCTGAATCCGACCTCGCCGCCCGCATCCGCTACGTGCTGGTGCGCACCTCGCACCCCGGCAATATCGGCAGCGCTGCCCGTGCCATCCGCACCATGGGCTTCGACCGGATGGCCCTGGTGGCCCCGCACCGCTTTCCGGATCGGGAGGCATCGGCCCTGGCCGCCGGCGCCGACGAGGTGCTGGAAAATGCCACCGTAAGCGAAGGCCTGGTCGATGCCCTGGCTGGCACCAGCCTGGCCCTTGGCCTGTCGGCCCGGCGCCGCGGCGTGGACCTCGAAGAGCTCACCCCGCGCGAAGCGGCCAGCCGCGCCCTGGCCGCGGCCGCCCGCGGCGAGCAGGTGGCGCTGGTGTTCGGTAATGAGCGCACCGGCCTGGAGAACGAAGAGCTGGCGCGCTGCCATGCGATGGTGCGCATCCCCAGCGTGGACGATTTCAGTTCCCTGAACCTCTCGCAGGCTGTGCAGGTAATGGCGTACGAGTTGCGCGTTGCATCGCTGGGCGAGGTCAACGTTCCGGTTCGAGCCGATGCCGAACCACCGGCCGATGCGGCGCAGATGGAGCGCTTCTTCGAGCACCTGACGCAGATGCTGGACGATATCGATTTCCACAAGGGCCGCGCGCCGACCACGATCATGTTGCGACTGCGCAAGCTGTTTCAGCGGGCGCAGCCCGATGAGCGGGAGTTGCGGGTGATGCATGGCATTTTTGCCGATGCGCAGCGGATGGCGCAGATTGCTACGGACAAGATCAAGGCGTCGAAGGGCGAATAAGCCGCTGGGTGGCGCTTCGTTTAATGGTGGGAGCGCACCCTGTGCGCGACGGCGAGGCAGTCATCGCCACTGAGGCCGTCGCGCACAGGGTGCGCTCCCACAGTGGATTCTTGGAGGGCTTCGATCAGAACCCGTCTTCTTCCACATCGATCTTCGGCAACCGCATGACCAGCAGCTTGTCGATGCGCGCGCCATCAAGATCCACCACTTCCACCCGGAAGCCGCGCCACTCGAAGGTTTCGCCGGTCTGCGGGATATGGCCGAGCACGGCCATCACCATGCCGGCCGCCGTGCGGTATTCGTGCTCTTCCTCGCCGGGCAACGCATCGACCCCCAGCAGTTCGCGCAGATCGTCGGTGGACAGCGAGCCATCGATCAGCCAGCTGCCGTCCTCGCGCGGCGTGATCAGCGGGCTTTCCTTGGTGTCGCTGCTGCCCAGCTGGGTGGCGCCCACGATGGCCGCCAGCAGGTCATTGAGCGTCACCAGGCCTTCGATGTCGCCGTACTCGTCCACCACCAGGGCCAGCTGCGTTTCCGCATCGCGGAATTCTTCCAACAGATCCAGCGCTCGCGCGGTGGCGGGCACATACAAGGACTTGGACAACTGACCGAAGAGGTCGGGTTTGCCTTCGGCGTAACTGCGCAGCAGGCGTTTTACTTCGACCACGCCGAGGATGTCGCTTTCGTCGCCGCGATATACCGGGTAGCGCGAATAGGGCGTGGTGCGCAGGATGTCCGCGCTCTCCTGGTAATTCGCTGCGGCATCAAGCCAGACGATGCGCGTGCGCGGCGTCATCACGCTGTCGACCGTGCGGTCGCCCAGGCGCAGCACGCGATTGACCATATTGTGTTCGTCGCGGTCGAGCACGCCATGCTCGGCGCTTTCCGCCACCAGCAGGCGGATTTCCTCTTCCGTCGCCACGTCGCTGCCTCGTCCTTTTACGCGCAGCAGGCGCAACAGGAAGCTGCTGGAAAGATTGAGCAGCCACACGAAGGGCGCCGCGATGCGCGACAACACCATCATCGGCATCGATACATAGCCGGAGATCAGCTCGGGTGCGGACAGTGCGAGGCGCTTGGGCACCAGCTCGCCAATCACGATATTGATGAAGGAAATCAGCACGAAGCCCAGCACCAGGCCGATGATCCTGGCATAGGGCTCCATCCAGGCCGCGCGCCCGCCATGGATGGCGTTGGCAATGTGGTCGCCCAGCGCGTCGCCGGCGAGGGCGCCCGTGATCAGGATCACCATCGTCATGCCCACCTGGACGGTGGATAGGAAGCGTTCGGGCGCTTCGGCGTTGCGCAGGGCCATGCGGGCACGGCGGCTGTCGCGGGCCATCTGCTTGAGGCGGCTTTTGCGCGAGGCCACCAGGGCCATTTCCGACAGCGCGAAAAAGCCGTTGAACAGGGACAGCACGATGACGAGGGCGATTTCGGTCAGCATGCGGGCAGCCGGCCGGTGGGAAGGTCGCGTTTGGACATGAGACGCAGTGTAAGTCCTAAGTGGCCCGGTGGGGCCGGATGGGTTTGATGCGGTGCGGCGCGGGGCTCCTGTAACATACCCGTCATTTTCCGCCCCCTCGCACCCAGGCAATAACCGCATGTTTTCATTGCAAACGATTTTCGGCAAAGGCGACAAGTTCTATGGCCTGCTCGAACAGAGCGCCGAGGCTGCTCGCGAGAGCGCCAAAGCCCTGCACGAACTTGTCACGCGCCGCGATCACGCCCCGGTGATGGCTGCCTTCGCCGCCGCGCGCCAGCGCGAGAAGGCGCTGGCGGGGCAGATCAGCGAGGAACTGGTGAACACCTTCGTCACCGCGCTGGATCGCGAGGACATCGAAGCGCTCAACTCGGCGCTCTACAAGATCCCCAAGACCATCGAGAAATTTGCCGAGCGCTATGAGATCGTCGCCGGCCGGGTCGCCGACGTGGATTTCGCCGCGCGCGCGCTGATCCTTGAACGCGCCACCGGCGTGGTGTCGGAAATGATCGGCGAGCTGCGCCGCGGCCTGCGCATCGATCCAGTGAAGAAGCTGCAGGACCGCCTGCAGACGCTGGAGTCGGAAGGCGACCGCATGTTGCTCTCGCCGTATCGCACGCTGTACGTGGAAGGCGGCGATGCGATGCGCGCAATGCTGGCGAAGGACTTGTTCGAGCTGCTCGAAAAAGCCATCGACAAGTGCCGCGACGTGGGCAACACCGTGTATTCGATCGTGCTGAAGAATTCCTGAGGCGCGACCTGATGAATCCCTATCAGCTAAGCCGCCCGGTCACATTCCGGGCACACGGCGTTGTGCGCGAGGTGCGCGCATGAGCATCGGTCTGGCTATTGCCGTGGTGCTGATCGCGCTGGCTTTCACCTATATCAACGGTTTTCACGATACCGCCAACTCCATCGCCACGGTGGTGGCGACCAAGGTGCTGACGCCCGGCCAGGCCGTGATGATGGCGGCGATCACCAACCTGATCGGCGCACTGTGGGGCACGGCCGTGGCCAAGACCATCGCGTCGGGCCTGATCGATACGCATGTGATCGATGCGGGGCCGCAATTGCTCATATGCGCCTTGCTGGCGGCCACGGTGTGGAACCTCATCACCTGGTGGTGGGGCCTGCCGTCCAGCTCCAGTCATGCGCTGGTTGGCGCGCTGGTAGGCGCGGCGATCGCGGCCTCCGGCAACAACTTCGCTTCGGTGATCTGGTCGCAGGGCGGGGCGCATTGGTGGGATGGCAAGGGGGTGGTGCCCAAGGTCATTCTGCCGATGGTGATTTCACCCCTGCTGGGTTTCGTCATCGGCTTCCTCTTGATGGGCGGGCTGTACGCCTTGCTGAGTTGGTTCTCCAGTCGCACCGGCTTTTTGCGGCGATTTGGCCGCACGCCGTTCGTGAATGCATTTTTCGGCAAGGCGCAGATCGTCTCGGCCAGCGCGATGGGCCTCGCCCACGGCATGAACGACGCGCAGAAGAGCATGGGCATCATTGCGCTCGCGCTGGCGGGCGCAACCACCGCCGGTCAGTTCGACGGCCTGCCCGAGTGGCTGGGTTTCCTGCGCATCCACGGTTCGGCCGACGGCGGCTTCAATGTGCCTGCGTGGGTGGCCGTGGTTTGCGCGCTCACCATGGCAGGCGGCACCGCAGGTGGCGGCTGGCGCATCATCAAGACGCTGGGTCACAAGATGGTGAAGCTGCACCCCATCAACGGCTTTGCGGCCGAGGGCAGCTCGGCGGCGGTCATCCTCACCGCGTCCGCGTTCGGCATTCCGGTGTCGACCACGCATAACGTGTCGGCGTCCATCATGGGTGTGGGCGCGGCCAAGCGATGGAATGCGATTCGCTGGTCGGTGGTGGAGCGGATGGTGTGGGCGTGGATACTTACGTTGCCGATTACGGCATTGTTGGCGTATGGGTTTGTGAGGTTGGCGGCGACGTTTTGAGTGGGGCTTGGTTGTTGTGACTCGTTTTGTCGCGCGAGTTAAGCGATCAAGCATTCAAGCGGTGCACCACACTTCTCCCTCTCCCGCCGGGGAGAGGGCCGGGGTGCGGGGCGGGTGCTCGCGGGAACGCTCCCTCATTGCCGTCATCCCGGCGCAAGTCGCAGGCGCTCTTCAACAGCCGAAGGCTGGGCGTCCCGTTTCGTTAGTCTTCGGTCGTCGCCTCTCGGCCAGCTTGCCGCCTACGCGGCGGGCGTTTCGACCGGCTGCCGCCGCTCGAGTCACTTTTCTTTTGCTGGCCCACGCACGCGCAGGAGCGCGTGCGAATGGCGAAGCCGGCCCGAAGGGCGGAGGGCAGGATGCCCGGCGTAAAAGAAAAGTAACCCAAAGAAAATGGCCTGATAACGCCCGCAGCATTGTGCTGGGATAAGCCCGAGCGCTCGATGCGCTTTGTTGTGGGACAACTTCCGAGGGTACACAGCGGGTACCTCAAAGCGCTGCGCAACGCGCCCGAATCGCAGAGGACTTAAAGCCGGGCCTCGCTCCGCATCGGCTTTTGCCCTCCAGCCCTTCGCGCGCCTGCTTGTCTGTGGGAGCGCACCCTGTGCGCGACAGCCACGATGCGGTGTGCCGCTCCGTCGGCTTGTCGCGCACAGGGTGCGCTCCCACAAAATACCCGACCAGCACTTTGACCCGACACACGGGCCGCGCGCTCCCTTGTAGGAGCGCACCTTGTGCGCGACCGCGGCGCATGGGTGTACCGCTCCGTTGGCCTGTCGCGCACAGGGTGCGCTCCTACAGTCGCGTTGTGGCTGGGCTGCTGCCTGCACGGAAATACGATGCGCGGCTTCTCCTTTTCCCCGCCGCGCAACTCGTGCGAGGGGCCGTTACCGCCTTCAATCAGAGGTCATCGCCCCCAACCGCGACTATCCTCTCCAACTGATCGCCCAGCTCGCCGAGCTCCTCAATCAGGCGTCTCAATTCCACCGCATCCAGCAATTCATACGGCCGGTTTTCGCATAGGTGCAGGTAGGGCGAACCATCCAGGTCTGCGACAGCCAGGAAACCTTTCCGCTGCTCCCAGTTGAAACGCAGGCATCGGCGCGGGTCAGCGCCGGCGAGCGGGCCCACCGGTGTGGAGATGCGCAGATAACGCCGGCCGGACTCGTCTTCGAGTTCGGCGAGATAGATGCCCTGGTGCCGATCATGCGGCAAAGTCAGGTCGAAACTGATCAGGTACGGGTCATTGTGGCGCAGCGCGTGCAAGCTGCCGATGTGGGAACGCACGGCTTCGAAATGGCGCATGGTGCGATCTCCTTGGCAGGCCGATCCAGGCTCGCTACTGTGCCACGACCCGGTGTAAAGAGCCTGTTGAAGATCATGGACAAGCCCAAATCAGAGGCGCACGCCCGCATCTTTGCTGCCATCGCAGCTATTCCCGCCGGTCGCGTCGCCAGCTACGGTGCCATCGCTGCGCGAGCGGGATTGCCAGGGCGCGCACGGCTGGTAGGCAAGGCGCTCGGCGAAGTTCCGGACGGCATGGAGCTTCCCTGGTTTCGCGTGCTCCGTTCCAGCGGCCACATCGCGTTTCCTCCCGGCAGTCGGAGTTTTCGCGAGCAGAGCAAGCGCCTGAAAGCCGAGGGCGTGGAAGTCAAGAACGGCCGCGTGCCGTTGGCAAGTTTTGGCCTGGATGCCAATCTCGATCGGGCGTTGTGGGGGATGCCAGGCTAGATCTGCCCGGTGGCAAGTATCGGGTATCGCAGATTTCCTCCAGTTATGCCTACGCGCGATTGAGCTGCTGCACTTAGTCGGTTTTCCCCCGAGCAGAGCGTCGGCTGGCTGGCCGATCTGCGTACGTCTTGACAAAACACAGCCACGCGAGATGCAAAGCGGTATTCGACATTTGCTAGCATTCGCCGATGCTTCCAGCCCCTCTCGATATTCTTCAAAGCGTTTTTGGCTACGCGCAATTTCGCGGTCAGCAGCAAGCCGTCGTCGAACAATTGATCGACGGTGGCGATGCCTTGGTGCTGATGCCTACGGGTGGCGGCAAGTCGCTGTGCTATCAGATTCCTGCGTTGGTGAGGCAGGGCACTGGCATCGTGGTGTCGCCGCTGATCGCGTTGATGCAGGATCAGGTGGATGCGTTGCGCGAAGCCGGCGTTTCTGCGGCTTATCTCAACTCCAGCCTGGGCGCGGAAGATCAGCGTGAGGTGGAGCGCCGTCTGCTTGCCGGTGAGCTGAACCTGCTTTACGTCGCACCGGAGCGATTGTTGACGTCTCGTTTTCTCGGTTTGCTCGAGAGCACCGAGGTCGCGCTGTTCGCCATCGACGAAGCGCATTGCGTGTCGCAATGGGGACACGATTTCCGCCCTGAGTATCGCGAGCTGGCGGTGCTGCATCAGCGTTTCCCGCAGATTCCGCGCATCGCGCTCACTGCAACGGCCGATCAGCGCACGCGCGATGAAATCGTCGAGCGGCTGGCGCTGCAAGAGGCGCGTCAGTTCGTATCGAGTTTTGATCGGCCGAACATCCGCTATCAGGTCGGCCTGCGCCACAACGCGCGACGGCAGTTGATGGAATTCCTGGAACGGCATCGCGGCGAGACGGGCATCGTCTACGCGCTCAGTCGGCGCAAGGTGGATGAAACGGCGACGTGGCTGACGGAAGCGGGGATCGAGGCGTTGCCCTATCACGCCGGTCTGGATGCCGCGACGCGCAACGCAAATCAGCGGCGTTTCCTGCGCGAGGACGGCGTGGTGATGGTGGCCACGGTGGCCTTCGGCATGGGCATCGACAAGCCCGACGTGCGCTTCGTCGCGCATCTGGATCTTCCGCGCAGCATGGAAGGGTACTATCAGGAGACCGGACGCGCGGGTCGCGACGGCCTGCCGTCCGAGGCGTGGATGATCTACGGCCTGTCGGACGTGGTGACGATGAGCCAGATGATTGCGCAATCGGAATCGGCGGATGAGCGCAAGCGTGTCGAGCGCCAGAAACTGGAATCGCAACTGGCGTATGCGGAAGCCACGCAATGCCGTCGTGAACTGTTGCTCGCCGCATTTGGCGAATCGTTCCAGGGGCCATGCGGCCACTGCGACAACTGCATCGAACCGCCCAAGACTTGGGATGCCACGGTACCTGCGCAGAAGGCGCTTTCTGCGGTGTATCGCAGCGGGCAGCGCTTTGGTTCCGGCCATGTCATCAGTATTTTGCGCGGCGAGGACAGCACGCGCATGACCGACTTGGGACACGATCGCCTTTCCACGTTCGGCATCGGCGCCGACATGGATGAAAAGCAGTGGCGCTCGGTGTTTCGCCAATTGCTCGCGATGGGCTTGCTGGAAGCCGATGCGGAAGGCTTCGGCACGCTGCGCCTGAGCAAGGCCAGTCGTGAGGTGCTGGTGGGCAATCGTCCGGTGCGTCTGCGCGAGGACGCAACGCCGGCACGCGCCACGCGCAAGCGTCGTCGCGACAGCCAGCTGGTGACCGGTGGCAGCCTTGGCGTGGAGGCTTACGAGCAGCCGCTATGGGATGAATTGCGCAAGTTGCGTACGCAGCTGGCGAAGCAACATGGTGTGCCGCCGTACGTGATCTTCCACGACGCGACCTTGCTGGCGATGCTGCGTGCCTTGCCAGCGAACGAGACAGAGCTGTCGGCGATCAGTGGCGTGGGTGAGGCGAAGCTCAAGCGCTATGGGCGGGACTTTTTGGCGGTGATCAACGCACACGAGTAGCTGGCAAGGGCAATTAGGTGACTCTTCCGCGAGCACCCGCCCCTCACCACCGTAAAGGTGGCAATGTCCCGGCCTTCCCCCAAAGGGGAGAAGGAGAAGTGAGACGGCTTAGCCAGCCAGCCGCCAGCGCGTGCCTTCGCTCGATACGCGCGAGTGCGCCAGGGCGAGTTCGGGGATATAGCGCCACTCGCTCAGGTCGCCGGGGAGGCGCGCCTGCGCGCAGTCCATGCGAATGGCGATGAGTGCGGCTTCGGCCGTTTCGTGGCGGCCCATTTCGCACTCATCGCACAACACGCGCCATTGGCGGCCATGGCGAACGATGCGGAACAGGCCGGTTTTCGAGGGGTGGACGTATTGCGCCAGCATAGGATTCAACTTTTTTAGTAGTCCGTGGTGCGCAGCTTGCCGTCGATGCATGACCTTCTTGTGATTCCTGTCTGGCTCGACGGTGACTGCCATATTGCCGTTGTGTTTTGCCGTCATCTGAATCAGCGTCGCGTGAAAAACATGTTCCCGCGAGTTGGCGCGGTTAAAGAAAAAGGCCCGCATTGCTGCGGGCCTTTTCGTGTACTGCAACCAAATCGCGGTTATTTGCGCTGTGCCGCCGTAGAGTCGCGGGCCGCACGGAATTCCGAATCCTTGCTCCAGTTGGGCCAGGTGTCGGAGTTGGCGAGGTCGCTGCCGAGCTTGTAGAGGACCTGCAGATCGCGGGCCATGCCGGTGAACGGCCAATCCGCCTGCCACTCGTCGGACGGCTGGTGATAGTGCTTGGCCACGTACTCGTCCTCGGCCGCCTTGCCGGCGGCGAGGCCGCCATCCACCCAGTCGTTGCCCGAGCCGAACGACACGGCCGGCACGCCGCGCTTGGCGAAGGAGAAGTGATCGGAGCGGAAGAAGTGGCCGGCTTCGGGCTTCGGATCGGCCGAATACACGAGGTTCCACTGCTTGGCCGTGGCGGTCAGCTCATCGAGCAGGTCGAGCTTGGCGCTGCCGGAGATGGTGAAGTTGCGCGACGGGCCGTGCGGATCGAGCGCATCCATGTTGATGTCGGCCACCGTGGTGGCGAGCGGGTAGAGCGGCTTGGAGGCGTAGTACTCCGAACCCAGCAGGCCCTTTTCTTCGGCGGTGACGTTGAGGAACACCACCGAGCGTTCCGGCTTGGGCTGGCTGGCGAAGGCGCGAGCCAGTTCGATCAGCGCGGCAGTGCCGGTGGCGTTGTCCACCGCACCGTTGTAGATCTTGTCGCCCTTGGCATCGGGGGCGCCGACGCCGAGGTGGTCCCAGTGCGCGCTGTAGATCACCGTCTCGTTCGGGCGCTTGCTGCCCTCGACGCGGCCCACGATGTTGTGGGAGGTGATCACCTTGGAGTTGATCTTGTAGTTGGCCGAGAAGGTCTCGCCCTTCAGCACCACCGGCTTGAAGTCGCGCGTCTGTGCCTGCTTCTTCAGCGCTTCGAAATCGAGGCCGGCAGACTTGAACAGGTCAACCGCCACATCCCGCTGGATCCACGCTTCCACCGGCGTATGTGCGCTGGCGGGATGGTCGCGCACCACGTCGAACTGGGTGTTGGTGTTGGAGTTGGCCACGGTCGCCCAGCCGTAGGAGGCCGGTGCGGTTTCGTGGACGATGAGCATGCCGGCTGCGCCCTGGCGGGCGGCTTCTTCGTACTTGTAGGTCCAGCGGCCGTAGTAGGTCATGGCCTTGCCGCCGAAGTCGCCCACGCCGGTTTCGAAGTCCGGGTCGTTGATCAGCACGACGGCGATCTTGCCCTTCAGGTCCACGCCCTTGAAGTCGTCCCAGTTGCGCTCCGGCGCCTTGACGCCGTAGCCCACGAACACCAGCGGCGCGTCCTTGATCGACACGGCCTTGGAGCCGTCGAGCGCGGAACGCACGGCGATCTGCTGGCCCTGGGTCAGTGCTTCGGTCTTGCCGTTGACGGTGAACGACAGCGACGGCGTGCCGGCGATGTCGGACTGCAGCAGCGGCACGGCTTGCGTCCATTCGCGCTTGCCGTTCTTCAGGTCGCCGCCCGGCTGCACGCCGGCCGCCTTGAACTGGGCAACGACGTAATCGATGGTCTTGGTTTCGGCCGCCGTAGCGGGGCCGCGGCCTTCGAAGGCATCGGACGAGAGCGTTTTGACGTCGTCCGACAAACGGTGCGGGTCGAACGTCGGGGTGGTCGGTGCATCGGCAGCGAACAGCGCCGACGTCACAGACAGGGCGAGCAGGGATAAGGCCAATCGCTTCATGGGCAGCACCTAGCGTGGAGACGAACCTCGATAGTAGAGACGGCTGGCGCCGCCGGTCCATAGCCGCCTGACGCGGCGCCGTCGGCAGCCGGATGGGGAAGGCTAGGAAAAGCCCTAAAAAACAGCCTTTCCGAGTGCCCAATCGTGACTTTCTTCACCCCTTCCAGGCCAATATCAAAAAAAAACCGCATTTTTTCCGTCTTGCAGCTTGGCGTGATGGGCTGGCATGCCATACATTCCGCATGCCGAGAGGCATCAAACACCATCTCTATCGATCACCACGGGGAAATGTATGGCGAAGGCGCAAAAAGCAGCAGCAAAGAAGAAGGCCGCTCCGAAGGCAGCTCCGAAGGCCGCCAAGGCGGTTGTTCATAAGCCGATCAAGGACGCACTGGGCAAGTCGGGCCTCGTGGCTCACATCGTTGAAGCCAGCGGCGTGGCTGCGAAGGACGTGCGCGCAGTGTTGGCCTCGCTCGAAGGCGCAGTGACGGGCTCGGTGCACAAGAAGGGTGCCGGTCATTTCACCATGCCGGGCCTGCTGAAGATCACGGCCGTCAACGTGCCGGCCAAGCCCAAGCGCAAGGGCATCAACCCGTTCACCAAGGAAGAGCAGTGGTTCGCTGCCAAGCCCGCCACGGTGAAGCTGAAGATCCGCGCGCTGAAGAAGCTCAAGGACGCCGCTCTCTGAGCGTAGCGCTTTACTAGAGCATCCTCGTCAGGTGCGGCGCTTGCGCCGCACCTGACGTCTTTGAGAAGTGGCTTATCGCTGCGCAGCCAGCGGCCACTGGCGCCGACCGCATCCATGCCCGTCGGTACCGAGCCTCGACTCGTCTGCCGATTCAACTGCAGATTGACGCTCTTGCTGGCCCGGTTGTCTGCTTTCACCTTCCACGTGCCGCCCTCGAAGTCCATGTGATGCACATGGGTGCCCCCGGGTGGATTACCGCACGCGACGATGCGCCTCGCTCAGGCGCGGCACCTGCTAGTCGGAAGTATTTCCCCATACGCGGATCTACGCGAACGGCGTGCTCTTGCCGTCGGCGATGCGCGCCTCGGCCATCCACGCTGCGTAGTACGTCAGGCCGTGTACTTTCTTGCTGCCCTGTCGCTCGCATGTGTTTTCCTTCAAAACTACGTCCCGTGAACCGATCTGAACCGCTCGCCGAGTCGGTACTGCCGTCGTCGAGCGAGTGATCGAGCTCGCGCCAATCACACATTTTGTTGAGGCCGGAAGGTTCATGCTCCCGTCGCGCAGCTGGTCCATAGTGGCCGGAGGTGTCATGGCGACACCTGTGCAAAGCCGCCGCCGGAAGGCGATGGCGCTACCGCAAAAGATCTCCCACTGAGGGCATGACATGGCTAACCCGAGCGATCTCCCGTTGAGCCTCTACAAAGCCAACACCGAGCTTCAGCTGCGCGTGAACAAGCTGGTGATGGAAAACTGGAAGAAGTGGCTAGAGCTGTCCACCCGAGCGATGGACGACGGCATCGCGGAACAACAGGCGCGCGTGGAGCAACTGATCAAGGCGCAGGATTGGGCGGCCCTGGCATCCATGCCCGCCGATACGTTCTGGCGACAGCTGCAGCAGCGCATGGGCGACGCCAGCGTGACCAACCAGATCGCCGCCAACGTGCAGGCGCATTTCGCCAAGGGGCTGCAGGATGCCGTGCAGACCTGGCAGAAGGACACCGCCGGCGCGCTCGGTGGCGTTGGCGACATGAGTTTGTCCGAACCGTGGAAGGACATCCTTTCGCCGTGGGGCAAGTTCCATCCGATCAGCTGATGGCGTCCGCCGTGCCACCCGGCCTTAGCGCCGGGTGGCATGCTGCCGGGCTGAGCCGGCACCCGTCGTCCCATGCGCGCGGCCCGGCCGATGCGCGCGTTCGTTCTGCCGACTCCATCGCGTTACCCCAGCCGCGCTCATGGTCAACTCTGCCGCTGCCGTGCAGGTCCGCCGTGCTCGAAGGGGATGCGCGACGCACACCGGCAACTGATGGGAAACATAGAGGGCGCGCGGTCGCACTTCGCGCCGATCCCCGTCTTGTCACATAGGTTTAGTTAGCTAAGGGGCGCAGCGCCATCAGGCGCGGCCTGTCGACGGTAGCGGTACGGCATCGTCGGCAGCGGATTTTGGACTGGCAGGGGGACGGGTGAAGCGAGGACAGGGCAGGGCGCTTCGGGGCAATGACGATGTGAGGATGCCTCGCATGTGCGCACATCGCGCATGGCTTGGCGGACCCCCTCGACTCGGGCTCATACCGCTGCTGCGGGCATCGCTGGTCGGCAGCTGATGCGTTACGCCATCTACTTCTGCCCCGCGCCTGCGAGCGCGCTGGCTGCCTTGGGGCGCGACTGGCTGAGCACCGAGCTGGCCGCCAATGGCATTCCAGGGATTGGGCTGACTCGTTGGAATGCGCTGCTGGCGGATGTGCGCCGTTACGGCTGGCACGCGACCTTGCGATCGCCGTTCACGCTGTCGCCCGACGTCGAGCTCAGTGAATTGCGCCAAGCCCTGCATGTCGTCGCCCGGTCACACGCGCCCATCAATCTCACCTTGCGCTGTGCGCGGCTTGCCGGGTTTCCGGCACTGCGTCCGCTGGGCGACAGCAAAGCGGTGAACGCCCTGGCGGCGGCCTGCACCGAAGCGATCGAACCCTTGCGTCTGCCGCTGGCGGAACACGATTTCCAGCGTCGCGCCTCCGGGCTCGATGCCATCGAAACTCACTACCTTGGACGTTACGGGTATCCCTACGTGTTTGAACGCTACCGTTTCCACATGACGCTATCGGCACCGGCTTCCGTCGAGGAAGAGCGCGCGCTGCAACGCTGGTTGTCGCTGCGCGCGTCGATGCTGCCGACCGCGCGTATCGATGCGCTGACCTTGTGCGTGGAGTCCTCGCCCGGCGCTGCCTTCGAGCCGTTCGAACGCATCGCGCTGCACAAGGCATCGGCGGCCTGACCGCCGTAAAAGCACTCCCCTCGAGGGATGGGATGGGCGCGGGTCGTCGTCAGGCCTGGGTGTTTTGGACGCCAGCCGGGCGATCGTCATGGGCGTAGCGACCTGCGCCTGACCGTCAGGCTCACGTTGGCTTGACGTGTTGAAGGGGATTCTCGAACTTCCCCGACGGTGTCGACAGCGCCCGGTGCCATCGCCTGGCGCGCGGATGTCAGTCGCCCGGCATTCCTGGTGAAACTTCCTGGGAGCGCGTGATGAACAAGACGGTTTGGATCGTGGTTGCCAATCGAGGCGTCGCCCGGCTGTTCCAGGCCCGGCAGCCGACCGGTCCGCTGGAGGAACTGGATGCGTTCATCCATCCGGAAGCGCGCCTGCATGAGCAGGATCTGGTATCGGATAGGCCAGGTCGGGGCTTTGACCGATCCGGCCCAGGCAGCCATGCGGAAGAGCCCGACACCACCATGGTCGAGCAGGAAACCAGCAATTTTGCCCTGGAACTCTCCCGCTTCCTGCTCAAGGGCCGCACCGACGGGCGCTTCGACGGCTTGATGCTGATCGCCGCGCCCGCCTTCCTGGGCTCGCTGCGGGATCGACTGGACGGCCCCACCAAGGGGCGGGTGATGCTCGAGGTGGCCAAGAATCTGGTCCATCTGGACGCCGCCTCCGTACGCAGCTACCTGCCAGACCGCCTGTATTCGGCGGTGGCCGGGTGATCTTCCGCCAGGAACCCGGCGGTAGCACCGCAATATTTCACGTCGAAGACCTGTCGCGACTTTCACGACTCGATGCTGAAATGTTTGACGTGGTGCACATTTGCAACAACTGGCTGCGCTACGATAATGGGGCTAGAACGCCGGGGCGTTTCACAGTGCTTTCACGCCTCAACCGATGTGATCGGCCGCTTGCGCAGAAGCCCAGCGCAGGCGAGGGAAAGACTGACAGGGGGATGCAATGCTGGACGCTCCGTGGGCCAATCTGTGGTTCCGCCGCATCGGCATTGCCGTTTCCTACGGGCTGCTGATTTTCCTTGCTCGTCAGGTCACGATTCCCCACTTCCTGCTGCTGAGCGGCGTACATCTCACCGCGCTGCTGCTCACCCGCTATCGCGATTGGCCGTGGCTCGTGCTCGGCGAAATGGGCGTCCTGGTGCCCGTAAGCATTCAGTGCGCGAGTCTGTGGGGTATTCCCTGGGCCATCGTCAATGTCATCCCGGGTATCGTCATCATGGCACCGGTGGTGTGGGCGGTGCGCCAGCGCTGGCCGATCATGGAATCGCGCAAAGCGCTCAATATGGGCGCGCTGCTGGGTTGTGCGCTGGTGCTGTCATTCCTGATGACGGCCTACAACATCAGCACCATGCTGATCACCAAGTTGCCGGATGGCTATACGCTGCACTTCGACAAAATGGCTGTCGAGTGGGTGCTCGGCAATTACCTTGGCATCCTGGCGGTAACGCCGACGGCCTTGTTTGCGCATCAGCTATTTACCGGTGCCCGCTGGCGCGAGCTGGGATCACGCCTGCTCGACAACCGCACGGTGCTGGATAGCACTTTCCTGGTCGTGCCCGCCTTGCTGCTGCTGGTCTGGATTGGCCTGGAATCCCCGCGCGTCCGCCAGATTGCGCAAGTCGCCATGTTTCTTCCCATTGTCTGGCTGGCCATGCGTCACGGTTGGCAGGGCGCGGCAATCGGCGGCACGGCTTCGAGTCTGGCCGTGGTCGCACTGATGCCGGCTACTTACGATCAGCAGACCATGCAGGCCGAAGCCATCGTGGCCTTCGCCATTTCTTCCATGCTGTTGCTGGGAGCGCGCATCGGCGCATTGCACCAGCATGCGGAGCAGGAGCGGATGGACGTTCGGATGGCTATTGCGCTTGCCCAGCGCAATGTCCACATTGGCGAAATGCAGCTGCGCACAACCTCGCTGGCGCTGGAGCAGATTCGCGAAACGGTCCAAGCCAGTTTTTCGATGATGATGGGCCGCCTGCGTCACTTGCAGCCGACCATCGAAGATCGCAGCTATCACCGCCAGGCGCTGGTGGCACAGGACCAGCTGTTTCGTCTGGCCGACAGCCTCTATCCCGTATCGTGGCGAGAGCGCGGTCTGCCGGCGGCACTGCGCGAGGGTGCCATCCCCCGCGCGCTCGACGAGACAGGCGTGGGCTACTGGTGCGATCTGCGCGGACCGTTGAGCCGCCTCTCGCAGACCCTGCACCTGGTGATTTACCGCCTCGTCGTCGAGGTGGTGGCCGATGCATGTGCCAGGCGCAACCTCAGCGAAGTCGTAGTGCGTGTTCGCTGCGGCGAAAAGGCTGGTCGCCGCTGGGCGCTCGTCAGCATGATTTTCCGCGACCAGGCAGAAGCATCCTCGAACGTGCGTTGGGATGAACTTCTTCCGCGCGTGATGCGCTCCACCAGCGGCATGGGCTGGTCGGGTATCCGTGATCGCGCCATGACTTTCGAAGGTGACGCCCGCGAGCATTCGCTCGCCAATGGCCGTCGCGTCAGCTTGCTCTTGCTCGACCCCATCACGATCAGCGGCGTCTAACGCCGCTGATCGCGGGCCTCCCACTGATTCTTACTGGATGTGGGAGTTGCAGACCATCGGGTCACCTGCGCATGCCGCTGCAGCGCGCAGTTGCGTGGTGCCGTCGCTCAACGTGGTCGCGGTCACGGTGGTCGCGTTGTCCTGATAGACCGTGGTCGGCGTCGTGGTCGGCGTAGCCGCCGTCGGTACGGCCGCAGGCTGCTGCGGTGTTACCACGAGCTGCGAGAAGCGACCCACCGGTAGCGTGATGAACTGGCCACCCGCCGCGCCGACGGCGCCCAGCACATTGCCGTTCGCATCATTGATCTGCACGAAGTTGATCCCGCCAATGGTGAACACATAGGCGTGGAAGTTCGGATTGCTGCTGACGTCGGACGCGTTGGGCCAGGACTGGCCCAGGCCGGAAGCAGGCGGCTGGTCGGCGAAGGCAGCTCCGGACGTAGCCAGAGCGAGCACGCCAAAGAGGCATGCGCGACGCGAGAGGGCTTTCAACATAACGGACCCCTTTGTTGGTGATGTGCTCAGACATTGAGCAACGGTGGCGAATGTAGCACCAAGTTTGTCCCAACCCCTGTGACTCATGATTCTTGGGACACGGTGTCTCGGCTTGCTGCCACCCATACACGCAGACGCAAGCCGCTGGCGGCAGCCGGGCCCTGGACCTGCGGTTCGACTTGTCGCGGGCCGCGGAAACGGCAGGCAAAAAATGTGATGCAAATCACATTTTGGTGGAGACCTGCAGAGGGGCCTGTGCGGCCCTAAGAGATACCTATAGCGGTGCGAACTCAAACCCTGGCCGGGTCTCGCAGCGTGTATCTCCAGCCATCGCCGCTTCAGGGCGTGCCGTGCCGTAACTGGGCAATCCTCTTTTTTTCAGGATGCGTCGCCCAGTTGATCTCAATAATCGGCATTCGCTCCAATCAGCATCGCGGGCGACTGGACGGAATAGCCGTCCTTTTGAAGTTCCTTCAAATAGCCATCGCCAGTCAAAATCAGATTCATTGGAAGCAAGGCCAGCGATTGGGTGTTCTGCGTCAGTGCGGCCTCGGCTGCCTTGATCCATGCTTGTCGGATGCGGACGGAGATATCGTTCATGCCAATGTCTTTGGCAAAGTCGGTGTTGCCTATTGCTGAAAGACAATCATCTTGTTGCTTGGCCGACAGAATTTTCGCCAAGGTCTCGATGTCCCCAGTCGCCCACGCGTGTCCCCGTTCGGAGGCTTGTGAGAAATCCTGCTCGATGACACTCAAAATGCCGCTGAGGCACTGCTGGTCATCTATGGCTACTTGCTTGAACTGCTTCGCGGCGCGACGCGGATCATCGAGCACCATCACATAGGAAGTGTCGGTTACGGACACCTTGGCCCGGCCTGCGGCGAAATAGATGGCAGCCTCCACCTTGTGGTTGTCCGTTAGCCCGGATTGAAGGAGGGCGGCGCTGTACAACTTCTGGCCCGCGAAAGTCGGCCGCAAATGTTCGATACCCGAGCTATTGCCAAGGAATTTCTTCTTTTGGACTTGCCAGCGGCCGTACAGGTCAGGCGATAGCACCTGTTGCAACGTCCGGCCGTCCGGGAGCTTCTTCAGTCCGATCATGGAGGGAATCAGCAGCAATCGACCCCAAAGCCCGACTTGCGCTCCGACTTGCAGGCCCGGTGGCTTGAGTATCTGCTGGGAAGAGGCAATGAGATGTTCGATCTTGGGCGACTCCCATGGCACGCCTCTGGGTAGCGGTGAAGTGATTCCAAGTATCCACATCACATGGCTGCCCCTGCTGACCCTCCATAGTGCAGGACCTGGCAGAACGCCCGAAACCGCCACGGGCGGCAGTGTGAGGGCAGAGCTCGGTGATGCGGGCAGCGGGGTCGTCTGAGCGCATGCGCCGAGCGCGATAAACGTTGCCAAGAAGTACGCGGCAGTACGAACTCGACTTGCTGGCTGCATGTCATCCCCTTTGGCTTCATCTGCAGCGTGAGATCCATCTAGGCCGTTGCCATCTCCACTCAACTGGCTCTGTCGCAGCATCAGAGAGGCGAGAGGATCGAACATGCGTCTTCCGCATCGCCAGGAAGGCTAGTGAGCAAAAGATTCTTGCGGTGTTGCTGGGAGCAGGATGGCAACTCCTCAAAAGACGGTCTGTCGGAACAATCTGAGGGCGAGGTCCGAGAGCGATGGCGAGGGAGAAGGGCGGCGCCGATCCGTCACTTGCCGCGATCAAGCGCTCGTGGCGTTGGATATGCCGAGGTCGTGAGGAGATCCCCGCGACGAAAATGACGACGCATAGAAGCAACGGATGAACTTGGGATTCGGGGCCTGCGCGAGATATAGATCCTGCTTGCAGGTGGAGGGCGCAAGCGGCAGGCGAGTTCGGCCATGAGCCAAAAGAAAAGGGCCTGCATCGCTGCAAGCCCTTGAAATCATGGTGGCCGGGGACGGAATCGAACCGCCGACACGGGGATTTTCAATCCCCTGCTCTACCAACTGAGCTACCCGGCCATGCCAGCGTGCGTCGAAGACGCCGCGTGGAGCCGTGCATTAAATCCGAAGCAGGGCGGCTCGTCAAGACTCTGCGGGCGGGGCGACGTAGCCTTCGGGCTGTTTCACGTCGCCGCCGAACAGGAATTTTTCCATTTCGGCGGTCAGGAACTGGCGCGACTTGGGATCCAGCGGATTGAGGCGGTATTCGTTGAGCAGCATGGTCTGATGGGCCAGCCATTGCTGCCAGGCCTCCTTGGAAATCTCCGCATAAATGCGTTGGCCTAGCGGGCCGGGCCAGGGTGCGAAATCCAGGCCTTCGGCCTCGCGGCCGAGCTTGGCGCAGTGAACGATACGACTCATGCGTGGTGACTCATCGGTAGTGATTCAGAGGTTCTGCAGCAGGGTGCGTACCGGGGCGGGCAGGCCGAGTGCAGCGCGCTCGCCGGGATCGCACCAGCGCAGGCTGGCATTATCGGCGATGCGCTGATGCGCCGTCGCCTCGTCGAACAATAGCGGCTCGACCTTGAGCCGATAGTGGCTGAAAACATGCACGAACGGTGGCAGTGCATGCGCGTCGTCGATCCGCGCGAGGGACTCGGCGGTGCGCCACGCGTGATCGTGATCGCTCGCTTCGGGAAGACTCCATAAGCCGGACCATACGCCTTGCGCGCCGCGACGTTCGAGCAGCACACGTCCAGCGGCGTCGCGCAGGATCAGCATCACAGTATCGCGCGTGGGTATCGCTTTGGTGGGCTTGGCGCTGGGCAGCTGCGCGGTCAGGCCGTCACGCTTGGCGACGCAGTCCGCTGCAAGCGGGCACTGATCGCACAGCGGTTTGGAGCGCACGCACACGGTGGCGCCCAGATCCATGATGGCTTGTGTGTAGTCGGCGGTACGCAGTGCCGGCGTCAACGCATCGGCGTGTTGCCAGAGCGTTTTTTCGATGGCGCTTTGGCCTGGATGTCCGTGGATGCCCAGATACCGCGTGAGCACGCGTTTGACGTTGCCATCGAGGATGGCGAAGCGCAGTCCATAAGCCTGCGCGAGGATCGCGCCCGCCGTGGAGCGACCGATGCCGGGCAAATCGGCGAGTGCTTCGAAATCCCGCGGCAGTTCGCCCTGATGTTTTTCCACGCAGATCTGCGCGGCGCGCTGCAGGAAGCGTGCGCGACGGTAATAGCCAAGGCCAGACCACAGCGCGAGCACCGTGTCTTCCTCGGCGGCAGCGAGATCACGCAGCGTTGGCAACGCAGCAACAAAGCGCCGGAAGTACGGAATCACCGTCACTACCTGCGTCTGCTGCAGCATCACTTCCGACAACCACACGCGATAGGCGTCGCGTGGATGCTGCCAGGGCAGATCCTTGCGGCCGTGTTCGTCGAACCAGGCCAGCAATGCAGCAGCGAATGGATTCATGGCGACTTGCGCGTGGGCTTGGACGGCGGGGGTTTCGCTGCCGCCGGTTTGGGCGGTGTCGCCGTGCTGGCGGCGGGGGCCGGGACATCGGTGCCCGCCTGGATGGTGAGGCCTTCGACGCTGATATCGCCGGCCTCGATACTGGCTACCTCCGCATGTCCGTTGCCGGGCGGCACGGTCAGTCGCGGACCGTCGTCGTGATCGAGTTGCGACCACCAATTGGCCAGGGCCAAGGGAGGGATATGCAGATCGGCGTGATTGTCCGGGCCGTCCAGCTTCAGCGCGAGCATCAGCGGATCGCTCTGGTCGGCAGGAGTGAGTTGGATCACGGCGTCGTATTCGCCCGCGTTGGCGTGATCGAGCTTGCCCGTCAGCTGTGCGGATGCATCGGCCGCACCGCGCCAACGTGCGTCGCCGGTGAGATGCAACGTGAGTGTGGTGCTGTGCGCCACATACAGCGCGATGTTCTGCAGCAGCAGCGAGCCGTTCTTGATGCTCGGAGTTACCGATAGCCGCAATTGGGTCGGGATACCTTGCGCATCCTTCGCCGTGATGGTGAGCGGAAACGCATGATTGGCGGCGAGCCGGCCTGCATCGAGCTCCACATCGCCGAGCAACATCTGGTTGCCGCGCACCAGGCTGCCGCGCGTGATGTGCACACCGGCATCAATGCTGGGTATCGCCGCAGGCACCGCGGAAGGGCCGGAGGGCAGGTCGTCCAGCCACGATTGCAGCGCATCGAGGTCGACGCGCGGCGAGTCGATCTGCATCTGCGAGATCACGGTTTCGCCGTGCAGCAGCGTGCGCCACGGCAGCGCGAGCGTGCCGCGCGCGGCGAGCAGAATGGGCATGTTGGCGTTGCGCGCGCTGAGCGTGATGCCTTCGAGCTCAAGCGCGGGACGCGGAAACAGCGCGGGCGTGGCGGGGCTGGCGAGGCTCAGCTCAAGGCCGGCATCCTGCGCCTGTTGCTGCAGCATCGCGGTGATGCGTTCCGGTTGCAGCAGCACATGTACCGCGATCAGCGCGACCGCCACCAACAGCAGCGTGGCGCTGCTGAGCACGATGAGGGCGAGGCGGAGCCAGCGTGGCACCCGTCAGCGCTCCTCAGCCTTGACCCAGGCTGGCGGGAAGCAGGCCGTCGACATAAGCCTCGGCATCGAACACGCGCAGGTCGGTGGCAGTTTCACCCAGGCCCACGTACCGGATCGGCAGGCCGAATTCGCGCGCCAGCGCGAACACCACGCCGCCCTTGGCGGTGCCATCGAGCTTGGTCACCACCAGGCCGCTGACGCCGACGATCTGGCGGAATTGGCGCACCTGGCTCACGGCGTTCTGGCCGGTGGTGCCGTCGATCACCATCAGCACTTCGTGCGGCGCCGCGGTGTCGATTTTCTTGAGCACGCGGGCAATCTTGCCCAGCTCGTCCATCAGGCCGCCTTGCGTGTGCAGGCGGCCCGCGGTGTCGGCGATCAGCACATCGGCGTTGCGCGACCGCGCGGCCTGCAGTGCATCGAAGATCACGCTGGCGGCATCGGCGTCCTGGCCCTGCGAAATCACCGGCACCTTGTTGCGTTCGCCCCAGGTCTTGAGCTGTTCCACGGCGGCAGCGCGGAAGGTGTCGCCGGCGGCGAGCATCACCTGGCGTCCCTCGTCGCGATAACGACGGGCGAGCTTGCCGATGGTGGTGGTCTTGCCAACGCCATTGATGCCGACCGTGAGGATCACGTACGGCTTGAGGCCGCTGACCTCCAGCGGCTGTTCGACCGGACGCAGCATGGCGATCAGCGACTGGCGCAGAGCGGCCAGCAGCGCGCCGGCATCGGCGAACTCGCGCTTGTGCATGCGCTTGCGCAAATCCTCCACCAGCGTCGTGCTTGCCTCGACGCCGACGTCGGCCGTGATGAGCGTGGTTTCCAGCTCGTCCAGCAGATCGTCGTCCAGCTTGGGATGGCGGATGAACAGGGAAGTGAGGCTGCGTGCAAACCCGCTGCCGGAGAGGCGTTCGCGCCAGCTGCGCTTGGATGGAGCGGCGGCTTCGACGACTGCGGCAAGTTCGGTGGCGACATCTTCGGCGGGCGCATCGGGCGCGGGCGGCGTTTCGGCCAGCGCTTCGTCCAGGGTGGGACTGGCGTGGTCGAGCGAGACGGCATCCGTGTCATGCGCGAAGCCGGCTGCCGGAGCGATCTCGTCCGCTGGCGCGGTCGACTGGCCCGGTGCGGCGTCAGCGGGTTTCTTCTTCCAGAACTTGAGCATTGCGGCAGCGATTCAAAGACAATGGCCCGCATGCTACCACCCCCTTCCAAACTCACCGCTGAGCCATGGCGCCCATGAAGGGCGCGAGCGGGCGCATCCGCATCATTGGCGGACAGTTGCGCAATTCACGCCTTGATGTGCCCGATCTGCCCGGCCTGCGACCGACGCCGGAGCGCGTGCGTGAAACCCTGTTCAACTGGTTGGCGCCGGTGATCGATGGGGTGCGGTGCCTGGATTTGTGTGCTGGGACCGGTGCGCTGGGCGTGGAGGCGCTATCGCGTGGCGCGGCCGGCGTGCAGTTTGTCGAGCGTGATGCGCGGGCCGCACAGGCGCTGCGGGACAATCTGGCGCGGCTGAAGGCAAGCGGTGGGCAGGTCGCCGCGATCGACGCGCAGGTCTATCTGCAGGGGGCTGCGCAGCCGTTTGGGGTGGTGTTTCTCGACCCGCCGTTTGGCCTTGATCTGTGGGCGCCCTTGACCCGGCAGTTGGAGCAGGGTGGGTGGCTGACGCCGTCGGCGTGGGTCTATCTGGAGTCGCCTCGGCAAGCGGCGCCGGTGCCGCCCGCCAACTGGACGTTGCATCGGCAGGGCACGGCGGGCGATGTGCTTTACACGCTTTATCGACGCGGGGCTTGACGCATGCTCTGCGCGACCAGCCGATGGTGCGGGTACACCCCAGCGCTGCGGTCGCGCACAGGGTGCGCTCCTACAAGGGTGGGCGCGGGCCTGTCCGTGGATTTCCGGGTTCAGGAAACAGGCTAGGCGGATGCCTCGAACGGGCCTAAGCTAGCCGCCCCTCCGCTGACAGTGACTCGTCACGTGAACAAGCCGCCGGTCAACCAGCGCCTCGCCGTTTACCCGGGTACTTTCGACCCCATCACCAATGGCCATGCCGACCTGGTGGCACGTGCCGCGCCGCTGTTCGAGCGCATCATCGTGGCGGTGGCCGATAGCCCCAACAAGGGCCGCGGGCCGGGCTTCAGCCTCAACGAGCGCATCGCCCTGGCGCGACTGGCGCTGGCCGACCTGAGGAATGTGGAAGTGCGCGGCTTCGATGGCCTGCTGGCGCATTTCGTCGAGGAAGTGGGCGCTGGCGTGATCATCCGCGGCCTGCGCGCCGTCTCGGATTTCGAATACGAATTCCAGCTGGCCAGCATGAATCGCCACCTGATCCCGCAGGCCGAGACGCTGTTTCTTACGCCGGCCGAGCAGTACAGCTTCATCTCCTCGACCCTGGTGCGCGAGATCGGACGTCTGGGCGGCGATATCTCAGGTTTCGTGCATCCCGCCGTGCAACAGGCGATGCGCCAGCGCTGGCACCGCGACCGCGCCGCCTCGGACGACTGAGCCCCCGCAAACCCGCAGTGCAACACGTCTGACGGTGTCCGGCGCGGGCGTCGTCGTGTATCCTCGCCCGCATCCTGCGGACAGGACAGTCGCTCGCCGCGGATCAGGGGTAGGCAAGGTTTCGGTGGTGGCTCGGCCGCCATGGAACCGGTTGATTCCCTCGGTCCAACAAGGCTCTGTCGCATGACGGCCGAAAGGTCGGTTATCCAACGGATCCCATGACCAGATTTCATCATTCCAGGGTGACCACCATGTACAAGTACGCTCTTCTCGCCGCCATCGCGATCACCGGCATCACCGCCTGCAGCCAGCAGGACGAGTCCGCCCAGCAGCCGACCGAGCAGGTCGCCGCCGTTACCAAGCCGACCGATCCGAACGATGCCAAGGCGTGGAACGCCTACCTCGGCCAGATCGTCCAGAAGAACATGCAGGGCATGACGGCCGACCGTCCGTTCCCGTACCTGGTGCCGGGCGGCGATACCGAAGACGCCAACGCGCTGCGCCAGCGCCAGCTCGAGCAGGTGCAGGACACCGTGGCCCGCGGCGTGCTGCCGGGCAATATGCTGGTGTTCGCCGGCCCCGATTCGGCCAAGACCTCCGAGTTCGTGACCGATGCCTTCAAGGACGCCAAGGCCGGTTCCTTCAAGGACGTGATCGTGCTGGTCATCGGCGACGCCGGCGACAAGGACAAGGTGACCGCGGCGCTGCAGCCGACCGGCGCCACGATCCGTTACGTGAACATGTAAGTTCCGGATTCCGGAGCGGTTTCGAAGCCCGCGGTGCGAAAGTGCCGCGGGCTTTTGTTTTTCAAGCGCGCATCCATCTTGATGGTTCCAACCGCCGGATCTTGCGGCGCACCATCCGCGCCCACCATGTAAACTCAGCGAATGTCCCTGAAAATCCTCGATACCTGCGTCAATTGCGACGTCTGCGAACCGGTTTGTCCGAACAAGGCGATCTCGCTGGGCGAGGAGTACTACGTGATCGATCCGTCGCTGTGCACGGAGTGCATCGGTCACTACGACGAACCGCAATGCGTGGATGTGTGCCCGGTCGAGTGCATCATCGTCGACCCCGAGCACACCGAAACCCACGATCAGCTCGACCTCAAGTACCGATTCCTGATGGCGCAGGGCGATAGCGCGGCGCCGTCGGGTCATGTATCCACAAAGGACGACGCATGAAGTACCCGTTGAACTGGCGCGTGACGCTGCTGGCCCTGCTTGTTTCCTCCAGCGTTGCGTACGCCGACACCCGCCCCGCCGTTGCTCCCGCCACCACTGCTCCCTCGCACGTCATCGCGCAGCGTCCCGGCCATGCCGGCATCGCCAGCGCGAATTTCCACGCCACCGACGCCGGTCTCGAAGTGCTGGCCAAGGGCGGCAATGCGTTCGACGCGGCCATCGCGGTGGCCTCCACGCTGTCCATCGTGGAGCCGGAAAGCTCAGGCATTGGCGGCGGTTTCATGGCGGTGCTGCATCGCGCATCGGACGGCAAGGACATTTTCATCGATGCGCGCGAAACCGCGCCGGCAGCGGTTAACACCAAGGACTATCTCAACAAGGACGGTTCGCCCAATCGCGACACTGCCTTGAACGGGCCGCTTTCGGCCGGCATTCCCGGTGAACCCGCCGGTCTTGCGTGGCTGGCCAAGCACTACGGCAAGCTGCCGCTGAAGGACTCGCTGACGCCGGCCATCCGCCTGGCGCGCGACGGCTTCCAGCCCGATGCCCGCCTGATCAACGCAATCAGCGAACGCCAGCAGGACATCCAGCGCTGGCCTGCGTCGGTGGCCAAGTACCTGCCGAACGGCAAGCCGCCCGTCGCCGGTCAGGCATGGCGCGATCCGGACCAGGCCCGCACGCTGGAAGTGCTGGGCGAGCAGGGTGCCGATGGTTTCTATCGCGGCGAGATCGGCAAGAAGATGGTCGACGCCGTGCGTGCCGCCGGTGGCAACTGGACGGCTAAAGACCTGGAGAGTTACCAGGTGAAGGAACGCACGCCGATCACGGTGGACTATCGCGGCTATCGCGTGGTCACGGCGCCGCCGTCCTCGTCGGGCGGCGTGGCGGTGGCGGAGATCCTCAACATCCTGTCCGGCTACGACCTCAGCAAGCTCGATGAAGCCCATCGCACGCACCTGGTCATCGAATCCATGCGTCGCGCGTTCCGGGACCATAACGACTACCTCGGCGACCCGGACTTCGTGAAGATGCCGCTGGACATGCTGTTGTCGCCCTACTACGCGGCGGGTCTGCGCATGACCATCCTGCCCGACAAGGCCACGCCCTCGTCGATGCTGCCGGGCAGCACGGGCGTTGATCCGGGCATGCATACCACGCATTTCTCGGTGATCGACAAGGACGGCAACATCGCCTCGATCACCTCGACGGTGAACTACACCATGGGTTCCACTTTCGTGGCCGCCGGCACCGGCGTGCTGCTCAATGACGAGATGGACGACTTCGCGCTGGTGCCGAACAAGCCGAACGTTTACGGCCTGCTGGGCAGCGAGGCGAATGCACCGGCTCCGGGCAAGCGCATGTTGTCGTCGATGACGCCGAGCATCGTGTTCGGTCCTGATCGCGTCGGCGTGATCGGTTCGCCGGGCGGTTCGACCATCATCACCCAGGTGCTGGAAGGCATACTCGCCTTCATGGACGGCAAAAACGCCGAAGGCATCGCCGCGCAGAAGCGCTACCACCACCAGTACATGCCCGATCGCGTGGATGTGGAGCCGGGCACGTTTGATCCGGCCACCGCCGACGCGCTCAAGCAGATGGGCCACGAGCTGAAGGAACGCAGCCCCTGGGGCTACATGAACGTGGTCACGTGGGATCTGAAGACCAACAAGCTCGATGCGGCCAGCGATCCGCGCCGCGAGTCTGGCCTGGGCAAGGTGCAGTAACGATGGAGCTGTGGTCTCTCACTGGCAATTCGCAGCAGCTCGATGGTGGCGCCATGTTTGTTCGGCCCATCCATGGGCCTCACCCCGCGCTTCGCGCGGGGCCGCCTGCGGCGTCCGGATTTGCTCCCGGCGAATCCGTGGCAACGCGAGGTATTTGATATGGAACTCTGGTCGATTACTGGCAACTCGCAGCAGCTTGATGGTGGCGCCATGTTTGGCAACGCTCCGCGGGCGCTGTGGTCGCGCTGGATCAAGCCCGATGCGGAAAACCGCATCCCGCTGGCGTGCCGCTGCCTGCTGGTGAAAGACCTCGACGGCAAGAACGTGCTGTTCGAAACCGGCATCGGTGCGTTCTTCGAGCCTGCGTTGCGCGAGCGCTACGGTGTGGTGGAAGAGCGCCACGTGCTGCTCGATTCACTGGCCGAAGCCGGACTCACGCACGAAGACATCGACGCCGTGGTGTTGTCGCATCTGCACTTCGACCACGCTGGCGGCTTGCTTGCTGCGTGGGAAGAAGGGCAGTCGCCGCGCCTCCTGTTTCCGAGGGCCACCTATATCGTCGGCGCCGAGCATTGGCGTCGCGCGCTGCAGCCGCATGCGCGCGATCGCGCCTCGTTCGTGCCGGAACTGCAGCCGCTGCTCGAGGCAAGCGGTCGCCTGGAGCTGGTCGAGGGCGAGCATTCCAGGGCGCTGGGTGACGCCGTTCGCTTCAGCTATTCGGATGGCCATACGCCCGGACTGATGTTGGCGGAAGTGGCCGGCATGGTGTTCTGCGCCGATCTCATCCCGGGGCGCTTCTGGGTGCACCTGCCTATTACGATGGGCTACGACCGCTATCCGGAAAAATTGATCGAAGAGAAGCGCGCGTTCCTGGACGACAAGCTGGCCGGCGACGTGCGTCTGTTTTTCACCCACGACCACGACTGTGCCGTGGCGCGTGTGGTGCGGGACGAGCGGGGGCGTTACGGTACGGCTGACGAACAAGCAGCGATGCGGGGACAGGCGGCCTGACCGGTCGTCCACAGGGGGAGGGGATCACCATGCAGCCTTGGTTGCGACGCGTATTGGGTGTGCTGTTGCTGTTGGCAGGTGCGGGCCTGGTCGCGATGACCGAGCAGGGGTTGCTCGACAATCGCCATGCCTCCGATCGCCACGGCGGACAGATTTACGACCTGGGCGGCGGCGATTCGTCGAGCGCAGGTCATCACGGCAACCTGGTGCGCGTCAGCGGCGCCGTGCGCGTGGTCGAGGAGCCCTTCGATCCCGAGTTCGGACAGCGCGCGCATGCGCCGGTGCTGATCCGTCACGTCGAGATGTTCCAGTGGCGCGAGCTGCGCATGGGCGGCGACGTGCACTACGAACAGGACTGGGTCGATCGTCCGGTCGACTCGCAGCGTTTTGCGCATGCGTCAGGTCACGTGAATCCCGAGCGATTCCCGATCGAAGGCAAGCAATTTGATTCCGGCCAGGCGCGCTTGGGCAACTATGTGCTGTCCGCACCGCTGCTGCATGCCCTGCTTGGCGGCGATCTGATCGAGCCGAACATCAAGACGCTGCCGGCGAATCTGGCGGCGAGCTTTGCGCCCAACGGCAACTACTTCACCACCAGCGAGCATCCTGATCATCCGGTGTTGGGCGATCTTCGCGTCAGCTGGGAAGCTGTGCCGGCGCAGGTGGTCACGGTGTTCGCGCAGATCAACGGCGACCAGTTGGTGCCTTCGGCGAATGCCACCGATGGCAAGGGTTTCGACGTGCAGATCGGCGAGCGCTCCTTGGTGGACGTCGTTCCCGACGTTCCGGCGCCGCCTTCGTTCGTGTGGGCACGCCGCATCGGCGGCATGCTGCTGGCGATGCTGGGCGCGCTGCTGTTGCTCCCCGAGCGTCCTCGTACGCATCACGATGCCTTGCTTGCGGTCGGCAGCGGTGCGCTGCTGATTTCCGCCGTCGCGTGCGTGATGTGGTTGGGGACGGATATGACGGTGGGGGCGATGTGGTTTGGGGTGGCGTTGGCGGGGATGGGGGTGGCGGTATGGAGGTTGAGGGCCACGGCTGCCTGAGGTTCTAATCGCTCGGCAGGCGGCTCTCTTGTAAGAGCGCACTTGTGCGCGACCAGCCGACGAAGCGGTGCACCCAAGCGCTGCGGTCGCGCACGTCGTGACTTTCGGTTGTGGGAGCGCACCCTGTGCGCGACAAACCTACGGAGCGGTACACCTGGGCGTGACGGTCGCGCACAGGGTGCGCTCCCACAGGCAGGCTTGCATCAACCTCGGCGCGGCGCCGAAATCAGCAACCTCAATTCGGCCGCTGATCCGCAAACGCGTAAACGTGATCGGCCCACTGGGTCGCTTCGAGATAAATCGCCGCCATGCGGCGAATCACCTGCGGCTGCACTTCGCCGCCACGCAGGTTGCCAGCTTCCCACGCGCGGATTTGTTCCAGCAGCGGTGCGAACGGGCCCTTGTTCTCGAGCAGTGCACTGCTGATTTCGCGGGCCAGCGGCAGGTGCCACAGGACGAAATCCATGGGGGCTTCCATCATCGCGTCGAGCAGCGAGAAGAGGCCGGCGGTGAAGGCCATTTCGCGTTGTTCGGCGGGCATGTGCTGGGCGAGCTTTTCGCACATGTGGGCGCGGATGAGTGCGGCGCGCAGCAGTTCCGGCGGGCGGTCGCCGGTGCCGCTCAGCGCCATGGTGTAGATCCAGTTACGAAGGCGTGCGGCGCCGAAGAAGATGGCGGCCTGCTGCACGGATTTGAGCTGGCGCGGCAGTGCGAAGTATGCGGAGTTGACGCAGCCCAGCAGCTTGTAGCTGAGGATGGCGTCGTCGCGCACGATCTGGCCTAGTTCGACCGGGCCCGGGTTGCCTTCCTGCAAGGCCTTCATCAGGCGCAGCAGGCTCAGGCGGCTGGCGGAGAGCACCGGCACGGCGACAGGTTCGGGCTTGAGCAGGAACTGGCCCTGGATCGCCTGCAACGGCAGCGATTCGCAGCGGTGATAGGTGTCGTGATCGTCGACATGGCCGGCGACGACATGGGTGCCGCGCGCATGCAGGTATTCGCTGCGTGAGCGCAGCGTGGCCGGATCGAGCTTGCTGGCATCGAGGCGTACGAACTGGACGATCTTGAGCAAGGGTTCCACTGCTGGATTGAATTCCAGCGTGGTGTCGCCGGCATCGAGCATCAGCGGGCAACCGCGTTGCGCCATGCGTGCCAGGCGTTCCACCAGGGCGGCATCCGCGGCAGCCTCCGGCTGCAGCAGCACGCCAAAGCGTGGCTGGTGCTGCAGCACGTCGGTTTCTTCCATCAGCAATTCGTGCGTGAGCCGAAGGAAGGTGCGATTGCCGCGCACCAGGCGCGCCAGCGCGCCGTCGGTGATGGTGGCGAGCGCGCGACGCATCAGCGTGGCTTCGTCCTCTGCATCGTCCTGGAAGACGATTTCATAGGCGAATAGTTCGCGCTTGCTGTCCAGCATGGGCAGACGGATCACCGGCAGCGCTTGTTCGCTGGCGGTGGAGGCGTCCGTGGCGGAGGGGATGGCCGCAGCTTCGCTCATGATCAGTCGATGTGGTGACGATGGTGGAGAGGAGCGGCGATTGCCGCCTGCAAACAACCGCGCGTATGAGATGGCTGCACGCGCGTCATAACGGCTTAAGCCTCGGCCAACGACTGCGAGCGCAGGCTCGTGCGCAGATCACCTGTGCGGCCGTACACGCTCGCTTCCGCTTCGTTGCCGGTCAGTACGGCCAGCGCCTTGCGTACCTGCTGCAGGCGAAGGCCGACGAGATAACCGTTGCGCTGGTTGAGCTGTTGGCAGGCACGCAGCGACTGCAAAATCTCTTGCCACCGGGGAGCCAGCGTGCGGCTGGCTTCCGGCGCGCCCTGGCTGAGCTGCACGCGTTCGCTGTCGAGCTGCTCCAGTCGCACCATCAATTCGTGCTTGCTGGCGCCGGCCTGATTGAGCGTATCGACGTCCGCTGTTTCCAGGGCGGTGCGCTCGGTGGTGAGCGCATCCATCAATTGACCCACTGCCAGCCGCATCTCGTCCACCGCGGCGGTCAGCGCATGGTCCAGTTCGGCTTGCAGTGACGGGCTCATGACTTGCCGTTGAGCTGGTTTTCGAGGGACATCATGCGATCGGCAATCTTGCCCGCATCGACCTTGTACGTGCCGCTCGCCAGCTGCTGGCGGATGTGCTCGACTTTCTTCGTGTCCATGGTGGCACCGCTGTTCGTGCGGGATGCTTCCTGCAAGGCACGCGCGGAGTCGGTCAGCTGGACGCGGTCGTTTGCGCCCGTGCTGCTGCCGGCGGCATCGCTGGCCGTCGTGCTGGAAGCACCCTGCGTGGAGCCGCTGGCCTGGCCTGTGGCGGGCTGAGGAAGCTTGGGCAAGCCGTTGTTGGAGATCGTGGTATTCATGGGTCCGTTCTCTTGGATATCTGGCCCTGTTGCTTACAGGATCGGCCGGGGGGCCGCAAACTTTAATCGCTTGTGCACTGCAGTCAGGGTAGCGCCAGGACTTCCCCCGGGGCCGTCACCATGGCGTCGATCACCTTGCCGGAGCTGCCGTTGCGCACCTTCAGGCGCGAACCGCTGTCCCCGCCGCCCAGCGCGACGCCGCTGGCACGGACTTCGATCCCATCCAGGCGGGACACCAGTTGCACCTGGTCGCCCGCCTTCACCGCGCTGCGCCCGCCCAGTGCCGCCGGCGTGACCACCGAGCCGGCTCCCAGGGCACGGGACAGCGTGCGCCCCTGCAACTCCGCCATGTCACTGACATAGCCATAGCCCAGGCGCGTGATGTCGCGCTCCTCGCTGCGCACGTCGTCGGCGCGAACGCCGTCCCCGCGCTGCAAGGGATGAGTCAGGACCAGCACCTGGCGGAGCACCTGCAATTGCACCGGCACGTGCAGGGTCCAGCCTTCGGAGCCCGGGCACCTTACCAGCACGTTCATGCGTGGCATCAGTCGGGCGCCGGCTTGAAGCCCCGCCGTCAATGAGGTCGGGCAGGGCGCGGGCTGGAGCGTTCGTGTATCCAGCTCCGCCGCCTGTGCCACGACGCGGCTGCCGGCTGTCTCGTATTGGCCACGCAACCACTGTTCCGCCGCCGTACGCGCCGCCTGTGCCGGCTCCGTCGCATGGACGGGCAGCACGAAGGCGCCGAGCAGCAGGGCAGCCAGAGGAGGCTTCATAGATCGGCGAGCAGCACGTTCAATTGGGTCAGCAGGGTTTCGCGTTCGCCTTCGAGCTGTCGCATCAGTTGACCGGCTTGATCGAGCTGGCCATCGCACAGCAGGGTGGCAAACGTGCTGCCTTGTTCGCGCATGCGTGCGCCAGCGGCCGACAGTGCGCCGGCGGCCGCGTTGCTGGAGCGACCTGCGGTTAGGCGGTCGAGCGTGCGGCTGAGGGCCTGGGTGTCGAACCAGCGGCGATCAAGCGCGGCCGGCTCCTGCAGCGCCAGCTCCATCGCCTGGCGCAGGCCTTGGGCGGCCTCGCGCACGGTGAGGCTGAGGCTGGCCGGATCTTCGCCGCTTTCGGTTTCCAGCCAGTCGAGCGCGAGGCGATGGCCGAGCAGGGCGCCGCGGCTCAAGGCTTCGGACTGGCGGGTGGCTTCGGCCGAACGACGATGCCACGCGCCCAGCGCGGCCTGCGCGGCGACGGCGCGGGCGTGATGGACATCCTGGTTCTTCTGCATGCTGCCGATGCGCTCGCCGATCTGGCGCAGCGCTTCGCCGCTGTCGCGCAGCGAGGTTTCGGTCTGGGTGAGACCGCCCTGGGCGCGGTCGAGGCGCTGCAGGCCTTGCTGCACATCGCCGTCCAGCTGCAGCGAGAAATCACCGATGGAGCCGGTGACCGTTTCGATCTCATTGGTGGCCAGGCTGGTCTTCTCGGCCAGCTGCTTCACTTCGTCGGCCACCACGGCAAAACCGCGGCCGGCCTCGCCGGCACGGGCCGCTTCGATGGCGGCATTGAGCGCCACCAGGTTGGTCTGGTGGGCGATTTCCTGCACCACGCTGGTGAGCTTGCGGATCTGCGCCACTTGTTCGGCGAGCTTGCTCTGGTTGCGGTTCATGGCCGACAGGGCCGTGCGCAGCAGGCGCAGCTGACCGTCAAGCTCGCTCACGCTGCGCTCGCTGGTCTCGCCGGTCTGGCGCGCGTAATCCAGGCCGGTGCCGACTTGCTGGAGCGACGTCGAGATTCCGGCGCTGCCATCCGTCAAACGACCGACGTCGTCGCGGCTCTCCTGGGCCGACTGATGCATGGACGCCTGTTCGCGTGCGAGCTGCTGCGACGCGCCTAGCACCAGACCCAGCTGCTCCATCGTCTGCATGGCCACGGCCACCGGCGGCTTCGCAGTGAGAACGGCCGACAGCAGCGGCGCCATGGCCTGCGCTGCGCGCGGATGGCGGGCCGTCAGCTGTGCGACCTGGGCGCGATCACCCGCCGCGGCAGCGCGGGCAAGTTCGGCGAGGTGCTGGCTCCAGATCAGACTCATGGGTGGATCTTTCCTTCCTATAGGGTCGCCTCCGGCATCGGCGGCGAACGTCGGAACTTGAGAAGCAAGCGACGTGCCATGGCGATGCGCCTGCTCAAGCCGATGCGTTGGCGGCCGATACGCGGGAGATAAAGCGGCAGGGCCGCGGCGAGGAATCCGCATGAGCGCGTGGATGGACAAGGTGGAGCAGCAGACCCGGCTGGCGGGTCACAACCGCGTAGCCATGCTGTTGTTCCGGATGGGCGACGAGCAACTCTTCGGCATCAATGTATTCAAGGTGAGGGAGGTCATGCGCCGCCCGCCGATGGAACGCATGCCCGATGCGCATCCGCTGATTGCCGGCAGTTGCGATTATCGCGGCACCACCATCCCCGTCATCGATCTGGCGGTGGCGCTGGGCTACCCGTCGTTGCGTGACGTGAGCTCGGCACACCTTATGGTTACGGAGTTCAGCCGCAGCGTGCAGGGCTTTCTGGTGGCCGAGCCGCAACGGCTGGTGCATTGCGATGGCGAATCGCTGGCTGCGCCCTCGGCAGCGCTGGGCTTTGGCAGCCGCGTCAATGCGGTGACGCGCGTGGACGGCGCCCTGGTCGCCGTGGTCGACGTGGAGCACGTGCTGGCCACGCTCAATGCCAACACCACCGAATTGTCCGCACCGATGCAGCGCATCGCCCGCGTGCACGACCTGCAGCCGCGGCGTGTGATGGTGGTGGACGATTCGCTGGTGGCGCGCAACCAGCTGGTGAATCTGTTCCGCCAGATGGATGTGGAGTGCGTGATCGCCCAGGACGGCCGCGAGGCGCTGGAGCGGTTGGAGGCGCTGGCGGAAACGCAGGGCGAGGAAAGCGTGACTCTGGTGGTGTCGGATATCGAGATGCCGCGCATGGATGGTTACGCGTTGACGCGTGCGATTCGCGAAACGCCGTCGCTGCGTTCGTTGAAGGTGGTGTTGCATAGTTCGATCAGCGGGATCTTCAATGAGGCGATGGTGCGCGAGGTGAATGCGGATCGCTTCGTTGCGAAGTTTCAGCCGGATTTGTTGGCGCAGACGGTGTTGGAGTTGATGCCGGAGAGGTTTGAGGAGTTTTGATTTTTTGGGGTGCTGGCGTTGCCGACCCTCCGGTCTTTGCGACTGCTCCCTCTCCCCTGCGGGGAGAGGGTTGGGGTGAGGGGCCAATCTAGCCTCACCGTCTGTATGTACTGCTGGCTCCCTTGCTCGTCATCTCGGCGTTTGCCGGAAGCGCTTTTCAACAGCCGAAGGCTGGTCATCCAGAGTCTCGGTGTTTAGTTGTCGCGATGCGGCGATCTGGCTCGCCTGCGCGGGCTTTCGGGCCGCTGCCGCGGCCCGAGTTACTTTTCTTTGCTTGCCCAAAGAAAAGTAACCAAAAGAAAGGGCCCCCCGGATGACGCGCCTTCCGGGTCTTCGACCCTCCAGGTGCGCGGTCGGGTTACGGAGTTTTTCGACAGGACATCCCTGTCCTGTCGAAAAACTGGCCGCATCCATGCGGCCACCCTGGGGGCTTTCCTCCACCCGCCCGCCGCGTCATACGGGGACCCCGGGGGCAGAGCCGGAGCCACATCAAGAGCCATATCAAGAGCCACATCAAGAGCCGCATCAAGAGCCGCATCAAGAGCCCCACGTCCCACATTGCCGGGCGTCTTTCTTTTTGTAGGAGCGCACTTGTGCGCGACCAGCCTACGGAGCGGTAGATCCGGGCGCTGCGGTCGCGCACAAGTGCGCTCCTACAAGGGGACATGCAGCCCGGTGCCGGTCGGCTCTTTGTGGGAGCGCACCCTGTGCGCGACAAACCTACGGAGCGGTACACCGCAGCGTGGCTGTCGCGCACAGGGTGCGCTCCCACAGGCAAGCGCCAGGTGTGGCAATGGCTGAGGGTTGATGCGATCGAGAGCATGACTGGAAACTCCCTCAGTCCAGGCGTCGGTAACCCGCTACCACCCGCGTCGAAATTCCGACTCCCACCCGAAAACCCACTCCAAGGCCGAACGCGAAACCTGCGCAAATCCAGCAGCGGCGCGGGCTGCCAGCCACAGCGTGAACCGTGGCACGCAAATTGCTCAAACCGTCCCGCGGCCCCTGTCGCAGGAGTGAGTGATGAGTTCGATCAACGACAATCTGTTCGGTTTGCACACGCAGGCGCTTGATACGTGGCAGCGGCGCAGCGAAGTGTTGGCGAGCAACCTGGCCAATGCCGATACGCCCGGTTACCTCGCGCGCGACGTCGACTTCAAGAAGGCCATGGCCAATGCGAGTGGCAACAGCAACACGCTGGCCATGACCATCACGCAGCCGGGGCAGATCAATCCGCAGGCGCAGTCGGCGCAGCAACTTGCGTATCGCACGCCCACGCAGCCGTCGATGGACGGCAATACGGTGGACACGCAGGTGGAGCAGGCGAATTTCGCCGCCAACGGTGTGCACTACCAGGCGAGCCTGTCCTTCATCACGGCGCAGATCCACATGCTGCGCACGGCCATCACCGGAGGCCAGAGCTGATGTCCTTGTTCAAGATCTTTGATGTCTCCGGTTCGGGCATGGCGGCGCAGTCGCTGCGGCTCAACACCGTGGCGTCCAACCTGGCCAATGCCGACAGCGTGTCGAGCACGCCCGAAGGCGCCTATCGCGCGAAGGAGCCGTTGTTCTCCGCTGTGCAGAAGGCGATGGGCGGTGCCAAGAGCGCCGATGCGGACAGCTCCGTGGGCGTGCAGGTGAAGGGCGTGACCGAAAGCCAGGCCGACGTGCAGGCGCGTTACGAGCCGGGCAATCCGATGGCGGATGACACGGGCTACGTCTATGGCAGCAACGTCAATCCCATCGATGAGCTGGTGAACATGATCACGGCATCGCGCTCGTACCAGAACAACGTCGAGGCGATGAATACCACCAAGCAGCTGATGCTCAAGACACTCGACCTCGGCAAGTAAGCCGGCAGGAAACCCCATGTCCACGATTCCCAGCGGCACCAGCAATACCAATACGAACAACTCAAGCAGTTCCAGTTCGAGCAGCTCGTCGAACGTGAACTCGGCGCTGTCGAGCACGATGACGCAGGCCGATTTCCTCAAGTTGATGACGGCGCAGCTGCAGGCGCAAGATCCGACCAATCCGGTCGACAACTCGCAGTTCGTCTCGCAGATGGCGCAGTTCAGCCAGTTGTCTGCCACCCAGCAGCTGGATACCGACCTGCAGACGATGAGCAGCAATGTGACGTCGAACATGCAGACCTCGCAGGTGCTCAGCTCGGCCAACCTGGTGAACCGCGACGTGCTGGTGCCGGCCAGCTCGGTCACCTATGACGGCACCGATGCGGTAAAGGGCGCCATCAACGTGACCGCCGCGAGCAGCCCTACGGTCCAGGTGCTCGACGGCAGCGGCAACGTGGTACGCACGATCGCGCTCGGCGCCCAAAGCGCGGGCCTTGCGCAGTTCAGCTGGGACGGCAAGGACGACAGCGGCAATGCCGTGGCCAAGGGCACCTACACGCTGCAGGCGGGCAGTGGCTCGGGCAGCGCCAGCACCTCGTTGGACACCTATGTATCCGGCACGGTGACGGGCGTGGGTTACGGCGGCAGCACGCTGGGCACGTACTTGCAGGTAACGGGCGTGGGCGGCGTGCCGCTTAGCCAGGTGGCACAGATTCTCTGACGCTACACGCGTCCACTCACTCGAGGAATAGAACATGGCACTCAACACGGCGCTCAGCGGCATCAATGCTGCCCAGTCCGATCTCAACGTCATCGCCAACAACATCGCCAACGCCAACACCACCGGCTTCAAGGGTTCGCGTGCCGAGTTCGCGGACATCTTCGCGGTGACCGGCCTCAACCTCAATTCCACCGCGGTCGGCAGCGGCGTCACGCTGCAGGATGTGGCGCAGCAGTTCAACCAGGGCGACCTGCAGACCACCGGCAACAGCCTGGACCTGGCCATCAACGGCAACGGCTTTTTCGCGGTGAACAACGGCAGCGGCGTGCAGTACACGCGCGCCGGCGATTTCATCAAGAACTCCAACGGCTTCATCACCTCGCCGGACGGCTCGCGCCTGCAGATCTACCCGCCCAACGGCAATGGCGGCTTCGACATGAGCACGCTGTCCGACTTCAGCTGGCAGACCGCGCAGAGCAGCGCCACGGCAACCTCGTCGATCACCTTGTCGTCGAACCTACCGGCCAGCGCCACCGCGCCGACCAATCCGTTCAGCACCACCGATTCGACCAGCTACAACAACGCGGCGCCGGTCACCGTGTACGACTCGCAGGGCGGCTCGCACCAGGCCACGATCTACTACGTGAAGACCGGCACCAATACCTGGAACGCCAATCTCTACGTGGACGGCCAGAGCGCCGGCACGCAGCCGATGACGTTCGACAGCACGGGCAAGCTCACCACGCCGACCACCGGCACGCTGGCCTTCAACCCGGTCAATCTCGCCAATGGTTCCTCGCCGCTCACGCTGTCGCTCAACGTGACCAACATCACCCAGTTCGGTACGGACTACTCGGCCGCCCCCATCATCCAGAACGGTTTCGAAGCGGGCACCTTGTCGGGTCTGGACATCGACGAAAAGGGCGTGATCACGGCGACCTATTCGAACAACCAGAGCACGCAGATCGGCCAGGTGGCCATCGCCAACTTCGCCAACGTGCAGGGCCTGCGTCAGCTGGGCAATACCACCTGGGTGGCGAGCACCGATTCGGGCCCCGCCACGATGGGTACGGCGAACTCGGGCGAGTTCGGCACCATCGAGTCGGGCGAGCTGGAAAGCTCCAACACGGCCGACACCACCGCGCAGCTGGTCGACATGATCCAGGCGCAGCGCAACTACCAGGCCAACGCGCAGGTGCTGTCGACCGACAACACGCTGGCGTCGTCCTTGTTCAACGCCGTGTCGCGTTAATAGACCGCCATGGACCGTTCCGTCTACGTAGCGATGACCGGGGCGACGCAGATCATGCGCGCCCAGGACGCGGTGAGCCACAACCTGGCCAACGCGTCCACGGTCGGCTTCAAGAGCCAGCTGTCCGCGTTCCAGAGCGTGCCGGTGCTTGGCGATGGCACGCCGGCGCGCATCAACGCGGTGACGCATGGCATTGGCCAGAGCAGCGCGCAAGGTTCGCCGGTCAACACGGGGCGTTCGCTGGATATTTCGGTGCGTGGTCCGGGTTTCATCGCGGTGCAGGCGCCAGACGGTTCGGAAGGCTATACGCGTGCGGGTGATCTTCAGCTCACCGCCGATGGCGGGCTGACTGATTCGCGTGGCAATCCGGTGATGGGCAGTTCCGGGCCCATCACCATCCCGCCGTCCACGGATATCAGCGTGGGTTCGGACGGCACGATTTCAACGGTGCCGCAGGGGCAGGGACCGAACTCGGTGTCGCAGATCGATCGCATCAAGCTGGTCAATCCCGATGTCGCGCAGATGACGCAGGCCGGCGACGGCCTGATGCATATGAGCGACGGCAGCACGGCTGCCGCCGACGAAAACATCACCATCGCCTCTGGCGAGCTCGAAGGCAGCAACGTCAATGCGTCGGCTGAGCTGGTGAAGATGATCGCGCTTTCGCGCCAGTACGACATGCAGGTGAAGTCCATCAAGACCTCCGAGGACAACGCCGATTCCAGCATCAAGCTGCTGCAGGCCAACTAAGCCCGCTGACTTACACGGAGTAACTGATGTTTTCTTCCCTGTGGATTGCCAAGACCGGCCTGGACGCGCAGCAGACGCGCATGGACGTGATCTCCAACAACCTGGCCAACGCCAACACCACCGCGTTCAAGAGTTCGCGTGCGGCGTTCCAGGACCTGATGTACCAGAACAAGGGCCAGCCAGGTTCGCAGACCACCGAGCAGACGCTCAATCCGTCGGGCCTGATGCTGGGCACCGGCGTGAAAGTGGTGGGCAACGAAAAGCTGTTCACCGAAGGCAACCTGACCCAGACCGGCGGCTCGATGGATGTAGCCATCCAGGGGCGCGGCTTCCTGCAGGTGAGCATGCCCGATGGCAGCGTGGCGTATACGCGCGACGGTGCACTGCATACCGATCCCAATGGCCAGCTGGTGACGGCGGACGGCTATCCGCTGGAACCGGCCATCACCATGCCGCCGGGCGTGCAGAACATCAGCATCGGCACGGACGGCACGGTCTCGGCCACCACGACGTCTTCCGCGACGCCGCAGACGCTGGGCACGCTGCAGCTGGCCGACTTCATCAATCCTGCCGGCCTGCAGCCGCTGGGCCAGAACCTTTATGTCGAAACCGCCTCGAGCGGCGCGCCGCAGACCGGCCAGCCGGCCCTCAACGGCATGGGTTCGCTGCTGCAGGGGTCGCTGGAATCGTCCAACGTCAACGTGGTGGCCGAGATGGTCAACATGATCGAAACCCAGCGCACCTACGAAATGAATTCCAAGGCGATCAGCAGCACCGACCAGATGCTGCAAGACCTGACCGACAAGATGTGAGAACCGTCATGCTGTCCTTCCGCTTCCTCAATCGGATCAGTGTCGTGGTGGCTCTCGCCGCGCTGGTCGGCTGTGTCATGCCGCAGCCGCGCGACGATCACCAGTGGGCGGCCACCATGCCGGCGGAACAGCCCACGGCGCCGCCGACCGATGGCTCGATCTACCACGCCGAGCAAGGCATGGAGTTGTTCAACGATGCGCGCGCACATCGCGTGGGCGACATCCTTACCATCTCGCTGGTGGAGAGCACGCAGGCGTCGAAGAAGGCCAGCACCAGCACCAGCAAAAAGGACACCGCCAGCATCGATGCGCCGACCATTCTCGGCCAGGGCCTGAGCATCGGCGGCAAGGTGGCCAACACCACCACCAACGGCGACCGCAGCTTCGACGGCAGCGGCGACAGCAGCCAGAGCAACCAGCTGACCGGCTCCATCACGGTGACCGTGGCGCAGCGCCTTTCCAACGGCAACTTGCTGGTGCGCGGCGAGAAGATGCTCACCATCAACCAGGGCCAAGAGCTGATCCGCATTTCCGGCATCGTGCGCCCGCAAGACATCCTGCAGGACAACAGCGTGCCGTCCACGCGCGTGGCCGCCGCGCAGATCGCCTACACCGGCAAGGGTTCGCTGGCCGATGCGAATACGCAGGGCTGGCTGTCGCGCTTCTTCAGTTCCAAGTGGATGCCGTACTGATGAACATCCAGCGCTTGCTCCCGCACGTTTCACTCTTTCGCATCCGCCAACGCGTAGCCTCCGCGCTAAGCAGCACGGCCATCGTTCTGTGCGCCTGCCTCTCGGTGAACCAGCCCTTGCATGCGGACAAGATTCGCGACCTTACGCAAGTGGCCGGCGTGCGAAGCAACCAGTTGATCGGTTACGGCCTGGTGGTGGGCCTGGACGGCAGCGGCGACCAGACGACGCAGGCACCGTTCACCACGCAGAGTCTGGAAAATATGCTGGTGCAGTTCGGTATCACGGTGCCGGCCAATGTGCGTCCGCAGCTGAAGAATGCAGCAGCCGTCACGGTCACCGCGCAGCTGCCGCCATTCGCCAAGCCGGGGCAGGTGATCGATATCACGGTGGCGTCGATCGGCAACGCCAAGAGCATTCGCGGTGGCGAGTTGCTGATGACGCCGCTGCGCGGTGCCGACGGCAATGTCTATGCGATGGCGCAGGGCAGCGTGGTGGTCGGCGGCATCAGTGCGCAAGGCAAGAGTGGTTCCAGTGTGCAGGTGAACATTTCCGCGAGCGGTCGCGTGCCTAATGGCGCGACGGTGGAGCGTGCTGTGGCCTCGGCGTTCTCCAACGGTGGCGACCTGGTGCTCAATCTCAACACCGCCGACTTCACTACGGCGACGCGCGTGGCTGAAGCGGTGAACCGCACCTACGGCGTCGGCACCGCCAGTGCGCTCGATGGCGGATCGGTAAGCGTGCGTGGCCCGCTCGATCCTGCCCAGCGCGTGGCGTGGCTGGGCGCGATCCAGGCCATCGAAGTGACGCCGGGCGATGCACCGGCGCGCGTGGTGGTCAACTCGCGAACCGGCACGGTCGTGATCGGGCAGGAAGTGCGCGTGACGCCAGCCGCCGTGGCGCACGGTTCCATCCAGGTGACGATTTCGGAGAATCCGCAGGTATCGCAACCGGCGCCCTTCAGCAAAGGCGGGCAGACGGTCGTGGTGCCGCAAAGTGACGTGCAGGTCAGCGAAGACGGCGGCCATATGTTCAAGTTCGGCCCGGGCACGAATCTCGACACCATCGTGCGCGCGGTTAACCAGGTGGGCGCCTCGCCCAGCGATCTGATCTCCATCCTGCAGGCGCTCAAGCAGGCAGGTGCGCTGCATGCGGAGTTGGTGGTGATCTGATGGCGATCTCCGGCGACGCTGCCAGCAGTCTCAATACCTGGACCGATTTGTCCGGGTTCGCCGCGCTGCGCCAGAGCGCGCAGAGCGACGCCAAGGCGGCGCTGCCGGCGGTAGCCAAACAGTTCGAGTCGATCTTTACCCAGATGATGCTCAAGTCGATGCGCGACGCGAGCAGCGGTGATGGCTTGTTCGACAGCGATGCCGGCAACCAGTGGCGCGACATGTTCGATCAGCAGCTGTCGGTGCAGCTGTCGCAGGGCGGCAATGGCATCGGCATTGCGCAGATGCTGGTGCGCCAGCTCGGCGGCGCGCTGGGTGGCAAGGCGGATGGCACGGCCGGCGACGCCAATGGCAGCAAGACGGCCGGCGCGGCAGGCCTGGACGACAGCTGGCAGAAGCGCCTGAGCGACATTGCCGGTTCGGCGCGACAGGTGGGCGAGAAAGTGCTCAAGCTGATGCCGGCCGATGCGGAAGATTTCGTGCGCCAGTTGGCGCCGTATGCGCAAAAGGCTGCAGATAAACTTGGCGTATCGGTCCGGGCGGTGCTGGCGCAGGCCGCGCTGGAGACGCAGTGGGGCCAGCATATGCCCGCGCATTCCAACGGCAATACCAGCAACAACTTGTTCGGCATGAAGGCCGGGCAGAGCTGGGGCGGTGAAAAAGTCAGCGTGCCCACGCTGGAATTCGAAGACGGCGTGGCGGTGCATCGCCGCGCGCAGTTCCGCTCCTACGACAACCCGGGCCAGTCGTTCGATGACTACGCCCAGCTGATTGCCGACAACCCGCGCTATGCCAAGGCGCTCAACCATGGCGAAGACGTGGTGGGTTTCGCCCGCGGACTGGCCAGCGGCGGTTATGCGACCGATCCGTCGTATGCGCAAAAAATCGTGGCCATCGCCAATAGTCCCCAGATGCGTGACGCACTCGACGCCATCGGGCAAGCCGCCCTCAAGAAAGTCGGCCTCGCGCCGAACCCCTCCCAGTGATTGCCCCGGAATGACACATGTCTAACCTTCTCAGCATTGGTACCTCAGGGCTGAACGCCGCACAGGTGGCGTTGTCCACCGTGGGCAACAACATCAGCAACGTCAACACGACCGGCTATAGCCGTCAGACGGTGCTGCAGACCGAGGCCATCTCGCAGGCCGGCGGCAACTACACCATCGGCAGCGGCGTCAATGTGCAGGCGGTGCAGCGCGCTTACAGCGACTTCCTCACCACGGCGCTATGGACGTCCAATTCCAATCTGCAGCGCGCGACCACATACAGCAGCCTGGCCACCACGCTCAACAGCTCGCTCGCGGCCAGCGGCAACCTGCAGACGGCGCTGGATAATTTCTATGGGTCGTTCAGCACGGTGGCCAATACGCCGGGCGTGGCCTCGAGCCGCCAGTCGTTGCTGGGCAGTGCGGGCCAGGCCGTCACCGTATTCAATACGCTGGGCCAGCAGCTGGCGGCGCAGCAGACCCAGGTGAACGCGCAGATTTCAACCACGGTCGACAGCATCAATAACGTCTCGGCCAATATCGCCAGCGTGAACGCGCAGATCCATGCGGCAGGCAACAATGTTCCCAATGACTTGCTCGACCAGCGCGACAACCTGGTGCAGACGCTGTCGGGTTATCTGGGCGTATCTGCCTATACGCAGAGCGACGGCACCGTCAGCGTGTATACCTCGAGCGGCGCGGCGCTGGTCAGCGGCGACAAGTCGTTTGCGCTCAAGACCGGCAACAATCAGTACGACGCCTCGCGCACCGAAGTGCTCGACAGCACCGGCACCGTGGTCAGCAGCAAGTTGAGCGGCGGTTCGCTGGGTGCGCTGCTCGATTACCGCGGCAACGTGCTCGACAGCGTGCAGAACCAGCTCGGCCAGGCGGCCGTGGCGCTGTCCACCAGCGTCAACACGCAGCAGTCCAAGGGTCTGGATCAATACGGCAAGCAGGGCGGGCCGATGTTCAGCGTGCCGTCGCCGGCCGTGCTGCCCAGCAATCTCAACAAGGGCACGGGCAGCGTGTCGGCGAGCATCAGCGACGTGTCGCAGCTCACCGGTTCGGACTATGTGCTGAGCTACGACGGCAGCAACTGGAGCATGGCCACCACCGCCGGCCAGAACGTGCCGATGACCGCCAATCCCGATGGCACGTATTCCGCCGATGGCATGACGCTCACGCTGTCCGGCACGGCGCAGGCGGGCGATACCTTCCAGCTGCAGCCGACGCGTCAGGCATCCACTGGCCTCGCGCTCACCATGACCGATCCCAACGGCATTGCCGCGGCGGCCGCGTTGAACGCGACGGCGGCCAAAGCCAATACCGGCAACGGCGCCATCGGTTCGGTGACGGTAACCGATCCCACCAATGCCGCCCTGCTCAGCGGCGCCACCGTCAGTTTTCCGACGGCCGGCAGCTATCAGGTGACCGACGGGTCGGGCAACGTGCTGGCCAGCGGCAGCTACGCGCCGGGGCAGACCATCAGCGCCAATGGCTGGAGCGTGACTCCGTCGGGCACACCGGCGGCCAACGACAGCTTCAGCATCGGTGCGAACACCAACGGCCTCAACGACACCAGCAACGCGCTGGCGCTGGCTGGCCTGGCGGACAAGGGCGTACTGGCTGGCGGCACGCAGTCGGTGATCGATGCGTACGGCACGCTGACCACCAACATCGGTACGGTGGGCAGCCAGGCAGGAAGCAATCTCACCACGCAGACCAGTCTGTTCAATCAGGCCATGTCCGCGCAGCAAAGCGTTTCGGGCGTGAACCTCGATGAAGAGGCGTCCAACATGGTCAAGTACCAGCAGGCCTATCAGGCCTCCGCGCAGGTGATTTCCACCGCGCAAACCATCTTCAGCAGCTTGCTTACCGCGATCCAGGGATAATCTTCCATGCGCCTTTCAACGAGCTGGATGTATCAGCAGTCGCTCAGCACCATGCTCAGCCAGCAGAGTGCGCTGGCGGCGACCCAGAACCAGGTCGACACCAGCAAGCGCATCAACGTGGCGTCCGACGATCCGGCCGGCGCCGGCCAGGTGGTGAGCCTCAATCATGTGATCGCGGCGAACGCGCAGTATTCGAGCACCATCGATACGGCGAACACCCGACTGAACACCGAAGCGAGCACGCTCAGCTCGGTCAACGACGTGCTCGACAGTGCACGCACGCTGGCCTTGCAGGCGGTCAACGGCACCTTGTCGGCGAGCGATCGCAACAGCATCGCCAGCCAGCTCAGCCAGATGCGCGATCAACTTTTGCAGCTGGCCAATACCACCGACAGCAACGGCAACGCGCTGTTTGGCGGCACCAGCACCACCAAGACGCCGTTCCAGATGGATGCCAATGGCGTGGTGAGTTACAGCGGCAACGATGCGCAGCAGCGTTCGGCCGTGGGTGCGGGCCTGCAAGTTGCCAGCAGTGATCCGGGCTCGGGCCTGTTCATGACGATTCCGATGGGCAATGGCACGTTCGAGGCCAGTGCAGGCAGCGCCAACACCGGCACGCTGGTGGTGGGCAGCAACAGCGTTACCGATCTCAACGCGTGGAATAGCGCCGCATCCGGCAGCGGCGGCGGCTACACCATCACCTTCGGTACCGGCGGCACGTGGTCGGCCACCGATGCCAACGGCAATGCCGTGCTCGACAGCAGCGGCAACCCGGTCACCGGCACGTATACCGATGGCGGCTCGATCAGCTTCAACGGCATGACCATGGCGATGAGCGGCACGCCTGCCGCCGGCGACACGGTGTCGGTGACCTCCGGTGGCCAGCAGGACATCTTCAGCACGCTCACCAACATGATCAATGCGCTGCAGAGCGGCAGCACTACCGATACGCAGCTCACCAACGTGATGAGCCGCCAGATCGAATCGATCGACCAGACGCAGTCGTCGATCAGCTCGGTGCAGGTCTCCATCGGTGGACGCCTGGACACGCTGCAACAGCAGCAGGGTGCCTATCAGGATCTCAACGTCACCTACCAGAGCGCGCTGTCGGACGTGCAGGGCGCCGATGCGTATACCGCCATCAGCAATCTGTCGCTGCAGCAGACCGCGCTGCAGGCATCGCAGCAGATGTTTGCGCAGGTGAAGTCGATGAGCCTGTTCAATTACCTGAAGTGATCGCAGCAAGCTGCGCGCAAGGCATGCATCGCAAGAACGAGAGGAGGGCTACGCAACGTTGAGTGGTTGGTGGGACGGCAGGAAGGCGGGCAAGGCCCGATCCAGTGCGCTCCATCACGAATTGGCATCGAACACGGCTCAAGTAATCGCAAGACGAGCCGAAAAGTTCACTGAGGCGGATGGCATCCCACGCGGAACCTGATCGCCGGCACGAATACAGCCAATTCAACCGGTCACCGGTTACGTAGGAGAAATCCATGTCTCTCGTTATCAATACCAATATCTCGTCGCTGAATGCGCAGAACAACCTGACCAAGTCGCAGAGCGCGCTGTCCACCGCCACGCAGCGTCTGTCGTCGGGTCTGAAGATCAACAGCGCCGCCGACAACGCCGCCGGCTTCGCCATCTCGCAGCGCTACACCACGCAGATCGGCGGTCTCGGCCAGGCCAGCGCAAACGCGTCGGACGCCATCAACCTGGCGCAGACCGCAGGTTCGGCTCTTGACCAGGTCACCGCCAACCTGCAGGCGATCCGCGACCTCGCGGTGCAGTCGGCCAACGGTACCTACACCGATTCGGACCGCGCCTCGATCGACCAGGAAGTGCAGCAGCGCCTGGCTGAAATCACCCGTATCGCCAACCAGACCACGTTCAACGGTTCGAACGTGCTGGACGGCTCGATGAAGACGAAGAGCTTCCAGATCGGTGCCGACGTCGGCCAGACCATCTCGGTGAGCCTGGGCACCAGCGTGAAGTCGAGCGCCATGGGCCAGGTGGCTGAAGTGAACTCGGGCGACATCAGTGCCGCGTTCAAGGGCTATACGCTCGCCGCTGGCGCGCTGAATGTCTCCACCGACGGTGGCACCACCAACGTGGCCGTTGCTGCTGGTACGTACCACAGCGCCGGTGACCTGGCTGCCGCCATCAACGCGGCGGCTGGCAGCACGGTGGCGTCGGTCAACAGCACCACCGGCGAACTGGCGATCAACAACGGTGGCGCCGCCGCCCTGACCTTCACCGGCGCGGGTGCTACCGCGCTCGGCCTGCCGGCGTCGACCGCCGCTGCCGGCACCGGTGCTTCGACCGCTGTCGTGGCCAAGACGGGCGACCTGTCGAAGGAAGGCCTGACCATCAATGGCACGGCCATCGACCTGAGCAGCGCCAAGAGCCTGCAGGACGTGTCCGACGCCATCAATGCGGCCGGCATCACGGGCGTCAGCGCGGCAGTGAACGGTGCCGGCAACGGCATCAACTTCTACTCCGCCGGTGCGCTGACGGTTGGCGACACCAAGGGTCAGATCGTCGGCGCGTCCGCTACGGACGCGAATGCCGGTGCGACCTACACCCAGGGCACCTCGGCTGCGACCGGTGGCTCGCTCGCCTCCGGCAGCGTGGGCACGGTGGATTCGGCCAACGACCTGATCTCCCGCGTCGACGTCGCCCTGAAGACGGTCAGCGATTTCGCTGCCCAGCTGGGTGCGGTGCAGAACCGCTTCCAGTCGACCATCTCCACGGTGGCCGCTCAGACCACCAACCTGCAGGCTTCGCAGTCGACCATCCAGGACGCGGACTTCGCGGCCGAGACGGCCAACCTCAGCAAGGCGCAGGTGCTTCAGCAGGCGGGTATCTCGGTGCTGGCCCAGGCCAACTCCAACCCGCAGCAGGTTCTCAAGCTGTTGCAGTAACGGACGCAGGCCCGGATGCGACTCCTCCCGAGTCGCATCCACCGCGGCCGGATCTACCACCAGGCGGGTTGCCTCGCGCAGCCCGCCCGGTGTTTCGGGAGCTTCCGGCAAAGCCTTCATGCGTGAGGGCTTTGCCGGGGGCTCGAAAACTTCCGCCACGGCGGAACCACTTCGGGAAACGGACAAGGTAGTGCGATGACCACGACTAGCAGCACCAGCGGTAGCAGCCTCAGCGCGCTGCTCAACCAGCTCACGTCGGCCACCAGTGGCTCCAGCAGCTCATCCTCGTCGAGCGGTTCGTCGTCCGGCGGCGGCACGCTCAGCGCGGCGGGCATCGGTTCGGGGCTGGACGTCAGTTCGATCGTCACGGCGCTGGTGAATGCGCGCAAGGCCGCATCGCAACAGCAGATCACCACGCGCACCAACCAGACGAACAGCCTGCTGGGCGGCCTGTCGTCGTTGAATTCGGCGCTGGGCGGCATCCAGACCGCGCTGGCGACGCTCAGCGCCGCCAGCACGTTCAGCAGCTACAACGCGACGCTGACCGCGCAGGGCAGCAGTAGCAGCATCGGCACCGCAACGACGATGTCGAGTGCGCATCCGGGCACCTACACCATCGCCGTGAGCCAGCTTGCCACGGCGCAGAAGCGTGCCAGCAGCCCGGTGACTTCGGGTACGCCGGTCGGCGCTGGCACGCTCAACATCACGGTGGGTTCGACCACCATGAACCTGGCTGTGTCGGCCACCGATTCGCTGTCGGCCATCGCCACCGCGATCAATAATTCCTCATCCAATCCGGGTGTGACGGCCACCATCGTCAACGGTACGAACGGCCAGCAGCTGATGCTGAGCTCGAGCAAGACGGGCGTGGCCAACGCGTTCACCGTCAGCGCGAACGCCACCAGCAGCAGCGGACTCACCAGTCTCGCCAATACGCTCAACACACCGGGCGGTAACGAGGCGCAGGACGCCAAGCTCACCCTGGACGGCATCGCCGTCACCAGTCCCACCAACTCCGTCAGCGGCATGATGGACGGTGTGACGGTCAACCTCACCGGCACCGGCACCAACACGCTGACCGTGGCGCAGGACAACACCGCCGCCACCAACGCGATCCAGGGGCTGGTCGACGCGTACAACAGCTACGCGAAAACTGTAACGTCGCTGTCGAGCTTCGACACGACTGGCGCCAACCCTCCCGGCGTGCTGCTGGGCGACAACACGCTCACCTCGGTGCAGCGCCAGATTGCTTCGGTGTTGAGCAACTCGGTCAAGGGCAACGGCATCGGTACGCTGGCCAATGTTGGCATCACGCGCAATGCCGACGGCACCATGAGCCTGGATACCGACAAGCTTTCCGCGGCCTTCCAGAGCAATCCGTCGGCCGTGAAGGACTTGCTCACCGGTCCCAACGGTTACGGCACCACGCTCAATACGGCGATCAATTCGTACACGCAGAGCGGCGGCATCATCAGCACGCGCATGGACAGCCTCAACGATACGTTGACCCAGCTGGGCACGCAGCAGACCGCACTGGACAACCGCATGGCCACCTACCAGACGCAGTTGCAGCAGCAGTACACCGCGCTCGATACGCTGATGTCCTCGCTCAACAACACCAGCACGTATCTCACCACGGCGCTTGCGCAGCTGACTAATTCCAGCTCCAAGAACTAAAACCGGGGACGACCATGACCTACGGCTATATGCGCAATGCCAGCGCGCTCTATCAGGAAACCAGCGCGCGCGGCAGCGTGGAAGGCGCCGACCGTCACCAGCTGACCAATATGCTGTTCGATGGCGTGATCGACCGTATCAACCAGGCGCGCGGCGCGATCCGTCGTGGCGACGTGCCGGCCAAGGGCATGCACTTCAGTCGCGCCCACGCGATCGTCACTGAATTGCGCGGCAGCCTTGACCACTCGCAGGGCGGCGCGTTGGCCGGGCGGCTTGATGCGCTTTACGACTATGTGAGTCGTCGCCTGCTGCACGCGCAGCTCAACAATGACGAGCGCGCGATTGACGAAGTGGTGGACCTGCTCACCCCCGTGCGCGATGCCTGGCGTCAGATCCGCAACGATTTCCTGGCAAAGCAGGGCAGCCAGCCCAGCGCGGCGGCATGAACATGGACAACGCGACGCACGCGGTGGTGCTTGAGCTCAGCGAACGCATGCTGGCGGCCGCCCGTGAAGGCGATTGGAACGCCGTGGCCACGCTGGAAACCGAGCGCAGCGAGCAGATCGCCCGCTTGCCGATGACCGAAGCCCAGTCGCTGCCGGTACTCAAGACCCTGCTGGCCCACACCGAAGAAGTCCGCGAACTGGCCCGCCAGCAGCGCGATCGCCTGGGCGACGACCTGGGCCAGCATCAACATCGCCATCGCGCACTCAGCGCCTATCTGCGCGCCGGCGTCGAATAAGCCCGGTGCCACCCGGCCGGATGCGCGCATAATCCCGCACGGCCGCGACGTTCACCGGCCCCAGCGCAACGAGGGACTCATGCAAGACGCATCCTGGCAGCAGTTTTCCGAGCGTGTGGCCTATGACGACGGCCTGCACGTGAGCTGTGCGGCGTTGACTGAACCGCTGGGCGAGCTGCAGCGCATGGCGATGCGCGATCGCAATCTCAGCGTGCTTGGCACGCTGGCCGTGTTCAACGAGCGCCGCAGCGAGGCCCTGGACGAAGAGAGCCAGCTTGGTCAGGACATGCAGCGTCTGGACAGCAAGCTCAACGTGCTGATGGCGATGCTGGACCAGTTGCTACAGCGCGATGCCCAGTTGCCGCCGCGCGTACTTGTCAGCTTCAACGCGATTGGCGCGTTGCTGCCCAAGACCTTGTGGCCGGCTGCGCAAGAACACGCCCTGGTGCGGCTGCACTTCGACGGATGCCTGGCCTTGCCGCTGGAACTCACGGCTCACGTCGTGCAAGAGCGTGATGCAGATCACATTTTTATCGCCTTCGAATCGATGGATGAGGCGACATGTGACGCGATTGAGCGACTCGTGTTCCGCCATCACCGACGTAAAGTGGCAGAGCGTCGAGCGACCGCGACATAACGCGCGGACCCGGTTCACAATCCTAATGTGACCGCTATCACGCTACGGAAACCCGACACGAACGTTCTTTGACGCACATCTCGAAAGGGTGTCGCACAGGGTCACCATCCCGAGCATTGCGCCTCGGGATTTTTTTTTAGCGATTTCAGTGGTCTGTGGCGTACCGATGCGTAGTTTCTTGGCAACGTTTACATCAGGTGACGCTCACCGGCAGGCGTGAACTCCCACGCCGCGTCGAAAAAACGTGATTGGCTGGCCTTCTTCTTGCTCATTCCTACTCGCGGACGACGACGGATTGCCGTCACGCGAGCAGGTGCAATCCAAGGGGACACCAATGAAGCAGCACGCACGAGAACATCACATGGGCAAGTTCGACGTACTGGTGATCGAATCGGATCACCGCAGGGCGGAGTCGGTCGTTTCGGCGCTGGAATTTCTCGGCTATCGCCCGCAGCGTGGCGAAGAGTGCGAAATGGTGGACGAAGCGACGCACGCATGGCGTGCCGTGTATGTGGGCAATGTTTGCGACGAAGCCGAAGCCGAACGCCAGTTCGCGCGGCTGGGTACCGCTTCCAATCAGGCGATGGTGTTGATGGCCGCCGATTCCGAATGGCTGCCGCGCCTGGGCAATGACGCTACGGCCGACAACAATCGTGTTGGCATCATCGAATTCCCGCTGCGCTACGACCAGTTGTCGCAGACCCTGCGCGGCCCGCAGGCGCAGGCGCCGCGTCGAACGGAGTTGAAGCTGGTGGGCAGCTCCGGTCCGATGGCTCGTGTCAATGCATTAGTTCGCCAGGTAGCTCCGTTCGATTCCAGTGTCTTGGTGCTGGGCGAATCGGGTACCGGCAAGGAAATGGTCGCGCGCAGCATTCATGAGTGTTCCTCGCGTCGCGACAAGCCGTTCGTGGCGATCAACTGCGGCGCGATTCCCGCCGAATTGCTGGAAAGCGAACTGTTCGGCCACGAGAAGGGCGCCTTCACCGGCGCCATCAGCACCCGCAAGGGCCGCTTCGAACTGGCCGAAGGCGGCACGCTGTTCCTGGACGAAATCGGCGACATGAGCCTGCCGATGCAGGTGAAGCTGCTGCGCGTGCTGCAGGAGCGCGTGTTCGAGCGCGTGGGCAGCAATCGCACCCAGCGTTGCGACGTGCGCATCATCGCCGCGACGCATCGGAACCTGGAAGCTGCCATCGCCGACGGCCAGTTCCGCGAAGACCTCTATTACCGCCTGAGCGTGTTTCCGCTGGAAATGCCCGCGCTGCGCGAGCACCTGGATGACCTGTCGGAACTGGTAGGTGAATTCAACCAGCGCCTGTCGCGTCGTGGCCTGGGCAGCGTGCGCTTCAGCGCAGGCGCCATGCATGCGCTGCATAACTATGCATGGCCTGGCAACGTGCGCGAGCTCTACAACCTGGTCGAGCGTCTTTCCATTCTCTATCCGCACAGCGAAGTTCGCGTCAGCGACCTGCCGGAAAAATATCGCGGCCAGCAGATCATGGAAGAAGTACGTGGCGCAGCGCTGCTGTCGCTGATGACCGGGCACTCCACCGTGCTGCCCGAGCCGATGGCCGTGGTGGCCAGCGATTCACTGGTGATGCTGCCCGAGGGCGGCCTGGATCTTAAGGATCACCTCGCCGACATCGAGGTCGGTCTCATCCGTCAAGCGCTTGACGTCACCGGCGGCGTGGTGGCCCACGCGGCAAAGCTGCTGCGCATGCAGCGCACGACCTTGGTGGAAAAGCTGCGCAAGTACGGTCTGCAGCCGAGTTTGCAGGCGTAAAAGCAGGAGTGAGTCGGGAGGAGTGAGAAGTGAGAGAGGGCACGCGTTGCCCATCTCACGCTACGCACTCCGCTTCACTCACTTCCCGAAAGCGGAACTGCGTCACGCTTTCTCTCACTTCTCACTCCTCCCGCCTCACTTCTGGCTTCGTGGCACACGTCGTGCAGTAACACCCTCGATAACTCTTTACGCGTTGGAATTCCGTCATGAGTCAGATCGACGTCAACAACCTGCTGTCGCAGATGCGCCAGCTCTCTTTGCAGACCCAACCGGCGGAGCAGTCGTTCACCGCTGCCGCTCCAGGGCAGACCGATTTCGCCAGCCTGCTGAAGAAATCGATTTCGTCGGTGGCCGACGCGCAGACCGACGCCGGCATGCAGGCGGCAAGTTTCGAGCGTGGCGATGATGGTGCCGATCTCGGTCGCACCATGGTGGCCATCAACAAGGCCGATCTGTCGTTGAACACGTTGACCCAGGTGAGAAACAAGCTGGTCGACGCTTACAACAACATCATGAACATGCCGGTCTGACCGGTCCATTGACGACGTTTCTGCGTCCCCCAAGCAAGAGCAGTCTTCATGGCCGATAACGCCCTCGCGACCACCGACGAAAGCCCCGGTTCTCGCCTGGACCTCAAGCAGCTTGCGCGCACCCCGGCAACACGACAGTTGTTGCTACTGGTGGGCGTGGCCGGCGCCGTTGCCCTCGGCGTGGCCGTGGTGCTGTGGTCGCGCGGCCCCAACTACGGCTTGCTCTATGCGGGCCTGGAACAAAAGGACGCCGCCGCCGTCACGCAGGCGCTGCAGGCCTCCAATACGCCCTACACCTTGGGTGCCGATGGCAACTCCATCATGGTGCCCGCGTCCGATCTGGCGGCCATTCGCCTCAAGCTTGCCGCGCAGGGCCTGCCGCAGGGCAGTTCCGCCACTGCTGCAGCACCGGGCGCCGATTCACCGTTTGGCATGAGCGATCTGGCCGAGCGCACGCGCTACCAGCAGATGCTGGAAACCGATCTGGGCAGCACCATCGCGGGCCTGCAGTCGGTGCGTGCAGCGCGCGTGCACCTGGCGCTGCCCAAGCCGTCGGCCTTCATTCGCGACAACAAGGAAGCGAGCGCTTCGGTGCTGGTGACGCTGTATGCCGGTCGCCAGCTCGACGCGAGCCAGGTGGCAGCGATCGTCCACCTAGTGGCGTCGAGCGTCCCCAATCTCGATCCCAAGCAGGTGTCGGTGGTCGATCAGGCGGGCCAGCTGCTCACCACCACCGATGCGGGCAGCGCCAGCGCCATTGGCGATACGCGTCTGCGCCTGGCCACGCGCATCGAGAACACGTATGCGCAGCGCATCGAAGAGTTGCTGACGCCACTGGTCGGTCCGGGCAAGGTGCGCGCGCAGGTCTACGCGGATCTCGATTTCAGCGAGACCGAGAAGGCGACGGAGACCTTCGACCACGAACATCCCGCGCTGCGCAGCGAGCAGACCAACAGCGAACAGCACACCGGCGAAGCGAACGACGCTTCGATTCCCGGCGCGCTGAGCAACCAGCCGCCGAATACCGTGGCACAGCCGACTGCCGCGAAGCCTGCCGCAGGCAAGAACGCGGCAGGCAAGACGGCCGCAACGGCGCAGAGCAGCGGCCCCAGCCAAAATTCCAGCAGCGCCACGCGCAACTACGAACTGGATCGCACCATCAGCCACGTCAGCGATCCGGCGGGACGCCTCGCGCGGCTCACCGTGGCCGTGGTGGTCGACAACAAGTTGGTGACGGGCGACAAGGGCGGCAGCAAGAGCGTCCCGTTCACCCCGCAGGAACTGGAACACCTCACCACGCTTGCACGCAACGCCGTGGGTTACAACGAAGCGCGCGGCGACAGCGTCAGCGTGATCAACCAGGCCTTCCACCAGGACCCGAGCAACGACGTAGCCACGCCGGCACAGCCGTTCTGGGAGCGCCCGGGCATGCTCGACCTGATCAAGCAGGCGGCCGGCATCCTTGTGGCGCTGGTGGTGGCGTTCGGGCTGCTGCGTCCGCTCCTGCGCGGTCTGTCGCGCGCGCCGTCCACCAGTCGCGAGCTTGCTTTGGCCGGCGCCATGCCCATGGACACACCGACCATTTCGGTGCGTGTGGACGACAAGGACGACGGCGACGACGTGCTCAAGCTCGGCGTGCCGCCGCAGCTGGCGTACGAGCAGCGCATCGGTCTGGCGCGTCGCATGGTCGGCGAAAACCCCAAGCAGGTGGCGCAGGTGGTCAAGAGCTGGGTGGGCGAAGATGGCGGCTAAGCGCGAATTCGCACGACGTCCGCAGGATCAGCGTCGACATCGCAAGTCGCCGCTGGCTGGTCAGCGGCAGGCGACGGTGAAACAAGTCAGCGGGCAGAACGCATCATGAAAGCAGAAACGCCAATCGGCGGCGCGCAGCGTGCCGCCATCCTGCTGCTCACGCTGGGCGAACAGGACGCGGCCGAGGTGCTCCGGCATCTGAGCGCACGCGACGTGCAGGCGGTGGGTTCGGCCATGGCCAGCCTCACCAACGTCACCCGCGAGCAAGTGGAAATGGTGCTCGCCCGTCTCAATGAAGACATGGGTCGGCACACTTCGCTGGGCGTCGGCACCGAGGAATACATCCGCAAGATCCTGGTCAATGCACTGGGCGAGAACAAGGCGGGCGGCCTGATCGATCGCATCCTGCTCGGTCGCTCCAGCAAGGGGCTGGAGTCGCTCAAGTGGATGGAGAGCCGCGCCATCGCCGAGATGATCGGCCAGGAACATCCGCAGATCATCGCGCTGGTGCTGGCGCATCTGGAACCGGATCAGGCGGCCGAAGTGATCGGCTATCTGGCGCCGCGCGTGCGCAGCGATGCGGTGATGCGTATTGCCACGCTCGACGGCGTGCAGCCGCATGCGTTGAACGAGCTGGACGAAATCATGGAGCGCCAGTTCGCCGGCGGCAACACCAAGAAGCTCAAATCCGCCAGCGTCGGCGGCCTCAAGGCGGCGGCAAATATCCTCAACGCGATGGAAACCAGTCGCGAAAACGAACTGATGGCGGCCATCCGTACCCACGATTCGGGTTTGAGCGGACGCATCGAAGAACTGATGTTCGTGTTCGAAGACCTCGGCGACCTCGACGACCGCAGCATGCAGACGCTGTTGCGCGAAGTGCCGACCGCTCGCCTGGTCACCGCGCTCAAGGGCGCCGAACCCGGCGTGCGCGAAAAGATCTTCGCCAATATGTCCAAGCGCGCGGCCGACATGCTGCGCGACGATCTGGAGGTCTCCGGCCCGGTTCGCCTCAGCGAAGTGGATTCGGCGCAGAAGGAAGTGCTCGCCATCGCGCGCAAGCTGGCCGATTCCGGCGCCATCAATCTCTCCGGCACCGGTGACGAGCTGGTCGCATGAATGCCGTGATGAACCGCGACAAGCTGCTGCCCTTCGAACGCTGGCTGCCGCCCGAGGTGGGCGAGCCGGTGGCGATCGAGCCGGCGCCCGAGCCGGTGCAGCAGCCCACTGTGCGCGACCTGGAGTCGATCGAGCAGCAGGCACGTGAAGAAGGCCATGCCGCCGGACTTGCCCAGGGCATGGCCGAGGCGCAGCAGGTGCTGCAGGAGCGCATGCAGCGACTGGACGCCTTGCTGGAATCGGCAGCGCGTCCACTGCGCAGCATGGACGAACTGGTGGAACTGGAACTGACCCGGCTGGCCATGACGGTGGCGCGCCAGGTGCTGGCGCACGAGTTGCGCACCGCGCCCGACCTGGTGGTGGAAGCCGTGCGCCAGGCGGCGCTGGCGCTGCCTTCGGCCAGCGGCAACCTGCGCGTTCGCCTGCATCCGGACGATCTCGCCTTGCTGCGTTCGCTTGAGATGGTGGAATCGCACTGGCAGTTGCTGCCTGACAACAGCCTGCAGCGCGGCGATTGCCTGCTGGAAAGCGAGCGCTCACGTCTCGACGCCCGTGTTGAAACACGCCTCGCCGCCGTGGTGGACGCCGTGCTCGGCGCCGAAGCCGAAGGCATCGATGAAGATGCCGACGAGGTGCGTGGATGAACGCGCCCAGCCCGTCGCGGGCCGCCTTGTGGCAGGAGCGACTGGCCCGTCGTCGTCAACGCGCCATCGGCGCGCGCACGCTGACCGTGGAAGGGCGCCTGCGCCGCGTGGTCGGCCTCACCTTGGAAGCGGAAGGCTGCGAGGCGCCGCTGGGTGCACGCTGCCTGGTCACCACGGCCGATGGCAGTGAACTGGAAACCGAAGTGGTCGGCTTCGCCGACGAACGCTTGTTGCTGATGCCGGTCGCCGAGATGCATGGCGTGCTGCCGAACGCACGCGTGCGGCCATGCGCGCACACCAGCGGCCTGCCGGTGGGCATGGCCTTGCTGGGCCGCGTGATCGGCGCCGACGGTGTGCCGCTCGATGGCCTGGGTCCGCTTGATGTCGACGAGCACGCGTTGCTCAAGAACGAACCGATCAACCCGATGGCGCGCAAGCCCATCGATACGCCGCTCGATACCGGCGTGCGCGCGATCAATTCACTGCTCACCGTGGGCCGCGGACAGCGCCTTGGCCTGTTCGCCGGTTCCGGCGTCGGCAAGTCGACGCTGCTGGGCATGATGACGCGCTATACCGACGCCGACGTGGTCGTGGTGGGCCTGATCGGCGAGCGCGGCCGCGAAGTGAAGGAATTCGTCGAACACACATTGGGCGCCGAGGGGCGCGCCCGCGCCGTGATCGTCGCTGCGCCGGCCGACGCGCCGCCGCTCAAGCGACTGCGCGGCGCGCAATACGCCACCGCCATTGCCGAGTGGTTCCGCGATCGCGGCCAGCGTGTGCTGCTGCTGATGGATTCAATCACGCGCTACGCCCAGGCACAGCGCGAGATCGCGCTGGCGATCGGCGAGCCGCCGGCCACCAAGGGTTATCCGCCGTCGGTGTTTGCCATGCTGCCGGCACTGGTCGAGCGTGCGGGCAACGATGCCGAAGGGCGTGGTTCCATCACCGCCTTCTACACCGTGCTGACCGAAGGCGACGACTATCGCCACGATCCCATCGCGGATGCCTCGCGCGCCATTCTCGACGGCCATATCGTGCTGTCGCGCGATCTGGCTGAAGCCGGCCACTATCCCGCCATCGATATCGAAGCATCGATCAGCCGCGTGATGCCGGCCGTGGTGAAGCGCGAGCACCTGCGCTCCGCCCAGCGTTTTCGCCAGGTCTATTCGGCGTATCGCCAGCAGCGCGATCTGATCACCGTGGGCGCCTACCAGAAGGGTTCCGACCCGCAGGTGGATCACGCCATCGCCATGTGGCCGAGGCTGCGCGACTTCCTGCAGCAGGAAGTGGATGCGCCGACCACGCTCAATGACGCCATTGGCGCTCTTGAAATGCTTACCGCTGGAGGCACGCCGTGACATCCCGCGCAAACCGTCTGCAACCGGCCGCCGACCTGGCACACGACCGCCAGGAAACGGCCATGCAGCGCCTGGCCGAGCAGCAGCAAAAGCTTGCCAAGGCCGAGCAGCAGCTCGAAGAACTGCAGAAATACCGCGCCGAATACGCCGAGGCGCAGGGCGGGGTGAGCGTGAGCGCCTTGCTCAATCGACGCCAGTTCGTGGAGCGCATCGACCAGGTGATCGCGCAACAGATCAACGAAGTGGCGCGCCAACGCCGCTTTCTCGACGGCGCGCGCAACCAGTGGCGTGAAGCCCACGCGCGCGAGCAGGCGCTGGGCAGCGTGATCGATCGCTACCGCGAGCAGGAACGCAAGAGCGAAGACCGTCGCGAGCAGGCCGAGGTCGACGAACGCAATCAGTACCGCCGGCCGGCGAGGGGACTGTCGTGAGCACCACCATGAACGCATTCCAGGAGATCATCGTATGACCTCGTCCATTGCCGCGGTGGTGAACTTGCCGCCGCCGACGAACGCGCCTGCCAGCGATACGACGAGCGCTTCGTCCAATGATCCGAACAAAGATTTCAGCAAGCCTTTGCAGCATGCGCACCAGCAGCTGGCTCGGCAGAGCGAAGCGTCCCGTCCTGCGCACGGGCGGCACGCTGCGGCCAAGCCCGCCTCCGCGACCCAGCCGCAGTCTCCTTCCAAGAGCAAGCAGGATGACAAGGACGACGACAAGTCGGCCACTGACACGCCCGCCACCACCGCAGCGATGCTCGCCCTGCTGGGCCAGAGCGTGCCGGCTTCGGCGGCTGCCAGTGCGGTGCCCGCGGCTGCCGATGGCGAAGATGCGACTGACGCAGTCACTGCAGCGACCGCATCCGCTGTGACGCCGGCCACCGTCGCGTTGCTCGGAGCTGCCCAAGCCTCGGGGCAGCCGAAGGCGGGCACTACCGACGACCTCGCAACGGCCATGGCAGGCGTCAAGGACAAGAGCCTTTCCATGTCTGCGCAGGACGCGGACGACGGCGATGACGCGGCGGCTGCTTCGACGACCGATGCCGCGCCGCGCGTGCAGGGCGATGCATTCAGCACTGCCTTGCAGGCCATGACAGCCTCGTCGAGCCAGGGCAATCACGGCGATGATTCACTCGATGCATTGAAGAATCTCACCGCCCAGGCGATGTCGCAGCAACCGCAGACGCCGTCGAGCGTCGCGACAGCACCGGCGCCGCATGCGCTCAGCATGCAATCGAGCGTGGGATCGCCATCGTTCGGACAGGAGCTGAGCCAGCAGGTCACCTGGCTGGGCGGCCAGGACGTGAAGGAAGCACGCATCCGCCTGCATCCCGAAGACCTCGGCGAGCTCGATGTGAAAGTGAGCGTGAAGCAGGACCACGTGGATGTGGCCTTCATCGCGCAGCACCCGCAGGCCGTGCATGCCGTGCAGCGGACACTGAGCCAGCTTGATTCGATGCTGGCGCACCATGGTTTGACCCTGGGGCAGACACAGGTGGGGCAGGGGAATACGGGGCAGGGTTCTTCTCAGGCCGGGACGTCGGGTGGTTCCTCTTCCGGGTCTGAGGGTGGGGTGGCTGAGGGTGTGGGGGAGTTGGCTTCGGTAGCGGGGTCGGTGATGAAGGTGGTGGGGTTGGTGGATATGTTTGCGTAACCCGCTTTTCTTCTCCCTCTCCCCTGCGGGGTGAGGGTTGGGGTGAGGGGTGGGTGCTCGCGGGAACCTTTCTACTTCGTCATCCCGGCGCAGGCCGGGATCCAGTGGCGATGGGCTTCGGATGTCGCGATATCGCGACCTGGATCGCCTGCCGCGGGCCTTCGTGCCGCTGCCGCGGCCCGAGTTACTTTTCTTTGCTTGCCCAAAGAAAAGTAACCAAAAGAAAGGGCCCCCCGGAGCCCGCCCGCCGCGTCATACGGGGACCCCGGGTCAAGAGCCGAGCCCGCCATTGGCGGGCGTGCATTCTCTTGTAGGAGCGCACCCTGTGCGCGACAGCCCCACGGCGCGGTACGTCGCAGCTCTGCGGTCGCGCACAAGGTGCGCTCCTACAAGGGAACACGCAGATCCGTGCCGACCGGCTTTTTTTTTGTGGGAGCGCACCCTGTGCGCGACAAACCTACGGAGCGGTACATCCCAGCGTAGCTGTCGCGCACAGGGTGCGCTCCCACAGACCAGCGCCGGGCGCGACAAGCTTCCGACCACCGCCACCACCCCGTCACGCCCAATCCCCGACACGCGTCAAGAAAGCGCCGCGATCCCGTCGCGATCCCGCGCAAACCCAGGCACAGCAACGTCTTCCACCGATGGCATGCCGTTTGCAAACAACGGACATGTGCCGCCCGTGGCGGGTGGCCGGCGATTGAACTTTGATAGGGATTGATTTCGCATGGCTCAGAACGAGCAAGCAGAAGCGGCGGCCGCAGCGCCGAAGAAGGGATCGAACAAGCTCGTGTTGATCATGGGCGTGGCGTTGCTCGCCATGGGCGGCGTGACCGGCTACCTGGTGATGAACTCGCGCAGCGGTGCGCATGGTGCGGAGGGTGATGAGCCGAAGGTGGCGCTGTCCAAGCAGGAGCAATACCTCATGCTGGATCCGCCGTTCGTCGTCAATTTCAAGGACGACCAGTCCATGCGCTTCCTGCAGGTGGGCGTGAGCCTGATGTCGCATGACCCGGCGGCGCTGGCGGCGGCGAAGGACGCCGATCCGGTGATCCGCAATGCGCTGGTGATGCTGTTCAGCAGCCAGGACTACTCCATCCTCAGCGACGCCGCGGGCAAGCAGAAGCTGCAGGCGCAGGCGCTGGACGCGGTGCGCAAGATCATCGAGAAGCGCCTGGGGCGTCCGGGCGTGGAAGCGCTGTACTTCACCAGCTTCGTGATGCAGTGACGGGACAGCGGCGATGAGCGACCTGCTTTCACAGGAAGAAATCGATGCCCTGCTCGACGGCGTGGAAGGCGGCGCCGTCGAAACGGGCAATGACGAGCCGTTGCCGCCCGATGCGGTGATCTCGTACGACTTCACCCAGCAGGACCGCATCGTGCGCGGCCGCCTGCCCACGCTGGAGATGGTCAACGATCGCTTTGCGCGCTTCTTCCGCACGGCCGTGTTCGGCGTGCTGCGCAAGACCTGCGAAGTGTCCGTGCTCGGCGTGAAGATGATGAAGTTCGCCGAGTACGTCCACGCGCTGGCCGTGCCCAGCAACCTCAACCTGGTGCGCATCAAGCCGCTGCGCGGCACCGCGCTGGTGGTGATGGAGCCGCGCCTGGTGTTCACCGTGATCGACAACTTCTTCGGCGGCGACGGACGTTTCCACGCGCGCATCGAGGGCCGCGATTTCACGCCGACCGAGAACCGCGTGATCCAGATCATGCTGACCGAGTTGTTCGCCTCGATGGTGGAAGCGTGGGCGCCGGTGTTGCCGCTCAACTTCGAATACCTCAATTCAGAAATCAACCCGCAGTTCGCCAATATCGTCAGCCCCACTGAAACCGTGGTGGTGTCGAAGTTCCATATCGAACTCGACGGCGGCGGCGGTGAAGTGCACCTGACCTTGCCGTACGCCATGGTCGAGCCGATCCGTACCTTGCTCGATGCCGGCGTGCAGAGCGACCGCGTCGATCGCGATCACCGCTGGGCCGAAACGCTGCAGGACGAAGTGCTGGATGCGGAAGTGGAGCTCAGCTCGCTGCTGCTGGAGACGCGTCTGAGCATCGGCGAATTCCTGCGTCTTCGTCCCGGCGACGTGCTGCCGATCCAGCTGCCGGAATTCAGCACGGTGTTTGCCGAAGACGTGCCGGTGTTCCGCGGCCGCTACGGCCAGCACAACGGCCGCACTGCCGTCCGCTTCCATGCCCAGACGGGACGCCGCGAAGTGCGCCTATCGACCGAAACCACCCTGGAGATTGACCTCGCATGACCCCCAATGACGCCGCCAGCGCTACCCAGCGCGTCGAATTCGATCAGCTGAGCGCCCCGCTGGGCGAAGGCTCCGAAGTCAACCTCGACATGATTCTCGATGTACCGGTCACGCTCGCCATGGAAGTGGGCCGCACCCGCATCAGCATCCGCAACCTGCTGCAGCTCAACCAGGGCTCCGTGGTGGAACTCGATCGCTCCGCCGGCGAACCGCTGGACGTGTTCGTCAACGGCACGCTGGTGGCGCACGGCGAAGTAGTGGTGATCAACGACCGCTTCGGCATCCGTCTCACCGACGTGATCAGTCCGGCCGAGCGCGTGCGCAAGTTGCGGTGAGCGCGATGATGGCCCTGGTCCTTCCCGTTGCCGCTGCGCCCGAGATCAATGTGGGTGGCGAGCTGGTGCGCGTGGTGTTGAGCCTCGCCGCGATCATTGCGCTGATCTTCGTGGCCGGCTGGTTCAGTCGCCGGCTGCAGGCACGCACGACGCCAGGCGGACGTCGCATGCGTTGCGTGGATACCATGGCGGTGGGCGCGCGCGATCGCCTGATGCTGGTCGAAGCGGACGGCAAGCGCCTGCTGATCGGCATGGGGCAGGGCGGCATGCGCACGCTGCACGTTTACGAAGGCGTGGCGCCTGCGCCCGAAGCCGGTCCGCAACTGCCGATCGCGCCGTTCGGCGACGTGCTGGCCCGCTGGAAGCGCAAGTGATGAAGCACGTCCGTTGGATTCTCCTGGTCTTGCTGATGATGTGTCCGGTGCTGTTGTGGGCGGCGCCGGCCATGCCTGCGATGCCATCCATGCCGCAGATGCCGTCGTCGCCGGCCGGTATTCCGGTGCTTACCGTGCAGAACGCACCCGGCGGCGCGCAGAACTGGACGCTGTCGCTGCAGTTGCTGGCGCTGATGACGGTGCTGACGCTGTTGCCCGCCGTGTTGCTGATGATGACGTCGTTCACGCGCATCATGATCGTGCTGAGCTTCCTGCGTCAGGCGCTGGGTACGAGCTCGACGCCGTCCAACCAGATCCTGCTGGGCCTGTCGCTGTTCCTCACGCTTTTCGTGATGTCGCCGGTGCTCAATCACGCCTATGCCGACGGCGTGAAACCGTATATGGACGGCCAGATGACGGCCGAGCAGGCGGTGCCCGCCGCCGCCGCACCGTTCAAGCATTTCATGCTCGACCAGACGCGCGATGCGGATCTGCAGCTGTTCACCCACCTGGCCAATGAGCAGCCGTACGCCAGCAAGGAAGATGTGCCGTTTCGCGTCGCCATGCCTGCCTTCGTCACCAGCGAGCTGAAGACTGCGTTCCAGATGGGCTTCCTGCTGTTTATTCCGTTCCTGATCATCGACCTGGTGGTGGCCAGCGTGCTGATGTCGATGGGCATGATGATGGTGTCGCCCACGATCATCTCGCTGCCGTTCAAGATCATGTTGTTTGTGCTGGTGGACGGGTGGACGTTGCTGTTGGGGACGTTGGCGGGGAGCTTTTACACATGAGCGGCATCTTGTTTCCTCACGCCTGCCTCCTCCTCACCGTCATCCCTGCGAAAGCAGGGATCCAGCGACTTTTCACGCTGCGTACGAAGCAGGGCCAAAGGCACTGGATCCCTGCTTTCGCAGGGATGACGGTGAGGGTGCGTCTTGGTCATCGCGTTGCGCAGGTCGCACCATGACGCCTGAATCCGTCATCGAATTTGGCCAGCACGCGCTCTACGTAGCCATGATGGTCGCCGCCCCTTTGCTGCTCACCGCACTGCTGGTGGGCCTGATCATCGGTGTGGTGCAGGCGGCCACGCAGATCAACGAAATGACCTTGAGCTTCATCCCCAAGGTGGTCGCCATGGCCGCGGTCGCATTGATCGCCGGTCCCTGGATGCTACGCACGTTGGTGCAATTCACGCGCCAGCTGATCGAGAGCCTGCCCGGGGCGGTGAAGTGACCACCGTGCAGCTCGCTCAATTGCAGGGGCTGATCGGCTCGCTGTTGTGGGCGATGGCTCGCGTTGGCGGGCTGTGTCTGGTTGCGCCGGTGTTCGGCGACTCAGTGCTTCCGCAGCGTTTCCGGCTCGCCATCATGTTGATGCTGACCGTGGTGCTGGCGCCGCTCGCGCCGACCACGATTGATCCGATGACGGCCGACGGCATCACCACCATGGTGGCGCAGTTGCTGATGGGCGCATCGATTGGTTTCGTGCTGAAGCTCGCGTTCGAAGCGGTGTCGCTGGGCGGCCAGTTGGTGGGGCAGAGCATGAGCCTGGGCTTTGCCGAAACGGTGGATCCGCGTGGCGGCGGCAGTTCGCCCGTGCTCAGCCAGTTCTACCTGCTGATGGTGATGCTGCTGTTCCTCGCCATGAACGGGCATCTGCGTTTGATTTCGCTGCTGGCGGACAGTTTCCATAGCTTGCCGCCGGGGCAGGCGGTAATCGATCCCAAGGGTTTGTACGCCGTGGTCGCGTTCGCCACGCATCTGTTCGGCGGCGCAGTGCGCGTGGCGCTGCCGGCGATGACCTCGCTGCTGATGGTCAATATCGGCTTTGCCGCGATCAGTCGTGCGGCGCCGTCCATGAATTTGTTCGCGGTGGGTTTCCCGATCACGGTCACCCTGGGTTTCGTCGCGCTGTGGCTGTCGCTGCACACCTTGCCGGGTGCCTTCGAGTCTTTGCAGAACACCGCATGGACGCTGATGCACGAACTGGCGGGCGGCTGAGGGATACGCCATGGCCGAGAACGACGATCAGGAACGCACTGAACAACCCTCCGAAAAACGCCTGCGCGAATCGCGCGAAAAGGGCGACGTTCCCCGATCGCGCGATCTGTCGGGTGCGGTGGTGGTGCTTGCCGGCGTTTCCGCGCTGATGAATGGCGGCGCGGCGGCGATGGAGCACGTGAGGCGCATCTACGGCTTGGGGCTGACCTACGATCGCGCTGCGTTGTTCTCCGAGCAATTGCCCGGGCGCGCGCTCTCGATGGCGATGCACGAGGCGATGTCGCTGTTTGCCCCGGTGGCGCTCGCCACCATGCTGGCCGCGCTCGCTGCGCCGCTGTTGCTCGGCGGCCTCAATTTCAGCGCCGAGGCGCTGGAGCCCAAGTTCGAGCGGCTCGATCCGATCAAGGGGCTTGGCCGCATCTTCGCCATGCGTGGCCTGGTGGAACTGGCCAAGTCGCTGCTCAAGCTGCTGCTGATCGGCGGCGTGCTGGTGATGGTGCTGAAGAACTGGCAGGACGACCTGATGGCCACCGGCGTCGGCGAAGTTCGCGCCGGCACGTTCAAGGCCATGAGTCTGCTCGGGCATGGCGCGCTGTTGTTTGGCTCCATCCTCGCGCTGATCGGCGGCGCCGACGCGCTGTACCAGAAGTTCGACCACACCAAGCGCCTGCGCATGACGCGCCAGGAGCTGAAGGACGAATCGAAGGAGAGCGACGGCAATCCCGAGCTCAAGGGCCGCATTCGCCAGCTGCAGTTCCAGATGGCGCGCAAGCGCATGATGCAAGAGCTGCCGAAGGCGGACGTGCTGATCACCAACCCTTCGCACTTTGCCGTGGCCTTGCGCTACGACGAAGGCCGCATGGGCGCGCCGCGCGTGATCGCCAAGGGCATGGACGAACTCGCGCTGCAGATCCGCCTGGTCGCCTCCAGCCACCGCATCCCCACCGTGGAAGCGCCGCCGCTGGCCCGCGCGCTGTATGCCACCACCCAGATCGACCGCGAGATTCCCTCGGCGCTGTACGTCGCCGCGGCCCAGGTGCTCGCCTATGTCTTCCAGCTCAAGCAGGCAGTGTCGCGCGGTGATGCACCGCCGTCGGCGCCGCAACCCGATGTTGATCCGGACCTGATGGGTCCCTACAAGTTCTGATGGAACAGTGATGGCAAACGCTACTGCCTTAGGCACTCTCAAGACGCTTGGACGCCGCGGCCTCGGCGCGCCGGTGATCATGCTCGCCGCGCTGGCGATGCTGATGCTGCCGCTGCCGCCGTTCCTGCTGGACATGCTGTTCAGCTTCAATATCGCGTTGTCGCTGGTGATCCTGCTGGCGGTGATCTACGTGATGCGCCCGCTGGAATTCGCTGCGTTCCCCACGGTGGTGCTGATGGCGACCTTGCTGCGCCTCGCGCTCAACATCGCCTCCACGCGCGTGGTGCTGCTGAATGGCCACGACGGCCCTGGCGCCGCGGGCAAGGTGATCGAAGCGTTCGGCGAGTTCGTCATCGGCGGCAATTTCGCGGTGGGCCTGGTGGTGTTCGCCATCCTCACCATCATCAACTTCGTGGTGGTGACCAAGGGCGCGACCCGCGTGTCCGAAGTGACGGCGCGCTTCACCCTTGATGCGATGCCCGGCAAGCAGATGGCGATCGACGCCGATCTCAATGCCGGCCTGCTCAACCAGGAACAGGCGCGCGACCGTCGCCAGGAAGTGCGCGAGGAAGCGGACTTCTACGGCTCGATGGACGGTGCCTCCAAGTTCGTGCGCGGCGATGCCACCGCCGGCATTCTGATTTTGATCATCAACATCGTCGGCGGCTTCTTCGTCGGCATTTTCCAGCACGGGCTTTCGGCGGGCGAAGCTGCCAAGACTTACACGCTGCTCACCATCGGCGACGGCCTGGTGGCACAGGTTCCATCGCTGATGCTGTCGATCGCCACCGCCGTGATCGTGACGCGCGTGTCCAAGTCCACCGACATGGGCAAGCAGCTCATCGGCCAGCTGTTCGGGCAACCGCGTGCGCTCGCCGTGGCGGGCGTGGTGCTGGGCGTAATGGGCCTGATTCCGGGCATGCCGAATATCGCGTTCCTGTTGCTGGGCGGTACCTGCGGTGGTGCGGCCTGGCTGATGATCAAGCGCGATCGCGAAGCGGTCGAGCGCGTGGCAAAGGCCGCCGCTGAAGTGCTGCCGCCGGCCGCGCCGACAGAACGTCTCGAACTGGGCTGGGAAGACGTCGCCAGCGTCGATCCGCTGGGTCTGGAAGTGGGCTATCGGCTGATTCCGCTGGTGGATACGCATCAGGGCGGCGAGTTGATGGGCCGCATCAAGTCGGTGCGCCGCAAGCTCTCGCAGGAGCTGGGCTTCCTGGTGCCGCCGGTGCATATCCGCGACAACCTGGATCTTGGCCCCAACACCTATCGCATCAGCCTGATGGGCGTGCCGATGGGCGAGTCCGAGGTGCACAACGATCGCCTGCTCGCAATCAATCCCGGTCGCGTGCAGGAAGGGCTGCAAGGCATTGCCACGCGCGATCCGGCGTTCGGCCTCGAAGCGCTGTGGATCGAACCGGGCCAGCGCGAAACGGCGCAGAGCCTGGGCTATACCGTGGTCGATCCGGCCACCGTGGTGGCCACGCACCTGTCGCACATCCTGCAGAGCCACGCGCACGAACTGCTCGGCCACCAGGACGTGCAGCAGCTGCTCGATCGCCTCGCCCAGACAACGCCCAAGCTGGTGGAAGACCTGGTGCCCAAGCGCCTGTCGCTGGGCGTGGTGGTCAAAGTCATGCAGAACCTGCTGGCCGAGCGGGTGCCGATCCGCAATATGCGTTCCATCGTCGAATCCTTGGCGGAGCACGCGAACCAGAGTCAGGATCCCGGCGCCCTCAGTGCGGCCGTGCGCGTGGCGCTGGGTCGTCAGATCGTCCAGGAGATTTCTGGCCTCGGTACCGAGATCCCGGTTATCACGCTGGCGCCGGAGCTGGAGCAGATCCTGCTCGGATCGCTCGCAAATGGCGGCGTGGCAGGCGCTGCGGTGGAACCGGGCCTCGCCGACCGCCTGCAACAAGGCGTCGCCGACGCTGCGCGCAAGCAGGAAATGAGCGGCGAACCGGCCGTTTTGCTGGTCGCACCGCAGCTGCGTCCGTGGCTCGCACGCTTCACTCGCCATGTGGCACAGAACCTGCACGTACTGGCTTACAACGAGGTGCCGGACAACCGCCGAGTGCGATTGGTGCAGGCATTGGGTCGCTGAATCAAGCAGACGAGAGAAGGAATAGGGATGAGTAGCGAGGGCGCAAACATCGAGTCGTTGGCGAATGGGCAGCACGTGCCGAGAGGCATGGCCGCGCAAGTTCGTCGCTCGTCCCTCGTTCCTGTTTCGCGGAGCAGCAAGGCATGAAGATCAAGCGTTTCGTGGCCCCGGATATGCGTCAGGCCATGCGTGAAGTGCGCGAGGACCAGGGACCGGATGCGGTGATCCTGTCCACGCGCCGGATGGACGACGGCATCGAGATCATCGCGGCCGTGGATTTCGACGAAGCTTTGGTGCGCGAAGCGGCGCGCCATGGCGCGCCGCTGGAAGTGGAGAACCGCGCACCGCCCGCAGCGAACAGCGACCTGCCTTCCTTCGCGGCACGTCGTGCCGACGTGATGCCGCCGCCGCTGCCGACGGCGAATCGTCGCGAGGACGACGGCGTCACCGTGTCGCTCTCGCGTCGTGCCACCACCGCACAGCGCGTGGAGCCCACGCTCGAAGCGCCGGTAGCTCGCAAGCCATCAGCCCAGGCCGCATCGCTGGTCAAGGCGCTGGAGGAAAAATCCGCGCCGGTGGAATCTGCGCAGACCAACGTAGCCGGTGAGGTCACCGCTTCGATCCATCCCCTGCTCGAACGCGCCATGCAGGACACCGCACGCGTACGCGCCGAACTGGGCAGCCTGCGCGACCTGCTGGAAACCCAGCTGTCGAGCTTGATCTGGAACGACCTGGAACGCCGTCAGCCGATGCGCGCCCGCGTGCTGCGTGAAATGACGCGGCTGGGTATCGAACCGGATGTGGCTCGTCAGCTGGTCGGTGAACTGCCAGTCGAGATCAACGCCGAGCAGGCGCGCTATCTGCCGCTGGGTGTACTCAGCCGCAGCCTGTCGATCAGCCCGCGCGACCATTCGGAGCGTCGTGGCGTGACTGCGCTGGTTGGTCCCACCGGCGTGGGCAAGACCACCACCATCGCCAAGCTCGCCGCGCGTGCGGTGATGCGCAACGGCGCATCGCAGGTCGCGCTGGTCAGCACCGATCACTATCGCATCGGCGCCGCGGCGCAGCTGGAACACTACGGCCGCCTGCTTGGCGTGCGCGTGTATCCCGCCTATGACGCCGACAGCCTGCGCCATGTACTGGAACTGCTGCGTGGCCACCACACCGTGCTGGTGGATACCGCGGGCCTGGCTGGCGGCGATCCGCGCCTGGCCGAGCAGCTTGACGTGCTGGGCAACGGCGGCGATCTGCGCGCCTGCCTGGTGATGGCGGCCAACGCGCATGCCTCCTCGCTCGACGAGGCGGTGCGCGCCTACCTGCCGGTCAAGCCGCACGCCTGCATTCTTACCAAACTCGACGAGGCACCCAGCCTCGGCGGCGCGCTGTCGGTGCTGATCCGTCACCGACTCGCGCTCGACTACGTCACCGATGGACAGCGCGTGCCCGAAGACATCGCTACAGCCGATGCCCGGGTGCTGGTGTGCCGTGCCGCGCAGGTGCTCAAGGGCACCGCGCCGGCCGATGACGTGGTGATGGCGGATCGCTTCGGACTAGCGGTGGCAAGCGCATGAGCGGTGTCTTTGCAATGAACCAGGCGATGGGGTTGGAAGGCATGCTGCGTGCGCTGACCGAACGACATAGCCGACAGGCGCCGGTCCAGGACCAGGCGTATGGACTGAGCGGCAGTGCGCCGCGCAAGCGTTGCCGCGCCATCGCGGTGGCCGGCGGCAAGGGCGGCGTGGGCAAGACCACGGTGTCGGTGAACCTGGGCATGGCGCTCGCCGTCGCGGGTCACCAGGTGATCCTGCTCGATGCGGACATGAGCCTGGCCAATATCGACGTACTTCTCGGCCTCACGCCCACGCGCCACATCGGCCACCTGCTCGACGGCGTCTGCTCGATCGAGGACTTGCTGATGACCGCGCCGCACGGCCTCAAGGTGGTGCCGGCCGGTTCCGGTACGCGCCGACTGGCGCAGCTGGGTGCGGGCGAACATGCGGCCGTGATCCGCGCGTTTGACGATCTGGTGACACCGCCGGACTACCTCGTGGTGGATACCGCCGCCGGACTGTCCGACAACGTGGCGATGTTCGCCGCCGCCGCGGATGACGTGGTGGTGGTGGTATGCGACGAGCCCGCCTCGCTCACCGATGCGTACGCCTTGCTCAAGGTGCTCAGCCGCGATTTTGGCGTGCGCCGCTTCCGCATGGTGGCGAACATGGTGCGCAACCTGGGCGAGGCCAGGCAGCTGCATCAGAAACTCGCACGAGTTTGCGATCGCTTCCTCGATGTGGCGTTGGAATTCATGGGCCATGTTCCGCATGACGAACGACTCAAGCAGGCCATCCGTCGCCAGAGCGCGGTGGTGGATCTGTGGCCGTCGAGCCGGTCGGGATTGGCATTCAAGCAATTGGCGGGTGCGGTCGATACATGGGGTGAACCCGAGCGACTGGGCCTGGATCGCATCGCCTTTTTCAGCAGGCAGGCCGCAGTAGCAACGGGGTGGTGACATGAGTGTGGCTTCCGAATATCTGCAGCTGACGCGGCAGAGTGCCGACGAACTGGTTCGCCAGCACGCTCCCTTGGTGCGAAGGATCGCCTATCACCTGATGGGTCGATTGCCGCCCAGCGTGGACGTGAGCGATCTGATTCAGGCCGGCATGATCGGTTTGCTGGAGGCCGCGCGCAATTTCACCACCGGCAAGAATGCGAGCTTCGAGACGTTTGCGGGTATCCGCATCCGTGGCGCGATGCTCGACGAATTGCGGCGTACCGACTGGACCCCACGGTCGGTGCATCGAAAAGTGCGCGAAATGGCGGAGGTTGTTCGTCAGATTGAAATCGAAACCGGTTCTGATGCCGATGACGCCGAAGTAATGCGGCGACTGGGCATGGGCGCCGAGGAATATCACCAGGTGTTGGCTGACGCGGCGAGTGCACGCCTGCTCAGCCTTTCCGCACCGGACGACGCGGATGGTGGCGCGGCGTTCGACGTGGCCGACGGCGACAGCCTGAGCCCGGCGGACAGTGTCGAGCATGAAGGCATGCGCGAGGCGCTGGTGGAAGCCATCGGCGGCCTGCCCGAACGCGAGCAGCTGGTGATGTCCCTGTACTACGAGGAAGAACTGAACCTCAAGGAGATTGGTGCGGTGCTCGGCGTGACGGAGTCGCGCGTGTGCCAGATCCACGGCCAGGCCATCGTGCGCTTGCGAGCGCGCATGAGCGGTTGGCATGAGGGGCAGGAAAGGAAGGCAGGAAAACGTAAAGGGGCGAGGGGCGAGTAACTAGGGCGAGAGCCCGAACGGTCGCTGCGCCGACCAGGGTCGAACCGACGTCCGGTCGTTGCGTCCTCGCAACTCGTCCCTGTTCAACACAAGTCATATCTACGCGCAGCGGAGAAAGCGTTTGGACAAGAATATGAAGATCCTCGTGGTGGACGACTTCTCCACCATGCGGCGCATCGTTCGCAACTTGCTGGTCGAACTGGGCTTCAGCAACGGCCTGATCCAGGAAGCCGACGATGGCGAGAACGCGCTGACCATGTTGCGCAACAATGCCTTCGACATGGTCGTGACCGACTGGAACATGCCCAATATGACGGGCATCGACCTGTTGCGCGCCATCCGCGCCGAGCCCTCGCTGAAGGGCATGCCGGTGCTGATGGTGACCGCCGAGAACAACCGCGACCAGATCATTGCCGCCGCCCAGGCCGGCGTGAACGGCTACATCGTCAAGCCGTTCACCGCCGCGACACTGCAGGAAAAGCTGAGCAAGATCTTCGAACGCCTGGCCGCCAGCGGAGCCACCGCATGAACGCACAAGTTTCCTTGATGGCCGGCGAAGCGATGCCGCCCGAACTGCATGCCTTGCTCAACAGCGCCGATGGTGTTGCCTTTGAGAAGGCGCTCGATGTGCTGGTGCGCGAGCGCGAACAGCGCGTGTTCCGCGCCTTGGGGCTGCTTGCGCGCGACCTGCACGATGCGGTGCGCCGCCTCGGCGGCGATCTCGCCCAGGAAGGCGTGCCGGGCAGCGTCGCCGATGCGCGCAAGCACCTGGAAGACGTGCTGGAAATGAGCTCGCAGGCGGCCCATCGCTCGCTCGATTTCGTCGAGCGCATGCGCCCGCAGGCCGACGCGCTGGCCGAGAACGCCGGCGCGGTGATCGACGGCACCACCGAAGGCGAAGTCGCGCACGTGCTGGCCAAGCAGTCGCAGGCGTTCGCCCATGCTTGCCGCGATGGCCTGGCCGATTTCGTGGTCGCCCAGTCGTGGCAGGACCTTTCCGGTCAGCGCATCAAGAAGGTGGTGAACTTCATCGGCAGCGTGGAGAACTCGCTGCTGGAACTGGTGAGCCTCACCGGCGCGCTGGCGTCTGGCGAAGCCGCGGCCGGCCCGGTCAAGGTCACCAGTCAGGACGAGGCGGATCGTCTGTTGAGCGAATTCGGTTTCTGATCGATGGATCCCTCGTTCGACAACGAGCTGCGCGACGATTTCCTGGTGGAAGCCGGGGAACTGGTGCAGCGCCTGGGCGATCAGCTGATCGGGCTGGAGGCCTCGCCGCGCGACGCCGAGCTGTTGAACGCCGTGTTTCGCGCGTTCCACACGGTGAAGGGTGGCGCGGGTTTTCTCGCGATCGAGCCGATGGTGCAGCTGTGCCATCACGCCGAGGATCTGCTCAACGTGGCGCGCAACGGGCAGCTGCTGCTCGACGCCAGCCGCATGGATGCCTTGCTGGAAGCGTTGGATCTGCTCAATGACATGATGGCTGCGCTGGCCGGCGGCACGGCGATGGCGATGCCGCCAGCCGGCCTGCTGCAACGGCTAACACCGGGCAAAGGCGCTGCACCGGCGCCCAAACCGGTGGCCGCCCCGGTAGCGCCGCCGCCAAGCGATGGCACGATCGACGATTCCGAATTCGAGGCTTTGCTCGACAGCCTCTATGGCAGCAGCGGCGCACCGGGTGCGCCCGCGGCAGCAGCCGGGTCGGGCAGTATCTCCGACGACGAATTCGAAGCCCTGCTGGACAACCTGCATGGCAAGGGCGGCCAGCCTGGCGCGACGACGAGTGCACCCGTCGCATCGTCAACATCAAGCACGATTTCGGACGACGAGTTTGAATCGCTGCTCGACAATCTTCATGGCAAGGGTGGACTGCCGGGCGCGAATGCGCCGGCACAAGCTCCTGCACCTGCTCCTGCACCGGCTCCCGCGGCTGCACCGGCCAAGCAGGCCGCGCCTGCGCCGGAAAACACCGTGCGCGTGGACACCGCCCGCCTCGATGCCCTGGTGCATCGCGCCGGTGAACTGGTGCTGGTGCGCAACCGGCTGCTGAGTCTCGCGGCCAAGACTGGCGATGAAACGCTCGAGCTGGCCGCCACCGAACTCGACCGCGTCGCCGACGCCCTGCAGAACGCCGTACTCGGCATGCGCATGCAGCCGGTGGGCCGCTTGTTCCAGCGCTTTCCGCGCATCGTGCGCGATCTCTCGCGCCAGCTCGGCAAGGAAGTGGAACTGATCCAGGAAGGCGAGGGCACCGATCTGGATCGCAGCCTGGTCGAAGCACTCGCCGATCCGATGGTGCACCTGATCCGCAACGCGCTCGATCACGGCCTGGAAATGCCGGACGAACGCGAACGCGCCGGCAAGCCGCGCAAGGGCAAGGTGACGCTGGGTGCGAGCCAACGCGGCGAGCGCATCGTGATCACCGTGTCCGACGACGGGCGCGGCATGAACCCGGAAGTCCTGCGCCGCAAGGCGGTGGAAAAGGGCCTGATGGACGAGGCGCAGGCATCGCGGCTCACCGAAAACGAATGCTACGAGATCATTTTCCGCCCCGGCTTCAGCACGGCCGCCACCGTCTCCGACATCTCCGGTCGCGGCGTGGGCATGGACGTGGTGAAGACCCGCGTGGTGGAACTGGGCGGCACCTTGTCGGTGCGCTCGCAGCTGGGCAAGGGCAGCACGCTGGAGCTGGCCGTGCCGCTGACGCTGGCGATCCAGCGCGTGCTGATGGTGCGCGTGGGCGCCCGTCTGCTGGCATTGCCGCTGAGCAATGTGGATGAAGTGTTCGAACTGGCGGCGGGACAGCAACAGCAACTGGACGGTCGCGCCGTGGCTTCGCACCGCGGCCGCGCGCTGGCCCTGGCCAACCTCGGTGGCTGGATCGGCGTGGACGCTGCGCCGGGCCGCCACGTGGTGGTGCTGCATATCGGCCATATGCGCCTGGGTTGCCTGGTGCATGAAGTGCTTGGCCGCGAAGACGTCATGGTGAAACCGCTCGGCCCGCTGTTCGAAGGCGTGCCCGCCGTGGCGGGCGCCACCGTCACCGGCGATGGCCGTCTTGCGCTGGTGATGGATCTTGCCGGTTTGTCCGGTAGCGACGGTCAACTCCTCCCATCCCTCCGAGTGAATACCTGACATGGATCTGGTAAGTCTCATCGGGACGATCCTGGCCTTCGTGGTCGTGATCGTCGGCACCATCCTCAAGGGTTCCAGCGTGGAAGCGCTGTGGAATCCGGCCGCATTCGTGATCGTGTTCATGGGCACCATCGCGGCCCTGCTGGTGCAGAACTCCGGCAAGGTGCTCAAGCACGCGATGTCGATGTTCCCACTGGTGTACAAGCCGCCGCAGCACCAGCCATCGGACCTGATCAGCCGCATCGTCGGCTGGAGCGAAATTTCGCGTCGCCAGGGCCTGCTGGGCCTGGAGCCGCAGATCGACGCAGAAAGCGACACCTTCGTGCGCAAGGGGCTGCAGTTGCTGGTGGACGGCAGCGAGCCCGAGGCCATCCGCGGCGTGCTTGAAGTCGAAGTGGGTGCGCGCGAACACCATGATCTGGCCGGCGCGAAGGTGTTCGAGCAGGCGGGCATCTTCTCGCCGACCATGGGCATCATCGGCGCGGTGATGGGCCTGATGGCGGTGATGCAGAATCTGGCCGATCCGAGCAAGCTCGGCCACGGCATTGCCGCTGCGTTCGTGGCGACGATCTACGGCGTGGCGCTGGCCAACTTGTGGATGCTGCCGATGTCGGCGCGCCTGAAGGCACTGATCCACAAGCAGACGCAGATGCGCGAAATCCTCATCGAAGGCCTCGTTTCCATCGCCGAGGGTGCCAACCCTCGCCAGATCGAAGCGAAGCTCCAGGGCTACCTGGCGTAACGGAGCGCAGCGTTGTGGCTAGGAAGAAGAAACACCATGAAGACCACGTCAATCACGAGGCCTGGGCCATTCCCTACGCCGACTTGATGACGCTGTTGCTTGCCTTCTTCGTGGTGATGTACGCGGTCTCGGTGGTGAACGAGGGCAAGTACCGCGTGATGTCCAATTCCATCATCGAGGCCTTCAACGGCTCCAGCCACGTGATCGCACCGATGCCGCAGACGCGTGCGCAGCCGCACAATGTCGATCCCGCGATTGCCTCTCCGGGGAGCCAGCCGGGCGCCGCGACCATCCCGGTCAGCGTGCCGATTCCGGGGCGTCCGCAGATGGTGCGTGCGGTGGACAATCGCGCCGCCTCGCCGATGGAAGAGAAACGCAATCTGGAGGTGATCCGCGACCAGGTGGTGCGGGCACTGCAGCCCTTGATCGACAAGCAGATGGTGATCGTGCGCAAGACCACGTCGTGGCTGGAAGTGGAGCTGCGCACCGACATCCTGTTTCCCAGTGGCGTGGCGAAACTGTCGCCGGAAGCCAACGACGTGCTCAACAGCATGGCCTCGATCCTCAAGCCGTTCCCCAATACGGTGCGCATCGAGGGCTATACCGACGACAGGCCGATCAACACCGCGTTGTATCCGTCCAACTGGGAACTGTCCGCCGCGCGCGCGGCGAGCGTGGCCCGCCTGTTCACGGAGCAGGGCGTGGACCCGACCCGGCTGGGCATCATGGGCTGGGGCGAATACCACCCCAATGCCGATAACGCGACGGAAGACGGCCGGAACCGCAATCGCCGCGTGCTGATCGTGGTGCTCAGCGAAGAAGGCGAGCCCAAGCGCTTCGACAATAACGCGCCAGGCGCAGGCCAGCTCACCGCCGACAAGCAGGGTGCGCCGGCACCGGCGGCTTCTGCCGCACCCACGGCCGGCGCCGTCGTAGCCGCCAACGCCAAGCCGGCCGCGCCCGTGCCCACCGTGGAAGTGGTGGCGCCCCGGTTGATCGACGAAGTGCCGGTGAACCAGGTGATCCTCGCCAAGCCCCAGCGCAGCGCGCCGGAGGACGTCGACTCCGGTCCGGAAGTGACGCCACGCGCCAGTTTGCCCAACGTCGCGGCGGGCGCGATCACCGTGGGATCGGCCCACGTGGCCGCGCCGGAGCATGGCCCGTGATTTGCAAGTCGTTAGTACCGGACACCATTCCCACCACCGGGGAGCCATCGCCATGAAACATGTACAGAACGCCCAGCACTGGCTGTCCTTCCGCATTGGCGGGCAGCTGTATGCCGCGCCGCTGACGCAGGTGAGCGAAGTGCTGCGCGATGGCGAACTGACGCCGGTGCCGGGTTCGGCGTCCGACGTGCTGGGCATCCGTCACCTGCGTGGCCGCATCGTGCCGGTGCTCGATGGGCGTCGGCGCCTGGGGCTGTCCGATGAAACGCGCATCGACCCATTCCAGGTGCGCCAGGTGATGCTCTCGCACGGTCCGCATCTGGTCGGCATTCGCGTGGACGCGGTTGGCGACCTGCTGGACGCCGCCGCTGCCGACATCGCACCGCCGCTGCCGGGCGCCATGGCGCGCGAAGACGATCCCGTGCACGGCGTGTTGCCCTCGCAGGGCGGCTTCGTGGCCTTGCTCGATGTGCGCCGCCTGTGCCGCTTGCCGCTGGAACAAGAAGCGGCCTGACCCAACCGACATCGGGCAAGGCTATCCTTGCGCTATCCGGGGCGACGTCGTCGTCCCGGACACGCCGCGGTGTAGAGGAGATGCCCATGTCGTCGCAAGACCCCACTTTGCCCGCCGTGACGGCGAGCCAGCGCGCGGTGGTCATCATCGCCGCGGCATCGGTGCTGGCGCTGCTGTACTTCGGGCGTGAGGTGTTGGTGCCGATCATCCTGGCGCTCTTTCTCAGCCTGCTGATGGCGCCATGGGTGCGCCTGTATCGCCGTATCGGCCTGGGCCACGGCGCGTCGGTGATGATTGCGGTCTTGGCGCTGGTGGTCATCGTGACTGGCACGACCGCGATGATGGGGACGCAGGTGGTGCACGTGGCGCGCAGCCTGCCGCAGTACGAAGCCACCATTCACACCAAGGTACAGTCGCTGCGCGAACAAACGGTGGGGCGCCTGGATCTCCTGAGTGGCGAACTGGGCAAGGTGATCGACGAATCCGGCCAAGGTGCGGCACCGTCCGCGAGTGTGGCAGCGCCGCCTTATCTGACCAACGCGCCGGCCGCGCCCAAGCCCGCATCGACGCCCACCAAGCTACCCAGTGCGCCGGTGTCGGTGATCACCCGGGTGCTGTCCACGGCGTGGGTGCCGGTGGAAACCGCGGGCATCGTGCTGGTGGTCTTGATTTTTGTGCTGCTGGAACACGAAGCCCTGCGCGACCGCTTCATCCGTCTCGCCGGCGGCGCGGACCTGCGCGCCACCACGGCCGCGATCAACGATGCAGGCGAGCGGCTCTCGCGCTTTTTTGTCTCCACCTTCTCGGTCAACTTCGGGGTGGGCTTGGCGATCTGGCTGGGATTGGCCGTCATCGGCGTGCCCAGCGCACTGCTGTGGGGCCTGCTTACCGCGGTGATGCGCTTCGTGCCCTATATCGGTGTGTGGCTGGTGGCTGCCGTGGTGAGCCTGTTCGCGGCCGCCGTGGCGCCGGGCTGGTCGCTGCTGTTGATGACGGTGGTGTTGTACCTGGTGGTCGAGATCATCGTGTCCCAGCTGATCGAGCCATTTCTCTACGGACACACGACGGGTCTGTCGCCACTCGCCGTGGTGGTAGCCGCCATCTTCTGGAGCTGGTTGTGGGGGCCGGTGGGACTGCTTATGTCCACGCCGCTGACGCTTTGCCTGGTGGTGGCGGGCCGTCACGTGCAGGCCTTGAACCTGCTCAATATTCTGCTCGGCGATACGCCGGCGCTGACCATGCCGCAACGCGTATACCAGCGCGCCTTGTCGGGCGATGCGAGCGAGATACTCAGCGAGGCGCGCGAGTTCCTGAAACGTAAAAGCTTCGCGGCGTATTGCGACTCGGTGCTGTTGCCCGCGCTACAGCTGGCGCGCATCGACCTGGCGGCCGGCGCGATCAGCACCGAGCAGCAGACCGCGGTCAAGCGCGCCATCGTGACGGTGGTGGAAACGCTGGACAGCCATGAAAGCAAATGGGCGCGCTGGCGCCGTCGCAGCTCGGTGCTTGAGAGCGTGAGCATCGGCCGAAGCCTGCGCCAGCATCGCGAAGATGCGTTTGGCCGCTGGCAGGGGCCGCTCGCCGTGGCGCCTCGTTCGGTGGTGCTTTGTCTTGGCCTCGGTTCGGTGGCCAGCGACTTCGCCACCGAACTGCTCACCCGCATCCTGCGCGACCTGCGTATCGATGCACGCCATCTCTCGGTGGAAGATTTCGCAGCCTTCGATGCGGAGCCGCATCCGGAAGCCACGCCCAATGCGGTGTCGATGGTCTACATCGTCAGCACCCACCCGACCAAGGAACGCGAGAGCTTCGATGAGGCTGTCGCGCTGACCCGTCGCGGGATTCCAGAGGCCTGCCTGGTGGGCGTGTTCTTTCCCGAGCCGTTGGCGGCGACGGAGGTGGAGCCGCCAGTCAATGCCGAGCTCAACGAAGTGGTCACGTCACTCGAGCAGGCGGCGCAGCAGGCGATTGCGCGCTTTCCGGAAGGCGGCGCGGAACGCGAGCTGCGCGGCGCCACCATCTGAAGGCGCTTCATTCGTATATCGCAAGATCATGATGCCGTTTTTTTGATACGCGATCCGGACGCCGTTCTGCGTATTTCTACCTAGATCGAGTAGGTGGATTTTCGCTTGTCCGGCTCCCGCGATCCGTAGAGGCTGAGGCAGTGCGGCAGTTCAGTTGCCGCACGAAACGCGCATGCCGTCGCGCAACGCCTGGAGCTGTCATGAAACGAGTCGCGCTGTATGGCGCCATGCTGGTTGCGTTGTTTGCCCTGCCGCTACATGCCACGGAAACGGGCGTTGGGCGCTCCATCACGGGCATGCAGGCAACGTCGTACTCGGGCCTGATTCCCCCGGCGCCCGGCCTGACCTGGCAATACGGCTACGCGTACTACGACGGCTCGATCAGCGCTTCCAAACAGGTGCCTATCGCCGGTGGCGGCTCGGCGCTCGGCCTCAAGGCGGAGTTCCAGCTAGCCACGATCACGGGCTTGTACATCTGGAAGACGGCGCCCTCGTCCTGGAATTTTGCCTCGATGATGACCATGCCTTTTGCGTACGTCGACGCCAACGTCAACGCAAGGCTGGGCAGTTTCAGCGCGAGTCGCTCATCCCATGTGCTGGGGCCGTACGATTTGTTCTTCGCGCCCGTGATTGCCAGCCATCATTTCAGCCAGACGCAGCACATCTCGTTCTCGCTTTACGTCTACGCGCCCACCGGCGACTACAAGGATGGCCGCCTGGCCAATGCCAGCCTCAACACCTGGACCTTCTCACCCACCATTGGCTACACCGCCTTGTTCGATCAGGGCTCGCTGGAATGGAGCGCCACCACGGCGGTGGACTTCTACACCAAGGACAAGGCGACCAACTACCAGAACGGCTCGGTGTATCGCCTCGATACCTTGCTGGTAAAACGCTTTCCCACGGGATGGGGCGTGGGCGCCGTCGGCGGCTGGATCTATCAGTTGGAAAACGACACGGGACCGACGGCCGATCTTCTTGGCGGCTTCAAGGGACACGCACTGGCGGTCGGCCCGATGGTGAACTATCTCAAGAAGTGGCAGGGCGGTCAGGTCGAGTTTTCATTGCGCTGGCTGCACGAATTCGACGTCACCAATCGCCTGCAGGGCAATCCGGCGATGTTGTCGGCGACGGTGACACTCTGACCTTCCTGCGAACGATTCAGGCCTGGCCGCCCACGTAACGGCGGCAGTGGTCCAGGTAATCGCGTTCATGCATCGACAGCAGACCGGTCACGGCCTGCCACAACCATGACGGCGCATCGAGCGTGCGCGAATGATTGCGCTGCAACTCCTGGCACCAGGATTTGCGCGTGGCGGCATCCATCTGGCGTGAATGGGCGTGTCCCACCACGTGGGCAAGAAAGGCCGCCACGCGGCGAGCCTGTTTGCGATGCAGGCGGGCAATGTCGATCTTCAGATCCTGCGGCAACAGTTCGCGCACAAACACCGGCTTGTCCAGCAGACGTGCGGGACGCATGCGGTTGCCCAGCGCCGGCGACAGGTGCTGTGCCGCGAGCACGACGCGCTCGGCGTGATCGCGCGGCATGCGCACCTGTCTGGCGCGGGGTGCGATGGACGCGGCCGCTTCCTTGATGTCGATCAGGCAAAGATCGTCGCCCTCCACCGCATCGCCATCCACGTCGAGCAAGGCGGCATAACGCAGCTTGCCCAGCGAGCTGCAGCCTTTGCGCCAGTACGCGGCATCGAGCACGTTCACATCGCCGGTGGGGTCGCGGTGCCGCCATTGTTTGGCGAGCGCATCCAATTCGGGCTGCTTGAAGATGGCCTGGATGGCTTTGCGCTCTTTCGCCACGATCGGCCAGAACTCCTTGCCCAAGGGCAGCTCCAGGCCAGCCCCGTTGGTGCGTTCATTGGCAAGCGACTTCCAACTGCGTTTGGCCGCTTGCTTCATCACCAGCTTGATGGTGCCGGGCATGCCCGGTTCGGGATCGTCGGTTTCCGGAAACGCCGCTTCGTAGCCGTCGAGCATCGCCTCCATCATGTTGGCCGTGGTGATGCCGGGCAGGTCGGAGCCGCGCGCTGCCATGGCGAGCGAGAGTGCGAGCCGCACCAGGTCATGCGCGGGATTGCCGATCACGCTCTGGTCGAAATCGCGTATCTGGATATGCAGCTTGCCCTGGTCGTCCGCCACCGGGCCGATGTTGCCGATATGGCAGTCGCCGCAGATCCAGATCGCCGGCCCCACCGGCAGGCGCGGCGCCGCGCGCGAGTCCAGCCATGCGTAGAACTGTGCCGTATTGCCGCGCACATAGGCATGCGCCGAGCGGGCCATCTTGGTGTTGCGTCGTTCGATCAGGGCTGCATGGCGCTGTAATGGCGACACGCTGGCGTTGCGGGAACGGGACATAGGAGATCCTGTGTAAGCAGGATCACTGTTGCGGACCAAACATGAAGGACGTGTCGTGTTTTCACGCCTCGCGCATCGTTCGCAAAAACGTGCGTTTAGTGTGGCGCGTCCGCTGCGTCGTAGATGCAGGACAACACGGCGGCGGCAGCGGCATACAGCGTGGCAGGCACTTCCTTGCGCAAGCGCAGCGAGGCGAGAAGCGCAGCCATCTGCGGATCCTGATGCAGCGGAATGCCGAGCGCGCGCGCACGCGCCAGCAAGGTCTCCAGCGATTCCGGAGGAAGGCTCACCGGTGTGGCATGCGCATCGTTGGGACCGCCGGAAAGACGCAAGGTGACGCGACGACGCGCGGGCGGCAGTGCGTTGCTCATGCCATGGTCCTCAGCAGAATCGCACTGTGTTGATGGGTCGATTGCGGCAGCCCCTGCTGGCAGGAGAGCTGGTCGAGGATCAGGCCGGTCGCCGACAAGGCTTGGCGCAACGGACCGAACTGTTGTTCGAGTCGATGCACCGTGTCGGCGCGTTCGGCCCACAGGCGTACCGACAGGCGCAAGTCGCGCAATTGCAGTTCGCCCTGCAGCGGACCCAGCCCGGGCAGGTCGATGGCGAAGCCGAACGTCCACGACGAACCAGCGCCGCCCTCGGCGTTCTGCTGCAGCTGAACTTGCAGGATGTCGCGACCGTCCTCGCCCTGCAGCGGAATTTCTATCATCCAGGCGGACGCGGTGGTGGCTTCGAGCTGGGCCACTTCCACGCGTGCCAAGGCAGCATGCACTTCGCCGTGCAGGCGACTGAGCAAGGCGTCGACATCGTCATCGAGCAGGGACAGCGGCAGCATCGCGCGCGGCTGCGCCTGCAGGCCGCGTTGTTGCAGTGGCGGCGGCGTCTCGCTGGAGGAACTGCTTGCGCGTCGCGCTGGCAGGTAGTCGTCGAGCAGGCTGGCCAGGCGCAGCAGCGCCCCCTTCCAGTCTTCCTGGCTCAGCCCGGCCATATCCAGATTGGGCTCGGCCAGCTGTGCTTCCAGAAACAGGCCGCTGCGCTTGATCGCTTCTTCCAGCCCTTCGCCGCGGGTGATTTCGGTGGGCGTTCGCACCACGTGTTCCAGCGCGGCGAGTGCCGGCCGCAGATAGGCGGGCAGCTGGCGCAAGGTCGGGCGCTGGGCGAGCGCGTCGAGCGTGGCCAGCAACGGCGCATAGCCATTCTGCTGGGGCAGGCGTTCGCGCATGGCGAGCTGCGCCGCGGGCGGGGCGGTTTGCGGCAGCACCAGCTCAAGCTGCGGCTGCGCGCCCAGGGTGAGCACGCGCACCTGGAATTGGGCGGGCAGTTGCTGACCGGCGGGCGCTTCGGTTTCCACGGCGACGGCGCCGATCTGCAGCACCATCATGCCGTCCGAGTTGATCCCCAGCGGACGCGCGGACAGCACGGTGCCGATACGCCAGCTCTCGGCGGCACTGCCGGAGGCAGCGCCGGCCCAAGCGAGGGCTGCGAGACTGGTGGGTTGGATGATCAATCGTAGCTCCTTGCGAACGAAGCGGCATGCGCGCCCGTCCGTGCCCTAGGCATCGGCGGCCTTCGAGAAAACTTGAGGGCCATTTTGCGCTGATGGAATTGGCTCGACCGGGACAAAGATCGCTAAAGCGAACAACGGCATGGCCGATAAACCACCCGTAGACGCCCAACAGGGCAGGCGAGGATCACACCATGGGCAAGACGACGGGTGAGGCAAAGGCGAAGGCGCGCGTGATCGCGCTGCCCGCCGATTTCCGCCTCGGCAGCGTGGCGGACGTGAAGGCCGAACTGATCGAAGCATTCGACGCCGCTGGCGCGCAGCTGGACGGCGCGGGCGTGGAGCGGGTGGATACCGCGGCGCTGCAGTTGCTGGTGGCATTTCGACGCGAGGCGACAGCGCGCGGCCAGTCGCCCACGTGGCTGGGTGTGAGCGAAGTGATGCGTGACGCGGCCGGCATGCTCGGCCTCGCACAGGCTTTGGAACTGCCGGCACCGATGCCGGCCTGAAACTGAGGTGGAAGATGGCGAAGATTCTTGCAGTTGACGATTCGGCTTCGATGCGCGGCATGGTGGCCTTCACCCTGCGCAATGCCGGCCATGATGTGAGCGAGGCGGAGAACGGCCAGCTCGCGCTTGATGCGGCCAAGGGCAGCAGCTTCGACCTGGTGCTGGCGGACGTGAACATGCCGGTGATGGACGGCCTGAGCATGGTGCGCGAGCTGCGCACGATGCCGGCTTACAAGGGCGTGCCGATCCTGATGCTGACCACCGAGTCGCACACGGACAAAAAGATGGAAGGCAAGGCCGCCGGCGCGACCGGTTGGCTGGTGAAGCCGTTCGATCCCGAGCAGTTGCTGGCGACCGTCAAGCGCGTGCTTGGTTAAGGCCCCTCACCGTCATTCCCGCGAAAGCGGGAATCCAGTGCCTTTGTTGGTGCACGAAAGACGCTGGATCCCTGCCTTCGCAGGGATGACGGTCAAGAGAGGCTCCGCGACGTTCCCGAAAGAGTAGAGATCCCCATGAGCAAGGCCGGTCTGGCGCAATTCCAACAGGTGTTCATCGAAGAGAGTCTGGAAGGACTCGACACGATGGAGTCGTCGCTGCTTGCGCTGGACGAGGGCGGTGATGGCGAGCTGGTGCACACCATCTTCCGCGCTGCGCATTCGATCAAGGGCGGCGCAGCCACCTTCGGTTTTCCGGAGATGTCCTCGTTCACCCACGAGGCCGAGTCGCTGCTCGATGAAGTGCGCAGCGGCAAGCGCGCCATCGATGGTTCCATCATCGAACTGCTGTTGCGGACAGTGGATTGCCTGCGCGGCATGTTTGCCCGCGCCCAGGCCGGCGAGCCGCTCAACGATGCCGTGGCCGAAGGGCTGCGCAATGAACTGGCCGCTGCGATGGGACGCGGCGTGCCGGCTACGGCGGTGCAGGCGCGCCGCGATGCGGATCAGGCCGATGCCTGGACGATTCGCTTCCGCCCGCACGCAGGCATGCTCGCCAGCGGCAACGAGCCGCTGCGCCTGATCCGCGAGCTGGCCGGCCTCGGCAGGCTGCAGGTGACGCCTGAGTTCGACAAACTGCCGGCCCTCACTACGCTGGAACCGACCGAGTGCCATATCGGCTGGACCATCGAGCTCACCGGCCCGGCCAAGCGCGCCGATATCAAGGGCGTGTTCGATTGGGTCGAAGACGAATGCGATCTCAGCATCGAGGCCAGGCACGTGGTGGCCGAGGTCGTCGCCGCAGCGGCGGCACCCGCTGCCGCACCGGCGGCGCCCGTAGCCGATGCCGGCGCAGCACGTGCGCAACGTGAAACCAGCGCCGAATCCAGCTCGGTGCGCGTATCGATCGACAAGATCGATGGACTGATCAACCTGGTGGGCGAGCTGGTGATCACCCAGTCCATGCTCGACACCTTCCGCGAAGGCGACATCGACGCCTCGCGCCTGGCCGTGCTCGAACAAGGCCTGGCCCAGCTGGCGCGCCACACGCGCGAGCTGCAGGAGAGCGTGATGGGCATCCGCATGCTGCCGATCGCCTCCGTGTTCAACCGCTTTCCGCGCATGGTGCGCGATATCAGCCAGAAGCTCGGCAAGCAGGTGAAGCTGGAGCTGGTCGGTGAACAGACCGAGCTGGACAAGACGGTGCTGGAAAAGATCGGCGACCCGATGGTGCACCTAGTGCGCAATGCCATCGACCACGGCCTGGAAACGCCGGACAAGCGCCGCGCGGCAGGCAAGGGCGATACCGGCACGCTCACGCTGAAGGCCTCGCATCGCGGCGGCAATATCGTGGTGGAAGTGTCCGACGACGGCGCCGGCCTCAATCGCGACGCCATCGTGGCCAAGGCGATCCAGCGCGGCATCATCAGCAGCAGCGAGGGCATGAGCGACGACGCCGTGGCCGAGCTGATCTTCCAGCCGGGTTTCTCCACCGCCGCCGTCACCACCGATCTTTCCGGGCGTGGCGTGGGCATGGACGTGGTCCGCCGCAACGTATCGGATCTTGGCGGCACGGTGGCGATTCGCAGCACGCAGGGCAATGGCAGCGTGTTCACCATCACTTTGCCGTTGACGCTGGCGATCATCGACGGCCTTACGGCGGCCGTGGGTGAAGAGCGTTACATCGTGCCGCTGGTGTCCATCGTAGAGTCGGTGCAATTGAAGGCCGAAGCAGTGCGCAGCGTGGTGGGCGGCGGCGAGCTGTTCCGCTTCCGTGGCGAATACCTGCCGGTGATCCGCCTGCACGACGCCTTCGCTTGCGAAGGCGCGGTTCACGCCATCGACCAAGGCCTGATGGTGGTGGTCGAAGGCGAGGGCACACGCGTGGGCTTGTTCGTCGACGGCCTGATCGGCCAGCAACAGGCGGTGGTGAAGTCGCTGGAAGCCAACTATCGGCGCGTGCAGGGTGTCTCCGGCGCGACCATTCTTGCCGACGGCTCGGTCGCGCTGATCGTTGATATCGCAGGATTGGTCCGCATGCAGGGTCGCCGGAAAGCGGCCTGACCACACAGCCCGTCATCCCTGCTTTCGCAGGGATGACGGGAAAAACCGCCACAAGTTGATTCCAAGCCGCGACAGGAAGCCGCGGCGCGCTGGCCTGCGGCCCGCGTCAGAGCAGTGCAGGGCAACCATTCGGGCTATCGCAATGCGCCCGTAGCAACAAAGGCCGCCTCCCATGAAGTCTCCCATGAAGTACATCGATCAACTGAGTCTGGCCGCCAAGGTGTGGCTGGTGATTGCCTTCGTGGTGGCGGGCCTGGCGGCGCTCACCCTGGTGTCCGCACTGGACAGTCGGCGTTTGCAGATGGCTTCGCGCGTGAGTGCGCTGGGCGACGAAGTGAATACCGCTATCTCGCTGATCGACAGCTATCACACGCGGGTTGCCGCAGGTCAGCTCAGCGACGAGGAAGCGAAGAAGCAGGCATTGGCTGCCGTTGCCGCGCTGCGCTGGAACAAGGGCGCCGGCTACGTGTTCGCGTTCGATTCGAACTTCATCATGCGCATGCATCCGATCATGCCCAAGCGCGTGGGCATGAGCATCAAGGACGAAGCAGATAGCCAGGGCACTTTCATGTATCGCCACATGATGGAGGCCGATCAGCAGGATGGTTTCGGCGCCACCGAATACATGTGGCCGATGCCGGGCGGCAAGGGGGACGAACACAAGATCACCTACACCACCTGGTACAAGCCGTGGGACTTGCACGTGGCCTCGGGCGCTTATTTCGTTGATATCAACGAGCAGTTCCGCCATGCGTTGATGGTGAGCCTGCTGGAAGCCGCCTTGGTCGGCCTCCTGGTGATCGGCGTGGTGTGGCAGTCGATGCGCAGCATCCGCCGTAGCATCGGCGGCGAGCCCGCATTCGCACTGGCCATGGCGGCGCGCATCGCCGACGGCGACCTGGCCGGCCACGGAGAGCTACGCTTCTCGCCCGATAGCATGCTCGATGCACTGGAACGCATGCGTACCAAATTGGTGGGCATCGTGCGCGAGGTGCAGCAAGGCTCGCAGGTCGTGTCGACTGCCGCGCAGCAGATCTCGCGCGGCAACGACGACTTGTCGCATCGCACGCAAGAACAGGCGTCGAGTCTGGAAGAAACCGCTGCGTCCATGGAGGAAATGACCTCCATCGTGCGCCAGAGTGCGGACAACGCCGGCCATGCGGACCAGTTGGCGCGCAGCGCGCGGTCGCAGGCCGAGCGCGGTGGCGAAGTGGCCACGCGCACCCGCCATGCGATGCACGAGATCGAAGGCGCCAGTCGCCAGATCACCGACATCGTGCAGTTGATTGACGAGATCGCCTTCCAGACCAATCTGCTCGCGCTCAACGCGGCCGTTGAGGCGGCGCGTGCGGGCGAGCAGGGCCGGGGTTTCGCGGTCGTGGCAGGCGAGGTTCGCAACCTTGCCCAGCGCAGTGCGTCGGCGGCGAAGCAGATCAAGCTGCTGATCGGCGACACGGTGGAGAAGGTGCAGGCGGGATCCACGCTCGTGTCCGAATCCGGCCAGGTGCTCTCGGGCATCGTGGACAGCGTCAAGCGTGTCACCGACATCGTCGCCGAGATCGCCGCCGCGTCGCAGGAGCAATCCTCGGGCATCGATCAGGTGAACCGCGCCGTGATGCAGATGGACGAAGTCACCCAGCAGAATGCTGCCTTGGTGGAAGAGGCCGCAGCCGCCGCGCGTGCCATGCAAGAGCAAGCTGATGAGCTTGAACGCCAGATCCGCTACTTCCGCCTGCAGGGCGAAGCACGTGCCGTGGCGCGTCCCGCGGTACCTGCGCGACAGCCTGCAGCGGCCCTGCCGAAGCCGCAGCTTGCATCGGCGAGCGCCGGATGGACCGAGTTCTGACGAAACCAGATACGGCCGACGATGTGGTTAATCGTCGGCAGGGTGTGCTTGCGGCGAGGGATTCAAGGGGCGCCGCCCGCAACATCGGCAACAGCTGCGACAGGAAGCCGCGGCGCGCAAGCCGCTGGCTTGCGTCAGAGCAGTGCAGAGAATGAATCCGGGCAATCGCAGAACCGTCCTTTTCATTCTGAAGGTCAGATTCATGAAGTCTCCGTTGAAGTTCATCGATCGCCTGAGCCTGGCGGCCAAGGTGTGGTTGGTCATCGCCTTTGTGGTGGCCGGCCTGATGGCGCTTACCGTGGTATCCGCCATCGACAGCCGTCGCTTGCAGATGGCGGCGCGCGTGCATGCGTTGAAGGATCACGTCGCCAGTGCCACAGCTGTCGCGCAGAGCTTTCACGATCGCGCCAAGGCGGGCGAATTCAGTGAGCAAGAAGCGCAGCGCCGGGCGTTCGAAGTCATCCGCACGATGCGCTGGGGCCAGGGATCCGGCTATGTCTTTGCGTTCGATTCCAACTTTGTCATGCACCTGCATCCGATCTTTCCGGAGAAGGAAGGCAAGAATGTGCGCGACGACAAGGACCCGGATGGCAAGCCGCTGTGGCAGATGATCGCGGCCGTGGACCGCGCGCAGGGCTCGGGCATCACGCAGTACTCCTGGCCCATGCCGCCGGACAAGCAGATCGAGCCCAAGATCACCTATAGCGCATGGTTCCAGCCCTGGGACATGCATATCGGTACGGGCGCTTACTTCGTCGACATCAACGAGCAGTTCCGCCACGCGCTGCTGGTGAGTCTGCTCGAAGCGGGGCTTGTCGGCCTGCTGGTGATCGGTGTGGTGTGGCAGTCGATGCGCAGCATTCGCCAGAGCATCGGTGGCGAACCGGCATTTGCGCTCGCCATGGCGGCGCGCATTGCCGACGGCGACCTGGCCACGGGCGACGGCGCCCAGACATTTGCCCCGGGTAGCCTGCTCGACGCCTTGCAGCGCATGCGCTGCAAGCTGGTTGAGATCGTACGCGACGTGCAGCAGGGCTCGCAGGTGGTGTCGACCGCGGCCCAGCAGATCTCGCGTGGCAACGACGACCTGTCGCATCGCACGCAGGAACAAGCGTCGAGCCTGGAAGAAACCGCCGCATCGATGGAAGAGATGACCTCGATCGTGCGCCAGAGCGCCGACAACGCCGGCCATGCCGATCAGCTAGCCCGCAGTGCGCGCGTCCAGGCCGAACGCGGCGGCCAGGTCGCGACGCGCACCAGCCACGCCATGCGCGAGATCGAAGGCGCCAGTCGCCAGATCACCGACATCGTGCAGCTGATCGACGAGATTGCCTTCCAGACGAATCTGCTCGCGCTCAATGCCGCCGTGGAGGCTGCGCGCGCCGGCGAGCAGGGCCGCGGCTTCGCGGTCGTGGCAGGCGAGGTGCGCAATCTCGCCCAGCGCAGCGCCTCGGCCGCTCGGGAGATCAAGGCGCTGATTGGCGGAACGGTCGAAAAGGTGCAGGCAGGTTCCGCGCTGGTGAGCGAGTCGGGCGAAGTGCTCGCCGGCATCGTGGACAGTGTGAAGCAAGTGACCGATATCGTGGCCGAGATCGCCGCCGCGTCGCAGGAGCAATCCTCGGGCATCGACCAGGTGAACCGCGCCGTGATGCAGATGGACGAAGTCACCCAGCAGAACGCGGCCTTGGTCGAAGAGGCCGCCGCCGCGGCGCGCGCCATGCAGGAGCAGGCGGATGAACTGGAGGTACGGGTGCGTTACTTCCGGTTGCAGTCGGAGGCGTCGGTGCTGAAACCAGTCGCTCGGTCAGCAACGGGGTTGCCTGCCATGAGCCGGCCAATGGCCCTCGCGACCTGAACTGTCAGCACCCCTGTGGGAGCGCACCCTGTGCGCGACGGCCTGGCCGTACCTCGCGGCGAACGGATGCCGTCGCGCACAGGGTGCGCTCCCACAGGACGCCGCCGGCCCCGGCCCAAGAACCGTTTTCCGCTCAAGTTTCCCCCGCCACCGCCGATCCAGAACCCGATAGGGGGCCTCGCACGCGGCCCCGACCACGAGGCGAACATGTCCGACAACACCCGGAGCGAGGCGCTCCAGTCACAGTACCTCACCGTCAACCTCGCCCACGAGGAATACGGCATCGACATTCTGGCCGTCCGGGAGATCCGCGGCTGGACCCCGGTGACGCGCATTCCGCAGGCGCCGCACTACGTGCTGGGCGTGCTCAACCTGCGCGGCGCGATCGTGCCGGTGATCGACATGCGCCTGCGCTTTGGGCTGGAACGCGAAGCTTATGGGACCACCACGGTCACCGTGATCATCACCGTGGCCGGCCGCAACTTCGGCGTCGTGGTCGACGCCGTATCCGACGTGCTCGACGTCACGCCGGATGCCATCCGCCCGGTGCCCGACATGGGCACCACCGTGGATACGCAATACCTCAAGGGGTTGACCGCCGCCGGCGAGCGCATGGTGCTGCTGCTGGATGTGGACAAGCTGTTGCAGCCCCAGGACGCACAGATGCTTGAGGCGGCGCTGCCAGCTGTCTCCGATGTCAAAGCCGTGGCCTGACCGACTTACGCAGGATTGGAACCAACATGAAGAAGTTCGCACTGAAAGCCCCGGAACTCAACGTCAGGAACCGCATGCGTGCGGTGCTTGGCCTGCTTGGCCTGATGCTGATCGCCGGCGCCGTGATCGGCATCGGTTCGATGCAGCAGCAGAACGACGGCATGGGCAAGATCTATGAAGAAGAGATCGTGCCCGCCCAGTTGATCTCGCAGATCTCCACCCGCTCGCTGATGTCCTTCATCCTGCTGGGCGAGTCGAGCTCGCTGGTCAGCAAGCCTGAGCAAGTCAAGGCCAAGCTGGCGGAATACGAGAAGATGCAGGCGGAAATGGAGGCGCTGAAAAAGCAGTTCCAGGCGATTCCCATGAGCGATGCGGTGAAGAAGCAGTTCACCGCCTGGGGCTCCACCGACGCCGACTACAAGGACGCCAAGGATTCGCTGGTCGACGCCCTCAAGCAAGGCGACACCGGCTCGTCCGAGCTGCTGGAAATGCAGGTGCGCCCGTTGATGATGCAGCGCCAGGACGTGCTGGCCAAGCTGGTCGACGCACAGCGCGCCGATGCCAAGCAGATCTACGACGCGCAGGTGAGCCGTTACCACCTCGTGCGCACGGTCAGCATCGTCGCCTTGATCGTCGGCCTGCTGGTGGCCGGTCTGATGGCCGTGTTGCTGATGCGCTCCATCCTCAACACGCTGGGCCTCGCAGTGAAGGTCGCCCACGCCATCGCCGGCGGCAAGCTCGGTCACAAGATCGCCGCTACCCGCAAGGACGAACTGGGCGAGCTGCTCGATGCTTTGCGCACGATGGACGAGCGCCTCTCCACCATCGTGGGCGAAGTGCGCCACGGTGCAGGCTCGGTGAGCTCGGCCGCGCAGCAGATCGCACGCGGCAACGACGACCTCAGCCAGCGTACGCAGGAACAGGCGTCCAGCCTGGAAGAAACCGCCTCGTCGATGGAGGAAATGACCTCCACCGTGAAGCAGAACGCCGAGAACGCCAGCCACGCCAACCAGCTAGCCAGCGCCACGCGCCGTCAGGCCGAGCACGGCGGTGAAGTGGCGGCGCAGGCCAGCTCCGCGATGCGCGAGATCAACGATTCCAGCCGCAAGATCTCCGACATCGTCAGCCTGATCGACGAAATCGCCTTCCAGACCAACCTGCTCGCACTCAACGCCGCGGTGGAAGCCGCACGTGCCGGTGAACAGGGTCGCGGTTTCGCCGTGGTGGCCACCGAAGTGCGCAACCTGGCGCAGCGCAGCGCGGGTGCGGCCAAGGAGATCAAGGGTCTCATCAACGACAGCGCGGAGAAGGTGCGCGTAGGTTCGTCGCTGGTGGATCAGTCCGGCAAGGCGCTGGCCGATATCGTCGACAGCGTGAAAAAGGTCACCGACATCGTGGCCGAGATCGCCGCCGCGTCGCAGGAACAGTCCGCCGGCATCGACCAGGTGAACCACGCCGTGCTGCAGATGGACGAGATGACCCAGCAGAACGCCGCGCTGGTGGAAGAAGCCGCTGCCGCCGCTCGTGCGATGCAGGAGCAGGCCGGTGAACTGGCTCGCCAGGTCGGCTTCTTCCAGCTGGGCGATGGCACCGCCGAAGTGGCGACCGAGAAGGCGCGCTCGCAGTCGGTGATGGCCGAAGCCGAAGCTGTGTTCGCCGCGGTGCGCAGCTCCAACGCCCCGGCGCCGCGCGCCCCGGTCCGCGCTGAAGCCTCTGACGCCGGTTCCTGGAAGGAGTTCTGAGCATGAACACGGCTGCCGCGATGGACAACCAGGCTGGCGTCGCAGCCGTGGGCGGCCCGTTGCTGGGCAATGCCGAGTTCGAATTCCTGCGCACGTTCGTCTACGAGCAATGCGGCATCTCGCTGGGCGAGCACAAGCGCCAGCTGGTGCAGGGCCGCTTGCTGCGTCGCCTGCGTGCTTTGAAACTGCGTGATTTCCAGGCGTACTGCGACCTGCTGCGGCGCGATCCGCAGCAGGAGCTGGGCGAGCTGGCGAGCGCCATCAGCACGAATGTGACGGCGTTCTTCCGCGAGTCGCATCACTTCGATCTGCTCACCGACGAGCTGCTGCCGCGCTGGATCAGCGAGAAGAAAAACGGCGGCCGCCTGCGCATCTGGTCGGCCGGCTGCGCCACCGGCGAGGAGCCGTACACGCTCGCCATGGTGCTGGCCGAAGCGCTGGAGAAATACGGCGCGCAGCAGATGGACGCGAAGATCCTCGCCACCGATCTGTCGCCGCAGGCGCTGGAAACGGCGCGCAAGGGCGTGTATGCGCTGGAACGCCTCGAAGGCGTAAGCGTGGAGCGTCGTCGCCGCTGGTTTCTGCGCGGCGAAGGCGACTACGCCGACTACGTCTGCGTGAGTCCGCGCCTGCGCGAGCTGGTCAGCATCCTGCCGCTGAACCTGCTGCATGACTGGCCGATGCAAGGCCCGTTCGATGCGATTTTCTGCCGCAACGTGGTGATCTATTTCGACAAGCCCACCAAGCAGCGTTTGTTCCAGCGCTATGCCGGCCTGTTGCCGGATGGCGGCTACCTGTTCCTCGGACACTCCGAGTCCATGTACGGACTCAATGACAGCTTTGACCTGATTGGACGGACGGTCTACCGGAAACGCAGTACATGAATGTCGTAGCTGCCCAACTCCCCGCGGGCGCCGGGTATGACCCGGCCCGCGTGCTGCCGGGCTTTGAACACCTGCGCCGCTTCTGGGATCCGACGCAGTCGTGCATGACGGTCAAGGTATTGCCGGGCGAGTTCTATGTGAGCGCCCAGCAGGAAATGATCTCCACCGTGCTGGGCTCCTGCGTGTCCGCCTGCATTTACGACCGCGTGCGCGGCCTTGGCGGCATGAACCATTTCATGTTGCCAGAGCCGATCGGCGGCGAGCGCGGCGGCTGGGCCGACACGATCGGTCGCGCGGCGCGCTACGGCAACGACGCGATGGAACAGCTGATCAACGCCATCCTCAAGGCAGGCGGGCAGCGGTCGAACCTGGTGGTGAAGGTGTTCGGCGGCGGTCGCGTGCTGGCCACCATGACCGACATCGGCCAGCGCAACATCGCCTTCGTGCGCCGTTACCTCGAAGCGGAACGACTTGAAGTGGCCGCGGAAGACCTGGGCGACGTGCATCCTCGCCACGTGCAGTTTTTCCCGACCAGCGGCAAGGCGCGCGTGCGCCAGCTGCGTGGCCGCACCGACACCGTGCTGGTGGATGGCGAGCGCCAGTATCTCAAGCGTTTGGCAAACGATCCGATAAAGGGAGAGGTGGAACTGTTCTGACGCCGCACGCGTCAGCATGGTTGGCCTCTGCAAGCATCTGGCGCCGACACGGGCCGGCGGACACGGGTGAAGCACCCGCGCCGCACCACGAAGGCGAGACGAATACGCGATGGAAAGAGTACGTGTCCTGGTGGTCGATGATTCCGCACTTGTGCGGAAGCTGCTATCGACCATGCTTTCGTGCGATCCGGGCATCGAGGTGGTGGGTACCGCCGCCGATCCGTTGATTGCGCGCGAAAAGATCAAGCAGCTCAATCCCGACGTACTCACGCTGGACGTGGAAATGCCGCGCATGGACGGCATCACGTTTCTCGAAAACCTCATGCGCCTGCGCCCGATGCCGGTGGTGATGGTGTCCTCGCTCACCCAGGAAGGCGCGGAAGTGACCCTGCGCGCGCTGGAACTGGGCGCGGTCGACTTCTTCACCAAGCCGGGCAACGATCTGGCGAGCACGTTTGCCGAAGGCGCGCAGGAAATCTGCGCCAAGGTGAAGCTGGCCGCACTGGCGCGGCCGCGTCAGCGCACCGCCGTGCGCAAGCTCGATGTGCCGCCGCGCCTCACCGCTGATGCGGTGCTGCCGCGCGCGCAGAGCGCCGGAACGCGCGGTGGCATGCCGATCATCGCCATTGGTGCCTCCACCGGTGGCACCGAAGCTATTCGCGTGGTGCTCGAAGCCATGCCGCCGGACGCGCCGCCGATCGTCATCACGCAACATATTCCTGCCGCTTTCAGCGGCCCGTTTGCCGCACGCATGGACACGTGTTCCGCCATGCGCGTGTGCGAGGCACGCGACGGCCAGCCGATCCAGGCCGGCCATGCGTACATCGCGCCGGGCAGCCAGCATCTGCTGGTGATGTGGGATGGCGCCAAGTACGTGTGCCGCCTGCATAACGGCCCGCCGGTGAATCGCCACAAGCCGAGCGTGGACGTGTTGTTCCGTTCGATGGCCGCCAGCGTCGGCCAGTCGGCCATCGCGGCGCTGCTCACCGGCATGGGCGACGACGGCGCGCGCGGTCTGCTGGAGCTGCAGCAAGGCGGTGCACGCACCCTGGTGCAGGACGAAGAATCCTCGGTGGTTTGGGGCATGCCCGGCGCCGCCTGGAAGCTTGGCGCGTCCAGCGAAAAGCTTCCGCTCGAACACATTGCCGCGCGATTGCTCGCGATGGCGCATCAACCTGTTTCCCGCGCCGCTGTGTCGGCCACCTGATCGGCAGATATCTTATGGATACTTTCTTCTCCTTTGTGCACAAGCGCCCGGTGGCCGGCCTCGCCGCCAGTGCGGTGGCGCTGGCGCTGACCATGCTGTGGCCGTCGGCCTGGCTGGGCCCGCTGGTGATCGTGCTGCTGACCGCCGCGTGGATTGTCGAAACGCGGCGCGCCATGCCGGCGATCGAGCCCGTCATCGAAGTCTCGCTGGCCCACCATGAGCCCGTGCGCGAAGCGCTGGAGGAAGTGCGCAGCTCGCTGGTCGACGAACTGGGCCACGCCACGCGCGAACTGCATCAGGCACTGGACCTGCTGCGCGACGCGGTGTCGGAACTGGGTGGCGGCTTCGACGGCCTGTCGCGCAAGACCGGCATGCAGCAGTCGCTGCTGCGCCAGATCATCGATGGCCAGAGCGAAGGCGTCTCCGTGCAGGACTTCGCGGCGCGCACCAGCGATCTGCTCGCCCATTTCGTCGACATGATCGTGCAGATGTCGCGCGAAAGCCTGCGCATCGTCTACCGCATCGACGGCATGGCCAAGGAAATGGACGCCGTGTTCGGTCTGCTGAAGAACGTGAATACCATCGCCGAAGAAACCAACCTGCTCGCGCTCAACGCGGCCATCGAAGCGGCGCGTGCCGGCGAATCGGGCCGCGGCTTCGCGGTGGTGGCCGGTGAGATCCGTAACCTGGCCAGCCACTCCAACCAGTTCAACGAACAGATCGGCAGCCACGTCGAGCGCGCCCGCACCGCGATGGAGCAGCTGCGCGGCCTGGTCGGCACCATGGCCTCGCAGGATCTGAACGTGGCGCTGTCGGCCAAGGGCGGCATCGACGCGATGATGGCGCACGTCACCGAGAGCGACGCACGCACCAGCAAGGTCGCCGACCAGGTGGTCGAGATCAACCGCGGCCTGGGCACCGACGTGGCCACCACGGTGCGCTCGCTGCAGTTCGAGGACATCCTGAGCCAGCTGATCAACCAGACCCGTCAGCGCCTGGTTGAGCTGCAGGACATTACCACCGAATGCACGCGCGATATCCAGGAGCTTGCCTGCAGCCCGATCGACGCCGACTCGCTGGCGCAACGCGCCGAGCGCGTGCGCAACCGCCTGGCCATCCAGCGCGAGAAAGCACGCCTGCGTTCGCGCGGCCCGGCGCTGCAGAACTCGATGGACGCCGGCGAGATCGAATTGTTTTGAGGAACTAAGCCATGAGCCTGACCGTTCACCACGACCCCGACCTGGACTGCGTGACCCTGCAGCTGGGCGAACGCTTCGACTTCACCGTGCATCGCGCCTTCCACGATGCCTGCCTCGGCGGTCGCGCTGCCCGCAGCTATGTCATCGATCTGGGCGAAGTCTCCAGCATGGACAGCTCCGCCCTCGGCATGCTGCTCCTGCTGCGCGAGCACGCGGGCGCCGACCGCGCGGAAATCCGCATCGTCAACGCCGATACCGGCCTGCGCGGCACCTTGCGCGTGGCCGGATTCGACAAGCTGTTCGTGCTGCACTGACGTTTGCGTAGCGCGTGGGCAGGGCGATCAGTGCACGCCGGTCGCCCGCGCTGCGGGGCGATGCGCCTGAAACGCCCGTGACGCTGCATCGGCGTGAGCGATGCGCTCCGCCGTCATCGGATGGCTGGCGGCATAGCGCATGCTCTTGTCCTCGCCCTTGATCTCCGGATGCGCGCGTTCCAGCGCTTGCATCGCATGCACGAAGGCCACCGGATCGATACCCTGCTGCGCGAGCGCGTCGAAGGCGTAGCTGTCGGCATCGGCCTCGAATCCGCGCGAATAGTGCGCGTTGATGAGAAACATGGGCACGCCCGCGGTCACGCCGCCGAGCGACGTAACATCGCCCATCAGCATCCCGGCGACGATGAACACGCCCGAGCTGCGCAATACCTCGCGCAGCAGATGATGATGGGCCTGATGCCCCAGCTCATGCGCAACGACGGCCATGAAGGCCTGATCGTCCGGTAGCTCTTTCATCAGCGCATCGGTGAACACCACGCTGCCATCGGGCATCGCAAACGCATTCGCGCCGATGGCCGGTGCCGTGTAAAAGCGCAGGCGCACCTCGGGCAGGCCGTGGATGCCTTGCACGAAGTGCTGAAACACCGCCTGATAGTGCGCCTGCTGCTCGGGTTTGAGCGTAGTGGGCATCAGCAGGCGTCCTTGCAGTGCGGCCAGCGACTGCGTGCCCATGCTGTGCTCCAGCGTGGCTGGTAGGTGCGAGGCGATACGGTCGGCCGCCCACGGCACGCCGAATTCGAACAGGCCGAGCAGGGCCGCCACGATGATCACGACGCCCGCCATCGCCGCCGGCCACTTGCGCTCCAGCCAGTCGACCACGCGCTCAAGCCGGTGGTGGCGAGGGAACCAGTCGTCCGGCAGCAGGTCGTGATCGATCTGCAAATATGCGCCGTCCGCCAGCCGCAACGCGTAGGGCAGGCCGATCACCCGTGCACTGGGGTCGAAGGCATCCAGCGACGCGTTCCAGCTCTGCGTGCGACCGCCGGTGTGCCAGTGCAATAGCGAGTCTTCGCGCCATACCGTCACCGGTATGGCGCGTGTGGATCGTCCATCGAAATAGACTGCCGGGATCACGGCGCCTACAGGCCGATGTCGATGCCCAGGAGACTATCCATTTCAGTCGCCGCGGCACCGATCTCGCCGTGGGCAAACGCGTCGCGCACAAAATCATCGAGCTCGCCCGCGCCGACGATGTCCAGGTGTTCTGCTCGATAGCGCGCCAGACGTATGCGCGCCCAGGGCATCGCCAGGCCGATCGTGCAAAGCACGGCCAAGCCGTTGGTGAGGTAGATGCCCAACATCTCCCAGTACCCCAGCGTGGAGCGGAAGCGGTACGAACCCAGGTGCGCGTTGTTGTAGAGCAGATTGGTCATCTGCGTGTGGATGAACGTCCAGGCGCCGAGATAGAACGGCGCCATACAGGCGTAGATGCCGGCGATCGCGAGCAGCGGCGGCGCCGCCTTGGGCTGGAGCGCCAGCTGGCTCTTGAAGGCGAAGAACATGCCTGCCATCAGCGCGATGGTAGGCAGCAGCCATAGGAGCGCCACGCCGGCGGTCTTGATGTAAACACCGTAGTAGTCGCTGACTTCGGCCGAGAACTTGAATGACTTGCCGCCGAAGTGATGGTTCTCGACCATCCATTCCTGCTGGTGGCCTTTGATCCAGGGCGCGATCACCGCGATGCCGCCGAATACCAGCACCACGCCAAAGCCGGGATGACCCGCCAGCGAGGCGAGGAAAAAGCCCAGGAACGGAATACCCATCAGGAAGTACACGCCCAGGTACCACTTATAGGCGCCGCCGTAGTCGTCGGTGAAGTAGAAGCGCAAGCCGCGCCACGAGGAATAGCGTGCGCGGAACATCAGGCTCTTGACGATCATCCACGGCATGAACACGGCGACGACCAGCGCGGCGGCGACTTGTGCGGGTTTGAAGAATTGCCCGCCCAGCACGTAGGTCGCGAAGATCAATGCGGTGAGCAACCGTCCCTTGAGGATCGGTATCGGCTTGGCCAGGTATTCGAACGGCGTGTCGGCAAGCACGGTGTTGGCATACATGTAACGGCGCGTGCGCACGGTGGCCCAGGCCGAATAGATGCCAAGCGTGACCAGGCTCAGCGCCACGTTGACGATCCAGATGCGGAAGTAGTCCCTGGCGTTGCCGCGAAACTCCAGGCGGCGGCCCTTGCCTACAGATAATGCGGGTGGTGCGACGTCAATCTCGGGCAAGTACACGCCCGAGGCCATGGTCTCGTCATGCATAGCTTGGATTCCCCTGCTTTGCCTCCCCCCCGGGAGGCGAGAGGAGCATAGCCGAGAATGTTGTCCTTCGAGGCAAGGAATGTGTGTAAGGGTTGCCTGAACCTTACGTCGGCGTAGTGAGGGCAATGACGCTCGCAGACTGCTTGGCGCACCGCTTGCTCGGCCGTCCGCTCAATTGACGCTGTCACCGACGGGGCGTAGGTTTCTACGGACATCGGGAGCATCCTTCCCGACTTGTCGTGTTCGGCGTTTTCAACGCACACGTCGTCGCTCCGCCCCCTCGACTTGCGCACGCCCTGATCGCGACGTGTGGCGACAGCGCATGTCGATTCGCTGGTATTCGGATCCATGCAGGGGCATGAGGTGGACGTTCCGTCCACCATGGAAAAGGACGTCCAAACGCGGGTTTCCGCGCCCTCGCGGATGCCTTACCGACCTCGTCGAACTGCTGGAGGACGTGTGATGAAGACTTCCGTTTCGTGCGGCATGAAGTGCGCATTGCTGGCGCTGGCCTGCGTCTTTGCAGGATCGGTATTCGCCCAGGACATGGTCAAGGTTGCGCCGAAAAACACCAAGGTGCTGATCGACAACGATCAGGTACGAGTCATTGAAGTCTGGTTGAAGCCCGGGGAATCGTTGCCGATGCATTCGCACCCGGCCAACGTCGTCTACTTCGAGACGGGCGGAAAGGCGAAGAGCACCAGCGCCGACGGCAAGGTGACCGAGATGGATCGCAAGGCAGGCGAGGCGATCTATAGCGAGCCGATCACACACAGCAATCAGAATACGGGCACGACGCCGACCAAGGCCTTGGTGGTCGAGCTTAAGACGGCGAAATAAGTTCGACTGTCGACACGGTGAGGGCGGCTGGCTTCGCTTTCAGCAGGGAGCCGGCCGATCCGTTTTCAAGGACGGTGCGGCGGTCGGTCAGCAGCGCGAATCGCCTGCTTCGGCCAGTCGCGCATCGTGGTCTCCCGCAAAGCTCACGCCGTTGCGGCCGTCGAACTTGGTGCGATACATCGCCTGATCCGCCTGGCGCACCAGATGCTCGAAACGCGTGCCCTGCCGCGCGACGGCAACGCCGATGCTGGCGGTGACCGGGATGATCTGCTCGCCCATGCGTGCGTGCGAATGGGCGAGTGCGAGCCGCAAGCGCTCGGCCGTCTCCAGTCCCTGCACCAGGGTGGCGCCCGGCAGCGCCACCACGAACTCTTCGCCGCCGTAGCGGCTGGCCAGGTAATTGGGCCGCTGCACCGCCTTGCGCAGCATCTGCGCCACGTGGCGCAGCACGGCATCGCCGGCGTCATGGCCCCAGCGGTCATTGATCTGCTTGAAGTGATCCAGATCGAATATGAGCAGAGCAAATGGCTGCCCGCGCTCCAGGCAGCGTTCCAGTGATGCGCGGCCCTCCGCCACGATCGCGCTGCGGTTGAGCAGCCCGGTGAGGCCGTCGGTGCGTGCTGCGCGGCGCAGGTCCACTACCAGTCGTTCGGTGATGAGCTGCAGCAGCGCGAAGTAAGAGGCGAGCGTAGTCAGGATGCCGACCACGTAGGTCGCCGCCACCGGCATGCCGGCCGTCATCAGGTTCTGGCTGGAGCCCGGGTCCAGGGGCGCGAAAACGCGGGCAAGGTAGAACAGGCCATTGGTCACCAGCACGGCGCCGGCGATGCGGCAGCTCTTGCGGATGTCCGGCTCGCTGTAGCGCAGCAGCAGATAGGCATAGGCGAAGTTGAACGCCATCGCCTGCAGGCTGCCGGCCAGCAAGCGTGCGCCCAGGTTGGGCGTGACAAAGGCGAACCAGGCGATGGCGCCGGTATAGACCACGGCAAAACTGCCCGGCCAGCGCCAGCGCATCGGCAGGCCCAGGTGTTGGGCAATGCCCTTGAGCGTGAGGATGTTGCCGGTGACCAGCAGGCCGTTGCCGATGACGATCGAAATGACGTCAGGGATGTGGTTGCGCAGCCCGATCAGCGTGACGCCGAGGGTGTTGATCCAGATGCTGGCCACCCAGATACGCAGCACCCTCTGTGTGTTCAATACCGCCATCAACGACGTAAAACCGACCGCCGCACCGATACCCATCAGGAGGCAGGCGAGAGTCAGGGTAGGGATGTCGAGATGCATGGCTCTCCCTGGTGCCAGGTCCCTCTTGGCCGAGAGGGCGCCCTGGGCCTCCGATGAGGCGGTGACTGGGTCTCCCCAGCATATCGGACAAACTCTCAAAAACTTGAACTGCGTCACACTTGCGCGGCATCGGCGCAAAAAAAGAGGCCCCGGGAGGAGCCTCGAAGAAAAGCAAAGTAAAGCGTAGGGGGCTTACACCAACACGAGGTTTACCAGGTGCGCACGTCGGCCACGCCGACGGTGTACTGCTGCATCTCGGGGTCGAAGCGGAACAGGCGGCCCAGATCGAATTCCACGGACTGGCCCGGGCCGATGTTGGTGGTGCCGGCCGGCCAGCCCTTCTTGCTCTGGATGACCTTGCCCGAGGTGTCCTTGGCGTCGATGCTGATCTGCGCGGCGGCAGCTTCGGCGCAATGGTTCACCAGCGAGCCGCTGAGGCTTAGGCGGGCGGCGGCACCGGCGCCGACCAGCTTCATCTTGAAGTCCTGCACGGCGAAATCGGTGGGGGCGCAAGCGGCGTGGGCGGCCAGCGGGGCGGCCAGGAACAGGGCGGCGGCGATCAGGGTATTCTTCATAAAGGGGTCCATGATGTGGTCAGGTTGGGATGGGTCGTCCTGACTCACATCGGCGTCCCCGCCGAAATCTTTAGCCCCCGCTGAGGTTTGCGTTCAGCTTTGTGGCCTGGGCGGGGTGTGCTCGATAAACCACAGGCCGGCGAACAGTTTCGGGTCGATCGAATAGCCCTCGGCGGCGCGAGCAAACAGCCACGCACCGGCCTGCGCCATCGGCACCTCGTGGACAATGATGTTCTCGCTCTCGTCGCCGCCGCCGTGGCCCACCTTCTCGAGGTCCCAGGCGCGCACGAAGGCGATCATCTCGGTACTCATGCCCGAGGAGGACGGCCCCTCGTGAATGAAATCCAGGCGCGCGCAGCGATAGCCGGTTTCTTCTTCCAGCTCGCGACCTGCCGCCAACAGCACGTCTTCATCGCCATGCTCGTGCAGGTCGCCGACCAGGCCGGCGGGCATTTCGATGGTGTGTTTCTGGATGGCCACGCGGTACTGCTCCACGAACAGCAGCTTGTCCTCCGGCGTCACCGCCAGAATGATCACCGCGCCGCCGGGATTGTTGCGCTCGGCAAACTCCCAGCGCCCGCGCTTGCGCAGGCTGAGCCACTTGCCGACATGAAGGGTTTCCACCGGCGCGTTGGCATCGGCGGGAATGCGGGAGTCTTGCTGATTCATCGGCTTGGCCGCGCGGCTGGAGGGGAGTCATGCATGTTGCCGCGCCGTCCGGTCGGCTACAACCACGCCCTCACTCCACCGCCAGTTCCACCGGCAACGGTTTGATGCGCACCGCCCACATCACACCCGCGACCAGCAAGGCCACGCCGGCCAGGGTGAGTGCACCGGGCGGGTGACCGCGCAGGATGAAAGCGTAGGCCAACGCTGCCAGGGTCTCGAACACGATCAGCTGTCCGGCGATCGCCGTGGGCAGGCGCTGGCTCGCAGCGTTCCAGCACAGCGCGCCCAGCCATGAGGCGAACAAGCCGATGGCGACCATCAGGCCGACGAAGCGCCCCGGATGCGGACCGAACGGCATGGCGAATGGATAATCGGCAATCTTCATCGCTGCCCACAGCACGGCATAGCCGCATACCGCCAACGGCAAGGTGGCCAGGCCCAGCGCCGTGGCCCACGCGCGCGGGCTGCGATCCGGATGACGGCGCAACCAGGCGGCGTTGCGCAGCGGATACCAGGTCCAGCACACCACCGCGCCCACCGCGAGCAAACCGCCGCGCGCATAGCGCCACAAATCCGCGCCGGAAGGATGGCCAAGCGTGGCGAGCTCCGCCCGGTTCACGCAGGCGATGCCGATGGCGATCAACCCCAGCGACGGCGCCAGCGACAACCACGGCAGGTGGCCATCGCGATGGCCATAGCGCAGATTGGCGGTGATCGCGATCACCACCGGCAAGCAGCCGATGATCATGCTCGGCAGCGGCGCGCCGGCCAGTTGGATCGCACTCGCCAGGCACAGGTAATAGAGCAGGTTGCCGATCGCCGCGAGCTTGACCGCTTCGATCCAGTCGGCCCGGCTGAGCACGCCTAGCGCGCGTCGATCCATCCAGGCCAGCGGCAACGCGATCAGGCCGAAGGCGAGGTAGCGGCCGACCGACTGAAGTGCCGCCGGATATTCCGGCAGCAGCAACGGGCTGACGAAGACCAGGCCCCACATGAGGCCGGCGGCGAGTGCGTAGAGGGTGCCTTTCAACATGGGCGCAGCCTGGCTCCGTACAAACGGTTTGTCTTGTACCAGATTGCGCTTGGAGTACCGCTCCCACAAAGGCGGCGGAGCGCGTGTTACGAACGCACAGCCCGCTGATACCGCGCCGGCGTCACCCCATAACGACGCGCGAACGTCCGCGTCAGATGCGCCTGGTCGGTCAATCCCACCGCGGCCGCCACCTGCGCAGGCGCTTCACCACGCGACAACAACCGCTTCGCTTCGGCAAGCCGGAACGCCATCAGCATCTGCTGCGGCGTGGCGTGATGCTGCGATTGGAACTGACGTAAAAAATGGAACGGACTCAGTCCTGCGACGGCAGCCAGCTCGTCAAGCGTGAGCCTGTGCGCAAGATGCTCGTGCAGATAATCCACCACAGGCGCGAAGCGCGCAGGACGTCCATCGGCAGCCTTGTGAGGCACCCGCGCATGCCTACGAAACAAGCTCAGCAGTTCGAACAACAGACTGTCGAATGCCAGTGGTTCGCGCGTGCGCCATAGCGCATCGAGCAGCTCGGTCACGCGTCGCGCGCTGGGCAAATCCTCGCGCACGATATCGCTGAACCACCAGGCGGATTCTCCCATCACCTCGGCCACCACCGCGGGCTCGACATAAGCCATGCGGTAGTGCCAGCCGCCGTGGGTCTCCGCGCGGCCGGTATGCAACTCATCGGGGTTCATCATCACCACCGAATCGGCGGGAGCGAGATGATCCGCGCCGCGATAGCGGAAGCGTTCCACTCCCGACTCGATCGCGCCAAGCCCAAAGCCATCGTGCGTATGCGGGTCAAAGGCATGACGCACGATGTGTGCGCGATAGAGCTCGACGCCCGGTCGATGCGCCGCCAGGCGAAACTCGGCTTCGTCGCGCTGCGATGAAAAAGTGGAGGGCACGCCTTGCATGCCCTCATGCTACTGCGACCCGGCCCCTTGTAGGAGCGCACTTGTGCGCGACCGCGGACCGAAGGGCCGCCCTTCGTAGGTTGGTCGCGCACAAGTGCGCTCCTACAGCGATAGGCTAGGCCGCCTCTAGCTCATCAACGCCCTCAACCGCGTCCTCGTCAGCGGCCCAAAGCGCAACCGCTCGCACAACGCATCCATCGCCTCAGCTTCACCGCGCAACCGCCGCAGGGCATCTGCCTCCGTCGGCACCGGCGCATCCAGCGCAATCCGCGTGAGACGCCGATACAGCCGAGCGGCTTCCGCATGTTCACGCAGTTTCGCCGCGCAACTGGCAGCGCCGCGTATGCGCAGAAACGGCACCTCGTCCACGCGATCGAGCAGTGCATCGAGACTGCCGAAATGGGCGAGCAAAGCCGCCGCAGTCTTGGCGCCCACGCCGGGCACGCCGGGGATGTTGTCGACCGCATCTCCGCACAGCGCCAGATAGTCGGCCACCTGATGGGGATGCACGCCCATGCGTTCGTGCACGCCGGCGGGACCCCAGCGCAGGTTGCGCGCGTAATCCCATTGTTCGTCGAACTCGCCCAGCAGCTGGCCAAAATCCTTGTCCGCCGACACGATCACGCTGCGCATGCCGTGGGCCCGCAGGGTCCACAAGGCGCTGCCGATAAGATCGTCCGCCTCGAAGGTATGGTCGATCAGCATCGGTATGCCCAGTGCCTGGGTCACTTCGCGGCACAGCACGAATTGGCGCTCCAGATCCGGCGGCGGCAGTTCGCGATTGGCCTTGTAGGCCGGATAAATCGCGTTGCGGAACGAGGTAGTGAGCGAGGCGTCGAAAGCCACCGCCAGGTGCTCGGGCTTGACGCGTTCCAGCAGTTCGCACAGGAAGCGGGTGAAGCCATGCACGGCATTGACGGGGTGTCCGTCGGTATCGTGGAACTCGTCCGGCATGGAATGCCAGGCGCGAAACACATAGAGACTGCCATCCACCAGATGGACGGCTGGACGGCTCATGGCGTCCATGTGCTGATCACCTGCTCGAGTACCGGCCGTTCGCGATCGGGTACATCGATCTGCGGCGTGCCGATATGCACGAAGCCGATCACGCTTTCGTTGTCCTTCAGGCCAAGCACGGCCGCCGCATCGCGGTGATAGGCCGCCCAGCCGGTGAGCCACTGCGCACCAAAGCCCAATGCCTGGGCACCCAGCAGCAGGTTATAGGCCACGCAGCCGGCGGAAAGCTGCTGCTCGATCACCGGCACCTTGCTCTGCGCATCGAGCCGCGCCACCACTACCGCCACCAGCGGGGCAAAGTCGTAGCGCGTGCGGTCCTTCTCGCGTTTGGAATCGGCCATGTCCGGGTTGACGCGCAGCGACAGCGTGGCCATGCGCTCACCGAAGGCGCGCTTGGCCTCGCCTTGCAGCAGGATGATGCGAAAAGGCTCGAGCTTGCCGTGGTCGGGCACACGGATGGCCGCCTCGAGCAGGGTGTTCAGCGTGGCCGCGTCAGGGCCGGGTTCGCCCAACTGGCGGGACGGAACCGAATGGCGCTGCTGCAGCAGGGAAAGAGCGTGGGACATGGGGAGGTCCGGGGATGCCAAACCCTGATGCTAACGCAGGAGGGCAGGCGTGAGAGAACAGGAGTGAGTAGTGAGAGAGGGCGGCTTTCTCTCACTTCTCACTCCTCTCCACTCACTCCTGCTTTATCACCGCTGCTCGATCAGCTGGCCAGCCGGAACGACCCCGGCAGCAGCGCCTGCACCGTGGTTTCCTGCACGGCGCCGGTGAGATTGCCCAGCCACACGGGCGTGGCCTCGTCGCACAGCTCGGACATGACCTGGCGGCAGGCGCCGCAAGGGCTGATGGGTGCAGGCGTGTCGCCAATCACGGCGATGGCGGCGAAGTCGCCCGGTCGGCAACCGGCGGCCACGGCGGAGAACAGCGCCGTGCGTTCGGCACAATTGCACAGGCCATACGAGGCGTTTTCCACATTGCAGCCGCTGAAAAAGCGGCCGTCTCGGGTCACCAGCGCGGCACCAACGAGGAAGCGGGAGTAGGGCGCGTACGCATTTTCACGCGCCTGGCGCGCCAGGTTAAGCAGGACATCGGGAACAACGACAGCAGTCATCGGGATCTCCATAGCGGGATCCCCACCGGAACTGCCTACCTACGCGGTTTGCGTACCGGTGGCGGGCCAGTTAACTCCCTTGGAAGAATGACTGCAAGGGGCGGTGGTCGGTGCTGCGGGCCTTCAGATAGGATGCCTGCAGGTTAACCACTCCCGCAGAGGATGCACGATGCCGATCACCGTGGCTGCATTGCGCGAAACCGCCGCTGGCGAACGCCGCGTCGCGATTACACCGGAAGTGGCCAAGAAACTCCGCGGCAAGGACGCGCGGGTGCTGCTCGAACGCGGCGCCGGCGCAGCCGCCGGTTTCCCCGACAGCAGCTATGCCGATGTCGAATTTGCCGACGCCGACAGCGTGCTGGCGCAGGCCGACGTGTTCACCTGCGTGCTGCCTCCTGACGACAGCGTCTGGGCACGATTGCGCGAAGGCGCGGTGGTGGTGGGCCAGCTGCGTCCCTACGGCGCGGCGGCTCGCATCGTGGCCATGGGCAAGCAGCGCCTGACGGCTTTTGCGCTGGAATTGCTGCCGCGCACGACGCGTGCGCAGGCGATGGACGTACTCAGCTCGCAGGCGGCCGTGGCCGGTTATCGCGCCATGTTGATCGCGGCCGAAGCCTCTCCAAAATTCTTCCCCATGCTCACCACCGCCGCCGGCACCATACGCCCCTCGCGCGTACTGGTGATCGGCGCCGGCGTGGCCGGCCTGCAAGCCATCGCCACGGCGCGTCGACTCGGTGCGCAGACTGAGGGCTATGACGTGCGGCCTGAAACGCGCGAACAAGTGGAATCGCTCGGCGCGAAATTCATCGAGCTGGGCGTGAGCGCCGCCGGCAGCGGCGGTTACGCACGCGAGCTCACCGCCGAGGAACGCGCCGCGCAGCAGCAGGCGCTGGCCGAGCATCTGAAGAGTGTCGATGTGATCGTGGCCACCGCCGCCGTGCCCGGCCGTCCGTCACCCAAGATCGTCACCCGCGCGATGGTCGATGGCATGAAGCCCGGCGCGCTGATCGTCGATCTGGCGGCGGAGGGCGGCGGCAATTGCGAGCTGACCCGGCCGGGCGAGCGGGTGGAGCACAACGGGGTAGTGATCCTCGGCCCGCTCAACCTGCCGGCCGGCGCACCGCTGCACGCCTCGGAGATGATTGCGCGCAACATCTACAACTTCCTCGAACTGATGCTGCAGGGCGGTGCGCTGTCGCCCGACTTCAACGACGAACTGATCGCCAAGAGTTGCGTCACGCGCAACGGCGAACCCCACTTCCAGGGCTGACGCAACGCACATGAAAAAGCCCCGCATCGCGGGGCTTTTTGATCAATGCCTGGGGCCGCCGCCAGGTGGTCCCTTGGGCGGTGGGCCCATCGGGCGGTCGCGCATTTCGCTGTGCCACTGGCGCAACAGCTCTTCGCGCTGATCGGGCGACAGCTGCTGGAAGCGCTGGAAGGCGGCATGCAATTGCTCGCGCTCCTGCTGCGGCAGCTGCTGGAAGCGCTTGCTGTTCTCGCGGGCCTGTTCGCGCTGCTCCGGCGTCATCTTCTGCCACTGGTCGATGCGCTGGCGGATCGCCTCGCGCTGGTCCGGCGGCAGCGACCGCCACTGCTGGGCGCGCTGGAGCATGTGCGCCTGGCGCTCGGGTGGAAACGTATTCCACTTGTCGGCCAGCGGGGCCAGGATGCTGCGCTCGTCCGGCGACAGGCTCTGCCACGGGCGCGGTTGCGGCGGCGGACCCGGGGGTGTGCCAGGCGGCGGGCCAGGCGGCATATCGCCCCGCGGCAAGTCGGGCGGAAAAGCCCCGCCGCCCGGCGGCGGCCCATGCGGAACATTATCCTGCGCGCCCGGCGGCGGCGGATTCTGCTGGGCCATCGTGGTTGTGGCGATGCCGCTGAGTCCAAGGACTAAGAACAGCGACATGAAAACACGGCATCGACGCATGGTTACCTGCTCGCCTCGCTATCGCTGTTCTTGGCCAGCCAGCCGTAGAAGTCCAGGTTCTGGTACAGCGTCGGGTCCGCGGCGGCGGCATCGGGCGGCAGTTCGCCGTCGACGTCGACAATCTGGCTGGCGCCGGCGGGCTTGGCGGTAGTGGGGCGTTGCACCGGCGAGGACATGAACAAGGCGACGAACGCGATGGCGGCGAACGCCCCTGCCGGCAGCAGCAGCTGCAGCAGTCGGTGCGCCAGCGAGGACTGATCGGCTTTGGCTAGCGCGTCGCGCCGGGCGGCACGCAGGCGGGCAGCCACGGCCGGGTCGAGCTGGCGCGAAGCCTCGCGATACAGCTCACGGGCGCGACGTTCGAAGTGGTTGTCAGGCGCATTCATCGCCATGCCTCCAGTTGGTCGCGCAAACGTTGCAGCGCGCGCGACAGGTGTGTTTTAACGCTCCCTTCCGAACATCCCATGGCCTGGGCGGTTTCCGCCACATCCAGGCCTTCCAGCACGCGCAGCATGAAAGCTTCGCGTTGACGCCGGGGCAGCAGTTTCACGGCTGCCGCCATATCCGCGTACGACTGTGCATCGTTCAGGCGCTCCAGCGGGCCGGGGCCGGTGTCGGCCGGTTCCCAGGCGGGCAGATCTTCGCCGTCATCATCCTTGCCGCCCAGCCAGCCCACCATGATCGAGCGCACTTTGCGGCGACGCTGCAGATCCACGATGCGCCGGCGCAGGATGCCCCAGAACAGGGGAGTCCATTCCTGCGCGGGTTTCTCGCTGTAATGCTTGACCAGCCTCAGCATGGCGTCCTGGACGGCGTCCATGGCGTCTTCGCGGTGTCCCAGGTTCAGTTCGGCCATGCGGAAGGCACGGCGCTCCACCTGGGCCAGGAAGGCGTTCATTGACGCGGGAGCCGCCCGAACGTCGTCGGCCAACAAATCGGTGTCGAGCGTGGAGACAGCACTATTCATGCCGTCCTCATCCGGTTCGCCGGCTCGGCCATCGTGAGACTCCATCGGTACGTCCTCTGCTATCAACGTCCGACGCTCGCACGCGTTGACCCGCAACCGTATAGTGCGGCTACACCGATGTCCTGGCGGGGAGGGGTCATGCTCGACGGTTTCCTGGCGCTTTATGTCTTTATGCTGGCCGCTTTCACGGGATACGAGATCATCGCCCGGGTACCGGTCATTCTGCACACGCCGTTGATGTCCGGCTCCAACTTCATCCACGGCATTGTGCTGGTGGGCGCCATGATAGCGCTAGGCCACGCCCAGACTCCGTTCGAGATGACCATCGGATTTATCGGGGTACTCCTAGGTGCCGGCAACGCCGCCGGCGGTTATGTGGTGACCGAACGCATGCTGGAGATGTTCAAGTCCAGCAAGCCCGGCGCTGGCAAGGAGGCGAAGTAATGGCCTGGCTGCCGGTTCTGATCAAGGCCTGTTACTTCCTCGCTGCCCTGCTGTTCATCCTCGGTCTCAAGCGCATGAGCTCGCCGCGTTCGGCGCGGGGCGGCATCGTATGGGCCGGGGTGGGCATGCTGGTGGCGGTGCTGGCCACCTTTGCCCTGCCTGACCTGCACAACCGGGGGCTGATCCTCGCCGCCGTGCTGATCGGCGTCTCCGCGGCCTGGTGGTCCGGGCGGCGTGTGGCCATGACCGACATGCCGCAGATGGTGGCCCTCTACAACGGCATGGGCGGTGGCGCGGCCGCGGCCATTGGTGCGGCCGAACTGTTCAGCTACGCGGGCAATGCGGTGACCCTGCTGGACGGCGGCCAGTTCACGGCCAGCGGGGCGGATACCCCCGGCACGGCCCAGCTGGTGTTGGCGGTGCTCGGCGCCCTGATCGGCTCGGTCAGCTTTTCCGGCTCGCTGATCGCCTTCGCCAAGTTGCAGGGCTGGTTGGACCGCCGCTTCGTCTTCCCGGGGCAGCGGGTCGTCAATCTGCTGGTGCTGGCCGCCGCTGTCGCGCTGGGCGGGATGATCGCCAGCGGCCAGCTGAGCATGCCGCTGATTGTCGCCTTCTTCGGGCTGGCGCTGTTGTTCGGCCTGATGATGACCCTGCCGATCGGCGGCGCGGACATGCCGGTGGTGATTTCGCTCTACAACGCCTTTACCGGCCTGGCCGTGGCGTTCGAGGGCTTCGTGCTGCAGAACGAAGCGATGATCATCGCCGGCACCGTGGTCGGCGCCGCCGGTACCTTGCTCACCCAGCTGATGGCCAAGGCGATGAATCGCTCGATCGGCAACGTGCTGTTCGGCAGCTTTGGCGCAGCCGGCGGTGCCGCGCAGGAGATCGCCGGCAGCCAGAAACCGATCGAGGCCAGCGATGCGGCGGTGATGATGGCCTACGCCGAGCGCGTGGTGATCGTGCCCGGTTACGGCATGGCCGTGGCGCAGGCGCAGCACAAGGTGTGGGAATTCGCCAAGCTGCTGATCGAGCGCGGCGTGAAGGTGAAATTCGCGATCCATCCGGTGGCCGGTCGCATGCCCGGTCACATGAATGTGTTGCTGGCGGAAGCAGGCGTGCCCTACGACCTGATCGCCGATATGGACGACATCAACCCCGAATTTCCGCAGACCGACGTCGCGCTGGTGATCGGCGCCAACGACGTGGTCAACCCGCTGGCCAAGACCGATCCGTCCTCGCCGATCTACGGCATGCCCATCCTCGATGTGGCCGATGCCAGGCAGGTGATCGTGGTCAAGCGCGGCAAGGGCACGGGCTTTGCCGGCATCGAGAACGCGCTGTTCTATGCCGACAACGCGCGCATGCTTTACGGCGATGGCCAGGCGGCCGCCAGCGAACTGGTCGCCGCACTGAAGACGCTGGAGAGTTGAGACTCGATCAGCCGCCGGTCTTCGGGGGCTGGTCGTGGCGGAACGCGACGAAGGCAGCGATACCCATGCCGGCGAGGAACCAGACGTCGTCGATGGGCGTGCAACCCAGTTCGGCGAGCTGGAGCAGCAGGCCGAGGCCGGCTGTGCGCATGGCGTCGACCAGGCCCAGGCCCATCAGGCCGGAAATGCGGGCCGCGGCCGTCAGCACGTTGACGTAGAGGACCGCCACGAAGGTCGCGGTGGCAGCCAGGATGGCGGCATGGCCACCGGCGGGGCGAATCCAATGGCGCACCGCCTTGCCCAGCAGCCAGCCCGCCGGCAGTGCCAACCAGGGCAGGGGGTGGCGCATGTAGAGCGTCGGAACCATCCAGACCGCGCCGGCAGCCAAGCCCAGCATCAGGGCGCTCACCAGCGCAAACAACAGTGAAAAGGTGGCCCGCACCTTCATGAGCGGCAAGCGGCAAACTGGACGGCGGACACGGTATTTCCCGGGCGTAAAACTCTCATGATAGCGCGCGTGGGCACTTCGCTGTCCCCAGCCGCAAGGCCTTTGACGCCGCATCCCCCTTGAGATTGAGGTCTCGCGACCTGATTTCGTCGGCATGACCGGTCGTCAACCGGCATAATAAGCAGCTTGGCGTGGCAAAGGCCGCGCCCAATGATGAGAGTTGGCAGGATCGGCATGAGCGGTTTCAGTCTTAGCAGCGAACCTTTCACCCTGGAGCGCGACTGCCAGGCAGTCATGGTGCCCCAAGGAGAAACGGTCAGCCTGCCGGCCGGCCAGATCGGTTACATCACCCAGGCGCTGGGCGGCAGCTTCACCGTCTATGTGGAAGGCAATCTGTTCCGCATCGCCGGCAATGACGCCGATGCTCTGGGCAAGGAGCCGCCGCCGCCGATCGAACTGGCCAGCGATGCCAGCGACTCCGATGTCGAAGCGCTCGTGTGGCAGCAGCTGCGCACCGTGTTCGATCCGGAAATCCCGATCAACGTGGTCGAGCTCGGCCTGGTCTATGACGTGAGCGTGGAACACCCCGCTCCCGACCAGCGCAAGGTCTACGTGAAAATGACCCTGACCGCGCCGGGTTGCGGCATGGGCGACATCCTGGTCGACGACGTGCGCACCAAGCTCGAACTCATTCCCACCGTGGCCGAAGCGGATGTGGACCTGGTGTTCGATCCGCCTTGGAACCACTCCATGATGTCGGACGCGGCCAAGCTCGAAACGGGCATGCTCTGACGCCGTAGCGCCGGCACGATTGCTCTTGTTTTGCTTGCGCACACGGCGTCGCGTCGTGTGCCGATGGCTTGTGCCGGACACGTTTGATACAGATCAGCTCCGGCCGTTCGTGGCGAGGCCAGACTGCAGTCTGCAGTTTGTCTTGTTGTCAGGAGCCAAGGCATGTTTCCCGAATATCGCGAACTCATCACCGACCTCAAGGGACGTGACCCGCACTTCACCCGCCTGTTCCATCGCCACAACTCGCTGGATCAGGAGATCAAGAACATGGAGCTGGGTGTCACGCCCGCGGGCGGCATGACGATCGAGCAGCTTAAGAAAGAAAAGCTGCTGTTAAAGGATCAGATCTACGTGATCCTGCGCAGGGCTGCGGCCCACTGATCCACCGGAAATCGTTCGCTGCATTCGCAGCCGCGACGCTTGAGCGCGTGATGGCTTGCTGCGTGTCGTCGCGGCAAGACGCGCTTATGGGGGTGGCCCGGATTTAGCCGGGAGTTAGCTTCGTCATCATGGCGTGTAGAGCCTGATGCGGCATTTGCGCAATATCTTTCGCACTCCCGTTTCCGGTCTGAAATCCATGCTGATGCGGGCCAGAATTTTCGAATCGATATAACTCGCGCCAGAACGCCAATGTGATGTTCATGCCGATAGTGAGAACAGCATCACCACTTTTTTTAAGTGTTTAATTGGGCTTGGATTTAATTGCGTTCCTGTGGCTGTTGGTTTGGCGCAAGAAAGCGCATGAAAAAACGTATTTAGTCGACACATCGCAGCTAATTGCTGTTTAAAGCGGATTTTCAAGCAAGCGCCACTGTCATTGACGCATCGAATTTTCTTGATTAGCGTCAATTAATCCGTCAGCGGGAGGGTTGACGGATGGTCCTTTGGCGACGAGGGCACCGGCATTCGCGCGGTGGGCGTCGTTGAGCGAGTCTTCGTCCGGACATGCCGTTCCATGGAATGGCAGGGGGAAAGCAGGCCCGGACGTTTATCGGATCGCAGCACAGTCACGAGACCTGAGGCCGCGCACAGCGGCGCCTTCATGCATGTGGTGCATCGCACCGCATCGGGTCGGTTCGTCCTCAAAAACGTCAAGGAGACAAGAATGACTGTTCGTATCGATTTGCGGGGAAAGGCAATTCGCAAGGCACTGCTGCCAATGGCGATGTCGATGGCCATGGCAGGGTCGCTCCACGCGGCGACCAACGATGCTTGGGTAGGCGTCCGCACGCAGGCGGCCATGAGCCGCTCGTCTGGGCTCAGCACCGCAGCCACCACCGCCGCGGCAAGCAACAGCACCTGGACACTGAGCATGCACGGCTCGCCCACTATCGACGCGGCCACCGTGTCGCCGCTGGAGGCGAGCAAGCCGGTGCATGTCGCGCTCAGCCTCAACTTGCGCAATGTGGATGAGCTGGAGACGTTCCTGCATGCAGTGAACGATCCCGCCAGCGCGCAGTTCCATCGCTTCCTCACGCCGGCTCAGTTCAAGGCACGCTACGCGCCGACCGACGATCAGGTGGCGCAAGTGCTGGCGCATCTGCGCCAATCAGGTTTCAACAATGTGCAGGTGTCGCCGAACAACATGCTGATCGAGGCCGACGGCAACGCCACCTCGGTCAACGCGGCCTTCCGCACCACCATGCGCACCTTCGCGTTCGGCGGCAAGCAGCGCATCGCCAATGACTCTGCCGTACAGGTGCCGGCAGCGCTCGGTGGCATCGTCAATGCCGTGCTCGGCCTGCAGAACCTCAACGTGCCGCACACCATGCATCACATCGTCGGGCCGGTGCATGCGAACGCGAACAACGTCGGTATCCAGGCCGCAGCGGTGCAGACCTCGCATAGCCCGAAGGATTTCCCGGCGATCTACGACGCAGGCAGCACGCCGACGGCGTCGACCACCAAGGTCGGTATCGTCACCTGGGGTGACATGACCCAGACCATCGCCGATTTGAAGACCTTCACTACTGGCGCCGGCATGAGCACGGTGAACACGCAAGTGGTGAAGACCGGCAGCCAGGCCTATGCGGACGATCCCGACGGCGACGGCGAATGGAACCTGGACAGCCAGACCATCACCGGTACCTCCGGCGGCGTGAACACGCTGATCTTCTACTCCGCGCCCAACTGCGCCAACGACAGCTGCCTCACCGATGCGGCCATCACCGCGGCGTACAACCGCGCAGTGACCGACAACACGGCGAAAGTCATCAACGTGTCGCTGGGCGAGGACGAATCGGCGGCCAACAGCTCCGGTACGCAGTCGGCCGACGACGCGATCTTCGCGCAGGCGGTGGCGCAGGGGCAGACCTTCTCCATCGCTTCGGGCGATGCGGGTGTGTACCAGTGGTCCAGCGATCCCACCGAAGGCGCGCCGGGCTATGTTGCCAACTCCGCGGGCACGGTGAAGATCTCGCTTACCCATTACTCCGTGAGCGAGCCGGCCAGCTCGCCAAACGTGGTGGCGGTAGGCGGCACCACGCTCAGCACCACGGGCACCACGTGGTCGGGCGAGACGGTGTGGAACGAAGGCCTTGCGGCCGTCGATCCGAACAATGGCGACAACAACAAGCGCCTGTGGGCCACCGGCGGCGGCGTGAGCTTGTTTGAAGCCGCACCGAGCTGGCAGACCACCGCGCTGGGTTCCTCGGTCACCAAGCGTCAGGTACCCGACGTGGCGTTCGATGCAGCCCAATCCACCGGCGCGAACATCGTGATCCAGGGCCAGACCTACCAGATCGGCGGCACCAGCCTGGCCTCGCCGATCTTCGTGGGCATCTGGGCGCGCATTCTCTCGGCCAACAACAACACGCTGGGCCTGCCGACGCAGAACATGTACGCGCATTTCCCCACTGACGCCACGCCGCTGCATGACGTCACTTCGGGCAACAACGGCTACAGCGGCAACGGCTACACGGCCAAGGCCGGTTACGACAACGCCACTGGCTGGGGTTCGCTCGACATCGCCAAGTTCAACAGCTACGTCACCCAGTATTGGGGCGGTGGCGGCGGTGGTGGCACCGGCGGTACGCCGACGGCGAATTTCAGCTTCGTCACCAATGGCCTCGTCGCCAACTTCACCGATAGCTCCACCGATACGGGCGGCAGCATTTCCTCGCATGCGTGGACCTTCGGCGACGGCGGCACCTCGACGGCGGCGAGCCCGAGCCACACCTATGCCGCGGCCGGCACGTATAGCGTGACGGAGACGGTGACCGATGGCGTCAGCGCCAAGACCTCGAGCAAGACCTCGTCGGTGACGGTGACGGGCGGCGGTACACCGTCGCAGCTGATCGTGAATCCGGGCTTCGAAACCGGCGCGGCCACGCCGTGGACGATCAGCTCCGGCGCGCTCTGCAGCAACAGCACCTGCAGCGGCGAGACGGCGCATGCCGGCACCTGGTTCGTGTGGCTGGACGGTTACGGCAGCACGCACACCGACACGGCGTCGCAGAAGGTGACCATTCCCAGCGGCAAGAGCTCGGCTACGTTGACCTACTACCTGCACATCGATACCGCCGAGACCACCAAGACCACGGCGTACGACAAGCTCACCGTGCAGGTGCTCAACAGCAGCGGCACGCTGTTGAAGACGCTGGTGACGTACTCGAACCTCAACGCGGCAGCGGGTTATGCGCAGGCGAACTTCGACCTCAGTGCGTACATCGGCCAGACGGTGACGATCAAGTTCACCGGCACCGAGGATTCGTCAGAGCAGACTTCGTTCGTGCTTGATGACGTGAATCTCAACGTGCAGTAAAGCAAAAAGCGAAAGGCCCGGTCAGCGATGACCGGGCCTTTCGTCATTCAGCGATAGCGCAGCAATCAGCCGTTGTTCTCTTCGAAACGATTCGCGTCGCGGTTCTTGCGCACCTTGGACGGATCCCACACGCGGCCGTTCATGGTGATGTACACGCCATCGGGCAGGGTCTGCACGGCGGCCACGGCGCAGCCGATGTTGAACACCGCATCGGAGCCCTGGAAGCGCGCGGGATTGAGTGCGCCGGTGAGCACGATCACCTTGCCCTTGATGCTGGCCAGTTCGCGTGCGGTTTCCACCATGGTGTCGGTGCCATGCGTCACCAGCACGTGGCGATGCGGCTGCGCTTCGATGGTGGAACGCACCAGCGCGCGGTCCTCATCGTTCATGTGCAGGCTGTCCTTGCGCAGGATCGGGATCACGTCGAACTGGAACGCCACGCCCAGCTGGCTGAGGATGTCGCCGATCTGGGGCGAGCCGATCTTGTAGTCCGACTTGTCGTCGAAATAGATCTTGTCGATGGTGCCGCCGGTGGTGACGATGGTCAGATGCTGCATGGTCGGGAGTCGCCAGGGTGGGGAGGTCGGCATTTTAGGGCTTATGATCGATCTCCGCATTCTCGGCTCGGCCTGATGCCCTCAAGCCCCTGTGGGAGCGCACCCTGTGCGCGACAACCCGCCTCAGTCCGGCACGTTCAGTCGCGCACAGGGTGCGCTCCCACAGGGGGGGGCGGCGATTCAGTGCGGACCGAGCAACAAAGCGGTATCGGTAGCGTCGGCGGTGGAGAAACGTGCCAATCCATGCGCCACGAAACGCCGCAGCGCAGCCCCCGTACGCGCATGCCCATGCGGGGCCGACCAGGTGTCGTGGCGGGCCAGCAGGGCCGCCGCCGTGCAGCGGGCGAGGGTGATGGCCAGTCCACGGGCGCCGGCTTCCAGCGACGCCCGCTCATTGGCGCGAGCCTGCAGATAGGCACTGGCAGCGTCCAGCGCGCGATGGATTTCCTGCCGCGCGTGCGCATCGATGCTGTCGGCCAGCCAGCCTTCGATCGCCATGCGCAGAGAACCGAGATTCTCGCCAGCGAGTGCACGCAAGCTGTCCAGCGACAGCACATTGGTGGTGCCTTCCCAGATCGCATAGACCTGCGCGTCGCGCAGCAGCTGGGGCAGGCCGGTGTCCTCGATATAGCCGGCGCCGCCGAAACATTCGAGTGCTTCGGAACACAGCTTCACCGCCAGCTTGCCGGTCCACAGCTTGGCCAAGGGCGTGAGCAGACGCAGCAAGGCGACTTCGTGCGGCTGCGCCGCCCCGTGTTCAACGCGTCCGAGCAGATGCGCCACTTCGAAAGTGAGAGCAAACGCGCCTTCGAATTCGGCCTGCATGTCCGCGAGCGTTTGCGCATGCAGCGGCTGGTCGATCAGCCGCTTGCCGAATGCATGGCGCCGCGTCGCATAGTCGCGCGCCATCGATAGTGCCCGCGCCATGCTGGCGGTGGCGCCCACTGCATTCCACGTACGCGTGATATTGAGCATTGGCGCCACCTGGCGCACGCCGTTCGCCAATTCGCCCAGCGGCCATGCCGGTAGGCCATCGAGATGGATCTCTGCGGTCGGCAACTCATGCGTGCCTAGCTTGTCCTTCAGGCGATCGATGATGAGCTCCGGCTTGCGACGCTCGCCATCCATGGTCTCCACGTAGAACAGCGCGAGCGCACCGGGGCCATTGCCCGCGCCCTCGGGACGCGCGAGCCCCAGCGCCATTTCGCCGACTACTGCCGAGCTGAACCATTTGCGCCCGTAGAGACGCCACTGTCCGGACGCATCCTGGCGGGCCACGGTCTCCGTATTGCCGACGTCGGAACCGCCGGCGTTCTCGGTCATCCACTGGCCGCTCAACCAGAACGTGGACGCGTCGCGACTGAGCAAGTGCGGCAGCGCGCGTTCGATCAGCGCCTTATTGCCTGAGGCCTTGAGCGCGGTGGCGGCGCCGTCGGTCATCGCCAGCGGGCAGCTGTAGAACTCGCTGGCGACGTGATAGAGGTAGACGCGCGCGAATTCTTCCAGCCGCGCGTGCTCGTGCGCCTCATGGCCGGATGCGAGCACCGCATGCTTGGTGGTGATGTGCGGGCCTTCCTGCCAGGCTTGGGTGAGTTCGATGCGATCGACGCGGTTGCCCCAGGCGTCCCATTGGGTGAGCACGGGCTTGCGGCGTGTGCTGCGAGTGGTGCGTTCCCATTCCATGACGGCGTAGTCACCGAGTGCCTGCAGGTCGGGCTCGATGGCGGCTAGGCGTGCCGGCGGCAGCGCGCGGCGCAGCGTGGCGTGGAGCAGGGGATCGGCGCGATACGGGTGAGCGAGCTGCGGCGGGGCTTGCAGGAATCCCATGGTGGGGTCTCGGCGGAGCGGTGGGGTCGAGTATAGGTCTGGGGCGTCGCTGTCGCGCTTCTGCCCCCTCTCCCGACAACGCCCGACGTTTCCCTCGTTTGTAGGAGCGCACTTGTGCGCGACCAGCCGGCGGAGCGGTACACCCCAGCGCTGCGGTCGCGCACAAGTGCGCTCCTACAGGCAACCATCGCCTCAAAAGGTGAGAGGAAGCAAACTCAATGCGCCCGCTCACTATCCAAATGCGCCATCTGCACCGCGGCATAGCGCTCTCCGGCAGCCGAGTTCTTCGGCACTGCAGCCTCAATCGTGGTCAAATCCTGCTCGCTGAGCGAAACCTCGAGCGATCCGAGCGCCTCCTGCAAGCGATCTCGGCGGCGCGCGCCGACCAGTGGCACGATGTCCTTGCCCTGGGCAGCTACCCACGCAATGGCGAGCTGCGCCACAGACACGTTTTTTTCTTCAGCGATCCGGCGCAGTGCCTCGACCAGCGCCAGATTGTGATCGACATTGCCCGCCTGAAAGCGCGGGCTGATTGAGCGAAAATCGCCCTTGCCCGCGTTGTTCTTGTCCCAGTGCCCACTGATCAGGCCACGCGACAGCACGCCATATGCAGTGATGCCGATGCCGAGCTCGCGACAGGTCTGCAGGATGCCATCCTCGATGCCGCGCGAGATCAACGAGTACTCGATCTGCAGATCTGCGATCGGATGCACCGCTGCGGCGCGACGAATGGTTTCCGGACCCACTTCGGACAGGCCAATGTGGCGCACGTAGCCTGCCTTCACCATGTCGGCGATGGCGCCAACGGTTTCTTCGATCGGTACGTTGGGGTCCAGGCGCGCGGGACGATAGACGTCGATGTAATCCACGCCCAGGCGCTGGAGGGTGTAGGCGAGAAAATTCTTCATTGCGGCAGGGCGGGTGTCGTTGCCGCCCCAGCCATTGGCCGGATCGCGCAAGGCGCCGAACTTCACGCTGATCAGCGCCCGCTCGCGCGGCACGTTCTTCAGTGCTTCGCCGATCAGCATTTCGTTGTGGCCCATGCCGTAGAAGTCGCCGGTGTCGAGCAGGTCGATGCCGGCATCGAGCGCCGCATGGATGGTGGCGATGCTTTCGGCGCGGTCGGCTGGCCCGTACATGCCCGACATGCCCATGCAGCCCAGGCCAAGAGCGGATACGCGGGGACCGGTGGCGCCAAGTTGACGATGTTCCATGGTGGGTTCTCCAGAAGGTGGCCGCGGTAGGCGGTAGGGATAGCTCGGCGGGAAGTATGGCGGGGCGATCGGTGTACGATAATCCAGTCCTATCCGTACGACCTGTGCCGGAATCCGCACAATGGAAGAGCTTGGCCTAGCTGATATCGAAGCCTTCATTGCGGTGGCGCGCGCCCGCGGTTTTCGCGGCGCGGCCCTGCAGGGCAATGTTTCCGCCTCGGCGTTGAGTGCGGCCTTGCGCAGGCTGGAAGCTCGTCTTGGCGTGCGCCTGCTCAACCGAACCACGCGCAGTGTCACGCCTACGGAAGCCGGGCAGCGGCTGCTCGATCGCCTGGCGCCGCTGGTGGGAGAGATCGGTGGCGCGCTCGACAGCATCAACGCTTATCGCGACAGCCCTGCGGGCACGCTGCGCCTCAACGTGCCATCGATCGTGGCGCGGCATGTGTTGCCGCCGATTGCCACGCGTTTCCTCAAGGCGCATCCGGGCATCACGCTCGATGTGATCACCGACGATGCGTTCGTCGACATGCTGGCGGCGGGTTGCGATGCAGGTATTCGCTATGAGGAGCGCGTGGAACGCGACATGATTGCGATGCCCATCGGGCCGCGCACGCAACGCTTCGTGGCTGCGGCGTCGCCTGCTTATCTCGCCGAACATGGTCGTCCCGCCAAGCCACAGGACCTGGTGAATCACGCCTGCATCCGCCATCGCTTTCCCAGTGGCGTCATCGCTGCATGGGAGTTCGAGCGGCGCGGCAAGGTTGTCCGTATACGACCGGATGGTCGCCTGCTCGCGTCCACTATCGAGATGGAAGTGGAGGCCGCGGTCGCAGGCCTCGGCATCATCCACACGTTCGAGGAGTTCCTGCAGCCTGCGCTTGCCGATGGCGCCTTGCTGCCCGTGCTGGAAGAGTGGTGCCAGTCCTTCACCGGGCCGTTGCTGTATTACCCCAGCCGGGCGCATATGCCGGCGCCACTGCGTGCCTTCGTCGATTTCATCAAGACCGAAGGCACGCAGCAGGGGGACGGTGAAGTGCGCCGGACAAAGTGATCAGGGTTTGCGGAACTTGTAGATGAAGCGATCCGTGTTGCCTTTGACGGACGGGTCACGGATGCCCTTGGTGTGATCGTCGGCAGGATTGCGCAACGCGTCGCTTTCGCTGTCGAACTGGAAACCCACCGCGGTGAGTTCGCTCTTCACGGCTGCGGGATCGATGCGATGCAGATCGTTGGTCTTGGTGATGCCGGTGCCATCGGCCGCCGCATGATCGAGCACGATCAGGATGCCGCCGGGTTTCAGGGCGTCAAACAGGCTCTTGTCGAGCTTGGCCATGTCCGGCGTGCCCATGAAGGGATCGTGCAGGTCGTGATAGTTCTGCGAGGTCCAGATCACGTCCACCGGTTCTGGCAACTTCAGTTCATTCACCGGCTCCACCAGCACGGTGACATTGGCGTAGCCTTCCTTGCCGGCAAAGCTGCGCACGCTTTCCAGGCCCTTCGGAGCGATCTTGTCCATCTCGGCCGGTTGCAGTGCGTAGACCTTGCCCTTGCTGCCGACCATGCGACTGAACAGGCGTGTGTAATAGCCCTTGCCGGGCATCAGGTCGACCACGATATCGCCCGGCTTGATGCCGGAATAGCCGAGCACAACGGCAGGTTTGCGCTGCGAATCCAGTGCGCGGTCTTCCTCGGGACGGTTCTTGTCGGCGATGGCGAGCCCGACAAAGCTGGGCAGAGGATGCGTGGGCGGAGCCGCCACGGCAGCAGTAACAGTGAGCAACGCAGACACTACGATCAGGCAAACACGCTTCATGTCATCAATCCTCAGTGCACGTAGTTGAGAGCGATCGCAGGCGTGACGGACGACGTTGTACGGTTGCCCGAAGGAATGATGCGCACGCCCAGCAAGAGGCCGATGTTCGGCGACCAATTGTATTCGACGGCCGGTGCGAAGCCGATGTAGCGATTCGATCGTGCACCCAGCGGCGTATCAGGGGGAAAAGGGTCGCTGTTGGCGAACTCCTGGCCGCCTACATGCGTACTGCTGTTGTGGTTATAGAGCACATCGAGCGCCAGCACCCAACGTCGCGTAAGGCTGTACTCGAACGAGGCGTTCGCAAAGGCATTGTTGCCGGGGCGCGCATGGCCGCGAAAGCTTGCGTCGGTACCGTAGACGCTTACGCCTTCCACGTCAGTGCTGGATGAAAACGAGAATGAGATATTGAAACGCACGCGCAGGATGCGGCCATTGGGCATCCACAAATACGTTTGCGTGTTCAAGCCGATGGTCGTGGTGTATGCGCCGCTGCCGAGACCGTCGGCCGGGCGATCGCCAAGACGATCGTATTTGCCGGACGGAAAGGTCTCTTGCAATTGGATGGCCACCGTCGGCAACCAACTGCCCTCATGGAATTGCCGCAGCCGATATTGCGCCTGCAAGGTGATGTCGCCCACCTGGATGCCGCTGCTGTTGGGCGCGCCGCTGACGCGGTTGTAGCCGAACACCGGAATGATGCCCATGGTGAATTTGTTGGCCACGCCATAATTGATGTAGGTGCGCGAGCCGAAACTGTCCATGCCGCGACTGGTGACGTCGTACAGGTAAGGCTCCAAAAGCATGTGCCCGGGCGGCAACGTCTCGGCCGAGTTGGCCATCATCGGGCCAGTCCACCAGGCGTTGTCGCGAGTTTGCGGCACTTCGGCTGCCGAGGATTCGTCCTGCGCATACGCACGCTGGCAGGCTCCCGGCAGGCATAGCAGCAGGGCCATGCACAACACGAAAAAGCGTGCATTGATCAGCGATGAGGGCAGGTGGCTCTTCATGGTTGATGGCCAGGGCGGACGGGTGCAAGCTATGCCCGCAAGTGGTTGGCTTAAATATCCACTTTGTGCCGGATCGACATGACCACTATGGAGTCGGCCCCATGCAGCGCATTCCCGCCGGATTTCTGCCTCCCGTCGCCATGGACACCGGCAGCGAAACGCCCATGTACCAGCAGCTGTCGGACTGGTTTCGCCGAGCCATCAGCAGCGGACAGCTGAGGCCGGGACAGCGCGTGCCATCCACCCGCAGCCTCGCCAATGAACTGGGCATTTCGCGCATTCCCGTGCTCGGCGCGTACGAGCAGCTGCAGTCGGAAGGCTTCCTCGAAACCTTCACCGGCGCAGGCACCTGCGTGGCGCGCGCCATTCCCTCGGACCTGACGGTGCCACGCGTGAAGCTGGCACGCCCCGAGCCGGCGGCCATGCACGGAGGCTCGCGACGCACATCCCTGCGCGCCGCCCAGATGCGTACGCCGGACGCCACCTGGCTGGCCAACATGGGTGCGTTCCGCGTGGGCCTGCCGGCATTGGATGCATTTCCGGCGGCCTTATGGTCGAAGCTGGTCAGTCGTCATGCGCGGCATCTATCGATGGAAGCGATGAGTTATGGCGACCCGATGGGCCACCTGCCACTGCGCGAGGCCATCGCCGAATACCTGGGTGCGGCACGCGCCGTGCGCTGCGATGCCTCGCAGATACTGATCACCACCGGTTCGCAGCAGGCCCTGCAGATCTGCGCTCATGTGCTGCTGGATCCGGGTGAGCGTGTATGGATGGAAGACCCCGGCTATCCCGGTGCACACCAGGCACTGCGCACCGCCGGCGCAGATCTGGTGCCGGTGCCGGTGGACGCTGAAGGCATCGACGTGGCGCATGGCGCGCGCGTCGGCGCCGGCGCGCGCGCGATCTACATCTCGCCCTCGCACCAGTTCCCGCTGGGCATGGCGATGAGCGCATCGCGACGCATGCAGCTCTTGCACTGGGCAGCGAGCAACGACGCGTGGATCATCGAGGATGACTACGACAGCGAATACCGTTTCGGCAGCCGGCCGCTGTCATCGCTGCAGGGCGCGGATACCCATGCACGGGTCATTTATCTGGGCACCTTCAGCAAGGTGATGTTTCCCGCGTTGCGCCTGGGCTACATCGTGGTGCCGGAAGATCTCGTCGCCGATTTCCATGCCGGTCGCGATGCGATCGACACGTTCTCTTCCATGCTCTATCAATCGGCCATGACCGAATTCATCCGCGAGGGTCATTTCGCGAGGCATATCCGCAGCATGCGCACGCTGTACATGCAGCGTCGCGAAGCCGTGCACGGCGCGATCCGGACGTATCTCGGCGAGCGGCTCGAAGTGATAGGCACGGAAGCCGGCATGCAGCTTGCCGGTCTGTTGCCGCATGGAGTGGACGATGTGGCGGTTTCGCGCAAGGCGGCGAGCAAGGGCGTGTCGGTGCGGCCGTTGACGCCGTGCTATCTGGAGCCGCCGTCGCGAGGCGGGCTGTTGCTGGGGTATGGCGGGGCGAATCTGGCGCAGATTGATGAGGGGGTGCGAAGGTTGGCGGAGTGTTTTTAGCTGGGGGGCTGCGCCTTTCGAGATGGTTGCGCGCTTCATTTTTTCTCGGCATCACCGCCCCGCACCCCGCAAGCGTGCGGCCCCCTTGTACGAGCGCACTTGTGCGCGACCGCCACGCATGGGTGCACCGCTCCGCCGGCTTGTCGCGCACAAGTGCGCTCCTACAAATAACGGCCCGACCTGGGCCCAGACCTACACCGCCCGCCGCCTCTTCACCCCCGCCCCCAACACCCCAATCAACATCAACGTAAGCAAAATCTCCAACCACCCCAACCACCGCTCCCCAGGCGCACTCCAGGCCTCGCTCACGCCATGGCAGAAGTAGAACAGGCTGAGAATCCCCACCCATAGCAACGCCCGACGCACGTCGCGAATCGCGAGCAAGGGCAGCAGCAAGGGGATCACCGTGAGGGCCAGCACCAGCATCGGCGGCATGCTCTGCGCCGGAAACAGCCAGCCGTGCCATACCAGCTGAAGCACCGTGAGCGCAGCCCAGGCCACCAGCCCCACGCGATAGTTGGCAGCCACCGGCGTCGTCATGCGGCCGAACCCAGACGACGCGCCACATCGGCAAGCCGGCGTCCCAGCGCGCGAGCGAGTTCGCGTTCGTGTTCGCTGATGGCGTTGTCGCCCTTGGCCCCCGCCACATGGCTTGCACCGTAGGGTGTACCGCCGCTCTGCGTCGCGGTAAGTGCGGGCTCGGTGTACGGCAGGCCCACCAGCAGCATGCCGTGGTGGAGCAGGGGCAGGGCCATGCTGAGCAGGGTGGATTCCTGTCCGCCATGCATGGTGCTGGTGGCGGTGAACACGGCGGCAGGCTTGCCGGCGAGCACGCCGCTGGCCCATTCCGCCCCGGTGGAGTCGAGGAAGTATTTCAGCGGCGCGGCCATATTGCCGAAGCGGGTCGGGCTGCCCAGCGCCAGGCCGGCGCATTCGGCCAGGTCCTCGCGGGTCACATACGGTGCGCCTTCCTCCGGTTCCGGCGGCTGCGCCAGTTCGGTGACGGGCGCCACCGGGGGCACCTGGCGTAGCCGGGCCCGCATGCCTGGGATTTCCTCCACGCCGCGCGCGATCAGTCGCGCGAGCTGGGCGGTGTGGCCGGAGCGGCTGTAGTAGAGGACCAGGATGTCTTGGCTCATGGCGTTGGGCGTGAGTGTCTCGATCGGTTAGTGTAACGGGCGTTCAAGCCCCTGTTGCCGCCTTGTTCACGCACCTGCATGAGTGAACGCGCCACCATAGGGCGTTCGACGTTGAAAGGAGTCACCATGGCCTTGCGTTTCGATCGCGACCGCTTGCGGAGCTTCAGCCGGTTCCTGTGGCAGCGGTTCATCGACGACAAGTGCTTCGAGACCGCCGGCGCACTGTCCTACACCACGCTGGTGTCGCTGGTGCCCTTGATCGTGGCATCGCTGGCGATCTTTGCGGCCTTTCCTGCCTTTGCCGACGCGCGCAGCACGCTGATCAGTTTCGCCTTCGACAATTTCATGCCGGCCGCCGGCGTGCGCGTGCAGGAATACCTGGACGGCTTTGCCGACAACGCGAGCAAGCTCACCGGCATCAGCGTGCTGGTGATGTTCTTCAGCGCCTTGTCGATGATGGTCAGCGTGGAAGACCGCATGAACCGCATCTGGCGCGTGCAGCGCCAACGCGGCTGGGTGTCGCGGCTGCTGCTTTACTGGGCCGCGCTCACGCTGGGCCCGATCCTGATCGTAGGCGGCATTGCGGTGGCGTCGGTCGCCACCGCGCTGCCCATGCTCAGCGATGCCGCCAACACGCTCAATCTGAAGGCGCGTGTGGTGGCCGCGTTGCCCTTCGTGGTCACCTTCCTGACCTTGATGCTGATCTACATGGTGGTGCCCAACCGCCGCGTGCATTGGCGCAACGCGGCCATTGGCGCCCTGATGGGCGCGATCTTGTTCGAACTGGCCCGCTGGGGCTTTGCGCGCTTCATCCACCACGCGCACACCTATCAACAGGTGTATGGCGTGCTGGCGGCTCTGCCGATTTTTCTGCTGTGGATCTACCTCTCGTGGGTGATCGTGATCCTTTGCGCGTCGATTGCAGCGGCCGTTTCTGCTTTCGATTATCTGCCGCCTTCGCAATTTCTTCCCGAGCAGGCGGCCTTCCTGGGCCTGCTGGTGGTACTGGGGCATTTCATCGAGGCGCAGCGGGAAGGGCGCAAGATCAGTCCCGATACGGTGCGCGCCCGTGAGCCGCGCCTGCATCGCTCGTCCATCGTGAATTATTTCGGCGACCTGCAGCGCGCGAAACTGATTCAGGGTGAAGTGGGCGCCGGCTGGCTGCTCACGCACAGTCTCGACAGCACTGACCTGATGCGCGTATATGCTCATTGCAGCTACCGCGTGCCGCTGCATCCGGCGCAGGAAGCGAAAGTGAACGATCTGCGCCTGCCCGCGCACTTACTGGCGCTACTCGATGGGGCAGCGCAATCGCTGGAAGGTGTGCTGCACACATCGTTGCACCATGCTTATCCGCTGGGCCAACCGGCCTCGAACTTATCCAAGGACACATCGCAATGAAGTTGTTGAAAACGCTCGCCGTCATGGGTGGCCTGCTGGCCATGGCGGGCGCGGCGCACGCCGCCATGCCGGAACAGCCGTCGATCAAAGTGACCACACTCGATGGCAAGCCGTACGACCTGGCCTCGCAGCGCGGCAAGTGGGTGATCGTCAATTACTGGGCCACCTGGTGCGTGCCGTGCATCAAGGAAATGCCAGACATTTCCAGATTCGTCAGCGCGCACAAAGACAAGGTCGGTGCCATTGGCCTGGCGTACGACGACAGCGACCCGGCCGACATCAAAGCGTTTATCGCCAAGCATCCGGTGAGCTACCCGGTGGCGCAGGTCACCATGGACAAGCCGCTCAAGGATTTCGATGAGCCGCGCGGCCTGCCCACGACGTGGCTGATCGGACCGGATGGCAAGGTCGCCAAGCGCTTCGTCGGCACCGTCAATGAAGCCTCGCTGGGCCAAGCCATCAATCTGGGCAAATGACCATGGCGGCCGTGCGCTTCTTCGTCAAAGGTCGGGTACAGGGCGTGTTCTATCGCGCCAGCACCCGCGAACAGGCGATGGCGCTCGGCCTGTCCGGCTATGCCAGGAATCTGCAGGACGGCCGCGTCGAAGTGGTCGCCATCGGCGCGCCCGCCTGCATCGAAAAGCTGGAGCGATGGTTGTGGCAGGGCCCGTCGAGCGCGCAGGTCGATGAAGTGATTCGCGAGGCGTGCGAGGACCTGGACATCGAGGGTTTTCGCACGCGTTGATCGCTCATGCGTTGAACGCGGTTTGCGCGGCCTCGATTTGCAGCAGGAACGGGCGCGGCACGGACAGCACGAAACCCTGCGCAAAATCGATGCCGAGGCGGTGCACGGCGGCGAGCAGCTCGGGCGTGCCTACGCATTCGGCAATCGTCTGCTTGCCGGTGACATGGCCGATATTGTTAATCGCCTCGACCATCGCGTGGTCGATCGGGTCGTCGATCATGTCCTTCACGAAGCTGCCTTCGATCTTCACGAAATCGACGGGCAGGTGCTTGAGATAGGTGAACGAGGACATGCCGGCGCCAAAATCATCGAGCGCGAAATAGCAGCCCAGCGCACGCATCTCATGGATAAAAGCGGTGGCGCGCGACAGGCTGGATATGGCGGCCGTTTCGGTGATCTCGAAACAGATCGATGAGGGCGCGATATCGAAGGCGATGAATTGCTGGCGCAGGAATACGGCAAAGCCGTCCTCGCAAAGCGAGGTGCCCGAAAGATTGATGGCGCATTGCGACGGAATATCGGGCAGGCCGCGATCCGTGGCATCGCGCAATGCGGCGAACGCCGATTGCACGACCCAGCGATCGATGGATGGCATCAGGCCGTAGCGCTCGGCTGCGGGGATGAACGCGCGCGGCGGTATCAGTTCGCCGTCTTCGCCCACCATGCGCAATAGCAGTTCCACGTGTCGATGCGGGCTATGGCGACGCAGATCGACGATGTCCTGTGCGTAGAGTCGAAAGCGGTGGCTCGCCAGTGCGGCCTGGATGCGGCTCACCCAACACATCTCGGTCTGGCGCACGGCGACTTCGTCGTCGTCCAGATGATAGGTCTGCACGCGGTTGCGGCCTTTCTCCTTGGCCAGGTGGCAGGCGGCATCGGCTGCTCCAAGAATGTCTTCGCGCGCCAGTCGCTGGTCCGCGCTCAGGCTGACCAGGCCGATGCTCGCGCTGGTGGCAAAGCTGCGCTCACCGAAGGCGAAATGCAGGTCGCCGATCGCCACGCGCAAGCTCTCCGCCATGCTCAGTGCGGCGTCCGCGTCGCAATCTTCCAGCAACACTACAAACTCGTCGCCGCCCAGGCGCGCCACGGCATCGGTGGCGCGCACGTGGCCGATGAAAAGCGCACCGATCTGGCGCAGCAATTCATCGCCTGCCGCATGACTGCAAGTGTCGTTGACCACCTTGAACTGATCCAGATCCAGATACAGCACCGTGAATGGACGGCCGTTGTTTTCGGCAGCTGTCATGGCGCGCGCGAGGCGGCGTTCGAATTCGCGGCGGTTGATCAGCCCGGTGAGCACGTCATGGCTGGCCTGGTAACTCAGCTGGGCAGCATGTTCGCGATCGCTGCTCACGTCGCGCATCACCAGCACCACGCCGTCCATATTGCCGTTGCGGTCGCGGATCGGCGTGGCGGTCAGATCAACCGCCGTAGTCGTTCCGCCCGCATGCATCAGGACGAGTTTTTCTTGCTGGCTGCAGGCCGGCTGTCCATCAAGCACCTGCATGACCGGGTCGGCGATGGTTACGCCACTGGTTTCCGCCATCAGATGGCAGATGGCCCCCACTGGCAGGCCGCGCGCCCGGTCAGTGCTCCAGCGCGTCAGGCGTTCGGCACTGGGGTTGAGAAATGCGATGCAGCCAGTGGCATCGGTGGTGATCACCGCGTCGCCGATCGACTGCAGGGTGACCTCTGCACGCTCCTTTGCCGCGAACAGCATGGCATCGGCCTTGCGGCGTTCGGTGATTTCGGTGACGGAGCCGGCCATGCGCCGCGAGCTGCCATTCGCGTCGCGGGAAGAAGCGCCACGCGCATGAAACCAGCGCGGCTCGCCAAAGCGTTGCGGTACGCGAAACTCCACATTCAGCGGGTGATTGCGCCAGACGTGCGCGGTCACGGCGCGCATCACGCGGCGACGATCCTGCGCATGGATGCACTCGAACACCGAGGTGGCAGCACCGTCGTCGCTGATGTTGAGCCCGAGCATCTGCCGCAGGCGAGGGGAGAGGTAGATGTGGCCGCTGGTGCGATCCCAATCCCACAGGCCGTCATTGCTGCCGGCCACTGCCAGTTGGAAGCGATCTTCGCTGGCGCGCAAGTCATGGGCGACGCGCGCGCGGTCATCGAGCAGACGGCGCGCGCGCCGCGTGGCCACCAGCACCATCACGGCCGCGGCGAGGCAGAGCCATACACGCAATAGATTGGAGGTCTCGCGCGAGGCGATGCCCAGCGCCTCGGAGAAGGCGTATTCCAGCGGGGTGAGGCGTTCGTCGATGCGCCGCAATTGCGCGCTGGCCGTGGCGGCCCAGGCCTGGTCTCGTTGGCCTGCGCTGATGCGCTGATGTGCATCGGTACCCAAGGCGGCCAGTTCATCGATGGAGCGATCGGCTTCCACCCATACATCGACGGCGCGGCGGATGCTGCCCACATTGTGGAAATAGCGGTACAGGCGGGCCATGCCGGGAATATCGTCTTCAAGCGTGCCGCCGCGACGAAAGCCGGCGGCGACGACGGTCATGTCGGGCCGCGCGCGATCGAGTTCCATGCGTCCCGCGCGATGACCCAGTGGCACCGCCATGGCATCCAGGAATTGCTGGTAATCCGCTTCGTCATTGCTGGACAGATAGTGCTGCAGGCTGGAAACGGCGATCTTCTGGGCTTTGGACCAGCGGCTTTCACCGCCCACGAAGGCGCGCGCTGCCGAGAGGATATCCAGGCTGGCCACGCACAATCCGATCATCGCCACGACAACCAGTACGAACGGCCACACGATATCGGCCGCCCTGTCTCCCTTGCCCAGTTCGGCCCCCCGGCCTGTTCCTGGCATAGACGCACTCCTGCTGCGCGTGCCTGGACTTCAGGCAGTCGTCTTATCGGCCTGCGCGCTCAAAGCTTGAATCACCGGCAAGGCGCCCGCGTTCACGCGGCAGCGACATCACGAGTAGGGAAGTAGCCATCCTGTCGAAACAGGCCGAGCTCATTCGTCTTACTCATAAGGCCGACCTCTTGCCGTCCTTCACCTAGGAGACAGTCGCATGTCCACGCGATTCCAGCGCATCACGCCATTCCTCTGGTTCGATCATCAGGCCGAAGAAGCGGCGCAGTTCTACGTGTCGATCTTTCCCAACTCTCGCATCCTCATGACCACCCGCTACACGGCAGCAAGCGCCGAGGCATCCGGTTGTGCCGAGGGCTCGGTGATGACGGTGGATTTCGAGCTCGATGGGCAGAACATCACTGCCTTGAACGGCGGTCCCGTGTTTAGCTTCAACGAGGCGGTGTCGCTGGTCGTGCACTGCCTTTCGCAGCAAGAGATCGATCAGTACTGGGATGCCTTGCTGGCAGGCGCGGCCGACAAGAACGGCCAGTGCGGCTGGCTCAAGGATCGCTTCGGCCTGTCCTGGCAGGTCGTGCCCGAGGAGATGATGCAGCTGCTGACCAGCGGCGATGCCGCCAGCGTGGCGCGCGTCCATGCGGCCATCATGAGCATGAAGAAACTGGACCTGGACCAGATGCGACGCGCGGCAGCAGGCTGACCTTCACTCGCCGAACGAATCGGGCACCCATTCCGCCCTGCGCGTGACCTGCTCGTCCTTGGGCTTGCCTTTGAGCTTGGGCAGCTTGGGCTCGGGAATGGTTTCTTCGCTGCGCGGCACTTGTTCCAGCAGGTGCCGGATCAGGTTGACGCGCCCGCGCTTCTGGTCATTGAAGTCGACCACGAACCACGGCGCATGCGGTCGGCTGGTGCGTTCGATCATCAGGTCGCGCAGGTGGCCGATTTCCTCGTACTTGTCGCGCGAGGCAAGGTCGGTGGACGAGAGCTTCCAGCGCTTGAGCGGATCCTTGGCGCGTTCGTCGAAGCGTTCTTCCTGCTCCTCCTGGTCCACTGCGAGCCAGTACTTGAGCAGGATGATGCCGTCGTCGGTGATCAGCTTTTCGAACGCCGGCACGGCGGCCATGAACGCCTTGTACTGGGCCTTGCTGCAGAAGCCCATGGCCGGTTCGATCACGGCGCGGTTGTACCAGCTGCGATCGAACAGCACGATTTCGCCGGCGCTGGGGAGATGCTCCACATAGCGCTGGAAATACCATTGCGACGATTCGGCGTCGGTAGGCTTGGCCAAGGCGGCGATGCGATAGCCGCGCGTGTCCATCGACTCGGTGACGGCCTTGATGGTGCCGCCTTTGCCGGCCGCATCGCGTCCTTCGAAAATCACCACCAGCCGGTGGCCGCTACGCCGCAACCAGCGATGCAGGCCGGCCAGCTCCAGCTGCAGCTCGGCCATGGCGTGGCGGTAGGTCTGCTTCTTCTTGCCCATGGTGCGCCTCCTTGGGTAACGCTTTCCGGCATTTTCCGTAGTCAAGGACAGGGCGGAGTGAAGAAACCGCCCGGACCCTGCTGCCGCCCGAGCTTACAGATCCAGGTCGGCGGGCTTGCGGCCGATGCGGTAGCGCGCGCTCATGGCCTGCACGGCACGCCGGAAGTCGCCGGCAAAGCCCTGCATGTCGAACAACGAGCTCTGCGTGCGCTGCTGGGACAGGTGCTGGCGCAGCGTACGCAGCGCCTCGCGATCATTGCCCAGCTGAGTGGCCATGGCGATGAAGGCTTCCTCGTCCTCGCAGACCAGCTCGGGCAAGCCCAACTGTTGAAGCAGGCTGGTGGCGACCCGTCCGGCGAACGTGCGGCCGGTGCAGGTGAGTACGGGACAACCAGCCCACAGCGCATCGGAGGCCGTGGTGTGCGCGTTGTACGGCAGCGTGTCGAGGAACAGGTCGGCGTGGACGTAGCGCGAGAGATAATCCTGATGCGGCATGCGCGGCAGGAACACCAAGCGCTCCGGCGCGATGCCGGCCGCGCTGGCGGCGGCACGCAGGCGATCGTCCGCGCCATCCACGCCGCTGAGCAGCCACAGCACGCTATCGGGCACCTGCTGCAGCACCAGCATCATGCGCGCAAACGAAGCCGGATTGATCTTGTAGCTGTTGTTGAAGCAGACAAACACCGTGCCTTGTTCGGGCAAGCCGCACTCGGCGCGCGAGGGCGGCTGCGCCACCTCGCGCGTGTTGTCGTTGGGCTGGTAGCAGCGCGGCAGGCGCAGCAGTTTTTCGCTCACCGTGGCGCGCTGATCGTCCGGCACGATGACCTTGTCGGCCACCAGGTAATCCATCCATGGTGCGCCCATGCTGCCCGCATAAGCCAGCCAGTTCACCTGGATGGGCGCGGGACGCAGGGCAAAAAGTTCAGCGTTGTCGCGCCCCGAGTAACCATTGAGGTCGACCAGTACTTCCACGCCCGTGTCGTGGATGCGCTGCGCCACCTGCGCGGGATTGAGCGCCGAGACGTCGTGCATGGTGGTCGCGGCGGCGAGGCGGCGGCGGATCGATCCGCCATCGTCGCGCGTGGTGGCGAACAGATGCAGATCCAGATCGTCGTCGTTGGCGAGCGCTTCGAACATCGCCACGACCAGCAAGCCGGTGGCGTGATCGTTGAAACCGTCGGCCACGAAACCGACGCGCACCGGGCTATCGGGCGCCGGCTTGGCGTGGCTGAAGTCCTGCTGCTTGCGCAGCGCGGCAACTTGCTGCTCGACCACGGCAGCAAAAGCCTTGGCGGCCTTCAGCTGCAGCGCGGAATCGATGTCTTCGGACAGCGTGACAAAGGGGCTGACCGCGGCGGTTTCTTCGGCGATCGCCTGCTGCAGTCGCTGGCTCAGCTCGTCCAGGTCATGCCAGTCGCACAGGCGGCGGCGCAGGAACAGCAACTGGCTGAGCGTGCGGCCGTCGTTCGGATTGAGTTGCAGTGCGCGCTCGTAAGCCTCCGCGGCGGCAGCAAGTTGGCCGCCGTCCTCCATCGCTTGGCCGGCGGCGAACGGATACTGCGGGTTCTGCGGCGAAATGCGTTCGGCCGTGAGCCACGCTTTGGTCGCCTCGGCGCCGCTGCCCTGGCTCTGCAGGATGCGTCCACGCAAGGCGTAGGCAGCGTCGAAACGAGGATGCAACTGCAAGGCTTCGTCGGTGTGAGTCTTGGCCTGGTCGAGATTGCCCAGTTCCAGCTCGGCGGCGGCGAGGTTGAGGCGCAGGCCCGGATGGGCCGGCGCGCCATGAGTGCCCATGGCATAGGACTCGCGGGCATGCTGGAAACGGGCAGCCGCCATCAGGGCGTTGCCCAGGGTCAGCAGGATGGCGGGATGACCTGGCGACTGACGCAGGGCGGCGCGCAGGTGCTCGATGGCGCCGTCAGCGTCGCCGTTGGCGACCCGGGCACTGCCAAGGTTGCACTGCACTTCCACGCTTTGCGGCGCCAGTTGGGCTGCGTGCTGGAGAATTTTCACGGCATCGGCCGGCCGCTGCAGCTGGAGCAGGGCCACGGCATGCAGGCGCGCCAGTTCGGCGTCGTCGGGATACTGGCCGCACGCCTCGGCGGCGGCCTGTTCGCCATCATGGAACGCACCACGCTCTAGCAGTTCGACGATCTGCTGAGCGAGCACCTGAGAAGAGGGGGTAAAGAGGTCAGTCATCCCGCCAAACTAACGCAGGGCGGGCATGGCTGCCAATCCGTACGTGCGGGTTGGCCGCTCAGCCGGCGGTGAGCGCCTTCAATTCGTCGGCCTGGTTCTCGCGGGTCAGCGTATCCACGAGCTCGTCCATATCGCCTTGCAGCACTTCCGGGAGACGGTAGAGCGTGAGGTTGATGCGATGGTCGGTGATGCGGCCCTGCGGGAAGTTATAGGTGCGGATGCGCTGGCTGCGGTCGCCGGAACCCACCTGGAGCCGGCGCGACTCGGCCTGCACCGCTGCCTGCTTGCTGCGCTCGTCGTCCAGCAGGCGGGCTTTCAGCAGGCTCATGGCGCGCGCACGGTTCTTGTGCTGGCTGCGCTCGTCCTGGCACTCCACCACAATGCCGGTGGGCAGGTGGGTGATGCGAATGGCCGAGTCGGTCTTGTTGACGTGCTGGCCACCGGCACCCGAGGCGCGGAAGGTATCGGTCTTGATGTCGGATGGGCTGATCTCGATCTCGTCGATGTCGTCCAGCTCCGGCAGGATCGCCACCGTCGCCGCCGAGGTGTGGATGCGCCCCTGCGATTCGGTTTCCGGCACGCGTTGCACGCGATGCGTGCCCGATTCGAATTTCAGTCGTGAATAGGCGCCCTTGCCCTCGATGCGTGCGACGACTTCCTTGTAGCCGCCGTGTTCGCCGTGGTTCTCGCTCAAGATTTCAACATGCCAGCGGCGACGCTCGGCGTAGCGCGTATACATGCGAAACAAGTCGCCGGCGAAGATCGCCGCCTCGTCGCCGCCGGTGCCGGCGCGCACTTCGAGGAACAGGTTGGCCTCGTCGCGCGGATCTTTCGGCAACAACAGGATCTGCAGTTCGTCGTCGAGTTCGGCCAGGCGTTGTTCGAGACGGCCGATATCATCCCTGGCCATCTCGCGCAGTTCGGGATCGTCCAGCATGGCGCGCGTTTCGCCCAGCTCGCGCTCGGCCCCGTCGTGTTCGCGCAGCGAGTTCGTCACCGGCTCAAGCTGAGCGTATTCGCGCGACAGTTCGCGGAAGCGGTTGTTGTCGACCTGCACGTCGGGCTGCGCGAGCAGCAGTCCGATTTCCTCATGGCGTTCGGCGAGGGACTCGAGTTTGCGGCGAATGGATGGGGTCATGGGAGAAGTAAGTTCAGAGGAGTGAGTAGTGAGAGAAGGCAGGGCAGCCCTGGTGTTTTCTCACTCTCGCTACTCTTCACTCACTTCTGGTTTTTCGGTGATGCCATACAGTCGACCGGCTGCATGCAGCAGGTCCATATCACCGCTAAGTGCCGCTTCGCGCAGTTTCGCGCTGGGATGGTGCAGCAACTTGTTGGTGAGGGTGTTGGCGAGATAGGCCAGCGCTTCGTCGGGCGACTTGCCGCGCGCAATCATGGCGCGTGCTTTTTCCAGCACTTCGTCGCGATAGCTTTCCGCATGCTGGCGCAGGTCGACGGCCGGGTTGCGCAGCGACAGCGCGCGGCGCCAGGCCATGTAACGTTCCACTTGCAGGTCGATGATGGCATCGGCTTCGCGCGCCGCGGCTTCACGCGAGCGGCGGTTGTCGTCGATCACCTGGCGTAGATCGTCGATGCCGTAGAGGAAGACGTCGTCCAGTTCGCCGACCGCCGCTTCAATGTCGCGCGGCACGGCAATGTCCACCATGAACATCGGCTTGCGGCGTCGGGCCGTCACGGCCTTCTCCACCATGCTGCGCGTCACGATCGGCTGGCGTGCGGCGGTGGAGCTGATCACGATGTCCGCTTCTGCCAGGTGTTGCGGCAGGTCGCTGAGTGCGATGGCATAGCCGCCATAGCGCGTAGCCAGTTCCTGCGCGTTTTCCAGCGTGCGGTTCGCCACGATGAGCCGGCGCACCTGTTTGTCCACCAGATGGCGTGCCGCCAGTTCGATGGTGTCGCCCGCGCCGATCAGCAACACGCAGGCCTGCCGCAGATCGGTAAACACCTGTTCGGCCAGGCGCACGGCTGTGAAAGCCACCGACACCGTGTGTGCGCCGATGCGCGTATCGGTGCGCACGCGCTTGGCTACGGCAAACGTGTGCTGCAGCAGGCGCTCCATCGGCGCCCGCAGGGCCTGCGCATCGCGCGCCTGCTGGTAGGCGTCCTTCACCTGGCCAAGAATCTGCGGCTCGCCCAGCACCATCGAGTCCAGCCCGGTCGCCACACGGAACATGTGACGCACGGCTTCATCTTCGTCATGGCGATAGAGGAACTCGTCCAGCTTGCCCGCAGTCAGATGATGGTGTCGGCTCAGCCATGCCTGCGGAACGTCCTCGGCTCCTGCCGAGACGCTCACATAAAGCTCGGTACGGTTGCAGGTGGAGAGGATCATCGCCTCTTCCACGCCGGGCTCACGGGCAAGCGCCTGCAGAGCCACTCCGGCGGCCTCCGCATCGAATGCCACTTGTTCGCGCAAATTGACCGGCGCGGTGAGGTGGTTGAGCCCTAAGGCGATGAGCTTCATGGTTCAGGGCAATTCGAGGCGAGGGGCATCCGGCGTAAACTAGCGGTTAGCGACGACCGTTCTACATTGTGGATACGGCCGTGTCACGGACGGATGAGCGGAGAATAGTGTGCTGAGCAGGTGGTCCAAGTTCAAGCAACTGCGGCATTTTGCGGTCGGCGGTCTGGCGGCGCTGGTCCTGGCCGGTTGCGCCACCGTCTCAGGTTCGTCGGGACGTTCGCTGGCCAATGACAAGCAGCCGCTGGGTCGGCTGGTGGTCGCGGTGCCCGATGAGGATCACGACCTGATGGCCCAGCTGCTTGCTGGCGAGATGGCGCTCACCCGCACCGATCTCAAGGCGGCTTCGGCGGCCTACAGCCGCGCCATGCAGCTGTCGCTCGATCCCAAGGTGGCCGAGCAGGCGGCCGCGCTGGCGATCGCCGTGCGCGATACCGAGGCCGCCCAGGCCGCCATTGCCCGCTGGCAGGCGCTGGGCGCCAAGCCGGCGCCGCTCGCTCAGGCGCGGGCTCAATTGGCGTTGAGCCAGGGCGATACGCAAGAGGCGCGCCGTCAGCTGGAAATCCTGGTCAACACCGGTGACCCGGATGCCTGGCGGCAGTTCGGACGGGTGCTGGTCAGCGGCCGCGACGCCGCCCAGTCCGCCCAGTTGCTGGAGGCTGTGGCCACCCCGCAGCGCCTGCCCAATGACCCGCAGGCCTGGCTCGCGATGAGCGAACTGGGTGACAAACTGGGCCGTCACGCCTACGCGCTGACCATCGCCGAGGCAGCCGTGAAGCGGTTCGGCACCGCCGAGACCTACGCCTGGCTGGGCCAGATGAAGTATCACGACGGCGACAAAAACGGTGCCAAGGCCTTATTCGACAAGGCGCTGGCCAAGGATCCTAAGAACACCCACCTGCGGCTCGCCTACGCGACGCTGCTAGGGCAGGGCGGTGACTACGCTGCCGCTGCGCACATGCTCGACAGCGGCCCGCAGGACGCCGACACCTACGCCATGCGGGCCGCGTTTGCCGCACGGGCGCACGACACCAAGACCATCAATCGCCTGTACACCCAACTGCAGCATTCGCCGGACGACGTGCGCCAGGGCAGTGCCTACCTGCTGGGCCAGATGGCCGAGATGCTCGACAAAAAGGACGAGGCGCTGAAGTGGTACGACCAGGTCGCCGACGATGACGATCACGCCTTCGATGCCGATCTGCGCAGCGCCGTACTGCTGCAGGACCTGGGTCGCAGTGCCGAAGCCCACGAGCAGCTCGCGCAGATGCAGACCGACTATCTCGACCAGCCGGCCATGCTGCGCCGTGCCTATGAGGTGGACGCCGAGCTGTATATGGACGAACAGCAGTACAGCCAGGCGGAGCGGGCCTTCAGCCGGGCTCTGCAGGTGACGCCGGATGATCCGGGCCTGCTGTACGGCCGCGGCCTTGCCTACGCCTCGGCCGGCCAGACCGACCAGGCAGTCAACGATTTCCGACATCTGCTGCAGCTGAAGCCTGACGACACCGACGCCACCAACGCACTCGGCTACACGCTAGCCGATGCCAACCGCGACCTTCCCGAGGCACAGCGCCTGATCGAGCAGGCGCGTGCGGCGCGCCCGGACGACCCGGCCATCCTCGATTCCTGGGGCTGGCTGCAGTACCGGCTGGGTCATCTGGACCAGGCCGAAACGACGCTGCGCGGCGCCTGGACGGCGCACAAGGACGCCGACGTCGGCGTACACCTGGGCGAAGTGCTGTGGAAGCAGGGGCGCCAGGAAGACGCCCGCCGCGTCTTCGACGAAGTGCGTAAGATCGACCCGCAAAGCATCAACCTCCACAACACCCTCAAGCGCCTCAATCCATGAAGCTTCCGATCCGACTCCTCGCGGCAGCCTTGCCGCTGCTGCTGGCCGCCTGCGTCCATAAGGAAGCCGTCCGCCCGCAACCCCAGGCCGATTACGCGGTGTTGCTCAATGAGCAGCGCGCTCGCGAGCACCTGCTGGAGAAGACCGACCATTGGGTCCTGCAAGGCAAGATCGGCGTGTCTGGCGAGGTCAACGGTAAGAAAGAGGGCGGCAGCGGCACGCTGACCTGGACGCAGACCGGCGACAACTACGAATTCGTCGTGCGGGGCCCGGTGGGCAGCAAGAGCTTCAAGTTGACGGTGACGCCGGTGAGTGCGGTGCTGGAAGGCCTCGATGGCGGTCCGCAGCGCAGTCCGGACGTGGAGTCGCTGGTGCAGAGTGCGCTGGGCTGGCAGGTGCCGTTCCACGACCTGCGTGCCTGGGTGCTGGGTACCCGCGCCGACAGTGGTCCGGCCGAGCTTAAGTTCGGCGACGACGGCCTGCCCAAGACCCTGACCCAGGATGGCTGGACCGTGGCCTACCCAGGCTGGGACACCAAGCGCGAACCGGCCTTGCCCACCAAGGTCTTCGCCAGCAACCCGACCAGCTCGGTGCGGCTGTCGATTGAGTCGTGGACCATCCAATAACCATCGCGCTCCCTTGTGGGAGCGCACCCTGTGCGCGACCCGACGGAGCGTAACCCCGGGCTCCCTGCTCGCGCACAGGGTGCGCTCCTACAACAGCCTGCTGTCGCCATGACCTTCCACATCCAACGCGCCCAGCTCGAACAGGTCGATGCCTTATGCGCCATCGAGCGCGCGGCCGTCGAACTGTTCCGCGGTCACCGCGCGTGGCCGTCCTACCGTAACGTGTCGGTGCCGCCTGAGGTACTGCGGGAAGCCATTGCGCGCGGCTTGGTCTGGGTTGCCGTGATCGGTTCCGACCAGCCAGTCGGCTTTATCTGGCTGGACGCGGAAGAGGGCGGCGACGCCATCGGCGTGGCCGAGATGGACGTGCTTCCTTCGCACGGCCAGCGCGGTATCGGCGCTGCCTTGCTCGAACACGCCTGTAGCTGGGCGCGCATGGCCGGCTACCACCGCGTGGACCTGGGCACGCTCGCCGACGTGCCGTGGAACGCGCCGTTCTATGCGAAGCACGGCTTCCAGGTGATGGACAAGAATCTCCCGGAATTCGATTTCGCCCGCGAACGCGATCGCGAGAACGGCTTTCCAGATGATCTGCGCGTTTTCATGAGCCGACCGCTGGCGCCGCCGGACCCGGCCGACTGGACCATCTGGCCCGCGCCCGCCAAGTTGAACCTGTTCCTGCGCATCGTCGGCCGCCGCCCGGATGGTTACCACGAGCTGCAGACCGTGTTCCGCCTGCTCGACTGGGGCGACGAGATCCACCTGCGTGTCCGCCGCGACGGTGAGATACACCGCCTGACCGAGGTCCCCGGCGTGCCGGCCGACACCGACCTGGTGGTTCGCGCCGCCCGCCTGTTGCAGCCCCTGGTGCCGGCAGGGGCGGGCGTCGATATCGAAGTAGAGAAGCGCATTCCCATGGGCGGTGGCCTCGGCGGCGGCAGTTCGGATGCGGCCACCGTGCTGGTGGCCCTGAACCGTCTTTGGGGTGCCGGCCTGGACGACGACACGCTGGCCGAGCTGGGCCGCCAGCTCGGCGCCGACGTCCCGGTGTTCGTGCGCGGACGCTCGGCCTGGGCCGAGGGCATCGGCGAAAAACTGACGCCGCTGGGCCTGCCGCCGCGCTGGTACGTGGTGCTCGACCCCCACGAACACGTGCCCACTGGGGCGCTTTTTCAAGCGTCTGAATTGACACGAAATGCTCCGCCCGCCACAATTTCATCCTTTGCTTCGGGCGAAACGGTCGAGAACGCTTTCGCGCCCGTGGTCCGCGCGCGGCATCCGCGTGTGGCTGCGGCGCTGGACTGGCTCGACGGCTTCGGCCGGGCAAGGCTTTCTGGCAGCGGTGCCTGCGTGTTCCTGGAAACAGGCGACGTGGAACGTGCCGAAGCCATTGCGGAGCGGTGTCCTGCCCATTTCACGGCCCACGTGGCCAGGGGCGAGGACGTTTCTCCGTTGCATGTCGCCCTGGCGCGCTTTCGCGGTGTCGGCGGGAACGACAAGTAGAAAATCCAGTTGTTACTGGGGCGTCGCCAAGCTGGTTAAGGCACAGGATTTTGATTCCTGCATGCGAAGGTTCGAATCCTTCCGCCCCAGCCATTCATATGGCTCACACAGGTTCTAGAGAAATGACTGTCGACATCTCCGGCCCGATGCTCTTCACCGGCAACGCGCACCGCGCCCTCGCCGAGGATGTGGCTCAACGCCTGGGTGTGCCGCTGGGCAAGGCGCTCGTCAGCACCTTCAGTGACGGCGAAGCGCAGGTGGAGATCGAAGAGAACGTCCGCCGCCAGGAAGTGTTCGTGCTGCAGCCCACGGGCGCGCCGAGCGCAGAGAACCTGTTCGAGCTGCTGGTGCTGGTGGATGCGCTCAAGCGCGCCTCGGCCGCCAGTGTGACGGCGGTCATTCCGTACTTCGGCTATGCCCGCCAGGATCGTCGCCCGCGCTCGGCGCGTGTGCCGATCACGGCAAAGATGGTGGCCAAGATGATCGGCACCTCGGGCGTGGATCGCGTGCTCACGGTCGATTTGCACGCCGACCAGATCCAGGGCTTCTTCGACATCCCGGTGGACAACGTCTATGCCTCGCCGGTGCTGTTGGCGGACATCTGGCGCAGCTACAGCATGGACGACCTGATCGTGGTCAGTCCGGATGTGGGCGGCGTGGTGCGTGCGCGTGCCATGGCCAAGCGCCTGGACGATGCCGATCTGGCCATCATCGACAAGCGTCGCCCGAAGGCGAACGTGGCCACCGTGATGAACATCATCGGTGAAGTCGACGGCAAGACCTGCGTGCTGGTCGACGACATCGTCGACACCGCTGGCACCTTGTGTGCGGCTGCTGCGGCTCTGAAGGAGCGCGGCGCCCGCAAGGTGGTGGCGTACTGCGTGCATCCGGTGTTGTCGGGTGCGGCGCTGAAGAACATCGAGAACTCCCAGCTCGACCAGCTGGTGGTCACCAACACCTTGCCGCTGCGGCCGGAAATCGCCGCATGCAGCAAGATCCGTCAGCTCTCGGTCGCCGAGCTGCTGGCGGAAACGATTCGCCGTATCCACTTTGGCGAGTCGGTGAGCTCGTTGTACATCGACTGAGTTTTTCGCGGTGGGCACGCGCCCGCCGCTGTTTCACGGCTCCTCTGGTCGCGGGGGAGTCGCATGACTGCCGCGAGGCAGCTCACTTCCGATAGGTAATGCCCACATGGCTACGACTCATGAAATCAAGGCTTCGGCCCGTAATGACGAGGGGAAAGGTGCGAGCCGCCGCCTGCGTCATACCGGCGTCGTTCCTGCTGTTGTCTACGGTGCCGGCCAGGCCCCGCAGAGCATCCAGATCGAACACAACACCATCCTGCTCGCTGCCAAGCACGAGTGGTTCTTCTCCTCGGTGCTCGACCTGAACATCGACGGCAAGGTGCAGAAGGTGCTGGTGCGTGACTGGCAGAAGCATCCGTACAAGCTGCAGATGCTGCACATGGACTTCCTGCGCGTCGACGAGAACGCTGCCCTGCGCGTCAAGGTGCCGGTGCACTTCCTGAACCAGGACAAGTCGCCCGCCTCCAAGACCTCCGGTGTGGTGATCTCGCACAACCTGACGGAAGTGGAAGTCTCCTGCCTGCCGAAGGATCTGCCGGAGTTCATCGAACTCGACCTGACCGACCTGAAGCCGGGCGACATCGTCCACTTGTCGCAGCTGAAGCTGCCCAAGGGCGTGGAAATCGTTGCCCTGCACCTGGGTGCGGACCACGACACGGCCGTCGTCACCGCCAACACGGTGAAGGAAGAAGTCGACGAGACCCCGGCCGAGGGCGAAGCCGCCCCGGCGCCGGAAGCTCCGAAGAAGTAAGTCGCTGCGGCCCATGTCCTCGCGGGCATGGGCCGTTCGATCTTATGGCGGGTCTTCGACTCATCGTCGGACTGGGCAATCCCGGTGCCGAATATCTCCGAACCCGGCACAACGCCGGGTTCTGGTTTGTTGACGCCCTGGCGTCAGGGCAGGGCGAGCGCTTCGGTTTCGACGGCAAGCTGCATGGCGAGACCTGCAAGGTCCGCATCGGCGGCGAGCCGGTATGGCTGCTCAAGCCCTCCACTTTCATGAATAAAAGCGGCATCGCCGTGGTTTCGGCGTTGCGCTATTACAAAATCGAGCCCGAAGAGTGCCTCGTCGCGCACGACGAGCTGGATCTCGATCCCGGCACCGTGCGTTTGAAGTTCGACGGTGGCCACGGCGGCCAGAATGGCCTGCGCGACATCGTTGCGCACCTGGGCCACGCCAAATTTCATCGCCTGCGCGTTGGCATCGGTCACCCCGGTCACAAAGACAGGGTCACTTCCTGGGTTCTGGGGCGTGCTTCCGAGAAGGACGAGAACGCCATCGTCGACGGTATCTCGCGCGCGCTTGATGTGCTGCCGCTGGCGGTGGACGGCCAGTTCGACAAGGCCATGCAGAAACTCCACACACCGGCAGGCTGAGATCGTCCGCCGCGGCGCCTGAGCGCCATGCGTTACGCGACATCAGTTCTTTCCCTTTACCATTCACCATTTACAGGCGCGTCAGCGCCGAATCCACGGAATTCAAAATGGGCATCAAATGCGGCATCGTCGGCCTGCCTAACGTCGGCAAGTCCACCCTGTTCAATGCACTGACCAAGGCGGGCATCGCGGCGGCCAACTTCCCGTTTTGCACCATCGAGCCGAACGTCGGCGTGGTGCCGGTGCCCGATCTGCGCCTCAATGCGCTGTCGGACATCGTCAATCCCCAGAAGGTGGTCCCGACCGCCGTCGAGTTCGTCGATATCGCGGGCCTGGTGGCAGGCGCTTCGAAGGGCGAAGGCCTGGGCAACAAGTTCCTGGCCCACATCCGCGAAGTGGACGCGATCACCCACGTGGTGCGCTGCTTTGAGCACAGCGACATCATCCACGTGGCCGGCAAGGTCGACCCGATCGCCGACATCGAAACCATCGACACCGAGCTGGCGCTCGCCGATCTCGATTCCGTCGAGAAGGCGCTGAACCGCGCCGAGCGTGCCGCCAAGGCCAACGACAAGGAAGCCATGGCCAAGAAGCCGGTGCTGCAGAAGCTTGCCGCCGGTCTCAACGAAGGCAAGTCCGCACGCAGCCTGGGCCTGGACGAGGAAGAAAAGGCGCTGGTGCGCGACCTGTTCCTGCTTACGCTCAAGCCGCTGATGTACATCGCCAACGTGCGCGAAGACGGCTTCGAAAACAATCCGCACCTCGACGCCGTGCGTGCGCGCGCCGTGATTGAAGGCGCCGAAGTCGTGCCGGTGTGCGCAGCGATCGAAGAAGAGATGTCGCAGCTGGAAGACGCCGACCGCGACGAGTTCCTCAAGGATCTGGGCCTCGACGAGCCGGGTCTCAACCGCGTCATTCGCGCCGGCTACAAGCTGCTCAATCTGCAGACCTACTTCACCGCCGGCGTAAAGGAAGTGCGCGCCTGGACGATCAAGCGCGGCTTCACCGCACCGCAAGCAGCAGGCGTGATCCACACCGACTTCGAGCGCGGCTTCATCCGTGCCGAGACCGTTTCCTACGACGACTTCATCCAGTACAAGGGCGAAGCCGGCGCAGCGGCGGCCGGCCGTCTGCGCAAGGAAGGCAAGGATTACATCGTCAAGGACGGCGACGTGCTGCACTTCCTGTTCAACGTCTGATCGGTTGATCTATCCATGAAAAGCCGCGCATTGCGCGGCTTTTTTTGTGCGTGAATATTTGGATCCGCCGATAAAAAGACCGCGTGATTGCTCACGCGGTCTTTCGGTGCAAGGCGCTTTCTATCGATCAGAACTTGACCGTCACGCGTGCCCACCAGTACCGGCCCATCAGATCAAAGTCGGATGGATCGGTATTGGCGTTGAGCGTGTTGTTCGCGTACAGCATGGGCGGCTGCTTGTCGAACAGGTTGTTGACGCCGAAATCCAGGCGGGTGTTGATCATGGCCAGGTTGTAGCCGACCGAAACGTCGCTGTAGACCGTCGCGCCGTACTTGAGGATCGTGCCAGGCACGCCGTTCGGTGACGTGTCATTCGTGGATCCTGCGGCACCGCCGTTTTGGAAGCGGCTGATAAGGCGCATGCGCCACTGTGCATTCCAGCCCCCACTCTGCCAGTCCACAAAGCCCTGTGCGCGCCAGCGCGGAAACAGGCAGACGCCGGAGTTGCCGGGGCAAGCTGCTTGCTGTGCTGAACCGAACGGCAGGAGATGGCCGACATCCTTGAACGTCACATTGCCAGGTTGTCCGGGGGCGGTGTTCTGTGTGAAGTACTTTAGATAGGTAGCATTGACACCGATGTTGAATTGCCCGACCGCGAACTGCGGCAGCTTGTAGTTAGCTGACCAGTCGATGCCGCCCGTGCTCATGCTGCCCAGGTTCGCGACCGGCTCGATGGAGGACTGCGTCAATTGACCCGCATTCTCACCAGCGGGCGTTCGGCTGATGTACCGGCAAAAGACCGTCTGTCCTGCTGCGCAAAGATTGAGCACGCTCTGCAGGCCTGCCGAGGTAATCGTGTTATTCAGATACACGTGCCAGAAGTCGAGCGTGGTCGATAAGCCGGGGACATACGACGGGCTATAGACGAGACCAAGGTCGAACGACTTGCCGGTTTCGGGCTTGATCGGAAAGCCTGCGAGCATGGCGCCCTCCCCAATGGCGGCACCTTGCCCGCCATTGGTTGGATCCAGCAGAACATTCTCAAAGCTGCCATTGGTCGGCACGTACTGGCAGGCCAGCGCCAGTGGCGAGCCTGCGGGGGCGCCTCGATAGCCCGTGCAAGGATCGCTCTTGATGCTGGGTGCGCCGGCAGACGAGGAGAACAGTTCTCCGAGGTTCGGCGCGCGAAAGACTTGCTGCATCGTGCCGCGCACCAGCAAATCATCGATCGGCTTCCATTCCAGTGCGAACTTGAAGTTGTTCGTGCTGCCGAAAGTATTCACGCGGGTGTAGCGATCGCCGATGGTGAGGTCTAGAGATTGCGCGGCAGGAAGATTGGAAAGAATCGGTATGAGCGTTTCGGCATACAAATCCTTGGAGCTGTAACCGCCAGACATATTGGCAACGCATTGGCTGCCAAGGATGCAGGAGCCACTGGCGGGGTTGAGCAAAAGCTCTGGGCTGGTGACCGTATTTTCGTATTCCTTCCGGTACTCATAGCCCACTGCCAGTTGCACGGCGCCTGCGGGCAGGCTGAACAGTTCGCCGCCGACGCCGACATGCCAACTCTTCTGGATGGAATAGTCGTTGCTGACGGCAATCGTGTTGGCCTGCTTGAGTGCGGCAACGGAGCCTGGCGAGTACAGATTGAACGGGTCGAACTGGCAGGAAACCGGGTCCGTGCCTGCCGGGCAGGTCGCCGTGCCATTGGCATTGAGCACGGAGGGGCCTGAATACAGCCGAGTCTGGTTGACCAGGCCACTGGTCGTGGTCGTGATGCTCTGATGGCCGTAGTTGTAGCCGACATCCCAGTTCCAGCTCTTCTCCAAAACAGTGAAGTCGCCGCGGAATCCCGTATTGATCTGGGCATCCTCGCGGCCGGACGCTGCGATGCGGTAGCCAAGTGAGGCAAGTCGCGATTTGAACGAGGCGCCGGTGCCCCCCCAGGCACTTCCAGGGACCGGGTTGAAGGCGTTCTTGGGGTCAACCTGATAGCCCGTGTTGGCGCCGAAAACTGCCGGGGCGAGTTGGAAGTTCGATGACGTCTTTTCGTAAACGGCGTCCAGATAAGCGGTGACGTGATCGCCGAGGCGGTAGTCGCCGCTGAGGAATCCGCCGGTGCGCTCCTGCGGCGTCATGATCAGATTGACCGCTGCATAGTTATATCGATCGGCGGCGGTGTAGCAATGGTAGTTGGCCGGCGTCATCGCCTGGGCGTTGCCACCCGGGTTCAATGACACACGACGCGAAGTGCAGTTGGCGAATGCCACGGCAGCAGCGCTGCCGGCGGGGATCTGAATATTGCCGTAGGGCGTCGACGGGGAGCCTCCGATAGAGGCCTGGTTCCCTTTCAAGGACAGCGCATTCTTGGAGAACGCACGATTGCCCGATTCGACGCCATCCTGCTTGTTGTAGTTGATGCCGGCCATGATGCTGCCCTTCTCGGACGTCTGGCCAAAGGTGAACGTGTAACCGCTCTGTGCCCCGTCATTGCGATCGGACTGGCCGACGTTCGCAGTGAAGGTGGCGCCCTGATAGTTCTTGCGCAGGATGAAATTGACCACGCCGCCGATCGCGTCCGAACCATAGGTTGCCGACGCACCAGTCGGGAGCACCTCGATGCGCTCGATGGCATCGGCCGGGATGGCGTTCGGGTCCTTGCTCAGCAGGCGCTGGCCGTTCACTAGGATCAGTGTGCGCTTCGCTCCCAGGCCGCGCACGTTGATGCTGGAGCTGCCCGATCCGCCGCCATTGTTGACCTGTGGGTTGACGTTGCCGCCAGTCATCGCCGGCAGCTGCTGCACCAGGTCGCCCAGCGTTTGCTTGCCGGTGGCCTGGATGGCGGCACGGTCGATGGTGACCACGGGGCTGGCCGTCTCGACGTCCACGCGGCGAATCAGCGAGCCGGTCACGGTGACCGTTTCCAGCGTCTTGCTCTTGGCCTGGTTGGCGGTGGCGTCCTGTGCAAAAGCCGCGGTGCCGAAGCCGCTGATGACGAGAGCACCCAGCGCCAGGCGCACCGATGCGCAGAGTTGGTTCTTCCTGAAGTTCATCCGATCTTCCCGTCCAATTAGGTTTTGGTTAAGTGGTGTGGACGGTACGCAGGAGTCGGGAATTGCGATGTCGGGGCATTTCCGAGTCGTGCATCGGACAAGTCCGATAGAACTCCGTAGCAAAGAAGTAGGAATCGTCGGATTTCCACTCGCTTGTTGGCTGCTGTACGGCCCGTCGTCGGGGCGCACCGCGCCTCCGTTGCGGTGTGCTTGTCGGGCCGACAACTGCATGCTGTGATGCCCCCATGACTGCATTGCGCATGCGACTGGCACGCAAGGACGATGCACCCGCCATCGCGCGGCTGGCGCGTCGCGTGGTGCGCCGTTGGATAGCTCCGGAGCAGCCGCCGGTGGCTGTGATTGCGCTGGAGGAGTCGCTGCGCGTAAGCGTTATCCGCGAGAAAATCGCGACGGGCCAGCGTTTCCATCTGGCCTTTGTCGATGGCGCGCTCGCCGGCGTGGCCGCCGTACGCAACGACAGCCACGTGTTTCAGCTGTTTGTCGGCACGCGATACCAAGGGCAGGGCATCGCCAGGAAATTGTGGGAGCGCCTGCGCCGCGATTGCGTGCGACGGGGCGGCACGCGGGCTTTCACGCTGAATGCAGCGCCGGGCGCCGTTCCGATCTATCTCCATATGGGCTTCGAGATCGATCACGATCCGGCCCGCGTGCGCAGCAAAATCATCGCCGCCCCGATGATCTACCGCGTCGACGACCATCCCTGAGCAAGATCGGCCGTGTGCGACTGCACGCCGCGGCGCATAATTGCCGCCTATCCCGTTCCTGGAGTCACCGGTCCATGCCCGGCAAGCAGCACGAAGTGAACTTCCGTTTCCTGGCCCAGCCAACCGATGTCAATTTCGGCGGCAAGGTGCACGGCGGCATGGTGATGAAGTGGATCGACCAGGCCGGCTACGCCTGCGCGGTGGCGTGGAGCGGTGCGTACTGTGTCACCGCCTCGGTCAGTGGCATCCAGTTCGTGAAGCCCATCCTCATCGGCGACCTGGTCACGGTGCGTGCCCGCCTGATCCACACGGGTCGCTCCAGCATGCATATGGCTGTGGACGTGCTGGCGAGCGACCTGCGCAAAGACGAGCACCGCCTGGCCACCAGCTGCGTGATGGTCTTCGTGGCGCTCGATGCGCCCGAAGGCAAGCCCACGCCGGTGGCTACCTGGGAGCCGCGCGACGACCACGAGCGCCAGCTGCAGGAGCAGGCCATGCGGCTGATGAATCTTTCCAAGGAGATGGAACAGTTGGTGGACTCCAAGGTTGCCGAAAACATCTGACGGACGTGTCTGAAGTGGTGAAAAAAATCGCCAGAAAACGTCAATTTTCCAGTCAAAGGTGTTGACAGCTTCGAGGCTGATCCACACAATAGCCGTTCTTTGTTGGAGGGATACCCAAGCGGCCAACGGGGGCAGACTGTAAATCTGCTGGCTTACGCCTTCGGTGGTTCGAATCCACCTCCCTCCACCAGACGAGTTCCGCGCAGGGCGGGAGTAGTTCAATGGTAGAACATCAGTTTTCCAAACTGATTACGCGGGTTCGATTCCCGCCTTCCGCTCCATTGGCTCTCGTGGTTTTTGCTGTTGCAGTGCTCATGTAGCTCAGTCGGTAGAGCACTTCCTTGGTAAGGAAGAGGTCGCTGGTTCGATTCCAGTCATGAGCACCATCTCACCGCGGTCCGCGGGTATCACCTTACTTTTCAACATTTGACTCCATCGGGGTTTTAGACGTATGGCAAAGGGTAAATTCGAACGCACCAAGCCGCACGTCAACGTCGGCACGATTGGTCACGTGGACCACGGCAAGACGACGCTGACGGCTGCACTGACCAAGGTCGGCGCAGAGCGCTTCGGTGGCGAATTCAAGGCGTATGACGCGAT
>NZ_JBFTSI010000003.1:0-353657 GCF_056399945.1 Dyella sp. 01L423 | reverse complement strand
CGCCTGCCGCGGGCTTCCGTCCTCCTGCCGGAGGCCGGGTCACTTTTCTTTGCTTGCCCACGCACGCGCAGGAGCGCGTGTGAACGGCGAAGCCGGCCCGAAGGGCGGAGGGCAGGATGCCCGGAGTAAAGAAAAGTAACCAAAAGAAAGGGCCCCCCGGATGACGCGCCTTGCGGGCCTACGGCCCTCCAGGTGCGCGGTCGGGTTACGGGGTTTTTCGACAGGACATCCCTGTCCTGTCGAAAAACTGGCCGCATCCATGCGGCCACCCTTCGGGCTTTCCTCCACCCGCCCGCCGCGTCATACGGGGACCCCAGGGGCAAGAGCAACATCAAGAGCCAGACAACGCTCGTCGTTGCCGGGCGGCCGCCTGTTGTAGGAGCGCACCCTGTGCGCGACCACCTAACGAAGCGATACACCCCAGCGCTGCGGTCGCGCACAAGGTGCGCTCCTACAAGGGAGACGCACGCCTGTGGATGGCGAATCGATGCTGCTGGTCGGCTCTTTGTGGGAGCGCACCCTGTGCGCGACAAACCTACGAAGCGATACACCCACGCGTGACGATCGCGCACAGGGTGCGCTCCCACAGACAAGCCGGCACGCTGGCGATCACGGGCTAGCCATGCGCACACCGCGACCGCGGCGAAACACCTGAATCCTTCGATATCCCTAACCAAGAAGACGTCCAAACGTGCGCCATCGCACGATCTAAACGAGCCATCGCAAAGGCAATTTCTTGCTGATCAACGATTACCTCATCGCGATAGACGCTCGCATGTCAACCAGCGCAAGCCATCGCAGCTTCAACTGACACGCAAGCCCTTGCGACGTCTCCCCGCTGTCATCTAATCGGAAATTCCTGTCGCAAAAGCGCCAAGGGTCCGTCATCTGTGCGGACCAGACTCGCCGCCGGCTGGGGCCGTCTAACGTTGCGAACAGGCGCCAGCCAATCAGGGGGAACACCGGCGCAGCCTTCGTTCAGAAGCTGCTGGAGATCGAAGTCATGTCCATGACGCACGTTCGCAAGCGGCTGTTGCCGTTTGTCATTGGTACGCTTTCCGTCGGCCTTGCCGGCGTGGTGAGCGCCCAGAGCAACTCCACCGATCAGAATGCTGTTTCGACCAGTCAGGCTCCCGCCACTGGCGTCACCGTGCTGCACCGGCCGGGCGGCGACGACAGCAACGACGATCGCACCAATACACCGATCAAGCACGTGATCCTGCTGATCGGCGAAAACCGCACGTTTGACCATGTGTACGCCACGTACACGCCGCCGAAGGGTCAGAGCGTGCACAACCTGCTGTCCGAGGGCATCGTCAATGCCGACGGCACGCCGGGTCCGAATGTCGCCGCTGCCAGGCAGTGGCAGGCCAGCAGCACCGGCAAGTTTGCGCTGGCGCCCAAGCACACCACGGCGTACAGCACGCTGCCGGCCATGAATACCGGTGGTGCCCCCACGCAGGCACCGTTCGCTTCGGCGGCGCAGGCGCAGGCGATCGAGCCGGCGCTGCCGTCCGACGCATACGGCGAACTTGCAGCCGGCGGCACCGGCCTGCCCAACGATGTGGTCGACACGCGCTTCCCGTCGCAACTGGCCAACGCGCCCGTCGATATGCATGCATCGCTTAGCTACGACGACTACGCCAACAGCCCCGTGCATCGCTTCTTCCAGATGTGGCAGCAGATGGATTGCGATGTCCATGCAGGCACTGCGAAGAATCCCAGTGGCTGCCGCATGGACCTGTTTCCCTGGGTCGAAACCACGATCGGCGCCGGCACCAATGGCAAGACGCAGCCGGCCGGGTTCGACGACCAGACCACGGCTGAAGGCTCCACCGCGATGCAGTTCCTCAACATCGCCAAGGGTGACGCGCCCTACTTCGCCGAGCTCGCCCGCACCTATACGCTGAGCGACAACTTCCACCAGTCGGTGATGGGCGGCACGGGCGCCAACCACATCATGCTGGGCTTCGGTGACCTGATCTATTACGCCGATGGCAATGGCGATCCGGCCACGCCGCCGTCGAACCAGATCGAGAATCCGGACGCGCAAGCGGGCACCAACAACTGGTACGTGCAGGACGGCTACAGCGGCGGCTCCTACGTGAACTGCGCGGACGATACGCAGCCTGGCGTGGGCGTCGTGAAGGACTATCTGAAGTCCCTGCCCTATCGCACCTTCCACGGCACCGATTGCAAGAAGAACGCCTACTATCTGGTGAACAACTACAACCCGGGCTACCTCGGAGACGGCACGCCGGCACCGCTGGGCGCGCAGCAGTTCACCATCCCGCCGACGCGCCAGGACAACCTCGCGCTGTTGCTGAATCGCCATCACGTGTCATGGAAGTACTACGGCGAAGGCTATGCCGGCGGCAAGGAGAACGGCGAAGCAGGCACCTTCTGCAATATCTGCGATCCGTTCCTGTACTCCACGCAGGTCATGACCAATCCTAAGCTGCGTGCGAACAACCAGGACATCACCGACCTCTACAACGACATCCAGAACGATACGTTGCCGGCCGTTTCCATCGCCAAGCCGGACGGCATCCTGGACGGCCACCCGGCGTCATCCAAGCTGGATCTGTTCGAAGGTTACGTGAAGAAGATCGTCGAGATGGCCAAGGCCAACCCGAAGGTGTGGAACGACACGGTGATCATGGTGACCTTCGACGAAGGCGGCGGTTACTACGATTCGGGCTATGTGCAGCCGATCGACTTCTTCGGCGACGGCACGCGCATCCCGATGCTGGTGATCTCGCGCTACTCCGAAGGCGGCCGCGTCGTGCACACGTACTACGACCACGTTTCCTTCGACAAATTCGTCGAAGCGAACTGGGGCCTGCGCGACACCATCTCCCACCGCAGTCGCGACAACCTGCCCAACCCGGTGTCGCTGCCCAACAACCCGTATGTGCCACTTAACGCACCGGCCATCGGCAATTTGATGAACATGTTCTCGTTCGGCAGCGATGGCCGTGGCCACGGCTACGCAGCAGCTGAAACACAGGACTGATGCAATAGCACGGACCGGACCCTGCCCGCGAAAGCGGGTGGGGTCTTTCTTGCGTTGGAGGTACTGCCGACCATGAATCCTTCAAGTTCCGCCACAGACGGCCGTCGCGGTCACGCGGTGTCGCGCATCGTCGCGATCCTGGTGTTGCTGGGTGCGGCGTTCATCGGCGAACCGGGCCATGCCGACCCCGGCGACTTTCAGGCGATGCCGGGACTTTGGAAGATCACCACCCGGATCTTCGATCACGGCAAGCAAGGCGAGCCACAGGTGACCTGGCATTGCGTCGATGAAGGTCCGGATCCTTGGGCAGAATTTGCGCAGTTACCCGTGCCTGGTTATGGCCAATGCGAACGCATCGACCAGCATCGCAGCAGTACGGCGCTCAGTTGGTCCTTGCAGTGTTCGCGTTTGACCGATGCTGCGCGAGGGCGGGTGAAGTTTGACTCCGCGGAGCACTACACGGCGAGCGTGAGTATTGGCGGGAAGGATGCAGTGCAGGTCGAGGGAGTCAGGGTGGCGGCGTGTACGAGTCCGAAGGATTGATCTCACCTCGGCGCCGCATGACTGGCGTTCTTCTGTGGGAGCGCACCCTGTGCGCGACAACCTACGGAGCGGTACACCGCAGCGTGGCGGTCGCGCACAGGGTGCGCTCCCACGGGTGAGCAGCTTTGCCGCTCACCCCAACGCCGTCTGCGCCTTCAACGCCCGCTTCGCCGCCCGCTTGACCCGGCGCGCCTCCTTGCGAATCTTGCGGTCGTAATTCCACAAGTAGATCGCCGGCGTGCTGAGCAGCGTCAACAGCTGCGATACCAGCAACCCGCCCACGATGGCGACGCCCAGCGGCTGGCGCATTTCCGAACCCACGCCGAAACCAATGGCCAGCGGCAAGGCCGCGCCCATCGCCACCAGCGTCGTCATGGTGATCGGGCGGAACCGCACGAGTGCGGCTTCCTTGATCGCGTCGGGCGGCGACAAACCGCGTTCGCGCTGTGCAACGAGCGCAAAGTCCACCATCAGGATCGCATTCTTCTTCACGATGCCGATCAACATCAGGATCGCGATGATCGCCATCAAGGTGAGCTGCGTCTGCGTGACCAGCATCGCCAGGAAGGCGCCTGCGCCGGCGGCCGGCAGCGTGGACAGAATCGTCAGTGGATGTCCAAGGCTCTCGTAGAGGATGCCCAGCACGATATACATGGCGATGATCGCGCCGATCAGCAGCACCATGCCGTTGCTCTTGGCCTGCTGCAGTCGCTGGTTCTGGCCGGTCCACTCGATACGCACGCCTTCGGGCAGGCCCACGATGATGCCTGCGTTTTCCACCAGTCGTGTGCCCACATCCTGGGTGACATCCTTGGCCAGGTTGTAGTTGATGGTGGAGGCTTCGAGCTGGTTGTGATGGCGGATGCGCGTCGGGCTCATATTGGGCTCGATATGCGAAATCGCCGAGAGTGGAATCATTTCACCTTGGGCGTTGCGCACGCGCACATTGAGCAGCGCCTCGGGGCTCAGCGATGTCGCCGAACTCGAGGTGAGCACCACCCAGTACTGGTTGATGTCCGAATAGATCACCGACACCTGGCGCTGACCGAAGGAGTTGAGCAGCGCCGTATCCACATCGCCCATGGTCACGCCCAGGCGTCCGGCGGCGTTGCGGTCCACCTTCAACTGCTGCTGCTTGCCGACCAGGTCGAAGTTGCTGCCGACATCGCGGAACTCCTTGGTCTTGCGCATCTGCTGGACCATCTTCAGCGTCCACGGCTGCAAGTCTTCGCCGTTGCTGCCGATCAGCTGGAATTCGTAGGCGCCGCCCTTGTCGCCACTGCCGCCGCCGCCGAGGAACTGCACCAGGCTCAACGAGACGCGGATGCCAGGCAGCGCGTCGTACTGCTTGGACAGGCGTTCCATCACCACCTTGGCGCTGTCGTGGCGATCGTTCGGGCCGCTGCCCTTGGTCTTCAGGTCGACGAACATGGTGCCCGCATTGCCCACGGCGCCAGTGCCGTCGTTGCCGCCCAGCGTGGTGAGCACATCGAGCACGGCCGGGTCGGCCTTCATGATGTCGGCGGCCTTCTGTGCCTGCGTGGCCATCAGCGTGGGCGAGATATTGGCATCGGCGCGGATATCGCCCTGCAGCATGCCGATGTCTTCTTCGGGCATGAAGTTGCCGCCTGCGGTCGCCACCACAGCCCAGCCGAGCACGAAGGTAGCAATCAGCAGAGCCAGGGGCTGCCAGCGCATCACACGGCGATGATGCATGGCCCAGTCGAGCGAGCGTTCGTAGACGCGATGGAGGCCTTTGTCGAAGCGCTCCAACGCCCGCTCCATGCGACCGGGTGTGCGCTCGCCGGGTTCTTCATGCTTGAGCAATTTGCCGCATAGCGCCGGCGTGAGCGTGAGCGAGACCAGGGCGGAGATCACCACCGCGGCCGTCAATGTCACCGAGAACTCGCGCAGCAGCATGATCAGCATGTTGTTGCCGAACAGCAGTGGCGCAAACACCGCCACCAGCGACAGCGTGATCGAGACCACCGTGAAACCGATTTCGCGCACGCCGATCAAGGCGGCCTGCAACGGCGCTTCGCCCTTCTCCATGTGGCGCACGATGTTCTCGATCACCACGATGGCGTCGTCGACCACGAAGCCGATGCACAGCACCAGCGCCACCAGCGACAGCGTATTGAGCGTATAGCCCAGCGCCAGCATCACCACGAAGGCGCCGGCGAGCGAGAGCGGCACGCTCAGCGAGGCGATCAGCGTGGGCCGCATGCGGCGCAGGAACACCAGCATCACCAGCACCACCATCACGATACTGATCAGCAGGGCGACCTGGACTTCATGCAGCGCCGACTTGGTGGTGGTGGTGAGATCGAAGATCGGCGTGATCTGCACGTCTGCCGGCATCCACTGGCGGAACTCCGGCAGGCGTCGGCGGATCTCGTCCACCGTTTCCACCGCGTTCGCTTCGGGGCGCTTGCTGATCTGCATCGCCACGGTCGACTGGGCGTTGAACCAGGCGCCTTGGTAGATATCCTGTTGGCCGCTGGTCACCTTGGCCACGTCGGAAAGGCGCACGGGCGAGCCATTCCTGGAGGCTATGAGCACGCTGGCGAAATCCGACGCCTCGCTCAGGCCGTCGTTGGCCGTCACCGTCATCTGGGTACGGCCATCGGTGAGGATGCCTTGCGGCGACGTCACGTTCGCCGCGATCAGGGCGTTGCGCACGTCATTGGCGGTGAGATTCTTCGCGGCCAGCGCGTTGATATCCAGCTCCACGCGCACCGCGTGCGGTGTGCCGCCGAATACCTGCACCTGCGCCACGCCGGGAATCTGCGCCACCGCGGGTTTGAGCAAGGTATCGGTGAGGTCGTACAGCTTGTCCTGCGGCAGTCCGGTCGAGGTCAGCGAGACCAGCAGGATGGGGATCTGCGAGGTGTCGAACTTGAAATACTGCGGTGGGTTGGGCAGTGCCGGCAGATCGGCCTGGGCCGCGTTGATCGCTGCCTGGACGTCGCGCGCCGCCTTGTCGGCGGTGCGATCAAAAGTAAAACGCACCTGGATCGACGCCGAGCCCTCCGACGCATTGCCGTACATGTCGTCGATGCCCGGGATCCGCCCGATATGGCGCTCCAGCGGCGCCAGCACGGTGGACGCCATGGTCTGCGCACTCGCCCCCGGCATCGAGGCAACGATATACACGCCGGGAAATTCCAGCGACGGCAGAGCGGCCACGCCGAGCAGGCGATACGCGAACGCACCCGCAAGCAGCAGGCCAAGCGCCAGCAGCGACGTGCCCACGGGGCGACGGATCAGGGGGGCGAAGATATTCACTCAGGTTTCCATACCGGTTAGGGCGCGCGACGTCACACAGGCAGACCATCAGCGAGGGCGTACGTTCACGTAAGCAAGGCAAAGAGCCCGCACATAGTGCCATTTATGCCTGTCTTGACGGCATGGGCGAATGTGCCTGAAGTCGGTCCGTGCCGGAAGGCAGGGGTGGGGTGGGTTAGTTGTGACGGGGTTTTGGGGGGATTTGGGTGGGGTTGAGGGGCCGCTTTTTGTTCGTTATCCCGGCGCAGGTCGGGACCCTGCTTTTGATCGTCATTCCTGCACAAGCAGGAGGCGCTCCTCAACAGCCGAACGGCTGGTCATCCAGCTTTTGATCGTCATCCCGGCGCAGGCCGGGATCCAGAGCCTCGGTTTTTGATTGTCGCGTTACGGCCAGCGTGCCGCCTGCGCGGCGGGCGTTTCGAACGGCTGCCGCCGCTCGAGTCACTTTTCTTTTGCTGGCCCAAGAGATCCCACGGGAACAACCTCCGAGGGTACACAGCGGGTAGTTCAAAGCGCTGCGCAACGCGCCCGAATCGCTGAGGACTTAAAGCGGGGCCTCGCTGCGCATCGGCTTCTGGCACCCCGTCTTTCGTGTGCCACGCCTGCTTGTCTGTGGGAGCGCACCCTGTGCGCGACAGCCACGCTGGGGTGTGCCGCTCCGTAGGTTTGTCGCGCACAGGGTGTGCTCCCACAAAGAGCGATCGCGAGATTGAATTGTCGCTACAGCGTGCGAAACCCTTGTAGGAGCGCACTTGTGCGCGACCGCAGCGCTGGGGTGTACCTCTCCGTAGGCTGTTTGCGCACAGGGTGCGCTCCTACAAGAGAGCGGCCCAGCAGCGTCGGACGGCTTTTGATGCGGCTCTGGACCTTCGGGGTCCCCGTATGACGCGGCGGGCGGGTGGAGGAAAGCCCGCAGGGTGGCCGCAGGGATGCCGGCCAGTTTTTCGCCAGGGCAGGATGCCCTGTCGAAAAGCCCCGCAACCCACCCGCGCACCTGGAGGGCCGAAGGCCCGGAAGGCGCGTCATCAGGGGGCCTTATTCTTTTGGTTACTTTTCTTTGGGCAAGCAAAGAAAAGTAACTCGGGCCGCGGCAGCGGCACGAAAGCGCCCGCGGCAGGCGAGCCAGATCGCGGGATCGCGACAACCGAAGCCAATAGAAAATCGGCCTCACCCCAACGCCGTCTGCGCCTTCAACGCCCGCTTCGCCGCACGCTTGGCCCGCCGAGCCTCCTTGTGCAGCTTCCGGTCGTAGTTCCACAGATAAATCGCCGGTGTGCTGAGCAAGGTCAGCAGCTGCGACACCAGCAACCCACCCACGATAGCCACGCCCAGCGGCTGCCGCAGTTCGGAGCCGATGCCGAAGCCCACTGCAAGTGGCAGGGCGGCGCCCATGGCGACCAGGGTGGTCATGGTGATGGGACGGAAACGTACCAGCGCCGCTTCGCGAATCGCATCCGGTGGCGACATGCCGTGCTCGCGTTGCGCCACCAGGGCGAAGTCGACCATCAGGATGGCGTTTTTCTTCACGATGCCGATCAGCATCAGGATCGCGATGATCGCCATCAGCGACATCGAGGTGCCGGTGACCAGCAGCGCCAGGAAGGCTCCCGCGCCTGCGGCCGGCAGGGTGGAAAGAATGGTCAGCGGGTGGCCCAGGCTTTCGTACAAAATGCCCAGCACGATATACATCGCCAGGATCGAACCGAGCAGCAGCACGTTCGCGTTGGACTTGGTTTCCTGCAGGTTCTGCGCGTCGCCGGAATAGCCCAGCTGGATGCCCGGCGGCAGGCGCGCGTCGGATACGATCTGCTCGATGAGCGCCGTCGCCTTGTCCCGCGGCAGGCCCTGCTCGAGGTTGTAGTAGATCTGCGTTGCTTCGAGCTGGTTGGTATGGATGACCAGCGAGGGCTGCACCGCCTGTTCGATATGCGCCACGGCTGAGAGCGGCACCATGTTGCCGGTGTCGCTGCGCACATAAGTGTTGAGCAGCGTGTCGGGGCTGAGCGAGCGCTCGGCAGACGAGGTCAGCACCACCCAGTACTGGTTGATGTTGGAATAGATGATCGACACCTGGCGCTGGCCGAAGGCGTTGTAGAGCGCCGAATCGATATTGCCCATGCTCAGCTGCAGACGCCCCGCGGTCAGGCGGTCGACGGTGAGCATCTGCTGCTTGTCCACATCGTCGTAGTCGCTGCTGACATCGCGGAATTCTTTGTGCTTGCGCATCTCCTGGGTGACTTTATAAGCCCACGGCTGCAGATCCACGTTGTCGCTGCTGATCAGCTCGAAGCTTTCACTACCGCGGTTGGCGTTGTTGTTGTCGTTGAAGAAGCCGATGGAGTTGAGTGCCACATGCAGGTCGGGCAACTTTTCGTAGCTCTTGTTGAGTCGCGCGATGGTGTCCTTGATCGACTCGTTGCGCATGCCGACACCATGGCCGCGCGGCTTGAGGTCGACGAACATGGTCGCCTGGTTGCCCACCGCGCCGCCGGCATTATCGCTGCCCAGGAAGGTGGTGACGTCCAGCACCGCGGGGTCGGCCAGCATGATGGCGGCCGCCTTCTTCGCGCGTTCGGCCATCAGCGTGGGCGAGATGTTGATGTCCGCCTTCACGTCGCCCTGGATCATGCCGATGTCTTCCTGGGGCATGAAATCGAAGCCGTAGAGTTTGACCACCGCCATCGCCATGCCGACGGTAAGGGTGAGCAGGATGAGCGGCTGCCATCGCATCAGGCGCCGGTGGCGCATGGCCCAGTCGAGTGCGGTCTGGTAGATGCGATGCAGCCAGCGGTCGAACCGTTCCAGCGCCCGTTCCATGCGATTGGGCTCGCGTCCCCCCGCATTTTCCAGCGTGAGATAGCGGCCGCATAGCGCGGGCGTCAGTGTGAGCGAGATGACGGCGGAGATCACCACCGCTGCCGTCAAGGTGACCGAGAACTCGCGCAACAGCATGGTGAACTGGTTGTTGCCGAACAGCAGCGGCGCGAATACCGCGATCAGCGACAGCGTGATGGAGACCACGGTGAAGCCGATTTCTTTCACGCCATCCAGCGAGGCCTGCAATGGCGGCGAACCATGCTCCATGTGGCGCACGATGTTTTCGATCACCACGATGGCATCGTCCACCACGAAGCCGATGCACAACACCAGCGCCACCAGCGACAAGGTGTTGAGGGTGAAGCCCAGTATCCACATCACGGTGAAGGCGCCAGCCAGCGACAGCGGCACGCTCAACATGGCGATCAGAGTGGGGCCCACTCGTCGCAGGAATACCAGCATCACCAGCGCGACCAGCAAGACGCTGATCATCAGCGCCACTTCCACTTCGTGCAGTGCCGACTTGGTGGTCTGGGTCAGGTCAAAGATGGGCGTGATCTTCAGATCGGCCGGCAGCCATGCACGCATCTGGGGAAGCTTAGCCCGCACGGCGTCGGCAGTGGCGACGGCATTGGCTTCCGGGCGTTTGCTGATGCGCACCGCGACGGCGCGATGGTTGTTGAACCATGCCGCCTGATACTCATCCTGCTGGCCGGTGCTCACCTTGGCCACGTCGGACAGACGCACCTGCGAACCCTTCTGGATCGCGATCAGCAGCTTGCCGAATTCCTGTGGTGTGCTCAGCGCATCGGTAGCGGCGACCGTCATCTGCGTGTGGCCGTCGGTGAGCGCGCCTTGGGGCGAAGTTACATTCGCAGCGCGCAAGGCGTTCGCCACATCGTTCGCGGTCAGGCCCTTCGCTGCCAGCGCGCCCGTATCCAGTTCAACGCGTACCGCCTTCGGACGGCCGCCGATGACGCGGACCTGCGCCACGCCGGGAATCTGCGAGAGCGCCGGATTGATCAGCGTGTCTGCCAGATCGTAAAGCCTGTCCGGCGGCAGCGAATTGGAAGTCAGCGACAACAGCAACACCGGAATGTTGGCGGTGTTGAACTTGTAGTAGCGCGGCGGTATCGGGATGTTCGCCGGCAGGTCTGCCTGCGCTGCGTTGATCGCCGCCTGCACATCGCGCGCAAGCTTGTCGGTGTTGTTGCCGAAGTTGAAGATGATGCGCACCGAGGTCGAGCCGTCGTTGCTCTCCGAGTGCATTTCCTTGATGCCAGGGATGCGTCCGAGGTGACGCTCCAGCGGCGCAGCAACGGTCGACGCCATAGTCTGCGCATTGGCGCCTGGCAATTCCGTGTAAACCACCATGCCCGGGAATTCGAGCGAGGGCAGCGCAGCGACGCCGAGCAACAGATACGCCCAGAAGCCGGCCAGCGCGAGGCCAAACGCCAGCACCGAAGTGCCGATCGGACGGCGAATGAATGGTGCGAACAGATTCACGGTGTGCGTATCGTCGTCGGCAGCGCGCCCTCGTCCGCGCCCAGGACACGAGAGGCTTGGCACTCAGCCATCTCTGCCGCACGTTATGCGCGCAAACCCGCGAGGACGAATGTGCCGTAAGTGCGTATAGGCCAAGCGTCATGCCTTCGACGCCAGCGCGATTCACGCATTCGTCACTTCAGCGTGACGCAAGCCACTGCGCCGCGATGCAGGCCTCAGTCGGTCTGCAATTCCGCCACGAAGTCGTAGATGTCGCCGCGATACCACGAAGTGGTGAACTCCACCACGCGGCCATCGTCGAGAAAGCTGCGGCGTTCGATGTTGAGGCCGGCGCTGCCCGCCGGTACATGCAGCAGGCGGGCCTGCTGCGCGCCGAGCGATACCGCGCGAAGACGCTGCAAGGCACGACGCGGCCGGGCGCCCAGCGTTTCGAGGATCTCGTACAGAGAGTCCTGCACGATGGTCGGGTCCGGCAGGATGCTGGCCGGCACCACGCTGCGTTCGATCGCCAACGGCTCTTCCTTCGCGTAGCGCACGCGATGCAGGCGGGCCACCAGCACGCCCGGCGACAGATTGAGCGCCATCGATTCTTCCGGCGTCACTTCGCCAATGATGCGTTCGGAGAATTCCGAGCGCGGATTGAGCCCGCGTGCACGCAAGTCTTCAGTGAAGCTGGTGAGCCGCGACATCGGCTTGATGATGCGCTCGGCCACGAAGGTGCCGGCGCCGTGGCGCTGGTTGAGCAGACCTTCTTCGACCAGGCCAGAGATCGCCTTGCGCACGGTCACGCGCGACAGCTGCAGCAGGCGCGAAAGATCGCGCTCGCTCGGCAGTGCCTGGCCCGGTTCGATATCTCGGTGCTCGACCACGTTGCGAATGGCCCGGCGCAGGCGCAGATAGGCCAGCGGCTGGCTGGTGGCGGGGTCGCGGCTGAGCCGGCGGTATTCGTTGACGAGGGCGGTTTCCATACCGGAACGATACCAATGACCATACCAATCTGGCAATCGGTCGTTTTTTCGGGGCCTTGCGAGTGGTACCAATTTTGCTGGCGAATCCTTGCCCAGCGCAGCTTCCCGAGGTGTCTCAGGGGAACTGGTGTTGTCTGGTATGTCACTGGTACGATCAGCAGGCAATCGACGTGGTATGCATGCCACGCACCCGCTCCCCGCATCGCCTTGAGGTGACTGAAGTGACTGCTTCTCCCCAGCCGGTCGAGACTTTTGACCTGGTGATTTTCGGCGGCACCGGCGACCTTGCCCTGCGCAAGCTCCTGCCAGCGCTCTACCACCGCTACGTGGACGGCCAGATTCCCGACGCCAGCCGCATCATCGGCATCGCCCGTGAAGGCCTGGATGACGAGGGTTACCGCGACAACCTGCGCGCCGTGTTGAAGGACAACGGCAGCGGCAAGGTCGAAGACTTCCTCAGGCTGGTTGGCTATCGCTCACTGGACGCGCGCAAGGACGACGGCTGGGACGATTTTGCCAAGTTGATGGGCAACGACGCCGAGCGCATCCGCGTGTTCTACCTGTCCACCTCGCCGGATCTGTTCGTCGATATATGCAATCGACTGGGCAAGTACGACCTCAACAAGGGCAAGTCGCGCGTGGTGCTGGAAAAGCCCATCGGCCACGACTTGAAGAGCGCCAACCAGATCAACGACGACGTCGGCCGTTTCTTCGACGAGTCGCAGACCTTCCGCATCGATCACTACCTCGGCAAGGAGACGGTGCAGAACCTGCTGGCGTTGCGCTTCGGCAACGCGCTGTTCGAGCCGCTGTGGAACGCCGAACACATTGACCACGTGCAGATCACCGTGGCTGAAACCCTGGGCGTAGGCCAGCGCGCTGGTTACTACGACCACGCCGGCGCCCTGCGCGACATGGTGCAGAACCATATCCTGCAGCTGCTGTGCATGCTCGCCATGGAGCCGCCCTCCTCGCTGGCGCCTGACGCGGTGCGCGACGAGAAGCTCAAGGTGCTGCGTTCGCTCAAGCCGATTACCGAAGCCAATGCGGCCCAGCTCACCGTGCGCGGCCAGTACCGCGCAGGTTCGGCCGAAGGCCAGGCGGTGCCGGGTTATCTCGATGAGTTGAAGGACCACAAGTCCAACACCGAGACCTTCGTGGCAGTGAAGGCCGAGATCGCCAACTGGCGCTGGGCCGGCGTGCCGTTCTATTTGCGCACGGGCAAGCGCCTGCCGGAGCGCGTCTCCGAGATCACGGTGGTGTTCAAGGCCGTGCCGCATTCCATCTTCGATCCTTCCGCGGGCCCGCTGGTGCAGAACCGCCTGGTGTTGCGCCTGCAGCCGGACGAAGACATCAAGCTGTGGCTCACCATCAAGCATCCGGGACCGGGTGGCCTGCGCCTGCGTCACGTACCGATGGATATGAGCTTCGCCGAAGCGTTCGGCGTGCAGCAGCCCGACGCCTACGAGCGCCTGCTGCTCGATGTAGTGCGCGGCAATCCCACCCTGTTCATGCGACGCGATGAAGTCGAAGCGGCATGGCGCTGGGCCGATCCCATTCTTGCCGCGTGGGCAGACAGCGGCGAGGCGCCGCGTCCTTACACGTCGGGCACCTGGGGCCCGAGCGCGGCCGTGGCGCTGATCGAGCGCGATGGCCGCACTTGGTACGAGGACGGTGAGTAATCCGGCGCTTCACTTGGCTGCCCGCAATGCACAGGCGCCTCACCTGTGCATCGCGGATCGGTTTTTAGACTGCTCGTCCGTCTCTTCTTTTCGGCACGCGTGTGTTCCCGCGAAGCCCGCTTCCTTCATCGATCATGCCTGACACCCTCGACGTCACCACTCACAGTTTCACCGATTGCCACGCGCTGGCTAGCGCGCTGGCCGAACGCATCGCCGAGCGCTTGCGCGACGGTATCGCCGAACGCGGCCACGCGCTGCTTGCGGTGTCCGGCGGCAGCACGCCCCGGCACTTCTTCGAGAGGCTTTCGCGCCAGACGCTGGATTGGTCGAAGGTCAGCGTGACGCTGGTCGATGAGCGCTGGGTGCCCGAGAGCAGCGAGCGTTCCAACGCGGCCATGGTGAAGGCGATGCTGCTGCAACACGCGGCCAGCAGTGCGCAGTTCGTGCCGCTGTACACCGATGCGCCAACACCCGAGGCAGGCCTCGCTGCGGTGCGCGCACGCATGGCTTCGCTGGAATTGCCCTTCGATGCGGTGATCCTCGGCATGGGCAATGACGGCCACACGGCCTCGTTTTTCCCGGGCGGCGACCGCCTGCCCGAAGCACTGGACCTGAATAACGCCACGCGCGTGCTGCCGATGCGTGCGGGCGGCGCCGGCGAGCCGCGCATCACCTTCACGCTGTCCGCCCTGCTCGATACGCGCGCGCTGTATCTGCATATCGAAGGCGACGCCAAGCGCCAGCTGCTGACTGACGCGCGCCTTGGCCTTGGCGAGGCCGCGGATTTTCCTGTGCGCTCGGTGCTGACCCAGCAACGCGTGCCGGTCGCCGTTTACTGGTGCCCTTGAGGCACCACGGCGCTACCCGATGAATCGACGCGCTGGTCAGCGCGCCGCCTGATGCCTCCGGAGTTTGAAATGAGTGTGCTGCACCCCGTTCTTGTCGAAGTCACCGAACGCCTGCGCGAGCGCAGTCGCGAATCGCGCGCCGAGTACCTGCGTCGCATCGATGCGGCGCGCGGCAACGGCGTGCATCGCGAACGGCTGTCGTGCGGCAACCTGGCCCACGGCTTTGCCGCCTGCGGGAGCACCGACAAGGAGCGCCTGCGCGAAGGCCATACGCCCAATCTGGCCATCGTCAATTCGTATAACGACATGCTCTCGGCGCATCAGCCGTATGAGCGTTATCCGGAGCTGATCCGCAACGTGGCGCGCGAAGCGGGCATCACCGCGCAGATGGCCGGCGGCGTCCCGGCGATGTGCGATGGCATCACCCAGGGCCGCGCAGGCATGGAGATGTCGCTGTTCTCGCGCGACCTGATCGCCATGGCCACGGCGATCTCGCTTTCGCACGACATGTTCGACGGCGCGATGTACCTGGGCATCTGCGACAAGATCGTGCCCGGCCTGTTGATCGGTGCGCTGAGCTTTGGCCATCTGCCCGGTATTTTCGTGCCGAGCGGACCGATGCCGAGCGGCATCAGCAACGAGCAGAAATCGAAAGTGCGCCAGGCTTACGCCGAGGGCAAGGCCACCAAGGCAGAGCTGCTGGAAGCCGAAGCGGCCTCGTATCACGCGGCCGGCACCTGCACCTTCTACGGCACCGCCAACTCCAACCAGATGCTGATGGAGATCATGGGCCTGCATTTGCCGGGCTCCAGCTTCGTCGCCCCGGAAACGCCGCTGCGCGACGCGCTCACGCGCGAAGCCGTGCATCGCGTGGCCGAGTTGAGCGCGCCGGGTTCCTCGTATCTGCCGCTGGGTCACATCATCGATGAGCGCGCGATCCTCAACGGCGTGATCGGCCTGCATGCCACCGGCGGTTCGACCAATCATCTGCTGCACCTGGTCGCCATCGCACGTGCGGCGGGCATTGAGCTGCGCTGGGATGATTTCGACGCGCTGTCCTCGGTGATCCCGCTGCTGGCACGCGTCTATCCGAACGGCTACGCCGACGTGAACCAGTTCCACGAAGCCGGCGGCATGGCCTTCCTGATCGACCAGCTGCTGAGCCATGGCTTGTTGCACGCGGACGTGCGCACGGTGTTCGGCACCGGCATGGACGGCTATACGCAGGTGCCGCATCTGGACGAGCACGGCACACTGGCGTGGACGCCGGTCTCCAAGGAAAGCGGCAATCGCGGCGTGCTGCGTGGCGCGGACGAACCGTTCCGCGCCGACGGCGGCCTGCGCATGCTGACCGGCAATCTCGGCCGCGCGGTGATCAAGGTGTCCTCGGTGCCGGATGACCGCCTGGTCATCGAAGCGCCGGCCATCGTGTTCCACGACCAGGACGATGTGCGCAAGGCGTTCGAGCGCGGCGAACTCAATCGCGACTTCGTTGCCGTCGTGCGTTTCCAGGGCCCGCAGGCGAACGGCATGCCGGAACTGCACAAGCTCACGCCAACGCTGTCGGTGCTGCAGGATCGCGGTCATCGCATCGCCCTGCTGACCGACGGCCGCATGTCGGGTGCCTCGGGCCGCGTGCCGGCGGCGATCCACGTGACACCGGAAGCGCAGGACCAGGGCGCCATCGCGCGCATCCGCGACGGCGACATCGTGCGCCTTGATGCCGTGCATGGCTTGCTCGATGTGCTGGTGGATGCGGCCGAGTTCGCCGCGCGCGTGCCGGCCACGGCCGATCTGTCGGCGCATCAGTTCGGACTGGGTCGCGAACTGTTCGGCATGTTCCGTCGCAATGCCACCACGGCTGACCTCGGCGCGGGCGTGTTCTGATCTGCCATCCCAAACTTTCTTGCATTCACGGAACGCCATGAGCATCGAAAACAAGCAAAAGCAGGTCGAGTCCACGCTGCGTCTCGCGCCGGTGGTACCGGTGGTGATCATCGAAGACGCGCGCCATGCCGTACCCATGGCGCGCGCGCTGGTGGCGGGTGGGATTCCTGCGATTGAAGTCACCCTGCGCACGCCCGCCGCACTCGACGCGATCAAGGCGATCGCGAACGAAGTGGAAGGCGCCGTCGTGGGCGTGGGCACCGTGCTCAGCGCCAAGGATCTGCGTGCGGCGCACAAGGCCGGCGCGACCTTCGCGGTTTCGCCTGGCGTGTCGCCGGGTCTGCTGGACGCGGCGGATGACAGCGAGTTGCCGCTGCTGCCGGGCGCTGCCACGGCGAGCGAAGTGATGACCCTGCTTGAGCGCGGCTATCGTTTTCTGAAGCTGTTCCCGGCCGTGCCGGCCGGCGGCCACAAGCTGCTGGCCGCCTGGGCGAGTCCGCTGCCGCAAGTGAAGTTCTGTCCCACCGGCGGCATCAGCCTGAGCAGTGCGCACGATTTCCTTTCGCTGCCCAACGTGGTCTGCGTGGGCGGTTCGTGGCTCACCCCGGCCGACAAGCTGCACGGCGGCGACTGGGCCGGCATCGAAGCGCTGGCGCGCGAAGCGGCCGCCCTGCGCTGAACCATCGCGCGGCAGGAGCCGTTGGCGGCTCCTGCCACAACATGTCAAAGTGAACCCTTCACCGATCTCCGGGGGGAGTCTCGATGCGTGCAGCGGTTCTGGTTGGTGCGTTGCTGCTGGCAACGCTGGGGTTGGCCGTCTCCGGCCCGGCAAGCGCCGACGATGCATCGGCGGGTTGCCCGATTCGTCCGCTCACGATCGATATCGCCCGCCTGAAAGCGGCGGCGGGTGTGCAGTCCGTCGTGCTCGATCACGCCGCTGCCCGTGCCACTGTGATGTATGACAACGGCGACGTGTTGCGCGTGGCCAGCACGGGATGCTTGACATCGATGCTTTCCGCGCGCCTGTGGGTGGCTGGTGACGACGCGATGTCTGATGCGCTGTGGCTGGAGCGCGCACGCTCGGTGACGGAACTGGTGCTGGCGCCGGCGGCTTCCGCCGAGGTCAGCGCATCGCTGAAGGCCGATGCGCCGGTCAGCCATGTGGATGGCGGCATGAAGATCGACCGCGCGCTCGCCGACGGGGCCGGCTACTCGCTCACGGTAGTGCGTACGCCGCGCGACGGTCTGGGGGCATCCATGTCCCTGGTGTTCCGCCGCCTCTGACCGCACGGCGGCGCCCCGACGCCAAGGCGCGGGGCACCGTTCAGGCGATTACGGCGCCGGTGCCGGCGTCTTGTCGACGCAATCCTGCACCTGCTGGAAATACCAGGTGTCGTCTTCATCGAAGTTCGAGTAGTAGGTGGCCACGGTGTGGTCGCTTACCGGCTTGATATCCACCAGCGCGATGGTCGGACTGTTCTCGGTCTTGTGGATTTCGATGGTCGTGCCGGTATAGAGCACGTACGACTCCAGGTGCACCGGTTTGCTGGCCCAGGCGGCTGAGATGCATGAGGCGATGTCCGCCGCGCTGCCCGGGCCCGCATAAGAGGCCGTAGGCTTGGTGTTGCGCAGACTGCCCGAGCTGGCGCAACCGGCGAGCAGCGTGACCGTCAAGGCAAGGGCTACATGTCGTTTCATCAAACGTCTTCCATCGTTGGGTTGGGGCGCGTGCCCATGGTACGTGGGCCTACGCCGTGGCGCGCATTCATGTAGGAAACGTACGATCCCTGCGATCCGCTTACGCGGTCGTAACGGCGGGGGGTGTTGAATGCCGGCACCTGACGGAGGGATACACATGAACAAGCGCATTGGCAGCATCGGAGCAGTCTGCGTGGCCATTGGCCTGAGCTTGGTTTGCAGCACGGGCAGCGCGCAGGATCTGGGCAAACTCGGCGGCATGATTCCCGGCGGCGGCTCCATGACGTCCGGCAGCATGGGCAACGTGGCCGGCCTCCTTCAATACTGCATGAAGAACAATTTCCTTGGCGGCGATTCGGGCGCGGCGGGCATCCAGAACCAGCTGATGGGCAAGCTGGGCGGCGGTTCGAGTGCTCAGACGTCCAGCAGCAACACCGGTTCGAACCCCAGCGACATGCTCGGCCAGCTCACGGGCAGCAAGAAGAAGTCCTCGGACACCAGCGCCACGAGCACGGGCGCAACGAACGACCCGGGCTACCTCAGCGGCGCCAAGGGCATCCTGCAGGGCAGCAACGGCCAGAGCATGGACTTGAACAGCGTGGGTGGGGGCTCCAGTGATCTGAAATCGCAGATCACCACCAAGGTGTGCGACACCGTGCTCAAGCAGGGCAAGTCGTTCCTGAAGATGTAGACGCAAACCTGTTTTGTGGGAGCGCACCCTGTGCGCGACAGGCGCCGCGCCGTCCTGCTGCGCACGGCCGTCGCGCACAGGGTGCGCTCCCACACACTACCCGCCCCGCCGCAGCCGCCTCTCATCACGCGCCACATAAATCCCCGCCGCCAACACCATCAACGCCAGCACATACCAGGTGATCAGGTAGCTGAGGTGGTTGTTGGGGAACGAGATCACCGTAAGCCCACCCTGCGGCCACGCGTGTTTGCCCGCGTCGAGCGTGCCCGGCGCGGCGTCCTCGTCCACAAAATACGGCGCGACATCCTTGAGCCCGCGCGCTTGCGCGATGGCGGCGACGTCACGCGTATACCAATTGTTGCGGGACGGGTCGTTGTGACGGAACGGCCGCGGCCCTTCGCTGATGCGCAGCAAGCCGGTCACGCTGGCGTCGCCGCTGGGCGCTGCCGCACAGCTGCCTTTGAGCCCGCACCAGTCCGCGGGTACAAAGCCGCGATTGATCAACACCACCGAGCCGTCGGCTTGCTGCAGTGGCGTGACCAGCCAGTAGCCGCTACCCAGATCGGTGGCTGCCCACACCAGGGTCTGGCGGTCATTGAGAAACCTGCCGTGCAGTTCGACATGGCGGTATTCCGACGACTGCGCGTTGACCTCGCCCCACTGCCCTGGCCCGGGCGCGGCCACGGGTGCCGCATGTACGCGCGCATCCACCCGCGCGATCAGGTCGCGCTTCCAGCCCAGCCGATACACCTGCCAGGTACCCAGGGACACAAAGCTGGCAAACAGCAGCACGCCCAACAGGGTCAGCAAAGTCAGCGCCACGGGGCCGCGCGGCTGGCGGCCCGGTTCTTCAACAACACTCATCGGGATTCACGTATCGGCAGTGGAGTGCGGATCGTCAGGGCAGGTTCGACGGATCCATCATCGACGGCATCATATTGCTGTTGAGGTGATACATGATCCAGATCGACCCGCTCAGCGTGATGACCACCAGCACGATGGTAAACACCAGCGCCAGCATGTTCCAGCCGCCTTCCGATTTCGCGTTCATGTGCAGGAAGTAGATCATGTGCACCACGATCTGCACGGCTGCCAGGGTGAGGATGATCACCGCGGCCGTGCTCGACTTGGTGATCACATGCGCCATCACCAGCCAGAACGGAATGACGGTGAGAATCACCGCCAACACAAAGCCGGTCATATAGCCGCTGAAAGTGGCATGGATGCCCAGGTCGTCGTCGTGACCGTGATCGTCGTGGGCGTGCAATTCGTCATGCGCGCTCATGGCAGCACTCCCATCAGATAGACGAAGCTGAAGACACCCACCCACACCACGTCCAGGAAGTGCCAGAACATCGACAGGCACAACAGGCGTCGCTTGTTGGCGGTGATCAAGCCCTTTCGCAGCACCTGGGTGATCAGCACCACCATCCAGATCAGGCCGCAGGTCACGTGCAGGCCGTGCGTCCCCACCAGGGTGAAGAACGAGGAAAGGAAAGCGCTGCGCTGCGGCCCGGCACCGATGGAGATCAGATGCGCAAACTCGCGCAGCTCCAGCGTGATGAAGCCCGCGCCCAGCAAACCGGTAATCACCAGCCACACCAGCATCGGATTCTGCCGGTTGCGCTGCATCGCCAACACGGCAAAACCGTAGGTAATCGACGAAAGCAGCAGCAGCGTGGTGTTCACCGCGACCGCAGGCAGCTCCAGCACTTCCTGCGCGGTAGGCCCGCCGGCGTACTCGCGCCCAAGCACGCCGTAGGCGGCAAACAGGCAGGCGAACACCAGGCAGTCGCTCATCAGGTAGATCCAGAAACCCAGGAGCGTGCCGTTGGCCGGGTGGACATCGGCCGACTCGTGGAACAGCAGCTGCTCCGTGCGGCCGCCGCTGCCTGGTGTCATGGAAGTGGTCATATCAGACATGGCTGGCCAGTAGATCCGTGCGGGACTGTTCGATGCGGCTGACTTCGTCGGCCGGGATGTAGTACTCGCGGTCGTAATTGAACGTGTGTCCGATCGCCACCAGCAGCAGTGCCACGAACGCGACGATGGCCAGCAGCCACATGTACCAGATCATGGCGAAGCCGAACACGAAGCTCAGCGCGGCCATGATGAAGCCGGCACCGGTGTTGTGCGGCATGTGGATGGGCAGGTAGCCGCTTAGCGGGCGCTGCCAGCGGTACTTCTTCATCATCCACCACGCATCGTGGTCATGGATGCGTGGCGTAAAGGCGAAGTTGTATTTCGGCGGCGGCGAGGAGGTGGACCATTCCAGCGTGCGACCACCCCATGGATCACCGGTGACGTCGCGTAGCGCTTCGCGGTTCTTGAAGCTCACGATGAACTGGATGATGTTGCAGGCGATGCCAAGGGCAATCAGGAAGGCGCCGAAGGCGGCGATCAGGAACCAGATCTGCAGGGACGGATCGTCGAAGTGGCTGAGGCGGCGCGTCACGCCCATCAAGCCGAGCATATAGAGCGGCATGAAGGCGAAATAGAAGCCCGACACCCAGAACCAGAACGAGCACTTGCCCCAGAACGGATCGAGCCGAAAACCGAACGCCTTCGGAAACCAATAGGTGATGCCGGCGAACAGGCCGAACAGCACGCCGCCGATGATCACGTTATGGAAGTGCGCGATCAGGAACAGGCTGTTGTGCAGCGAAAAATCCGCTGGCGGCACAGCCAGCAGCACGCCGGTCATGCCGCCGATCACAAAGGTGACCATGAACGCCACGGTCCACATCATCGGCAACTCGAACTCCACCCGGCCGCGATACATGGTGAACAGCCAGTTGAAGATCTTCGCGCCCGTGGGGATCGAGATGATCATCGTGGTGATGCCAAAGAACGAGTTGACGCTGGCACCCGAACCCATCGTGAAGAAATGATGCAACCACACCAGGTACGACAACACGGTGATCACCACGGTGGCGTACACCATCGACGCATAGCCGAACAGCGGCTTGCGGCTGAAGGTGGCAGTGACTTCCGAGAAGATGCCGAACGCCGGCAGGATCAGGATGTAGACCTCAGGATGGCCCCAGATCCAGATCAGGTTCACGTACATCATGGCGTTGCCGCCAAGCTCGGTAGTGAAGAAGTTGGTGCCTGCATAGCGGTCGAGCGCCAGCATGGCCAGCACGGCGGTGAGCACGGGGAAGGCCGCGACGATCAGCACATTCGTGCACAGCGCCGTCCAGGTGAACACCGGCATCTTCATCAGCGTCATGCCTGGCGCACGCATCTTCACGATGGTTACGAGCAGATTGATGCCCGATAACAAGGTTCCCACGCCTGCGATCTGCAGCGCCCAGATGTAGTAGTCGACACCTGCGTCAGGGCTGGACACGATATCGGACAGCGGCGGATAGGCCAGCCAGCCAGTGCGTGCAAATTCGCCGATGAACAGCGAACTCATCACCAGCATCGCGCCGGCCACGGTCATCCAGAAACTGAAGTTGTTGAGGAAGGGGAACGCCACGTCGCGCGCGCCGATCTGCAGCGGCATCACGAAGTTCATCAACCCCGTCACCATCGGCATCGCGACGAAGAAAATCATGATCACGCCATGCGCGGTGAAGACCTGGTCGTAGTGCTCTGGCGGCAGATAGCCGTGTGACGCGCCGAACGACACCGCCTGCTGGCCGCGCATCATGATCGCGTCCGAAAAGCCGCGCAGCAGCATCACGAAGCCCAGGATCATGTACATGATGCCGATCTTCTTGTGGTCGATGCTGGTAAACCATTCGTGCCACAGATAGCCCCACAGCTTGTAGTAGGTGATGGCGCCGAGCAACGCGATCGCGCCGAGGGCTACCACCACGAAGGTCCACATCACGATGGGCACGTGCAGCGGCAACGAATCGATCGACAGTCGTCCGAAGATCAGCTTGGCAAGGTCAGGATGGGAAAGCATCGTGGACACCACCGGATCAGTCGGAATGAGGTTGGGTTGCCATGGCGGCCATGCCGCTGGCCTGGCCGGATGGCGACACAGCGGCGCCTTCACCGGTCTCGTGCGGACTCAGGTCGACGCGCGTCATGCACGAGGGATTCTCCGGGTCCACGCAGTGCGTGAGGATGGCGCGATAGAGGCCGGGCTCCACCGTGGCGTAATACTTCACCGGGTCGTACTCGCTCGGCGCCGCGAGCTTCACATAGGCATCACGATTGAGATCGCCGCCGCTGGCCTTGGCCTTCGCCACCCACTGCGCAAAGCCTTCTTCCGTCACGCCTTGGAAGACGAATTGCATGCCCGAGAAACCGTTGCCGCTGTAGTTGGCGGAGAATCCCTTGAATTCGCCGGGTGCGTTGATCACCGCCTGCAGCTGCGTCTCCATGCCCGGCATGGCGTAGATCTGGCCGGCGAGCGCGGGTATGAAGAACGAGTTCATCACCGTGGACGCCGTGATCTTGAACTGGATCGGCCGATCCACCGGCGCGGCCAGCTCGTTCACGGTGGCAATGCCTTGTTCCGGGTATATGAACAGCCACTTCCAGTCGAGCGCGACCACGTTCACCTGCAAGGGCCGCACACCGGCCGGTACCGGGCGATTGGCGCTGATGCGTTCGAGCTGGCGATAGGGATCGAGCTTGTGCGTGCTCACCCAGGTGATCGCGCCCAGTGCAATGATGATGAGCAGCGGTGCGGCCCAGATCAGCAGCTCGAGAATAGTGGAGTGATCCCATTCGGGATCGTAGTGAGCCTTCTTGTTGGATGCGCGGAAATGCCAGGCGAAAAACAGCGTCAGCACGATGACCGGCACGATGATCAACAGCATCAACAACGTCGACGTGATGATCAGATCGCGCTGCTGCACCGCGAGGTCGCCGGATGGCGCCATCAATACGGTTTGGCAACCCGCAAGCAGGAAGACGACGGAGACAAGCAGTCCACGCAGCAGCTTCATAGACATGACCGACGGCGCAACCAGTGTGGAAAACGGTACGCCCTTCGGCGCGAAACAGGAACAGGGCAGATTCCAAGTGACGCGAGAGGCGTGGCGGTGCCATAGTGTGGCCGCGACATATTCCTTCTTTGTGAGTAATGACTATGTCAAGCACCTTCCCTGATCACGGCGGCGCCCCGGCTACCACGGCCGAAGACATCGGGCGGTTGCATGCACGCGCCAAGGTGGCGCCAGGCGAGATCGCCATTGGCGTGATCATCGGCCGCACGTCCGAGCAGTTCGACTTCTTCGTGTTCGGTATTTCTTGCGTGCTGGTGTTCCCCTCCGTGCTGTTCCCGTTCGCCAGTCACCTGGATGGCATTCTTTACGCCTTCACGGTCTTTTCACTGGCCTTCATCGCGCGACCGTTCGGCACCGCGTTGTTCATGGGCTTCCAGCGGCGCTGGAGTCGCGGCACCAAACTCACCATCGCGCTGTTCCTGTTGGGCAGCGCGACTGCCGGCATTGCCTTCCTTCCGGGCTACAAGCAGATCGGCAACTGGGCGATTGGACTGCTGATCCTGTTCCGTCTGCTGCAAGGCATTGCGCAAGGCGGATCGTGGGATGGCCTGCCCTCGCTGCTGGCGCTCAATACGCCGCCGGAGCGACGCGGCTGGTACGCCATGCTCGGCCAGTTGAGCGCGCCAATCGGCTTCATCGTGGCCAGTGCCTTGTTCCTGTTCCTGCATGGCAGCCTGGATGAGGACGACTTCATCGACTGGGGCTGGCGCTATCCGTTCTTCGTGGCGTTTGCCATCAACGTGGTGGCGCTGTTTGCGCGCCTGCGCCTGGTGGTGACCGAGGAATACACGGTGGCGATGGAAGAGCGCGAGCTTGAACCCGTCGGCATCGGCGAGATCCTGCGCACGCAGGGTTACAACATCTTCATCGGCGCGTTCGCGGCTCTGGCCAGCTACGCGCTGTTCCATCTGGTGACGATCTTTCCCTTGTCATGGATCGTGCTCAAGAACTCGCAGGCCGTGGATTCGGTGCTGTTGATCCAGATCTTCGGCGGCGTAGCGGGCATCTTCGGCATCGTGATGTCGGGCTACGTGGCCGACCATATCGGCCGACGCACCACGCTGGGCGTGGCGGCTGGGCTTATCGGCCTGTTCGCGCTGGCCACGCCGTGGATGCTGGATGGCGGCAAGGAGTTGCAGGACGCCTTCATCATCGTGGGCTTCCTCTTGCTCGGATTCTCGTATGGCCAGGCGGCTGGCAGCGTGACATCGAATTTCGAAGTGCGTCTGCGCTACGCGGGCGCGGCGCTGACCACCGACGTGGCATGGCTGATCGGTGCGGCGTTTGCGCCGCTGGTGGCGCTGGGTTTGTCGATGCGCTTCGGCCTGGCCGCGGTCAGTGCGTATCTGCTGTCGGGCGTGGTGTGCACTTTGCTGGCGCTGCGCGTGAATCGTGCGCTGGCAGCACGCGAATAGCCGTCGCCGACGAGAGCTGGACTATCAGCGTTCCTCGGGTGCGCGGTCGCTCACTTGGGCCACCAGCGCGGCATGTTTTACCAGGTACACGGGCTTGTGCGTCACCTGCGATGTTGCGGGGTAGCGTGACAGCGAGTTGCCGTTCTTCCAGTCCCGCGCGGGGCGAACCGGCCGTGGCGTGAAACCACCGCCGCAGTTCGGACAGACGTTCTGCAATAGCTTCACGCAGTCGCTGCAGTAGGTGCATTCGAACGAGCAGATCATGGCCTCCGTCGATGCCGGTGGCAGCGCTTTGTTGCAATGCTCGCAGGTCGGTCGAAGATCAAGCATGGGTGACTCCAATCGGGTTGGTGCCGATCATGCCAGCTCGCGGCAGCCCCGCGATGTCATGCACGGTCCAGCGGCAAGGCATAGCGCAACTTGGCATATTCGCAGGCGCCCAACCTTCGATAGAAGCGCGCGGCATCCACGTTCCAGGCGGGCGTCTGCCATTGCACGGAAGCGCATCGCAGCGCCCTCGCATGCGCGATCACGAGTTCCAGTAGTTGGCGCCCGATCGCGTGGTTGCGCCATCGCGCGCGGACATAGAGGCAATCCATGTGCAGATAACTGGCACGATCGAGCGTGGAGAAATCCACTGTCGCACTGGCATAACCCACCACGACGTCGTCGCTGTACGCGAGCCACGCAACCAGCGGCGGCCTATCGCCATCGAGTGCGTCGGCAAGCGCAGCGGAACCCACGCCGGGAACATGCGGCAGCCGTTCAAACGCCGCATGCTCCGCGCAGATTTCCATGAGCTCGTGCACGTCCAGACGATGCGCTCGGCGGATTGCAACGGCGTGCTGCATATCAGCGCTCGAGCCCGAAGCCTTCATCGATCCAACCGGTGAGCCCGCCGATCATCTCCTTCACCGGGCGACCGAGTTGGGCCAGCTTCACCGCCGCCTTGTTGGCGCCGTTGCAGTGAGGGCCGGCGCAGTACACGACGAACAACGTATCGGGCGGATATTCCGCCAGGCGCTGCTCGCTGATCATGCGGGTGGGCAGGTTGAGCGCACCCGGCACGTGGCCGGCGGCGTAGAGCGTCGGCGTGCGCACATCCAGCAGCACGAAATCTTTCGCCTCATGGTTGGTCGCGTAATACACGTCGGCACAATCGGTTTCGAAGCCTAGACGGGCCTGGAAATGCGCCAGCGCGTCGTCGCTGGCGGCGGGAGAGACACGTTGCACTACGCTGCTCATGGCTTCACTCCGGTGGAAAGACAGCGTCAGTATCGGCACTGGCGCGTTGCGCCGACATTGGCAAGAATGCCAGTCACCATGAAGAAACCGCCAAAACGTTCCGGGCATCCATCAGGACCGCCCAACCGGCAGGTGGCCGCCTTGGTCTACGACGGGCTGTGTACGTTCGAGTTCGGCATCGCCGTGGAAATGTTCGGCCTGCCGCGGCCCGAACTGGCCGACTGGTACGACTTCGGGCTGTGCGCGGTGGACCGCGGCCCGATGCGCGCGGCCGGCGGCATGCGCGTGCTGGCCGATGGCGGCCTCGAGGCGCTCGCCTCCGCCGGCACCATCATCGTGCCGGGCTGGCGAGGCGTCGATGCAGCGCCACCCGAGCCGCTGCTTGAAGCTCTACGTACCGCACATGCACGTGGCGCGCGCTTGCTGTCGTATTGCTCGGGCGTGTTCGTCCTCGCGGCCACTGGATTGCTCGATGACCGTCGCGCGACCACGCATTGGCGCTATGCCGAGGCGCTCGCCGAGCGCTTTCCGCGCATCCGCATCGAACCGGATGTGCTCTATGTCGACGAGGGACAGCTGCTCACTTCGGCAGGCAGCGCCGCGGCGCTGGATCTTTCGCTGCACCTGATCCGCCGGGACTATGGCGCGGAAGCGGCCAATAGCGTGGCGCGCCGCGCGGTGGTGCCGGCGCATCGCGATGGCGGGCAGGCCCAGTTCATCCAGTCGCCGATGCCGGCGCAGGGGGCGGGACTGGGCAAGCTGCTGGAATGGATGCGTCGCCACCTCGACCAGCCGCAGCCCGTTTCGCTGCTGGCCGAACGCGCACGCATGAGCGAACGCACGCTCTTGCGGCGCTTCGAGGAAGCCACCGGATGCTCGCCCAAGCAGTGGTTGACTCATGAGCGCCTCGGACGCGCGCGTGAGCTGCTGGAGGGCAGCGAGATGGGCGTGGACCGCGTGGCCGAGGTGTGCGGATTCGGCAGTGCGGATACCCTACGTCACCATTTCCGCCAGCACCTGCAGCTGAGCCCGGCACGCTACCGCGAGCGATTCGCCCTGCAGCGGTGAGCTTTCCCGGTGCAGCCGGCGCACCGCAGGAAAGTTGACATCATCACCGGGTATATCGGCGGAGCGGAACCGCGGTGTCGCCCATAAGGAATTTTCATGGTCTATGTGTTGCTGAGCGTCGTCTGCAGCGTGCTGGTGTCGGTGCTGCTGAAGCTCGCCCGCCGACTATCAGTGGACGTGGGCCAGGCGATTGCCTGGAACTACGTCGCCACCAGCGTACTCACGATGCTGGTGTTTCGTCCGTCCTTGTCCGTGTTGTCCAGCGGGCAGGCGCCCTGGTTGGGCTTCATCGGATTGGGTCTGTTGTTGCCACTGATCTTCCTGGCACTTGCTGCTTCGGTGAGCAGTGCCGGCATCGTGCGTACCGATGCCGCGCAGCGTCTGTCGCTGCTGATCTCGCTGCTGGCGGCGTTCCTTTTGTTCGGCGAAACGCTGAGTGTCGGCAAGGGGTTTGGCATCGCGCTGGGCCTGGTCGCGCTTGCATGCATGGTATGGCGCGCGTCGTCGGCAACTCATGGCAACGGCGAACGTAGCTGGCTTTGGCCGCTGGTGGTGTTCGCCGGTTTTGGTGCGATCGACATTCTGTTCAAGCGTGTAGCGGCAGCGGGTACGCCGTTTGCGGCTTCATTGCAGGCGATGTTCGCTTTGGCGCTGGTGGTGTCGCTGGCGATCTTGTTGTGGCGTCGCTGGCATGACCGCACGTTTTTCACTTTGCGCGATGCGGTGGCCGGGTTGCTGTTGGGGTTGGCGAACTTCGGCAATATCGTGTTTTACGTGCGGGGGCATCAGGCGTTGCCGGATCATCCGTCGCTGGTGTTTGCCAGTATGAATCTTGGGGTGGTGGCGCTGGGGGCTTTGGTGGGCACGGTGGCGTTTCGGGAGAGGTTGAGTTGGGTGAATGGGGTGGGGGTGGTGTTGGCGTTGGGGGCGATTGGGGCTATCGCCTGGGGGTAGCGCTGGCTGTTGCCTCAGCTCGTCATTCCTGCGAAGGCAGGAATCCAGCGACTGTGCGCCCGGTTGTCGCGCTACCACCAGCGTGCCGCCTACGCGGCGGGCGTTTCGAACGGCTGCCGCCGTTCGAGTCACTTTTCTCTTGCTGGCCCAAGAGATCCCACGGGACTAGCTTCGCGTCGAAAGTAACCCAAAGAGAATGGCCTGATAACGCCCGCAGCATCGTGTTGGGATAAGCCCGAACGCTTGAGGCGCGTCGTTGTGGGACAACCTCCGAGGGTACACAGGGGTACTGCAAAGCGCTGCGCAACGCGCCCGAATCGCTGAGGACTTAAAGCGGAGCCACGCTTCGCATCGGCTTTTGGGTTTCGCGGTGCGCCGCACTTCTCCCTCTCCCCTTCGGAGAGAGGGCTGGGGTGAGGGGTCAATCTTGCCTCACGCTTCCATCTGGCCAGATGGAACGCTTAGGAAAATATCGCGAGATCTCGCGACAATGCGGTTGGTCGAAGAGTTTCACTGCCAATGACTTCTGGCGTATGAAACCACCCACCCACGGCACCTAAGCTGGAGCGTCGCGCTACCGCGCTCGTTCAGAGGTTTCACTTTCATGCGCAAGCTTCCCCTCGTCGTGGCGCTCGCCACGCTGTTGCTCGGTACGGCGGTTCATGCCGATGACAAAAAGGACAACAAGGACAAGCCGGAGGACAAGCCCGAAGCCGTGCTGCTCAAGCCGCAGGCGTCGGAAACCTCGGGCACGGTGAAGGTCGAGGGCAAGAGCATCGACTACAAGGCGGTGGCGGGCACGCTGGTGTTGCATGGCAGTGGCGACAAGGAGAGCGAGCCGCAGATCAGCATGTTCTACGCCGCGTACTTCAAGAAAGGCGTGGAGCCGGGCAAGCGGCCGATCACCTTCATTTACAACGGCGGTCCGGGATCGGCCACGGTGTGGCTGCATATGGGCGCGTTTGGTCCCAAGCGCGTGGTGACCAGCGATGACGCGCATACGCCGGCCGCTCCGTACGGACTGGTGAACAACGACTACAGCCTGCTTGATGTTTCCGATCTGGTGTTCATCGATGCGCCCGGTGCGGGCTTCAGCCGCCTGATTGCCGACGACGCCGACAAGGGCAAGCGCGAAGAGTTGATGAAGGACCGCAAGAAAACGGTCTATAGCGTCGATGGCGATGGTCATGCCTTCGCGCAGTTCATCACCCAGTTCCTCTCCAAGTACAACCGCTGGAACTCGCCCAAGTACCTGTTCGGCGAGAGCTACGGCACCACGCGCTCGGCGGTGGTGGCCAACATCTTGGAGAACGAGAACAGCGTCGATCTCAATGGCGTGATCCTGCTGTCGCAGATCCTCAGCTTTGACAGCAGCATCGATGGTCCGGCCAACAACCCGGGCGTAGACCTGCCCTATATCGTTGGCCTGCCGACGTTTGCCGCCACGGCGTTCTATCACCACAAACTGCCGCAGCAGCCCGGCGCGCTGGAGCCTTTCCTGCGCGAAGTAGAGCAATACGCGACGAACGAATACGCCTCCGCCCTGATGGCCGGCTCGCGCCTGGACGAAGGGCGCAAGCAGGCCGTGGCGCAGAAGCTGCACCAGTACACGGGCTTGCCGGTCGCCTATCTGTTGAAGGCCAACCTGCGTGTCGACGGCGGCATGTTCGAGCACGAGTTGCAGGCCGATGGCGACATCACTACCGGCCGCCTGGACAGCCGCTTCTCCGGCCCGTCGATCGATCCGCTGAGCAAGTCGTCCGACTACGATCCGCAGTCCTCGGCGATCAGCTCGGCCTATGTGGCGGCCTTCAACGACTACGTGCGACGCCAGCTCAAGTTTGGCGAAAACCAGACTTATCGCTTGTTTGCGAACGTCGACAACTGGGACTTCTCGCACAAGGCGCCGGGCTCGACCGAATCGCTGCAGCAGTCGACCAACGTGATGCCGGATCTGGCCACGGCGATGAAGACCAATCCGAACCTGCGCGTTTCGCTCAACGGCGGCTACTACGATCTGGCCACGCCGTACTTCGCGGCCGATTACGAGATGCACCACATGCCGATCCCGGCGAACCTGGAGAAGAACATCTCCTATGCGTGGTATCCGTCGGGGCACATGGTCTACGCGCACGAGGATTCGCTCAAGCAGTTGCATGACAACGTGGCGCGCTTCATCGGAGAAACCGACAACGTCGGCAAGCATTGATGCGCGCGTGAGGGTGCGCCATGAACGGCGCACCTTCACATCCGGCTACTGCGGGCGGCGTTACGCTCGCGGGCCTCGCCAGCCGGAGGTTTCCCTATGAGTACCGAATCCGTTGCCAAGCGCCTGGTGGCCATGTGCCGCCACGGCCAGTTTGAGGAAGCGCAGCACGAGCTGTATGCCAAGGACGCCGTGAGCATCGAACCGGAGGGCATGGCGCAAGGCCCGCTCGGCAACGTCAAAGGCCTGGATGCCATCCTCGAGAAGGGCAAGCGCTTCCAGGCGGGCGTGACGGAGATGCACGGCGTACAAGTCAGCGAGCCGCTGATTGCCGGCAATTGGTTCAGCGTCGCGATGACGCTGGATGTGACGATGAAGGAATACGGCCGGGTCAACATGCAGGAGATCTGCGTCTACCACGTGAAGGACGACAAGATCGTGCAGGAGCAGTTTTTTTACGACGCGGGTGGGTGAGGCCGTAGCCAGGCGCTGTGGCAACGGTAACCCCTGTGGGAGCGCACCCTGTGCGCGACGCGGCCTAGCGGCTTACCGTGCAATGGGATCTTGCAGCAAGGCCATGCCGGCTTCGCCGGCTGTCGCGCACAGGGTGCGCTCCCACAGGTGATGGCCGCGCTGTGAGCCCCCACAAACAAAAAGCCCCGCTTTCGCGGGGCTCTTCGCAAATGCACCAGCGCGTGCTCAGTCGATGTCGAGGAACGAGCGCAGCTGCTCCGAGCGGCTCGGGTGACGCAGCTTGCGCAGCGCCTTGGCCTCGATCTGGCGGATACGTTCACGCGTCACGTCGAACTGCTTGCCGACTTCTTCCAGCGTGTGATCCGTGTTCATGTCGATGCCGAAGCGCATGCGCAGCACCTTGGCCTCGCGCGGGGTGAGGCCGGCGAGCACGTCGCGCACGGTTTCCATCAAGCCCGTTTCGGTGGCCGACTCGATCGGCGAGGACGCGTTGGTGTCCTCGATGAAATCGCCAAGATGGGAATCCTCGTCGTCGCCGATCGGGGTTTCCATCGAGATCGGTTCCTTCGCGATCTTCAGCACCTTGCGGATCTTGTCCTCAGGCATGTCCATTTCCTTGGCCAGCTCTTCGGGCGTCGGCTCGCGGCCGAACTGCTGCAGCATCTGGCGGGAAATGCGGTTCAACTTGTTGATCGTCTCGATCATGTGCACCGGGATACGGATGGTGCGCGCCTGGTCGGCGATCGAGCGGGTGATGGCCTGGCGGATCCACCACGTGGCGTACGTGGAGAACTTGTAGCCGCGGCGGTATTCGAACTTGTCCACCGCCTTCATCAGGCCGATGTTGCCTTCCTGGATGAGGTCGAGGAACTGCAGGCCGCGATTGGTGTACTTCTTGGCGATGGAGATGACCAGGCGCAGGTTGGCCTCGACCATTTCCTTCTTGGCGCGGCGTGCCTTGGCCTCGCCGATCGACATCGTGCGGTTGATTTCCTTGATGTCGGTCAGCGGCAGGAACAGCTTGTGCTCGATCGCGCCGAGCTTTTCCTGCTCGCCGTCGATCGCTTCCTTGTAGGTCTTGATGTTGGGCGACCATTTCTGACGCTTGCGGCCCAGCTCGTTCGCCCACTCGAGGTTGCCCTCGTTGCTGGGGAACGTCTTGAGGAACTCAGCCTTGGGCATCTTCACGTGCTTGACGAAGATCTCCATCAGCACGCGCTCGTGATGACGGATGTCGTTCACCACTTCGCGCAGCTTGCGCACGAAGCTGTCGATCAGCGCGGACGGCAGCTTGAGCTTGAGGAATTCCTCAGCCATCTGGTCGCGCAGCTTGGTGACCTTCTTGTCGTTGATGTCGGTGGCCTTGGGGGCCGCCTTCTGGAACTTGCCGTAGTAGTCGCGCAGCAACTCCATGCGGCGCTTGACCTCTTCCGGGTCCGGACCGGTCGGGCCGGCTTCTTCTTCCTCGGCCGCGCCTTCTTCTTCGTCGTCTTCGGCGTCCGCGTCGGCTTCTTCCACTTCGGCGTCGGCGGCGGCGGCCTGGGCCGCATCGGCGGCTTCTTCAAGGTCGGCGAAGCCGGCCAGGATTTCGCTCAGGCGGCGCTTGCCGTCCAGATGCTGGTCGTATTCCTCGAGCAGCAGCTCGATGGTCAGCGGGAAGCTGGCGAGCGCGGTCTGCACCTGGCCCAGGCCTTCTTCGATGCGCTTGGCAATGGCGATTTCGCCCTCGCGGGTCAGCAGCTCGACCGTACCCATCTCGCGCATATACATGCGCACCGGGTCGGTGGTGCGGCCCACTTCGGAGTCGACAGCCGACAGCAACGCGACCGCTTCTTCGGCGGCAGCTTCGTCGTCGGTAGACGCGCCGGGCGCGTTGTCCGAGAGCGGATCGGAATCGGGTGCGGCATCGTGCACTTCAATGCCGACGCCCTTGAGCACCGCCATGATGTCTTCGATCTGCTCCGGATCGACAATGTCGTCGGGCAGGTGGTCGTTGATCTCGGCGTAGGTCAGGTAGCCCTGCTCCAGACCCTTGGAGATGAGCGCCTTGATTTCAGACTGTTGCTCGGGAGCTTTGCTATTCATACCTACCGCCGCGTATGCAGGAACCGATCAGTATACCCATGTGATGCTTTTTTGACCAGTTTTCAAGGAAGAAAATCGGCAGCGCCGACACGCAAAAATCGCGCCAAATCGGCAACTTCCGGGGATTTTTTCGTCGTTTGGTCGAGATGCGCCGGGATGAAGGCGATCATGGGGTCTCCAGCCAGAAGGTGACTGGGCCGTCGTTGACCAGATGTACTTCCATATGGGCGCCGAACTGCCCGATTTCCACCCTGGGATGCATTCCACGCGCCAGTTCCACCAGCCGATCGAACCAGCGGCGGCCCTCCTCGGGTGTGGCGGCACTGGTGAAGCTGGGACGCATGCCCGAACGCGTATCGGCGGCCAGGGTGAACTGGCTGACCAGCAGCAGCTCGCCACCGGTGTCGGCCAGGGAGCGGTTCATGCGGCCCTGCTCGTCGGCAAACACGCGGTAACCCAGCAGGCGTTCAAGCATGCGCCTGGTGCGCGGTTCGTCGTCGCCGGGCTGGACCGCCACCAGCGCAAGCAGGCCGGGGCCAATGGCTCCGACGGTGGTGTTTTCGACATCGACACGGGCTGACAGGACACGCTGGATCAGGGCGATCATCGAAAGTGGTAACGGCCGGAGACGGCGGAAGCTTAGGGCCTCACTATCGCCGCCGCATAGCCTGCGAAAGTGGTAGAGCATGCCCTGGGGCGAAGAACGTAAGCGGGCGGCATGTCGTTGACCCGTGAACCGGCGATGCGGGCGGTTACACTGCGTCGCTCATGCGATTCGACATCACCCTCCTCTATCTCCTCCTGCGCCTGTTTGGACGGCTGCCGCTGCGCACGCTGCATGCCCTGGGCGCAGCCATCGGCCGCCTCTCGCTGGCCTTGCACACACGCACCGCGCACAACACGTCGGTGAACCTCAAGTTGACCCGTCCCCAGCTGGACGAACGCGCGCATGCCGCTTTGCTGCGCGAGGTGATGGAAGATGCCGGCCGCTCCGCCACCGAGATCACCTGGATCTGGGGCAACGATCCCGAGCGTGCTCTCGAGCTGGTGCGCGAGGTCCGTGGCGAGGCGCTGTTCGATGCCGCCTTGACCTCGGGCAAGGGCGTGATCATCGCGGCGCCGCACCTGGGCTGCTGGGAGCTGCTCAACTATTGGCTGTGCCGCAAGACGCCAATGGCGATCCTCTATCGCCCGCCGCGCATCGCCGCGATCGAAGGCCTGCTGCGCAAGGTGCGCGGCGCGCTGGCGCCGGAGCAGGTGCGCGCCGAAGGTGCCGGCGTACGTACCTTGTACAAGCGGCTGGCCGCCGGCGGCACGGTGGGCATCCTGCCGGACCAGAAGCCGCGTGCCGGCGAAGGCGAGGTGGCGCCGTTCTTCGGCCAGAACGCACTGACCATGGTGCTGTTGCCGCGCCTGGCCGCGCGCACCGGGGCGACCGTGCTGTTCGCCTTCGCCGAGCGCTTGCCCAAGGGCGAAGGTTTTCGCATCCACCTGTTGCCGGCGCCGGAAGGGCTGGCAGACGCGGACCTGGCGATCGGTTGCCGGGCGCTCAACCAGGGCGTTGAGCAATGCGTGGAGCTGGCCTTCTCGCAGTACCAGTGGCAGTACAAGCGCTTCTCGGCCGATACCTGGAAAAGCCCGTACGACTGATTCGCCTGCGCGGCATGCCACCTGTGGGAGCGCACCCTGTGCGCGACATGGGCGCCGGGTCGCTACCGCTCCGTAGGCTTGTCGCGCACAGGGTGCGCTCCCACAAATAGCTCCCCGCAGGAAAAAGTCGGAAGCGGTCGCTCAGCCGTGCTTTTCCACCCGCCGCAAAAACACCGCCATTTCCTTCTCCGCCTGCTTGTCGCCGCGCGCCTGGGCGACGCTGATGCCCTGGCGCCACGCCTCGGCGGCGCCGGCTTGGTCATCCATGGCGAGGCACGCCTTGCCCAGCATTTTCCACGCGGCGGAATAGCCCGCGTCGAACGCCACGGCCTGGCGAAATTCCGGAAGCGCCCCGGCGGCATCGCTTGCCGCCAGCAGCGCATTGCCCAGCGAAAACCGCAGCAAGGCGCCATCGCGCGGACCGCCGCACTGCGCGCGCAGGTTGGCGATCAGTGCGTCATTCATTGCAGTGCGCGGGAGCGCCACGGGTCGACCTGGTAGACCCGGGTCGGATGCAGCGGCTCGGGCGGTACGCGGCCGGTGCGTAGTTCGGCCAGCGACTTGGCCGGCCAGATCACCACCCAGCCCGAGCGGAACGGCTGCACCAGCAGCGCATAGCGCAGCGCGTCATTGGTCAGCTTGTCCGGATGCTCCACGATCAGCCCGTCGGGGTGTTCCTGCGCAAACGTCTGCAGCGATTTGCCTTCGTACAGACGCTCGATGCTGTGGGTCAGCCGGCCGGCAAAGTGGAACTGGCCTTCGTAATTGCCCAGCAGACCCAGGGCCTGGTTCTGCGCATCGGCCGCGCCGAGCAATTGGGCCGACGGTCGCAAGTCGAAGTTCTGCCACATGGTGAGGGTGAACAGCGTATTGAGCGCCAGCGTGCCGACCAGGCCGGCGAACGCCAGCCGCCGCAGCTCGCCGCGACCGCGCAGCAAGAGCAGCACGCCCAGCAGCACAAACACCACGCTGAAGAAGCGGCTATAGCGCTGGGTGGTGTCGAACCATTCGCCATGCAGGTCGTTGTGCGATACCAGCACCGGCAGCACGAACAGAAAGATGCCGAACAGGATGCCACCCACGCCCAGCGGCCAGGTGCCCAGCCAGGGGTTGTCGGCAAGCTTCGGACGCTGGTCGCGCAGGGCCGCGATGGCGCCGGCGATAAGCAGGGCCGCGCCCGCGAACTCCGGCAGCGGGTAGTACAGCTGCTTGCCGCTGATGAAAGAGAACACCACGATCACCGGCACCAGCCAGCACAACGCGAAGCGCAGGCCGCTATCGAGCGGACGGCGCAGCGTTGCAATCGCCACCCAGGCGCGCGGCCATCCGCTGAAGGGGAATAGCAGCGCCGGGATCATCGGCACGTACCACCAGAACGGGCGTGCGTGATCGAACGCATTGACCACGCGGCCGGCGGTCTGGGTGAAGAACAGCCGTTGCCGATAGGCCTCGCCGCCCGCAAAGCCCGCAGGCAATGCCCAGGCCAGCAGCATCGCACCGCCGAGCAGTAGCGCCAGCACGCCACGGCCGTACCAGCGCACGCGGTTGTCGCGCGCCCAGTCGTTCCACAGCGGACCGAGCAGGAACGGGAACGCCACGTGCAGAAACATCACCGGGCCCTTGGTCAGCAAGCCCGCGCCCACGCACAGGCCAAACAGCACCCAGCGGGGCTCCGCCCGCTGCCGCTTGGGCGTCAGGCATAGCAGGGCCGCCAGCACCCAGACGGCCAGCAGCACCTCGTACATGATCTGCAGGCCGAACAGGAACGCATAACCCAGCGCCAGCAGGATCCACGGCGCGCCCTTGGCCACCCACGGGCGGTTCGGAAACAGGCGTTGCGCCAGCACCGACACCAGCACCAGCTGGGTGCCGCCAAAGATCACCTCGAGCACGCGTGGCCAGATGTCGTTGACGCCGGTCACCAGCCAGCCGGCGTGGATCATCCAGAACAGCAGCGGCACCTTCTCGCTGTACGGCGCACCATTGATGTGCGGCACCAGCCAGTCGTGGTGGATCCACATTTCCCAGGCCACCGCGAGGGTGCGGGTGGAGTACAGCGGCATCGGGCCGTGCGAGAAGATCGCCAGCAACGCGGCCAGGGTCCACAGCGGTAGCCATGGCCAGAGGGAGCGCAGGTGTTCTGAGCGGCTATAGCTGCTGGATGCCACGGGCAGTCTTCTTTATGGGAATGAAACAATTCTAGCCCGAGCCGCCCCTGCTCCACGCTGACCCGGCCGCGGCGCGGCCGGGACTGGCTCAGTAGCGGGCCGGTCCCCAATAGCCGATGCGTCGGCGGATTTTCAGTTTTCGCCAGAAATTCCGAGGCTTACGGCGTCGATTGCGGCCGCCGGCGGCAATGAAGCCGTCAATCGCCTTGAGGATGCGCTCGGCTGAGTGGCCGTCGCGATACGGATGGATGGCCTCGCCGTACTCATGAATGGCCTGCATCAGCTCGGGCGGCCTCGACAGCGCACGCACAATGGCCGGCTCGAATTGGGACGCCTGGTCGATATCGATCAGCTGCGGACCCGGACGGCGGTTCTTGAAGGTCACCACCGGCTTGCCGGTGAGCAGGAATTCATTGAGTGCGGACGAGGTGTCCGAGCACATCATGTCCACCTGGGGGAACAGCTCGAGGATGTTGTCGTTCTCGGCGAACGTCAGGTACTCGTTCTGCAGCGCCTTGTACTTGGCCACCGTGGCCGGATCCATCTTCGGATGGAAGGTGACGATCCAGCGCCAGCGGCCGTCGCGGGAGAGGCGTTTGACTTCCTCATACAGCGTTTCGGCGGCGCTCCAGGACGGCGAGAAGGTGGAGTGATAGAGGATCACCGGCGGTTGGCGCACCGCCGGCAGCGGGCCGCTGATTTCCCGCATGAACGGATCGAGCTTGGGAAAGCCCGTTTCCACCACGCTGAAGTGGCCGACGCGATCGGCGATCGCCTGGAACTGCGCGGTATCGCGCGGGCCGGTGGTGCAGTAGAGGTCGAAGAAGCCGCGCACATAGATGTGTCGCGGCTTGCCGGCGTCGAAGCCGTGGAAGGTCTCTACCTTCACGCCGGGAAAGAAATGCGGCACCGCGTTGCTGGAGGTAATCACCGCACGAGGTTTCCACGCCCGCACTTCCTGCACGCTGAGCAGCCGCTCGCCCTCCACCAGATCCTCGGCACCGGGGCCGTCGAAGAACCAGGCCGCCTCGTCGCCGCGCGCGCGGATCGCGTCCTGGATCGGACGCAGGATGGCCAGCGCGTAGCGCTCAGAGCCATACAGCAAGTAATGCTCTTTAAGAGCGGGTTCTTTACTCATCGATCGATGCCGTGGCGTATCAGGGCGTCGGTAGCCGTTTGCAGTGACGCCGGATTGCGGCGCATCTCGTAGTAACGCATGCGTTTGTATGCCGCATACGAAGCGCCGGTCTGTGCGATCACGAAGCCGCGCCAGCCGTCCAGGAAGGCCAGCCGCAGAAAATAGTCCTTCACGAAGGCCAGCAGGTACACAAAGGGCGTCTGCCACATGCGCACCGGTTTGTTCTTCTGCAGCCAGTCACGGCACTTCAGTTCGGCGTAGCGCAGCACCTTGATCTGCTTTTCGGGCAGGCTCGGGTTGTTCTCGTGGTTGAACACTTCTTTCAGCAGCACGGAAGGTCCATCGAAACGCAGCGACTCGTGCACGCGTACATCCGCCCAGCGTGCGCGGTCGCGATGGTACAGGCGGGCCATTTTCTCGCCGCGGCCCGGCAGATACCAGCGCATGCGCTCGCCCATGAAGATGGTGGAACGCCGCAGATAGGCCGCGCAAAGGTTGCTGGCCATCAGCTTGGGCAGCCGCTGCTCCAGTTCGGCCGCCAGCTCCGGTGAGAGGTACTCGTCGGCGTCGAGCGCCAGCACCCAGTCATTGCTGCACTGCGTCGTAGCGAAATTGCGCTGTGGCCCGAAGCCCAGCCACGGCTGGTGCACCACCCGTGCGCCACGGGCCTGCGCGATGGCTACCGTGTCATCGGTACTCCCGCTGTCGACCACAAGTTTTTCACTGGCGAAGGGCACGCTATCCAGGCAGCGGCCGATCTGCTTCGCCTCGTTGTACGTCATGACCACGAGGGTGAGGGAAAAGGTAGGCATAAAGTGAATTCTAACGGTATTCGCCGGGAGGCTCGTGTCCTCCATGGGGGCCGGATTGGCGTTAGCCGGCAGGGCGGTGGTCGGCTACGTTTCAGCTGGAACCGTGCACTATTCTGCTGACTTTGGGTGGAGCAAGGCCGAAAATAGACCGGTTTCGGGTTCGCCCGGGCCGCAGTAACGAACAGGCAAGCAGGCAGTATGAGAAGTAGGGCGATCCCATTGAAAACCGAAGTTCAGCCAAAGAGCCGGGCCATTGCGCGCACGCTTGTTGGCGTGGGTATCGTCTGGATGATGCTGGGCATGGTCATCATGCCGGCGGGTGTCTCGTTCAACCCTGGCAAGGCCTATCAGACCAGCCTGATCGTGCTGCTCTACCTCCCTGCCCTGGTGCTGTCCTTCTCGCAGGGCGCCCGGGTATGGCGCGAGCTTTGGCCGCTGCCGGTGTTCAGGGTATTCCTGGCGCTGTTGGCTTGGGCGCTGCTCTCGTTGGCTTGGGGCCACGTGCCACGTGCGGGCGACGAGGTGGGCCGCCTGATCAGCGTGCTGGCGTTTGTGCTGGGCTGGCACGCCTATGCCACCAACGACGTGTCGCGCATCCGCCATCTGCTGCTGGCCGCCGGCCTGGCCATCGGGGTTTGCGCGATCTACTACTGCATCAGCTTTGTGCGCGCACCCATGGAAGACGGCCGCATCGTCGGCGAGGGTACGATCGCCACCGCCAACTACGCAGCGGCGCTGATGGGGGTGGTGGCGCTTTGGCTCAGCCAGCTCGATCTCGACGACCGTCGCTGGTCCATCGCGCGCTATGCGGCGATGGCCGTGCTGCTGCTGTTTGTCGGGCTCACCCAGACGCGCAGCGTGTGGTTGGCCCTGGCGCTGGTTATCGTGCTGATGCCGTTATGGCAGCCGGGCCGGATTCATCGCTGGGTGGCCGTGACCATCGCCGTGCTGGCGGCGATCATGCTGCTGTGGCCAGCGTCCATGCTGACCGAGCGCGGCACCTCCTTGCGCCCCGAACTGGCCATGCAGGCGATGCACCTGGCCGCCCAGCACCCCTTGCTTGGCCTGGGCCAGGGCGCTCCGATCAGCCTTATCGTCAACGGTGCGGCCTATACGCATACCCATAACCTGCTCACCCAGGTGATCGTGGAACTGGGCCTGCCCGGGTTGCTGCTGACCGTCGCCATGTGGCTGATGCTCGGCTGGCAAGGCTGGCGCCATCGCGACACCTTGCAGGGCCGGCTGGTCCTGACCATCTGGGTCTACGCCTCGGTGGTGCTCCAGTTCGACATGCCGCAGATGCTCGATAGCCCACGGCCGGCGTGGCTGCTGATCTGGCTGCCGATGGGTCTGGTCCTGGGCCTGCTTGCGGGCGATCGGACCAAGCCGGCAATTTCCATCCATTGAAACTAAAGTACCCCGACGTGTTGGGGATTCGGGGATCTCGATGAACAAGGTGTTGGTTACCGGCGGTGCGGGCTTTCTCGGCTCCCATCTGTGCGACCGGTTGCTGCGAGACGGCCATGACGTGCTGTGCGTGGACAACTTCTTTACCGGCAGCAAGCAGAACATCGCGCATCTGCTCGATCACCCGTATTTCGAGATGATGCGGCATGACGTGACCTTCCCACTGTACGTGGAAGTGGACCGCATCTTCAATTTCGCCTGCCCTGCCTCGCCGGTGCATTACCAGCACGATCCGGTGCAGACCACCAAGACCAGCGTGCACGGTGCGATCAATATGCTCGGCCTGGCCAAGCGCACGCACGCGCGCATCCTGCAGGCGTCGACCAGCGAAGTGTATGGCGACCCGGAAGTCCATCCGCAGCGCGAGGACTATTGGGGCCGCGTCAATCCCATCGGCTTCCGCAGCTGCTATGACGAAGGCAAGCGCTGCGCCGAAACGCTGTTCTTCGATTACCACCGCCAGCACAACCTGGACATCAAGGTGGTGCGCATCTTCAACACCTACGGCCCGCGCATGCATCCGAACGACGGGCGCGTAGTCAGCAACTTCATCGTGCAGGCGCTGCGCGGCGAGGACATCACCATCTACGGCGATGGCAGCCAGACGCGCAGCTTCTGCTATGTCGACGACTTGATCGAAGTGATCACCCGCATGATGAACAGCGAGGCCGGCTTCGTCGGTCCGGTGAACATCGGCAATCCGGTCGAGCACACCATGCTGCAGCTGGCCGAGCGGGTGATTGCGCTGGTGGGCGGGAAATCCAAGCTGGTGTTCCGCCCGCTGCCCTCGGACGATCCGCGCCAGCGGCAGCCGGATATCGCCCTGGCCAAGGAAAAACTTGGCTGGGAGCCGCGCGTGAGCCTGGACGACGGCCTGCGCGAAACCATTGCCTACTTCCGTCAGTTGCTGAAGGGAGAGGTGGCTGCATGAAGGCTCTGACCTTCAGCGTCATCATTACCAACTACAACTACCGCGACTACGTCGGCGAGGCGATCGACAGCGTGCTGGCGCAGACACGCGCCGCTGCCCAGGTGATCGTGATGGACGACGGCTCCACCGATGGCTCGGCCGCCTGGCTGGCGGAGCGCTACGGCAACGACGAACGCGTCACGCTGCGTTGCGTGAGCAACGGCGGCCAGCTTTCGGCGTTCGTGAAGGGCATGGAAGGCGTCACCGGCGATATCGTGTGCTTTCTCGATGCCGACGATCATTGGGACAAGGACTATCTGGCACGCATCGGCGAGGTGTACGACAATCGCCGCGATGTCGATTTCGTATTCACCGATGTCAATCTGTTCGGCAACGAGCAGGGCATCGTGGGCTATGCGGATCGCGCCACCGACTTGGGCTATACCGCCATCAGCACTTGGGTGACCGCGTATTGGTATGGCGCGGCGACGTCTGCCCTCTCAATGCGACGCCAGTGGGCGCAGCGCACTTTGGACCTGCCGCACACCTTCCTGACCACATGGCGCATCTCGGCGGACAACTGCCTGGTGTTCGGCACGAGCTTGCTGGGGGCGCGCAAGTATTTCCTTCCCACCGGCATGGTTCACTACCGCGTCCATGGCGCCAACGGCTGGTGGCACGCGCGCGATCGCGAGAACCAGTTCGCCAACCTGTTCCGTTCGCGCACGCTGATCAACCATTACGCCGAGCGCATGCATATGGACGTCCATACGCTGGACCTGGCCAAGGCTGAGTTCCGCAGCAAGCCGGCAGCAGGCATGGATGAGGCCTGGCGTTACGCCGGCATCGCATTCCGGCGCGGCACGGCGGGCTGGCTCAAGCGAGTGGAACGCACGGTATCCATCCTCCGGCACGGCCGTCGTAACAGCGGCAAGGCGGACGCGTGATGCCGCGCGGGGCCGGTGACATATGAGCGCCGGGCTGGAGCTCAAGGTCAGCGTGATCCTGCTGACTTACAACTGGCCGCAGGCACTCGAGCGCATGCTGGAAGGACTGGCACGCCAGACCCAGCTGCCTTACGAAGTCATCGTGGCCGATGATGGCTCGAGCGAAGAGACCGCCGCCTTGGTCAAGCGCATGGCGGCGACGTTCCCGGTGCCGCTGCGCCACCTGTGGCAGGAAGATCATGGCTTTCGGGCGGCGCGCGCACGCAATCGCGGCATTGCGGCCAGTCGGGGCGACTATGTGATCCTGCTCGACGGCGACATGCTGATCGAGCCGCATTTCATCGCCGACCATCTGATGCTGGCCGAGCGAGGATTTTTCCTGCAAGGCGGACGCATCAAGGCCACGTCTGAAGAATCGCAGCGGCTGCTCCATGGCAAGGCGCCCGTCTTTGCGCCGTGGTCCACCGCCCACTTCGACGAATTCGACGGCAGCAAGCGGCTCTACGCCTTTCGCGCACCGTGGCTGGCGCGCTGGAAATCCCGCTCGCGCAACGGCGGCCGGGTGATGAGCTGCAACATGAGTTTCTGGCGCGACGATCTATTGAAGGTCAATGGCTTCGACGAGCGCATGGAGGGCTACGGCGCGGAAGATCGCGAGCTGGCGGCGCGCCTGGAGAATACCGGGCTGAAACGCCGCGCCCTCAAATGGGCGGCGCTCGCCGTGCACCTGTGGCACAACTCGCGTTCCCCGCCAGACGTCGACGACATGAGCTTGCCGAACAATGTGCTCTTCCACGAAACGCGCACACAAGGTATCAGCTGGTGCGAGCGCGGGATCAGCCAGCACATCGACCTGCTCGGTGAAAGCGATCGCGCCGCATGAAGCTGCTCTATACGAATTTTCATCACGGCGACGGCGGTGGCCACACCACCTATATCCGCGAACTTGCTGCGGCGCTCGCATCACGGCATGAGGTGCACGTGGCGGCGCCGCCCGGCAGTCGGCTCAATCGCGAAGCCCGCGCCCTTCCTGGCGTATTCGTGCTGGACCAGCCGTTTCCCAATGGCGTGAACAAATGGAAGGCCCGGCGCCGTGCACGCGTCCAGCTGGCCTCGTATCTGCGCGAGCAGGCGTTTGATCTGGTTCACGTCAACGGGTCAGCTGACCATCGCCTGGTGCTTTCGGCGATGCCGCCCAAGCGCCCCGTCCTCGTGTGGACCAAGCACAACTCCAAGCCGGTCCGCGGACTGGGCGCTGCGCTGCGCGCGCGGCATACCGACTTGGTCATCGCCGTATGCGAATACACACGTCACGAATTGCAGCACACCGCCTATCGCCGCTGCAGGCTGGAGACGGTCTACAACGGCGTGGACATCGAGCGGTGGTCGCCGTGGCCGGTCGATCAAATGAAAGCCGAGCGCGCGCGTTGGACGAATGGCGATGAAAGCGTGCTGGTGTTGGGCAGCAACGCAGGAACGGCCAGCTACAAAGGCTGGATGGACCTGATGGAAGCATTGCCCATGCTGCCTCCCGAGGTTCGCGCCCGCGTGCGCGTGGTGCTTGCCGGTGTGCTGCCCAAGGCTGCGGAGCAAGAGCGCGTTGCTGCGCTTGGATTGTCCGAGCTGGTGCATTTCACCGGCGTGTTGACCGACGCACGCAACATGGTGGCCTCACTCGACGCAGGCTTCGTGTTGTCCTACGACGTGGAAACCATCTCATTCGCCTGCCGCGAGATGATGGCGATGGGCAAACCGGTGCTGCTAACCCGCTATGCGGGCTTGCCCGAGAATATTCGCGAGGGTCAGGACGGTTGGCTCGTGCCTGTGCGCGATCGGGCGGCGATAGCTACCGCCGTGCAGCGATTGCTCGAGCAACGCGATGCACTGCCCGCCATGGGCGCCGCGGCACGCCAACATGCGGAGCAGGAGTTCGGGCTGCCGTTGTTCGTAGGTCGCACGGAGCGGGTCTATCAGGATCTGCTGGAATCGCGTCGACCCTAATTCCCGCAGGGGATTGGAATCGGTGCGGTGCACGCCACTTCTCCCGAGGCAGCAACCGCCACATGACGAAAGTGTAGGAGCGCACCCTGTGCGCGACCAGCCTACGGAGCGGTACACCTCAGCGCTGCGGTCGCGCACAAGTGCGCTCCTACAAGGGGGATCAACGCTGCCGGCCGGCTCTTTGTGGGAGCGCACCCTGTGCGCGACAAACCTAGGGAGCGATACACCCCAGCGTGACTGTCGCGCACAGGGTGCGCTCCCACAGACAAGCCGGCGCGGCAGGCGGATGGAGCGATGCCCGGCTTTAAGTCCTCTTCGTCGTGGCGCGTTGCGGTGTAGCGGAGACGCGTGTCGGACGATCGCCACGCCTCCGAAGCCCTCGAGCGACAAGAGATCGTATTCAACAGAACGCTACGAGCCCTTGCTCTTTTAGGCCATTCTCTTTGGGTTACTTTTCTCTTGGGCCAGCAAGAGAAAAGTGACTCGAGCGGCGGCAGCCGGTCGAAACGCCCGCCGCGCAGGCGGCACGCTGGCGGAGAGGCGACAACCGAGCCGTGCCGCTACTGGATGACGAGCTTCGCTGTTGAGAAGCGCCTCCGGCCCACGCCAGGATGACGAGCAAATGGCGTGCATCCGGGCCAGCGCAATTCACCACCGCCCCCACCCCAGGCAAACACCTCACTCCTCCAAGGCAGCCGCCGGCACCCGATCCACATCCTCACTCGGCACACACCCCGGCACCACCGCATCGGCCTTGAACATCCACCACTCACGCCTGTTCGCATGCCCCAGGCTCACCGCCTTGCTGCGATCCACGCAGTTGGCCATCACGCCATCCAGCGCAAACAACCAGCGGTGCCCGGGATCGACGGCCTGCCACTTCACCGCAGCGCTGTACTGCTCGTGCCACGGGCGCGTAAAGCCAAAATCCGTGGCCGGATGGTCGAACATCAACAGGTTCTGCTCCTTCCACGCCACCATGCCGATCTGGTCGCCCGCCGGCAGGCGTTCACGCACGTCCTGCATCAAGCCGGCGGCCGAGCTGGAATCGTTGAGGATGGGATAAGCCCACAGGCTCCACACCAGCCACATCGCAGCCATGCCGCCGGCAACGGCGGCGACGGCGCGGCGCATGCGCAGCGCGGCGATCAACAGCAGTTGGATGGCGCCGATGGTGACGAACATCCACCACAGCGCATGGCCGCCGTCATCGAAACCGCGCGCCGTGGCGAAATCACTGGCGAACTTCGGATGAGCCATCAGCGCCGTGGCGCCCACGCCGAGCATGGCGGCGCCCATGATGCCGATGAAAACGAGCCCGGCCGCTCGCAGCCAGCGATTCTGCAGCAGCTCATCCAGATAGGGGCCACTGACCAGCGCCAACATCGGCAGCGCGGGCATGATGTAGACGTCGCGCTTGCCCTTGGGGATCGAGAAGAACACCAGCAGCAGCACGATCCAGCCCAGCGGCAGCAGGATGCGCGCGTCCTTGGCCTTCAGCGAACGCCACCAGCGCGGCAGCGTGCCCGGATACGTGAGCGACAGCGGCAGCCAGGTGAACAGCACGATGGGCACGTAGTACAGCGCGTTGTGGTGGTGGTCCCACGACTTGCTGTAACGGCCGGCCGTCTGGTGGAACAGGATGTCGTTGACGTAAGCCGCGTAGGCCGGATCGCCCGCGTGCGCCTTGGCTCCCAACAGCATCGGCACCAGCCATAGCGCCATGGCCAGCAACAGCGCGACCAGGCCCAGCGCCCAGCGCCACCACGCGCCTTCGCCCATGCGCGAGACGCCATTCCACTGGCCGAACGCAGCGACCAGATACGGCACGAACATGAAGAGCGCGAGCACGCCCACGCCCTTGGTGATCACGCCCAGGCCGGCGCAGAAGCAGCCGAACCAGAAAGCCCGCCAGTTCGGCCCCTTCAGCATATGCACCAGCAGGCCCCAGTTCGCCGCCGTGATGTAGAACATCACCAGCGGATCGATCTGCGCCCGTTTGGTCTGGTAGATGAACTGGAAGGTGATCAGCAGGGCCGAAGCGGCATACAGACCGACCTGGCGATTCCACAGGCGACGGCCGAGGTCATACACCAGCGCCAGGCAACCCAGCGCCGCCAGCAACGAAGGCAGCAGAAAGGCGACGCGCCAGTTGCGCAGCACCGTGTAGCTGGCGGCTTCGAGCCAGAACAGCATCGGCGGCTTGTCCGAATACAGCTCGCTGCCACGATGCGGGAACAGCCAGTCGCCGCTTTCCACCATGTGCTTGGCAGCCAGCGCAAAGCGCGGCTCGTCCGACGGCCAGGGATCGCGCAGGCCCATGCCGGCGCCGATCACCACGAAGGCAATCAGCAGCAATAGCCAGAATCGGCGGCGTTCCAGGGGAGTGGCTTCAGAAAAAACAGACATGCGTGGATTCCGGGCTGCGGCGGGCCGCGTCGCAAATACATAGCTTAATGCCATGGCCGAGCTTAACGGTCTTGCCTGGTCCCTGGCTTAGCTGCAGCGCCCGCGGGCGCCTTCAGGCCTTCTCGAGGACGGCATAGTACATGCCGTCCAGGTCGCCATCCCCGGGCAGGACCTGCCAACCCACGCTGGCGGCCTGGCCCACCGGCAGGGAAAAGTCCACGACGCGGGCATCGGGCTGGCTCTTGAGCCACGCGCCGACCACGGTGTCGTTCTCGGCGCGCAGCATGGAACAAGTGATGTAGACCAGCCGGCCGCCCGGCGCCAACAGCGGCCACAGGGCGGCCAGGATGCGCTGCTGCTGGGCGGCGAGTGGCTTGATGTCGCTCTCGCGGCGGTGCAGGCGCACATCCGGTCGCCGGCGCAGCACGCCCGCGGCCGAACAGGGCGCGTCGATCAGGATGCGATCGAACGGCTTGCCGTCCCACCAGCCTTCAGGCTCGCCTGCATCGCCGACGACGATGTTGGCCTTGAGGCCCAAGCGTTCCAGATTTTGGCTGATCCGCTGGGTGCGCTTGGCGTCGAATTCCAGCGCGGTGAGCGAGAGGTTCGCGCGCTCCAGCAAGTGGCAGGCCTTGCCACCCGGAGCGGCGCAGGCATCCAGCACGCGCTGACCGTCGCGCACATCGGCAAGGTCGGCGGCGATCTGCGCTGCGCCATCCTGCACGGCGAATTCGCCAGCCGCGAAGCCGGGCAGGCGGGTGACATCGGTACTGTGCGGAAGCACGATGCCATCAGCCAGCCATGGATGGGCGTCAGCCGTATAGCCGTCCGTACGCAAACGCTCGATCAGTGACTCGCGCTCGCTACGGCGGTGGTTGACGCGCAGCATCAACGGCGGCTCGACATTGTTCGCCGCCATGACCGCATCGGCTTGCTCCGGCCAGTCGCGCGCCAGCGTCTTGGCCAGCCATAGAGGATGCGCGTGCCGGGTCTGCGGCTTGGCATCAAGTTCGGCCAGCAGCGTCTCGCGTTCGCGTTGCCAGCGGCGCAGTACGGCGTTCACCAGTCCCGCCATGCGCGGGCGCTGCAGCGCTCGCGTGGCCTGCACGGTGGCGGCCACCGCGGCATACGCCGGCAATTGCAGGATTTCCAGCTGCACCAGGCCGAGCACCAGCAGTGCATGCACGACCGGTTCCTTCTGGCGCAGCGGCTTCTCCAGCAGGCGATCCAGCACGGGGTCGAAACGCAGCCACCAGCGTGCGCCATCGCTGAGCAAGGCCATCAGCAGTGCGCGATCGCGCCCGTCGGCCAGTTTGGGCGCATGACGCTCCATCGCGTCGCGCAGCGAGGTACCGCGCAGGGCGACGTCGGCAAGGGCTTGGGCGGCTAGGGCGCGGGTATCGGTCATGGCGGGGAAGGTAGTGGATGTGGGTGAGAAGCGGGGGTAAAGACGGAGCGGACTTTCAGCTCGTCATTCCGGCGCAGGCCGGAATCCAGTAGCGCCAGTGCTTAGTTTTCGCGTGGCGTCTTGAGATGCGCCACGAAGGCGAGGCGATAACCGACCCGCGACGCCACTGGATTCCGGCCTGCGCCGGAATGACGATCTTCAGAGGCCGCGCGTCTTCATGGCGTTGTAGTAATCCGCCGCCGTAATGCGCTTGCCACCCGCGCGCTGCAACGCGGTCACCCGCAGCGCGCCTTCACCGCAGGCGATATCAATGCCCTCGCGGCTCATGCCGAGCACGGAACCCGGAGCGCCGCTGCCTGCGATGGCACGCGCTGCCCAGATGCGCAGGGTTTCGCCCGCAACATCACCTTCGGCGACGGGCCACGGATCAAAGGCGCGCACCTGGCGCTCCAGCTCAATCGCCGGTCGCGTGAAGTCGAGTCGCGCCTCAGCCTTGTCCAGCTTGTGCGCGTAAGTGACGCCATCGTCCGGCTGGGCCCGTGCGATCAACGATTCACCGGCCATCACGCGCGCCAGACCCTCAGCCAGCACGTCAGCGCCCAGCATGGAGAGGCGATCATGCAGCGAGCCGCCGGTGTCTTCGCCGGTGATCGGCGTGCGGCGCTCCAGCAGCACCGGGCCGGTATCCAGGCCGGCCTCCATCTGCATCAGGTCGACACCGCTTTCGCTGTCGCCGGCCAGGATGGCGCGCTGGATCGGCGCCGCACCGCGCCAGCGCGGCAGCAGGCTGGCGTGCACGTTCCAGCAGCCCAGACGCGGAATGGCCAGTACCTTGCGCGGAAGAATCAGGCCGTACGCCACCACCACCATCAGGTCGGGCGCGTAGGCGGCCAGCGCGGCGCGAGCCTCGTCGGACTTCAGCGATTCGGGCTGCTCGACCGGAATGTCGGCAGCCAAGGCAGCCTGCTTGACCGGGCTGGGTGTTAGCTTGCGGCCGCGACCGGCGGGGCGATCGGGCTGGGTGTAAACCGCCACCACCTGCGCACCGCTCGCGCGGCACGCTTCAAGGCAGGGTAGGGAGAATTCGGGAGTGCCCGCGAAAACGACGCGGAGCTTCAAGCGGTGGCCGCCTGCTTGCGCTGCTTTTCCAGGCGCTTGAGCAACATGGAGCGCTTGAGCGGCGACAGATAGTCGACGAATACCTTGCCGGCCAGGTGATCCATCTCGTGCTGCACGCACACGGCCAGCGGGCCTTCGAACTCGAGCTCGATCTCGTTGCCATCCACGTCGTTGGCCTTCACCTTCACCTTGAGGGCGCGGGTGACGTCGGCATAGATGCCCGGGAACGAAAGGCAGCCTTCCTGGTAGACCTGGGCGCCGTCCTTCTCGATGATGCGTGCGTTGATCAGCGCCAGCGGCTGATTGCGCTCGTCGCTCATGTCGGCAACCAGCACCTGCTTGTGTACATTCACCTGGGTGGCGGCCAGGCCGACACCATTGGCGTCATACATGGTCTCGAACATATCGGCCACGAACTGCTTGAGTTCGGCGTCGAACACGGTCACGGGTTCGGCCTTGGTACGCAGGCGGGGATCGGGAAATTCGATGATGGTCAGTACGGACATGGCTTTACCTCAAGCGCCGAAACTGCGGGCGAATCGGTGAAAACCAAGCCCCGGGCGCATCTAGAATGACCTTTATTGTACGCCGCCAAGCGCCCGTCTGGCATGCTGTTTTGCCAACTGGTCACGGTTGCGTGAACAAGTTGTTCGGTTACACTCGCCCGAGCGTCGGGGGATGGGGGAATCCCGTTTATGATCAGAAAGTCCATAGGGCTGCTGGCCGGCATGCTGGTCACGGTGGCTGTTTACGCTGCGGGCGCGCAATTGCGTGCCGATCACCCGGATACCTATACGGTTCGAAAGGGCGACACCCTTTGGGCGATTTCCGCACGTTTCCTGTCCAAGCCGTGGCTGTGGCCGGAAATCTGGCAAGCCAATCCGCAAGTGCAGAACCCACATCTCATCTATCCGGGTGACGTGCTGAATCTGTCGTTTGCCAACGGTCCGCGCCTGGGCTTGCAGCCCCGCGTGCGTGCCGAGGGCGATGCAGTGCCGGCCATTCCGCTGGATCAGCTGCAGACGTTCCTCAAGGAAATGCGCGTACTCAACAGCGACCAGGTCAAGGCACTGCCTTACGTGGTGGGCTTTGAAGAAGCGGATCTGCGCGGCACCGTGGGCAAGAACGTCTATGCCCGCAACCTGCAGGCCGAGCCGGGCCAGCGCTTTGCGATCGTCCGTCCCACCCAGACCTTCCGCGACTTCGACAGCAAGAAGGGTCGCGACGGTGGTTCGGATCTGGTCGCCCATCCGCTGGACAGCAATGTGTCGCTGGTCCAAACGCCCTGGAAGGAAGATTTCCGCGCCGACGGCCACTACGGCCATGGCGAGGACATCGGTACCGAGGTGATGGTGATCGGCACCGCCGAGGTGTTGCGTACTGGCGACCCGACCACCCTGCTGCTGTTGAACGGCACGATGGAGATCAACAAGGGCGACCGCCTGCTGCCGCTCGACGACAAGCCGTATGACGCCTACTACTACCCGCATGCGCCCAAATCGCTGCCGGGGAATGCGCGCGTGATCGCCTTCGCCGACGCCTACGATGCGGTGGGTCCGCATCAGGTGGTGGCGTTGAACATCGGTTCGCAGGATGGCGTGGACAACGGCCAGACCTACTCGATCTACCAGCCGGGCGAAACCATCAACGACGACGTCGCCCACAACAGCTGGAATCGCGGCACCGGCGTGGACGTGACGCTGCCCCAGGAGTTCGTGGGACACGTGATGGTGTTCCGCACCTTCGACCGCGTGAGCTATGGCCTGATCATGGATGGCCTGCGCCCGGTGCACAGGCACGACAAGCTCGAACTGCCGAACTAAACCTCCGGCGGTACAGGACGACAGAACGGCGCGGTCATGACCGCGCCGTTTTTTTTTGCGCCGTGCCTAGGCTGGGCGGCGATGAACGACACCTCTCCGTTACGCACCTGGCTGCTCCTGCTGCGCACACCGCGCCTCGGGCCGGGCGCGCTGCGCGAGCAGCTGGCAGCCCATGATGGCCAGGTCGACGCCGTGCTGGCGGCACTTCACCAGCAACTGCCCGACCTGCCCGGCGACACTCGCCGCTGGCTGCAGCGCCCCGACCCTCGCCGTCTCGACGCCGATCTGGCTTGGCTGGAGCGGCGCGGCCATCGCCTGATGCTGTACACCGACGAGGATTTCCCGCCGCTGCTCGAAGCGATTGCGCAACCGCCGGCAGCGCTGTTCGTGGCCGGCGACGCCAGCCTGCTGTTGCATCCGCAGCTGGCGATCGTGGGCGCCCGCGCCGGCACGCTGAGCGGTCGCTGTGATGCGCGCGCCTTCGCGCAAGCCCTCGGGCTTGCCGGCTTCACCATCACCAGCGGCATGGCCGAGGGCATCGATGGCGCCGCGCACCTGGCCGCGCTCGAGGCCGGGCTGCCTACCGTGGCCGTGGTGGGCACCGGACTGGACCGGGTCTACCCACACAAGCACCAGGCCCTGGCCCGGCGGCTGGCGGCCGAAGGCGCGCTCGTGAGTGAGTTTCCGCCGGGCACGCCGGGTCGTGCCGATCACTTTCCGCGCCGCAACCGCCTGATCGCCGGTTTGTCGCTGGGCACCCTGGTGATCGAGGCCGGGCTGCAATCAGGCTCGCTTATCACGGCCCGCCTGGCCGCCGAACAGGGGCGCGAGGTATTCGCTTTGCCCGGTTCCATACATAATCCCCTCGCTCACGGTTGCCATCGGCTGATTCGCGATGGTGCGCGTTTGGTTGAAACGGCTGCTGAAATCGTGGAAGTGCTTGCTCCTGCTGCTGTCGCACTGGGGCGTGAGCTGGCAAGCCGGTTGCAAGGCTCAGCCGTCGCGTCCCCTCAAGAGACGGTGTCCGAAGCCGATCCATCCCGCCGAGCGCTGCTCGACGCGCTCGGTTACGGGCCGGTCGCGCTCGACGATCTGGCGGGTTTCACCGGCAAAACTGTCGCAGACCTTACATCTGCACTGTTGATGCTGGAGCTGGACGGCAAGGTCGAAGCGCTGCCAGGCAATCGTTACCAACGTTTGCCGAGTTAGCGAAAGCCGACGTGCAGCGCGCTTTCACATGGTTCAGCTTGACGGCGTGATGCCGCCATGCCTTTAACTAAATATAGGAAGCCGGCCCGGACAGGTCGGCTATAGATGGCGGATAGCAAGCTTCATGGCAAAAAACCTGCTTATCGTTGAGTCGCCGGCTAAGGCGAAGACGATCAACAAATATCTCGGCAAGGACTTCCAGGTCCTCGCTTCCTATGGCCACGTCCGCGACCTGCGCCCGAAGGAAGGGGCGGTCGACCCGGACAACAACTTCGCCATGGCCTACGAGGTCATCGACCGCAACGAGAAACACGTCGACGCCATCGCCAAGGCAGCCAAGCTGGCCGACGACATCTATCTGGCGACCGACTTGGATCGCGAAGGCGAAGCGATCTCCTGGCACATCAGCGAGATCCTCAAGGAGCGCGGCCTCACCAAGGGCAAGACGCTGCATCGCGTGGTGTTCTCCGAGATCACGCCCAAGGCGATCAAGGCCGCCGTGGCGGCGCCACGCCAGCTGTCGCTGGACATGGTCGATGCGCAGCAGGCGCGCCGCGCGCTGGACTACCTGGTCGGCTTCAATCTTTCGCCGGTGCTGTGGCGCAAGGTGCAGCGCGGTCTATCCGCCGGCCGCGTGCAGTCGCCCGCGCTGCGCATGATCGTGGAGCGCGAGGAAGAGATCGAGGCGTTCGTCGCCCGCGAGTACTGGACCATCGAGGCGGCGCTGCGCCACCCGGAAGGCGACTTCAACGCCCGCCTCACCAAGCTCAACGGCAAGAAATTCGAGCAGTTCGACCTCACCAACGAACACGATGCGCTGGCCGCGCGCCATGCGCTGAAGCAGGCGGCGCACGGCCACCTCACCGTCAGCGACGTCGGCAGCAAGGAGCGCAAGCGCCGCCCGGCGCCGCCGTTCACCACCTCCACGCTGCAGCAGGAGGCCGCGCGCAAGCTCGGTTTCTCCACCAGCCGCACCATGAAGGTCGCGCAGGGCCTGTATGAAGGCGTGTCGATCGGCAGCGAGGGCAACGTTGGCCTGATCAGCTATATGCGTACCGACTCGGTGGCACTGTCGGAGGACGCCGTGGTCGAGTTGCGCGAGCTGATCGCGCGCGACTTCGGCACCAAGGCGCTGCCAGATCATGCGCAGGCCTACAAGTCCAAATCCAAGAACGCGCAGGAAGCGCATGAGGCGATTCGCCCGACCTCGGCCATGCGCACGCCGCGCGACGTGTCGGCGTATCTCAACGACGAACAGCGCAAGCTCTACGAACTGATCTGGAAGCGCACCGTTGCGTGCCAGATGATCCACGCCACGCTCAACACCGTGTCGGTGGAATTCGCCGTGCCGCACGTGCACGGCGGCGATGCCTCGTTCCGTTCCACGGGCACCACCGTGGTCGATCCGGGCTTCCTCGCCGTGTACGAGGAAGGCCGCGACCAGAAGACGGCCGACGATGACGACGAGGGCCGCCGTCTGCCCAAGCTCGACGTGGGCGAGAAGGTGGCGCTGCAAGACATCCTGGCCGACCAGCACTTCACCGAGCCGCCGCCGCGCTACTCCGAAGCGAGCCTGGTGAAGACGCTGGAAGAGCACGGCATCGGCCGCCCGTCGACCTATGCCAGCATCATCCAGGTGCTGCTCAACCGCGAATACGTGTTCCTCGACAGCCGCCGCTTCAAGCCGACTGACGTGGGCCGCGCGGTGAGCAAGTTCCTCACCGCGCATTTCACCCGCTACGTCGACTACGACTTCACCGCCAAGCTCGAGGACGAGCTGGACGCCGTGAGCCGTGGCGAAGAAGCCTGGGTGCCGCTGATGGAGCGCTTCTGGCAGCCGTTCAAGCAGCAGGTGGACGAGAAAACCGAAACCGTCGACCGCAGCGAAGCCACCGGCGCGCGCGAACTGGGCAGCGATCCCAAGAGCGGCAAGCCGGTGTCGGTGCGACTGGGCCGCTACGGGCCGTATGCGCAGATCGGCGACAAGGACACCGACGAAAAGCTGCAGTTCGCAAGCTTGCGTCAGGGCCAGAGCATGCACACCATCACCCTGGCCGACGCGCTGGAGCTGTTCAAGCTGCCGCGCAAGCTCGGTCAGGCCGAGAACGGCGATGAGGTGTCGGTGGGCGTGGGCCGCTTCGGCCCGTTCGTGAAGCAAGGCAGCACCTACGCCTCGCTCAAGCCCGAAGACGATCCGTACACCATCGAGCTGCCGCGCGCCCTGCAGATCGTGCAGGAAAAGCTGGAGATGATCGCCAATCGCATCATCCAGGACTTCGGCAACGGCGTGCAGGTGCTCAACGGCCGCTTCGGCGCGTACATCACCGATGGCGAGAAGAACGCGCGCATTCCCAAGGACCAGGAACCGAAGGAACTGACCGAAGCGCAGTGCATCGAATTGCTCGCCGCCGCGCCGGTCAAGAAGGGCCGCGGTGCGTTCAAGAAGACCGCCGCCAAGAAGGCTGCCGCCGAGAAGAAGCCGGCGGCAAAGAAGGCTGCCACCACCAAGACCGCCGCCAAGAAAGCGCCGGCAAAGAAGGCCACCGCCAAAAAGGCCGCCAGCAAGAAGACCGCGACCAAGAAGACGGCCGCCAAGAAGGCCACCGCCAAGACCGCCACCAAGAAAGCTGCCGCCAAGAAGGCGGCAACGGAAGCCTGAGTGACGGCTCGCTTCAGCCTCGCCGACGTAACTGCCGCCGCCGCGCTGGTGCGCAGCGGCGGCGTGCTGGCCTACCCGACCGAGGCCGTGTTCGGCCTCGGTTGCGACCCGCACAATCAAGTCGCGTTCGAGCGGCTGTTCGCGCTCAAGCGACGGCCGCCCACGCAGGGCGTGTTGTTGATCGCGGCGGATTTTGCCCAGGTCGAGCGCTATATCGATCTGGCCGCCGTACCCGCCGCCGTGCTGGCGCAGGTGCGCAAGAGCTGGCCCGGACCAAATACCTGGATCTTCCCGCGCTCCGCAGAAGTGCCGGCGTGGGTGGCTGGCGCGCACGCGGGCATCGCCCTGCGCGTGACGGCGCACGAACCTGCTGCCGCGCTGTGTCGCGCCTATGGCGCCGCCCTGGTTTCCACCAGCGCCAATCCGCATGGCGAGCCGCCGGCGCGCACTGCCGACGTAGCTGCCGGCTACTTCGGACCCGCGCTGGATGGCCTGCTGGACGCACCGACCGGCGATCAGCTACGCCCCACGGTGATCCGCGATGCGCTCTCGGGCGCTATCATCCGTGCCTGAGTGAAGCCGCAAGGACTTGCTGACCGGGTCAGCGAGGATGAACGGTTTCCGCATGCCACGCGCTCTCAGTAGGGAGTGATTCAGTGGCTACCGCGAGGATGGGGATCATCGCGGGCTCTCTATTCCGTCCGCACGTCGGACCGGCCAGGCCGGACCGAGGGGCAGACTGCCGTTGCCGGAGAACACCTTGGCCATCGTTTTTGAAAACGTCCAGCTCGAACGATCCGCCATCGAGTTGCCGTTGCTGGCGGCGATCGCGCCGGATCGCCCGGTGGTGTGGCGCGATGGCGAGCCCGTCACCGCCGCGCGCTTCCTGGCGCACGTGCTGGCGGTTGCCGAACAGCTGCCGGTGGCCCCTGCCGCCGTGAACCTGTGCGAAGACCGCTACGCCTTCCTGGTGGCGTTCTGCGCCATCGCGCTCCGTGGACAGACCAACCTGCTGCCGTCCTCGCGTGCGCCGCAGGCGGTGGCCGAAGTGATGGCTGCCCATCCCGGCAGCTATGCATTGGGCGAACTTGCACTCGACGCGCCGCCGAGCCACTACCGGCACCTGCCGAGCCTGATGGACGTGCCTGAGGCGAAGGGCGAACTGACGATCCCTTCGCTGCCGGCCGATCAGGTCGTCGCCATCGGCTACACCTCCGGTTCGACCGGCACGCCCAAGGGCAATCCCAAGACCTGGGGCAGCTTCAACGCCAGCAATGCGGGCAACCTGCGCATGCTGCACGGCTCGGTGGGCAAGCACTTCCACGTGGTGGCCACGGTGCCGCCGCAGCACATGTACGGCATGGAGATGTCCGTGCTGTTGCCCCTGCTCGACGATATCGCGGTCCACGCCGGCCGCCCGCTACTGCCGGCCGATGTGGCGGCCGCATTGGCGGAAGTGCCCTCGCCGCGCGTGCTGGTCACCACACCGGTGCATCTGCGTGCGCTGATCGAATCGGGCGTGACTTTGCCGCCGATCGACGCGATGGTGTCCGCTACCGCGCCGATGCCGGTGGAGCTTGCGCAGGCTGCCGAAGCGCGTTTCGGCGCGCCGCTGCTGGAAGTATTCGGATCCACCGAGACCTGCGTGTTCGCCAGCCGTCGTTCCGCCAACGACGAGCCGTGGCTGCTGTACGACGACGTGCAGCTGCATCCGCAGCCCGATGGCACGCAGGTGCGTGCACCTCAGCTCGATGAGCCGATGACGCTGGCCGACATCGTGACGCTGCACGACGGCGGGCGTCGTTTCCGTCTGTGCGGACGCCATTCGGACCTGCTCGAGATCGCCGGCAAGCGCGCCTCGCTCGGCGACCTCACCCGACGCCTGCAGGCGATACCGGGCGTGCAGGACGGTGTGGTGTTCCAGCTGGAAAACGGCGATGCGCTGGGCGTGCATCGGATTGCGGCGTTGGCTGTCGCGCCGGATATGGATGAGCAGACCATCCTGGACGCATTCCGGCAGTCGGTAGATCCGGTGTTTTTGCCGCGGCCGCTGAAGTTGGTGGCGCGGTTGCCGCGCAATGAGACGGGGAAGTTGCCGAGGGCGGCGTTACTGGCGTTGCTTTGAGGCGCTGACGCGCCGTTTTGCCTACTCCTGGCGACCCAAGTCCTAGCTCGTCATCCCTGCGAAAGCAGGGATCCATCTCTTGATCGTCATCCCTGCGGAGGCAGGGATCCAGTGCCTTTGCGCCTTTGTTGTCGCGATCCGGCGACCGGGCCGCTTACGCAGCGGGCGTTTCGAACGGCTGCCGCCGCTCGAGTCACTTTTCTCTTGCTGGCCCAAGAGATCCCACGGGACTAGCTTCGCGTCGAAAGTAACCCAAAGAGAATGGCCTGAAGAGCTGGCAGCATTACGTTGGGATAAGCCCGAACGCTTGAGGTAAGTCGCTGCCTGGCAACCTTCGCCGCTACACAGCGGATACTTCAAAGCGCTTCGCAACGCGCCGTGGCGCTGAGGACTTAAAGCGGAGCTTCGCTGCACATCGGCCTTGGCCCCGCCGCTTCGTGCCGGCTTGTCTGTGGGAGCGCACCCTGTGCGCGACAAACCTACGGAGCGATGCACATCACTTCTCCCTCTCCCCTCCGGGGAGAGGGCCGGGGTGAGGGGCGGGTGCTCGCGGTTGCGCTGATCTGGCGCCTGTGCCCCTGCTCGCAACCCAGCCTCCCGCTGAAGCTCCCCCTCGTGCTGCACTGCGAAATCCCCCCGCCGCCCTTTACAATGGCCCGCTGCGCCGCTCTAGGCGCACCCCTACGGCAGTTGGAGTCCCCATGAAAGTCCTGGTCATCGGCAGCGGCGGGCGTGAACACGCGCTGGCGTGGAAGCTCAAGCAGTCGCCGCGCGTGAGCGAAGTGATCGTCGCCCCGGGCAATGCGGGCACGGCGCGGGAAAAGGGTGTGCGCAACGCCGACGTGGCGGTGACTGACCTGGATGGCTTGTTCAAGCTGGCCAAGGACGAAAAGATCGGGCTGACCGTGGTCGGTCCCGAAGTGCCGCTGGTGGCCGGCGTGGTCGACAAGTTCCGCGCGGCGGGGCTGCGCTGCTTCGGCCCGCGCGCAGTGGCTGCGCAGCTGGAAGGCTCCAAGGCGTTCGCCAAGGACTTCCTGCTCCGCCACAACATTCCCACCGCACGCTACGCGGTGTTCACCGAGCTCAATCCTGCGCTCGCTTATGTGCGTCTGCACGGTGCGCCCATCGTGATCAAGGCCGATGGTCTGGCCGCGGGCAAGGGCGTGGTGGTGGCGTTGACGCTGGCGGATGCCGAGCAGGCGCTGCATGACATGCTGGGTGCGCATCAGTTCGGCGATGCCTCTGCGCGCGTGGTGATCGAGGAATTCCTCGACGGCGAAGAAGCCAGCTACATCGTGATGAGCGATGGCCAGCACGCCTTGCCGATGGCCAGCAGCCAGGACCACAAGCGCCGCGACGAAGGCGACATGGGCCCCAACACCGGTGGCATGGGCGCGTACTCGCCCGCACCCGTGGTCACGCCTGAAGTCGAGAAGCGCATCCTCAAGGAAGTGATCGAGCCCACCCTGCGTGGCATGGCGATGGAAGGTGCACCTTTCATCGGCTTCCTCTACGCCGGCCTGATGATCGACAAGAGCGGTACGCCCAAGGTCATCGAATTCAACGTGCGCTTTGGTGATCCGGAAACGCAGCCGATCATGCTGCGCCTGAAGTCCGATCTGGTGGATTTGATCGAGGCCGCGCTCGATGGCGAGCTGCATCACACGCATGTGCAGTGGGATGCGCGCCCGTCGCTTGGCGTAGTGATGGCGGCAGGCGGTTATCCTGGCAAGGTGCGCAGCGGCGACGTCATCACCGGGCTGGACAGTGATTTTGGCCCCAACGTGAAGGTGTTCCATGCCGGCACGCAACTCGACGCGCAGGGCAAGGTCGTCACTGCAGGCGGTCGCGTGCTCACGGTGTGCGCGTTGGGCAAGGACATTGCGGCCGCTCGCGAGCACGCTTATGCGGCAGTGGCGAAGATTCATTACGAGGGCGGCTTCTGCCGCCGCGATATCGCGCATCGCGCGCTGCATCGCCTCTGAGCTGATCGACTCAGCCCGTTGAAAGCCCCGGACGTCCGGGGCTTTTCTTTTGGGTCATCCGCGACAGCGCATTCATCCCGCCTTTTCCACGATCTTCTTCAACGCACGCAACACGTCGCCAAAATCGCCCGTCACCTGTGGCCCGATCGCCTCAGCCTCGGGGCCGGTGATCTGGGTGGCGTATGTCACTCTCACCCGATGCGGCGAGAGTGCTTCAATGCGGTGATCAACCACGACGCGCGTTTCATCGATTACGGTTTCGTCGGTAAAGGCCTGCCGCTCATCCACAGCGATCAAGGTACTGACGAAGGCATCCGTGCCCGGTGGTTGCATGGTGAAGGTGGTGCCGGTGGCAAACGGCCCATGTAACTGGATGCGTTCGATACCTGCGTTCCAGCGCTGCCAGCCAGGCACATCGGCAAACACCGCCCAGACTTGCGCAGGCGTGGCCTCGATCTCGATGCTTTCTTCATGCGTCCACATGACAGCTCCTCGCGAGTCGTGGAACGCGGACGTTCCATGGGGATGGCTCAGCCGGGAATTTCCGGCTCGACCAGGTTCGCCAGATGCAGCAGCGATTCCTGCCAGCCGAGATAGCATGCCTCGGTGGGAATCATCTCCGGGATGCCCTCCTGCACCACGCTCATTTCCGTGCCGCAGGAAACCTGCTTCAGGGTGACCGTGGTCTGCATCTCGCCGGGCAGGTTCGCATCATCGAAGCGCGCGGTGTAGACAATACGCTCGCCGGGTACGAGCTCACGATAGGTGCCGCCGAACGAATGGCCATGGCCGGTGGAGAAGTTGGTGAAGGACATCTGATAGGTGCCGCCCACCTTCCCATCCAGATGCTGCACCTTGCCGGTGAATCCGTTCGGCGGCAGCCAGCGTGCCATGGCGTCGGCATCGAGGAAGGCGCGATAGATCTTCTCGGGGGTGGTGCGAAGGACACGGTGGAGCGTAACGGTACCGGTGGTCATGCCTAGGACTCCTGTGCAGGGATGAACGGGCCGTCGTAGGGCTCGTTATCGATTCGACGAACCAGCCGCGCTTACTTCGACATCTGCTCTCCATCCTGTCGACGCAGGATGGCGTGCGTGGCGCGTTCGCCCGCGATGCTGTCCACCGCCTGGTAGCCGAGCTCAGGCAGATCCAGGCCCTGGAACAAGGCTTCGCCGCGACCCATCAGCCACGGCCGCACGGCCAGATGAAGCTCATCGATCAGGCGCGCCTGCAGATACTGGCGCACCGTGGACACGCCGCCGCCAATGCGAACGTCCTGGCCGTTCGCGGCGGCGCGTGCCTGTTCCAGCGCGGCGTGGATGCCTCCAGTGACAAAATAGAACGTGGTGCCGCCGGCCATGGTGAGTGGCTCGCGCGCGTGATGCGTCAAGACAAACACCGGCACGTGATACGGCGGCTCATCGCCCCACCAACCCTTCCAGCTGTCGTCGGGCCATGGGCCACGAACCGGGCCAAACATGTTGCGGCCGAGGATCCACGCGCCAATGTTCGCGAAGCCTTTTTCCGCCATGTCGTTGTCGATGCCGGTTTCGCCGTCGCTACCGCTGTCGCCATGCATGCGCTGGAACATGCGGGTGGGAAAAACCCATTCCATCAGGCCGAGTCCACCCACGCCGAGGGGATGTTCAAGGTCCTGGGCGAGTCCCGCGCCGTAACCATCCAGCGATACGGCGAAGCTTTGCACGCGAACTTTCGACATGACGACTATCCGTGTTGGAGGAGTTACCTATCCGACGAAGCATCTGCGCCGATATCGACACGAGCGTATCCCGGTGCCCACAGACGCATCGGAGCATGCCAGAAAGCGACGGGTCGCGAGGCCGAAGCCAGGCCTTCGCCGACTCTTGCTGGAAACGCTGAACAATGCGTCCGTGCGTTATGCCCCCACTGCTATGCTCCGCGCGTGAAGGACACCACGCCACCGAGCTGCGCATGAGCCAATTCAACCTGCTGGGAAGCCGACGTTTCGCGCCATTCTTCTGGACGCAGGCGCTGGGCGCATTCAATGACAATGCGTTCCGCAACGCGATGGTCATGCTGGTGGCGTTCCAGATGGGGCTGGATGACAGGACGGTGTCGCTCTACACCAATCTGGCGCCGGCCCTGTTTATCCTTCCGTACTTTCTGTTCTCGGCGACAGCCGGGCAGCTGGCGGAGAAATACGAAAAGTCGCGCATCATCCGCTACGTGAAGCTGTTCGAGATCGCCGCCATGGCAATTGCAGCGGTCGGCTTCTACACGCACCACACGACCTTGTTGCTGGTGGTGCTGTTCCTGATGGGCCTTCACTCGACCACGTTCGGTCCGATCAAGTACGCCATCCTGCCGCAGGCGCTGAAGCCCGAAGAGCTGGTGGGCGGCAACGGCCTGGTGGAAATGGGCACACAGCTGGCGATGCTGATCGGCATGATTGCCGGCAATTCGCTGATGTTGATTGCGGGCTACGGGCCGGTCGCCGCGTCGGCCACTACCATTCTTATCGCAGTGCTTGGCTATCTCGCCAGCCGTCGTATTCCACCAGCGCCGGCCACGGCGCCGGATCTCGTGTTCAACTGGAATCCCGTCAGCGAAACCGCGCGCGTGCTTGGCATCACCAAGCAGGATCGTCGTGTGTTCAACGCGGTGCTCGGCATCTCCTGGTTCTGGTTCTTCGGCACCGTGTTGATCGCGCAGTTGCCCAATTACACGCGCCTCAACCTGGGTGGCGACGGTTCGGTCAATACGCTGGTGCTGACGTTGTTCTCGCTAGGTACCGGTGTCGGCGCCTTGCTGTGCGAACGCATGTCGGGACGCCGCGTGGAAGTGGGCCTGGTGCCGCTGGGCGCATTTGGTCTCACGGCGTTTGGGGTGGATCTCTACCTCGCGCACCCGCATCTGGCGACGGCACATGGCCTCGACTGGCTCGGTTTCATCCACAGCGCGGGCAGCTGGCGCGTCGTGATGGATCTCACGCTGATCGGCGTCTTCGGCGGTTTCTACGTGGTGCCGCTGTTCGCCTTTGTGCAGGCGCGTACGCCGCGCGACCGGCTGTCGCGCGTGATCGCCGGCAACAACATCATCAACGCGTTGTTTATCTGCCTGGCCTCGGGCTTCGGCCTGGCGCTTGGTGCACTGGGCTTCACCGCCGTGCAGATTTTCCTCGCCGCGGCGTTGCTCAACGTCGCGGTGGCGACTTACATCTTCACCATCGTTCCCGAATTCCTGATGCGTTTCATCACCTGGGTGCTGGTGAACACGCTGTACCGCGTGCGCGTCGACGGGCTGGAAAACATTCCGCAGGAAGGTCCCGCCCTGTTGGTGTGCAATCACGTGAGCTTTATGGATCCGCTGTTGCTGATGGCGAATCTGCGCCGGCCCACGCGTTTCGTCATGTACTACAAGATCTTCAATATCCCGGTGTTGAAGTTCGTGTTCCGCACGGCCAAGGCCATCCCGATTGCAGGACAGAAGGAAGATCCGGTCGTGTTGCAGCGCGCCTATGACGAAGTGGACGCCGCACTCGCCGATGGCGAGCTGGTGTGCATCTTCCCCGAGGGCGGCCTGACCAAGGATGGCGACATCGCGCCATTCCGCCCGGGCGTCGCGCGCATTCTTGAACGTCGTCCGGTGCCGGTGGTGCCGCTGGCCTTGCGCGGCCTGTGGGGCAGCGTGTGGAGTCGGCGCGATTCGATGATGCATCGCGCGCGCTTGCCGCGACGCTTCCGTGCACGGGTGGAACTGGTCGCCGGCGCGCCCTACTCACCGCAAGACGCGCAGTTGGAAACACTGGAAGCGCGTGTGCGTGAACTGCGCGGCGATTTCGCCTGACGGCCGGCTTGGCGATCGGGCAGGTTCAGCGCGATCGCCTGCTTGATCAGGCCATCCAGCCGGCCAGCACAATCAAGGCCACCACACTGAGCCAGGCCAGCAGTGCACGCAGCAAGGCGCCGCGCAGGCGGACGAGTTCGGCCAGCGTATCGATGCGTTCCTCGGCATAACCGTCGCCTGCTTCGATATCCACCTGCACATCCGCACGCGCAGCCGCACCGAGAAAACCCGGGCCTTCGACATACCAGCTGTTGGGCGGCTGTTGCTGGTGCCAGCGCTTCCACGCGCCGATCACTGCATCCCAGTGGCCAACCAGGGCGAGCGTGAATACCATCAGCTGCGCCGGCAGCCAGTCGGCCACGTTGGCGAAGGCGCGGGCGGCGTTGCGCGCTGCCGTATCCAGCCGCAGGGTCTGGTCGCGGCCCAGCGTCTGCGCGAGGCGATAGAGCAGCGCGCCAGCAGGACCCAACAGGAAGAACCACAGCAGTACGCCAAAGCGTCGACGCAGCGCGGCATAGGCAGTCGCTTCGCCGAGCGCCAGCGCATTCCAGGCCACCGGCTCGCCGTCGTCCGACAACGCCTGGGCAGCGGCTTCGCGCGACGGCTGGTCGGGCGCCTTGATGATCGCTTCGAGATCCGCTTCATACGCGTGCGGACCGAAGCAGTACAGCAGCACCACCAGGGAAAAGATCAGGCGAAAAAGATCGCTGCCAGGCAACAGCTCGATCAGCCAGATCGCGATCAGGCACAGCACCACCGGCACGCCCAGGGTCACCGCGACGCGCGCCGGACCGCTGGTATCACCCAGCTGCGCCACCCAGCGCCGGAAGCCACCATCGCCGCGCCAATGCGCGAGCTGTGGCATGACATGCACTAGACCGAGTGCGATGAGTGCAGAGAGCAGACTGACAGCCATGAACACCATTCTCCCTATCGACGAGCGCATTGTAGGGCAAGGCTGTGACGGGTCAGTGGGTTCGTAGCACGACGCGCTTCTCTAGCTCGTCATTCCGGCGCAGGCCGGAATCCAGTAGCGATCACCCAGGGTTTTCGCGAGGCCTATACGTTTTTTGTCTCGACTGAGGCGATAACCGCGCACCGTCGCCACTGGATTCCGGCCTCCGCCGGAATGACGGCTAGGGGAGATCCGGAGGACCTCAGCCCTTGCGCTGCGCCACCAGCTCATCGAGCTCCAGGCCAGCCTGTTGGCGCAGCCAATGCTCGAGCAATCGGTATGACACCGACAGCGGCAACGAAGGCAGGAAGCTGCCGTCGGCAATGCCGTCGACGATGTCCTGCGGGGTGAACCAGCGAGCCTCTTCCAGCTCCTGGTCACGCAGGCGAATGGTGCGCGACAGGGCCTTAGCCGTGAATCCCACCATCAAGGATTGCGGCAGCGGCCAAGGCTGCGATGAGTGGTAATGCACCTCGCCCACGACCACACCGGATTCTTCCGCCACTTCGCGACGCACCGCATCTTCCAGCGATTCGCCGGGCTCGACGAAACCGGCGAGCGTGGAATAACGGCCCTTCGGCCAGCCCGCCTGGCGACCTAGCAGGCAGGCGCCCTGGTGTTCGACGATGACGATGACGGCCGCATCGGTGCGCGGGAAATGCATGCGTCCGCATTCGGCGTTGGTGCACTGCGCACGATGGCCGGACGCCACCAGCACCAGCGGCGAACCGCAGTAGGGGCAATGCCGTGTTTCACGCTGCCAGTGCACCAGTCCCTTGGCATAGGCGAACAGACCCGCTTCATCGGCCGGCAGCAGCAGGCCGATATCGCGCAGACCGCCGCGGCGCGCACCAAGCGCCTGCTCCAGCTCGGCCGCACGTTGCGCGTCGTCGATTCCGAGCACAAAACGCGGCTGTTCATCCGTCAGGCCCATGAAGCTGGCCTTGAGGTCGCCCAGCAGGCGCTCGCGCTCGGCGCTGTCCAGCCAGCGCAGCGTGTCGCTATCGGGCGATAAATAGGTCTGACCTAGCGGGTCGATCAGCAGGTAGCGCGCGTGCTCGGATGCGCCCTGCTCGTTCACCCACATGCCTTCGTCGCGCCGTTCGGCGACGCGATCGAGGATCAGGCTGAGTCCCGCGAAGGTATTGGGCCGCGGCAAGGTGATGCGATCCATGCCGTGACGACTCTCAGGTGGAGAAGGAGGAGCCGCAGCCGCAGGTGCTCTTGGCATTGGGATTGCGGATGACGAACTGCGAGCCGCTCAGGCTTTCCGAGTAGTCGATCTCGGCGCCGGTGAGGTATTGCAGGGACAGCGGGTCGACCAGCAGGGTGACACCCTCGCGGTCGATCGCGAAATCGTCCTCGGCCTGGGCCTCGTCGAAGGTGAAGCCGTACTGGAAACCCGAGCAGCCGCCGCCGGTGATGTACACGCGCAGCTTCAGCTCCGGGTTGCCCTCTTCCTGGATGAGTTCGTGCACCTTGCGGGCCGCCGCCTCGGTAAACACCAGGGCAGAGCCGGCGCTGCGGTAGTCGGGAACGATGGGGAGAGAGACGACGGTATCCATGATGCTCAAGTGGGGATGCGACAAAGCGTACGCAAGGATACCGCGATCAGGCCGGTACGGCTTCGGCGTCCCGCATCGACGGCGCGGGGAGCTCGCGAGTCAGCTCGGCCGCGTGGTGGCTCATGCGGCCGTTGACCTGGGCGCCGGCGGCCATTTCCAGCGTTTTGTAGTGAACGTCGCCGATCACGCGCGCTTCGGGCGCCAGTTCCAGGCGGTCGCTGGCATGGATATCACCGCGCACCTGCCCATTGATGATGGCGTGGGGAACATGGATCTCGCCCTGCACATGACCGTTTTCGCTCAAGGTGAACACGGCGCCTGCCTCGTCGGCCAGCACCGAACCGACGATCTGGCCGTCGAGGTGCAGTGCGCCGCTGAAGCGCACGTCGCCATGGACCACGGTGCCGCGGGCAATCAGGCTGGTGTCGTGACTGTTGGGCGCGCGCTCGTTGCGCTTACGGTTGAGCATCTTGTTCCCCTTGGGTCGGTGTGAGATGGCCCGACAGCGCCTCACCCCAGGCAACCGTGCGGGTGACCGGGTCGTCCCCGGCCGCCTGGGCCTTGATGATCAGGCGGGTGGGCCGAAAGTCGGCGGGCAGCACGATGGTGCCCTGGAGCTGCTGGAAATATTTGAAGCGGAACGGCATGCCGTCGCGCTGCGCGTTGTCGCCCAGCGCCGACCAGTCCAGTTGGATCACCTTTTCGCCGCGCAGGCCTTCGATGCTGACGCTGGCGTTGCCGGTGATATCGTCGCCGCGCTTGGCGTTCTGCGTGAGGCTCAGGGTGAGGTTCCACGCGTGCGAGTTGTCCACCGGCTGAAGGCGGACTTCCTGCACCTTGAGCCCCTCGCGCTGGGCGTCGCCGCCGGTCAGGCGGGAGTAGAAGCCCAGGTCGGCCCGCAGGCCGCTGATTTCCTCTTCGCGCTCGCCCAGCGTCTTGCGCAGCGAGCGATTGGCGATGTCTGCCACCTGGCCCGCGCGCTGCTGATTGGCCAGTTGCTGCTGGAGCTCGTCGTTCTGCTGGGTCAGCGCCTTGAGCTGGCGCTCTTCATGCGCGGCCGGGGTGGCGCGGTGCGTAATGCCGCCAACTACCAGGGCGACGATGACCAGGCTGGCCAGCCAGGCCGTGCCTATCCACAACGCGCGCCGCCGCCCGACGGATGCGTCGTGCGGACGTACCACGAAGCGCGGCGGTGGGCGTGAAGCCATGCTTGGCTATCCGGGGGAAAGGCCAAGGTATAGCCCCGCTGTGTAGAAAGCGTCAAGGAACGGCGGCACGCTTTGCGCGCCGTCCCGGGGGTGCCAAATGGCCGATCAGCTGTCGATCTTGGACTGCAGATAGCGCTCGGCGCTGAGGTCCTTGATCAGGCTGAACTGGGTTTCCAGCCAGTCGATGTGTTCTTCCTCGTCATGGAGGATGTTCTTGAACAGGTCGCGGCTGACGAAGTCGGCGATGCTTTCGCTATGCACAATGGCTTCGCGCAGATCCTTCACGGCTGCCATTTCGAGGTCCAGGTCGCCCTGCAGGCATTCCACCGGGTTTTCGCCGATGCGCAGCTTTCCCAGGTGCTGCAGGTTCGGCAGGCCGTCAAGGAACAGGATGCGCTCGACCAGGTTGTCGGCGTGCTTCATTTCCTCGATCGATTCCTTCCTCTCGTGCTCCGCCAGCTCGTCGTAGCCCCAGTCCTTGTACATGCGGTAATGCAGCCAATACTGGTTGATCGCGGTCAGCTCGTTGTAGAGGACCTTGTTGAGGAATTCGATAACTTTCGCGTCGCCCTTCATGGGAAGTCTCCTTCAGCGCAGAGGGCGACTATACGGCGAGTTTTTCAGCCATGTCGGAACGAGAATGACTAAGAGTTGCGCATGCAAAAACGCGCAGCCAAGGCCGCGCGTTTCGGGGGAAATCGTGAGGTTCGCCGGATCAGGCGATGGCAACTACCGGTAGCGTCGACATCACGTGCTGCACCGCCTTGTCCAAGGTGGCGCGGGCTTCCTGCTCGCAGCAACCGCAGCAGTCCGAACAGCCCGTGCGAGCCTGCAGCTCGGCGAACTGATGGACGCCCTCGCTGGCGGCCCGGCGGATGTCGCCGTCGGTGACGGCGTTGCACATGCAGATATACATGGCACATATGGGAACGCAAATGCGAATGATTGTCAACTCAACACCCGGGTCGTTACCGGCGGGGTGATTCAGCTGCCGTCAGGGTTGGTGAAGGAGACGGGCGGGCAACGCCCCGCCGTGTCGTGGGCCAATCCGGGCTCTCGGTGCCGGCGAGCAGGCTTGCGGCCCATCAGGCCGCGGCCTTGCCCTTGCGTGGGGTGTCGCCGGCGTCCGGGCCGTCGCGGTGCGGCAGGTCGCCCAGCTGGACGCTCAGCAGGGTCTCCACCAGCGGCGCAAAGTGGCGCAAGGCCCGTTCGTAGACCTGGCGCTTGAAGTTGACCACGTGGGCGGCCGGGTACCAGAAATCCACCCAACGCCAGTGGTCGAATTCCGGCTTCTCGCAGGCATCCAGGCGCAGCGCTTCCTCGCTGCCCACCAGGCGCAGCAGGAACCACACCTGTTTCTGGCCGATGCAGGTCGGGTGCTGGTGGTGGCGTACGTAACGGCTGGGCAGGCGGTAGCGCAGCCAGCCGCGGGTCACGCCGATCACTTCCACATGGTGGGCGGCTAGGCCGGTTTCCTCTTCCAGCTCGCGGTACATCGCCTCCAGCGGCGTCTCGTCGCTGCGCATGCCGCCCTGGGGGAACTGCCAGCCATCACGATTGACGCGGCGCGCCCAGAACAGCCGGCCGTCCGCATTCAGCAGAACGATGCCCACATTCGGACGATAGCCATCGACGTCGATCATGTTGCCTCCTGGAGCCGGGCGGGTACGGCGGACTACAGGAAACCACCGCGGCTCGGAGTCGATTCAAGCACAGCGCAGGAAGCGGGGGCAACCAGCCCCCTTGAACCGAACCGCGCGGACAACTAAACTGCCGGGCCCTGCCTGGTCGACCTCACGTCGACACCTCTGGCGGGCGGCACCCAAGGCTATGTAGCTCAGCCGGTTAGAGCACAGCACTCATAATGCTGGGGTCGGTGGTTCGAGTCCACCCATAGCCACCATGTCCCTTGCGGAATCAACGCGTTGAAGCAACCCGCCGCTAGGCGGTGTTCTGTTGGATGCGATTTGGGCTAGTGGGAGGATGCGCGCCGGCTTCAGGGTGGCTTAGGGGGAGGGTGGTAAGCGACACGGTCCCAGCTGCCACGGTCGGTGTCCGGAGCCTCCGGATGGCAGCATCAATGTGACAAAGCTACACTCGAGTTGGGGAGCGGTGGCGCAATGCCACGGCAGGGAGGCTAGATCGAATGAGTGTTGGACCCAGCGCGGATACTTCGCCCGGCGCACCTGGCAACAAGACCATTTCCCAATCTCTCCACCTGGAACCTGGCCGATACCATCGGTTGATGCAGGTAATTGGTCGTTTTCGACCGACGCCAGGGGAAGATCAGCTCGCCGAAGCTCGCGACCTGGCCGTGCAATGGCTGCAGAAGAAGAAGAGCTGGAACGTCATGCCCAGCCAGGTCCGCAATGATCGTCCGGTGAATTTGGAAGACGAAGCGAGCACTCGAGCCCTCTCAATTGAATCGGCTCCCGGTCAAGATGGAAAAGCCCTCGTTCGATGGACATGACATTCATCCAAAAGCTGACGGCGGATGAAAATCGGCTCAAAGACCAGCTCAAACGGCTCAAGGTTTCGGTTAACGTTCTCAAAGACCTCAGAAAAGACTATGCCGCCGCGCTAAAATCTCGCTGGAGAGCGCGGCAGGTCGTTGCTTCCCAGCGAGTCGCCTTCGCCCGAAAAATCTCTAAATCGCTGGAAAGCGGTGTCGCTGATTTGTCGATTAGCCTGAAGTTTGCTGAGAGCGCGCTTGCCCCCGAGGCTGACCGTGCCATCTGCAACGCTATGGGAGGCGCGTGCTGACGATCGCGAATGACCTTGCTGCGGCACCCCTACTGGGGTTGCGATGGAGCCCCGCATGGACGGTCTGGCGGAGTCTGGCAGGCGCGCTTGGACATCGGCGTAGGCCTCGTGGTTACTCCAGTCATCGTATGCTTACAAGCGGCGATGACTATTGCGCACAGGCAGGCGAGCTTCAGGCCCACGCTACCAAGTGACGCAGCACCCCGGGGGCCACTATGCGTTCATCTCAGGATCTGGTTGCAGGTCAGGTCTACACTCGTGCCGAGCTCAAGGCGAAATTTGGTATCGCCGACGCGAGTATCAACAACGGCATCTTCCGACCCAAGGGCCACGAGTCGGTCTGGCTGTTCGTCACAAAGAACAAGACCTCGGACCGAACGCCATATCACGACTCCTTGGATGGTGACGCGCTGACCATGCAGGGCCAAACCAGCGGACGGACCGACCAATGGATCGTCGATCACGACAAGGCAGGAGTAGAGCTACTGCTCTTTTACAGGGAAAGTAAGGTTGAACATCCTGGTGCTGGGTTCGTCTACGAGGGGCCGTTCCGCTACCTCACTCACAAAGGGTCGTTTCCAGCGACCTTCCATCTGACGCGAGATAAGTCCGCGTCCCCCTCCCTCAGCTGGACTTCGGGCCTCGCACTCGAGGCTGTCATTGCCTTGGGTGGCAGTGCCTCACCCAGGGAGGTCGGTGACTACATCTTGGCTCGTCTCCCGGACTACAACGTCAGTAACGTCGAGCCGGTTTTAACTCTTCTGTCCGTGAACGCTCCTTCTCGTACGTCCTTTAATCACAGCGGCCACCCTCGCCGCACCGATGAGGGGAGCGAGTACGACAGGCTGTTCAAGGTCGGCGACGGCCAGGCAGTGACCTTCGAGTTGTATGACCCGAGTCAGCATGGCATCTGGGAAATCTTCAAAGATCCGGCAGCGACAGGCAGCACTGGTATGTCGATCAGGCAAATCGTCAGCCCGACATCGCGCATGCTGGAGGAAGCAGAGGGCGAGGCTGCGGCACAGGGGGTATTCGACGCTCACAACGTCGAGGATGCCCGCCATCGGGTCATTGCCAGCATCGTCCGTCGACGCGGCCAGGCAGAGTTCCGGAAGTTGCTGATGGATGCCTATGGTGGGGCCTGTGCGGTCACCGGCTGCTCGCTCAAGGCAATCCTCGAGGCCGCCCATGTGCACCCTTATCGGGGCGTACAAACGAATGTGGTCTCCAACGGGTTGCTTCTGCGCACAGACATCCACACGCTGTTTGATTTGGGTCTCATCGCGGTTCAGTCGGATACCTTGCAGATTCGAGTGGCGCCAGAGCTCGCCGGGACGGAATACGAGCACCTTGATGGAAAGCCGTTGAGAAGGCCGACATCGCCTTTGCATCAAATCAGCACGACGTCCCTGGAGTGGCACCGAAGTCGGTGCGGGTGGTGAAAGGGAGGCGCCAGTCGTTGCTAAATCTCGATCGATTATGAGACAGAGGGCGGGGGCTGATCGGAGGGCCTTCGGCTATTGACGCTGCTACCCCCCGCTGCCGGATGGGCCGAGTAGCCGAGGAACCTGCCTTCGAGACCATGGGCGCGTCTTGACCGGTTCTGAGGGGTAGAGTGCAATCTGGCCTGGACCAGCCCCGATGGGCGAGCCAATGGCTCTGGCGACGTTCCAGATGAGGACCAGCCTCATCTGCCCGGGTCCGCAGCTGATGGCCATTTAACCCGTTCACGCGCCCTCGCTCGGCTCCGGCTTAGAGGCCACTTAGCCCGGGCGCTGCTAGTCCATTCGCGACGAAATTCATTGATCCCAAAGGGATTTCGGGAGCCGTGGCCGAATCGAGCGGTCACTCATAATGCTGGGGTCGGTGGTTCGAGTCCACCCATAGCCACCATCGATCCGATGGTCCAAATATCCCTGAATCCGCCAGCAAGACTATTGAACGCCAGCTTGCCGCGCGGGGCGGGAGTGAGCCGTTCTCGTGCTTCGCGCCGGTCCCCTGGCTTATCTGTCCTGCTTTCAGTCCGGCCTTGACCGCGGAAGCAAGATCAAAACCGCCCCCTGCGTTGCACCCCTGCCTATTGCCCTCGCCCATAAGCGCTGCCGCTGTGCTGAAGGACGACGCATCGCGCGATGCGTGCTGCCCCTAAGTAGTGGAGTGGCTACTCCCCAGCGCGGATAGACGCTCTCCTGACCCGTTGTTAGTTTCATCGCGAACACATCCGTCGACGCCTTCGGCGTTCGGACATCGAGCCACCGTTTGTTTTTGAAAGGACCGATGCGGATCGACAAGTTGGCTGCAACAGTGCGGAGCACCATGGATATCGAGGTCGGTCATGCCGGCCGGACACTGCGTCGCGATGACGCGTCATCGAGCGTGCTCCCCCGTCGCCCCAGGCGTAGCGAGGGATTCGTCGCCAGCCCGATGCCGTTCCCTGGCGTCAGTTCCACCACGTCGCTGTTGGCATCACATCCATGATGGTCCCCCAAGCCAGTTTCCAATTGTCCATGCTCACCAAGCGCGAGCAGGAGATCCTGCGCCTGATTGCCTGCGGCATGAGTTCGCTCACGATTGCCGCGGCACTGGGCATTTCCATCCATACCGTGCGCCAGCATCGCACCAATATGCGCAGGAAGATGGCCATGCGCCATCCGGGTGCGCTGATCCGCTATGCCATTCTTCATCTGGGTGAGCGCCGGTCGGACGACGCCAGCCACAGCCACGATCTGCTCAGCACGCGCGAACGCGAAATCTGCCGGCTGGTGGGAAAAGGCGTATCCAACGACGACATCGCCACGCGCTTGAGCATCAGTCCGCTCACCGTGCGCAAGCATCGCCAGAACGCGATGCGCAAGTTCGGCGCGCAGAGCACGGCAGATTTCATCCGGCGTGTTGCTCATGCCTTCGTCGAATGAGGCTTATCTGGGGCAGCCATGCGCAAGCGGCTCCCGCCTGCCATTGCGGCCACCGGACTTCGTCGCACTACTGGAGCCCAAGGGGCGGGACGGTGAGGCCTTGCCCGCAGGCGTGTGGGACACCGTGCTCTGTGTGCAAAGTCACTGCTGGAGTGCACAGGCGCGACTATTAGCCTGGTCCGCCGATACCGGCCGCGTCGCTGAAGTGTGGTTGCGCCATCGCCAAAGCGCGATGGCCATGTTCGCGCCACGCACGGAATTTCTGTTTTGGCACCGTGGCGCGCGCACGAACGCCCGCGTGCTTGTCGTGGTGTAACTCATCGCCGCGCGCAGGACGTACGCCATCGCCGTGTGCGATCGCACCATCACCGGCCTCTCACGAGCCGTCATCGCCGCGGCGATGCCAGTGTAGTCATGTCTGGCGTGAATGCTTGATGCTTGTGCGTCGCATCGATGCGCAAGCGCATGTGCATGCGCAGGCCATCCCCCTTTCCGTGTACGACGGTTTCCTACTCGCAAGAAACGATAGACGCAAAGTTTTGCGCGTTGCTAGCGTGGATAGCACAGACGGATAGACGTCTGTTCGTTGGCAAAGTCGCGGTGCTGGGGAGCGCCGCCTGCTGAACTCGCGGCGACGCATCGCTTGAGCGTGGTGTCGCTTCATCCGTATCAGAGATGGATTTTGTGCCGGGCTCGCAAGAGTCTCCGGCACGAGATCGCGTGTCGCCGCGCGCCAACGTCACCCCCTTTCATCCGTTCGCGCGCCGGTAGTGAACACCGGCCGTCCGATCCGCACTGGGAGTTCGCTTGGTGAATACGATCCACACAAGGGCATGGCAGATTTCGTCTTCCGCAGCCGCACTACGCCCGCCGCGCCTGGCCGCACTGGTGGTGGCGATGGCCGCCGCGCTCGCATCGAACGCACACGCTGCCGACAAGCATGCCGCCGCGCCTGCCGCACTCATGACGCCGGCATCCGTGCAGAACGCCGACCCCTACTTCAAGTCCGACGGCAACAACGACGGTTCCGATGATGCCGCGGCCAGTGGTACCAATGCGCTCGCCGCAGGTGCGTATGCGTATGCCGCTGGTGACTACAGCACGGGCATCGGTGCCTACAGCCAGATCGCCGGTAGCTACGGCACCGCACTGGGTTCGTTCAGCGCGGTCTACGGTACGGGCGGCGTGGCGCTCGGCTCACTGGCGGTCGTGAATGCCGACTATGCGATGGCGCTTGGCTACGGCAGCTTTGCTGGCGGCACGTCGTCGATTGCCATCGGCGGCTATGGCCAGATTCCTGATCCCACTGGTTCGACGCTGATCGATGCGGTGGCTAGCGTGGCCAGCGGCAACGCGGCCATCGCGATCGGCACCGGCGCCAACGCCGCCGCTGATTTCAATGTGGCCTTGGGCGCAGGCGCCTCTGCGATCGGTGAGCAATCGGTGGCCATTGGCCTGCAGGCAGAAGCGATGGCGCCGACCGCGGTGTCCATCGGTGGCTTCGCCACGGCGGCTGGTATTTACTCCACCGCCGTGGGTTATCAGGCCTATGCACCGGATGAACGCACCTCGGCGTTCGGCGTGGCCGCTCAAGCTTATGGACAGTCGAGCACGGCGCTCGGCCAGGCCGCGCTTGCCGGCTATCCCGGCATCGACTGGGGCTTTGCGACGGCTGTGGGCTCTAACGCCCAGGCGACCGCGAATTTCGCCACGGCGCTTGGCGCAAACAGTTTTGGTCTCGGCGATTACTCGGTGGCGCTGGGTACCGGCTCCAATGCCAACAGCGCGTATTCGATTGCCTCCGGTGCGTATTCGCAGGCCAATGGCGTGGGCAGCATCGCCTTGGGTACCGGTGCAGAGGCAGGCGGCATTCGTCCGCCGGCGCCGGGTGATGGCGGCGGCGATGGCGGTGATCCGTGCTGGATCTGTTCGGTCAACGGTGGCGTGCACACCATGGGTGGCATCGAGAACGCCGACTACGCCGTGGCCATCGGCAATTACGCGCAGGCCTTCGGCTCCGGTGGGCTTGCCCTGGGCAGCTACGCGCAGGTCACGGGCAACAACAGCGTGGCGTTGGGCGCGGGCTCGGTGGCCGATCGCGATAACGCGGTGTCGGTGGGCGCCTCCGCGGCGTGGATGAACTACAACGACGGCTCGAACCATGAAGCGTTCGATCGCCAGATCATCAATGTGGCCGCCGGTACCGAAGACACCGATGCGGTCAACGTGGGCCAGCTCAACCAGGCCATCGCTGGTGTCACCGGCTCGGGTGCGAACGGCAGCGACATGGCTACCGCGCTCGGCGGCGGCGCATCATTCACCAACGGCACGTGGAGCGGTCCGAGCTACCGGATCCAGAACAACGCCTATAGCAACGTCGGTGACGCATTGCAGGCGGTGGATCAGTCGCTCACCGGTGCGTGGCAAAGCCTGAGCCAACTGCAGCAGACCGTGGATGGCTGGAAGTCCGGCGGCGGCGCGCCGATGGGCTCGGGCAACGGCCTGGCCGTCGGCAATGGCAGCATCGCCACCGATGGCCGCGACACCGCCATCGGCACAGGCGCCAAGATCGGCGCGGACGGCAGCACGGCGGTAGGCAGCAACGCCACCATTGCTGCGAATGCGACCAATGCCGTCGCCGTGGGCGCGGACAGCAATGTATCCGCCGCGTCGGGCACAGCGCTCGGCCAGGGTGCATCCGTCACTGCGCAAAACAGTGTGGCTTTGGGCGCCAATTCGGTGGCGGACGAAGCGAACACTGTGTCCGTGGGCAGCGCCGCCAACCAACGTCGCGTTACGAATGTCGCGGCGGGCGTGAATCCAACGGATGCGGCCAACGTGAGCCAGGTCGATGAGGCCTTGCAGACGGCCAAGACGTACGCGGATGCCGGCGACTTGAAGACGCTCAATGCAGCCAATGCGTATACCGACAGCAAGATGGCCAATAGCGTGAGCCGCTCGGACTTCGACAGCTTCCGCAGCCAGGTCAACGATCGCTTCACCGATGTGAACCGCCGCCTCGATCGCGTGGGCGCGATGGGCACCGCGATGGCGCAGATGTCGGCCAGCACGTCGGGTCTCTCCGGCGAAAACCGGCTCGGCGCGGGCGTGGGCACGTATGGCGGTCAATCGGCGATCTCGGTGGGCTATCAGCGCGCCTTCGCCGGCAATCGCGCCAGCTTGTCGGTGGGTGCGGCCACCTCGGGTTCGGAAACCTCGGTCGGCATCGGCGGCGGTTTGAGCTGGTAACGCGCAAGGCGAGGCTGCGACCTCGCCTTCTTTCTGCAAGGTTTACTCGGGGAATCACCATGCATGCATTGAATCTGTTTCGCTTGACCGTGCTTGCCGCGGCTGTCGGCTGCGGCGCGTCGCACGCCACCGATCCATCCACGCCGGTCACGCCCAGCAAGATCAGCGTGAGCGGACTGAAGGATGCGGGCAGCTATGACCGCTTCATCGTCACCTATCGCGATGGCAGCACGCAGCGCGCTTACGCCAGCATGGCGACGCAGGCCGTGACCGCCGCGGTGTCGCGCAGCAATCTGCGCAACGCCGTCAACACCAATACGCCGCTGGCAGTCAGCTGGAAGCGCAAGCTGGCAAGCGGATCGGATCTGATGAAGACCGGCCGCAAGCTCAGCCGTGCCGAAGCGACCTCGCTGATGCAGCAGATTGCCGCCGATCCATCGGTGGTGCACGTGCAGCCCGATCTCATGATGAAGCCGATCGGCAGCCTGAAGGCACCGCTGCAGGCTGGCAAGACTTTGGTCAAAGCTGCAGATGCCGCGACGCCTGACGACCCGTATCTGTCCTCCTATCAGTGGGACTTCATCGATCCCGTCGGTGGCGTGCGCTTGCCGGAACTGTGGTCGGATTTCCCCCAGGTCGATGGCCATGGCATCACGGTGGCGGTGATCGATACCGGCATCACGGCGCACAACGATCTGGATACCTCGCTCGCCAACCAGGGCTACGACTTCATCAGCGATGCCTTTGTCTCCGGTCGCGCCACCGATGATCGGGTGCCGGGCGGCTGGGATCTGGGCGACTGGACCAATGCCGATCCGTACACCACTTGCACCGACAATCCCGAAGCCAGCAGCTGGCACGGCACCAATGTGGCCGGTGTGATCGGCGAGTTGAGCAACAACGGCCTGGGCATGGCCGGCATGGCGCCGGGTGTGCACGTGATACCGGTGCGTGCGCTGGGTCATTGCGGCGGCTACACCTCCGACATCGCCGATGCGATCGTCTGGGCCTCGGGCGGACACGTCGATGGGATTCCAGACAATGCGAATCCCGCGAAAGTGATCAACATGAGTCTCGGTGGCGGCGGTGCGTGCAGCGACGATCCGGTGACGACGGCGGCGATTGCCGGCGCCATCGGCCGCGGTACGACGGTGGTGGTGGCCGCAGGCAATTCCGCTGACGACAGCGCCAACTACACGCCGGCGAGTTGCCCGGGCGTGATCACGGTGGCGGCCACCGGAGCCAATGCCAAGCGCGCGTATTACTCCAACTACGGTGCCGGCGTGACGCTCGCGGCTCCGGGTGGCGGCGTATTCAAGAACGGCGCGGCCGGCGGCGACCAGGACTATCCGAACGGTTTCGTCTGGGCCGCGTACAACGCCGGCACCACCACGCCGGTGTTGCCTGCCAACGGCGGTTCGATCTACGCCGGCATGGCCGGTACCTCGCAAGCCACGCCGCATGTCACCGCGACGGTGGCCTTGATGCAGGGCGCTTATGCCGATGCCAACGCCGGTGCGGCGCTGTCGCCTGCGCAGATCAAGAGCCTGCTGGTGTCCTCGGTGCGGCCGTTCTATGTGACCCCGGATCTGCCTATCGGTCCCGGGATCCTGGATACGCACGCTGCCGTCGCGCTCGCGCTGGGTGTGTCCTTGCCCGACTATCTGCAGCTCACGGCGGGCCAGACCCTCACCGGCCAGCAGGTGGCGGCTGGCGCCTCGCTGCTTTATGCGATCCCGGTATCGGCCGGTGCCAGGAATCTCTCGATCCGCATCCTCGGCGGCACGGGCGATGCGAGCCTGTTCGTAAAGGCGGGCCAGGCGCCGGCGACGAACGGCTCGGATGCGGATTTCAGTTCGCAGCGACCGGGCAATGCGGAAGTGGTAATGGTGCCGGCACCGCAGGCCACCACCTATTACATCCGCCTGCTGGCCGTGAAAGACGTGGCCGCCGCATCGGTGTTGGTCACCTATACCTCGCCGTAAAGCCTGCAGCACCCTCGCCGCGCGAGCGGCGAGGTTTCGCGGAGGAGCGCACGCCGCCTCCCGGAATCGCCGGCACTACTGCGATGCCCCTCGCTAAGACGTCGCAGTCTGCGCAAAACCCCGCCTGGCCGGCATTCCGGGGCTTTTTTCCGCGAGCCAAGGGCAGCGTCGGTCCTCGAGTCTCCGATGCCCGCCGCGCTTCGGCCGGTCCCCGCTGGAGTGGCTGTAAACCGCCAGGCGCTAGAATGGCGGCATGCATATCTTCAAAGAATTCCATATTGAGGCGGCCCACCGCCTGCCGAACGTGCCGCCAGGCCACAAGTGCGCGCGCCTGCACGGGCATTCGTTCCGTATCCAGATCCACGTCGAGGGCGAACCCGACCCCACGCTCGGCTGGGTGATGGACTTCGCGGACGTCAAGGCGGCCTTCGCGCCGCTGTTCGACCAGCTCGATCATCACTACCTCAATGACATCGAGGGGCTGGAGAATCCCACCAGCGAAGTGCTGTGCCGCTGGATTTTCAAGCGCTTGCAGCCGGCCCTGCCGGGCCTGGACAAGGTGGTGGTGCATGAGACCTGCACCTCGGGAGCCAGTTGTAGTCGTGACAGCTTTTGACGCGTCGCAATAATTGAGCGTTTGACTGTAACAGGCTGGTAATGTTGAATTTTTCATGACACCTCCCCGTGTTCAGGAAAAATATATTGCAATGCACAAAATGACTTGGTAGGGTAGCTTCCACTACCCCAATCCCGTCGAGGGACCAAAGTCATGACGCAGCAACTGAATTCCCAGGTTTTTGCCTACGCCAAGCAGTTTGCCGACAACGCCTTCAAGGCCCAGTCGGTGGCCTTCAAGGGCCTGGAGCAGGTCGCCGAACTGCAGCTCCGCGCGCTGGAAAAGCAGTCGGAAGCTGCGGCTGACTTCTTCAGCGGTGCCCTCGAAACCCGCGATGTCGATGGTTTTCGCGTCCTTTGGGAAAAGGCAGCTGCCGCCGGCCGTGAAAACGCCGAGCGCGCCGTCGCCGTCACCCAGGAAATCATCGCCGTGACGCAGAAGACCGCCGAATCGCTCAGCGCGCTCGCGCAGGAACAGCAGCAGGCTGCCAATGACGCCGTGGCCGCTCCGGTCGCCGCCGTCAAAAAGGCCGCTGCCGCCGCTGGCGCCAAGTAAGACCGCTTAGCGACGCAGCGCTTCTTCCCCCCTGTTGCGTCTAAGGGCCGGACGGTTGTCCGGCCCTTTTTCTTTCGTGAGTTCTCACGACGCCTGCCGGTTTTGTGAACAGATCGGCCTCCGGACAAGATGTCGCGCCAGCCGCGGCTTGTCGCTGTAAATGCCTCGCTGATATACTTTTTGGGATTGGACCGTGGCCCGCAGCTGGTTCGGTGCCGCCTTGAGCGAAGCCGCGCGGGAACATCACGTGATCAACAGTCTTGCTTCCGGTCGTCGTCTGGCACTGCGCATGATTTTGCTGCAGCTCGCCGTGGCGGTGGCCGTCGGTCTCACCTTCCTGATGCAGGGGCCCCGCGAAGCCGTGGCGGCCGCTGCAGGCGCCACGCTGGTGGCGCTGGGTTCCGCGCTGCTGGCGTGGCGCTCCTTCAAGGGATTGGGTGGGGGAGGCACGGCCATGTGGCACGTGATGTCAGGTTTGGTCCTGAAGTGGATCGTGATCTTCGGAGGGCTGATCGCGATCCTGGGTCAATGGAAATTACCGCCACTAGCTGCCATCACGGGGCTGGTGGCTGCTTACGCAATAAATCTGCTGGCGTTCAGATTCAAGGGCTAACACATGGCAAGCGAGCCGCAGGGCGGACTAACTGAATACATCCAGCACCATCTTCACCACTACACGGTGAGTCTGGGTGATGGCGACTTCATGAAGATTCACGTCGACTCGCTCGTCGTGTCCTTCGTGCTGGGCGCGCTGTTCTGCCTGTGGTTCTGGCTGAAGGCCCGCAAGGCAACCTCGGGCGTGCCGTCCAAGGGCCAGGCCTTCGTCGAGATCATCGTGGAGTTCGTCGACACCCAGGTGAAGGACACCTTCCACGGCGACCGCCGCACGGTGACCCCGCTGGCGCTGTCGATCTTCATGTGGGTCGTGTTCCTGAACACGATGGACTTGCTGCCGCTGGACGCGCCTGGCTTTGCCGTCAAGAGCCTCGCCGGTGCCGAAGCCGCGCATCACACCTTCTTCCGCTGGGTGCCCACCGCCGACATCAACACCACCATGGGCCTGGCCCTGGCCGTGTTCTTCATCGTGCTGGCGCATGGCATGAAGGCCAAGGGCGTGGGCGGTTTCGGCTGGGAACTGATCACGGCGCCGTTCCATGCGGACAACGTGGTCGTCAAGATCATCCTGATGCCGTTCAACCTCGCGCTCAACGTCATCGAATACCTGTCCAAGCCGGTCTCGCTCGCCATGCGACTGTTCGGCAACATGTACGGTGGCGAGCTGGTCTTCATGTTGATCGCGGGCCTGTTCGCAGGCTGGCTCAGCTTCCTGCCGGGCGTGCTGTTCAACTCGGTGTGGGCGATCTTCCACATCCTGATCATCCTGCTGCAGGCGTTCATCTTCATGATGCTGACCATCGTGTACATCGCGACGGCGCGTGAGCATCACTAAGGTTCGCTTTACTCCAAGTTTCGCTTCATCTTTCTTGTTCTAACCAACAACCCGTTATCGATTCACAGGAGAACACCATGGAACTCATCGCACACGTGCAGGGCCTGACCGCCATTGCCATCGGCATCATCATCGGCCTCGGCGCTCTGGGCGCTTGCTTGGGTATCGCCATCATGGGTTCCAAGTTCCTTGAGTCCGCCGCACGTCAGCCGGAGCTGGTGCCGCTGCTGCAGGGCCGCATGTTCCTGCTCGCCGGCCTGATCGACGCTGCGTTCATCATCGGCCTGGCCGTGGCGCTGCTGTTCGCCTTCTCGAACCCGCTGATCAGCGCCCTGCACTAAGCCTTCGCTTGGCCGCGAGGCCGATCGGAGCGGGTTATGTGGTGTCGCGGCGGATCTAGAGCCGCGACTTCACGTCAACTTCAACGTGTTCGGGAGTATTTGGAAAGCTCATGGATATCAATCTGACTTTCCTGGGCCAGATGGTTTCTTTTGCCATCCTGGTCTGGTTCACCACCAAGTTCATCTGGCCGCAGCTCAATCACGCGATTGAAGAGCGCCAGAAGAAGGTTGCCGATGGTCTGGCCGCCGCTGAAAAGGCGCGCGCCGAACTCAAGGACGCCGACGCCAAGGTGGCCGTCGAGATCAAGCAGGCCCGTCAGCAGGCCAACGAGATCATCGAGCGTGCGCAGCAGCAGGCCAACCAGATCGTGGACAAGGCTCGCGCCGAAGCCGTGACCGAGGCCAGCCGCCTGAAGGCTGCCGCTGCCGAGGAAATCGTCAGCATGCAGCAGCGTGCGCGCGAAGAACTGCGTGGCTGGGTCGGCCGTCTGGCTGTCCAGGGCGCGGAGAAGATCGTGCAGCGCGAAGTCGACGTCAACGCCCACAAGGCGATGCTCGACCAGCTCGCGGCCGAGATCTAAGCCATGGCACAGGCAATCACCCTCGCCCGTCCGTATGCGCGTGCCGCCTTCGAGGTGGCCCACGCGGCCGGCTCGCTGGGCGCTTGGTCGCAGGCGCTGGCCTTTGCCGCGGAAGTGGCGAAGGACTCGCGCGTGGCCGGTTTCGGCAACGATCCGCGCGTGACGGCGGACCAGCTGGTCGCGTTGCACCTGCCGCAGGGCATGGCTGCCGACGCGCCGTTTGCCCGTTTCCTGGGTGAGCTGGCCGAGCACCGTCGCATGGCGCTGCTGCCGGAAATCGCCGCGCTGTACGAGCAGTACAAGCGCGAATCCGAATCGCAGCTGTTGGTGAAGGTGACCAGTGCGTTCGCGCTGGATGCCGCCCAGGCTGAACAGCTGAAGGTGTCGCTGAAGCGTCGCTTCAAGCGCGAGATCGAACTGGAAACCCAGGTCGACGCCTCGCTGCTTGGCGGCGTGGTGATCGATACCGGCAGCGAAGTGATCGACGGTTCGGCCCGTGGACGCCTGGCGCGCATGACACGCGCTTTAACGGCGTAAGTATTTAAGCGAAGTCCGTTTCGCGAAGAGCCGCCGCCAGCGGCAGGCTCTTCAAAAAAGACTCAAATCTCAGGATATCGACCCATGTCCAGCTCCACCTTGAATCCGTCCGAGATCAGCGAACTGATCAAGACCCGCATCGAGCAGTTCAAGCTCGGCGCGGAAGCACGTAACGAAGGCACCATCATCAGCGTGTCCGACGGCATCGTGCGCATCCACGGTCTGGCCGACGTGATGCAGGGCGAAATGATCGAACTGCCGGGCAACTCCTATGCGCTGGCGCTGAACCTCGAGCGTGACTCGGTCGGCGCCGTGGTGCTGGGCGAATACCAGCACCTGCGCGAAGGCGATACCGCCAAGACCACCGGCCGCATTCTCGAAGTGCCGACCGGTCCGGAGCTGCTGGGTCGCGTAGTCGATTCGCTCGGCAACCCGATCGACGGCAAGGGCCCGCTGAACGCCAAGACCAGCTCGGCCATCGAAAAGGTCGCGCCGGGCGTGATCTGGCGCAAGTCGGTCGACCAGCCTGTGCAGACCGGCTACAAGTCCGTCGATTCGATGATCCCGATCGGCCGTGGCCAGCGCGAGCTGATCATCGGCGACCGCCAGACCGGCAAGACCGCGCTGGCCATCGACGCGATCATCAACCAGAAAGACTCCGGCATTAAGTGCATTTACGTTGCCATCGGCCAGAAGCGTTCGTCGATCGCCAACGTGGTGCGCAAGCTCGAAGAGAACGGCGCGCTGGCCAACACCATCGTGGTGGTGGCTTCCGCTTCCGAGTCGGCCGCGCTGCAGTACATCGCGCCGTATTCGGGTTGCGCCATGGGCGAGTACTTCCGCGACCGCGGCGAAGACGCGCTGATCATCTATGACGATCTGTCCAAGCAGGCCGTGGCCTACCGCCAGATCTCGCTGCTGCTCAAGCGCCCGCCGGGCCGCGAAGCCTATCCGGGCGACGTGTTCTATTTGCACTCGCGTCTGCTCGAGCGTGCGGCTCGCGTCTCCGAGGAGTACGTCGAGAAGTTCACCAACGGCGAAGTGAAGGGCAAGACCGGTTCGCTGACCGCGCTGCCGATCATCGAAACGCAGGCCGGTGACGTGTCCGCGTTCGTGCCGACCAACGTGATCTCGATCACCGATGGCCAGATCTTCCTGGAAACCGACCTGTTCAACGCCGGCATCCGCCCGGCCGTGAACGCCGGTATCTCGGTGTCGCGCGTCGGTGGCGCCGCCCAGACCAAGATCGTCAAGAAGCTGTCCGGCGGCGTGAAGCTGGCCCTGGCGCAGTTCCGCGAGCTGGCTGCGTTCGCGCAGTTCGCCTCGGACCTGGACCCGGCCACCCGCGCCCAGCTGGACCGCGGCCAGCGCGTGACCGAGCTGATGAAGCAGGCGCAGTACGCGCCGCTGTCCATCGCCGAACTCGCGCTGTCGGTGTACGCCGCCGAGAAGGGCTACCTCGATGACCTGCCGGTCAACAAGGTGCTGCCGTTCGAGAAGGGCCTGCACGCGTTCATGCACCAGAACCACGGCGAGCTGATGAAGAAGATCGTCGCCACCGGTGACTGGAACAACGACATCGAAGCCACCTTCAAGTCCTCGCTCGACGAGTACAAGAAGACCGGCAGCTGGTAAGCAATAAAGGGTGTACGGCCGTCCAGACGGCCGTACCGCACTCCGGTCGATCGGCCGGGATCGCACTAACCCAGATAGGTTGAGGCAAACGTGGCAAGCGGACGCGAAATCAAAACCAAGATCAAGAGCACGCAGAACATGCGCAAGGTGACGCGCGCGCTCGAGATGGTCTCGGCCTCGAAGATCCGCAAGGCGCAGGATCTGATGAAGGCTTCGCGTCCCTATGCGCGTGCCATGCGCAAGGTGATCGCGCACGTGGCCCAGGCCAGCACCGACTTCAGCCATCCGTTCCTGCTGGAGCGCGAGAAGGTGCAGCGCGTCGGCTTCCTCGTCGTCAGCACCGATCGTGGCCTGTGTGGCGGCCTGAACTCGAACCTGTTCCGTCGCCTGCTGCCGATCATTCGTGAGTGGCAGGACAAGGGCGCGGAAATCGACGTCGTCGCCGTCGGCCAGAAGGCCACCCAGTTCTTCCGTCGCATCAAGGGCGTGAACCTGATCGGCAGCGTCACCCACCTGGGTGAGAAGCCGAAGGTGGAAAGCCTGATTGGTGTGATCAAGGTCATGCTCGACGCGTACACCGAAGGCAAGCTCGATCGCGTGTTCCTCGCCCACAACGATTTCATCAACACCATGACGCAGAAGCCGGCAGTCCATGCGCTGCTTCCGCTGCCGGTGGTGGCGCAGGAAATGGTCAGCGGCGAAGGCAAGCCGAACTCGCCGGATTTCCCGGTGGCGGGCCTCAAGCTCGAGCAGAAGCACGACTGGGATTACATCTACGAACCGGATGCCGCGACCGTGCTTGAGCACGTGCTGGGTCGTTACATCGAGTCGGTGGTGTATCAGGGCGTGCTGGAAAACCTCGCCAGCGAGCATGCCGCGCGCATGGTCGCGATGAAGAGCGCATCGGACAACGCCAACAAGGTGATCGGCGAACTGACGCTGATTTACAACAAGGCGCGCCAGGCTGCGATTACCCAGGAAATTTCGGAAATCGTCGGCGGCGCAGCGGCGGTATAAATGCGATCGTCCTTGATCGCGAAGATCAAGAAGCGGCCATCCATGGCCGCACAATTCACTAAAACCACGCGACCGTTACAGGGCGCGAGTTGTCCAAAACACTAAAAGATCCATCCGGAGCACATCCATGAGTCAGGGCAAAGTTGTACAGATCATCGGCGCGGTCATCGACGTGGAATTCGCACGCGATCAGGTGCCGCAGGTTTACGACGCGCTGAAGGTCGACGGCACCGACATCACGCTGGAAGTCCAGCAGGTGCTGGGTGACGGCATCGTCCGTACGATTGCCCTCGGTTCCACCGATGGCCTCAAGCGCGGCCTCGTGGCCCGCAACACCGGCGAAGGCATCAAGGTGCCGGTCGGCAAGGCCACGCTGGGTCGCATCATGGACGTGCTCGGCAATCCCATCGACGAAGCCGGCCCGATCGGCGAGGAAGACCGCTGGGTCATCCATCGCGAAGCTCCGAGCTACGACGACCAGGCCACGGCCAACGACTTGCTGGAAACCGGCATCAAGGTCATCGACCTGATCTGCCCGTTCGCCAAGGGCGGCAAGGTCGGCCTGTTCGGCGGCGCCGGCGTGGGCAAGACCGTGAACATGATGGAACTGATCAACAACATCGCCAAGGCGCACTCGGGTCTGTCCGTGTTCGCCGGCGTGGGCGAGCGTACCCGCGAGGGCAACGACTTCTACCACGAGATGAAAGACTCCAACGTGCTCGACAAGGTCGCGATGGTGTACGGCCAGATGAACGAGCCGCCGGGCAACCGTCTGCGCGTGGCGCTGACCGGCCTGACCATGGCCGAGTACTTCCGCGACGAGAAGGACGCGTCGGGCAAGGGCAAGGACGTGCTGCTGTTCGTGGACAACATCTACCGCTACACGCTGGCCGGTACCGAAGTGTCCGCACTGCTCGGCCGTATGCCGTCCGCCGTGGGTTACCAGCCGACGCTGGCCGCGGAAATGGGCGTGCTGCAGGAGCGCATCACCTCGACCAAGACCGGTTCGATCACCTCGATCCAGGCCGTGTACGTGCCCGCGGATGACCTTACCGATCCCTCGCCGGCGACCACCTTCGCCCACTTGGATTCGACCGTCACGCTGTCGCGTAACATCGCCTCGCTGGGTATCTACCCGGCCGTGGATCCGCTGGATTCGACCAGCCGCCAGCTCGATCCGGATATCGTCGGCGCCGAGCACTACGACGTGGCCCGCCGCGTGCAGGGCACGTTGCAGCGCTACAAGGAGCTCAAGGACATCATCGCGATCCTGGGCATGGACGAGCTGTCCGAAGACGACAAGCAGGCCGTGTCGCGCGCCCGCAAGATCGAGCGCTTCTTCTCGCAGCCGTTCCACGTGGCCGAAGTGTTCACCGGCTCGCCGGGCAAGTACGTGCCGCTGAAGGAAACCATCCGCGGCTTCAAGATGATCGTCGACGGCGACGTGGACCACCTGCCGGAGCAGGCGTTCTACATGGTCGGCGGCATCGACGAGGCCATCAAGAAGGCCGAGGAAATGGGCGCCAAGAAGGCGGCCTGATCCCTGTGAGGCAATACGGTGAGGCGCGCATGCCGCGCTTCGCCCGCTCCACACAGCATCGTCTGCTTTTCATCGAACGCACCGGAATACCGTCATGAGTCATACCCTCCGTGTCGACATCGTCAGCGCCGAAGCCGAGATCTTCTCCGGCGACGCGCAGCTCGTGGTCGCCACCGGCGAGATGGGCGAACTGGGCATCGCGCCCCGCCACGCGCCGCTGATCACCCGTCTGAAGCCCGGCCACGTGGACGTGGTGCTGGCCAACGGCGAGCGTCAGCAGTTCTGGGTGTCCGGCGGCATCCTGGAAGTGCAGCCGCAGGTCGTCACCGTGCTGGCCGATACGGCCGCACGCGCCTCCGACCTGGATGAAGCCGCCGCCCAGCGCGCCAAGCAGGAAGCGGAAGACGCTCTGGCCAATCGCACCGATGCGGTTGAGATCGCCGAGGCGCAGGCCAAGCTGGCGCAAGCCATCACCCAGCTGCAGGCGCTGGAGCGCCTGCGCAAGACGCTCAAGCACTAAGCGTCTTGCCCCGGGCAGCACCCCGCAGAACGCCGGCCATGGGCCGGCGTTTTTGTTTATGCTGAGGCAAAAGCGACAAGGGGAGCGATATGGTTGCGAGGCATCACGGTGTTGGGTCGAGGGGGCTGCCGCTACTCCTTGGCGTCATGCTGGCCGGCTGCGCCAGCGTGCAGCAGGCGGTTCCAGCCAAGCCGGCCACCGAGGCCGACACGTCCTATCGCAGCGTGGCGAAGGCGGATATTCAGCACTACCAGCTTGCCTTGGGCGAGGTATCGACCGGTGCGGTTCCCTCGAGCCATCCGGCGCCGGACTATCCGGCTACCTTGCTCGACCAGCGCTTGCCGCCGCTGGAAGTTGAAGCTCGTTTGATCGTGGACGAAGAAGGCAAGGTGTCAGAGGTGCGCATCGCCGACGAAGAGCGCGCGGACGCGCACACCAGGCTCTTCGATGAAGCGATCCGCACCGCCGCCATGCAGTGGACATTCGAGCCCCTGCGCATCAGTCAGTGGGCATCGGATGCCAACGGCAACACGCACCAGGTCGGCAGCGAGGCGCGTCCCTTCAGCCTCGACTACGTGTTCCGATTCGCGTGGAAAGATGGCAAGCCCGTCACCGATACCAGCGCCTCACCACGTGCCACGCCATAGCCATACGGTCTACATCCTCAGGCCCGTAGGGCCGCTTGCACCTGCTGCTATCCTCCGCCGCTAGCCAAGAAACAGGTCCGCCCGATGCTCAAGACCACGCCACTGCACGTCATCGTTCTCGCCGCCGGCGAGGGCAAGCGCATGAAGTCGAAGAAGGCCAAGGTGCTGATGCCGTTGGCTGGACGTCCTCTGCTTGCCCATGTGCTTGAGGCGGCGCGCGCACTGCAACCGAAGGCGATCCACGTGGTCTACGGGCATTGTGGCGACCAGGTGCGTGCGGCCTTCGACGGACAGGACGACCTGCACTGGGTGCTGCAGTCGCAGCGACTGGGCACCGGCCACGCCGTGCGCGAGGCGCTGCTGGAGGTGCCCGACGATGTCACCGTGCTGGTGCTGTATGGCGACGTGCCGCTCACGCGTACGCAGACGCTTGAAGCCTTGGTGCGAGCCGAAGGCACGGTGAGCCTGCTCGCCACGCGCGTCACTCATCCGCACGGCTACGGCCGCGTCCTTCGCGATGGCAACGGCTTCGTGCGCGCCGTGGTGGAAGAAAAAGACGCCGACGACGCGCAGCGCGCGATGAACCTGATCAATACCGGCATCCTGGCGGCCGATGCCGTGGCCCTGAAGCGATGGACGTCCAAACTCGATCGCAACAATGTGCAGGGCGAGTACTACCTCACCGACATCTTCGCCATGGCGGCCGGCGAAAATCGCGCCGCAGCCTGCGTGGAATGCGAGGACGAATTCGAGACAGCCGGCGCCAACAATCCCTGGCAACTCGCCGAGCTTGAGGCGCAGTACCGTTCGCGCGCGGCCAAGGCATTGGCGCTGGAGGGCGTGCGCATCGCCGATCCGCTGCGCATCGATGTGCGCGGCAAGGTCAGCGCCGGCATGGATGTGGAGATCGACGTGAATGTCGTGCTCGAAGGCGACGTCCAATTCGGCGATGACGTGCAGGTCGGCCCGTTCACGCGCCTAAAGGACGTGAAGCTCGCCAGCGGCACCGTGGTGCAGGCGCATTGCGATCTCGAAGGCGTGGTGACGCATGGGCCATGCACGATTGGTCCGTTCGCGCGCCTGCGTCCGGGCACGGAGCTGGCGGCGGGCGTGCATATCGGTAATTTCGTCGAGACCAAGAAAGCCATCCTCGGCGAGGGCAGCAAGGCCAATCACCTGAGCTACCTCGGTGACACCCTCATCGGCCGCGGCGTGAACATCGGCGCCGGCACCATCACCTGCAACTACGATGGCGCCAACAAGCATCTCACCGTGATCGGCGACCGCGCCTTCATCGGTTCCAACAGCGCGCTGGTCGCGCCGGTCACCGTGGGCGAGGATGCGACGATCGGCGCCGGTTCGGTGATCGGCAAGGAAGCGCCAGCCGGCGAGTTGACCCTTGCACGCGCCAAGCAGGTGACCTTGCATGGTTGGAAGCGACCGACCAAGCAGCCGTGATCATTGGCCGCGGCGGCACGGTTTTTCTGGGCAAGGATGGGGTAGTCATGCGCATCGGAAAATTGATTGGTACGTTCCTCGGCGTGGCACTCCTGAATGCCTGTGCCAGCGCGCCCAGTGGCGATGCACCCGTGCAGCTGTTTGGCGCGCAGGACGCACCGCGTTTTCACGCCTACCTGGCATGCACTAGCAACACCGTCGATTGCGCCATCGTGGAGCGCGCCTTCGATCGCTGGGCGGACGACCGGCACGTCACGCTGGAAACGGTGGCATCAGACAACAAGGCCTTCATGACGGGCACGCCATCGCCCGTTGGAGAGCAGGCGCAGCCCTATCGCATCACCATGCGCTATGTGCCTGACCTGTCCGCGCCGGCCAACCCCATGGGCGGCGGCAGCATGCGCCCGATGATCAGCTACATTGCGACGGTGCACGTGTTCGATGCGGGCACGGGGCGTTTGTTGAAGACCATGTCGTTCAAGGACAAGGCGATCATCGACCAGGACAGCGGGCAGGCCAATCCGTATATCAACGCCCAGGTGCGCGCGTTCCTGAGCCGGCTGGATCCCGCGTACGCGAAGGCATCCGCTTCCTGATTCATCGCCCCTGCGTTCCCTCTGGAGAGTGCGGCCAGAAGCGAGCCAGCCAGAAGCAAAGGCCGACTCGCACCCCTACTTTTGACCGACTCGCGCGCTGCCAGCACCCGCGTATAAGCTGCTACCCGCTGACGCGACAGGGGGGTGGTTATGCGCTTTCGGTTCCGACACGTCGTGGCGAACGTCGCCATGGCCTTGCTGTGGGGAATGGTGTCGCAGGTTTATGCGGCGACGGGCGTGCGCGAGCTTCCCGCCACACCCGAGATACGTTCGGCGGTGGGAACCGATTACGCCTTGCGCGCGGTGCCGTTTGGCGGCCTCTCCGTCACGTTGATCGACGTGCATTCGGGCGTGGGCGACTGGACACGTCCCGATCCGACGAAACTGCCTGCGCTGCCGACCTCGCCATCCTCTTCGAAAGACGCCGTGCAATGGTTCTATGGCGATGTGGCAGGGTGGATGGCGGTGCCGCAGGGCTGGCGCGTGCAGCGCGCCACCATTGGCGTGGACGCCAACGCGCACTACACCTTCGCCGCGCCGGAAGGGGCGAGCTCGGGATGGGTCAGCTATACGGTGATTCCGGCCTGCGAAGAATGCCTGTTGCAGGAGTCCGAAGCCCTGCTGCCGGGTGCGGGCGAGCAACTGGCGGCGAAGCACGACGCCACGCCGATCTATCTGGGCCAGACCAATCCCGTGATGAGCTGGCAGTCCCGTCCCGATGACTGCACGGCGCTGTTTCGCTATCGCCTTGGTGGCCTGACGGTGCATGCGGCCGTGCTGAGCAGCGTTTCCGTGTCTGCGTTGGAAACCGGTCGCGGCGCGCTTGCACTCGCCGATGTCTATGCGGCGCTGCCGGCAGCCAAGTCCGCCCTGGCGAGTTTCATGGTGGAAGGATTCCGCCAGGCATTTCCTGCCTGCCGTTCGCCAGACGGGTGGAAGAGCTAATCAGGCGTAACGCCAGCCGTCGATTTCCACCAGCAGCTCGGTGCGGCAGATATCGCCGTGCAGCAACAGCACCGGCACGCCGGCCAGACGCTGCTGCAGGAACTCGCGCACCAGCGGCGCGTCCGTTGGATGCCGCACATAGGCCTTGAGCGGCGACTGCGTGTCGAATCCGGCCGGCATGTTCGCACTGGCCAGCAGGGCTTCGAGGTTCACCAGGGTTTCGTCCAGCTGCGCGAGCAGATCGTCCTCGTGCGCCGAGGCGTGACCCACGACGGCGGCCGTGCCGGAGATGGCGAGGGCGTCCTGGCCCGGCAAGGTCATGGCCCGGGCGAAACTGGGCGGCGTGCGGCCGTATTGGCGCGGGTAGCGCCAGGCGCTGACCTGTCGCGGGTTCTCCACGCGTTCGCCCGGCTCGTCGCAGGCCAGCAAGTACACCTGCAGGCGGGGCGCCGAGGCGTGGTGGCCGATGGCGGTGGCAGCGGGAAAACCATCGGCGAAGAAGCTGGCCATGCCCTCGGCGCGGCCTTCGCAGAACTGCTTGTAGCGCTCGCTGTCGCCGGCGCCTTCATTGATATCGGCCAGGTAGTTCCAGATGCGCTGCACATGACGCTCGCGACGCGTGGCGACGAACTCACATAATTGCGCGTAAGCGCTGGCCGCGGCGGCGCGCGGTCCGCCATGGATGTTTTCATCCAGCGTGATGGCAGCGAACAGCCAGCCGTCGCCGCTCGACCATTGCAGCTCGCCCACCCGCCCTTGCGTCACGGGGCCGTCGACCTGCCAGATCTCCAGCGGCGTGGGAGCGTCGAAGATTTCCAGGTCGACCTGCAGCCAGCGCGGATCGACGCTACGCGCGGCGCCGGTGCCGAAGCCGAATACGGCCAGCGTGCCGGCATCCTGCAAGACCGCATCCGGATCGACCCACCGGTAGGACACCTGCGGCGCGCGGCGCAGCGCAGGCCTGACGTTTTCACAACCCTGAACCATGGGCATCCAACCGGAGACTCTAGGACGCTATGGTACACTGGCCGGCCTGCGGCTCTGGGGGAGAGGCGCAAGAATTCGGGTACGGAAAGGCATGGCCGAGCAGAGCACCGCACAACACGAACTGGCCACGCTGATCGTGGACAGCCTCAATCTGGAAACCGTCACGGCCGACCAGATTGACCCCGATGCACCGCTTTTCGGCGGCGATCTGGGCCTGGACTCCATCGATGCCCTGGAAATTGCGCTGGCCGTATCCAAGCGCTACGGCTTCCAGCTGCGCTCGGACAATCCCGAGAATCGCAAGATCTTCACCAGCCTGCGCACCCTCTCCGAGCACATTGAACGGCAGCGCGCCGTTTAAGAACTATCGGGCATGATGTATCGCGCACGCGGCAGACTTAGGTCCAAGCCGTTTCGTTGTCATGCAGGCTGAGCAACCCATGTCGTCATCAAACGCAGCACAACCGAAATCGACGTCCCGGCGCTGGATGCCGCTGATGTTCGGCTATCCGGTGCTGGCGATGGCTGGCGTGCTGACGCACCGCCAGGGTTTCTCGCTGGCGGCCTGCGCGTTGCTGCTGACCGTCTTGATGATTCCTGCGCTGGCCACGCGCCGCGCGCTGCCGTGGGTCGTCTGGTTGGGCACGCTGGCGGCCATGGCCTGGTTGTGGCTGCATGGCATGGTCGGCCTGCTGCTGGAATGCGTGCCGATTGCGATCAATATCCTGCTGGCGTCCTTGTTCGGCCGAACGCTGCGTGCAGGACAGACGCCGCTGATCGCGCGTTTCATCGAGGCACTGGAAGGTCCCGAGCGACTCGCCGTGCCCGGCATTGCGCCGTATGCACGCCACCTCACCTGGTTCTGGACGCTGCTCACGGCAGCGCAAGCCGTCGTGCTGGCCGTCCTTCTGCTGTGCGCGGAGCCGGGTGGCCTGCTCGGCTCGCTGGGCATGACCTCGCCCTGGCCGGTGCCGGCGGGTATCGCGCAGTCCTATGTGCATGTGGGCGGCTATGTGTTGATCGCCTGCGCGTTCCTGCTGGAAAACGTGTTCCGCCGCTGGCATCTGCGCCATGTGCACCACCCTCGCTTCCACGAGCTGGCCATGGGCATCGCGGCGCGCTGGCCCGCGCTGGTGCGCGGCGACGATTCGGCATCGCCATGAATCAGGCGGCTTTTCAGCGTGTGTTTCTGGTGGGCGCGGACCATGCCTGCCTGCCGGGTCATTTCCCCGGTTCGCCGCTGGTGCCTGGCGTGATGCTGCTGGAACAGGTCGCGCTGGCCCTGCGCGATTGGCGCGGCCAGCGGCTTGCGCGCGTGCTGGAAGCAAAGTTCGTGGCGCCACTCCTGCCGGAACAGGAGGCGCGGATCGCGCTTACCGAAGCCCAGGGCCGCGTGCGTTTTGAGATCCATCGCGGCGACGATCTGCTCGCGCGCGGCTCCATCGAGGGAACGATATGAGCGAACACTGGCAGAGCCGGCCCGAAGGCGGCGGACGCTTTGCGTTGTGGCTGATCCGCAGCATTGCACTGTACGGCGGTCGCCCGGTCGCCCGGTCGATCCTCTATCCGATCACGCTCTATTTCTATTGGCGCCGAGGACCCGAGCGGGAAGCGTCGCGCCGTTTCCTCGAGCGCGTGCTGCACAAGCCGATCACGCCGTGGCATGTGATGAAGCACATTCACTGCTTCGCATCGACCATGCTCGATCGCGTCTTCCTGCTCGCCCGTGGCGAAAAGGATTTCGACGTGACGGTGGAAGGGCTGGAGCAGCTCGAGGCCAGTTTCGCCGAGGGACGCGGCGTGCTCCTGCTCGGCACCCATCAGGGCAGTTTCGAGGCCTTGCGCGCGCTCAGTGCGCGTCGCCCCGACACTCATCTGCGGGTGGTGTTGGACAAGCAGAAGACACCGGCCTTGACGCAGTTGCTCGAAGCGCTGGCACCTGAGGTGGGCGCCAGCGTCATCGATGCCTCCGCAGGCGGTACGTCGATCACGCTGGCGATGGCCGAGGCCTGCCAGCAAGGCGCCATGGTCGCCCTGCTGGCCGATCGCGGACGCGAACACGAAGTACTGCGCCGTACCCCGTTGCTGGGTGAACCTGCGCCGTTTCCCGTCGGGCCCTGGCTGCTCGCGCACAGTTTGCGCGTGCCGGTGGTGCTGTGTTTCGGTCTGTATGAAGGCGGCAATCGCTATCGCCTCATTTTCGAGCCGTTTGCCGACCGCATCGAGATTCCGCGACAGGATCGCGCACAAGCGCTGGACGCCGTAATCGCGCGCTTCGCCCGTCGCGTGGAACACTACATCCGGGTCGCCCCCTACAACTGGTTCAACTTCTATGACTTCTGGCAGCAAGACGTGGACACTGCTGTGCGCCCTGACGCTGTCGCTGTGCGCGAACACGAACGCGAACGCGTCGGCGCCTGAGGACGCCGCCACGGCACGCGCGCTGGTGGCCTCGCTGGGGCGTCCGGCACCCGCCCGCACGCCGTTTGCCGAAGCGCGCTTCTTGAAGATGCTGGATAAGCCGCTCGTCGTTTCCGGACAACTTGCCTGGTTGGGCGGCGACAAACTCGAGCGCACAGTCGAACATCCCACGCGTGAAGTGTCGACCATTGGCGATGGTGAAGTGACGCAGCAGCGCGAAGGTCGTTCGCCGCGGAGTTTCTCCTTGAAGCGTGCGCCGCAGCTGCAGCTGTTGCTGGACAGTTTCGTGGCGCTACTGGGTGGCGACGCCTCTCGCCTCGAGCAGGCATTCACCGTGCAGCACAGCGCTGACGGCGCGGATCACTGGACGCTGACGCTGACCCCGCGCGACGCGAAACTCGCGCAGACCGTAAGCCGCATCGACATCGACGGCAGCGGCAACGAGCCGCACTGCATGCGCATGCAGGAAGCCGATGGCGACATCGCCATCGATCTGCTGGGCGACTATGCCGCCAAGATGCCCACGGCGCCGACGCGCGACGCACTCACCGCGCTTTGCCGAGGCAGCTGAGGGTGCGTCGCAGCCGCGTGACGTTGCTGGTGCTCTGGCTGGCCACGCTGGCGGTGCTCGGCCTGTTTGTTACGCGACACCTCACGGTGAGCACCGACCTGCGCAGCTTCATGCCAGCGCCGACCACTCCCGATCAGCGCCTGTTGATGGAGCAGGTGGGCGAGGGCCCGGGCTCGCGGCTGCTGTTGCTCGCCATCAGCGGCAAGTCCGACGAGCAGCTTGCCGGCCTGAGCCAGCAACTCGCGGCGGCGCTGCGCAAGGATCGACAGTACACGCAGGTGCTCAACGGCAGTTTCGACATCGGCGCGCTCGACGATGCCCTCCTGCCGTATCGCTACCTGCTCTCGCCCACGCTGGATCATCAGCGCATGGATGCCGCTTATCTGCGCGGTGAGCTGGAACAGCGTCTGGACGATCTGTCGTCGCCCGCGGCGTCGCTGCTGAAGGGATTGCTGCCGCGCGATCCCACCCTGGAAGTGCTCAAGCTGGCCGAGCGGTGGTCGCCGCCCAAGTCGCCCGAGATCGTGCAAGGCGTGTGGTTCTCGCCGCAGCACGAGGCCTTGCTGCTGGTGCTGACCCAGGCGGCAGGCTTCGATCCGGATGCGCAGTCGCAGGCGATCGATGGCATCCATCGCGCCTTCGACGCCTTGCCCGATCATGCGGGCGGCTCGCTGGTGGTCAGCGGACCGGGTTACTTCAGCGTGGTCGCGAGCGCGCAGACGCGCGGGCAGGCGGAGTGGATCGGACGCATTTCGACCGTGGGCTTCATCGTGCTGCTGTTGCTGGCGTATCGCAGCATCGGCTCTCTGCTGTTCTCGGCCTTGCCGATCGCCAGTGCCGCGCTGGCGGGCATTGCCGCACTCGTGCTGCTGTTTCCGCAGGTGCATGGGATCACGCTGGCGTTTGGCTTCACCCTGCTTGGCGTGGCACAGGAGTATCCGATACGGGTGCTGAGTCACCGCCGCGCCGGCGAAAGCGCCGTGCAAAGCGTGCGTGACCTGTGGCCGCTGCTGCTCACCGCGATCGCTTCGGCATGCATTGCCTATGCGGCGTTCTTTGCATCCGGCGTGAATGGCCTCAAGCAATTGGCCGTCTTTACCATCACGGGTTTGTTGGCGGCCGGCTTCAGCACACGCTACCTGTTGCCCTATCTGCTGCCGGAGCGCGTGCACGATGTCGCCGCGATGGGCTGGCTGATCCGCGCACGCGACACCGTGGACCGCCTGCCGCGACCGCGTTGGATTCCCTTGCTGGTGGCCATCGCCAGCGTGCTGATGCTGGTGTTTGCGCAGGGCCCGTTCTGGCAGAACGATTTGTCGGCGCTTACGCCGTTGCCGCGCGACCTGCTGATGCGCGATGCACGTTTGCGCGAGGCCCTGGGTGCGCCTGACGTGCGCTATCTACTGGTGTTGCAGGCGCCCGATGAGCAGGCGGTGTTGGCGCTATCGGAAAAGCTCGAGCCTGCGGTGGATGCCCTGGTGGCCCGTCACGCCGTCGATGCGATCGAACTGCCTTCACGCTATCTGCCGAGCGAGGCAGCGCAGCGCGCACGGCAGCGAGCGTTGCCCGATGCGCAAGCGCTGAAAAGTGCGCTCGACGAAGCCGAGCAGGGCATGCCGTTCCAGGCAGGTTTGTTCCAACCCTTCCTCAACGACGTGGCGCAGGCACGCAGCTTGCCCGTGCTGACGCCGGAACGCTTTGCATCATCGCCATTGGGCCAACGCGTGTCGGCCATGCTGATGCAGCGCGATGGTCATTGGCTTGGCCTGGGCACGCTTACCGGTGTGCATGACTTGGCAGCCCTGCAGTCGCTCGCGCGCGACAGCGGCGGTTCGGTGCGTCTGCTCGACCTCAAGGGCGCCGCCGAGTCGCTGGTGGTGGATTACCGCGCGCGCATCCTGCACGCCCTGCTCGGCGCGGCGCTGCTCCTGGTCATCGCGATCGTGGTTGCCTTGCGCAGCGTGCGCAGGGCCTGGCACGTGCTGGCGCCGATGACGCTGGCAACTTTCCTCGTGCTGGCAGTGGAACGTGTGTCAGGTGTGGAAATCTCGCTGTTCCATCTAGTGGCGCTGATACTCGCGGCCGGGCTCGGCCTGCACTATGCGTTGTTCTTCGAGCGCGATACCGGCGACGCCGCCGAACAGCGCCGCACGCTGCACGCGACACTGGTGTGCGTGCTGTCCGCGCTGCTGGTCTTCGGCATGCTGGCCTGGAGCACCATTCCCGTCTTGCGCGCGATCGGCCTCACCGTCGCCCTGGGCGTCGCATTTCATTTCTGTCTTTCGATCCTGATGGCGCCGCATGCTCGCCAAGACTGACTGGGCCCACCTCATTCCCCACCAGGGCGCGATGTGTTTGCTCGACGCCGTGGTTGTGTGGAATGAAACGACGATCCACGCGATCAGCGAGAGTCACGTGCTGGCGGATCATCCGCTGCGTGGCAGCGCCGGGTTGCACGCGGTCCATCTGGCCGAATACGGCGCGCAGGCGATGGCCGTGCATGGCGCCTTGCTGGCGCGCGAACGCGGTGCGAGCGAGGCGCGGCCAGGCCGCCTGGTCAGCCTGCGCGATGTATCGCTGGCCAACGAATGGGTGGATCCTGCGCAAGGCCGTTTGGACGTCCATGCCGAAAGCCTCTACGCTGACGACGCAGGCGCACAATATGCCTTCCGTGTCGAACAGGGCGGCCGCTTGCTGGTGAGCGGCCGCGCTGCGGTCATTCATCCTCTTCCCTGATGCCGAGGCAGCCATGACTCAGCTCCATACTCCCCGTCGCGCGCTGGTGACCGGCGGCAGCGGCGATCTCGGCGCTGCGATCTCGCGAGCGCTCGCCGCAGGCGGCTACCACGTGATCGTGCACGCCAATACCGGCCTGGCCCGCGCCGATGACGTCGCCGCCACCATCCGCGATGCCGGCGGCGCGGCGCAGTCAGTTGCCTTCGACGTGACCGACACGGCCGCCACACGACATGCACTTGAGACCCTGCTGATCGACGGACCCGTGCATGCGGTGGTGAACAACGCCGGCATTCACGAGGACAGTCCACTGGCCGGTATGTCCGAAGACGCATGGCGACGCGTGATCGACGTATCGCTGCATGGCTTCTTCCACGTCACCCAGCCCTTGCTGCTGCCGATGGCGCGAGCGCGCTTCGGTCGCATCGTGTCGGTCAGCTCGGTGGCGGCGCAGCTGGGCAACCGCGGCCAGGCGAACTACGCGGCCGCCAAGTCCGCCCTGCATGGCGCCACGCGCTCGCTGGCGCGCGAGATGGCTTCGCGCGGCATCACCGCAAACGTGGTGGCGCCCGGCGTGATCGAAGGACGCATGATCGGCGAGCAATTCCCGCCGGAACGCATTCGCGAGATGGTGCCTGCGCAGCGCGCCGGTAAACCGGAAGAGGTCGCGGCGCTGGTGGCGTTTCTATGTTCGGATGCCGCCGGCTACATCAACGGCCAAGTGATCGGCGTCAACGGCGGCATGGCGTAGAGCAGAAATGAGTGGAGAGGAGTGAGAAGTGAGAGTGGCGAGCTCTTGCTCTCTCTCACTTCTCACTCCTCTCCACTCGCTCCTGCCTTCAAGTCACGGCAACGTCGAACACCACCGGCTGCGAGGCGCGCGAACGCCGGTAGCTGGCCACCACATCGCCGTAGCGCAGGATCTGCCCCACCGTGTAGAAGGTGATGCGGCTGACATCGCGGATCGGGCTGAAGTGGCTGATGCGGAATTCGCCCTGGTAACGCGAAGCGATCGGCACCGACACCACGCTGATGCCTTTTTCGCGCGTGGCGGCGATCAGGATGGCGGCTTCGAACACGAAGTTTTCCGCCGGCAGATCGACCAGATCGAGCGCGCCGCGCGGGTACCAGCGCTGTCCGCTCTGCGTATCCGCCACCGGCTGCGCGCAGGCCCACGAGATGCCCCAGTCGGCCACGCCGTTGGCGCGACGGCGTCCCTTGGGCTGCTGTTCGCGCTGGAGCAGACGCGCACCGATGACGATGTGATTGGGATAACGCTGCGCTGCCGCCGCGATGCGCGGGATATCGGCGGCCAGGTGCTGGCCATCGCCATCCATGGTGAGCACGGCGTCGAAGCCCTGGCGCAGCGCCTCGCGAAAACCCGTGCGCAGCGCTTCGCCCTTGCCGCTGCGTTGCGGATGGCGCAGCAGGGTCACCGGCAGCTCGCGCACGATCTCGGGCGTGCGATCGTCCGAACCGTCGTCGACCACGATGACCGGGACGCCCAGCGCCAGCACGGATTGGACCACCTCGCCGATCGCCGCCTCTTCATTGAGGCAGGGAATCAGCACGCACCAACGGGCAGCGGACGTATTCAAGCAAGTGTCTCCAGCACAACCCTCAACGCCAGGGTTTCGGCGGCGGCCAGGGTGCAGTCACCGTGGCCTGCAGCGAGATTCTGCATCAGCGGCCAGGCGGATGCGGCTATGGGATTGGTTTCGAACCACTCGCCTGTCGCGGGCGCAGGCCGCAGCGGATGGTCGGCGTGCGGCTGTAGCTCGATCGACAGGCTCGCCAGCGTGCCCGTGCTGGCGGTGGGCGACAGCACCAGGGCAAAGCCAAACGAGCTGCGCGTGTCGCTCATCTCGCCCACCGGGCCGGTGCCTGCGATATCGCTGCACACCAGCAGCACCGCGCGCTGTTCGGCCAGGCTGAGCGTGACGGCTTCCAGCAGTCCGGCGCCGAAGGTGGCGCGACCGGCCGAAATGGCGCTGGATGACGCCTGGCAGCCGGTGGCAATGGTCCAGTAGCCGGCCGGCGCGTTGTGCACGGAATTATGGAAGCGCGTCGGCGAAAGTTCGGCAGGTGCGCTGGCCAGGGTGGCGCACATGTAGTCGGAAATCAGCTGATCGCCATAGGTAGAACTGAACACACACGGCAGTTCGCTGGCCGCGTAGCCGCTCATGGCCACCGCTTGTCCGGCCACTTCGACGGCCAGCAGCACGCTTTCGGGCGCGCGACGCCGCTCGTTGGCGGGCAAGGTCGCTGCCTGGGGGCGCGCCGCAGGGGCGTCTACCGGCAAGCCTTCCAGCTGCGACTTCAGTGCCGCGAAATCGCCCAGTGCCGGCGACCACAGGCCAATGCCTTCCACGTGGACCTGCAGCGCACTCATGCCGGCGCCCTCCCGAAGGCAAGGCAGGCATTATTGCCTCCGAACCCAAACGAGTTGCTCAAGGCCACGTTGACGCTGCGCTGCTCGCTCTGCAATGCCAGTTGCGGACCGCAGGCAGCATCGGGATCGGTGCATCCAAGATTGCCGGGAACCACGTTGTGGCGGATGGCCAGCAGCGCGAACACCGCTTCGAGGATGCCTGCAGCGCCCAGCGTGTGACCAGTGAAACCTTTCGTGGAGCTGGCGCGCGTGGTCGAGGGAAAGGCGCGCGCAATCAAGGCAGCTTCGACTTCGTCGTTCTTCAGGCTCGCCGTGCCATGCAGGTTGATGTAGTCCACCTGCTCGGCGCGCAAGCCAGCGCGCGCGAGCGCGTCGCGCAGCGCGAGTTCGGCGCCCACGCCTTCCGGGTGCGGTGTCGACATGTGGTGCGCATCGCTGGATTCACCGTAACCGAGCAGGCGCGGCGCGTGCGGCGCATTGTGCACGCGCTCGAGCAGGGCAAAGCCCGCCGCTTCGCCGATGGAGATGCCACGGCGCGCCTGGTCGAATGGACGACATGGTTCTGGCGACACCAGCTCCAAGGCGTTGAAGCCGAACAGCACGCTGTCGCACAGCGTATCCACGCCGCCCACGATGGCCGCATCCGCCAGCCCGAGGCGAATCAGCCGCTCGGCGGTGGCGAACACCTTCGCGCTGGACGAGCACGCGGTGGAAACGGTCAGGCACGGGCCTTCCAGCCCGAGCGCTTCGGCCACGAAACCGGCCAGCGAATGGGGCGCGTGGATCAGCGGACGGCGCAATTCCGCCGGCATGCGGCCGTCGGCATCGAGGTGGCGATAGCCTTCCTCGGTGGCGCCGATGCTTGCCGTGGAGGTGCCCAGCACCAACGCGATGCGTGCGGCGCCGTAGCGCAGGCGCGCGTCCAGCGCCTGCTCGAGAAAGCGGTCCTGCTGCAGCCCCAGCCAGGCCAGGCGGTTGTTGCGGCATTCCCACGACGCGTGCGCCGCAGGCAGCTCAGCCTCTTCGACGCCATCGACACGGCCGATCCAGCACGCCAGGGGGGCGCTGCTGAAGTCGTTTTCACGGAGGCCGCCATGGCTGGAAGACAGGGCGGCGAGATGGCTTTCGAGACCTTGGCCGAGCGCTGAAGTGACCGTATAGGCACTTACGGCAAGGGGTTGGATCGGTACTGACATCGCGCGAGCCTAACGAGCGACTGAAACATTTCCTAGTCTGGACAGCCGCCAGGCTTGATCGCGTTCATGTTTGTCAGCACCGTTTTGACTGCCCCATGCGCCTGGCGTGACGGCCGCGCACGACGCCAAGCAGGTCCCCGTGGGACACTGCCCCGTCGACCCTCCGTGCCCTGCCCCGTGCCGCCGATCACCGCCCCCTTGAAGCGTGGCCCCTGGCGCTATCTCAGCGACCGTGACGTACTCCATGCGTTCGTGGTGATGGTGGCCGCGGTCACCCTCAGCCTTGGGCTGGTATGGGTGGGCTATCTCGTTCATGTATGGCGGGTGGCGGCGCGCAGCCCGGTGGCCCCCGGACAGCCGATGACGGTGCTGGTGTTCGGTCGCCGGCTGGTGCGCGACGCGCCCGAAAAGGACTATCAGGCACGCCTGTTGCGCGCGCTGGCGTTGATGCGCTCGCACGACACCGAGCACGTCCTGTTGCTGGGCGGCCGCAGCGGCGGCGCCATCAGCGAGGCGGCAGCCGGCCGCAGCTGGTTGGAACAGCACGAGTTGCCGCCCGGTGTGGTGATGCAGCTGGAACAGGCCTCGGTCGATTCGCTGGAAAACCTGCGCCACGCCCGCAGCCTGCTGCAGGAAGACGGACCGGTGGCGCGCGTGCTGCCGCCGGTGGCGCTGGTGACCAGTCGCTACCATCTCGCCCGCTGCCAGTTGCTGGCGCGGCGGCTCGGTTTGCATAGCGTGCCAATCGCAGCCGAAGCCAGGCTCGTGCTCAACCGGCGCTATGTCGTGCGCCTGCTGGCCGAGTCGGGCTATCTGATGTGGATCGATATCGGCATGCGCTGGGCGCAATTGATCGGCCATCGCCGAATCAGCGCACGCCTCAGCTGACCTGAAGCGCGACGTGCCGCCGCAGCGGCCTACGCGCCGCGCTTGCTAAGCTGGCGGCCTTTGCACGACGACGGACCGCCTGATGAGCCAGCAAGCCGACCAAGCCGAACTGTTCCTGCGTGAACTGCAGGACCGCATTTGCGCAGCGATCGAGCAGATCGACGGCAAGGCACGCTTCGAAGAAGACGCCTGGACGCGTCCCGCCGGCGGCGGTGGCCGCACGCGCGTATTGCGCGATGGCGCGATCTTCGAACAGGCGGGGGTGAATTTCTCGCGCGTCTATGGCAACCAACTGCCACCGAGCGCCACCGCCCATCGTCCCGACTTGGCCGGCGGCGGATTCGTTGCCACCGGCGTATCGCTTGTGCTGCATCCGCGCAACCCGCATGTGCCGACCACGCACGCCAACGTGCGCTATTTCGAAGCAAGCAAAGAGGGCGTGGATCCGGTGTGGTGGTTCGGCGGCGGTTTCGATCTCACGCCGTTCTATCCGCGCGAGGAAGACGTGCTGCACTGGCATACCGTGGCGCGCGATCTGTGCGCGCCGTATGGCGACGATGTGTATGCGCGCTACAAGAAATGGTGCGACGAGTATTTCTATCTCAAGCACCGCGGCGAGACGCGAGGCGTGGGCGGCCTGTTTTACGACGATCTCAACGAAGGCGGCTTCGAGCGCTGCTTCGCTTTCACGCGCGACGTGGGGCAGGGTTTCCTCGATGCCTATCTGCCGATCGTCGAGCGCCGCAAGGACGAGGCCTATGGCGAGCGCGAGCGCGAATTCCAGCTGTATCGCCGCGGACGCTACGTGGAATTCAACCTGGTCTACGACCGCGGCACGCTATTCGGCCTGCAGTCGGGCGGACGCACGGAATCGATCCTGATGAGCCTGCCGCCGCGCGTGCGCTTCGAATACAACTTTCAGCCCGACGCGGAATCGCCGGAAGCGCGGCTGGGTGATTACCTCAAGCCGCGCGACTGGGTGTGAGAGATGCAGGAGTGAGTGGAGAGGAGTGAGAAGTGAGACAGAGCTGGGCGAGGGGCACTGTTGGCTCTCTCTCACCTCTCACTCCTCTTCCCTCACTCCTGGCCCTTACTCCTAGCCCTTACTCCGTCGGCATGGCGCCGCTGAACTTCACCGGCGTGGCGCCCTTTACGGGGCCGATCTGCGCGCTGTCGCTCACCTGCAGCACCACTTCGCGGCGGAATTCCAGCGTGCCCTGCACCACCGCGTGCGGACCGATCACCACATGCGGCAGACGATTGTTGCTGCTCCAGCTCCAGCCACCCGGCTTGTCGACCAGGATGCCGCCTTCGACGCGCGAATTGGCGCCCACGGTTACGTCGCCGTTGGTGGTCTGCAGACCGCCGCCGACGTGTGCGGCGTTGAGGTTGATGCTGCCGTTGACGTTGCCGACCTTGCCGGCGACATCGGCGCCTTGTTCCAGATGAATGCCGCCGTTGGTGGTGCTGACGGCGCCGCTGACGCGGGCGGCCGAGCCCAGGTTCACGCCGCCGTTCACCGTGTCGACCGCGGTTGCCTGTGCATGATCGCCAAGGTTGACCGATCCATTGACCGTGCTGGCCTTCTGCACCACCGCGTTGTCGCCAACGCGCACCGCGCCGTTGACCGTGCTGACGTTGCCGGCGTGCTGGCCAGCATCCACCTGCGCGGTGCCGTTGACCTTGTCGATATCGTTGTCGCTGGCCTGGGCTACGACGGGCAGGGCCAGGGCGAGGGCGAGTGCTAGCAGATGACGACGCATGATGAGCTCCATGAATAGACTGACCACCCTAGGATGCACCCGGCCGGACCAAGGTTTAGCATGACCTTCGACAGGGGCCGTGCGATTTGACGGGGCCGGGGCGGGGCCTCACCATCGCGAGTTTCCCGCCACGAATTCCCGCCATGTACAAGCTCGTACTCATTCGTCACGGCCAGTCCCAGTGGAACCTGGACAACCGCTTCAGCGGCTGGGCCGATGTGGACCTCACCGAACAAGGCATGGCCGAAGCCGCCGAAGCCGGCCGCCTGCTGAAGGCCGGTGGCTATAGCTTCGATGTCGCGCACACCTCCGTGCTCAAGCGCGCCGTGCGCACCTTGTGGGGCGTGCTGGATGCGATGGACCAGATGTGGGTGCCGGTGGTGACCGACTGGCGCCTCAACGAGCGCCACTACGGCGGCCTCACCGGCCTCAACAAGGCCGAAACCGCCGCCAAGTACGGCGAGGACCAGGTCAAGGTGTGGCGCCGCAGCTACGACATCCCGCCGCCGCCGTTGGACCGCGCCAGCAACGAGTCGGTGAACGACCCGCGCTACGCCAATCTCGATCCTTCGATGATTCCCGACACCGAATGCCTCAAGGACACCGTCGACCGCGTGGTGCCGTACTGGCACGACGTGCTGGCCCCGGCGATCGCCTCCGGCCAGAACGTGGTGGTGGCCGCGCACGGCAACTCGCTGCGCGCCCTGGTGAAGTACCTGGACAACATCTCCGAAGAGGAGATCGTCGAACTCAACATCCCCAACGGCGTGCCGCTGGTGTACGAATTCGACAAGGACCTCAAGCCGATCCGCCACTACTACCTGGGCGATGCCGACGCCATCGCGGCGAAGATGGCCGCCGTGGCAAATCAGGGCAAGGCCAAGTAAGGACTGCCGCGGGTGACAAGCGTCACCCGCGATGGTTGCGCCCCGTCAGTCGTGCAGGCTGACCTGGGCCGATAAGCTGCGCGCATCCCATGACCAGGCGACCGCGATGACCCCGAACATGATCTACGCGCTGATGATCCCGCTGATGGCGTTCGCGATCTGGCGCCGCGTGCGGGGGACCTTCGGGCGCCAGCCGATCCGCCGCAAGCGCATGATTGCGCGCATCGCCGTCTTCACGGCCATCGGTGCCCTGATCGGCCTGGGCGGCCTGCACAACGTCCGCTTGCTGGAAGGATTGCTGGGCGGTGTGCTGGCTGGCGCGGCGTTGGGTACGGTGGGCACCAGGCTGACCCGCTTCGAGCGCGATGCCGAGGGCAACGATCTCTATATTCCCAACCCCTGGATTGGCGGCCTGCTCACGCTATTGCTGATCGGACGTCTGGCGTGGCGCTTCGTGGTGGTGATGCCGCAACTGCAGGACCCCGCCATGGCGCACAGCGGGCCTGCCATCGGCAACAGCCCGCTGACCCTGGCGATCTTCGGCCTCACGATCGGCTATTACATTTGCTACTTCGCCGGCCTGCTGGTGCATCACCGCCGCTTCGAGCGGGCGCAGCTGGCCACTTGAAGGGGCTTAGAGCGCGTCGCCGTCCATCTCGCCGGTGCGGATGCGGATGACCTGCTCGAGCGAGCTGACGAAGATCTTGCCGTCGCCGATCTTGCCGGTCTTGGCCGAGGCCTGGATGGCTTCGACCACGCGATCGACCTGCTCGTCGCTCACCGCCACTTCCAGTTTGATCTTCGGCAGGAAGTCCACCACGTACTCGGCGCCGCGATAGAGCTCGGTATGGCCCTTCTGGCGGCCAAAGCCCTTCACCTCGGTCACCGTGATGCCCTGCACGCCCACTTCGGCCAGGGCCTCGCGCACATCGTCCAGCTTGAACGGCTTGATGACCGCAACCACCAGCTTCATGGGTTTTCCTCTTGATCGTCAGGTGGCCCATGGTCCGGGCCGCAGTTGGGCATTTTGCCTGTGCAGGGATATCGCTGTCGCGCCCGGGCTCTCTGTAGGAAAATGCCTACACGCAGCAGCGGAGCACCCTGATAGTGGCATTTAAAGACATGAACCTACACTCCACCCTGACGAGCTCGAGGTGCTATCCATGATGGATAGGCAGGATATCGATCAACTTGCCCAGCGTCTTGTTTCGTTGGTTCCATCAGGATTGGCTCAGGCGCAACAGGATTTGCGCACCAACTTCGGCGATGTTCTGGCGCAGGGATTGCGCCGCCTTGATCTAGTCACCCGCGAGGAGTTTGAGGTCCAGAGCCAGCTGTTGGCGCGTACCCGCGCCAAGGTCGAGGCCCTGGAGAAGCGAATCGCAGATCTCGAGGCTGGTGCCGGCACCTGACTGACGGGGTGCGGCACGGGCCCAAGTCCCGGGAGCCGTCCCCGATCCGTCACCCTCACCCCGAGAACGATCGGGGGCGGCTATTTTTCTCTGCAGGCCGCTGTGGGAGTTGCTCCGTGTTTCAGCCTGGCAGCCGCTCCCGCGCCTTACCCGGCGTGCGGGCGATATGAGTCTTGCCGTCACCCTCAGCCGAGCCCAGGAAGGCGTGGCGGCGCCCCAGGTCATGGTGGAAGTCCATCTGTCCGGCGGCCTGCCCAGCACCAATATCGTGGGTCTCCCTGAAGCCGCCGTGCGCGAAGCGCGCGACCGTGTGCGCGTAGCCATCCAGAACACGGCCTTTGAATACCCCAACCGCAGAGTTACCGTGAACCTGGCGCCGGCGGAATTGCCCAAGGATGGCGGCCGCTTCGATCTGGCCATCGCGCTCGGCATCCTCGCCGCTGGCGGACAGGTGCCGCGCGACAAGCTGGACGACTGCGAATTCCTCGGCGAACTGGCCTTGTCCGGCGCTTTGCGTGCCGTGTCCGGCGTCCTCCCTGCCTTGTTGCGTGCACGTGCGCGTGGCCGCCGCGTGGTGGTACCGCGGGGCAATGCCGCAGAGGCCGCCCTGGTGTCCGATGCCGAGGTGCTGGTGGCCGACACGCTGGCCGATGTCTGCAGCTGGCTGCGTGGCGCGCAGGAATTGTCGCCGCCGGGCGCGGCGGGCGGCATCTTCGACGAAGTCATCGGTCCCGACTTGGCTGACGTGCGCGGCCAGTTGCAGGCGCGGCGTGCGCTGGAAATCGCCGCGGCCGGCGGCCATCACCTGCTGCTGCTGGGGCCGCCGGGTACCGGAAAGACCATGCTGGCCGAGCGCCTGCCCGGCATCCTGCCGCCGCTGAGCGAGTCCGAAGCGCTGGAAACTTGCGCGGTACGCTCCGTCGCCGGGCAAACCGTCGATCCCAAATTCTGGCGTCGCCGTCCCTTTCGGGCGCCCCACCACACCAGCTCGGCCGTCGCGCTGGTGGGCTGTAAATTCTCCAAGACAATGCGACTGACCAAAAGAGAATGCGACCATGGCTGCTAGTCAGCGGGCGGGGTCTATCGAGTTCCTCGAGTTCCTGGCCGATATTTCGCACCCGGCCACTGGCGAAATCTCCCTCGAAAGGCTTGCCACTTGGCTGTCCCAAACGGCGGGGGATCTGGTAGCACTTTGGCGGCGACGTGGGGGCCACGTCTCCTGGTCAATTTTCGCGGACGAGATCTTGTCGGTACTGGACGCCGCCCAAGACGAGACCTGCGATCTCATGGCGACGGTAGAGTGGTACCTGCAGTGTCCACTCGACGCTTTCGAAGGGCTTACCCCTCAGGAGGTCGTGATAAAAGGACAGGCCCGGCTGCTCGTCATATTGTTGCGCAGTGGCCGAGTGATCATCGGAAGACAGGCCATCCGTTCCACAGATGCCGTAGAGTGAGCTCAAGCTTTTTGAGTAGTCCTCACATGGACCTTCGTCCTCGAGCGGTCGCATTTGATGCGTATGGCACACTGGTGGCCATCGGCGCCAAGCGACGGCCTTACAGGCTCTTAGCGACGTTAACGCAGTCATCACTTGAGCCTTCGCCGCTCACGAAATCCATCGACTTAGAAGCAGCCTAACGGAACACTGGGGCGACGCTGCCTCTCGTCGTTCTTGATGCACTCAAGGCAGACTTGACCGCGGAGTTGGCTTCGATCACGCCGTACCCGGAAGCCATGGCGGTGCTTGCCGCGATGAAGGCAGCGGGAATGCGCACAGCAGTCGCCTCGAATCTCGCCCTGCCGTACGCGTCGCCTATCCAACGGGCCCTGGGGCAGCTTTTGGACGTGGAGTGCTTCTCCTTTGAGGTGGGGGCCGCCAAACCGGATGGGGCCTTTTACCATGCGCTTTGCTGTCGCCTCGACTTGCCTCCCAGTGATATTTGATGGTCGGCGATACGTGGCGTTGCGATTATGCCGGTGCGCGTGCGGCGGGCCTCATGGCGCTGCACTTGGACCGCCGCGAGACGGCCACCACCGAACAGCGTGCGGTTTCAGTAACGACATTGGGTGACCTGTTGCCGCTCTTAGGGCTGGCCTAGGCACCATCGCTACTAAAGCTTCCTGCACATTGGCCGATCCACCGGTATCGGAGGACGGTGGGCAATGGATCAGACCGACGGTAACCCTGGGGCACGCCGCCCTGGCCAGTCAATTAGGGTGGTACAGACCGTGCGTCCGCGGTTAGCACCTCTGGCCAAACTTGGCGACGAGCGTTTTCGTTTGGTGTGGCTCGGTGAAGTCCAGCGACCCGCGTCGGCCACGTCCGCGACCGGTCACATCGTGATCGCGCGATTTGCCAGCGAGACAAGACAATTCAATGTCCCGTTGCCCTTGCCGGCGCTTCCGCTGTTGGCGCTAGGGAGTGTGTGGCAAGAAGGGCTGTACGCAGGTTTGGGTCCTGCCAAGACGGCGAAGGTCACTGTCGACATGACCGCGTTATCCGATGCGCACCGTGCCACGTTGGATCCCTACGAGGTCTTTCCTACGACGGTTTATCCACTTTCGATGGGCAAGCGTTCGCCCTGCCGTGTGCTCCCGGTCACTAATGGGCCGGAGCTGATCGTGCCCGTGAGCGAGTTGCTGCGAACGTCCTACTTCTTTGACCACCGACTGATCGAACCCATGCTTAGCGGTGCGTTCGCCAATCCCACGCTGGGATCGTCGTTACGTCTACCGTGGCTTCCGGAAGGCACGCGGCGGCTATCCGATGCTGAAGTGATGTTGACGCGCCGGCAGAATATCGGCGAGCCCCTGGCTCTGCGGATCAGCCGACTGCTGTTTGATGATGCGGCGCAACGGGCCATTGCCAAACTATCGGTGGCGTACCGGCAAACGTCGAGGGAATCCGCCTTTCTTCTGCCCCACGTCGAGCCCACGTTCGAGCAGCGCGCGCTGTGGCACATCCGCTACGTCGACGTACCCGCGGCCAAGCAGCGCCCTCACAGGCGACTCGTTCTCACGATTCTTGGGCAAGAGCAGGCGCTCCCATACGAGCGCCTTATCCTCTTGGCGGACAAGGATTCGCGGCAAGGCGCGAACAGCGAGGATCCGGACCTAAAGCATTACGCGCGGCGCTCGACGTCCATTGTACTGCCGGATGATGGGACGCTCCCCCTCTACGGCGGCGCCGGCGAGACGGGAACCGACAGTGCGCCAGTGGCGGGGCTGGCTTTTCACGATAACGTCTTTGGCGTCCCGGTTGTTCGGCCGGCCAAAAGTTGGCAGTCGTACCGTCATCAGGGCGGTATGCCGGACGCGACCGTGGCAGTGCACGGTGCCGCTACCGATCCCTCAGCTAACCCTGTGCCGGGTTTAGCGAACCAGCGGGACGGTGATCCCATGGTGTCGGGACTCTCGACCAGCGGGACCGCTCAAACGCCGCCGGCCCTGATCGATGTGCGCCCAGTGTTCGATGATCTCATCACGGCGCTGCGGCCGATGCTTCCGGCTTGGCAGATCGACTATCTGGACACACCCAGTGCGTCGGCCGGCGTAATCAAGGTCAAGCACTTTAAATCGAAGGCGATTCGACCCTTCCTTGTGTTGCACCTGCATCAGGCACTTCGCCATGTTTACGTGATGAAAGCTGGGCCGTTGGCGGATCACGAGCGGTACCGCTTGCTCATCTGTGAGCAGTTACATGGTGCTGCGCTGTCGCTACCGGCATTGGGCCAGTGGCTCAGTCGGTTTCCCTACCCGGATCGGAACAAATGGGTTGATGGCAGCCATCGGCACCGCCTCTCACTGCGCCAGGAGACTCTCGTTCATCAGCCACGCCCTTCGGGGGCCACGCCCGCCAATGTTCACCGTAAGTTTGTCGAGCGGATTGCCGGCAGAGTCGCCGGGTTTGTAGCGTGACGCTTCAGCTGTAGGTCGAAGAGACAATACGTTGTAAAACTTCGCCTACCGCCGCACGCCCGGTCGCTGTCCCAAGCAGTTGGCTAGGCTCGCGATTGCCAATAGCCGGAAGAGGCTGCTGAAGCCATCGCCCTAGCCAGACAGCGGCATTAAATTCCTCCGAGGCCGCCGCCACGGACTGCTCAACCTGGCCGACAAGCTTGACCACGCCGAGGACGGCCTCGGTAAAAGCGTCCGGCAGCCTCTCGTGCCGGACCAGAGGCAGTAAAGATGTTAAAGGCACTCCCAGCCAGCCGGCGAGAGCCGCGACACCGACCTGTAAGTCATCGGCCAACTGTACTATCGCTCTCGCAGAAACACCGCGCTCGAGAACGCGCAGGTCATCGCCTGGCGTATGGCTACTCCAGGTGCGATAGGGGAAGGGAGAGAACGTCAACGTACTCATGTGCAGGTAATGATCCGTGGCCGATGCCACTGTACGACTGGGAAACCTCAGGCGGCCTGAGACGAAGTTGGCCGGACCTGCGCGCGGTCTTGCTGACGCAAGCGATGAGAACCTCTGGCGTTACGTTGAAGGTCCTCAGCGACGACGAGGCTTCTATGAAACACGCAGACTTTCGCATTGGCACCGTTTTTCTGGGTCGCGCAGGTTTTCGCTGGCGATGCACGGACGTAGGATCACGCACAATCCTGGCCATCCGGCTCGATCATCAGGATCCGCACTGGTACGAGGGTCCGCCCTATATCGTTCAGGAGGCCGTGTTCGACGAGGCTGAGCTGCCTACGTGCCACCTCCATGCCGCGGATGCCCTCCATGCCTCCGTTCGAGAGCACAAGGCCTCGCTTCACCCGGGATATTCCCCCGAAGTCGTGCAGCGCATGCTCTTGGCAAGGGGCGCGAGATCCTATCCTCACCTGGGCGTCCTCCGCTTCGATCGCCTGCGAGCCGACGGCGAAATCCTCCACCCATACGCAGGCCGTAAGGCTGGATCCCGGTGGATCATCGAGCTTTACCTGCCATTCCTCGAAACATTTGATTCCTTACCCGAGGGCGAGTTTATCGCGCTGCCGCGGGCGGTTCCTGCGGATGTACGTGCGCGCGCAGAACGTCGGCTCGATTGAGCGCATGGGCGACGCGTCCGAAACGCGCATTCGTAGGTGCCTGGAACGGAAATTGCGATCCGCTCAGCGGCCCGCTTTCTGCGACTGGGTTAGCGTACGGTGCTAGCGGACGGACGGCGCATATGTGGGTGACAGAAGTTCAATGGCAGGCGGGGGCATGCTGGTCCGCACGATGCTTTACCTGGCAAGTTTTCATGCCTCGGCGGAAATAACGGTTACCTCAGCACTGCGGTGCCCGCGGCTCTGCGCTCAGGACGGCGCTTCTATCGACGTGCCCCGGCGGCGTAGCTTTCTGATATTTCGAACGCGGCGTTCCGGCAAGGCGCGGATGTCTGGTCGAAACGTCGCTACCGTCGCTACCAGTCACTACTGGAAGTACTCCCGAAGCGAAACACTACCTCCCGAGCGCCTTGGCGACATCTTTTGCCATCACGCCGACACGCTTCACTGCCGTGCGCAGTTCCTGTTCGGACACGCCCCACCTCTTAGTCCAGTAGCGGACTTCGTAGTCTTCGTTGACATTCACACGGTCGGCATCGCGCGGACCGCGGTTGGTCTTATCGTCGGACATGGGAAACTCCTTCGGTGAAGTGCGTTTTGATTCGCACTCGTGCGGTGATGCGGCCGTCAACCTGACGCAAAGATATCAATCCATACCTAGCTCGATGGCCCAGATGACGTTCCGGGCAGCACTCGTCACTGCCTGTTAAGCCGCGTTTGACACGGTACCGCTGTGCGCAGGTGCAGGTCCCGTTTCCGCGTGCGAGCGCTGCGAATCGTCCATGCGATAGCCGAATCCGGGCAACGTGTGAATTAAGGGATAGCTGAAGCCGCGATCGATCATGCGCCGCAACAAATAAAGATGAGACCGTAGCGTGTCCGAATCTGGTAATGCCTCGCCCCACACCAGGCGCTCGATTTGTGGTCGCTTAACCACCCGCGGTGATTCGCGCATCAGTAGTTCCAAGATACGAAGCCCAATGGGGGTCAGAGCCAGCGGGTGCCCTGCACGCGCCACTTCGAGCGTTCCGGTGTCAAAGGTTAAGTCGCCCATCTGCAGGATATCCGGTGTCACCCGCCCGCGATCGCGACGAATTAACGCACGGAGCCGGCCGTGAAGTTCGCGCAGCTCAAAGGGTTTGCACAGGTAGTCGTCGGCGCCGGCATCGAGGGCGGCGATCTTGTCGGCTAACTGCGTGCGTCCGGTGAGCATGATGAGCGGCGTGGTAAGTTTTTCCACGGTCCGCAAGTGACGGCAGACTTCCAGGCCGTCCATATTGGGAAGGACGCCATCGAGCAAAATCGCATCGTAAGTATTTTCCTGAACGAGACGCACTGCCGTAATACCGTCGGCGGCGAAATCTGTGCAGAAACTCTGGCTTTCCAGGTATTGGCCGAGGGCATCGCATAGCGCGAGATTGTCATCAACGATGAGCACATATCCCACGGCCGGAGCATGCGGGCGATTCGGGCGCATGTTGGTCTCCTCAATGAAGCGAAGTGGCTCACAGTTAGCGCGCACTCAGTCGAGTTTTTGTGAAACCTTACGAAGTTTGATAGCCGTACTGCGCTATGAGCCAGCGCATGCGGTCTGCCGCGCGCGTCGCTTAAACGCCGGCGTTGTCCATGAATTGGCGACAATGTTCGAGGTAGGCCACCTCGAGATCTGCCAAGAGCCCCGTGGTGTTTTGCCAGAGCCAGGAGGGACAGCCCAACGCACGATTACTGGAACGCCGCAGGGTGCGACACCACGCGCGACGGTCCGCGCGATGCATTTGGCGTGCATGGGACACGCCTAGGACATAACCCAAATAGGCGGCTAAACGTCGCGCCCGCCGGGGACTCAATCGCTGTACGTCGACTCTGGTGTCCTGGGGCAATAGCTCGCGAACGAAAACCGGGCGGCCGCCCACTTCGCCGGCGAGCATGCGCTGCCCGAGAGCGGGCGAGAGTGCGCGGGCCGCCTCTACGATGCGCTGGGCGTGGTTCACGGGAACCTCGGCCAAGTGCGGCGCGAAAGAAGGGACCGCCTCCTTGATATCGATAAGGCAGGCGTCGTGCCCCGCCCGTGCCTCGCCACCAATGTCGAGCAGTGCGGCGTAACGAAGGTAGCCCAAGGAGCTGCAGCCTTTACGCCAGTAAGCGGCATCGAGCACGACAACCGGATCCTCAGATTCGCGGTGTACGGCACAAGCGGCCACGGCGCGTAGCGCGGATCGGCCGAGAAGCGTATGCAATTGCTCACGCTCCCACGATGTAAGCGGCCAAAAATGGCTGCTCAGGGGCAGCGCGGCCGTTTCTCCTTCCGTGCGCTCGCGGACCAATTGCTGCCAGCGCCTTCGCTGTGCCTTACGAAGCTCGAATGAGAGAATCGGCGGCAATACCGGTGCCGTTTCCGGCGTGTGCGGAAACGCCGCAGTGTACCCATCGAGCAGACTCTCGAGTAAATGGCAGGTGGCCAGCCCGGGCAGATCAGAACTGCGCGCGAGTACGGCCAACGACAGCGCCAAGCGACACACATCATAGGCGGGGTGACTTCGCATACCTTGGTCTAGGTCGCGTATGGCCACCGTCGTGCGGCCGTCTTCGTCGGCGACCAAGCCGATGTTACCCACATGGCAATCGCCGCAGATCCAGGTCACCGGCGCGTCAGGCAAGGATGCGCCCTCGGAGGCAAGCCATTGATAGAACCGACGGGTTGTTCCGCGCACAAACGCATGGGCAGAGCGAGCCATCTTCCGCTGTCGACAGGCCATGAGCGCCCGTGCGCGCTGGTCGGGAAGACACCAGGGCTTGTGCTTCCCCATGTCTATTCGATCGTCCCCGGAGCCGGCGGAGCTGCGAAGGCCCGGTCGATGATGCCCCGCAAGTCATGACGCGTGAAAGGCTTGGCCAGGCGAAGAAGCTCGGTGGCGCAACCCGTTGGAAGTTCCGCGTAGCCCGACGCCAGAATGACCGGCAGCGAGGGATGGCGCAGTTTGAAATGTTCGGCCAACTGCACCCCATTCATATGGGGCATCGCGTAGTCGGTGATCAACAGCTCGATATCGTCTCGTTGGTCGATCACCCGCAACGCCTCTTTCGCCGAATGGGCTTCGACCACGCGGTGGCCCAGGTCAACCAATACGGCGCCCATGGTCATGGCGATCAGCGGATCGTCGTCGACGACGAGGATGGTGCGACAAGCCGCCGCCGGGAGGGGGGCGGATGCGCTACATGCCTCTTTCTCATCCGGAGTGAATACTTCCGGCGGTGGCTCGGGAGAGGCCGCGACAGGCAGCCATAGATCGACCGTCGTGCCTTGGCCCGGTTGACTGCGCAGGGCGAGCTTTCCGCCCGACTGCTCGGCCAAGCCGTGGACCATCGGCAACCCCAGCCCCGTGCCTTTGCCTATTCCCTTGGTGGTGAAGAAGGGCTCGGTCGCCCGCGCGAGCGTGGCGGCATCCATGCCGGCGCCGTCGTCGGTGACGGATAGCCGCACGTACGACCCTGGTTGAAGCCCCGAAGGGTGGCCGCGCGGAACGACCTCGGGCCGCGCGGCGAGCACGATGTGACCACTCTCCTCGATGGCGTCGCGTGCGTTCATGACGAGATTGAGCAGAGCCAGCTCCAATTGGTTGCTATCTATCAGGACCGGAGGGAGCGCCAACGAGAAGTAGGTATCAATGGGCACCGTCGGGCCAGCGGAACGCTGGAGCAGGTCGCCGATGCTTTTGATCAACGCGGTTACGTCCACCACCGTAGGCCGCAGCTCTTGCTTGCGGGCGAACGCCAGCATCCGCTTGGTCAGTGCCACACCGCGCTGGGCGCCGGCCAGCGCGTTGGCGACCAAATTAAGAACGGATGGTTCATGGATCACCTTGGCCTCGACCAATTCGAGGCTGCCGATAATGGCCATCAATAGGTTGTTGAAATCGTGCGCGACACCACCGGTCAACTGCCCGATCGACTCGAGTTTCTGGGATTGGAAGAGCTCCTCGCGCGCCTGTGCGAGGGCTCGCTCTGCGTCGCGTCGCTGGGTTATATCCCGGGTGATCTTCGCAAAGCCGATATGCCGGCCCTCGTCGTCCTCTATGCGATCCAGAATGGCGTTGGCCCAGAAGGACGAACCGTCCTTCCGTACACGCCACCCTTCACTTTCGTAACGCCCCAGCTCGGCGGCGGCAGAGAGTGCCCGCTCAGGAGCACCGTTGGCCCGGTCCTCCAGCGTGTAAAACGCGGATAAGTGCTTGCCGAGCGCTTCCTCACGCGTATAACCCTTGATGCGCTGCGCGCCCATATTCCAACTCGTGACCCGACCTTCCGTGTCGAGCATGAAGATGGCGCAATCACCAACGCCTTGTACCAGTAGGCGAAACTGTTCCTCGCTGTGGCGAAGCCGGTCTTCTGCGGCCTTGCGCTCCGTCATGTCACGAGCGACACAGGCGTAGCCGATCGCCCGCGAGTGCGCTTGGTCCACGCGATCAATGACGACATTGGCCCAGTAGCGTTCGCCGGTCTTGCGTTGGCACCACCCCTCGGTCTCGGCGCGTCCCTCGTCTCTCGCTTGCGTTAGAAGATCGATGGAGGCTTGGTGGGGAAGCCGTTCGTCAGCGAAGACCGCCGCGAAGAACGTCCCGAGGATGTCCTCGGCGACATAGCCCGTCGTCCGCTCCGCGCCGCGGTTCCAACTCGCGATACGACCTTGCGTGTCGAGCAGACACAGGGCGTATTCCTGCAAAAAACCGAGCAATTGCGCACAGACACCAGAAAGACTGAACAGCAGCGCCAAACAAATTGCGCACTAAAACCACAAACGCTGCACACGAAAACCAGGCTGCGCAATAAAGCCAGCGTGACTTTGACACTTGGAGAACTCTAAGCTGGACCACAATCTCACGATCACAGCAGCGAATACGCTCGTCATCAGCTGAAAACGCTGCCTCAATTCCTTCTCCTCATTCCAGAATTCAAACAGATGGTGGTGTTCGCGCCGGGTCAGAAGCGAATATGCGACGTCATAGTTTCGCCGGCTTTAGCATCGCGGTGATATCCAGACCGCGTTGTAGATAGCCCCGTAACCTATGATCCAAAACCTCTGGAAGAGTCTCGTTTACAGGTTCGAAGCCAACACGGGCATAGAAAGTCACCAGGTGGCTGTAGGGTAGGCAGTAGCAGGCGGCGGCACCGATCTGAGCGCTGAGTCGGTTGAGTACCATGCTGCCAACCCCGATTCTCCTGTGCTCCGCCTGGACTTGCATGCCACGGAGACACAGGTTCCCTGCGTCATTGCACAAGCGGCCAATTCCTATGATCGCTTCTTGCTTCCAAGCCAGGACGACAAAGTCATCAGCTTGGATCGCCGCGCCGCCGTAACCGCATGTATCGTAGAAGCGTTGTGCTGCCCGAAGGTCGTCCGTCGAGGCTGGCGAAATGCGAATTTCGCTATCGGTGCCATGCATTTGCTCTCCGTCCCTTCTTTGCCATCGCTACTAGGTTGACGATAGCCCATGGCAGCCGTCGGGCGCAGCAATGGCTGCTTCGGGTCCAGCCTGTGTGAAAACACCCCGTAAGCTAGCGCGGCGATCCTAGTGTCAAACCAAGCCGGAGTGTCGCATAAAGCGATTCGTCGAAGGGGTGGATCGGTCGCAGAGCCTGTTGTTTCCCGAGCGGCTGGACGAGTACATCGATGAGGACAATCCTGTGCGGGTCGTCGATGTCTTTGTGGATGCGCTGGATCTTGGCAGCTTAGGTTTCGATGGGGTCACGCCGGCTGTCACCGGCCGCCCCGGCTATCATCCGGCGACGTTGCTGAAGATCCATATCTACGGCTATCTCAACCGTGTCCCCTCCAGCCGCCGACTGGAACGCGAGGCGCAGCGCAACCTGGAATTGATCTGGCTGACCGGACGTTGCGCGCCCGACTTCAAGACGATTGCCGATTTCCGCAAGGACAACTGACCAGCCATTCGTCGTGTCTGCAGCCAGTTCGTCGCGCTGTGTCGTCGGATGAAGCTGTTCACCGAGGCCGTGGTCGCGATCGACGGCAGCAAGTTCAAGGCGGTGATCCCGCCCATCACTTCCCTGACTGCGTCAATCAAAGGAGGAGGCGTGGCCTTCGGCTTGCTCATTCCGAGGTAGACGTTGATCCGTGGCACCGCGCTAGATAGCAGGGAGCGAAATCGCGAGTCATTGAGGACCAAACCAACATTGGGCTCACCTGGCGAGAGCAGCCAATCCAGTAATTGCGGCTCCGATGCGGCTGGCACCGCGGGCGCAGCTAACGCGCCGCACACGGACCAACCTGCCGCAATGGTGAGGAGGCATGACATAGCCACTCTACTGTGAAGTAATCCCATCCCCCCCCAAAAAAACTTGATGTCAAAATTGTCCGCAATGGGTCGAAAGCGGCCCTAAAAATTGAGTCCAAGCGGCCGGTTGCAGTTGTATTTTTCAGACTCTTTCTCGACCTCTGCCGAGGTGAGATGCCGTTGTATTAATTCATCTTCACTCATATGCCGCCAAACATCGACATCGATGCAATGGCGATCCGTTACTCCAAACAGGCGTTTTGCGTTGCGCAATACCGAACCGACTCCCTGGTCCATTGGATTGGCCAATTCAATGCCGGACACGATACGTCTGTCGGAGCCCGGCACCCCGTGAATGCCTGGCGACTGCTGGGCGTCAAACATTCGATCCTTAAACCCTCCATCCCCTGTGGATGGAGGGCTGTTCGTCTGCTGATTCATTGCGGGCAGCTGAGCCGTGTCAGGCGGGACCGGACTGATTGCGTCTGCCTCATGCGACTCTGCCGCAATACGTACAGTCGGCTTAGTTTGATGCGCCAGACTTTCTTTCGCTGATACTTCGCGAACAACGACTGAGCTGGACGGGAGCGGTGCAAATGTTGATGCGGGTCGTAGCAAGGGAATAAATCGAAGTTTGAGCGCTGTTTGATAACTCTCTTGGACTGGAGTCACGACAACATCGGGGGCCGCTGGTCGCAGAAGCGCCATCACCGAAACCAAGTGCCCCGCAAGGGCGAACGACATCGCCACAATCCGGCGAATCGATACTTGACGGTCTTTGGATTCAGCTCCTTCCCCCACCAGCGAACTCTCTTTCATACGTTGGGCGCAGAGATCGTCTGCCTCGCTTCTGGCCAGAAGCCCATGAGGCATCAAACAACGGAAATGAGACTACGACCGTAGGCTAAAAGTTCTTACGGATGCAACGCGCTTTGGCCCCGGAGGGTGACCGAAATGGGTCGAGAGCGGACCCAAGCAGATCAGTAAGCAAGTTTATGCGCTGCGGCGAGCTCAGCGGCATGAAGAATGGCGCTGCGGTATCTGGCCGCCGCATGGCCCACCCCAATGACTCGATACGGGACCACAGGGCTCACGCCGGCGCCCTCATAATTTCGACCGTAGGGATCGCGATAGATCTCGGTAGACATGGCTAAAACCCAGCCGTTCGGAAGGCCCTTTTCCGTCGAGTCCGAGAAAATGCCTTGGGTGGCCTCGCCAACCTGCACCACGTTGGGCAGCCCGCGCATTCGAATAGTAAAGACTTCGGCCGCGCTAGCGGTGAGTTCGCTCGTCAGTAGATAGACCGGTTTGAGGTAGCGACTTTCCCGGCGAGGAACCGTCTCGAACCATTGCACGGCTCCACCGCGAAAGGCTTGTTTGCTGTAAGCCTTGCGCGCTCTGTCGGCAAAGCGGGCCGCAATGTCGGATGAAATCTCGTCGTCGCCGCCCAAATTGTGCGAGATATCGAGGACTAGGGCGCGAGTGTCTTTCAGGTCAGCCAAGGCCCGATCCAGGGCAGGTCCAAGCAATGAGCGATCCTCCGCAATATCGCTGTCTTGCCCAAAGCCCGCCATTTCGTTGATGGCCAGATAGCCGATATTCCCCTTCAGCTTGCCCCAAACCAGCCCGCTATCGAAGGCCTGTCGGCGTGTACCCGGCAGCAGTGCCGCGGAAGCCTTGTCCAGTTCGCCAGGCATCCAGCGCTTCAAAAACCAATCCAGAAAAACGTCGTATTGGCCTTGCTGAGAATACTCAGCCTCGAGCGCCTTGAAGTCCTGGCCACGAAAAGAACGCAGTCTGAACGGCTTGCCGTCGATGTTGCCCGCAAGGCTTGTATGGGGGTCTTCGACACCGCGGAAGAGCTCCCTCAAAACTGCCAGCAGTTCGGCTTCGCTATGAACCGATGCCATTCGAGGACGCAGCCGCGCCGTTCGTTCCCCCCAGTCAACGCCGTGTTCATGCGCAAACGGATAGAGCTCGCGCAGCGAGGTGGTTACCGCATCGAATATATAGAGCGGCGAAGTGCGCTCCTGCACCTCGGTGCAGGCCAGCGGGAGCATGGAAACCGACTCGGTGCGATATTGCGTTCCGTCCGGGGAGGAAGCAAACAGCAACTCTGATGGCGAGGAACCGGTTGCAACAAAGGGAACGAGGTCATTGACCGACCTCGTATCCACGTACTCCGTATCGCGCCAACACAGCTCTCCGGCACGGTCATAGACACCGACCCCACGCGCACCGAAGTCGAACAGCATGCCGTAACTGGAAAGGCCCCAGCGCCCCTGTGCAAGGTGGACCACTACGCCGCTTTGAATCGTCGGCACGAACCGAGGCGAGGGAAACGGAGCTGCTGCCTCAACATTCGAAGTGCAGAACAACACAGCGAATGTTAAGAGCGCTACGCCCAGAATTGCCAAAGGAACGATGCTCACCTGCACGGCTGAAGACTCTTGGTCCGCAGTTGCAGGAGCTAATTGTGCTGCGAAGATTGATCTCTTGTGTGATGACCGATCCCGCGGCGTACCTCTCGAAACCATATCACCCATTCCTGGCGAAGTGAGTCAGATTTGACCGATGTCCGCCGTGGGTCGAGAGCGGATATCCAAAAGGCAATAAGCGTCGTTTGACTGCGGCGTCTGGCTCTCGTTCTCAAGCACAAGCCTCGTGCCGCAAAGCAGCGACAAATTCGTGGCGGTGAAACCTTCGACTATGCGTGCAGTTCACCAGACACATATTCGGTTAGCTCTCCGGTGTTTCGGACAAACTCCGCCTCTAGATCAATGCCACACTTGTTTGCAAGAACGATGATTGACCATAGACAGTCCGACAGTTCATGCCCAAGTTTAGCCTTGCAGTCATCGATATCCCGGACACCGGCGTTGGCCTGGATCAGTTTTGCCAGATCGCCAACATCCCCGATGAAACCAAGCGCAAGTTCTGCCGTGGTCCAGATGCGCCCCCACTTCTTGATCTCAAGCTGTTCGTAGAGTTCGTTTAGCTGCAGGGCCGACTTTTCAAGATCACCAAATTTCATACTGATTGCACCTGAGAGGGTTGTACGGCAAGGTGAGGATGGCCAGCGGAAGGGACCTAACGCCACTGACAATTCCGACGCGGTTCGGTCAGTCGGCATTGATAGGCATGTAGTCGGCGAAATCCCAGTCCCCGCTGTCGACGCGCGACGCCAGCGCCCCGCTTGAGGCGATCAGTGCTTCCGCTGATAGGCTCGCGTCCGCTTCTGAATCCGCCAAGGGCAAATATAGATGTATTGGATGAACCACCCCATGCCCATCAACATGACCGCAAGCCCGACGAGTTTGACGATCAGCAGCAACGTCACGGTGTTCTGGCGCGACGCCAGGTGGCATGCCTGCAATCCCATCAGTCCCAGGGTCGCGAGCATGAATTGGCCGTACACCATCATCCAGCGACTGGCATTTAAACGTACCGCCTCCGGCTTGTAGGACAAGGCGCCGGCGCGCTGCAGCAAACGGATTTCCCGGTCCGTCAGATCCAACGCATGCTTCAGTTCGATCAAGTGTTTCCGATCACGGCGCGGTCGTTCAAAGCCGAAACGGGCACGAAACTCATATTCGTCGGCCACGACTTGGCGATCATAAGCGTCAACCAGATCCTCCTGGGCCGTCGTCCATAGGTCGCGTGTCGCGGCCACGAGTTCTTGCTTGAGCGCGTCCCAGCCGGGTGCTAAGGGTGCATCAGTAGTTGCGCTTCGTTCCGGGAACGGAATCACTTGGCTGGAAGGATCCGCGTCGGTGGTGCGGGTCATTGGCCCACCGCCACTTTCAGCAGCGCGGTCATGCCTGCGGCATCCAGACGGCCTTTTTCCGCGCTCAGTGCGTAAGCGGCTTTCAGTAGCCGCAGGCGTACGGCTGGTTTGACCTTCTTACGTGAGCGAGCCAACTCACCATCGACCCACTGGATGATGCTGTCGGCCAGCGCGAAGTCCAGCGTACGAGTCGCGGCTTGAACGGGCTGCTCACCCGGTCCGGCGAGCAGCCAGACCGGATCGACCCCATAGACCTCATAGAGCGCACGAAACAGCGCCACAGGCATCTCGCGCTCACCGCGTTCGTAATTGGCATAGGCGCGCATGGATAAACCCAGCGATTCGGCAAACGCTGCTTGACTGAGCCCCGTCGTCGCACGAACGGCGATCAGCCTTTGTCCCAACGCTACGTTCTCGGGAGGAGTTGAGATACTACTCATATATGCCTATAGTGAGTCTCAATCATTCCCTATGGACTATACCGGTGAAGCGGGCGCAAGAACAACACGAACGGATCAAGATGCGCTTGCGTCTAGCTGGCTCGTCGTTGGCTAGCGTGGCACGTGAGCTTGGCGTCGCTGCGACCACGGTGACGTCGGTCTCCCAAGGCGCACGCCGTTCACGCCGTATCGAAGCATTGATCGCCGCCAAATTGGGGCTGCTTCCCGCCCAGTTATGGCCGGACCGTTACGCACGTCTTGACGCCCCGCCGATGCACTCAAGGAGCGACGCATGACCTAACGCCCAATATGGTCTTTGTCTTTGGTGGGGATAGCAAAAAGCCTCAGGCGTTGACGCGCCTAAGGCTTTGAGTGATGCATGGCATTCCTTGTGCGTGCATTGTCTTCGCGACTCCCTGGAACGTCAAGCATCACGACCGCGCCATACGCACGGTCGTGCACCCGGCTGCACCCTTGTTAGGGCGACCGGGCGATCACCGCGGAAACCTGCCGCATGACGCCTATAAGGGATCTCTGTCGTCTGATCCTCACGACCTCGTTGTCGAATCGGCACATTGCCGACACCTTGCATCTCTCACCCAATACAGTCGGACGCTATCGCCAACGTCTGGCTGAACTTGGCCTGGTTTGGAACGACGTCCTCGTCTGGGACGAGCAAACGTTCGACCAGCGGCTCAATACCGCCGGCAAGAGCGCCTTCGTCCATACTTTTGTCGAACCGGACTGGTCACAGGTCCACCAGGAATTGCAGCGCCGTGGCATGACCGTCACGTTGCTCCACGAGGAATACGCCGCCAGTCTGGATGCAGGCGTCATGTCCTTGACTGAGTTCCGCCGACGCCTGGCCCGCTATCAGCGGACGCGTGGCTTGGTGATGCGCCAAGTTCGGCGACCAGGCGAATGCCTCTATCTGGACTATTCCGGTGTTCGTCCGGGATTGACGAACCCAACGACGGGCGAATACACGCCCGTGGAATTGTTCGTGGCCGTGATGGGAGCGAGCCGCAAGACCTTTGCCTGCGCCGTGGCCGGCCAACGCCTGCCCGACTGGATCGAGGCCAACGCACGGGCGCTGGCCTTTTTCGCGTGTGTGCCGACCTTTCTGGTGCCGGACAATCTCAAGGCGGCGGTGATCTCGCACAAGCGGGACGAAGGTCCCGTCATCCATCCCACCTACGCCGAATGCGCGGCCCATTACGGCACTCTGGTGATGCCGACTCGTGTGCGTAAGCCGAAAGACAAGGCCCCCGTCGAACTCGGCGTGCAGATCGTACAGCGGTGGATTCTGGCCCGCCTCCGGAATCGCGTCTTCCCATCTTTGACCTTGCTTAATGAGGCGATCGCCGAGCTGCTCGTTCGACTCAACGACAAACCGATGCGCGGCGCCGGTGGCAAAAGTCGCCACCAGCTCTTCGAGGAGCTGGATCGACCGGCCATGAAGCCGCTGCCTGAGGAGCCGTACACCTTTGCCGAGTGGCAGATCGGAGTGCGTGTCGGGCAGGACTATCACGTGCGCTGGAGCGAGCAGTACTACTCGGTCCCGCACACCTTGGTGGGCGTGAAGGTCAATGTGAAAGCCACAGCGGTGACAGTGTCGGTGTTTCACCGCGACCGCCGCGTCGCACTGCACGCACGGCGGCACGAGCCTGGCTATGTCAGCACGTTGCCGGAACACCAGCCCAAAGCCCATCAGCGGTACGCGCAACACGATGCGTCGACCGTCTTTGCCTGGGCCGAAACCGCCGGCGGCGCGGTCGCTCAGTTTCTGCAGCGGCATGTCGAGCATCACCGTCGACCCGCCTTGTCGCTGCAGGCCGGGCGAGGGCTGCAACGTTTGTCGCGTGACTATGGCATGGAGCGTCTGCAGGCCGCCTGTCAGCGTGCCCTTCAGATGCACGCGCGTGCCGTCAGTTCGATCGCGTCGATCCTGCGTCGTCAGCTCGACCAGGCACCGCTCAGCGCGCCGCTTCCGGAGACTCCGTTGCCCATGCACGACCATGTGCGAGGCGCGGACTACTACACCCAGTGATCAGGAACCTAGCCATGACCCTGCAATCCACGATCGAGCAACTGCGCCAACTCAAGCTTACCGGCATGGTAGCCGGCCTCGAGCATCAACTGAGTCAGGTGGCCTATACCGAACTGTCATTTGAACAACGATTGGGAAATCTGGTTGACACCGAAACCAGCCACCGAAGCAGCCAGCGGCTCAAGCGGCTGCTGAAGAACGCCAAGCTCAAAGTACAGGCCGAACCCGAAGCCATTGACTATCACCCCGGCCGCGGGCTGGACCGCGCTTTCGTTGGCGATTTGCTGACCAGCCAATGGATTGTTCGGCAACAAAACGTGCTGATCACCGGCCCCACCGGCACAGGGAAAACCTGGTTGGCGTGTGCTTTCGCGGTTCAGGCAGCACGCCAAGGGGTCACCGTGGGGTACCGTCGGCTAGGCCGGCTGCTGGAGGACATGGCGATCGCGCATGCCGACGGCTCGCTACGGAAACTCCGGCAGCAGTTGGCCAAGTTGCAGTTGTTGATCCTCGACGACTTTGGTCTGGATCCGTTAACGGCGCGTGGCCGATCGGACTTGCTTGAGCTTCTGGATGATCGGGTAGGTAGCGGATCAACCATCATGGCCGGTCAACTACCCATCAAAGGCTGGCATGCCTTTATCAACGATCCGGCCATGGCTGACGCCATTCTGGATCGACTGATTCACAGCAGCCTCAAGCTGACCTTGAAGGGCGAGTCCCTACGCAAACTGAAGCGGGGACCTTCACCAGCGGACGCCGACTGATCAGACTGGCGTTGCTGTGCAGACTGGCGCACGTGTGCAGTGAGTTTGGCGCGCGTGCGCAGTTGGTTTGGCGTCGGTGTGCAATTTGCTTGGCGTTTGGTGTGCAGTTGATTGGCGTTTAGCAGTATTCCACCACCGAATCTACCAGGAGTTGATAATTGTCGTGATTGCTCGTCATGCCGATTCTCAGAAGCCCTCCGGAGACCGAAGGAGACTGCAGGAGCTACTGTCGTTTTCGGATAAAGGTCATTTTCCCATTCGGCTCCAGCCGACCCATGGCCACGTCCTCTTCCGTCTCCATGCCGTGGCGATGTAAAGCACGATCCAGTGCGGCATCCGGCACGTTTTGTCGACGCATGGCACGCCGATCACGGCGGCCATCGCGCACGAGAACAGCGGGGTAGCCCTCGACCCAGCGGTTGAGCGAGGGCCACCGGCTGCAGGCCCATCCCAGAACCTTGTCCATGGCCAGAATGGCCGCGACGCCGATAAACGGTGCACTGAGCGACTTATCGTCACCCGTGATGGCGGACCGGAGCGCGCCGCCCACCAGAACCAACACGATCACATCAAAGGCAGACATCTCGCCGAAAGCGCGCTTGCCGCACAGTCGTAAAAGGACTAGCAAGCCCACGTACGTGAGAGCGCCGCGCACGGCGTAATGCCACCAAGGCTCCGACAAAGCGAACGTTGACATAGGCTTCTCATCTCTCAGGCAACCGCCTCACGAGCGTAGCCGCACGATCCTGCGCCACGTCTCCCGGCCTTAAGGTAATCCCCATGGACGCGATCCAGCTGCTTAAATCAGATCATAAAACCGTGAAGGGGCTGTTAGAGGAACTCACGGCAACCACCTCGCGCGCTACCAAGCGCCGCGCGGCGCTTCTGCAAGAAATCCACCTCAATCTGCATGCTCACACCACGATCGAGGAAGAAATCTTTTATCCGGCTTACCGCGATGCCGGCGGCAAGGAGCAGGAAAAACTGTATTTTGAGGCGCTCGAGGAACATCGAGCGGCCGAAGACTTAGTGCTGCCAGACCTACTGAACACGGAGCCGGACTCCGAACAGTTCTCAGGCCGGGCCAAGGTACTGAAGGAACTGATCGAGCACCACATCGAGGAAGAAGAACAGGAACTCTTCAAGCAGGCCAGGCAACTGCTCGATAAGGCGACCTTGCAGGAACTGGGCGAGAGCATGGCGCAGCGCAAGGAAGAAGTGCTGGCCGAGGCAAAAAAAGCTGCGGCGGCATAAACGCCATGTCAGCACACGCGCCTCGTGTGCTGTTGGTGGTCGACGTGTTCAATCACTTTCGCTTCGTCGATGGCGAAGCACTGGCCGACGCCCTCCTGTCGGTGTGCTCCGATATGGCGAGCGCGATGGCGGCGTGCCGCGAGCGTGACATTCCGGTGGTGTTTTGTAATGACAATTTTGGTCGATGGAACGAACCATGGGACACCATTTTGGAGTTTACGGCCAGGGAAGGCCTAGAGGCCTCGAGGGTGCTCCTGCCACGCTTGCGTCCGCAGAGCCGTGACGTGGTATTGCTGAAATCACGCCATTCGGCGTTTTTCCAGACTCAGCTTCCGGCGTTTCTCACCGATCAACAGGTGAAAGAAGTCGCGATAACTGGTGCGGCCACTGACGCGTGCGTGCTTTGCACGGCGAACGACGCGCATGTTCGAGGTTTCGATACCTATGTCTTAAGCGACATCACGGCGGCCGCCTCGCGGGATCGGCACGACCGCGCATTGCACCATTTGCGCGAGAGCACCGGCATTCACATCACATCCCACATGTCGTGGGTCTCACGAGCTGCCACCCGTGACGGCTCAAAGAGCAGTTAGTGACCATGGCTGACACGTCATCCCCTACTCCATGGTGGAAGCGCCTAAGCGCGGGCTTCGTGACTGGGGCGGCCGACGACGATCCGAGCGGCGTAGCCACTTATTCCCAAGTCGGCGCCAAGTTCGGCTATGCGTTGCTTTGGATAGTCTTCCTCACGATTCCATTGATGATTGCCATCCAGATGGTCAGTGCGCGCATTGGACGCGTGTGCGGGCGTGGTTTGGCCGATACGTTGATGCGCCAGTTTCCTGCATCGGCGGTCTGGGGCCTGCTGGTCCTCCTTGTGGTGGCCAACGTGATCAATATCGGTGCCGACTTGGCGGCGATGGGTGCGGCGGCACAATTGCTAATGGGCGGACCACCGTTAGCCTATGCCTTAGTGTTTGCCGTGGCATCCACGCTGCTCCAGGTGTACCTCTCCTTTAACCGATACGCGCCGATCCTCAAGGTGCTGGCGTTGAGCCTCTTCACCTACGTGGCAACCGTGTTTGCGGTGCAGGTGCCCTGGGGAGAGGCGCTCAAAGCAACCGTCTGGCCAACGTTGCAGTGGAACACCGACTACATCACGGCGATCGTCGCAGTACTGGGTACGACGATCAGTCCGTACTTGTTTTGCTGGCAAGCCGCGCAGGAAGTCGAAGAGCTACGCGAGAGCGATGAGCGCGAACCGTTGAAACAGGCCAACGATCAGGCGCCGGATGCGTTGCGTCGAATCGCCATCGATACCAGTGTCGGTATGGTGTTTTCCAATGTGATCGCGTTTTTCATGATCCTGACGTCGGCAGCTGTTCTACATGCGCATGGCAAGACCGACATCCAATCGGCGTCCGAAGCGGCCGAAGCCTTACGTCCTATCGCCGGTCGTTTCGCTTTTATCCTGTTTGCCACCGGCATCATCAGCACGGGCCTGCTCGCCGTCCCGGTACTTGCCGGGGCCACTGCCTTTGCGATCGCGGGCGCGGCCCACGCGCCGTACGGCCTGACACGCAGGCCATCGCAAGCCAAACTCTTTTATGCCGTATTGGTGGGGGCCATGGCGCTCGGCGCGGGTCTGACGTTTTCGCCCATCGATCCCATCAAGGCGCTCTATTGGAGCGCCGTGGTCAATGGCGTTTGCGCGGTGCCCCTTATGGCAGCCATCATGATCGTGGCGCGTCGCAAGGCCGCGATGGGCGAGCATACCGTGCGCGGGCCTCTATGGGTTCTCGGATGGCTGGCCACCGCGGTCATGGGCGTGGCCGCCGTCGTGATGTTTGCGACGTTGGGCAAGAGTTGAATGCGCGCGTTCGGCTGGGGTATCAGCTTGGCACTTCTTCCGGGCGTTCTCTGGGCAGGGTCGGGCGCCTATGTCGTGGACGATGCCTCCATCACGCCTGCCGGCCAGTGCCAAGCTCAGAGTTGGCTCCAATTGGTCTCCGGTGGCGAAAAGACCCTCAACACTTTGCCTGCCTGCAGCACTGGCCCGGTGGAGTGGTCGCTGGGCCTGGGCGGGCAGAACCATCCGTACGAGCATCAGGAAAGCCCCGCGATCAAATGGATGATGCGAGATCCCGATCAACATGTCTTTGGGATTGCGGCCAATGTGGGTGCCACGTGGGGCAATGGCCATGTGCTGAACCGTAACGCTTATGTGGCCGTAACCTGGACGCCAGATGCGGCCCATCGTTGGGGAATCAGTGGCGACGCCGGGTCGGTGTATGCGCGCGGCAGTTCCTGGAATACTTTGGTCGGCATCGCCATACGTTACAAGGTGCTCGACCCATTGGCCCTCACGCTCGAGCGGATGCAGCACTGGAACGGAGGTGCTAACACGCAGGCGGGTCTTCGGTGGACCTTCCGCAATGGGGATAGCGTGGACCTTATCGCGGGCAAGAGTGAAGCGGTCGCCCATGGTCGGTGGCTCACGTTTGGTCTCAATGTCGCAATCTGAGGCTTTGCCTCTTTTGCCGGATAACGAGTTCGCCGCATAACCCCGCGCTGAGCGCGCTTGGGGGTGTCAGCTGCGTCTGACGCTCGATTTGAAGGCGAGTGTGTCGGACGGTGAGATTTAACCGTGCAACGCTTGGCTAAGCATGACAGAATGCAAAAGTAGTCCACCGTTGAAGACAAATAAACCATGAATACTCAATGGCTTGCCAATCAGGTGGAGCAAAACGAGCGTTTTAGAACGGAGCTAGTCCAGTTGGCGAGACTGGCCGTGTCGGGCGACCGGGAGCGGCTGAAGATCCAAGTGATGCGGCTGATTCGCAAGCTGCGCCAGGAGGGCGACGCGATGGCGGACGCACTGCAAGCGGCCGCGTTTCCCGTAGCCGAGGAGGCACGCGCGTCATTACCCACCCGGGCGGCGGCGCGCCGCTCCCATGCTGAGAGCTTTTCGACACCGCTTCCTGTGGATGAGGACACGCGCGCTGACATTCTGCGCATTGAGGACAACCCGCGGCCTACTCACGCGCTCGTACGCCACGCGGGCCTTGACCGTACGATCAGCCAACTCATTGCCGAGCGCCAAGCCGCAGACCGTCTGCGCAAGGCGGGGCTGGAGGCGCCCTCCACGGTCTTGTTTACCGGTCCGCCAGGCGTGGGCAAAACCGAAACCGCGCGGGAGACGGCGGCCCGTCTGGGCCTTCCTCTGGTAATTCTTGACCTGGCTACGGTGATCAGTTCGCTGCTGGGAAAAACCGGCAACAACATCAAGCGTGCATTCGACTACGCGCGCGCGGGCCCATGCGTGTTTTTTCTCGATGAGGTGGACGCCGTCGCCAAGCGCCGCGATGATCAAGCCGATGTGGGAGAGCTCAAGCGCTTGGTGACCGTTCTCCTGCAGGAACTGGATTTATGGCCGTCGCACAATCTTCTGATCGCGGCCACCAACCATGCCCAGCTGCTCGACCCGGCGGTCTTACGTCGTTTCCACCAACAGATCGTCTTCGCGCCGCCCACGCGCGAAGAACTGCTAAGCCTGGGCATGGCACTGGATGTGCACGGCGAACATTTGCCGGTGGCGTGGGTCGACGTGCTGGCCGACTTGGCGCATGGGACATCTCATAGCAGCTTCCTGCGCGATGTGAATCGGCTGCGCCGCGCTGTCGTGCTGCGCGGCCAGGCCGAAGGCCTGGATGTGCTGCGCGAGGTGATTGCGGAACGTAGCGCAGTACTAGGCAAGGATGTCAAAAAACGAATTGCCACCCATTTGGTGGACCAGGGCTTATCCAAACGCGAGGCCAGTCGACTGACGGGACTGGCACGCGATACCGTTAACTCTGCATTGCAGGAGGCAGCGCGCGCATGAAGGATCAACCGCGGTTTTTGTTGGGACGAGGCGAGCTTTTGACGCAACCGGTGGCGTATCGGCCCCGTGACCCGGGCGATACCGCGGAAGCGTACACGCTCGCGGAGCAACTCGACGTTTTGGGGACGCAGCTGCGGGGGCAGCAAGTGTTCTTCGACCGGTTGCCCTCGGCTGCCTGTCCAGGCGACCAGGTCGTGTCGATGATGACGCTGCATCCCAATGCCTACGCGCGCTCGAGGTTTCCCGAAAGGCTGCTCAACACTGCAGGCCTTTCCCTGTTGGGTAGCCTGCCACGCCACGTGCGTCCTCGCGCGGGGCGCGGACACGACAAAGATGAAGGCATGGCCACGACCGTGCTGTTTGTCGGCGGCACGAGACGCGCGTTTGGACGTCTTGGCGACATCGTCGCTTCGGGCGACGGCCTGGAGGACGCTGTCGCCAATGAGTTGCTGCGCGTGGAAGCCATTCACCCGCAAACGGTTGACGATCGCATCAAGGGGCCACTTCCCCGAACCGCTTCGGCCCTGGAAGTGGTGTTGCATTTGAGCGCCGATGCGCAAAGTGCGGAGGCCGAGCAGCAGTTCCTGGCGTTCGCCGAGCACGCCGGCCTGGCGATTCGTGTGGACCAGATTTACCAGGCACGTGGACTATGGTTCGCTCCTGCGCAAGGAACCGCCGGGCAGGCCCGTAGCGCGGCCGAATTTTCCATCGTCCGTGCGATTCGCCCGTTGCCGGCGCTCCGGCCGGTGGAGGAACTGGCCATCTTGCGCAGTGCCCAACCCGAGCCGGCGGTCATCTTGCCGGCCGAAGGGCCGGTGGATCCGGGTTTCCGCGTGGCTGTCTTCGACGGTGGCCTGTCCGAGGACCATCCGTTTGGGCTGTGGGCCTCGCGTATCGAGCCGCTTCCTGGAGACGGCATCGGGGACCCTGTCCCAGCCTATCTCGGCCACGGCCAGGCTGTGACGTCCGCGCTGCTGTTTGGCCATATGGAGGCGGGTACGCAGCCCCGTCCGTATAGTCACGTGGACCATTACCGCGTGCTCGGCACCAAGACCACGGAGGCATCGCTCTACAACGTCCTGCTGTGCATGGACCGCGTACTGCAGCAAGAAGAATACCGTTTCGTCTCGTTGAGCATCGGCCCGGTCGAAATTATCGGCGACGATCAGGTGAGCGCATGGACCACCATGCTCGATGACCATCTTCTTCAGGCGCGCTCCCTGGCGACCATCGCCATTGGCAATGCCGGGCACATGCCCTCACCGCATAATCGTGTGCAGGTACCGAGCGACAGTGTCAACGCGCTCGCGGTCGGCGCGTCTGATGGTCATCACGACACCTGGCAACGCGCGCCCTACAGCTGCGTGGGACCGGGTCGGTGCCCGGGATTGACTAAGCCCGATGTGGTTCATTTCGGTGGTGTAGATGGGAAGCCCTTCCGCTTTCTTCATAGCAAGCAGGGCTTGGGCGAGACGCAAGGCACGAGCTTTGCGTCGCCGTCGATCATGCGCCTCGCGGCGGGCGTCCGTGCGCATTTCGGTGAAGCGATATCACCGCTTGCCATCCGTGCGCTGATCATCCACAGCGCACAGCGCGGTGATCGCAGCGAGTTGGACGTTGGTTGGGGTTTGGCCGCCAACGACGTCAATACGATCACCGTCTGCCCAGACGGCAGCGTTCGCGTTCTGTATCAAGGGACACTGGAGCCGGGCAAAGTAATGCGCGCGCGGGTGCCACTGCCTGACATGGCACTGCAGGGCAAAATCACATTGCGTGGCACCTTTTGTTACGCCTGCCAAACCGATCCCCATACGCCGGGGGATTACACGCGTGCCGGACTCGGCATCACGTTCCGTCCTCACGCTGACAAGCTCGGCAGCGCCAAAGGCAAGCCGCCGGGATGGCAACCTAGTCCCAATTACCCGGCCACGCGGCCGTTCTTCCAGGAAGAGGGCAAGTTGCCGGAGCAAGCGCTGCGTCGCGACGCGCGAAAATGGGATACGGTGCGCAACCACCAAGACACGATGTTCGCCAGCTCGCTAAAGAATCCGGTCTTTGATATCCACTACCAAGCGCGAGAACCAGGAAGCCCTAACTCGCCCTCGCGCGCCATGCGACTGCCCTACGCCTTAGTGCTAACGCTCACCTCTAGCAGGCACGCCAACATTTACGACGAGGTCACTTCAGCGTTTCCGGTGCTCGCGCCTATCATGCCGACGGCGCAGATCCCTGCGGTTGTGCGCATGCCGACGAGTGGCGGTTAGCGGGTGGCGATGCGGGATCAGCTCGCTGCCTATTTGCAGAAGGCTACCGCAACTGTTCGACGGCTTCGATAGCGCCCAGTAGCCACGCCGGCGCCGTCAGGCGCTGCCGCGAATCGAAGCGGCAGCGGTACACATGCGCGCGCAAGGCATCTTGTATGAAGCGCTCCGGCCACGCTTCGAGGTACCGCTCGACATCCGCCAGGACGGCCATGCGCAGCGGAAGCCGCCAGTATTCAAAAGGCGTAAGGCTCTGCGGCAAACCATCGTGCCAGGCAGCCCGCCGGCGCGTCGCGGCGCGCGCCTGGGTTAAGCCAGCCAGCCGGGCGTTTCCGTACAGGCCACGGATGAGTAAGCGCGTTCCCCAGAGGAAATCGCGGGGTCCAATGCACTGGTTGCCAATGATGACCTCATTGCCGCGCGCTGCGCGCTGACCGCGCCGTTGAAAGCACAGTGCGCGGACGCTCAGCGGTACTGGCGCTTGAGCGCACGCCAGATTGGCACCACAGGTAGGACATGGGCGATGACCAGGCGGCTCAAGGCAGAGGCGGTGGGGCATCAGCGGGGCGTCGCACGCCGGACACGCGTCCAGCAAGCGGCAGCCATGACGTGCACAGGCAACAGTGAAGGCGAACCGCCACACTAACCGTGCTGGCAAGCCTTCGGCTAAGCACCGCGGGCAAAGCATCTGGCCATGGTGGCGGTTCAGACGGTGATACACGCCCAGCGGCAGAAGCCACGGTTGCCACCCGTTGGAGGACAGCGGGTCGAAGACGGTGCCCTCGTAACGGCGAAGCGTGGCTCGCCGCAGGCGATCAATCGGAACGCCGAGGACGTCGCTTGCTTGCGCGAGGAGCGCGTCATCGATTGATCGATCCATATCACGCGGCCAGACGGCGCGGGAACCAAATAGGCGTGTCCCAAACGTGTGGTTGCTGAGGCCATTGGCCCATGCGTAACGATGCAGCCACAGCGATAGCGGCTCATCCCGCGCCAGGCGCGGGTGGGCACACCAGGCCGTCACTGCATGCGCGCGGGGACCTTGCTCGCTGTAGGCCGGCGGCGACGTTGTGAGGGTGGTACCCATGGCAAGGCACGCAGCAGTTCATTGTCCACGCACTCGCGGCCGCTGGCTAACGCTTGGCTCACCGCGAGACACAATAGATCACGAATCTCACCCAGAAGACCTTCGCTGAAGGTCAGGATCAAGGCGGCGGTATCACGTTGCTGCAAGCGCGACGGTTGTTTGAGTGGCATCGTCACTTCGAAGCTAGCCAAGAGGCGGCGATATTCGCCATCCATTTGCCAGGTCGGCATCCATACCGGCGTCAGGCGATTGGACAGCTGCTCATCCTTGCTTACGGCAACCTGCGCATCCGTGGTACCGGAGACCACGATCGGAATGCGCAGGGTGTTGCCAAGGTGTTTTACGACATCCAACACGATGCGACGCCTGTCGTTTCGCGGCCCAAGGACGTGCTGGAATTCATCGAGCATGAGCATGCGGCACTGAACGACCTGCAGGAGCGCCCGAATTTGACGTGACTTTTCACTGACGGGGTCGCGGGCGCGAAACGGTTGGCGCAGCGCAATGAACATCTCGTCGTAGAGACGCGACTCGTCGGGGTTGGGCGGCACTTCAATGCGAAGGACGGGCACGCAGATAGCGTCACCATCTGGATTGGGGTTCATGGGATGTCGCTCCACGAACTCTAGTCCAATAGCGGTCTTGCCGCTGTTGGAATCGCCCAGGATCTGGAGGCCAGGCATGCGGTGGGTTGCGGGGTAATTCAACAAGCCTTCGAGCCGGTCGAGAATGGCATCCGCAGCGGTATAGCCAAACCACTTGGGCGCTCGCATGAATGCTAGTCGCTCGCTTGGCGATTTCGTCATCACTGGCCACACGCTGGCGTCCAGATGGTCCATCAGTGCATGACTCGCAGCGTGAAGGGCGTCGCAGGCGCCTCGTCCCAATCGTCGCCCACCGAGATATCGCCGGCGCTTCCAGGCGGCAGGCCCTCCTGCGCTTGCTCATTCGTGCGCGCCGTTTGCCGAACGCGCTTCTTCTGCAACGCCTTGCGTGCTTTCACCTTCTGCAGCTGCGCAGATTCCACTAGGGCATTGAGCCGCTCATAGGTCTCAAAGATCAGATCCTCATCGACTTCGCTTGCGCCTTCGCGCTTGAGCTGAGCGCGTACCTCGCGCAGCTCCCAAAGGCTCAGGGCTGGGCGTTCGAGCTGTCGGAACGGGATCGGATAGTAGCGGTCGGTATCAGGATCCAAGAAATACACCACGCTGATATCGCGCGGGTCACGGCGCACCACAAAGTGTCGGGGCTTCTTGGTCGCTCGGTCGGTCGCGCGGATCCACGGATCGAGGACGGGATCGTAATAGCTCAGTCCATCGATGCGCAGGCCGTAGGACTGTATGGTGCGCTCCAGTAGCGGCATGAAATCGAGGCGCAAACGCCGGGCATCGGCGATGGGCGTGGGCAGCCCTCTCCCCGGCGTGATGCCATCTCCCAGCAGGCCGGCTTCGAGCCGTTTGATTGGCGGCCGGCCGACCGCGGAGTGCACGCGCTGGTGATAGATGTTGCAGATGTATTCGGCGAGATAAAGCTCAAGCTCTCCAAAGGTCAGCGTTGCTTCCGTGTGCGGGGCGTAGGTACCGCGGTCTTGGGTGTTAGAAAACGTGGTGCCAGGCAAGGAATGAACCTCCTGGTTGAACGTGCCAAGCAGCCGTTCGATATGCCCGCCCCAGTTGGGAGTTTTGACCTTGCGCCACTCCATGCGGAAACGATGTTGCTCGGCGGCGCGCGTGATCATGGAACCATGAAACTCCTTGCCGTTGTCCGCGTGAACGGCCGCCGGCACGCCCCACATCGGCCATCGTGCTCGTACGCCGAGCGCCGCGAGCCAACCCTCCTTGGGCAAAATGGCATGCACCAGACACATGCCTACCGCGATCTCGCTCGGTGCGTCCAACGACAGATAGAACCCGGCGACGCAGCGTGTGTGCACATCGATGGCCAAGGTCAGCCACGGGCGTCCAATGTGCCGGCGATGGACATCGTCCACCACCACGACATCGAGCGGCGTGTGATCAATTTGCCAGTAAGCGCCCGGATAGTCGGCGCCGGGAAACGCGCCGGGGCGAGGTGCAAACCGGTCGTCAGACGCTTTACGACCATGCCGTCGGGCCGTGACCATGCGTTCGGACAGGTCTGCGATGCGCCGTCTCACCGTATTGGAGTGCGGCGTCGCCACGCCAGCACGACGGCAAGCCAGCTCCACGTCGCGCATCAGCCGCGACACCCGGGGCCGTTGGCTTTGCAGATACTTCGCTTCGATGGCTTCGCTGAGCAACGCCTCGGCTAGAGGGTCCAAACGCGAATGGCCGCGCCCGCCAGGCGGCTTGGCCGGCGCCAAATCTGCAATACGTCCGGAGGCTTTAAGTTTCTTTATCCAGCGATAAAGAGTGGCGACGTGTACCCCTAACGACTTAGCCAGCGCTTCTGCTTGGGCACGTGGGGCCGGCGTGTCGCCCAAGAACGGCGCAAGCTGGGCCGCCCGGCTTTGGGCCACACTCCAATCCTCGGGCGACAAGGATTCGAACCTTGAGCTGTCATGCGCGTCGTCGGCGAGCCGGGCCTCGCCGTTCGCCAGTCCTTCCAGAAGTGCAGCGATGGCCAACCGCACTCGCTCGCCGGTATCGATCCGGACAGCGAGCACCGAGTACAGATCGATGTAGCGCAGCAGGGTATAGGTCACCCCATCGATGACGACGTCCTGCCCAATAGCCAGAGGACTGGTGCTAAGGGTGTCAGTCACGGAGCCAGATCTCCGAATGCATGGTCAACTTCAAACCTAGATCGCAGCCGATGTCGCGGATAGCCACCAAGTGCCACAACGCATTGAGTAGTCGCGCCTGCTCCCACGGGTCAGTCGCGCAAGCGGAAAGCAATGTGGATGGTGTGGCCTGTTCCAAGCGCCGGAGCATTTTGGTGAGCAATGCGTGCTCGCCCTCGGAAACGCTGTCGTGGACGTAGGGCAAGAGAAACTTTGCGTTCCACAACAGATCGGTGCCCCGGATCTCGCGCTCGGTAATGAGCTTAAAACGCCACCCTTGCGAACGAGCGTAGCGACGGGCCGCCATGAAACGCGGCTTCAGCGTCGCCCATTGGTTCTTCAGCTCCTCGCGGTATTTAATCTCGTAGAGCACGCGGTATTCCGCATGGGCATCACCATTGCTGGGAACGTAGCTCACCAAGGCGTCCGGCACATAGGACGGTAGCCCGGGCGCGACCTGCAGGCGCAAGGGCTGTGGGTCCCAGCGGGTCACATAGGGGTCAAATTCGAGCAGAACGTAGAAGTCCCGTTCCAGCGAAGACTCGAACCTGGCGACGGCCGGCTCTCCCTGCTTGTCGGTAGGGATCATGCCGGCCAGCGCGCGGCGGCCGAGGCCGATTTTCCGGATAGGTGGCAAGAGACGCGGAAATCCAGTCGCAACAGTGTGGTGAAAATTGTAAGGAGTCGCGTTGACTTTAGGGAAGATGGGCGTTGGCTTTGATAGAAACATGGCTATCGGCCGGCTTAGTGTCGCCGCAATAGTCGCATCCACTTAGGAAAACCACATGGGCGGCGGCGCGCTGCCGCGGCCCGGGGAGATCTCGCTGGCCCATAATGGCGTGCTGTTTCTGGACGAGTTGCCCGAGTTCGGTCGACACGTGCTGGACGTGCTGCGCGAACCCATGGAATCGGGGCATATCGTGATTTCCCGGGCTGCGCGGCAGTCCACCTTTCCCGCGCAGTTCCAGCTGGTGGCGGCCATGAATCCCTGTCCGTGTGGCTATGCGGGCGATTCGCGGCAACGTTGCCAGTGTTCGCCCGATCAGGTGCAGCGCTATCGCGGCCGCATTTCCGGGCCATTGATGGATCGCATCGACCTGGGCATCGAGGTACCACGGGTTCCGCTGGGTGAACTGGGGGCGCCGCCCGGCCCGCAGGACGAAGACTCGGCGACCGTCCGGGCGCGCGTGATCAAGGCGCGCCACCACGGCCTGATGCGGGCAGGACGCGCCAACGCCGAGATCAGTTCGCGCGAACTGGAGCGCGACTGCGCCCTGGGACCGGCTGAGCGACGCTGGTATGACAGCGCGCTGGAACGGCTCGGGCTGTCCGCCCGGGCTTATCACCGCACGCTGAGGGTGGCCCGCACCATCGCCGACTTGGATGGCGGCGCCGCCTTGCTCGACCGCAGTCACCTCGCCGAAGCCCTGATGTACCGCCGTTTCTAAGGACGGCCGGCCATGTCTTATGGCCCTTGCGGGTAATTTTTGAACTGACGGGTATTGACTTGGTTCGGCGCAGGCGTATTATCTGTACTCGCTGGTTCTGCATTGAGCCATGCCTGCCACCCCGGTATCGGTACTCCCTCCCCCTCCCCCGTCCGATACCGGGGCTTGGCCCCCTCCCTTCCCCCTGATTCCCTTTGATCGACCGGCGGTTTGCGGCCGTGGACGACAGCGCATGGCGCGTGGTCCGATAGCTGCACTGCGATCGCACGAAGGACCGCGCATGAGGCTCGATCTCGGACTTCTGCTGGTAGGCATCCTGGGTGTCGGCTTTCTTGCTCAATGGCTGGCGTGGCGCGTAAGGCTGCCGGCGATCCTGTTCCTGCTGCTGGCCGGCATCGTGATGGGGCCGGTGGTCGGCGTGCTGGCGCCGGATCGGCTGCTGGGACCGCTGCTATTCCCGATCGTGTCGCTGGCCGTGTCGGTGATCCTGTTCGAAGGCAGCTTGACGCTGCGCTTCAGCGAGCTGCGGGAGATCGGTCGCGCGGTGCGTGGCCTGGTCACCTACGGCGCGGTGATCGCCGTCTTCCTGCTTGCCGTGGCCGCGCATTACTTCGCCGGCCTCAATTGGGAAGTCGCGCTGCTGTTCGGCGCATTGACCTGCGTGACCGGGCCCACGGTGATTGCGCCCATGCTGCGCACGGTGCGGCCCAACGCGCGCATCGCGAACACGCTGCGCTGGGAAGGCATCGTGATCGATCCGCTCGGCGCGTTGTTTGCCGTGCTGGTTTACGAGGCCATCGTCTCGCGCCAGCAAGGCCACACGATGGGCGTGTTCCTGGCGGTGATCGCCAGTGGCGTGGTGATCGGTTTGCTGGCGGCGTGGACGCTCGCGTTTTTACTGCGGCGTCAAATGATTCCCGAATATCTGCAGAACTACGGCACGCTGGTCGCCGTGCTGCTGGCGTTCTCGCTATCGAATGCAATCACGCACGAGTCCGGCCTGCTGACCGTCACCATCATGGGTATTGCGCTGGGCAATATGCGCGGCGTGCATATCGACGACATCCTTGATTTCAAGGAAAACCTCACCACCCTGCTGGTCTCGACGCTTTTCATCTTGCTGGCGGCGCGCCTGAGCTGGCCGTTGCCCGACGGCATGTTGGGCGCTGGCATCGCCATTTTCATCGTGGCCCAGCTGATCGTGCGGCCGGTGACTGCGACCATCGCCTGCATCGGCAGCGGCTTGAACTGGCGCGAGCGCGCCTTGATTGCCTGGGTCGCGCCGCGCGGCATCGTGGCGGCGGCGGTTTCCGCGCTGTTTGCGCTGAAGCTAGAAGCGCTGGGCATGGCAGGTGCGAAGGAACTCGTGCCCCTGGTCTTCATCTTGATCATTGGCACCGTGGTGCTGCAGAGCGCGACGGCGCGTCCGCTCGCGCGCTGGCTGAAGGTCGCCGAGCCCGATCCCACCGGCGTGCTTGTTTACGGCGCCGACCAGGCCGCTCGCGTGGTGGCGCGCGCCTTGGCCGACGCGGGCTTCCACGTTATCGTGGCGGACGAACATTGGGACGGTATCAAGCTGGCGCGTATGGACGGTCTGCCGACCTTCTTCGGCTATCCCGCGTCGTCACATGCGGAGCGCCATCTCGATCTCACCGGCATCGGGCGAATGCTGGCGATGTCGACCAATCGCGAGCGCAATGCACTGGCGTGTGTGTACTACCGGCGAGAATTCGGGCGCGGCAAGGTCTATCGATTGAGCAACGACGACGGCGCCGAGAACGGCAGTCGTGTGCAGTTGGGCGGAGACCTCGCGGCTCCCACGCTGTTCGATGCCGACATGACGCACGAGCGCTTCCTGGAGCGTCTCGCCGAAGGCTGGCGGATCAAGTCGACGCGGCTCACTGCGACCTTCGACTGGCCCAACTTCATCGAGCAATACGGTTCGCCGACGGTGCTGCTGTTCGGTGTCGAGGAGCATGGCGCGCTGCGCGTCGCGTCGGTGAAACGGGAGCTGGAACCGCGCGCGGGCTGGACGGTGATAGCACTGGTACCGCCGCAAAGCGCTGCCTGATCGAAGCGATACCTTCCATGCGTGCATGCGTGGGGGCGCTGGACAGGGCCGCGCTCCCCACGCACGCGCCGACGTCCCTGTCGGCTTACGCGAGGCAGGCAGCGTCAGGCGGCGCTGGCCTGACGCGAGGCGTGGAACTGGGCCTCTTCCGTGGACCCTTTGAGCGCGGTAGTGGACGACTGTCCCTGCTGGATGGCCTGGGTCACCGCATCGAAGTAACCCGTGCCGACTTCGCGCTGGTGCTTGACCGCGGTGAAGCCGCGATCGGCGGCGGCGAATTCCTTTTCCTGCAATTCCACGAACGCGCTCATCTGGCGACGGGCATAACCATAGGCCAGATCAAACATGCCGTAGTTAAGGCTATGGAAACCGGCGAGTGTGATGAACTGGAACTTGTATCCCATCGCGCCCAGTTCTTTCTGGAAAGTGGCGATGGTGGCGTCGTCGAGGTTCTTCCTCCAGTTGAAGCTGGGGGAGCAGTTATAGGCGAGCAGCTTGCCGGGATATTTCGCGTGGATGGCCTCGGCGAATTTGCGTGCTTCTTCCAGATTTGGCTTGCTGGTTTCGCACCAAACGAGATCGGCGTACGGCGCATAGGCGAGACCACGGCTGATGGCCTGGTCCAGGCCCGGGCGCACGCGGAAGAAGCCTTCCACCGTACGCTCGCCGGTGATGAACGGCTTGTCGTTGTCGTCGATATCGGAGGTGAGCAGGTCGGCCGCATCAGCATCAGTGCGTGCCACGATCAGCGTGGGCACGCCAAGCACATCGGCAGCGAGGCGTGCGGCGTTGAGCTTGTCGACCGCTTCGCGCGTCGGCACCAGCACCTTGCCGCCCATATGGCCGCACTTCTTCACCGAGGCGAGCTGATCTTCGAAATGCACGCCGGCGGCACCTGCTTCAATCATCGCCTTCATCAGCTCGAACGCGTTGAGCACCCCGCCGAAACCGGCTTCCGCATCGGCGACGATCGGCACCATCCAGTCGATCTCGTCCTGCCCTTCCGCGTGGTGCAGCTGATCCGCGCGCAACAGCGTGTTGTTGATCCGCTTGACCACCGACGGCACGGAATTGGCGGGATACAGCGACTGGTCGGGATACATCTCGCCCGCCAGATTCGCGTCCGCCGCGACTTGCCAACCGCTCAGGTAGATCGCCTGCAGGCCCGCCTTCACTTGCTGCATGGCCTGGTTGCCGGTGAGCGCGCCCAGTGCGTTGACGAAATCTTGCTTGTGCAGTGACTTCCACAAACGCTCCGCGCCGCGACGGGCGAGCGTGTGCTCCACTGGTACGGTGCCGCGCAAGCGTGCCACGGCCTCAGCGTCGTAGTTGCGCTGGATGCCGTTCCAGCGTGCGTTGTTCTTCCATTCGAGGGCGATCTGATCGGCGGTGGGCAGTGTGGTTTTCATGAGAGTGACTCCGTTGCATGTGCATGGATGCGGATGTGTGGGAGCGCACCCTGTGCGCGACTGCGGCCTTGCGGCATGACGCTCCGTTGGCTTGTCGCGCACTGGGTGCGCTCCCACCGTTGCTCTGCTGCCGATCAGCCGATCCGGGCGTACGCGGCCAGGGTGAGGAAGTCGCCGAGTTCTTCAGCGTGCGTAAGTTGCTTGAGCAACGCCGCCGCCTCTTCCGCACGATGCGCGACAGGGCTGTTGCCCTCCACCAGCCGATGCGTGTGCTTCACCAGCGCGTGATCGAACAAGGCGAAATCGATCGGCGCGTGATCGGTGAATTCCAGCGGACCGCGATGCAGCCATTGCCAGATCTGAGAGCGCGCAATTTCCGCGGTCGCCGCGTCTTCCATCAGGTGATGGATCGGCACGCAGCCCTGGCCATCCAGCCACGAGGCGGTGTAGCGCAGCGCCACTTCCACGTTGTTGTCGAAGCCGGCGCGCGTGATGGTGCCGCTGCACGGTGCGATCAGCTGGTCGCGGCAGACCTTGACGTCGCTGCGCGTCACATTGAGCTGGTTGGGCGAAGGCATGTATTTGTCGAACACCTCTTGCGCCACCGGCACCAGCGCCGGATGCGCCACCCACGTTCCGTCGTGACCGGCCTGCACTTCGCGCAGCTTGTCCGCGCGCACCTTGGCGAGTGCGGCATCGTTGGCTTCCTCATCGCCCTTGATTGGAATCTGCGCTGCCATGCCCCCCATGGCGAAAGCGCCGCGGCGATGGCAGGTCTGGATCAGCAGTTCCGAATAGGACTTCAGGAACGGCACGGTCATGAGTACCTGGCTGCGGTCGGGCAGCAGGCGGTCGCGATGGCCGCGGAAGGTTTTCAGATAGGAAAAAATATAATCCCAGCGACCGCAGTTGAGGCCGACCACGCGTCCGCGCAGCGCATGCAGGATTTCGTGCATCTGGAACACGGCCGGCAGCGTCTCGATCAGCACCGTGGCCTTCATGCAATCGGGCGGCAGCTCGAGCGCGGCTTCGGCGGCGGCCATCACGTCGTCCCATAGCGCGGCTTCTTCCATCGCCTGCAGCTTGGGCAGATAGAAATACGGGCCGCGATCGCGAGCTTGCAAGGTGCGTGCGTTGTGGAAGGCGTACAGTCCGAAATCCACCAGCGCGCCCGACATCGGTTCACCGTCGACGGTGATGTGGCGCTCGGGCAGATGCCAGCCGCGCGGACGCACCACGAGCACCGCAGGGTTGCCGTTGACGCGGTAGTGCTTGCCCTCGGGCGACGTGAATTCGATCGCGCCATTCACCGCGTCGCGCAGGTTGATCTGACCGTCGATCTGGTTGGCCAGGGTAGGCGCGGAGGAATCCTCGAAGTCCGCCATGAACACCTTCGCGCCGGAGTTGAGCGCGTTGATGATCATCTTGCGCTCGACCGGGCCGGTGATTTCCACCCGGCGGTCGCGCAGCGCCTGCGGAATCGGCGCCACCGTCCAGTTGCCCTCGCGGATGGCGACGGTGTCGGCACGAAAGTCCGGTAACTCGCCGGCGTCGTAGCGGGCCTGACGGCTCTCGCGGGCGGCCAGCAGGTTCAGGCGGCGATCGTCGAACTGCCGATGCAGGTCCGCCAGGAAAGCCAGGGCCTCAGGGGTAAGGATGGCGGCGTGTTCCGGGCGGATGCCGCCCAGCACCTGCGCCGCGGAAAGGGCGAGTCGTTCCTTGGGGACGGCCATGGGAATCTCCGTGATGACGTTGGGATGACACTAGGTCGCGGAGACTGGCTTTGACAAAGCAAATGTTTCAATCTTTGATATTGTCTTTTTTAATATCTATCGCAACTCAATGAATATAAAAGGCCAAAAGTGGACAAAAAGCCGCTGAACAAGGCAAAAAAAAGCCCCGTCACGCCACATCGGAGACGTACGGACACGTATGGTGAGGACGGCGAAACGAGCCGCTTCTACTACAAGGGCAATCGGCAGAAGCAGCTGAGGGCATTCGTCTACACGGTGAAGCTGGGCACGCTGACCCGGGCCGCCGAAGCGCTCTTTCTGTCTCAACCGACCGTGAGCCTGCAGTTGCAGGCCTTGGAGCGAGAGCTGGGCGTCCGCCTGCTGGAGCGTCGCCGCCGACGCATCAATCTCACCGATGCGGGGGAGGCGCTGTACGAGCTGGCGCGTCCGCTGGTGGAAGGCTGGGAAAACCTCGACCGCGATTTCCAGGCCAAGGTGAAGGGCTTGCAGGGCGGGCGGCTCACCATCGCCGCCGGCAGTTCTACCATCCAGTACCTGTTGCCGGATCTTGTGCGCCGCTACCGCGAAAGCTACCCCGAGGTTCAGTTGCAGCTCGCCAACGTGACCGGCAAGGATGGCTTGGCGCTACTGCGCGCCGATGAAGCCGACTTCGCCGTGGGCTCCATGCTCGACGTGCCCAACGACATCGCTTGGGCGCCCGTGCATCACTACGACCCGATGCTGATCATGCCGCCCGATCATCCGCTGGCTTCCAAGGCCACGGTGACCGTGCAGGATCTTTCGCCCTATGGACTGATTCTTCCACCGCAACGGCTGTCGACCTATCGGCTGGTGGACCTGGTCTTCCAGCAGCGCCAGGTGCCTTACCGCGTGGCCATCGAAGTGGGTGGCTGGGACGTGATCAAGGAATACGTCGCCATGGGCCTGGGCATTTCCATCGTCACCGGCATCTGCATCACCGAAGCGGATCGCACGCGTTTGGCCGTCCGTAACATGAAGCAGTATTTCCCGCAGCGCAGTTACGGCGTGGTGATGCGCAAAGGTAAATTCCTCAGCGCGGAAGCGAGGGCGTTTATCGATCTGGTGAAGCCGGGACTGCTGACGCATCGCGATTACGATGAGTCGGGGCATTCGGAGCGTTAGGGCGCACGGTTTCTGTGGGAGCGCACCCTGTGCGCGACGGCCTCAGGTTCCGTCACCGCAAGTCGCGCACAGGGTGCGCTCCCACAATGGGGTCTGAGTACGCTCAGTCGTTCGCGTTGCGATGTTTGCCCCGATAGGGCGTAAACAGCGCACGGATCCTCGCCATGTCCGCATCCGGATCGTCGGTGGCGCGCACGACCGGGCCGAAGGTAAAGGTCTTGCTCGGGTAATCGAGGAACAGCGTCTGGATCGGCACATTGGCATCGTGGGCGATGCGCAGGAAGCCCGACTTCCACTGCTTGACCTTTTTGCGCGTGCCTTCGGGAGTGATGCCCAGCCACATGCGGTCTTTCTCCCGGAAACGCTGCACCATCTGGTCCACCACGTTGAGCGCGGCGCTGCGGTTGATGGCGATCATGCCGATCGGGCGCAGGATGATGCCCAGCGGGCCTTCAAGCACTTCGCGCTTGACCATGATGTTGATGTCCACGCCCAGGCCGATCTTCATCAGCAGGCCGTAATAGCCATCCCAATAAGACGAATGCGGCGCGCCGATGATGATCAGCCTGGGCTCGTTCGGGAGCTCGCCAAGCAGCTTCCAGCCGGACAGGCGCAGCAGGCAGCGCGCGAGCCACGGCCAGAACTTGCTGTTGAGCTTGGGCGCTTCAGGCGGGGCAGGGGGCAGCATCGGGGTGTTCATTCACGACTCCAGTCACGCGACCGCGTTTGCTTGATCTTGCCGCGTTGCTGTTTGCCGGCGAGCCGGCGCTCTTTCGAGCCGCGGGTGGGCTTGGTGGCGATGCGCGCTTTGGGTACGACCAGGGCGCCTCGGATGATCTCGACCAGGCGATCGCGCGCATCCTCGCGGTTGCGGCCCTGGTCGCGGAAACGGCGTGCCTGGATCACCAGCACGCCCTCGTCGGTAAGCCGGCGATCGCGGCGTGCGAGCAGGCGCGCTCGCAAGGGCTCGGGCAGGGACGGCGATTGCGCCACGTCGAAGCGCAGTTCGACGGCGCTTTCCGTGCGATTGACGTGTTGCCCGCCGGGACCGTCTGCGCGGAGGAAGCGCTCAGTCAGCTCGGTCTCGGGCAGGACGATGGATCGGCTGATGGTGAGCATGGCGCAAAGTTTAGCGGGCGAGCGTGACATGCCGCCACGACGCGGCGCATCACAAATCGGGCAACGACCAGCCGAGGCGTTCGAGCAGGCCTCGATAGGCGGCATCCAGCGGCGCTTCCAGGCGCATCGGCTCGCCGCTCAGCGGGTGCGCGAAACTCAGGCGCCAGGCGTGCAGCAGCATGCGGTGGCAGCTGAAATACTGCTTGTAGAGGCGGTTGTGATCGCTGCGCCCGTGCTGGCAATCACCAATGATGGGATGGTGCAGGTGCGCCATATGCTTGCGGATCTGGCGAAAACGGCCGGTTTGCGGTTCGGCCAGCACCATGGCATAGCGCTGCTGGGGATAGCGCCCCAGCTCAATGGGCACTTCCACCGTGGCCAGGCGTCGATAGCTCGTGCGCGCTTCGCGGCGAGGCCCGCTGTCGCGGGAGCCGGGCAGGGGATAGTCGACCAGCGCCTCTTCGGGCTCAGGCCAGCCGCGTACCACGGCGAGGTATTGCTTGTGCACGTTGCGCCCCATGAACTGCTCGCCAAGCGCGGCGGCAATTTCACTTGAGCGCGCTACGAGCAGCACGCCGCTGGTGGCGCGGTCGAGGCGATGGGCGAGATAGGTCGTGCCGCCCACTTGCTCGCGCAGCAGGTCGATCAGGAACTCTTCCGCGTTGCCGACCATTTTCGACCGGTGCACGGCGAGGCCCGCGGGCTTGTTCACCGCGATGAGGGCGTCGTCTTGGTAGAGGATGTCGAGCATGTCGATGACTCACGAAAGAGGCGGACTATCCGCCGCTTTCACCGGTGCGTCATCCCGGCGCACCCCGAAAAGGGGGCAAGGGCCGGGATCCAGCAGCGACGTCGCATGGTCAGACGATGAGGCGCTGGATTCCGGCCTTCGCCGGAATGACGGTGAGGGGGATTAGCGTCGAGGCCAACCCGCAGCGAAAGCGATCAAACCGGCAACCGCAACGAGGGGAGCTTGCCACGCGCCATGCTCTGCTGCTTGCGTCCACAGCACCGCACTACCCAACAGCAACGATCCGCCCAACAACCCAAACGACAACGCGCGCCGCGTGCGCTGCGCTTCATCACGTTGCTGCGCGAGCTCAGCCGGATCACTGATCGTGTGCCGCTCGCCCTTGGCCACTTGGCGCAACGCATCGCGCACCAGCTCCGGGAACTGCGGGGCGGCGTGGAACCATTCGGGCAGGCGCTTGCGCACCTCGCGCAGTGTTTGGCGCGGGCTGTAGCGCTCGCGCAGGATGCGCTTGAGCACCGGGTGCGCCACCGCCCAAATGTCGATCTCCGGGTCGAGCATGCGGCCGACGCCTTCGATATTGAGCAAGGTCTTTTGCAGCAGGATCAGCTGCGGCTGCAGCGTCAGCTCATAGCGGCGCGCGGTCTGGAACAGTTTCACCACCAACTCGGCCAGCGAAATCTGCGACAGCGGACGGGTGAAGTACGGCTCGCAGACGGTGCGTACTGCCGCGGTCAGTTCGTCGATGCGCACGGTGGACGGCATCCAGCCGGCGTCCACGTGCAGCTGCGCGATGCGTGCGTAGTCGCGTTCGAACAAGGCGATGAAATTTTGCGCAAGCCAATACTGGTCGCGCTCCGGCAGCGATCCCATGATGCCGAAATCCAGCGCGATGAAGCGTGCATCGGCCGGGCGCGCCGTGTCGACCCAGATATTCCCGGGGTGCGCATCGGCGTGGAAAAAGTTGTCGCGAAACACCTGCTCGTAGAACAGCCGCACGCCCTTTACGGCGAGTGCTTTGCGGTCGATGCCGGCGGCGTCGATGGCGGCGATGTCGTCGCAGCTGACGCCGTAGACGCGCTCCAGCGTCAGCACGCGGGCGCTGGTGAGATCCCAGAACACCGCCGGCACGTAGAGATCGTCACCGCTCTTGAAGTTGCGACGAAGCAAGCTGGCGCTGGCGCCTTCGCGCTGCAGATCCAGCTCGTTTTCAAGCATCTTCTCGACTTCGGCGACGACGTCGAGCGGACGGATCTTGTCGGCATTGGGATGCCAGCGTTGCGCCAGCTCACCCAGCGAACGCAGCAGCTTGATGTCGCGCTCGATCTGCTGGTCGATGCCGGGGCGCAGCACCTTGACCACCACCGCGCTGCCATCGGCCAGCGTGGCCGCATGCACCTGCGCGATCGAGGCCGACGCCAGCGGCGTTTCATCGAAGCTGGTGTACAGCGCGGTGATCGGCGCTTTCAGTTCCTGCTCGATGATGGCGCGCGCTTCGCCGCCGGGGAACGGTGGCACCTGATCCTGCAGTTGCGCCAGTTCATCGGCGATGTCCGCCGGCACCAGGTCGCGGCGCGTGGACAGCACCTGGCCGGCCTTGACGAAAATCGGTCCCAGCTCGGTCAGCGCCAGCCGCAGGCGGGCGCCGCGAGAGAGATTCGTGATGTACGTGCGCGGCCGCGCCACGAAAGGGCGCACCAACTTGAGCGGTCGGAACAGGTGCGCGGCATCGACCAGTTCGTCCAGGCGATAGGCGAGCAATACGGAAGCGACGCGCATCACGCGCGGTACCACCTTCAGCGGTGTCCTCACGCGGCGGGTCCCTTCTTCAGACGCTGCTCCAGGCGCGTCAGACGCGCTTCGAGGCGTTCGCTGCGTTCGCGCAAATCATCCACGCCATCGAGGAAACCTTCCACTTCGCCGGGCGCGGCCGCGACGCGAGCCTCGTCGCGCAGCCAGTCGGCGGTGTCGGTGGTGAGGTGGCTTGCCGTTTCCTTCGCATGCGCCAGGCCGTAGCGCACGGCCCTGGCGAGCGGAACGCCGAGTACATCGCCGAAGGTGCGCGCGAACGCCTCTTCGAAATCGGGTGCGAACTTGCTGGCCAGTTTTTCCAGGCGGCGCGCAAGGTCGGCATCGCCGGCGATCTCGACCTTGCCCGGCGCCACGCCTTCGTCATCGCGCTTCACCAGCATGGCCAGCAAGCTGCCCGGCGTTGCGGCGACGCGCAGATGGTTGTCGTCCTGCGCAGGGCCGACCTTCAGCCGCTCGCCATCCACCGTCACCGACAACGCCAGCTCCGGCCCGCGCAGATGCAACTGCACGCTGCGCCCATCGAGCGCGGACAGCCGGCCGGCGGTTTCCGGATCGAGCGACAAGGTGTGATTCAGCGCGGTTTCCAACGCGCGACCGGCGAGGGCGCGCATGGGCCGTGGGAGGAGGGACATGAGGGATGGGGCAGTCATGCCGCCGATTGTAGCGGGTCAGGTCGTTTGAGCTGCAGAGCAGCTACGGTTGAAGCGCTCCCGCGAGCACCCGCCCCTCACCACCGGCCCTCTCCCCGGAGGGGAGAGGGAGAAGTGAAGTGCCTCGCTCCGTAGGTTTGTCGCGCACAGGGTGCGCTCCCACAGACAAGCCGGTGCGGCAAAGAGAAGGCGGGACGATCAAAGCCGATGTGCAGCGAGGCTCGGCTTTAAGTCCTCAGCGATTCGGGCGCGTTGCGCAGCGCTTGGAAGTATCCCCTGTGTACCCTCGGAGGTTGTCCCACAACCACTCGCCTCGAGCGTTCGGGCTTATCCCAACACAATGCTGCGGGCGTTATCAGGCCATTCTCTTTGGGTTACTTTCGACGCGAAGCTAGTCCCGTGGGATCTCTTGGGCCAGCAAGAGAAAAGTGACTCGAGCGGCGGCAGCCGATCGAAACGCCCGCCGCGTAGGCGGCCAGATCGCGGGAACGCGACAATCGAGGCGCAAAGTCACTGGATTCCTGCCTTCGCAGGAATGACGAGCTAACTTCGGATGTCCGATGCGCTACGGCGCAGCGCCGACAAACCCCATCTGCCGCCACGCCTCATACACCGCAATCGCAACAGTATTGGACAGATTCAAGCTGCGACTATTAGCCCGCATCGGCAAGCGCAACCGCTGCGCCTCAGGCAGGGCATCGAGCACCTCCCCAGGCAACCCAGCCGTCTCACAACCAAACAGCAACGCATCGCCTTCGACAAAGCGCGCATCCACATGCGCCACGCGTCCGCGCGTGGAAAACGCAAACACGCGTGGCTGGCCGATGCTCTCAAGGCAGCTGGCGAGGTCGTCGTGCACGGCCAGCTGCGCGTATTCGTGATAGTCCAGGCCTGCGCGGCGCAGGCGGGCATCGTCCAGTTCGAAGCCCAGGGGGCGGATCAGGTGCAACGAGGCGCCGGTGTTGGCGCACAGCCTGATCGCGTTGCCCGTATTGGGGGGTATTTCCGGTCGGTAGAGGATGACATGCAGCATCCGGCCATTATCGGGTCTGTCCGTGGGCCCGTAAAACGGTGAGCGTCCTTGCTCAGCCGTTGGAGAGGCGCGGGCACACGACGCCGTCGGGCGGCAGCGCGCAAGCGGTCGGGGCAATCAGTTGGCCGGCGCTGCCGGCGGCGGCAAGGCGAATGGCTTCGGGGGAAGCGTTCACCATGGCACCCAGCACGAGTCCGCAAACCAGCAGGCAGGCAACGAAAAGGCCGCGCAGCATCAAGGCTTCGAATTTCATGATCATGTCTCCGATGAAAGGTGAGGTAGTCCTGCACGGTACTTATGGCAAGCCTCGTGCCAAGCCCTCGTGGTGATTCAAGTGATTGTTACCAGGGAGAATTTCGTCCGGCGGTGAGTGGGCATGAGCTGTCCGCGGACAGCGACCGGGCGTGGCCGGACAACTGCGGACACCTGCCCGGACTCCCTACATGCGGCCCCGTCATGTTCTTGCGTCGAACGAAGCCCGTTGGCGGTTGTCCACCATGCCATTGGTCATTTGCCAAGGTTCCGGGCCCTGGCTAGCCTCGGAATGTTCATTCACCAAGAAAAACAGGAGTGTCGTGATGGCAAGAAAGCCCCTCGCCCTACTCGTTGCAGGAGTGCTCAGCATGTCGGCCGGTCTGCCCGCCATCGCGCTGCCCCAGGCGGCCACCGCCGAGTCCACTCAGGCGGTTCCGGATATCGCCTTTACCCGCTTCACCCTGCCCAACGGCCTTACCGTGGTGGTGCATGAGGACCACAAGGCGCCGGTAGTTGCGGTAAGCATCTGGTACCACGTGGGTTCGGGCGATGAGCCCAAGGGCAAGACCGGCTTCGCGCACCTGTTCGAGCACCTGATGTTCTCCGGCTCGGAGAACCACAAGGGCACGTATTTCCAGCCGTTCGAGCTGGCGGGCGCCACCGACATGAACGGCACCACCTGGTTTGACCGCACCAACTACTTCGAAACCGTGCCGACCACCGCGCTCGACATGGCGCTGTGGATGGAATCGGACCGCATGGGCCACCTGCTTGGCGCGATCGGCCAGAAGGAGCTCGATACGCAACGCGGCGTGGTGCAGAACGAGAAGCGCCAGGGCGAAAACCGTCCCTACGGCCGCGTGGACCAAAACATCCTGTCCAACACCTATCCGGGCAATCATCCCTACCAGCACGACACGATCGGCTCGATGGCCGATCTCAACGCCGCCTCGCTGGGCGACGTGAAGCAGTGGTTCCACGACTATTACGGCGCTGCCAACACCACCCTGGTGCTGGCTGGCGACATCACCGTGGCCGAAGCCAAGGCGAAGGCCGAGAAGTATTTCGGCGACATTCCCGCCGGCCCGCCGGTGCCGCGCCAGCAGGCGTGGATCACGCCGCTGAGCAAGTCGACCCGTGGCGTCCAGCACGACCACGTGGCGCAGCCGCGCATTTATCGCACCTGGGTGGTGCCGCAGCTGGGCACGGACGATGCGATCCAGCTCGACCTCGCGTCCACTGTGCTTGGCGGCGGCAAGACCTCGCGCCTGTACCAGCGCCTGGTCTACCAGGACAAGCTGGTCGACGACGTGTCCGCCAGCATCTCGCCGTTTGCGCTGGCCAGCCAGTTCCAGATCCAGGCCGACATCAAGGATGGCGTGGACCAGGCCAAGGTCGAAGCCGTCATCGCCGAAGAGGTGAAGAAGTTCCTTGCCGAAGGCCCCACCGCCGACGAACTGGAGCGCGCCAAGATCGGCAACCGCGCCGGCTTCGTGCGTGGTCTGGAAAAGGTCGGCGGCTTCGGCGGCAAGGCCGTGATTCTTGCCGAAGGCCAGGTCTATCGCGGTGATCCGGGTGCCTACAAGAAGGACCTGGAACGCGCCAACGCCGCCACCCCGGCGAGCGTCAAGGCTGCTGCCGACAAGTGGCTCAGCAAGGGCGATTACCTGCTGACCGTGCTGCCCGCCGGCAACGACTTCAATCCGGACAGCGAAGACGCCAAGGTGGTCGCGCTGGGCCCGCAGCCCGATCGTCCGGCAGCCAAGATGCCGGCCAAGCATGACTACACCGTGGCCAAGAGCGATATCGACCGCAGCAAGGGCGTGCCGCAGGTGTCGCAGTTCCCGGACCTGAAATTCCCAGCGCTGGAGCGCGGCAAGCTCAAGAACGGCATCGAAGTGATCCTGGCTGAGCGCCACACCATTCCCGTGACGCATGTGCAGCTGATGTTTGACGCCGGCTACGCGGCTGACCAGGGCCACAAGCTCGGCACCGCCAGCTTCACCACGACGCTGATGAACGAGAGCACCAAGGATCTCGACTCGGTGGAAGTGGCCAAGCGCAAGCAGCGCCTGGGTGCGATCACCCGCATCGGTTGCGGGCTGGACTCGTGCTCCGCTTCGCTCAATGCCTTGAACGACCAGCTGCAGCCGTCGCTGGCGCTGTTCGCCGACATCGTGCGCAACCCGGCGTTCAAGTCCGAGGACATCGAACGCATCCGCGGCCAGTGGCTGGCCGGCATCGCGCAGGAAAAGACCCAGCCCACCGCGCTGGCGCTGCGTACCCTGCCGCCGCTGCTCTACGGCGCCAACCACGCCTATGGCATTCCGTTCACCGGCTCGGGTACCGAAGCGGCGATCAAGGCGATGCAGGCATCGGATCTGTCGACCTTCCAGAACGATTGGTTGCGTCCGGACAACGTCAAGATCCTCGTTGCCGGCGACACCACCCTGCAGCAGATCATCCCCCAGCTCGACGCCGCCTTCGGCGACTGGAAGGCACCGTCCAGCGCCGTGCCGAAGAAGAACATCGCGACCGTGGCCGCCCAGGCCAAGCCGCGCGTGTTCCTGATCGACAAGCCTGATGCACCGCAGTCGCTGATCCTGGCGGGCCTGCTTGCGCCGTCCAGCAAGGCGCCGAACGAGCTGGCCATCGACGTGGCCAATGGCGCGTTCGGCGGCAGCTTCACCTCGCGTCTCAACATGAATCTGCGCGAGGACAAGCGCTGGGCCTATGGCGCCTTCAGCTTCATGCGTGATGCGATCGGCCAGCGTCCGTTCCTGATGTACGCCCCGGTGCAGACCGACAAGACCGCCGAATCCGCGCACGAAGTGGCCAAGGAAGCGAACGAGGTGATCGCCTCGCGTCCGCTCACCGAGCAGGAAGTGGACAAGATCAAGGACTCCAACGTGCGCGGCCTGCCGGGCAGTTTCGAGACCGGCTCCGAGGTGCTCAGCGCGATGAGCGAGATCGTCCAGTACAACCGTCCGGACGATTACGTGCAAACGCTGAAGGCTCGCACCGAAGCGGTGACCCAGCCTGATGCCGAAAGCGCGATCAAGGAAATCATCCAGCCCAAGGCACTGACCTGGGTGATCGTGGGTGATCTGAAGAAGATCGAGCAGCCAGTGCGTGCGCTGAATCTTGGCGACGTGCAGGTGATCGACGGCGACGGGAGGCCGGTGGCGGCCAAGCCGTCGAAGTAAGCGTGAGATTTTGTGGGGAGCTGTTCACGTCCCCGGGTTAGGATGGTGGCCGGGCGGGAGACCGCCCGGCCTTTTCATATCCATGTTGCGGAGCTGCTCATGCGTAAGACCCTGCTGTTGCTCGTTCCCATCGCGCTGCTTGGCGCGTGCACCTATGGCATCACGCTCGACGACGCCGGGAAGAACGTCCGCACGGCGTGGAGCGGCGATGTGTCTTCCTGCCGTGACCTGGGCAAGGTCACCGTGTCCGTGATGGATCACGTCGGCCCGATCGATCGCAACGACATCAAGGTGCGAGACGAGCTGGAAGTGATGGCTCGCAACGAGGCGGCCAAGATGCACGCCGATACCATCAAGCCGATGGGCGAACCCACCGACGGCTCGCAGCCGTGGGGCGCCTACCAGTGCGGCAATGCCCAGCTGGCGCCGTCGGCTCGTCCGGCCAATCCGGCGAATCCGAATCCGAATCCGGCGCCGAACGGCACCGCGCCGGGTGGGTTCGAGACTTACCCCGCCAAGGGCAACTGAGCCGCGTCGCGCGCGCTCGGTCTGGAACAACGCCTCGGCCGTCGCCGAGGCGACGGGCGAACCACTCGCCAGCTTCACCCCAAGGGCGCCCTCGTGGCGCCTTTTTCACGCGCGCCGTCCGACGCTCTTGCATGCCATTGGGGGGCAGGCATAAAATTCAGTTATATATATTACATATATGTACTAATTAATCGGGGCGCCATGAGCAGCTTTCTTCCGACCGAACAGCGATTGGCGGTGACCCGTCAGCGCTATCCCGCGTTTCCGCGGGACCCGGCCGTGCTCGTCCGTCTGATCCGGCACATCTACAAGCGCGTGAACGACGACGCCAACGCGATGCTGCGCCCGTACGGCATCAATCATCCGGAATACAACCTGCTGATGATGCTCTACGGCACCGAGGGCAACGCGATGCATCCCACCGAGCTGGCCGATGCCGCGGGCGAGAAGCTGGCCAATATCACGCGGCTGACCAACGAGCTGGCCGACAAAGGTCTGATTGCACGCAACGCCAGCGATGAGGATCGTCGCAAAGTCACGCTCACCCTCACCGACGAAGGCTTCGCACTGATCGAGAGTTTTCTGCCCGACGTTTGCGCCATGCTTGAGTGGCAGGTGGACGGCATTTCCCAGCGCGATGTAGCGCAGCTCGAACGCCTGCTCAAGAAGTTTCTCGATCAACTGGAGCGTGCCTGATCATGTCGGCCGTGCCTAGCGACCTTGCATCGTGGCGCAACCCGCCGTGGTTGCGCGACTTTGCGGCTGAAGAGGGACAGGCCTGGATCTTCGTGGTGAAGAGCCTGGTCGCCTTCTATCTCGCGGCGTGGCTGACGATGGTGTTCCAGTTGGAGCAACCATCCACCACGATGATCACCGTAGCCATCGTGATGCATCCGCAAAGCGGCACGGTGCTGGCCAAGAGTTTCTACCGCGCGCTGGGCACCTGCACCGGCAGCCTGTTCGGCGTGTTGCTGATGGCGGCCTTCCCGCAGCAGCGCGAACTGTTCCTGCTCAGCTTGTCGATCTGGGTGGCACTGTGCGCCGGCGGTGCCGTGCTCTACCGCAACTTCATGTCCTACGGCTTCGTGCTCGCCGGCTATACCGCCTTCATCGTGGTGCTGCCGGCAATCGATCATCCGACGGCGGTGTTCGATTCGGCAGTGGGTCGCGTGAGCGAGGTGATGCTCGGCATCATCGTCTCCGGCCTGGTCAGCGATGTGATCCTCCCGGTGCGTTTGCGTGAAGTGCTTCGACGCATTTCGCGCGAGCATTACCAGCACTTCATCGATTTCGCGCGCGGCAGCCTGGGTGGCGCCATTCCGCGAGAGGACATGGAGAAGGCGCATCTGCGCTTTGTGCGTGCGGCGGTGCAGATCGAGGATTTGCGCTCCTCGGTGATTTTCGAGGACCCCGAGGTGCGCGCGCGCAGCAGTCGCATGCAGTTGCTCAATCTGCGCTATATGGCGGCGGCCACCAGCTTCCAATCGTTGCACCATTTGATCAATCGCCTGCAGCGCAGCAACCACCCTCGCACGGCAGCCGCGCTGATCACATTGTATGGGCCCATTGGCAAAGCGCTCAGCCCTGATCCCTCCGAAAAGCCGATGCCGCGTTTGCTGGCGACGCGCATCGAGGCCTGTGAAGCAGAACTGCCGGTGCTCGCGGCAAAATTGCGCGAGGATTTGCGGCAGGATCCGAATCTGCTGCTGGAATTCGACAGCGGCACCACCCTGGTGCGTCGCTTCGCTGCCGAGTTGCGCGACTTCACCTCGCTGGAAGCGACCCTGCGCGAAACCCAGGGCGTGATCGGCGGATCGGTGGAGAACGTGGATTTCAAGCGCGCCAATGATTACGCATCACCGCTGATCGCCATCGTGCGCACCTTCTTCACCATGGCCACGCTGAGCGTGTTCTGGATCGAAACCGGCTGGACGTTCGGCCTCAGTGCGCTGTTGTTGGCCACGGTTTTCAGCGGTCTGCTGGCGACCTCGCCCATGCCAGTGCTGGCAACCGCCAACACCTGGGTGGCTTACGCGATCGGGTTGGTGGCCGCATACTTCGTGGTGTTCGAATTGATGCCGGGCAGCGACGGCTTCGTGATGCTGATCCTGGTGACCGCGCCACTGCTCGCACTCGGGCCGTATCTCACCACGCGCAACGCCACTTTGCCCGGCGTGGGCGCGGGTTACTCGCTGGGGTTCGTCTATATCCTGGCGCTCAAGAACCCGATGGTTTATGCGCCCGAACGCTTCCTCAACGACGGTATCGCTGCGCTGTTCGGCCTGATGGCGAGTGGCGCGGCCTTCATGATCATCCCGACCGTGATCGGCACGCAGTGGTTGCGCCGCCGTCAGCTGGTGCAGCTGCGGCGGCAGGTGGTGTTTGCCGCCACCGCGCCGATGGATGGCATCCTGTATCGCTTCGAAAGCGTGAATCGCGATCTCTATCAACAGATCGTGCAGTTCACTCGCCAGGGCAGCGAAGAGTCGCGCGTGCTGTTCTCGTGGGCATTGGCCGTGCACGACGGCGGCCGCGCGGTGATCGAACTGCGCCAGGACATGTTGCACGCGGGCCTGCCGCCACCGGTGAGGGAATCCATGCAATACGCCGTGGACGCATTGGCGCAGCTTTACGACTCGCCCGATATGGCGCGCTGGACGACAGCTGATGCCGCCGTTGACCAAGCCATCACACTCACTACGCAGACACTGCCGCAGGCACGGGCCAGCTGTCAGCCGGCGCTGGCGGATCTGCTGCAATTGCGCACGGCGTTGCGCGACGACGAGTCTGCGCTCGCTCCCTATATCGTCAAGGCACCGGAGACCGCCCATGCCCCGTGAAGTCGCCCTTGCCGATGCCCTGGTACCGGGCCTGCTGCTGGTCTACCTGGGCTGCCTGCTGGTGCTGTGGGGTATCGACACCCTCATTGGCCGCTACGGGCTGTATCGCTACGTGTGGCATCCCTCCCTGTTTCGCGTTGCCGTGTTCTTCGTGCTGTTCGGCGCGGCTGGCCTGCTCCTATATCCCTGACCTATGAAACTCGAACCTCAAGCTGTGCTTCGTTTCGCCATCACGGCGGTTGTCGTGATCGTGGCCTTGCTGCTCTGCCATGCGCTGTGGCGGCACTACCTGTATGCGCCATGGACACGTGACGGCCGCGTGCGCGCCGAGGTGGTGCGCATCGCGCCGGACGTCTCCGGCCTGGTCACGCGCGTGCCGGTAATCGACAACCAGGAAGTGAAGAAGGGCGACGTGCTGTTCGAGATCGATCCGCAGCGCTTCCGGATCGCCGAACAGCAGGCCGAGGCCAACCTCAACGCTGCCAAGGCTGCCGCCCGCGCGGCCGGCGCGAACATCGACGCGGTGTTAGCCAGCGCTGCTGCGCGCAAGGCCGAGTACGACATGCGCCAGGAGCAGGCGCAGCGTCGCCAAGACCTGGCTGATGTAGTGCCCAAAGAAGAACGCACCGATGCCAAGTCCGCCGCCCTCACCGCGCGTGCCGTGTGGGAGCAGGCGCAGGCCAGCGGCCATCAGGCCAACGCTTCGCGCGAACAAGCGGAAGCCGCGGTGGTGCAGGCGCAGGTTGCGTTGGATCGCGCCAAGCTCGACCTGGAGCGCACCGAAGTGCGCGCGCCGGTGGACGGCTATGTGACCAACCTCGATGTGCGCGTAGGCGACTACGCCGCTACCGGCAGCCCGCGCCTCGCGCTGATCGATCGCCACAGCTACTACATCTACGGTTATTTCGAGGAAACCAAGCTGCCGCATCTGCGCGTGGGCGATCCGGTGGATATCCGCATGCTGAGCGGCGGCATCCGCCTCAAGGGTCATATCACCGGCGTGGCGCGTGGTATTACCGATCGTGACAACCCTACGGGCCGCGACCTGCTGGCCGACGTCAATCCCACCTTCAACTGGGTGCGTCTGGCGCAGCGTGTTCCGGTGCGCGTCGACATCGACGAAGCCAGCGAACCAAAGGGCTTGATCCTCTCCGCCGGCATGACGGTGAGCATCGACGTGCAGCCACGCCGCGTGCTCGACAAGGAGCGCTGAGCCCATGTAGGAGCGCACTTGTGCGCGACCGCTTGACGTAAATGTCACAGTCATCTGGCGGTCGCGCACAAGTGCGCTCCTACAAGATAGGGCGGGATTGCTAACATGCGCCACTATGAATCGACCGCTACCCTCGCCACGTAACCTTGCCCGCCGCCTGCTTTCGCTTGGTCGAGGCCGTGGTCTCGACCTGTCCGGCCAGGTGAGTTTCGCCGTGCCGGCAGAGTCGATCGCCACATTGGCCGGTCCGGTGAAATTTCGCGACACGCTGCTTTCGTTGATTGCGCAGGCGAGGCGCCGCATCGTACTGGTCGCGCTGTATCTGCAGGACGACGATGCCGGCCGTGAAGTGATCGAAGCGCTGCACGCGGCGCGAAATGCACATCCGGATCTTTCCGTGGAAGTGTATGTCGACTGGCATCGCGCGCGTCGCGGGCTGATCGGCAAAGGCAGCAGCGAAGGCAACGCAGCGATGTATCGCGAGTACGCGCAGCGCCTGGGCGAGGGCGTGGTCATTCGCGGCGTACCGGTACAGACGCGCGAATTGTTCGGTGTGTTGCACCTCAAGGGTTTCATCATCGATGACGCGGTGCTTTACAGCGGCGCCAGCCTCAACGACGTGTATCTGGCCAAGCATGGCCGCTATCGGCTTGATCGCTATCACCTGATCCGCGACCAGTCGCTGGCGGACAGCATGGTTGGCTATGTCGATGCCCAGTTCCGCGGCAGCGATGCGGTGCCGCGCCTGGACCGCTTGCCGCAGCCGCGCTCGCGCGATCTGCAGGAACCGATCCGCCGCTTGCGCCAGTCGCTGCAGCAGGCGCAATACGTCGGCGCCAGCGAGGCGCCTCGCGATGGCGATGTCGCAGTGATTCCACTGGCGGGTTTCGGGCGCAACGACAATGCGCTCAACGAAACACTGCTGGCCCTGCTGCGTGGCGCACAGCGTCGCGTGATTTTGCTGACGCCGTACTTCAACCTGCCGCGGCCGGTGCGTGTGGCGATCGGTCACTTGCTGCGCCGTGGTTGCCAGTTGGACATCATGGTTGGCGACAAAACGGCCAACGATTTCTACATCCCGCCGGAGCAGCCGTTCAGCCGCATCGGGATGTTGCCGTATCTGTATGAAGCGAATCTGCGTCGCTTCGCGCACGATCATCAAGGCGCCATCGACAGCGGCCAGTTGAACCTATGGCTATGGCGCGACGGCGACAACACGTATCACCTGAAAGGGCTGTTCGTGGATGGGGAGTTCGCCGTGCTGACCGGCAACAATCTCAACCCCCGTGCGTGGGCGCTGGACCTGGAGAATGGCCTGCTGTTGCGCGATCCCTCGCGCAGGCTGTTGCCGCAGCACGAAGCCGAATGGCAGGCCTTGCGCAGGCATGCCACGCGCCTGGCGCATTATCGCGACCTGCCAGGCGTGCGCAGTTATCCGCCGGAAGTGCGCAAGCTGTTGCGGCGCATGCGTCGTGTGCGGTTGGATCGGTTGGTCAATCGCCTACTTTGAGGCCGCGTTTCCCTGTGGGAGCGCACCCTGTGCGCGACCACCCGACGGAGCGGAGACGACACGGCGCCGCGGTCGCGCACAAGGTGCGCTCCTACAGGTGAGGGGTGCCCCTGTTCGAAAGTTTTTCTGTGGGAGCGCACCCTGTGCGCGACAACCTGACGGAGCCAGGACGACATGGCGCCGCAGTCGCGCACAGGGTGCGCTCCCACACATAAATCGGGATGCTGCACAAAAATCTGGCGCGTCAGCCCGCCAGGCGCTCCAGCCGCAACGCCAGCCAGCGCGACACATCCGGCCACTCGCTGTCGATCACGCTGTAGCACACCGTGTTGCGCAAGCTGCCATCGGGGCGGCGCTTGTGGTTGCGCAATACGCCTTCGCGTTGCGCGCCCAGACGCTCGATGGCGCGCTGGGAGTCGAGATTGCGGTGGTCGGTGTGAAACTCCACCGCCACGCAGCCCAGCGACTCAAAGGCATGCTGGAACAGCAGGCGCTTGCAGGCGGTGTTGAGATGGCTCTTCTGCCAGCGCCTGGCGTACCAGGTGTAGCCGATGGCGACGCGGCGCGGGTCATTCACGAAATCATAGAAGCGCGTGCTGCCCACGATTTCGCCGCTGCTCTTCTCGCGCACCGCGAAGGGCAGCATCAGCCCGGCCTGCTGGCCATCGAGGGCCTTGGCGATGTAAGCGGCCATCTCTCCCGGCACCGGCGCACTGGTGAACCACAGCTTCCACAGTTCGCCGTCGGCCACGGCCGCCTCGAGGGCAGGGGCGTGGTCAGGCGTGAGCGGTTCGAGGATGACGTAGGCGTCTTCCAGCAGGACAGGCGTCAGCGCGGGCATCGGTGCTCCGTGGGAGGTCTTAGGCGTCCAGATCCGGTATCAGCCTGCTTTCCAGCCGGGCGATATGGTCCTTCAGCAGCAGCTTGCGCTTCTTCAGGCGGGTGATCTGGAGCTCGTCCCGGCTGAGCGACACGGCCAGGTGCTCGATGGCCACGTCGAGATCGCGGTGCTCCACGCGCAGCTCGGCCAGCATGTGGGCAATTTCGGCTTGGTCCTGGACCTGCATGTCGGTGCGAATGGCTGGGGAAAACACACGCAGTGTAGCGCCGCGCGACCCAAAGAGCCTGCCCCGGCCGATCAGATAGTTACAATGGGAGGCCGTCCCGTTCTCACCTGACCCATGTCCGCCCAGCCCGACGCCACCCGCAAGCAGCACCACGAGGCCGCCAAGCTGGCCAAGCGCCTGCGCCATCAGGTGGGGCAGGCCATTGCCGACTTCCACATGATCGAGGAAGGCGACAAGGTGATGGTGTGTCTGTCCGGCGGCAAGGACTCGTACACGCTGCTGGATGTGTTGCTGTCGCTTCAGGCCAAGGCGCCGGTGCGGTTCGGGATCGTCGCGGTGAACCTGGACCAGAAGCAGCCGGGTTTCCCTGCCCACGTACTGCCGCAATACCTTGCCGAGCGCGGCGTGCCGTTCCATATCATCGAGCAGGATACGTACAGTACGGTCACCCGGGTCATCCCCGAGGGCAAGACCATGTGCAGCCTGTGTTCGCGCCTGCGCCGCGGCGCGCTGTATCAATGGGCGGCGGCCAACGGCGTCAGCAAGATCGCGCTCGGCCACCATCGCGACGACATCCTGGGCACGTTTTTCCTGAATCTGTTCTACCAGGCCCAGCTGAAGGCGATGCCGCCCAAGCTGCGTTCGGACGACGGCCGCCACGTGGTGATCCGTCCCTTGGCATACTGCAAGGAAAGCGACATCGCCGAGTACGCGCAGGCCAGGCAATTCCCGATCATCCCGTGCAATCTCTGCGGTTCGCAGGAAAACCTGCAACGCAAGGCGGTTAGGCGCATGATGGAGGACTGGGAGCAGACCCAACCCGGGCGCGCCGAGAACATTTTTCGCGCGCTGGGCAGTGTGCAGCCCTCCCAGCTCACCGATCGCAAGCTGTTTGACTTCGCCACGCTGGGCGCGCGCGAAGGTTTCGCCCGCGCCGAAGCGCACGAGTGGCTTGCCGGTACGCCGGACGAGTCGTGACCTTCACCGAAAACCAGTCGAGTAACGCCGTGTCTCTCTTTGCATCCGTTGAAATGACCCCGGGCGATCCGATCCTGGGACTCACCGAGGCCTTCGTGGCCGACACCCGTCCGGGCAAGGTCAATCTGGGCGTGGGCATTTATTACGACGAGCAGGGCCGCATCCCGCTACTGCGCGCCGTGCAGCAGGTCGAGCAGCAGCTGGCGCTTGACGCCAAGCCGCGCGGCTATATCCCCATCGACGGCCTGCCGGCGTACGACCTCGCCACCCAGAAACTGGTGTTCGGCGAAGACTCGCCCCTGCTGGCCGCCGGTCGCGTGGCCACCTCGCAGACCGTCGGCGGCAGCGGCGCGCTGCGCGTCGGCGCCGACCTGCTCAAGCAGATCCTGCCGACCGCGAAGATCGCCATCAGCAACCCGAGCTGGGAAAACCATCGCGTGGTGTTTGGCGCGGCCGGTTTCGAGGTGCTCACCTACGCCTACTACGACGCCGCCACGCACGGCCTGGACTTTGCCGGCATGCTGGCGGACCTAGGCAAGCTGGAGCCGGGCACCGTCGTGCTGCTGCACGCGTGCTGCCACAACCCCACCGGCGTGGATCTCAATGCCGAGCAGTGGCAGCAGGTGGTGGATCTGGTGAAGGAGCGCGGCCTGCTGCCCTTCATCGACATGGCCTACCAGGGCTTTGACGAAGGCATCGACGCCGACGCCACCGCCGTTCGCCTGTTCGCTGCTTCCGGCATCGACGCCTTCGTGGTTGCCAACTCGTATTCCAAGTCGTTCTCGCTGTATGGCGAGCGCGTGGGCGCGCTGTCCGTCGTGGGCAAGACGCGCGACGAAGCCCTGCGCGTGCAGTCGCTGGTCAAGCGCACGATCCGCTCCAACTACTCCAGCCCGGCCACGCACGGCGGCCTGCTGGTATCCACTGTGCTCGGCAGCGCCGAGCTCAAGGCCATGTGGGAGCAGGAGCTGGGTGAGATGCGCGAGCGCATCCACGCGATGCGTGCCGGCATGGTGGAGAAGCTGGCCGCGGCGGGTGCATCGCATTTTGGCTTCATCCAGGAGCAGGCTGGCATGTTTTCCTACTCGGGCCTCAGCAAGGCTCAGGTGGACCGCCTGCGCGAGGAATACGCCATCTACGCCATCGGCACCGGCCGTATCTGCGTGGCGGCGTTGAACCGCGCCAATCTGGATACGGTGGTAAATGCGGTGGCTGCGGTCAGCCGCTGATCTAGCCTCAGGCCCTCAAATTTCGTCTTCCCGGCGCAGGCCGGGATCCAGCGCCTCAGTGCGTGAGAAGGCGACGCGGCATCATCGATGCGCATCGCACCTGGATCCCGGCCTTCGCCGGGATGACGGCAGAAAAAATACGGATACCGAATGTTCTTCCGCAATCTCACGCTCTTCCGCTTTTCCCCCGCCATTGCCGACGACCTCAACCGCCTGGACGAAGCGCTGGGCGACCATCGCCTGCGCCCCTGCGGTCCGCTGGAGATGGGCACCAAGGGTTTCGTGCCGCCGGTAGGTCGTGGCGATGAAGCCCCGCTCACGCACGCAGTGAATGCCTGCACCATGGTCACCGTGGGCGGCGAGGACAAGCTCCTCCCCGGTTCGGTGGTAAACGACGAACTTCACCGCCGTGTGCAGAAGATCGCTGAAGAAGAAGGCCGCAAGGTCGGTGGCCGCGAGCGCAAGCGCATCAAGGAAGACGTGCTCAACGAACTGGTGCCGCGCGCCTTCATCCGCAGCTCCCGCCAGCGCGCCTACGTGGACAAGAAGAACGGTTGGCTGGTGCTCGATACCTCCAGCCGCAAGTCGGCCGAGAACACGCTGACGCAGATCCGCGAAGCGATGGGCAGCTTTCCGGCCGTCCCGCTGGCGCCGGAAGAAGGCCCGCGGGTGCTCATGACCGACTGGCTGGCCAACGGCAACCTGCCGGCCGGCCTGGCCCTGGGCGACGAGGTGGAGCTGCGCGACCCGGCCTCCGCCACCGGCGCCATCGCCAAGTGCCGCCGCCAGGACCTGGATGGCGAGGAAGTGAAAGAGCACCTGCGCAACGGCAAACAGGTCTTCCAGCTCGGTCTCACCTTCGATGAGCGGATGAGCTTCGTGCTCGGCGAGGACCTGATCGTGCGCAAGCTCAAGTTCCTGGACGTGATCACGGAGGAACTGGGCGACAGCCATCCCGACGCGGCTGCCGAGGCCGATGCGACCTTCACCCTGCTCACCCTCGAGGTTGAACGCCTGCTGGGCAAGCTCGAGGAATGGTTCGGCCTGCCGCGTCCCGCCGAGGCCTGAGCCGCTCCATTCAGGCTCCGCCGTCCCGACCGTATGGTCGGGACGGACATCGCACTGCCTTGCGAACCCTGCATGCTCTCCCCACATTTCCTTTGGGACACTGGTAGTCCTTTGGAAATCGGTCGGCCTGGACGCCAAGCAGTTAAGGCGGGGATATGACGCAGCATCTTGAAGGCGATTGGCTGGAACTGGCCACCGCGAGCGGCAGCACCATCCGTGTGCTCAAGGCCGCCCATCCGCGCGCGCGCCGGTTGCGGCTGACGGTGACGCCCAAGGGTGCGCGCGTGTCGTATCCGCATGGCACGCATCCGGCGCAGGTGAGCGCGTTCCTTCGTCATCACGCCGACTGGCTCGAGCGCAAGCTCGACGAATTGCATCTGATCGTGAAGCCCTTGCCGCCGCTGCGCGTCGGCACGCCCACGGAATTTCCGCTGCGTGGGGAAACCGTGCAACTCGATTGGGCGGAAGGTCCGTATCCGCGCGTGGAAGCCGGCGAGGGCACGCTGACCCTGGTGATCCCTCGTCCGCATACGCGTGCGGTGCCGGTGGCGCGCGGCTTGCTCGCTTCGTATTTCGAAGCGCAGATCCGTCGCGATGTATCACGTTGGTTGGCCGGCTACGTACCGCAGCTCGGTCTGGCGCCCACGGCCTTGCGCGTGCGGCCGATGAAAAGCCTTTGGGGCAGCCTGGACACGCGCGATCGCATCAACCTCGACCTCGCGCTGGCGTTGGCGCCGCCCAATGCCTTGAAGTACGTGCTCGCCCACGAGCTGTGTCACCTGAAGGTGCGCAGCCACGCGCCGCGCTTCTGGGCGCAGGTGGAACTGCTGTTCCCTGAGTGGCGTGAGCAACGCGACTGGCTGCGACTCAATGGCGCCTGGCTGAAGACGGAGCTCGATCGCCTGATTGCAGACGTGGCGGACTGAGGTTTTCGTTTAACCCCTTTCTGGCGTTAGCGGCGAATATGGATGTATCGCCAACGGAAAGGACGCCATGTCGGCCGCCATCGCGCAATCAACGGACTGGACGCAAGCCTGCGCGCAAGCGCTCGAGCATCTGCAGCGGCAATTGTCGCAACCGCCTATCGGCCACCTCATCGACAGCTCGTCGCTGAGCGACGCCGAATGCATGCAGCGCTATCGCAATGGCGACGCACACGCCTTCCGCATCCTTTACGCACGCTATCGCGAGAAGCTGCATCGCTACGCCTTGCGCCTGGCGGGCAAATCCAGCGAGGCCGAGGAGGTGTTCCAGGACGTGTGGATGGCCGTCGTTCACGGCAAGGAACACTTTCAGCCTGAAGCCTCGTTCGCGGCATGGTTGTTCGGCATCGCCCATCGCCGCGCGGCGGATCGCTGGCGCACGCTCGGTCGGCATGCGCCTGACGCCATCGATCCTGAGCAAGGCGAGCATGCACTCGAACAACACGCCGCGCCGTCCTCGCATGCGCCCGACCGACATCTCCATAACGACGCCTTGGGCAAGGCCTTGGTCGAAGCCGTCGAGGCGCTTCCGCTGCCGCAGCGCGAAGCGTTCCTGATGAAGGCCGAAGGCGAGCTCAGCCTGGAGGACATCGCGATTGCCACCGGCAGCACGCGCGAAACGGTGAAGAGCCGCCTGCGCTATGCCCAGCAGAAATTGCGGGAGGCCTTGCAGCCATGGCGGTAAACGACGAGATGGATGACCTGCTGCTGCTCTATCGCCAGGCATCGCACGAAGCGCCTACGCCGATGATGGATGCACGCATCCTGCGTGCCGCAGATCAGGCCTCGGTGGTTCGCCGCTGGTATCGCCACGCGGCGTGGCCGGCCGCCATTGCCGCTGCGGTGCTGCTGTGGGCTGTGTGGCAGGGCCATGCGCTTCCCGCAGCCGACGCCGCCGTCCCCATGGCCGGCTACGACGCCGGCGCATCGCGCGCCGAGCTATTGCAGATGGACGTCACGCCTCCCCATGGCGAGCTCGATCGCTTTCTATTGAACGTCAGCAGTACTCACTCTCCATCCACGACAAGGAATGCCCCATGAAAAAGCTGCTCCTGACCGCTGCTCTGCTTGCTGCCAGCCTCGCCGGCATCGCGCATGCTGCGGCGCCTCCCGGTTGGTTCGTCTACGTCAACGGGACCGCTTCCACCGACTTTGAAACCGGCACGGAATCGTCGACCCGTACAGCCGGCGCGACCAGCGCGTTTCTTCGCGCAACCACCGACAACCACGGTTTCGCTACCTTGATGCAGACCATCGGCGCCACCGCCTATCAGGGCAAGCGCGTGCGGTTCTCCGGCTACCTGCGCACCAAAGACGCAGGCAAGGGGCAGCTGTGGATGCGTGTGGACGGCGCGGACAAGAAGCCCGCTGCGTTCGACAACATGGAAGATCGCGCCCAGCAAGGCGACAAGCCTTGGCAGCACTTCGACGTGGTGCTCGACGTGCCCGGCAATGCACGCGACATCGCTTTCGGACTGCTGCTGCAGAACCGAGGCGAAGTATGGGCTGATGGCCTCGCCTTCGAGGTGGTCGACCAGACCGTGCCGACCACCGGCAACCAGCCGCACGCCTTGCCGGCAGCACCAGTGAATCTGCAATTCGCCAAGTAAGTTCGGGCCCGCCTGCGCAGGGACGCGCGGCGGGCCATCTTGCGCGAGCCCGAGCAACGGTGGAACCTGAGTGCCCACCGGGGATTCAGGGGAACGCCATGGAACTGCCGATCGGCCCGTTCATCAAGGCCATGTGGCTGATCTTCACGCTGTACTGGTTATGGGGCTGGCGCCGCGTCAAGGGTGCGCAGCGCAAGGAGCCGATCCTGCCGCGCCTGCTCAAATACTGGTTGCCGCTCGTCGTGGCGATCCTGTTGATCGGCCCCGGTGACTGGTACCTCGGCAACTGGCTGGGCACGCGGATGTATCCGGGCAGCGATGCGGTGGCGGTGCTCGGCGCATTGTTCACCATGCTCGGCGTCGGCTTCGCCTGCTGTGCGCGCTACGTGCTCGGGCGCAACTGGAGCTCGGTGGTGCAGGTGAAGAAGGATCACGAACTGATCCAGAGCGGCCCTTATCGCTGGGTGCGCCACCCGATCTACACCGGCCTGCTGCTTGCCTTCTTCGGCACGGCGATGGCCATCGGCGAATGGCGCGGCGCGATCTGCGTGGTCATTGTCGCCGTGTCGTTCTGGTTCAAGCTGAAACTTGAAGAGCGCTGGATGCGCGAGAACTTCGGTGCCGTTTACGAGAGCTATATGCAGCGCACCAAGGCGCTGATTCCGGGTGTTTTGTAGAACAGCGTAGGACGGCCGGATGGCGCAAGGCCATCCGGCGCGCTGAGCGTTAGTGCGATAGCGTGAACTGCGTAAGGATGCGCGCCGTCTCGTCCGGCTTCTCCATGATCGGCATGTGATTGCAGCCGGTCATCGTGCTGGTGCTGATGGCGGCGGCGTTCTTCAAGCCGTTGCGCAGGCTGTCGAGCGCCGAGATGTCGACGATCTTGTCGTCATGGCACCACAGGCCGAGCACCGGCATGCCGAGTTTGTCGAGGCGGTTCTGCAGCGACAAATACTGCGACGGGTCACGCAGCTCGTTGAAAGTCTGGTTGATGAAGGCGCGGTTTTCCTGGTTGCGCCTGATCAGCACGTCCTGGAAGCGGCCGGGAATATCCAGCGGCTTGGCAAACGCCCAGGCAGTCGCCTTGGCGAACTGCTCGCGATTGTCGAAGGCGAACAGGTTTTTGCCGGCCAGGGCTTCGCGCGAGAATTCGTTCTCGTTGGTCTTCAGGCCGAACGAATCGAGCAGGGCGAGTTCTGCGACATGCTCAGGGTGTTCGGCGGCGAACACGCCGGCGATGGCGCCGCCCATCGAGTGACCGATCAGCACGACTTTGGGCAAGTTCAGCGCATCGACAAAGCCCTGCAGGCGCGCCACTTGCGCGTCGATGTTGTAGCTGGCGCCCTCGACGCGAGAGGACTCGCCCCAGCCCGGCAGATCGGGCGCGATCACGTGGAAATGCGGCGTCAGCAATTCCATCTGCTTGAGCCACACTTCCTTGCTTGCGGCAAAGCCGTGCAGCAGCAGCAGGGTCGGACCCTGGCCACCTTCGTAGTAAACCCACTTGGTGTCGCCGACCTGCACCGAGTGCTTCTCGACATGCGCGACCATCGCCTGGCGCTTGATGTCGGCGCTCATCAGCCACTGCGGTGCGAACAGGTACGAACCACCCAGCACCACGACCAGCAAACCGGCGACGTAGCCGAGGAATTTGAGCCGGCGCAGGGCCAGCCGCTGCCATAGCGGGCGCGTGGGAGCGGGCGTGGTGGTGGTCGCTTTCTTGGATGTCATGGGTGAACCAATGGTGGGGATCGCAGCTATCGATGGCGTCGCGCGCCTCCCTTTGCAAGGAGGCGCGCGCGGGACTTACTTGCTGGCGCCCTTGGTCGCCTTGGCGAACACGGATTCCACAGCTTCCTGCGTCAACGGGTGATAACCGCTCTTGGCCTTCGCATAAACCTGCTGCGCATAGGCCAGGCCTTCCGGCGACTTTACGAAGGCCTTGTACAGCGGCATGGTGAGGTAGAGACGGCCGATCCGCGTCATATGCTCGGCAGCGGCCGGCCACACGTCCTTGTCGCCCGCGGCAATGGCATGGCTATACCAGCGCATGCCGATCTCGGCGTTGGGCGTGCCGGTGAGATGCCAGGCGGCATCGATCTGCTTGATCTTGTCCAGCGGCGTCACGTCCGGCAGGCCGTCGAGGAAGTACATCCACTCCTGCGTGTTCCAGCTCTTCGCGTCGAGCTTGTCGGCCGCGAGCGAGCCGGCGAGGAATGAAGCGCGTTCCTTGTCGATCGCGTTGAAGCGCGGCGAATCGGGCAGGGGCGCATCCTTGGGAATGCCCGGCTCATACACCCACTGCTGCACATCGTCCCAGCTCATCTTGCCCGGGTTCTTGTCGAACAGATTGGCCTTGAGGTAATCGAGCATCTGTTCGGTGTCGATGCTCTGGAACGCGAAGTGCGCGAAATAGCCCTTCAGATAGGCATCGAAAGTGTCGCGGCCAAAGCGCTGCTCCAGCGTGCGCAGGAACCAGCTGCCCTTGTCGTACGGCACCTCGGAAATCGAATCATCGGCGCCAATGCCGGGCTTGGGTGCCAGGCGCTGCGCGTTCGGAGCAATGGTCTTGTCCCTGATGGACTTCTCAAGACCGCGCGCCGAGATCAGCGCTTCCTCGTCGGCCAGCGTCTTGCCGTAAACCGCCTCCGTGATGCGGCCCTGCACGTAGGTGGTGAAACCTTCGTTGAGCCAGATGTCGCGCCATGCGGCGCTGGTGACCAGGTTGCCCGACCACGAGTGCGCGAGCTCATGCGAAATCACCGAGACCAGGCTCTTGTCGCCAACCAGCAGCGTCGGCGTGGCGAAGGTCATGTTCGGGTTTTCCATGCCGCCGAACGGGAAGGACGGCGGCAGCACGAGCAAGTCGTAACGACCCCAGGAATACGGGCCGTATAGCGACTCGGCGGTCTTGATCAGCTTCTCGGTGTCTTCGAACTCCTTGGCGGCCTTGCCGACCACGCTGGGCTCCGCATAGACGGCCGAACGCGGACCGGTTTCCTTCGCCGCGATATCGCCGGCTGCGATCGCGAGCAGGTACGAGGGAATCGGATGCGGCTGGCTGAAGCGGTAGTCGCCGTTCAACGGATGGTTTGCGTCGTTGATCGCGCTCATGACCACGCGCACGTCCTTCGGCGCAGTGACATGGGCGTCATAGGTGAAGCGGATTGCCGGCGAATCCTGCAGCGGCACCCAGGAGCGCGCATGGATGGATTCGGACTGCGAGAACATGAAGGGCAGCTTCTTGTCCGCCGTCTGTTCCGGCGGCAGCCACTGCAGGCCCGAGGCGGTCGGCACGGTCGAATAGACGATGCGCACCTGCGACGGATGCTGCGGCGTGGCGATGGTGAGCTTGCTGCCCAGTTCCTTGTCGCGCGGCGCCAATGCGTACTTCAGCGCGCTGGTCTTGCCGGTGTCGTCGACGGCTTCGATGCTGGCGATCTTCAGGTCGCGCGTGTCGAGCACCAGGGACTGCGCCTTGGCGTCCTTCCAATCCAGCTTAAGCGTGGCCCGGCCATCGAGCTGCTTGTGCGGAAAGTCGACCTTCAGATCCAGGTCCAGATGCGTCACGCGGACCTGGTCGGGCTGGGCATAGGAATGCGGGTCGGCGGCGAAGGCGCTCAGCGGCAGCGCGAGGGCGCCGAAGGCAAGGAGGTGGAACGGGCGCATCGGGAGGCTCCAAAAGCAGGAATGGCGAGTATGCCATTGGAGGGTGAGGGGGCGCGGGTGCGGGAGGTCACCCTGGGGGCGCTGCTGGATCGGCGTGAGGTTTGGCTCCCTCTGCCCTCCGGGAAGAGGGGCGGGTGCTTGCGGGAACGTCCCTCCTTCGTCATCCCGGCGCAGGCCGGGATCCAGACGCGGTGAGCTGGGTTGTCGAGTTGTCGCGCCCCGGCGAGCCTGCCGCATCCATGCGGCCACCCTCTGGGCCTTCCTCCACCCGCCCGCCGCGGGGACCCCGGGGGCAGAGCCAGATCAAGAACCAAACAACGCCCGGCATCACTGGGCAGCTCTTTTGTAGGAGCGCACTTGTGCGCGACCAGCCGACGGAGCGGTACGCCCACGAGCCGCGGTCGCGCACAAGTGCGCCCCTACAAAAAAAGGAGTGCGCGCCCGTGGGTCGGGGCTTAGAGGTTGCGGGCCGCTCAACTTTTTGTGGGAGCGCACCCTGTGCGCGATAAACCTACGGAGCGGTACACCTAGTCGTGCCGGTCGTGCACGGGTGCACTCCCACAGACAGGAAGGTGCGCCAGGCTTGAGTGAATTCGCGGACACGCCTGGCTTTGCACGGGCCCTCCAACTTCGCCATGCATCGCAACGCAAGGTCCGCCCCGCGACCAGGCAAGAGCCGCACACGCGAGCCCAATCCCCACCCCGCTATCATCCCCCGATGAACACCGCCGCATCCTTCCCCATCACCCCACTCTTGCCCGAGATCACCGCATCCCTCGCGGCACACCCACGCCTTGTGCTCGAAGCGCCGCCCGGTGCCGGCAAGACCACTCAGGTGCCGTTGGCGTTGCTCGATCAACCCTGGCTCGGGGGCGACAAGATCCTCATGCTGGAACCGCGCCGCATCGCCGCGCGTGCGGCGGCGCAGTTTATGGCCAGGCAGTTGGGTGAGGAGGTGGGGCAGACGGTGGGGTATCGGATCCGCTTCGAGGCGAAGGTGAGCGCGGCAACGCGCGTTGAAGTGGTGACGGAGGGCATCCTCACGCGGCTGATCCAGGACGATCCCGAGCTCACCGGCATCGGTGCAATCCTGTTCGATGAATTCCATGAGCGCCATCTCGCCGGGGATCTGGGAGCCGCATTTGCGTTGGATATCCAAGGCACGCTGCGTCCGGAGCTGCGCCTGCTGGTGATGTCCGCCACGCTCGATGGCGAGCGCATCGCGCAGTGGCTTGATGCGCCGCGTATCAGCAGTCCGGGTCGCAGCTTTCCCGTGCGGGTGGAATATCCCGCCGCTCGCGCGCAGGAGACCACCGAGCACCAACTGGCGCGCGTCGTGCGCCAGGCCCTGGATGAAAATCCAGGCGATGTGTTGGCCTTCCTGCCTGGCCGCCGCGAGATCGCGCGCACGCAAGCCGTGCTGGCATCGTCGCTGGACGAGAACATCGACATCGTGGCGCTGCATGGCGAATTGTCGATGGCGGAACAGCAGGCTGCGTTGAGTCCGGCCGAGCCCGGTACGCGACGCGTGGTGCTGGCAACCAATGTCGCCGAATCCAGCGTCACGCTGCCGGGCATACGCGCGGTGGTGGACAGTGGTTTGGCGCGCGAGCCACGCTTCGATCCCAATTCCGGCTTTACGCGATTGGAAACGGTGAACATTTCACAGGCTTCGGCCGATCAGCGCGCAGGTCGCGCGGGTCGCGTCGCCGAAGGTGCGGCGTATCGCCTGTGGCCGCAAAGCAAGCGACTGGATTCCTCGCGCACGGCTGAAATCGCGCAAGCGGAATTGTCAGGCCTCGCCTTGGAACTCGCCGCGTGGGGCATCACCGCGGCCAGTGGCAACACGCTGCCCTGGCTCGATGCGCCGCCCTCTGGCGCACTGGCGCAGGCGCGTGAGCTGCTCGTGCAGCTGGCTGCGCTGACCGCAGATGGTCGAATTACAGCACTCGGTCGCCACATGCTCGAACTCGGAGCGACGCCCCGGCTTGGTGCGGCAGCCTTGCGCGCTGAGCCCGAACTGCGCGCGCTCGTCGCTGATCTGCTGGCATTGATGGAAGCGCGCTCGCCCTTGCGGGGTGAGCAGGCGCGCAGCGACGATTTTCGTGCACGCGTGAGCGCGCTGCATGTGTGGCGCGATCGTCACACCGCTGGCGCGCGCGGTGGTTCGGATGCCGGTGCGCTGGCCGCCATCGAGCAAGCAAGCAAGGGCTGGCGTCGTCGCCTGGATATGCGTTCCGCGGCAAGCGGCGTGCCGGACAGCCACGCCGTGGGCGATCTGCTCTTGCACGCGTTCCCAGATCGCGTGGCACGCCGCGACGACAACAACCCGCTGCGCTACACCCTCGCCAATGGCCGCGGTGCGCGTCTGCATGAGAGCACCGCGCTGCATGGCGAACCGTGGCTGGTGGCGCTGGATCTTCGATTCGAGGCGCGCGACAGCCTGATTCTCGCTGCCGCACCGATCGATTTCCGCGTGCTGGAGCGAGACTATCCCGCCCAGTTCAAACGTGAGCGCGCCTTGCGCTGGAACGACGAACGCAACGCCGTCGAAGCCTTCGACGAACATCGCTACGCCAACATCGTGCTTGAAAGACGCAGCGTGCCGGTGAAACCCGAAGACGCGCTGCCCACCTTGCTCGCCGCCGTGCGCGCCAAAGGCATCGATACGTTGCCGTGGAGCGACAACGCCAGACGCCTGCGTGCACGCATGCAAGCCTTGCGTGGTTGGATGCCCGAACTCGGTTTGCCCGATGTATCCGACATCGCGCTGATCGATTCACTGGAGGACTGGCTCGCGCCCTATCTCAACGGCAAGCGCCGCCTCGACGCGCTAAGCGCGGAGGAACTCTCCCAAGCGCTGGGCTCATTGTTTGACTACGAGCAACGCCGCCAGCTGGATGCGCAGGTTCCCGAAAGCCTGACCGTGCCCAGCGGCATGACGCGCCGGCTGGAATACGCCGAGGGCGAAGCGCCAGTGCTCGCGGTAAAGCTGCAGGAACTGTTCGGACTTGCCGACACGCCACGCGTGGCGAACGGCCGCATTCCCGTCACGTTGCACCTGCTCTCACCGGCGGGGCGTCCAATCCAGGTCACCCAAGACCTCAAGGGCTTCTGGGAGCGCACCTACCCTGAAGTGAAGAAGGAGCTGAAGGGACGCTATCCACGTCATCCGTGGCCGGATGATCCGTGGACCGCGGCGCCCACCCATCGCGCCAAGCCGCGCGGCACTTAATAAAAAGGCTGCCGACCTTTGGGTGCGGCAGCCTTCTTCAGCGCGGCTTTCAGTGGCGAATCAGCGCCCGATCTCGCGCAGCCGCTTGCCGCCCATCAGGTTGCGTTCGATCTGCTCCAGCGTCACGCCCTTGGTTTCCGGAATCAGCCAGAAGGTGAGCAGGATGAAGACGGCGTTGAGCGCGGCATACATCCAGAATGTGCCGGCGTTGCCGATGCTGTTGAGCAGGCTGAGGAAGGTGAAGCCCACGATCATGTTGCAGATCCAGTTGGTGAACGTGGACACGCCGATGCCGAAGTCGCGTCCCTTGAGCGGCTGGATCTCCGAACACAGCGTCCAGATCAGCGGACCGGCCGACATGGCGAAGCCGACAATGAAGATCAGCAGCATCGTCACGGTGAAGATCTGCGCGCCGTGGTCATGGATGCCGTTGTGCATCATCGTGCCGACCACGCCCAGGCCAACGGCCATCACGGTGAAGCCGGTATAGAGGATGGGTTTGCGGCCCCAGCGGTCGATCAGCGCAATGGCGATGAAGGTGGCCAGCACGTTGGTCAGTCCCACCAGCGCGGTAAACCACATCTGCGTGGAGGTGTCGTAGCCCATCTCCTTGAAGATGCGCGGCGCGTAATACATCACCACGTTCATGCCGGTGAACTGCTGCATCAACTGCAGCAGCACGCCCAGCCACACCGAGCGGCGGAAGTTGCGGTTGTCCTTGAACAAGTGCCAGCCGCGCTGCGGCATCTTGAGCTGCTCTTCGATGTCGGCGGCTTCGCGCGCAACTACCACGCTGTCGCCGCGCAGGCGCAGCAGCACCTCGATTGCCTCTTCGCGACGCCCGCGCATCATCAGCCAGCGCGGGCTATCGGGAAGGAACATCACGCCGAGCAGAAACAGTGCGCCCGGAATCGCGATGATGCCGAGCATCCAGCGCCATGCGCCGTTGTAGCTCAGTGCCGTGTCCGACAGGAATGCGACCAGGATGCCGATCGTGATCATCAGCTGGTAGGTGGAAATCATCGCGCCGCGGATGCGTTCCGGCGCCACTTCGGCAAGATAGAGCGGTGCAGTGAACGTTGCGAGGCCAATCGCAAGACCGAGCACCACGCGCGCGGCGATCAGCGTTTCCGGCGACCACGCGCCGCCCGACAGCAGCGAGCCAAGAATGAACAAGACGGCGCCCAGGATCAGCGAGCGCTTGCGGCCCAGCGTGGCCGACAACCAGCCGGCGCCGACCGCACCTACGGCTGCGCCGAACATCATCGAGCTCACGATCCATTCGATCATGTGGTCGCTGACCTTGTACTCGGCCTGGATGAATTGCGTGGCGCCTGAGATCACGCCGATGTCGAGGCCGAACATGAGGCCCGCCAGCGCGGCGAGCACACAGGTAAAGATGATGGTGACCTTGGCTTGCGCCGAGGCTGTCTCGATGACTTGGGCATTCATGGACAAAACTCCCCCGCTGGCGATAGTGGTGCCTCTAATGGGCAGATGTGCTTGAGCCGCGGTCCCTACGCGGCGGCAATGACGTGCGGCGGCGGACCGGCGAAACGCGGTTCCGGCAAGCCACGAAAACCTGCATCGGCGACGAACAACGCGCCGGCATAGGGTTGGGCGGCGAGCGCCGCCTCGTCGAGGCCGGCACGCGCACTGGTGATGTACAGCGTCGAAAAGTCCGTGCTGCCGAAGGCCGGTTTGGTCGGCTGCGATGCGGGTACGTCGATGATGCGATCGAGCTGACCGGTTGGCGTGTAGCGCGCCACGCGACCCAATCCCCATTGGGCGTTCCACAGGCCGCCATCGCGGTCGACGGCCGAACCATCGGGTTCGCCGCGTTGATCGTCCAGCGTGGCGAAAGTGCGCACGTTGGTTACCTGATCGCCGTAATCGCAGCACTGGATGATGCGGGTAGGCGAATCGCAGAAATACATGCTGCCGCCATCCGGGCTGAACGCGATGCTGTTGCTGATCGCCACGCCCGGCAAGGGCAGGCGCTCCAGCGACAAGTCATGATTCAACCGGTAGAAACCGCCCACCGGCTGTTTGGGGCCGCTGGCCGGTTCATGCAGCGTGCCGAACACGAAGCGGCCCTGGCGGTCGCAGGCACCGTCATTGAGGCGCGTGGGCAGCTCCGCTTCCACGTCGGTGACGGGAACCAGCGCATGCGTGGAAGGATGGAAGAACGCCAATCGCGAGGCGAGGCCCAACAGCAGCCAGCCATCCGCTTCGCACAGCGCAAAACTGGCGAGGCGTTCGGGCATGCTCCACTGGTGCAACGCGCCGTCATGCGGGCGATAGCGCCACAGCGTGCTGGCGTGGATATCGGTCCAGTACAACACCTGGCCACGGTCGCACCAGGTGACGCCCTCGCCCAGACCGTTGTGCACTTGCATCGCGACAGCGGCGCGAATGTTCATACCCAGCCTCCATCGACAATGAATGCCTGGCCGGTGCACATGCGGCTGTCGTCGGCGGCGAGGAAGAGTGCGGCGCGCGCCAGATCGTCAGCCATCAAGTAACCGGGCAAGCACTGCACGCGGGCAATCTCGGCTTCGCCGTCGGCATCGAGCCACAGGCGACGCTGTTTCTCGGTGATCACCCAGCCGGGGACCAGCACGTTGATGCGGATGCGGTCGTGGCCCAGCTCGCGAGCGAGGCCATTGACCAGACCGTGCACCGCGGACTTCGCCATTGCGTACATCGGATAGCCCGCGTTCTTCTTCATCCACCCGGTGGAACCGAGGCAGATCACCGAGCCGCCGCCGAGTGCGCGCATATCGTCGCGCACCGCCTGGGTCGCGAAATACTGGTGGCGAAGATTGACCGCCATGTTCTGGTCGAATTCGGCTGCCGTGGTGCCGCCGAAATCGTGGCGCACGTCGTTGGCTGCGTTGTTCACCAGCACGCCGATTGGGCCGTGCGCTTCACGCGCCGTGGCGATGGCCGCTTCCAGCGCATCGAGCCGCGTGACGTCGCAGCGTACGAACAGCGGGCGATGCGCGCAGGCGGCGAGGCTTTCCGTAAGTTGCTCGCCATTCGCCTGATCGATATCGATGAACGACACCCGCGCTCCCTGCCTGGCGAAATGCTCCACGAAGGAAGCGCCAATACCGGTGGCGCCGCCCGAGACAAATACGTGGCGATCGATCAGGCTGGGATAGCTCGCGAACGCCATGCTCACCACTCCGCCACGCTGCCGTCGGCATGGCGCCAGATCGGATTGCGCCAACGGTGACCCACGGCAGCGCGCTCGGCCACGTAGGCCTCGTTGACCTCAATGCCCAAGCCGGGACCGTTTGGAATGGCGACGAAGCCATCCTCGTAGGCAAACACGCTGCGATCCTTCACGTAGTCGAGCAGATCGTTGCCGGCGTTGTAGTGGATGCCCAGGCTTTGTTCCTGGATGAAGGCGTTGTGGCACACCGCATCGAGCTGCAGATTCGCGGCGAGCGCGAGCGGACCGAGCGGACAGTGCAGCGCCAGGGCCACATCGTAGGCCTCGGCCATGGCGGCGATCTTGCGCGTTTCGGTGATGCCGCCCGCGTGCGACGGATCGGGCTGGATGATGTCCACGCCACCCATCTGCAGCACGCGCTTGAAGTCATAGCGCGTATACAGTCGCTCGCCAAGCGCGATCGGCGCCGGCGAAATCGCGGCCAGTTCCGGCAGCGCTTCGAGGTGATCGGAGAGCACCGGCTCTTCGATGAACATCAGCTTGAACGGCGCCAGCTCGCGCATCAGTACCTTGGCCATCGGCTTGTGCACGCGGCCATGGAAATCCAGGCCGATGCCAACGTGTGGGCCTACCGCATCGCGGATCGCCTGCACGTTCTCGAGCAGCAACTCGACCTTGTCGTAGGTGTCGACGTATTGCAGTTCTTCCGTGGCATTCATCTTGACCGCGGTGAAGCCGCGCGCCACGGCTTCCTTGGCGGCACGCGCAGTGTCGGCCGGGCGATCGCCGCCGATCCACGAGTACACGCGAATACGATCACGCACGGGGCCGCCGAGCAGCTGATGCACCGGCTGGTTCAGATCCTTGCCCTTGATGTCCCATAGCGCCTGGTCGATGCCGGCGATGGCGCTCATCAGCACCGGGCCGCCGCGATAGAAGCCGCCGCGATACATCACATTCCACAGGTCTTCGATATGACGCGGATCCTTGCCGATCAGGTAGTCGGACAACTCATCCACGGCAGCCGCGACGGTGTGCGCGCGCCCTTCGACGATGGGCTCACCCCAGCCGACGATGCCGGCATCGGTCTCGATGCGCAGGAACAGCCAGCGCGGGGGAACCAGATAGGTGGTGAGGCGGGTGATCTTCATGCATGCGATCCTTTTGCATCAGAGTGGCTGCGCCAGGCGTCGGCGAACGCGCGTGCGCGCGTCGCGACATCGCTGGCCGGGCGGCCGGGAGCGTAGAGAGAGGAACCGATACCGAAACCGCCGGCGCCGGCGGCCAGCCACGGTCCCATGTTGTCGGGCGCGATGCCGCCGACCGGCAGCACGGCCAGATCCTTGGGCAATACCGCGCGCCATGCCTTGAGCACGGCGGGGCTGGCCTGTTCGGCGGGGAACAGCTTCAGCGCGTCGGCACCGGCGGCAAGCGCAGCGAACGCCTCTGTCGGCGTGGCGACACCCGGCACGCAATAGAGGCCCGCCTGCTTCGCAGCGCGGATCACGTTGACGTCGGCATGTGGCATCACGATCAAACGGCCGCCGGCGTCGGCAACCTTCTTCACGTTGGCGGGATCGAGCACGGTGCCGGCGCCGATCAGATAGTCGCCACCCAGTGCGTCGACCAGGCGACGGATGCTCTCGAACGGCTGCGGCGAGTTGAGCGGCACTTCCAGCATGCGAAAGCCGGCACCGGCCAGCGCGTGACCGATCTCGACCGATTCGTCGGGCGTCAGCCCGCGCAAGATGGCAACAAGGGGGAGGGGGTCAAGCCATGACTTCATGCGTTTATGCCGTTGCTTGCGTGGAGATCAGGCCGGCGGCATCGGCGATGCGCCACAGCCCGTGGGAAGTGGTGGCGTCCGGCGCCTGATGGATAGTCAGGCCAAAACGCTCCGCCGCGCGCAGATAGCGAGCACACAGCGGGCCTTCGCCGACCATGTGTACGGTGGTCTGCGCATCGACCCAGCCCTTGGCGATGGCGATGCGAAGTTCGTCGCCGATCAGCAGGCCGGACAGATAATCGGATACCGAGCTGGGTGCCAGGACACCGTCGAGCAGCAGCGTACGCGCCGAGAAAGCAATCGACAGCGCGCCAGCCGCACCACTGTCGCGCGCCGCCTCGACACCGCGAAGAAAAGCGCCGTCGTCTTCGGCGGCGGGTGGCAACTGCGCGCCGAGAATCGAGTGCTGCGTCAGCATGGCGAACAGCTCGCCGGTCATCAGCGTCGCGAAGCCGGTGACCGCGCCATCGCGCAACGAAACCCACTTGCTGTGCGTACCGGGCAGCAACAGACATCCGTGCCGGGCGACTTCAGCCGATTGCGCCACCACGCCGACGACCTGCGTCTCCTCGCCGCGCATCACGTCGGGGCGCGAGGGATCGCGCAGGCCGGGCACAAGGTGCAGCGTGCGACCGTCGGGCGTGGTCATGGCGGTCAACGCGCCGGCCAGGCGATCGACGCTCGTCGGCGTGTCGAGATACGGCACTTCGAGCCAGCCGTTGCGGCTGCCGACCATGCCGCAGGCGAGCACCGGAAGTCCGACCGGCCACTCGGCCAGCACGTCGGCCAGCGCGGCGGCGAAGCCGCCTTCGGGAAGATGACGGATGCCCCAGCCGCGCTGGCGGCGTTCGCGCACCACGCCCTCGGCATCGAACAGGAAGGCGCGCAGGCTGGAGGTGCCCCAGTCCAGGCCGATCAATCGCATCATCGAATCAGCTCCGCGCCGCGCGGCCTTTCTGCATGTTGGCGCGCGAGTCCTCGACCATGGCGAGCATCGCGCGGCGGGCCGCCTCGGGCTGGCTGCGGCGGATCGCATCGAGCACCTTGCGGTGGCCCGGCAGCGCGTACTTGAAGTTTTTGGCGGTGCGCGCGGACAGCACGAAGAAGGTGCCGAGCGCGCTCTCGATCACCGCGAACAGCGAGACCATCAGCTCGTTGTTGGTGGCGTTGAGCACCGCCTCGTGGAAAGCGAGGTCGGCGTCGGCCCAGGCATCCAGGTCGGCGGCCGCTTCCATAGCCGCGTAGGCGTCCTCGATCGACTGCAACTGTTCGTAGGTGCGGCGTTTGGCGGCGGCAGCGGCGGCGGCCGGCTCGATCACCTCGCGCATCTCGGCCAGCTTCTGCACGAAATCGTCGGTGGGCATCCGGGCGCAGCGCCAGGCCAGCACGTCGGCGTCCAGCTGGTGCCAGGCGCGCGCGTCGCGCACGCGCGTGCCTACCTTCGGGCGCGATTCGACCAGCCCCTTGGCGGAGAGCACCTTCATGGCCTCGCGCAAGGCAGTGCGGCTGACGTCGAGCTGCTCGGCCAGCAGTTCCTCGCGCGGAAGCACCTCGCCCGGCTTGAGGTCGCCACCGATGATGCGTTGGCCGATCTCGTGCAGCACGTGGCCGTGCAGGTTGCGCGTGGGCGTGGTCTTGGCCGGGAGGCGGCCCGGGCGGATCGACGAGGGCGGAGCGGAGTGTTTGGTCATGGGGTGCATCAGCGCCTGTCAGTCGGTCCATTTGTCATACAAGTAACCTTATAGCAGAGCCTTCGCGCAGCGTCATCCGTGTTCTGGCGGTATGTCGAAAGCAGGATCCGGCGCCGCCGAATCGAATTGCGAATGACTTGTGATGCGACGCGTCATGTCAACAAATCGCTGGCTATTGGAGCTGGTAGCTGGATTGCCGGCGATTGTCGCATTTGCGGGACTTCCCTGATGTTGCGATGCATCTCAAAAGGGCCGCTGTTGAGCGGGTCGCCCTTATTGTCAATCATCATACCATATGCTCATATGCCGATCCGCGCCAACGGCCCAAAGGGGCTGGCGTTGTGCAAGCGGCCCGATGTGGCGAGGCCGCGCGATGACGATGACCGCCGCGATGACGCGGTGGCATGGCTACCAAACAAGAACAGCGTCTTTGGGAGAGGAAGGCATGATGCAGACGAGAAAGCTCACGGTGGGTATCCGTAGTGCGTTGCTGTGTGCAGTCGGCGCCGCGTGCGGCTTGGCGGGGACCGATCTTTACGCGCAGACGGCAGCGCCCGATACGACGGCAGCGCCGGTGGCTTCGGCCGCGCCGGATGCGGCGGCGGCTTCGGCAGATGCGAAAAAGAACGCGACCAATCTCAACGCTGTCCAGGTGACCGGTCAGCTGGAGTCGCTGTTGCGCGCGCAGGAAACCAAGCGCGACGACATCGGCGTGGTCGATTCGGTGTCCGCCGCGGAAGCAGGCCAGTTTCCCGACCAGAACGTGGCCGACGCGTTGCAGCGCGTGCCCGGCGTGTCGGTGAATCGCGGCGGCGGCGAATCCTCGCAGATCACCGTGCGCGGCTTCGGTCCGCAGTTCGTCAACGTGCTGGTGAACGGCCGCGACATGGCATCGTCCTCGACCGATCGCGCGTTCGACTTCGACGTGCTGCCGGTGGAGTTGCTGCAGCAGGCGGTGGTCCACAAGACCGGCACGGCCGACCTCGACGAAGGCGGCATCGGCGGCACGGTGAACCTGGTGACGGCGCAGCCCTTGGACTTCAATGGCTTTCATGCCTCCACCAGCCTTGGTGGCGTGAATGACGATTCGGTCGGCGGCAAGGTCACGCCGAAAGTGTCGGGCATCATCGGCAATACCAATGCCGATCACACCTTCGGTTGGCTGGTCTCGGCGGTGTACTACAAGCGCGACCATTCGACCGAGTCGGTGGACACCTCCGGCTGGATGCACATGGGCTTCCCGTGGGTGAATCCGAACTACACGGATGTCTACCTGCCGCAGAGTCTGCAAGGCTCGGTCACCCATGAGAAGCGCACGCGTCAGGCGCTCAGTGGCGCAATCGACTGGAAGCCGATCGACGACCTCACCGTGAAAGTGGACGGCCTGTACTCCGAGTACAAGGTGGACTACAGCTACAACGCCTTCGGCCTGTACACCAATCCGTATGTGATCGACTCCATCACGCCGGGCGCGAACAACACCGCGCAATCGTTCAGCGAGAACGCGACGGGCGGCATGTCGAACGATTACATCAAGGAGGGCAACCCGCGCGATTCGAAAAACCTGCAGTTCGGCATCAATCTGAACTACCAGATCGACAAGGACACGCAGGTCGACTTCGACTCGTCCGTCTCGCGCGCCTGGAACAAGCAGTCGGCCAACGGCTATTTCGTGGTGATCGGTACGCGCAACCTCGGCGTCAATCCGGCGTGGACCAACAACGGCAACAGCCAGTTGCCGAGCTACACCGATTTCCTCTCGCCCACTGACGTCAATAATCTGCATGCCCACGTGACCAACGAAGGCACGCAGAGCCCGAACGTGAGCAACGATATCTTCGAGAACCGCCTGCATCTCTCGCACACGTTCCAGGAAGGCGTGCTGTCGCGCTTGGACTTTGGCCTGGAGCAGTCGTCGCAGGACAAGACGATGGACACGTACAACACGCCCAACAGCTTCGGCTGCGCGGAATACTGCGGCTACGTGGCGACCATCCCCGCGTCGGCGATCGGTGCGCACGTGGGCAATTTCGGCTCGCTGGTCGGCGGCGTGTCGCCGGGCTTCCCGCAGCAGTGGATCGACTACGACGTCAACAAGCTGTTCGCCTATCTGGCCACGCCTGCCGCGTACAATCAGTTGCCGAACGCGGCCGCCTTCAAGGCGCAGCTGGATGCCAATGGCGGCAGCTTCGGCGCGATCCCTGATCCGCAGAAGTACAGCCGCATCCACGAGATCGTGCGTGCGGCTTATGCGATGGGCACGCTCGACGGCAACATCGGCGAGATGCCGTGGGAGCTGAACCTGGGCATGCGCTACACCAAGACCGATACCACCTCGGAGGCGTACTCGGTGCCGCTGGTGTCGCTGGTGGTGAACCCCAACGACCCGACCAATGCGATCCCGACCTATGGCGCGATCTCGCCGATCAGCGCGCACGGCAGCTACAGCAACTGGCTGCCGTCGGCAAACTTCCGCCTGAACCTGCGCGATGATCTGATCTTCCGCGCCGCCGCGTCCAAGACGCTCACGCGTCCCGACCTGAGCAACCTGTCGGCAGCCGTTGGCTACGACTTCCGTCCGACCGACCAGACCATCACCAAGGGCAATGCGGAACTCAAGCCGTATCTGTCCAAGAACTTTGACATGGGCCTGGAGTGGTACTTCGCCGATACGAGCTACGTGGCGCTGGATGGCTTCTACAAGAAGGTGGACAACTTCAGCACGCTGGTGACCAGCACCACGGAGCTGCTCGGCTTCCCGTTCCTGCTGACCGAGCCGGTGAACCTCAACAGCGCCTCCATCAAGGGCGCCGAGTTCACCTTCAACTACCAGTTCACGCATCTGCCTTCGCCGTTCGACGGCCTGGGTGTGGCCACCAACTACACCTATGTGACCAGCAGTGCTTCGGCCAGTGGCACCGAGATCAGCACCACCGGCAAGTTCGCCATCCCCGGTATCGGCAACTCGTCCAATGCGAGCCTCTTCTACACGAAGGGGCCGATCGAGCTGCGTCTGGCGTACAACTGGCGCCAGGCCTACCTGAGCTCGATCGCCGGTGCGCAAGGACAGCCGACCACGGTCAAGGCGTATGGCCAGCTCGACTTCAGCGGCAACTATCATTTGAACAAGAATGTCTCGTTCTACCTGCAGGCGACCAACCTCAACAACGAGAAGATCTATCAGTATCAGGTGTATCTGGATCGCGAGAGCTACGCCGAAGCCGATGGCCGGACGATCTCCGCCGGCGTGCACATCGACTGGAACTGAGGCGAAGCAACCCCGGCTCGTTGCGCATGCACGGATGCGCGCAGCGAGCCGTTTCAAGCGGCTGCGTCCATCCGGGCGCGGCCGCCAGCATGATTGAGGCATGGGCATGATGGAGTTGAGCAGCGCGGCGTTGGCGGCGGGGATCTGTCCGTCGTTCGGCGGTGGCATGGCGTATCTCGACGCGTGGCGCGAGGGCGCCAGGGTTCCGCTGATGCGTCCGCTGCGTCCGCCGGCGATGTCGGCGGAGTCATTCGAGCCGAACCGGTTGGCTTGCTATCCGCTGGTGCCGTGGAGCAATCGCATTGCCGAAGGCGGCTTCGAGATGGACGGTGCGCAGGTGGTGTTATCGCCCAACCGCGACGACGATCCGTATCCGATCCACGGCACCGGCTGGCAGCGCGCCTGGCGGGTCGAGCAGCAAGGTCCGGACGAAATCGCGCTCGCGCTGGATGACGCGACACCGGGTGCCTACACCTATCAGGCACGGCAGCGCTACGCGTTGCGGGACGACACCCTGCATGTGTCGCTATCGGTACGCAATGATGGCGAGGCGGCACTGCCGTTCGGGCTCGGGCTGCATCCGTTTTTTCTGCATCACGACGGCGCGCGCCTGCGTGCTGCGGCGACGCAGGTGTGGCTCAACGATGGTCGTTCGCCGATCCCGGTCGAGCGTGCCGCGGTGCCGGCGGCCTGGGATTTTCGCGAAGGCCGCGCCTTGCCCGGCGAGGAACTCAACCACTGTTTCATCGGCTGGGACGGCCAGGCCACGATCGAGTGGCCGGGGCTGGGGTTGGCGCTCGATATCGTCGCCGACATGGATGCCTTCATCCTCTACACGCCGGTCGGCTCCGAGTTTTTCTGTTTCGAACCGGTGGACCACTGCATCGATGCCGTGCATCGTCCAGGTGGTGCGTTGGCGAACGGCATGACGCGGCTGGCGCCGGGCGAGCGACTGGCGCGGCATGTTGCGTTTCGCCTGCGCCCGTTGGTTACTGAAGTCTCGCCAATCTCCCCGTTGATTCCCTGATGCCCGCGAGGTCGACTCCATGACTGCAAGCAACTACGACTTCTCTGCGACGGGCCGGCCGCGTTTGCAGGGCAAGCGCGCGCTGATTACTGGCGCGGGCAGCGGCATCGGCAGCGCCATTGCCGAGCTGTTCGCACGCGAAGGCGCCGACCTTGTGCTGCTCGACCTCACCGCGACACCCGCCAAGGCAGTCGCCGGACAGCTGGCTGCAGCGACCGGGCGACGCATGGTTGCGGTGGGCGCGGACGTATCCTCCTCAGCGCAGGTGGACGTGGCTTTTGCCGAGGCCCTGGATGCTTTGGGCGGGCTCGACATCCTGATCAACTGCGCCGGCGTCAATGTGTTCGGCGATCCGCTGCAGACCACCGAGCAGGATTGGCGCCGCTGCCTGGACACCAACCTCACGGGCGCATGGCACTGCATTCGCGCGGCGCTACCGTCGATGCTCGCGGCGAGCTACGGCCACATCGTCAACATCGCGTCGGTGCATGGGCACAAGATCATTCCCGGCGCGTTCCCGTATCCGGTCGCCAAACACGGACTGATCGGACTGACCCGCTCGCTGGGCATCGAATACGCCGCGCGCGGCATCCGCGTGAACTCGATCTCGCCGGGCCTGATCATGACGCCGGCAGCCGAGCGCTATTTCCAGTCCTGCCCCGACCCGGAAGCGGAACGCCGCCGCCAGGCCGAGTTGCTGCCGTGCAAGCGCATCGGTCGAGCGGAGGAGGTTGCCTACGCGGCGCTGTTCCTCGCCAGCGACGAGGCGCGCTTCATCAACGCCACCGACCTGCTGATCGATGGCGGGCGTAGCCAGATCTATCACGACTGAGGGGCCTCGCTGGCCACTAGCCTGCTTTTGTGGGATCCATCCCGGTGGGCGGTGAGCGCTTGGCTAGGAGCGGTCGCCCACAGGGTGGGCTCCTACAAGGGAATTGCGCCGGTGTGGTCGCTCAATCCGCGCGACCGGTCAGCCGCGCTTCCATCGACTCAAGCGGTACGCCCGCCGTTTCCGGCACGCGTCGCAGGATGAACAGGAAGCCGCCCGCGCAGATCAGTCCGTAGATCCAGAAACTGCCTGCCGGCCCCAGGCGCGCGTTGAGCCAGGGGAAGCTGTAGGTAAGGACGAAGCAGGCAGTCCACAGCGAGAACACACCCAACGCCACCGCTTGTGCGCGGATACGGTCAGGGAAGATCTCCGCCAGCAGCACCCAGGTCACCGGCGCCAGCGTGGTGGCGTAGACGGCGATCGCTGCCAGCACCAGCACCAACACCGGCAAGCCCATCACGTGCAGCGCATAAGCGCCGCCGATCAACGCATAAATCACTGCCAGCGCGCTCGCGCCGACCAGCATCAGTCGGCGGCGCCCCCAGCTGTCGACCAGCCGCAGTGCGAGCACAGTGAACACCAGATTCACCGTGCCAGTGGCGACGATGGACTTGAGCGCGTCGTTCACGTCGAAGCCCGCCGAGGCAAAGATGTCCTGTGCGTAGTTGAAGATCACGTTGATGCCGCACCACTGCTGGAAGACCGCGAGCACCACGCCAATCACCAGGATGGGCCGCACTTCCGGCGCCCACAGCGACATGCGCCGTGCATCGCCGGCGGGATGATCGTGGTGCGAGGCGCGTATCGCGGCCAGCACGTCGCGCGCGTAGTCGGCGCCGCCAATGCGCTCGAGCACCGTCGCGGCCTGCGCGTCGCGACCGCGGCGGCTCAGCCAGCGCGGCGATTCGGGTATGGTCAGTGACAGCAGCAGGAAGAACACCGCGGGCACGCCGCCGGAAAGAAACATCCAGCGCCAGCCGTGCTGCACGTTCCACGACTGCAGGAGCGCTGCGGCATCCATGCCCGCCGGCACCGGCCGCGCGATCCACAGGTTGACCAACTGCGCGAGCAGCACGCCGATCACGATGGTGAGCTGGTTGATCGCGACCAGACGTCCGCGCACGGCGGCCGGGCTGACCTCGGCGATGTACATCGGCGACAGACCCGAAGCGAGGCCGATGCCGATGCCGCCGACGATGCGGAACACCGCGAACACCGCTGCGTCGTTCGCCGCGGCGGCGCCGAGCGCGCTGGCCACGAACAACACCGAGGCGATGATCAATGAGGGGCGACGACCGAGGCGGTCGGCCAGCATGCCTGCGCACATCGCGCCGACGATGCAGCCAATCAAGGCCGAGCTCATCAGCCAGCCCGACATGGCCGGATTGTGCACGCCGAAGTAGGCCTCGTAGAACGCCTTGGCGCCGCCGATCACCACCCAGTCATAACCGAACAGCAGACCGCCGAGCGCCGCCACCAGACAGATCAGCCAGAGGTAGGCAGTGGGCGCGGCGGCGACGTGGTCGGGCATCGCGCCCGGCATCGAGAGATCGTTGTGCATGGGAACATCGGCTCCGCGGGCTGGCGCGCGACCGGGGTGGCCGCGTCACTCGTGCGTGGTTCTTAAATTGTCATACAAGTAGGCAGGATACAAACCTATAGAGCGCTTTTCATGCTGCGGCACGTCTTGTCAGTTGTACTACAATATGTTTGCATCCTTGCCTCGGTCCGTTCGGCGCGCAGCGTCGGCGGACGTCCATGCCACTGCCCGCGCGCGACAGCGGGTCTGCTGCAGCAACTTCGAGGAACGTGCCAGGTGATGCGACATTCCAGGGGCAAGACGTGCGCCGCCGTGCTGGCGCTGGGTTTCCTGTTCGGCGCCGCCGCGCCGCTGCCACTCATGGCCGCGCCCGTCGCAGCAAAGACGGCAAGCGCCGCGCCGGCGATCCGCTATGACGCCGCTCGCAAAATGTTCCGCATCGATGCGGGACAAGTCACCTACGCGTTCGGCGTCGATTCCGATGGCATGTTGCAGACCGTCTACTGGGGCGCGCGGTTGGCGACGGACGACCCGCTCGGTCCGGCTCGCGTATCGCCGGGTCACTCTTCGTTCGATTCGCCGGGCAGCACGTCGCCGCAGGAATATGCAGGCTGGGGCGGGCGCATCACCGTCGAACCCGATCTCAAGGCGCATTTCGCCGATGGCAACCGCGACCTGGTGCTGCACTACGCCAGCCACCGCCTCGACGGCGACGCGTTGGAAGTGGAACTGCGCGATATCCGCCTCGACGTGTCGGTGTGGTTGCGCTACACGGCTGATCCGGCGACGGGCATCATCGGCCGCTCCGCCCGCATCGAGAACCACACCGCGCAGGCCATGACCGTCGATCAGGCCTCGGCGGCGAGCTGGAACCTGCCGACGGGCGACCACTACTCGCTGCGCTACCTCACCGGCAGCTGGGCGCGCGAATGGCATCTGCAGACGCGCGCGATCACGCCGGGCGCCACCGAGATCGGTAGCCGCCGCGGCACCACCGGCGATCAGAACAATCCGTGGTTCGCCATCGAACGTGGCGGCGAATGGAACGAAGCGCATGGCGAGGTGTGGTTCGGCGCGCTGGCCTGGAGTGGCTCCTGGCATATCCGCGTCGACCAGGACGTGCTGCATCAGGTGCGCGTGACGGGCGGCTTCAATCCGTTCGACTTTGCTTACCGGCTGGCGCCGGGGCAATCGCTGCAGACGCCGGTGTTCTACGCGGGCTATACGTCCGATGGCATTGGCGAGGCGTCGCGGCTGATGCATCGCTTCGAAATGAATACCGTGCTGCCCGAGCGCGCCGAAACCAAATTGCGGCCGGTGTTGTACAACTCGTGGGAAGCCACGGAATTCAAGGTCGATGAAACCGGCCAGGAGAAGTTGGCTGAGGCGGCGGCCAAGCTCGGCGTTGAGCGCTTCGTGGTCGACGATGGCTGGTTCGGCGCGCGCAACAGCGACCACGCGGGACTGGGCGACTGGACGGTCAATCGCGACAAGTTCCCGCACGGCCTCAAGCCGCTGATCGACAAGGTGCAGGGCCTGGGCATGAGCTTCGGCCTGTGGGTCGAGCCGGAGATGATCAATCCGGACAGCGATCTGTACCGCGCGCACCCGGATTGGGCGCTGCACTTCAACGACCGCCCGCGCAGCGAAGGTCGCAACCAGCTCGTGCTCAATCTCGCCCGCAAGGACGTGGCCGACTACGTGTATGGCGTGCTCGATCGCCTGCTGTCGGAGAACAAGATCCAGTTCCTCAAGTGGGACTACAACCGCAACTGGACCGAGCCGGGCTGGCCGGAAGTCGCGCCGGAGGAACAGCAGAAGGTCTACGTCGCTTTCACCAACAACCTGTACGACATCATTCGTCGATTGCGCGCGAAGCATCCGGGCGTGGAGATCGAATCGTGTTCCGGCGGCGGTGCACGCGTGGACCTGGGCATCATGGGTCTGACCGATGAGGTGTGGCCCTCGGACAACACCGATCCGTCCGACCGCCTGTCGATCCAGGATGGCTTTACCTACGCCTATGCACCCGGCGTGATGATGGCCTGGGTCACCGGGTCGCCCAACTGGGTGAACGACCGCAAGAGCTCGCTGGATTTCCGCTTCCTCTCTTCGATGCAGGGCGGCCTGGGCATCGGCGCGAACATCCTCGACTGGACGCCGGAAGAGAACGCGACCGCGCAGCACTACGTGGCCGAGTACAAGCGCATCCGCGCCACCGTGCAGCGTGGCCTGCTGTATCGCCTGTTGTCGCCGCGCGAGGAGTCGCCGCAGTCGGCCACCGAAACGGTGGCGTCCGACGGCAGCCAGGCGGTGCTGTTCGCCTTCCAGCGACAGGGCCACGAAGCGGAGCCATACCCCACGCTGCGCCTGCGCGGACTCGATCCGAAGGCACGCTACCGTTATCGCCTGATCCACGGCGAAGCCGTGGAAGGCACACCGGTCGAAGCCAGCGGCGCGTACTGGATGAATCAGGGTATCGACCTGAAAATCCGCGGCGACCTGCAGGCGGCAGGCGTGGTGTTCGAACGAGTGAAGGCATGATCGTTTGATGGCACGGGGCGCCATCGCGTGCGCCCCTGGCCTGGCCGGTTTGATCGTTGCTGGCGCACGTGGCACCCTCGCACTTCATCCCCTCGGACGGCTGGCCGTCCGAATCCCATGGAGTGCCTATGTCACGCAGCTTCCTAGCCTTCGCGCTCGCCGCATCGTTTACCACCACCGCGCTGGCCGCGGTTCCCGCTGCCGAGCAGCCCGGCCTTGCGCAGATCCGCCAGGGCGACTTGCGTGCGGACATCAGCTTTCTGGCATCGGATGCCTTGCAGGGACGCCTCTCGCTGCAGCCGGGCGATGATGCGTCGGTGCAGTGGATCGCCTCGGAATTCGCCAAGGCCGGGTTGAAGCCAGCGGCGACCGATGCGCAGGGGCAGCCGAGCTTTCTTCAGGCGGTGCCGTTGATCGAATATCGGCCTGATGGGAAAGCCACGCGCCTGGCGCTCAAGCGTGGCGGCAAGGAGACCGAGTGGAAGGATCCGGAAGTCTCTGGCGCCTTTCCCACCGATCAGGACGTGTCCGCGCCCGTGGTATTTGCAGGCTACGGCATCACCGCACCGGAACTGGGTTATGACGATTACGCCGGCCTCGACGTGAAGGGCAAGGTGGTCGTGGTGTTCGATCACGAGCCGCAGGAGACCGATCCGAAGTCGATCTTCAATGGCACCGGCAACACGCGCTACGCGACCGGCTACGTGAAGGTGTTGAATGCGCAGGAGCATGGCGCGGTAGCGGTGCTGCTGGCGCCCGAGCCTTCGCACAACCATCCGTCGCAGCTGGAAGTGCGCAAGCGCATCGGCCACCAGGCTGAGCACGCCGCGAACCCGATTCCCGCCCAGGCGTTGGCGGACAGCCCCGTGCACATCCCAAGCATGGTGATCTCCACCGAGGTGGAAGATGCGCTGCTGAGCACCAGCGGCAGCACGGCCAAGGCGTTGCAGTCAGGCATCGATGGCGACCTCAAGCCGCGCTCGCAGGCGCTGCCCGATACCACCATCAGCCTGCATCTGAAGAACAGCTCGCGCCGTGAAGCGACCACCTGGAATGCGGTGGGCCTGATCGAAGGCAGTGATCCGAAGCTGGCGCCCGAGACCATCATCATCAGCGCGCATCACGATCACGACGGCCAGGCCGGTGACAAGATCTGGCACGGCGCCGATGACAACGCGTCGGGAACCGTGGGTGTGGTGACGCTCGCACGCGCCTTCGGCGCCAACCCGACCAAGCCCAAGCGTTCGATCCTGTTTGCCGTGTTTGCCGCCGAAGAGCGTGGCTTGCTCGGCGCGTACTATCTCGCCGCCCACCCGCTGCGTCCGCTCGACACCACGCGCGCGATGATCAACTTCGACATGATCGGCCGCGACGAGAAGCCCAGCCCGCAGACGGATGGCCTGATCGAGATTCCCGCCGATACCAGCAATCGCCTCAACCTGATCGGTGCCGCATACAGCCCGGACTACCAGCACACGGTGGCCAAGGTCAATGGCGACGTGGGCCTGGTGCTGGATGATCGCTTCGACCACGAATACGCCTTGAACGTATTCTTCCGCTCCGACCAGTTCCCGTTCGTGCTGCACAACGTGCCGGCGTTCTGGTGGTTCACTGGCTTCCATCCGGACTATCACCATCCCAGCGATACGGCCGAGAAGATCGACTATCCGAAGATGGCCAAGATCCTCAAGCTGGCTTACTTGAGCACCTGGCAGTTTGCGAACGAGGCCACGCCGCCGCGTTTCGTGTCGCATCCGGGCAGCGAGAAGTCGCCCTAAGCGATCGGCACATCTGTGATCAAAGCACCCCGGCACGCCGGGGTGTTTTTGTTTAGGGGCTGAACGACACGCGTTGCTGCGCGCGAGCGATCAAGTCCTTTTCGATCGCCGGCCAACGGTCGTGCGCCGTGCCATGTTCGCCCAGTTGCGCCGCGGTGAAACCGGTGGGGGCGAGATCCTCGCCATAGATCACCATCAGTTCCTTGCGCTTCTCGGCATCGGGAAGATGCACCAGGCGCACGTACATGGCGTTAGCCGGCCGTTGATAGCCCTTGGCCGCGAGCAGGCGACGCTGATGGTCGCCATCGGAATCCTTCTCAGCCGGCTGCTCGGCATTCTGCACCCAGGTATCGAGATAGAAATCCAAGCCGTTGATGGTGATGTGGCGTGAGCCGGAGTAGTCGTGGTGCACATCCGGGCGTTCGGGTACGTAAGCCTCAAACTGCACCCAGTACAAACGCTGGATGCGCCTGTCGGGTCCGGCGTCCACGAAGACGTGCATCTCGCAATCGTCGAAGCCCAGCAGCATCCAGCGATCCGAGCCCACGTAGGTCGCGGTCGCCGGCAGATCGATGCGTATCTTCGGATCGTGCGTAGACGTGACAGTAGTGCCACTCACCGTACGCTCCGGTTCCGCTGCGAGCGCGGGCAGTGCACAGGCCAGTGCGAGCGACAGCGTTGCCATCGTTTTCCACATGACTCACCTCTTCGTTCCGTGTCGGGATCAGGCAGGACATCGTCCCGCTGCCAAGCGGTGTCGCAACAAGCGTGCCACGGCTAATGCGGCTCGCACATGGCCTGGCACGGTCATCGCCACGAAGGGGGCGCCGAAAGAGCGCTGTCCGCGGACGCTGGGCGGACGTCCGCCCCTGCGCATGATCAGCTTTTTTTCGCGCTTGCCTGCTTGGCCAGATATTCGCAATTGTTGCCGTACGTGCGCAGGTCGTTGCGCACCGGATCGAGCGACATCCAGAAGCCATAGCGCACCGCGCCGCCGCGATCGGCCAGCCATGCGGCCATCAGGTGTGCGGACAGCAACTGGTTGAGCTGCGCGAGGGCCAAGGGCTGGCTGACCACCACCGATTGGTCGACGGCCGATGCGCTGACGCGGTCGCTGCTGTTGACGGGTTGGTCGTTGATCTCGAAGTACGAACGGGAGGCGCGCGCCACCATCTGGCGGGCGCGGTCGGCGCCGATGGCGTAATACGCGGTGATGGTGAGTCCATCGGGACGACACTGCAGGGTGATGCGATGCTCGCCTTCGCGCGTCACCTGCGTGAGCGAGATCGAGGCGACATTGCCCACGGGACTGTTGACCGCCGTGGGCAACAAGCGCCCATTGTTAGAGAGACCGTTGGCCAGCATCTGATCGGCGTTGAGCCACGTCACTTCACCGCCCGGCGTGCTGCCGAATACCTGCGGATTCACGCCCATGTCCTTGAGATACGCCGCGGCATCGATGCCAGGCGCGACGGTGCCCGGCAGCGGCTGCGCGCCAAAGCGATCGCTGCCCGTGGGCGCCCAACGAAACAGTCCGCCCGCATAGGCATACGCGCAGGCGTTCACGCATTGCGACGATTTCGGCACGATCGGCTGGCGCGCCGTCTTGCGCGGCGAACCCAGGTGCGTGGTCATGTTGCCGGCACGAAACAGCCGACCCAGCGCCATGCCCGCAGCCACGTCGCCGCCGGGCGAGTTGAGATAGATATCGCTGTTCGGCGGAATCTTGCGCGACTGGATCATGGACTGCACGCGTTGCGCTGCGCCCGCATCGATCGGTCCATACAAATAAATCTGCGGCACCTTGGCCACCGAGATCGTCATGCGATCGTCGTTGACCTGCACGGCAAGCTGTTCGCTACCCGAAGTTTGCGATCCGTTGCGTGACGGAGACTCGCCATGCGCCTGCACTGCGAAAAGGCTCCCGAGCAGAGTGCTGATCAGATAGAGCGAACGGCGACGGTGCGCGCCGGCAGGGCGTTGAACTTGAACGACTGGCACGCGGCTGATCCTGCGACAGAGGCGGGCAAGTGTGTGTCAAAGTGGATGTCTCGCGAGTGAAGAGGAAGTAAGACGGCACTGGCATCGTGTTGGTATGGGGCGGACACGGCCGGACGTCCGCGCGTTTGTCCGCGGACGCTGCAGCGAGCTGGTGTGGCGCGCGCAAGTCACTGATCCGTGGCGCTTCGTGGCTTGGCATGCCGCTTGCTGAGATGACTGTGACGGCAGCTTCAGGCCGACCGTATCCGTCCGGGCGAGGGGCTCGGGGGAAAACCAAACACACCAGCCAGGAGAGCTGACTTGAATATCTTGCGTGCATCCCTGTTCGCCACGTTGTTGCTCGCGATCGGCGCGCCCGTCGATCGCGTCCGCGCCGACGATGCACCGGCCAAGCCCGCGGCCTCCGCGACCAAGGCGGATCCATCGATGATTTCGCGCGACGAAGTGCGCCGCATCCTCGACAGCAATCGCATGATCCTGACGCCGCAAGGCATCGACGAAAAGATCAAGCTGCACATCAACGGCATCGACCAGTGGATCTCGGTGCGCGGCAAGGATCGCCGCAACCCCATCTTGTTATTCCTGCACGGTGGCCCGGCCTCGCCGGCCATGCCCGAGGGCTACACCTTCCAGACGCCGTGGGAGGATTACTTCACCGTCGTGCAATGGGATCAACGCGGCTCCGGCAAGACGTATCGCGCGAACACCGAAGCGGCGATGGCGCCCGGGATGACGGTGGACGGCATGACCGACGATGCCGCGCAGGTGGCCCAATACCTGCGCGAGCACTACAACAAGAAGAAGATCTTCCTGCTCGGCCACTCATGGGGCACGGTGCTCGGCGTGCATCTCGCGCAGCTGCATCCGGATTGGTTCTACGCGTATATCTCGGTAGGACAGGTAGTGAACGGCCGTCGCAACGAAGCGATCGGCTACAACTACGCGCTGGGCCGGGCCAAGGCCGAGAACAACAGCAAGGCCATCGCGGAACTGGAATCCATCGGACCGTATCCGGGCGACACCAAGCTCACCATCGATCGCATCGGTGTGCGCGGCAAATGGGAGATGTACTACGGCGGCCTGGCCTGGGGCCGCAAGGACTTCCAGTTCGACGTGGACGCGGAAGAACTCTCACCCGATTACAACCGCCAGGACCTCGATGCGATCGACAAGGGCAGCCTGTTCTCGCTCAACCACCTGCTCGATCCGCTGCTGGACGTGAACTTCGATCAGGTCACGGACTTCAAGCTGCCGGTGATCGTGTATGCCGGTGCGCACGACTACACCACGCCGCACGAAACCGCCGAAAAATGGTTTGGCGATCTCAAGGCGCCGTCCAAGCACCTGGTGATCTTTGCCGACTCGGCGCACATGATGATGCAGGAGCAGCCCGGTCGTTTCCTGGTGCATCTGGTGAGCGATGCACTGCCGTTGGCGCAGAAGGTGGGCGATGCGGCGCCGGCGGAAGTCACGCGCGATCGCTGAGCGCTGAAAACGAAGAGGCGTCGTGCGCAGACCGCACGACGCCTCGTGATGCAAATGCCGTCTCAGGTACCCGAGTGCTTGGCGGCATCCTCAATCAACGCCGCCACCTCCTTCGGGTGCGACTGGTAGACCGAGTGGCTGGCGCCCTTCACCTCGATGGTATGGCTGCCGGCGCGCTTGGCGTACATGCGCTCCAGATCCGGATTGATGATGCGATCGGCCGTGGCCACGGCATACCAGCTCGGCTTGTCCTTCCAGGCGGGATGGCCCGCTGGTGCGGCGAAGACCGAAGCGGCGGTCAGTTCCTGTGCGTTCGCTTCGAACTGCGCCTGCTGCGGCGGCAGATCCGCTGCGAAGTCGGCGGGGTAATGGGCCGGATCAAGATAGAGGAAGCCGTCGGCCGTCTTCTTGATGTCGGTGGTTTGGCTGGTAGCGCTGGGGAACTTCTTGCCATTGCTTACTTCCGTTTCGCCCTGATCGAGCGCATGGGCCGCGATATAGACCAGGCCGACCACTTTCGCGTCGTTGCCGACATCGGTGACCAGTGCACCGCCGTAACTGTGACCGACCAGGATGGTGGGGCCGTCCTGCATGTCCACGATGCGTTTCACGGCTGTCACATCGTCGCTGAATGATGTGAGCGGATGTTCGGCGACGGAGACGTGGTAGCCATCTTTCACGAGGATGTCGTAGACGGGTTTCCAGCCGCTGCCGTTGACCCATGCGCCATGCACGAGGACGATGTTGTGCACGGGCTCGGCGGCCAGTACGGGACCGGCGGCGACGGTGCCGAGCAGCAGTGCTGCGGCCAGGATGCTGGGGCGGAAAAAGTGCTTGTTCACGGGGATAACCTCTCGACAGGGAAGTGGGGTGATGGCGTCGATGCACCATCGAAAGCGTTGCGGTCATGGCCGGGTAGGGGCGGCATGTTTCCCGGATGGACACAGCCTAGCCCAGCCGAAGGCGTTGATTTATGAAGAATCCAGCGACGATTGAGAGGTTTTTGCGATGAGACCGTTACCCACCGAACTCCTTCGCAGCTTTGTCGTCGTGGCGCAGACCGCCAGCTTCACCGCGGCGTCCGAGCAGCTGTGCCTGTCACAATCCACGGTGAGTCAGCACATTCGGCGGCTCGAGGACCTGGTTGGCGTGCCCTTGTTCGAACGCGATACGCGCAATGTGCGGGTGTCGCGTCATGGCGAATCGTTGCATCGCTATGCCGTGCGCATTCTCGATTTGATGGACGAGGCAATGACCACCGTGTGCGGCCCGCCGTTGAACGGCACGGTGCGCCTGGGTCTCCCGGAAGACTTCGCCTCATCGCGCCTGACCGGCGCGCTGGGAAGTTTCGTGCGGCGCAATCCGGAGGTGGAACTGGTGATACGCACCGGGCTTAGCGGCGATCTGTTCCGCGAGCTCGACGAGAACAAGCACGATCTGGTGTTTGCCAAGCGGCTCAGCGGCAGCCAGCGCGGTTATGTGGTGAAGAGCGAGCCCTTGCATTGGTGCACCGGCGCGTCATCGCCGGTGCGTGGCGATGAAGCCGTGCTGCCTTTGGCCGTCCATCCCGAACCCAGCATCTCGCGGACGCGCATGTTCGAGGCCTTGAAGTCGGCAGATCGTGCGTACCGCATCGCGGTGGTGAGTAGCAGCATCATGGTGATCCAGGCCGCCGTGATGGCCGGGCTGGGTGTGGCGGCATTCACCGGCTATGCGATGCCCGAGGGCATCGTGCGGCTGTCCGAGGAGCTTCCGCCGCTTGGCGTGCTCGACTACGTGATCGACCGGCAGTCATCGATTTCGCAGGCTGCGCAGGCCCTGGAACATATGCTCGCGGACGCAGCGAAGGAGCTTTGATCGCTCCCTCGCGCGCCTGGATTCAAGCGAGATGTTGGCGCAGGAACTCGTAGGTGCGTCCGTTCGCCAGCTTGGCGGCGTTGGCGTCGTAATGCGTACCGGTATGCCGGGCAAACGCGTGGCTGCAACCGGGATAGCTGTAGATCGTCACGTTGCCCTTGTTCGCAAACGCCGCCTTGATCCTGGCCTGCGCGTCCTTGGAAATGAATTCGTCTTCCTCGCCCAGGTGCATCATCAGCGGTGCCTTGATCGCCGGTGCCTCGGCCAGGTATTTCTCCGTCCCACCGCCGTAGTACTCCACGCCCGCGTCGATGCTTGATCGCGCGGCGGTGAGGTAGGTCATCAGGCCGCCGAGGCAGTAGCCCATCACGCCGACTTTGCCGTTGGCGCCTTCCAGTTTGCGTGCAGCTGCAACCACCGCCTCGACGTCGCGCTCACCGGCGTCGAAGTCGTACGCTTCATACAGCGCGAGGCCTTTTTTCCAGTCCTGTTCCGACCATTCGTTCAAGTCCAGGCCCGGCTCCTGTCGCCAGAACAGATCCGGGCAGATGGCGATGAAACCCTGTTCCGCCAGTTCGCGGCAGGACTGGCGCAAATCGTTGTTGATGCCGAAGATTTCCTGCAACACCACCACCGCTGGCGCGGGGGTGTGGTCGGGATAGTCGATATAGAGCCGAAAGCTTCCGTCGGCCGTTGAAAGAGTGTGGTACTCGCCCATGGCTTACTCCGGAAATGTCGCCCCTGTGCGAGCGGGCGACGTGGCAGACCTGCAAGATGGCGCGGCCTCAGGCGACCGCGCGCACCCTGAAGGATTTGGTGGCGCGCACGGCGACCACGATGAAGACAATCAACACCACCAGTTCGGTGGCGCCAAACAGCTTCTGCTTCAGGTCCGGCGCCAGTGCGGCCAGCGCCGGCCACTTCGCGAAAATCTGCGCGACCAGCACGAACATCAGGAAGTACTCGCTGATCACGATGCCGATGGGGAATTGCGCCGTCCAGAAGCCCGAGCGGCCAATCGAACGTCGCGCCACCACCGTCCAGGCCAGCACGAGCAACGCGATCACTCCCACCACGATGGCCGGCGTGACGCCATGAAAGGGAAAGAAGAACCCGGTGACGCTGGTAATGACTGCCGTCCAGAGGAAGCTCGTGATGGCGCCCGAGCGATAGCGGCCGACCATCAGGTCGCGAATGGCCCAGAGGCCAACGATGGTGGCGACGAGACTGATCAGCGTGTGGAATGCGGTAAGCCAACCCAGTGGTGTATTCATCAAGGCGCTCCGTAGTGGTGTCGCGGAAACTAACGTGGGCACGGCTCGCGCAGGGGCGATGCATCGCGATGCCGCCATCGGCTGTTGTGTTGCGCTTGGTTACTCGGGCGGTCCCCTGGCCACCCGCTGCCCACTATGCGCCCGTGGCCGGCCTGGCCTCAATCCGTCTGTGGGTATAACCGAAGGGGCGCGGCGCATGGGGGTGTGTTGTGAAACGCAGGTGACAGCGCCCGCCTGGCACGCCAGTTCTTGTAAACCGCCGGGCGCAAGGGGCATATTGGTCGGGCAGCAGCAGTTCGCCGTTGGGAGAAGTCATGCGGGTCCGCCTCGAAGATGTAGCACGCGCCACAGGTGTCTCGCCAAAAACGGTTTCCCGCGTACTCAACGAAGAATCCTCGGTGAAGGAATCCACCCGCCAGAAGGTGTTGGCGGCGATGGAGTCCATGAACTACCGCCCCAGCCCGGCGGCGCGTGGCCTGGCGGGCAGCCGTTCGTTCCTGGTGGCGATGCTTTATGACAACAACGACAACCCGGCCTCGACCTATCTGGCCGAGGTGCAGGATGGCGTGCTCGACGCCTGCGATGCCCACCGCTACAGCATGATGGCCTGCCCGTTGCGCATGCGCGGGCAGGATTTCATCCGTCGCGTCGATGCGCTGGTGTTCGATCACCATATCGAAGGCGTGATCATGACGCCGCCGCTCACCGACTACGCGCCATTGCTGCAGCGCCTGAAAGAGCACGGCGTGCCGCATTCGAGCATCTCGCCAGTGCACCGCGAAGCGTCCATCGGCGTATGCATGGACGAGCAGCAGGCGGCGAAGGCCCTGGTGATGCACCTGGTGGAACTGGGTCACCGGCGCATTGCGCATATCGTGGGCATCGCCAATCACGGCGCCAGTCGCTGGCGCATGGCCGGCTACAAGGAAGCGCTCGCGACCGCGGGCTTGCCGTTCGATGCGCAATACGTGGTGCAGGGCGAGTTTTCATTTGGCTCGGGCGTGCTGGCCGCGCGCGAGCTGTTTGCCTTGCCCGAGCAGCCCACGGCGATCTTTGCCGCGAACGACGATATGGCCGCCGGCGTGATGTGGGCGGCGAACGAACGCGGACTGAAAGTGCCGCGCGACCTCTCGGTCTGTGGCTTTGACGACACGCCGCTTGCTACCCAGCTGTGGCCGCCGCTGACCACGGTGCGTCAGCCCAGCCGCGACATGGGCAAGCTGGCAGCGCTGCAACTGATGGAAGTGCTGCGGGGTCGCGGTGATGGCCTGCTGGTGCAGGTGCCGTACACGCTCCAGCTGCGCGAATCGACGTCGAAGGCGCCTTAAGTACTTCGGACTCGCCTACCGCCGCTCCGGCTTTGGTCCGAGGCTAGTCTGAGTCGCGCACAGGGTGCGCTCCCACAAGGGAGTCCGCCGATTCCTTGTGGGAGCGCACCCTGTGCGCGACTGGCCTCCCTCAGCGGATCTTTCGCGCGGCAAACGTCCCGTCTTCCCGTAACAGATTGGTTTAAAAGAGAAAAGGCAGCCATGGGGCATCCTCGCGGCGCTCGACCCCGCTTGCTGCATCGCAAATTGACAGCGCTGTCATTTCTGTCAGTCTCCGGACCGACTGGCTCCGAGGGGGAGCCTTCCCCTGTCTGCTGGAGAGAGCCGTGCGGGCTTCCGTTCGTCGTTTGCGTAGTGTTCCGACCGTTCTTGCCGTGGCCCTGGCCTGCGCCACGGGTGCCGCATCCGCCGACGACGCGTCCACCGTGCACCCCGACAGTTGGCCGCGTGCCAGCTGGCCGTTCCCCAAGGATGCGGCGCTCGAACAGCGCGTGGCCACGTTGCTGGCCAAGATGACGGTGGAGGAAAAAGTTGGCCAGCTGATCCAGGCCGATATCCTCAGCGTGACGCCGGACGATGTGCGCAAGTACCACCTTGGCGCGATCCTCGCCGGCGGCAATTCCAAGCCCAATGGACAGCTCACCGCCACGGTGGCGCAATGGCAGGCCTTGTCCGAAGCGTTCTATCGCGCGTCGATGCAGCCCAACGGCAGCGCGCATGTGCCGATCCCGCTGCTGTTCGGCATCGATGCTGTGCACGGGCACAACAACGTCGTAGGTGCGACGCTGTTTCCTCAAAACTCCGCACTGGGCAACGCGCACGATCCGGAGCTGCTTCGTCAGATCGGCGAGGCTACGGCTGCCGAAGTGCGCGCCACCGGCATCAACTGGAGTTTCGCGCCGACCCTCGCCGTGCCGCAGGATGTGCGCTGGGGCCGTGCGTACGAAGGCTATTCGCAGGACCCCAAGCTGGTCGCGCAGTACGCCACGGCGATGGTGGAAGGTCTGCAGGGCAAGGTCGGCACGCCGCAGTTTCTCGATGGCACCCATGTGCTCGCCTCGGCCAAGCATTTCGTCGGCGACGGCGGCACCAGGAACGGCAAGGATCAGGGCGACGCGCAAATCAGCGAGGCCACGCTGCGCGATCTTCATGCGGCAGGCTATCCGCCCGCCATCGACGCCGGCGTGCAGACAGTGATGGCCTCGTTCTCTAGCTGGAACGGCACCAAGATGTCCGGCAACAAGGCGCTGATCACCGACGTGCTCAAGCAGCGCATGGATTTCCAGGGCCTGGTGGTGGGCGACTGGAATTCGCATGGCCAAGTGCCCGGATGCGCGAACGATGATTGCCCGGCCTCGTTCAACGCAGGCCTGGACATGCTGATGGCGCCGGACAGCTGGCGCGGCCTGGTCGAACACACGCTGGCCGAGGTGAAGTCCGGGGTGATCCCGCAGGCGCGACTGGACGACGCGGTGGCGCGGATCCTGCGCGTGAAGTTCCGCGCCGGTCTGTTCGAGGCAGGTGCGCCGTCGACGCAGCCGGTGGTACACAAAGCCGCGGAAATCGTGGGTAGTCCCGCCCATCGCGCCATCGCGCGCCGCGCCGTGCGCGAGTCGCTGGTGCTACTGAAGAACAACGATGGCGTCCTGCCGCTCGATCCGCGCAAGCACCTCCTCATCGCCGGTGATGGCGCCGACAACATTTCGCGCCAGAGCGGCGGCTGGACGCTCAACTGGCAGGGCACGGGGCTGAAGAATGAAAACTTCCCCGGTGCGCAGTCGATCGGTGCGGGCTTCGCGGAACAGGTGACAGCGGCGGGCGGCTCGGTGGAGATCGAAACGGACGGCCATTTCAAGACCAAGCCGGACGTGGCCGTGGTGATATTTGGCGAGGATCCCTATGCCGAATTCCAGGGTGATATCCCCAACCTGATGTTCCATCCCGGCGACGATCACGAGCTTGAATTGATCCGTCAGCTGCGTGCGCAACACATTCCGGTGGTGGCGGTGTTCTTGAGTGGTCGTCCGCTATGGGTGAATCGCGAAATCAACGCGGCCGATGCCTTCGTGGCGGCGTGGTTGCCGGGCAGCGAAGGCGGCGGCATCGCCGATGTGCTGCTGCGCAAGCGCGACGGCAGCATCGCCAACGACTTCCACGGCAAGCTGGCCTATACGTGGCCGAGCACGGCGGTGGTGGGGCAGGGCAAGCCGCAATTCGCACTCGGCTACGGACTTACCTATGCCGACCACGCGGCGGTGCCCAAGCTTTCCGAAGCGTCGGGTATCAGCGGCGAGCAGATTCCGATCGGCAATTATCTCGATCGCGGCAAGGCGGTGCATGGTTACAGCTTTACGCTGGTGGATACGCATGGCGCATCGATGACTGGCGATGTGTCGCCGGCAACGACGCCGGATGGCGCGCTGCACATGGCCGCGCTCGACTACAAAGCCCAGGAGGATGCGCGCCGCTTCAGCTGGAGCAGCGACAACGCCCAGCTGTCGATCCACGCGCGCACGCCGCTGGATCTCGATCGCGAAACCAATGGCGACGTGCTGCTGGTGACGACGCTGCGTGTCGATGCCATGCCGACGCAGAACGTGTGGATCGGCATGGGCCAAGGCCACGTGCCGCTTGCCAAGACCCTGGCGAAGTTGCCGCCGGGTCAGTGGATCCGCGTTGGCGTGCCGTTGAAGTGTTTCCGTGCAGCTGGCGCCGACATGCATCACATCGACCAGCCGTTTGCGTGGGGCGCCGGCAAAGGCACCGACGTGGCGATTTCACGCGTGGCGCTGGGTACGGATGTCGATCAGGTGGTCGATTGCGTCAAGTAAGGAAGGCGGGGTGAACGGCCGGTTCGCAGAGGTTTGCGGAGTCAGACCAGGCCACCTCAAGAAGGGTTCGAGGGAAGGGATGTGTCAGTGATTACGGGCCACGGATGGCTGAACGACGATTTGCTCTTGCATCAAAACCGGCGTCAAGGCGGTTCGCTTGATGGGTAAAAACGAGCTACAGCAAGGCTTTCGGGGGGATTTCCAACTTGCTGCCGCGCGTCAAGCTTCTGCCGGTGAACCGGTCTATGATCCACATGACAGCGCTGTCATTCACCTAAATGACAGCGCTGTCATCGGGGATGACATCAAACCAGTCGCCGTCGAGGGCGGTGACGAACAACAATCCGAATGAATTGAGGGGAAGCCAAATGAAGTTGCGCTATTCGGCGTTGTACATCGCCATGTCCCTGGTACTTGCGCCTGGCGCAGTGCTGGCGGCGGATCAGGATGCAGCGCCGCAGAGCGCGTCTTCGCAAAATGCCACGCCGCCGGGCGAGCGCAAGGTGAAGCAGCTCGATGCGATTTCGGTGAGCGCGACCAAGAGCGAGACGCTGCTCCAGAAAACGCCCGTTGCAGTCAGCGCCATCACGCCCGACACGCTCGACAAAGAGCGCGTCATGACCGTGCAGGATCTCACCAAGCTCGTGCCGGGCCTGCAGGGCACCAGCCAGGGCGACCACGGCGTGGTCACGCTGACCTTGCGCGGTATCGGCAACGACAGCGCCAAAACCGAATACGCCGATCCGGAAGTCGCCACCTTCGTCGACGGCGTGTACGCGCCGCGCGCCGAAGCGGCCTCCGGCCTGCTGCTGGACATGGATGGCGTGGAAGTGCTGCGCGGTCCGCAGGGCACGCTGTGGGGTCGCAACTCCACGGCCGGCGCGATCAGCTTCCAGACGGCCAAACCCGATATCGCTGCGGGCTTCTACGGCAATGCGCAGGCCGAAGTAGGCAACTACAACGAGATGGGCGCGCGCGCCGCGTTCAATCTGCCGATCAGCAGCACCTTCGCGATGCGCGTAGCCGTGGTGCATGAGCAGCACGACGGTTACGTCGACTACCAGAATCCGTCCACTGAGCTGCCCAGCGTGGCGCAGCAGCAGCAGGCGTATCTTGCCTCGCCCGCTTCAGGCGGTACGCTGGCCAACTTCAAGCCGATCGATCCCAGCCAGTACGTGCAGGGCGGCAAGAAGTACAACTCGCAGGATCAGTCCGCCGCGCGCGTGAGCGCCCTGTGGCAGCCCAGCGATTCGTTCAAGTGGAACCTCTCCTACGAGTACTTCCTCGATCGCGGCACGCCGGACATGAGCCTGATGCAGACGCCGCGCCAGGGTCAGGAATTCTGGTCCGCGCTGATCGACACCGCGCCGTACCTGGACCGCACGTCCAAGACGCTGCGCAGCCGCATGGACTGGAACATCAACGATGGCATGGAGCTGAGCTATATCGCCGGCTACAACCGCTACTCGGGCAAGAGTGATTTCGACCAGGACGTCGGCGTCAGCGTGCCCACCAGCTTCACCACCAACGGCGTGTACCAGGACGACCGCACCAACTACTCCAACTACGAAAGCTGGAGCCAGGAAGTGGACCTGAAGTCGACCGGCCCGCAGACCGTGGACTGGATCGTGGGCGCGTACTACGGCTACGAAGACAACAACATCCGCTTTGACATCCCCATCATGAACGGCACCAAGTACGGTTCCGTGAACTGGCAGGGCTCCTTCATCCAGCCCAAGGAAACGGTGGAGTCGTACGCGCTGTTCGGCCAGGCCACCTGGCACATGACCGATCATTGGCGCCTCACCGGCGGTGCGCGCTGGTCGCATGACGACAAGGAAAACAAGGGCGGCATCAACTGGGGCTGGAACTACGATCCCAACGTGCCGCAGCTGCCGATCTCGCCGGGCGTGTATCCAGATCCGTCCAACGGCTTCAGCATTTCGCAGCGGAACACGGCCAAGTACAGCAAGAGCAAGCCGACCTGGCTGGTGCGCGTGGATACCGATGTCGGCGCCAACGGCCTGCTGTACGCCAGCGTGTCCACCGGCTACAAGTCCGGCGGCACGCAGGACGCGGGCACGCTGTACAAGCCCGAGACGCTGACCAACTATGAAATCGGCAGCAAGTTCAGCTTCCTCGATGGCCGCATGACCTGGAACTCGGCCGTCTATTACGAAGACTTCAAGAACTTCCAGTTGTCCGCGCCGATCGTCTATCCCGACGGCAACCATGGCCTGGGCTTCTCCAACGTGGGCGGCAGCACCAAGGTGTTCGGCATCGAATCGGAGCTGGCGTACCAGACCAAGGACGATCGCGCCAACCTGATCTTCTCGGCCATTCCGAAGAAGGAGCTCGGCACGCTGGTCTACGCAGGCAGCAACGATTACCAGGGCCTGCCCGCCTGTCCGCCGGCGTCCAACCTGGCCAACTGCGCGAACGTCACCGGCAACGATCTGCCGCACGCACCCAACGTCTCGCTCACCGCAATCTATGAGCACGACTTCCATCTGGGCAACGGCGGCCGACTCACGCCGCGTGTCAGCGCGCAATACCAAAGTTCGCAGTGGCTGAGCTATTTCAACCTCGGCGCCGGCGACCAGCAGAAGGCGTATACGCGCGGCGACCTCTCGCTGCGCTACACCGAGCCGGGCGACAAGTGGTGGGTCAACGCGTACGTGCAGAACATCTCCGACGGAAAGATCCGCACCAGTGCCGGTCGCTTCCTGATGTCTGATGGTTCGCTGCAGTACGTATCGCAGTACCTGGCGCCGCGCACCTACGGTGTGCAGCTGGGCGTGTGGTTCTGATGAAGTTCGGGGCGGCCCCATGACAACAGCGCCGCCGATGGTTTGCCGTTCTATAGGCGATGCTCCGGGGAGCATCGCCGCCTCTCCCCCTGAATGGCGTTTTTGCCGGGCCCGCGTGGGGCGGCCCGGCAATTCTTTCTTACAATCGTCTGCGGATTCACTGCCGCAGCGCGCTGGCGATCCCGCCGGCCGGGAGATCCCATGGCTAGGCTGAAGAAAGTGTTGATCGTGGGCGGTGGCACCGCCGGCTGGCTGGCCGCGTGCTATCTCGCCAAGGCGGTGAATGCGGTCGACCCGAATGGCGTGCAGGTGCATCTGGTGGAATCGCCGGACATCGGCCTGCTCGGCGTCGGCGAGGCCACGTTTCCTTCGATTCGCGGCACGCTTGCTGCCATCGGTCTGGACGAGCGTCGCTTCCTGGTTGGCGCGACGGCAACGTACAAGCAAGGCATCCATTATCGCCACTGGGTGCGCCCGCCGGGCACGCCCGGTGCGGATCATTTCTTCCATCCCTTCAATGCACCGAGCCAGCGTCCGGGTGGTCCGGAGCTGTTGCCGTATTGGCTGCTTGGTGCCGCGCCTGAAGACATGGCGTTAGCTGATGCCGTGTCGATGCAGAGCACGCTGGTCGATCACGGCAAGGGCCCCAAGCGTTTCAAGGATCCCGATTACCAGGGACCGATGAACCACGCGTTCCATTTCGATGCGGCGTGTTTCGCGCGTGTGCTGGCCGAGCATGGCCAGGAAGCGTTGGGCGTGCAGCGCCACGTGGCCACGGTGGAACGCGCGGAACTGGATGAACACGGCGCCATCGCACGCGTGGTGACCAAGGAGCTGGGCGAACTCACGGCTGATCTCTACGTGGACTGCACCGGCCTCAAGGGCATGTTGATCGGCAACGTCATGCAGTCGCCGTTCCGCAGTCGCGCCGACGTGCTGTTCGCCGACCGCGCGGTGGCGATCCAAGTGCCTTATGCGCAGCCTGATTCGCCGATTCCGTCGTATACGATTTCCACCGCACAAGAAGCGGGCTGGATCTGGGATATCGGTCTGCAGAAGCGACGCGGCGCGGGCTATGTGTATTCCTCGCGGCACACCGACGTGGAGCGCGCTGAGGCGGTGTTCCGCAACTATCTGGGTCCGGTCGCCGACGGCCTCAAGGCCTTCCATATCAAATTCGAAACCGGCTATCGGCCGGAACACTGGCGCAAGAACTGCGTGGCGGTCGGCCTTGCCGGCGGCTTTGTGGAGCCGCTGGAATCCACCGGCATCGCGCTGATCGAGCTGGCGACTTATCTGCTTACGCATCTGTTGCCGAGCGATACCGGCACGATGGAACAGGCCGCGCGCCACTTCAACGAGATGATGGTTGCGCGCTATGACCGCATCATCGATTTCATCAAGATGCACTACTGCCTAAGCCAGCGCCGAGACTCGAAGTTCTGGATCGACAATGCCGATCCGGTGAGCATTCCCGACTCGCTGCAGGACAAGCTGGCGCAGTGGAAGCATCGGCCGCCGCATCGGCTGGACTTTGTCAGCGACCTGGAAATGTTCCTCGTCTCCAGCTGGCAATACGTGCTGTATGGCATGGAGTTCAAGACGGATCTGTCGCCGGTGCGCCATATGTATCCGCGTGTCGACGAGGCACGGCAGGAATTTCGCAACATCCAGGTGGCCGCATCACAGGCCTTGCACGATCTGCCCGATCACCGAGCGCTGGTGGAGCAGATGTGCCGGGAGTATCGCGAGCGCGCGGGTCCAGAACAGGTAGTTGCTTAGATCCCATACAAGATCTCGCACAATTTCCCATGCCTCATGGTCATTCCGGCGCAGGCCGGAATCCAGCGGCCCCAGGGCATTGCTTATCGCGAAGCATGCCCGGAACGTAGCCGACTTTCGCGACAACTCAGCCTTTCGCTACTGCATTCCGGCCTGCGCCGGAATGACAATGAGGAAACCGGGCGTTTCAACAAGATTTTGAATCGGCTTCTAGACGTACCGGTCTGCCAGCGCGTCCGTTGCACCAATCAGCACATCCACAATCGCCGGGTCGGCCGCGCTATGGCCTGCGAGCACGATATGGAAGGCTGCCTCCGGCCACGCCTTGGCCAGATCGCAGGCGCTCTTCACCGGACAGATGATGTCGTAGCGGCCATGCACGATGGTGGCGGGAATGTGGCGCACGCGATCCACATCGCGCAGCAGCTGGTCCGGCTCGAGAAACACGCGGTGGCGGAAGTAGTGCGCTTCCGCGCGTGCCACGCTCACCGCAGCATGCGCATCCTCGAAATTGCCGGGCTCGTCCGGATCGTGGACCAGCGTGGTGCTGCCGCCTTCCCAGTTGCCCCACGCGATCGCCGCTGCGATGCGCTCGGCCTCGTCACCGCTGTCCAGGCGGCGCCAGTACGCCTCCACCAGGTCATGGCGTTCGTCTTCGGGGATATGCGCGAGATAGCGTTCCCAGCGCTCGGGGAAAATCCAGCGCGCGCCGCCATCGAGTTCGTTGAACCAGCGCAGCTCTCCGGGTCGGCCGAGGAAGATGCCGCGCAGCACCAGGCCAAGCGCGCGCTCGGGATGTTTCTGCGCATAAGCGAGCGCCAGCGTTGAACCCCAGGAACCACCGAACACTACCCAACGCTCGATCCCGAAGTATTCGCGAATGGCTTCGATATCGCTGACCAGGTGCCACGTCGTGTTATCGCGCAGCTCCGCATGCGGCGTCGACTTGCCGGCGCCGCGCTGATCGAACAGCACGATGCGGTAGCGCGTCGGATCGAAGAAACGGCGGTGATATGGCGACACGCCTGCGCCCGGGCCGCCGTGCAGGAACACCACGGGCAGGCCATCGGGATTGCCGCATTCCTCGATGTGCAGTTCGTGGAGGTCGTCTACGCGCAGCCGATGGATGCGATAGGGCTCGATCTCGGGGTATAGCTCGCGCACGGGTGGTCTCCGTTGTAGTGCTCGTTCCAGCATAGTCGTCCCCGGTCTCGTGTGGGGCAGTCGCGCACAGGGTGCGCTCCCACAGTCTGTGCGAGCTAGGGCGACTTTGCAGGCGAACAATGCGAGGCGCAGGCAAACCATGCCTTGGCCTTGGGGTAATCGAGCGTCATGACGAAGTGCCCGAAGACATTGCCGCCCACGGCGCCATGGACAGGTGCGTCCGTGTACATGGACATGCCGCCTTGGTCGCCAAAGGCAACGTCTGGACGTTCGGTGAACCACACCGGGCCGACAGACCAGCCTGCGATGTCGATGCGGGGCACTTCGATGAGTCGAGCGACGTAGTGTCCAACCTTCAGGTCATCGCCGCGTTCGATGATGCGCCAGTCTGGATGTTGTCGATGCCACTGGTCGAGCAGGCTGCTCACGATATACGAGGCTGCCCCGATGCCATGCGCCGACACGTCGGCGTGCGTAGCCTTGCCCGCGTCGGTGGGATGTGCGGTGGCGCCGGTATCCAGCAGCATGTCAATCGATGTTCCGTCGATGTTGACGGTGATGCGCGCCATGCCAGTGGCCAACCCGCCTTGATCATTGCGCATGAAGTCCATGGTGATCGCATGCGCATCACGGGCCGGCTTCCAGTTCGCCGGCTCCAGCCATAGCGCGTGGCGCGGGTAATCGAAGGTCCAAACATGGCCCGGCAGATAGCCTGCGCCCAGCATCCCGTGCTCGCCATCGCCTGTGTTGTTACCGACGGACGCAGGCGCATGGCAGGGCGTGTCGTTGGTGGCAAGCAGTCCCGCGCCAGCGCGGTATGGGATGGCCGCCACGGTGTCGATCGCTTGGCCATCAAGCATGCACGTCGTTGTCTTCAACCCGAGCGCCGTCACGGCGGACCGGTAAAGTAGGTACCAGCCCGAACCGCCGCCGCCGCCCGTGTCGACCAGCAGTTTCAAGGTGCGTCCATCCGCCAGTGTGGGCGTGGCGTAGAAATGCCCACCTTCAAATACGGTGGGCATTTCACGGCGTTCTTGCGCATTGGCCGTCGTGCTGGCGATGGCCAGGATCCATCCGATCGAACCACCCAGCTTTTTCATGCCGCTTCCCTGTGACGTGAAGACGTGGCGGATCGTAACCCGGTCAGAGCTTGTAGTTGATGCCGAACATCACCGTGCGACCCCAGGTGTTGTAGTCGAGCGGACGTCCGATCGACACGCCGTTGGGCAGCGCGGAAATTTGCGCGGTCTTGTACGCCGAGTTGGTGAGGTTGTAGACCTGCAGCAGCACCGACAGGCCGTTCCATGAGCCCTTGGTGAAGTTGTAGCCGGCCTGGAAATCGGTCTGCTTGTCGGCCAGCACTTGCTGGTAGCCCAGCTGGTCGAACAGGGCGATTGCTTCGCCGGTGAAGGAGGAGCGATAGCGTTCGGAGATGCGCACCGACCAGCCGTATTTCTCATAGTAGAACGCCAGGTTCGCCACTTTGCGCGAGAGGCCGGGCAGGGTCGACGGCGCGCCCGGAATCGAGGACACCGAACTCACCGGCACGGTGCTGTTGGTCAGCGAGAAATTGGCCTGCATGCCGAAGCCGTCGAGCGGACGGGCGACCAGCCCGCCTTCGAGCGCACCGGACAACTCCAGGCCTTCCATGCGGCCGCCCGTGCCGTTTTCCGGCGTGGTGAAGGAGCCGATGTTGCTGGTCGGTACCAGGGTGGGATCGTTGTTGACGTACTTGGAGAAGTCGTAGTTGAGCACCGTCTGGTTGTAGATGTAGTTCAACAGGTTTTTGTTGAACACCGCGACGGCGACGTAGCTGGACTTGCCGAAATACTTCTCCCACGACAGGTCGGTGCCCACCGCCACATAAGGCTTGAGGTTGGGATTGCCGCCACTGCCCGTCCACAACACCTGGCCGGCCGCGGGGCCATCGGTGACCTGATAGACGCCGGCCGAGGTGGCGACCTTCTCATCGTCGATGCGTCCGCGCGTCATGGTCTTGGCGAAGCCAAAGCGCAGGTACTGCTGGTCGGCAATCTCTGCCGCCAGATTCAGGCTGGGCAATACGTTGTTGTAGGTGGTGCCGCCGCTGATGTTGCCCACCAGCGTGTTGCCGTTCGTCTGCAGCGCTGTGGACGACTGGTCCGTGTGCACGAACTGCACGCCCATATTGCCGCGCAGCGGCACGCTGCCCAGCATGGTGTCGATATTGAATTTCACGTACGCGACCGGCACTTTTTCCTCGACGCTGTAGTTGCGCGCCCAGTCGCCCTGGCCATTGCCGTCGGTGAGATAGAACTGGTTGTTCAGTGCGGCGAGCACGTTGTAGTTGAGGATCGGCCCGATGCCGCCGTAATTGATCGAGGTGGGTCCGTACAGGAAGGCCGGATTGACCGGCACCGAGTACCCCGGCTGGTAGGTGCTTCCAGTGGAGCCGTTGCCATTGAGCCACGCGAATTGGACGTCCGCCGACTTGGTCTTCTTGCGGTCGGAGTAATTCACGCCCACGTCCACGGTGCTGAAGATCCAGCCCACCGGATGGGAAACCTGCAGGCGGATCGCCTTGATCACATCGTTCTGGTGGTCGAACTCCTGGCGGCCGTTGTAGCCGTAGCCATCGGGGTCGGTGAACTGGATGCCCGACGGATCGGCCAGGTTCACGCCCGCGTTGAAGTTCGGAAAACCATAGTTGAGCGGCGTGGCGAACTGCACGCTGGTAGTGCCCTGGCCGGGAATGCCGGCGAACAGATAGGCGTCGTGCAAGTCTTTCTTGGCGCTCGAATAGGACAGGTCCGCGACGCCCTGCCAACCGCCGCCGAATTCGAACTGGTTGTTCCAGCCCATCGAGAACAGCTTGTCGTGTTCCTTGGTGTACTCGTTCTGCAGGATCGGACGGATGCCATCCATCGTGCCAGTGGTCACCACCGGATAGGGTTGCGACGGCACGATGCCCACATTGCTGTACACGGCGGGGCCGGCGTTGTCATACGGACCGCTGGCCCACTGCACGCCGTTGGTGGTCTTCTTTTCGTTGAAGGTGGAGTAGTAGGTGTCCAGCGTCGAGTGGTACCAGTCGTTCGGTGCCCATTCGAGCACGGCCATCAGGCCATTGCGCAGCTGGTTCTCCGATTGTGCGCGCAACTGCATGCCTTCCTGCGAGAGCACGCCGTCGGGCAGGCCTGGCGAATGCGGGCCGCCCCATGCGCCTTCAATGCTGCCCGGGCCGTTGTTGAGGCTCCACCACCACGCCTGGTATTGCTTCTCCTGGATCGGCGAATCGAGTTGGGCGAAGCCGATGGCCAGGCCCAGCGTGTGATCCAGGAACTGGTCGACATAGGAGAAGCTGGCGCGATGGCCAAGGTCGCCCACACCCGAACCCGGATTGTTCTTGCCGTTGGTGGTGTACTCGCCACGCAGGTTGGCCACGATGGTGCGGGTGGACAAGTCCAGCGGCTTGAGCGTGTGTAGATCTACCGTGCCCGACAGGCCCTGGCCGATCAGGCTCGCATCGGGCGTCTTGTATACGGCGGCGCCACTGATGAGTTCGGCCGGGTACTGATCGTATTCCACGCCGCGGTTTTCACCGATGGTGGCCTGCTCGCGCCCGTTCAACGTGGTGCCGGCAAAGTCGGGCGCCAGGCCGCGGATGGAGATCTGGTTCGCACGGCCGTCCACGCGTTGGGTGGCGAGGCCAGGCAGGCGCGCCAGGCTTTCGGCGATGCTTGCATCAGGCAGCTTGCCGATGTCCTCGGCGGAGATGGCCTCGATGATGTTGTCCGAATTCATCTTGGCCTTGATCGAATTCTCGATGCTGCCCGCGATGCCGGTGACGGTGATCGCATCCAGCGTGGCGGCGCGGTCTTCCGATTTGGGCAGCGCGTTCGGATCGGTCTTTGCGGGCTTCGGTGGCGGCGTCGGCTGGGTGGTCTGCGGTGTGCTTGATGAATCCTGTGCCTGTTGCGCGAAGACCGGCTGCACGCCTGCGAAGGCAAGCAGGGCAGCGGCACATGCGACGGTGAGTGGGCGCTTGGCCCCGATGGATCCTGCGACGAAAACCTGCGAGCGGCGACCGTTCATTCCCTTCCCCATGACGTGATTCGATGACTGCACCCCCCCGGCGCAGCACGCACAAACGCACTTGGACATGGCCGGCAATTTCTTGCGGCCAGACTTTGGGCGGTAGGTTTGTGCGTGGACGGGGAGCATGAGCGAGAGAATTTGCTGCTGTCATCATGCGACGCAGCAACTTCGTTCATGGTGCTGAAGGAGAAGCGCTTCCCGGTTCAGCGAGATGAGGGAACCGTCGTCTACTTGCCGGGTGACGATGTGCAGCCGGCGATGATGGGCGCGGCGTTCGGGCCGGCCGTCATGTCATACAGGTCGCCGTTATTACCCTTGGTCCACCACGTGTAGGGACCGGCCACGTATTTCACGCCGGAGCCGGCCATGGTGTCGACGAACAGCATGGCCTTGTCCTTCACCAACAGCAGCGCAAAGCTCTGGCCGCCATGGCTGTTGTAGTACGTCACCTTGAGCGACTTGCCAGCCTGGCACTGGTAGTTGCGCAGCACGGTGGCATCCACCGGGATCTCCGGCACATTCAACGTGTCGGCCAGCGCCGTCGCGGCGGCCGCTGAAGCCAAGGCGCCCAACACCAGGCGCAGGCCGTTGCGATGCATAGCGTTCATGGCTTACTTCACCTCGTCGTAGACGTATTCGTGCTGGTCGTCGCGCAAGATCAGCTTTCGACTATCCGCCGTACCGGAGACGACGAACTCGAAACCATCGGAGCCCGGTGAAATGGTCACGAACGACAGCGAACCGTCGTCGTTCTTGCGCGAGGCCACATCGCTATGCCACGCGCCGAAGTTGAAGACGAGGTTCTTGCCGCTGCGATCCACCTGGATGCTGCCCACGGCCGGGTTGCGATAGCGGTCCGCGAGTTTGGCTGCCTGGGCGGGATCGGCAGGCACGGTCAGGCGCTTGCGCTGGGCGGCGATCTCCGCTTTCAGGCGCTTCACACCGGCGTCGATATCGCCCTGCGCCAGCGGCTTGCCATCGAACAGCACTTCGAGAAGGCGGCGCTGGAACGGCCCGCGGATAAACACGCCGGCATCGGCATTGGTGAGGATCACCGCGCCCACGCCCTGCTCAGGCAGCCACAGCATGTCCGAGTGGAAACCGGCAAGATCGCCACCGTGATGCACCACCGGCACGCCCCAGGTGTGATCCACCATCAGGCCCATGCCGTAGGTGGCCGTGGTGCCGAGCGCTACATTCGGCTTGCGGCGTTCAAGCAAGGCTTCTTTCGATACGTAGCGCTTGCCGTCCGGCAGCACGCCGTTGGCCAGCTCCATCTGCACATAGCGCAACATGTCGCTCACCGCGCTCCACGCCGCACCGGCGGGACGTGCCGCACGGATGGAATCGTTGATCCCCATGCCGGCCACCGCCGTATGGCCGTCCACATCCATGCCGTGTGGGGTGGCGTGGTCGCCGAGCAGGGCGCGGTCGTAGTCGAAGGTGGTGATCTTCATGCCGAGCGGATCGAACACCTGCTTCTGCATCGCCAGGTCATAAGCCGCGCCCAGTTCCAGGTCCGGATACAGCACGTGGCCGCCGATATAACCCGCCGCTGCCGCCATCAGATTGGAATACTGGAACAGTTCGCCGAACTTGCTGGTGGGCTGCATCCCCGACAACGCCTTCAAGACCGTCTCCGGCGTGGCGTCGCGGCTATTGAGCAGCCATTCCATGTCCTGCCTCGGCATGCCGGTGCAGGCGCAGATCAGGTGGCGGATCAGCACCTGCTTCGTGGTCGCCGCATCACCCAGTCGAAACGTCGGCATCACTTGAACCACCGGTGTGTTCCAACTGAATTTCTTCTGATCGACTTCGCGCGCCAGCATCAGCGTGGTCAGCGCCTTGGTGTTGGAGGCGATCATGAACAGCGTCTCGGCGTCGATCGGCTCGGGCTTGTTGATCTCGCGTACACCCAGGCCGCCGGCGAACACCACCTTGCCGTGATCGATCAGGCCGATGGCGACGCCCGGCACGTCGTACGCCTTGCGCGCGTCGTCCACAAAGGTCTTGAGCGATGCGATGCGCGCGGCATCGAGCGGGTGCGCGGTCTTGCCGGCGAAACTCTCGCGCTGGTAGCCCTTGGGCAACAGCCGGTCGGAGATGGCGCGCAGTTGCGAGGCGCGTTTCTCACCCACCGCGTTGGCGACGTCGTAGATCAGCACGGTGTACTGGTCGCCATGACGATAGGCGATGGCGGTGACGCCGCGCTTGTCGTTGGCGGACGTCTCGTAGTTGTAGATGCGGATCTGGTCCCAGTTGTCGCGCGGGGACACATCAGTCGCCACCTGCAGCGGCCAGGTCTTGGCGGGCGCATAGGCTTTCCAGGCCTGAGCAACAGCGTCATCGGGCGTGCCGGCCTTCACATCGACCAGTACGGCCTGCGATCCGGCCTCGGGTGGACTGAGGGTCAGCTTGTTGCCGCTGGCGCGCAGCGTCCAGTCGGAGGGCAGCATGAATTGCGTGCCGGCAGAGGTCGTCTTGGGCGTATCGGCCTTTACCGCGGCCCCCGCAGCCGGTGAAGGCGCGGTGCCGGCCAGCGATGAAGCGGCCAGTGCAAACAGCCCGACAAACGCAACGCAACGCATCAACATGGAGGTACCTCGCAGCGAGGGGAACGCTCTGTTGTCACGCGCCGGAACGGCAGCCCGGCGCGACATGGTCGGTGACACGGGTGGTCCGGGGAGTCTACACAGGTTGCGAAGTGATGCCAGTGCGCGAGGCGTCCGTGCGCGACATGCTATACAGGCGCCGCGACGCGGTCGGAGCCAGACCGGACGGCTGAGCGGAAATCTTCCGCGTCCGCGACGGCAAGATCGTCGAACATTGGGACGTGATCCAGCATGCGCCCGAGAAACCGATGAACCCTCGTTCGATGTCCTGAGCGCAAGCGCATGACGCCATCGCGCTGAGTCGCCCTCAATTCAATACGGTGGCGCGCATGCCTTCGCCGCGCACGCGGCCAGGGCACCGGCCGCTCACCCGCTTGAACAGACGGCGAAACGCCGCTTCGCTGCTATAGCCCAATTGCTGGGCGATGCCCGCCACCGATTGCTGGCGATCGCGCAACAACTGCTCGGCCACGCTCACGCGCCACTGCGTAACGTATTGGATCGGCGGCTGACGCATCAGTTGAGTGAAGCGTTCGGCAAACGCGGAGCGCGACATGCAAGCCAGCGCAGCCATCGATTGCATCGTCCACGCCTTGCCCGGATGGTCGTGCACTGCCTGCAGCACGCGGGCAATACGCGGGTCGGCCAGCGAGGCAAACAGCCCATGGCGTTCTTCCGTTGTGCGCGAGTAGTCGCAGATCGCCAGCGTGAACAGCGCATCGGCCAGCTTATTTAGCAGCACGTGGCGGCCGGCGCAGTCGGCGTGCACGACCTGCGCCATGGTCGAGGCCAGCTGCCGGAAGGGTGCACTGGCGTCGGCAGCATGGATCACCATGCGGGCAGGCAAGGCGAGCTTGAGCGGATGCTGCGAGCTGCCGGTGAAGCGGAATTCGCCGCAGATCAGGCTGGTCTGTTGCATGTCGCTGCCCGCAGTCCCGCTCAGCCGGTGCGGCGCACCGTGCGGAAAGATCACCAGGTCGCCGGTTTCCAGGGTCGCCGCCTCGCCCGATTCCTCGCTTTCCACCTGGCAGCGTCCGGTGCCCACCAGATGGAACAGGCCACACTCGTAACGCGGTGCATCCGCAAACCACGAGCCGCACCGATGCAGTTCGGCGACCACCTGCACCTGCAGCATCGACCGGCTGAGCAGGGATTCCAACGCCGGTTCCACCAGTCGCGGGCGCGGGCCGGCGGGTAGCGACGGATTCGGTTCGATGTACATGGGCTTCCTTCCGGCGGGTCTCCTCAAGAACTTCGCCGCTGGCGGGTTGCCGGTTACATCGCTGGTTGGAAGGCCGGTTAGATGGTTGCTTCTCCCGGCAGGGTCAGTCGGCCGACCAGCCCCTCACCCAGCCATTGCGCCAGCAGGGCGGCCATGCGGGGCAGGGCCGCATGGCCATGACGCTGGGCGAGGCGTTCGCACAGCTGCGCAAAGGTGTCGCCATTCAGGGCCCCCAGCAGCGCCGGCAGTTCGCCCGTTTCGACCTGCCGGTAGCGTACGTCCAGCACCGGCCGCCAGACCAGCAGATGGCGTGCCCGGCGCCAACGGCGCAAGGCCGGACGAGGCTCGCCCCGGTCGGCCGCGCGCCGGAACGCATCGACATTGCAGCTACTGCGCAGCAGATGCGCATGCGACAGCGGATGCAGCCGCAGCGCTGCCCATCCTTCGGGCGCGATGCCCGCCAGTTCGGCGGCGCTGACGGTGCCATGGTCGGCGGCGTCGAACGCAGTGGAAATGGCCCAATCCAGCCGCGCCATCTCGGCCAGCTCGGGTCGGTCTCGCCATGCGGCTGTGCGTGTGAGAAAGTCGGCGAGCCCTGCGCCATGCCAGCGAATATTGAAGTGCGTGGACGGATGCGCGGCGACGTAGTCGTCCAGCAGCCGGACGAAGTGCCGCCCGGCCAGCAGGGCCAGTCCCGGAAACTCCGTCGCCAGCGCTTCGCGCAGACGCATGCGATAGCCGTGCTGGTAGATGGCGAGCCGGTTCGATTCGTCGGCCTTGTCGTCACCGCGCAGCGAACCGGGCAGGGGCGCGCTGCCCGCCAGCAGGGCGTCGGCCAACTGCAGCTGCATGGCGCGCAGATCGTTCACGCGGCTTCCTGCATCAGCGCGTCGGCCAGCGAGCGGGCATGATCGAGTTCCGCCAACAGCTCGGCGAGCGGAGGAATGTGGTCGTCGCGCTCGATCATGGTCGACACGCGACCGAAGCGGCGCACGGCTTCCACGTAGAGATCCCAAACGGCATCGACCACGGGCGCATCGTGCGTGTCGATCAGCAGCTCGCCGCCGTGCTCGTGGCCGGCCAGATGGAATTGCTGCACGCGTCCCGGCGGCAGGCCATCGAGATAGTCGAGCGCGGCAAAGCCATGATTGTGCGCGCTCACGTGTACGTTGTTGATGTCGAGCAGGATGAGGCAATCCGCACGTTCGGCCACGGCGGCGAGAAACTCCCACTCGGTCAGCTGCGACCGCGCGAAGCTGATGTAGCTCGACACGTTCTCCAGCAGGATGCGCCGTCCGAGCTTGTCCTGCACGCGGCGCACGCGATCCACCACGTGACTGAGCGCCTCCTCGGTGTATGGCAGCGGCATCAGGTCGTGCAGGTTGACGCCTTGCACGCCGGTCCAGCACAGATGATCAGAAATCCACGCGGGCTCCACCTGGCGCGCCAAGGCGGCGAGCTGGCCGAGATAAGCCATGTCGAGCGGATCCGTGCCGCCGATGGACATCGACACGCCGTGCATCACCAGCGCAAAGCGCTCGCGAAAACGCTCCAGCCAGCGCAGGGGCCGGCCTCCGGGAACCAGATAGTTTTCCGAAACGATCTCGAGCCACTGCACGTTGCCCGGTTCGTCGATCAGCGTTTCGTAGTGATCGACGCGCAGGCCGAGACCGAAGCCGAGATAAGGCAGCTGGCGGGAGGTAGGCATGGCGTTTCTCGCGGCAAAGGTGCGGGGCTTTCGCATCGTGCCGAAAGCCCCGCGATCAAGCTCAGGAGGCCTTGGCGGCTGTCTGGGCGGCGTCACATTCCTGCTGGCTCTTCTGCATGGTGAAGCCCTGGCCCTTACAGGCGTTCTGGCCCTTGCAGGCATTGCTGGCCTGCTTGCAGGCGCCGTGTCCCTTGCAGGACGACGAGTTCATGCACTTGACGCTGGCGGTATCGGCCGACTTGCCGGCGTCGGTCTTCTCGGCCGCCGAAGCGGACATCGTGGTGACGGCGAACAGGCCGGCAACCATCATCGCCATGGCGGCACCGTTGAGCTTGTTGGTCTTCATGGGAACACTCCTGTCAGGTAGACGGCCGCTTGCTGGCGGCGTGGGTGGACAACGTCGGGCCCGGACACCATGGCCAAGCACTGCCGACCTCAGCATTCTCGGCAGACGGCTAGCCGCGGGCTGTCCCCGGGCGTCTCCCTTTTGTGCCCGATCGTCCGGCGATGGAGGTGCCGCGCAGGACCGGACGTCGGGCAAGAAAGCATGGACGACCAGCCATGGCGGCCGGCGAGGGCGGTTTGCATGATGCCCGCACCCCGTATTCATGGAACCCGCCGTCATGCGCCAGCTCATCGCCGACAAGGCAACACATTTGCTCGAATGGCTACATCGCATCGAGTGGATCGGACCGCTCACGGTGCGCGTGGTGTTCGGCTACTTCTGGCTGGAAACCGGCATCGCCAAGGTGCACAACTTGGATGGCTTTACACAGCGTTTCGTCGGCTGGGGCATTCCCTTCCCGGCGTTCAGCGCTGGCTTGTCGGCGTGGACAGAGTTGCTCGGCGGCCTGCTGATCATGCTCGGCTTGTTCACCCGCCTGGTGTGCGTCCCCATGCTCATCAACATGGCGGTGGCCGTGGTGCTGGTCGTATCGGCCAACCTCACGGGCCTGGACGACTACGTGGAAGCGGACGAGATCGTCTACAGCCTGATCTTTTTCTGGCTGCTGATCAGCGGCCCGGGCAAGGCGAGCCTCGACACGCTGGTGGCGAGGGCGCTGGGCATTCGCACCGCAGCTGCCGTCACACCGCCATCGCTGGCGTCAGTGCCACTTCACCGATCCGAGCAAGTCGGCTAGCCCCACCCACAGCAGCTGCATGCCGATGCAGAACGTGACCAGCGCAAACAGGCGCATCACGATCTTGGTGCCGCCGGAGCCCAGCCATCGCTCCAGCGTGTCGGCAAAGCGCATGCAGACGTAGATGCTGGCGCATAGCACCACCAGCGCGGCGGCAACGCCGAGAAAATGGACGGCCGACAAGCCATCCTTCGGCGAGCTGGTGCCCAGCGCGATAGCCACCGAGATCGAGCCGGGGCCCACCATCAAGGGCAGCGTCAATGGGTAGAAGGTCTTGGCGGCCAATGACCCGCTACGCGAGCTGGGGTTCACCTCTTGCGCCTTCTCGTTGGCAGAGTCGTCGTCGTCGGGCTTTTGCAGCAGGTTCCAGCCCGCCACCGCGATGATCATGCCGCCCGCCACGCGCAGCACCGGAATGGAAATGCCGAAGAAGGTGAGCACATAGGCGCCCATCAACAACGACACCAGCAAGATGGCGAAGCTGTTGGTGGTGATGCGCCAGGCCAGCTCGGTGCGCTCGGCGGCCGTGGTGTTGGGCACCATGCTCAGCACGATGAAAGCCGAGCCGATCGGGTTGATGATCGGAAACAGGCCCGTGATAAGCAGCAGGGCGGTCTGGGTGAAATCTCTCAGCATGCTCGCAGCTCCCCGAGGCAGGCTTGCGGTGGGATCACGTCGTGTGGCGCACCGGGCCCGCCGGCAGCCCGCGGGGAAAACCTAGCATGTCGGTCCGCCGACCGCGCCCCTCACGCCTGCGTGTTTGCCTCGTCGTGCGTCGCGAAGCGGTGAAGAATGCCGCCCAGGCTGCGCAGATCCTGGCTGTTGTGTCGCGCCACGCGATGCAGCGCCTGCGCCGAACCCCCGCGCAAATAGCCCAGCCATGCGGCCGGCGCTTCAGAGCCGGGCAGGTCATCCTCGCGCACGACCCGCAGCAGCTGGCGCTCGGCGGTGGCCAGGCGGCAGTTCTCCCAGGCGCCACGCCAGCGGCGACGCACGGGATGCAGCAGATCGATATGCGCCAGGCCTTCGAGCGGGCACGCGCGATGGTGCAGTCGAAAGCGCGTCTTGAGCAGGGGCGAGTCGTACGACTTGCCGTTGTAGCTCACCAGCACCGCATCCGGACGCAACCACGATGCGAAGCAGTCGAGCATGGCCGCTTCGCCGGCCAGCGTGGTGATCAGCAGCTGGCGTTCGCGGAAGCGCCCTTCATGCCAGTCGCCCACGCCGATCATGAAGGCGCGCGTGCCGGTGCCGCCGGCCAGTCCGGTGGTTTCCGTGTCGAACAGCACCAGTCGTTCTGGTGCGATCACTTCGTCGACGCGCGCAAATGCGGCGTGGAAGGCAGGCGGTTCGGGCGGCCACGCGCTACTCGTTTCGCACAACTGCAAGCCGGGTGCGATGGTCTGCCCGGGCAGCGAAGAGGGCTCGACGATTGCCTTGCGTCGAGGCGTGGCTGACACGCCTTGCACGCGCTGGCGGATGCCGAGCAGCTGGGCGATGTTGTCCGGCAGCGCGGGACGCGGCTTCGCCGGGACAGCTACGGCCACCGGAGCGAGCGGCGTGACACCGGCCTGGCGACGCAAGCCGCGCAACTTGTCGGCCAGCGCGCTCATAGGGCGATGATCAGGTCGAGCACACGCGTGGCGAGCGATTTGAGTGAGCGTTCGTTCTCCTCGTCCGCGGCAAGGACCGGGCCGACGCAGGCAGGGCAACCGCCACGGCAATCGCAGCGGCGCACCAATTCGCGAGCGAGGCGCACCAGGTCTTCGCGGCGCTCGTACAGCGGTGCGCTGAGTCCCACGCCACCGGGGAAGGCATCGTAGAGATAAAGCGTGGGTACGAACGGACCGCTCATCGATGGCTCGCCCTCGCCAAAGCCCGAGCGAAGCTGCGCGCGGCCATTCGCATCGGGCGTGGCGAACCATGCGCCGTCGCCGCTGCCCACGGCTTTCTGCAGGTCGCGCGCCTCGGCCATTACGGCCACGGTTGCCACGATGTGCAAGGCATGCGCCGCCGCAAGAAACCCGTCCAGCGCCTCCTGGCGATGATCGAACGCCTGCTCCAGGGCGCGCTGGGGCAGTTGCCACCACACGGCGGTCGTATGCAACTCGAGGTCCGGCAGGTTTACCGGGCCGTAGCCGATATTTTCGTGCGTGTAGTAGCGAATCTTCTTGTAGCCCGCGACGCGTCGCGCCACATGCACTTCCCCGTGATGCGCGCTGCCGTTGCCGGCGGGCGATCCATCGAATGCTTCCAACACCTTGAGCTTGGTGTAGTCGATCGCGTCGGTGTAGTAGTCGACGTTGGTGCGCGTGACGAAGGCCTTGCGGCCGTTCCAGTCCAGCCGCTCCACCTGGTAGGGCAGCGACTGGATCATATGGATGGCGCCTTCGTACAAGGTGAGCGAGGCCGCGCTGAAGTCGACTTCCGCCACGATGGTCTGGCGACCGTCGGTACGATCCACCACCACGAAATTGCCGTCGGCCACCGAACGCAAGGACACCGCGTTCGCGGGGTAACTATCGGCGATCCATTCGAAGCGCTCGCCTTCCTGATGCAGCACGCCTTCCTCGGCGAGCACCTGCAGCCATGGCGTGGCGTCCTGCGGGCCAAACAGCTCACCATCGCGAAATGGCAGCTCGAACGCGGCGCAGCGGATGTGATCGAGCAGGATCAGCGGCTGGTCGGCTGCAATGCGCGCATGCTCCGGCGTGGCGTCCTGGAAGAATTCCGGATGACGCACCAGGTACTGGTCGAGCGGATCGCTGCTGGCGACGAGCACGCCGAGCGAAGCCTGCTGGCGTCGACCCGCGCGACCGAATCGCTGCCAAGTTGCAGCGACGCTGCCGGGATAGCCGTTGAGCACCACCACGTCGAGCGCGCCGATATCCACGCCCAGTTCCAGCGCGGACGTGCTGACGATGCCGTCCACCTGTCCCGCCCGCATCTCGCGTTCGGCCGCACGACGTTCGGTGGGCAGATAGCCGCCGCGATAGGCGCGAATGCGTGGCGCCTTGCGCGGGTCGCTGTCGAACACGTCTTTCAAGTATTTGGTGAGCACCTCCACCATCAGCCGCGACTGCGCGAACACCAGTGTCTTCAGTCCCGCCCGGATCGCCGTGCGCGCAATGCGGTTGGATTGCGAGCGCGCCGAGGCGCGCAGGCCCAGATCCGCATTGATCACCGGCGGGTTCCATAGCAGCACGTGCTTCTCGCCCACCGGTGCGCCGCTTTCGGTGATCGCAGTGACCGGCTGCTCGATCAGCGCGCTCGCATGCTCCGCCGGATTGCCGATGGTCGCCGAGCACAGGATGAACTGCGGCGTCACGCCATAGAACGCACAGATGCGCTGCAGCCGGCGCAACACATTGGCCACATGCGAGCCGAAGACGCCGCGATAGGTGTGTACCTCGTCGATCACGATGTAGCGCAGGTTCTCGAAGAACTGCGCCCACTTGGTGTGATGCGGCAGGATCGCCTGGTGCAGCATGTCCGGATTGCTCACCACGATGTCGCCATGCAGGCGGATCGCCTGCCGCGCGTCGCCCGGCGTATCGCCATCGAAGGTGAAGGCTTTGACGCCGAGGTTGCCGGCCTGGTTGAGTTCCAGCAGCTCGGCCACCTGATCCTGTGCCAGCGCCTTGGTGGGAAACAGGAACAAGGCCTTGGCGCGCTGGCGGATCGCCGCACTGATCACCGGCAAGGTGTAGCACAGCGATTTGCCCGAGGCGGTGGGCGTGGCGATCACCACATGCTCGCCTGCCGCCGTGGCGTTCCACGCCTGTGCCTGATGCGCATAAAGCTGGTGGATACCGCGCGCTCGCAGCGCATCGGCAAGGGCCGGTGGCATATCGCCGGGCAGAGGGGCGAACTGACCCTCGCGTCCTGGCAGCACGAACGAACCGGTGATGCGGTCGCCGTAGCGCTTGGCGAGCCGCCGAGCGAGCTGGTCGCCGCCGGAGACCGGGGCGGCCAGCGCACCGTCGCCGCGCACCGCGCGTTGGGCCATGGGGTTGGGCAAGGCGTTCATCGGTGCGCTCCATCCGGGGATGGCATTGCACCCGCAGGCCGTCTCAATCCCTGAGACGGCCTGGTCTGGCGCGGCTTAGAACATCCAGGTCAGGCTCATGCGGGCCGACTGGTCGTTCGCATGGCTGGCGAACTGGCCGTTGTAGCTGGCATCCACCGTGACGTTGCGCGACAAGGCGAAGCTCAGCCCGCCGTTGAAGGCTGCGGCGTTTCGCGCCACGGGTACGCCATCGACCGTATAGGCCAGGTTGCCGTTGGCAAAGCGCATCGCGCTGCTGGTCGCGGTATCGCCCCAGGCGTGCTGCCAGCCCAGACTGAAGTGCGCCCGCAAGCCGCCGCTGGCATCCAGCGCAAACACGCTGCGCAGGCCCAGCGTGGCATAGGTGGACGAATCGGTCTGCGCATTCGCGTCCAGTGCCGCGGCGCCATCGCCTTCGCTGGCGGCATCGGTGTGCAGCCGCACATAGGCCACATTGAGGAAGGGCGAGAACGTCGCAGCCGGCGTGCCGAACGCGTAGCTCGCGTCGATATAGGCCTGCCCGGTGTTGCCGTCGTATTCGCTGTTATAGCGTTCGTCGAAGCTGTCAAAGACCACCGTGCGATGACTGTCCACTGACTGCCAGCTATACGCCACAGCACCCTGCAACTGGAAGGCATCGGCATGCAAGCTGCCGTACACACCCAGATGCGTGCCGGTGGTGTGGGATGACGAACCCAAGGCGTCGACGTTGGCGCTGTTCTGGCCAAAGCCCGCCACCGCACCGATGCGCGCCTGCGAACCCAGCAACATGTCCGCACCCACCAGCAGGCCGCTGCCGTTCGCTTGCAGGCGCGAGGTATTGCCGTCGCCATCGTGGTTGCCCCAATGGCCCCAGCCCGCGGTCCAGGCGGATACGCCGTTGTCGCCGGTGGCACTGGTTCCGGTGGCGCCGTTGTTGAGTCCGAGCAGGTGATCGTTGATCGCATCGCGTACGTAGCGGCTGTCGTCCATCAATGCCGTGCGCGTGCTGGCGTAGATCTCGCCGGAGAGCTGGTCGTAGGCATGGCGCGCCGTCGCCGCGTCGGCCATCACCACGGCGTTGTACAGCGCGCTGTTCCAGCCCAGCGCTTCCACGGCCATAGCGGTGGCGCGCTCGTTCGGCGTCTGCGCGACGCCGGCGAAGCTCACATCGTTGCGCTCCAGCGACAGCGTCACGCTGTTGGCGCCATAGGCCATCGTGGGCGTGAGAAAGGCCAGATTGCTGCTGGCCGAGGCGAACTGGCCGGTGACACCCTGCGTGGCAGTGAGGATGGTGTAGTCGGTACGCGGGGCCCAGTTGCCCGTGGTGCCCAATACCACCGTGCTGCCAGCGATGCTGGCCTTGCCGTTCACCGTGAGCAGGTCTGCCTGGCCGGTGGGCGCCGCATCGATCACCAGCGCACCGTTGGCAGCCTGCGTGTAATTGCCGTTGATAGTGAGCGTGCCGATCGAGCCGCCCGGCTGCAGCATGCCGTTGTTGGTGACATTGCCCACGATGGTGCCGTGACCGCGCAAGGTGCCGCCCGCGGCCACCTGCACGTTGCCGCCGAGTGTGGCGGATGCATTGGCGGCATCGCCCACTTCCAGCGTGCCGGCCTGCACCGTGGTGGTGCCGGCAAAACTGTTCTTGCCGTCGAGCACCAGCATGCCGGTGCCGGTCTTGGTGAGCGAACCCGTGCCGCTGAGCTCGCCGTTGTAAATGCCATCGTTGGTCTGGTCGAACACCAGCGCCGCATTGTTGGTGATATTGCCCTGCAGGCTGGCAGTACTGCCCAGCAGCATGCCCCCGCTGATGGTGGTGCCACCGCTGTAGCTGTTCGCGCCGGTGAGCGTGAGCGTGCCACTGCCAGTCTTGTTGATGCCGAAGCTGCCGCCGATGTTGCCTGACTGAGTGGCAGCGTCGCTGCCTTCCACATCGAGTGTCGTCGCACCCTGCAGACTGATCGCGTTGGCGAGATTGATGCCGTTGCGATAGGTCAGCGTCGGCGCCACAGCGACCAGTGTGCCTGTGCCGATGGCGCTGCTGTTGCCCAGCACCAGGGTGCCGCCGCTGACCGTGGTGTTGCCGCTATACGTGCTGGCGCCGTTGAGCGTGGTGGTGCCGGCGCCGATCATCACGCTGGCAAAGTTCGCGATGGAACCGGCATAGCTGAAGCTGTTGCCGGCGCCGGGCGCAATGGTCAGCGTGCTGCTGCCGGTGCCGCCGTTGAGATTGCCGTTGACTACCGCCGAGCCGCCAAGGATCTGCAAGCTGCTGTTGCCGCTGCCCAGATCGACTGCAAGATTGCTGCTGTCGGCCGTGATGATGCCGTAGTTGATCACCGTAGCGTTGTTGCCGCCGGTGTACACCGCCGCCGCCGAGCCGCCGCCTTCCAGCGTACCGCCGGCAAGGTTCGTGATGGTGACGGTGAAGGCATTGGCCGCGCCGGTGACCGCGATGGCCGAATCGCTCTGGCCGCGGATCAACCCGCTATTGGTGACCGTGGTATTGCCGTAGATGCCCTGCACGGGAATCGGCGCGTCGGTGGTCGGGTCCTTGTCCAAACCGGCCAGCGTGATGCCGCGGCCGGTGCCGGTGTTGACGGTGCTGTCGGCATTGGTCGCCGAGTTGTCGCCTTCGATGGTGCCGGAGTTGACGATCGTACCGCCGCCGACGGTCACGCCTTCGCTCGTGTCGTTGTATGCGTGCAGCGACTTGATCGTGCCGGTGTTGGTGATGTTCACCAGGCCATCCACGTCGACGCCGTCGCCGTCGCCATTCACGCCGTTGCCGGTGATGGTGCCGTGGTTCACCACGGTCACCACTTCGTTGGCATTGAAGCCGTCGATATTGATGCCCGAGCCGTTATCGCCCTGGATGGTGCCGCCAAGATTATTGGTCACCGACAAGGTGTACGCGCCGCTGGTGCTCACGTCCGTATTGCCGCCGGTGATGCCGTGGCGCGCGCCCTCGATGGTGCCGGTGCCGGCCACGCTGGCCGTGCCCGTGGTGGCGTTGACGATGGTGATGCCGCTGTTGCTCTGCGCATCGATGCCATCGCTGCCGTCGGTGCTGCCTGGCGCGTTGGTCGACTTGATCAGGCCATCGTTGTAGACAAAGCCGTTGACGCCTGGACGTACAGCGTCCGCTTCATACGCCTCGATATCGCCGGTGGCGTAGTTGTACAAGGTGTTGCTGCCGGTGGTGATCGCATTGAAGTCGATCGCCTGGGCGCCGCCAGCCGACGCGTTGGACGACATCAGCTTGCCGTAGTTGTAGAAGACGACGTTGCTGCTCGCCTTGTTCATCTGGATGACGTCGTTGTCCGCCGTCTGCATCAACGCACCCACACCGTTGGTGACGGTGAGCGTGAGGTTGCCGGTGTTGTCGCGGATGGCGCGGCCGGTGGTCGTGTCAATCAGGGTGCCGTTGTTGGTGATCGTGCTGCTGCCGGTCACGGTGACGGCGACCGCCGTGTTGCCGCCGATCGACAGCGTGCCAGTCGCGTCGATGGTGCCGGTCTGCGTCGCGGCGAGCGTTTGGGCGGTGTTGGAGGTTTGTCCGGCGGTAATCTCGAACGTGGCGGCGTGGGCGGTATCGACCAGCGCGAGCAGGATTCCAGCGACGAGCAGCTTCTTCTTCATGGGGCCCCCTGTGGCGTAAGCCCGCAAGTGTTGCGATGGCATTGCGCAAGACTCATGACAGCTTGGCTACGCTGTCCGGCCCTTTCCTTAGCGTTGTCTTAGAAAGTCCTCGCGGTCCGCCGCCAACGCCTGCCATGACTGAGAAAAAATCAGGCAAGACAGTCGTTTAAGTGTTTCCTAAGGCGCATGGCCGATAATCCCGGCGTACATCGCCAGCAGGCGAAGGAGCGTCAGGTCGTGCACATTCTTCTGGTCGAGGACGACGCGCAGCTGGGGGCGGCGATCCAGCGGGCCCTGGAACGGCTGAGCTATACGGTGTCGTGGCTGCGCGACGGCCGTTCCGCGCTCAACGCCATGCGCGATCGCACCGCCGACCTGGTCTTGCTCGACCTGGGGCTGCCAGGGCGCGACGGCATCGAGGTCCTCGTGGAAGCACGCCGCGCCCATGTGGATACGCCGGTGCTGGTGATGACGGCACGCGACGGACTCTCCTCCCGTGTCGATGGCCTGGACGCCGGCGCCGACGACTACCTGACCAAGCCCTTCCATGTGGAAGAACTGGCCGCACGCATCCGCTCGCTCACCCGCCGCATGCGCGGCCTGTCGGTGAACCGCATCGAAGTAGGTGCGCTGAGCCTGGACGTGGGCACCTCGGAGGTGACCTTCCGCGGCGAGGCTGTCGACCTCACCCGCCGCGAATTCGCGCTGCTGCAGGCGCTGATGGAAAGCGCCGGACGACTGGTGCGGCGCGAGAGCCTGGAGAATTCGCTGTACGGACTGGATCACGTCGTGGGCAACAACGCACTCGAGGTACTGGTGCATTCGCTGCGCCGCAAGCTGAGCTTCGAGACGGTGCGCAACGTGCGCGGTTTCGGCTACATGATTCCGCAGGATCCCAAGTGAGCCGCAGCAGTCTGCGCGGACGCTTGCTCTGGTTAATCCTCGGCGTTCTCGCGCTGGTGCTGGTGCCCTTGGCGATCTACAGCCTTCGTCGCACCACCAACGAAGTGAACGAGCTCTCCGACGGGCGGCTCGCGCAATCGGCACGGACGCTGCAGACCTTGATCAGCCAGATCGGCCTGCCCGCCCTGCAGCGCCACAACATCGAAGAAGGCGTGGTGGTGCCGATCACGGCCCGTTCCACCCAGGAGCTGGTGCTGCATGGCCACACCTATGAGTCGGAGGTGGGCTTCCAGGTGTTCGACCGCGACCATCGCCCGCTGCTCGTGACCGGCAACCTCACCGCCTTGCCGCCGCCCGACGCCGCGCAGCCGGGTTTCAGGGATCTGCGTTACGGCAACTATGGCTGGCGTCTGTTCACCCTGCCGCCCACACCCGATGGCGTCGTGGTGCGCGCCGCCGAGCGCTATGACAGCCGCCGCGACATCCGCACCGCGCTGTGGATCGAACATGGCCTGCCGCCGCTGATCGCGCTCCCCGTACTGGCCTTGCTGGTCGGTTGGGCGGTGCGCCGCGGACTGCGCCCGCTCGATGCGCTCGCGGAAAAACTGGCCGCGCGCAAACCGGGCAGCCGCGACACGCTTGATGTCGCCGACGCGCCGCGCGAACTGGAGCCGGTGCTGGCTGCACTCAACAGCCAGTTCACCCAGCTCGAAGAAGCGCTGGAGCGCGAGCGCCGCTTCAGCGCCGACGTGGCGCACGAACTGCGCACGCCGCTGGCCTCCACCATGATCAACCTGGAGAACGCCGAAGCCAGCCGCGATACGCGCGAAGCTGACGTGGCTTTGGCCGGCGCGCGCGAAAGCCTCGCCGCCTTGGCGCGCCGGGTGGAACAGTTGCTGTCGCTGGCGCGCCTGGAAGCGAGCTCGCGCGCCGAGCAAAACGTCGATATCGACTTGCTGGCGATCGCGCGCACCGTCATTGAGGAACTGTCGCCGCTGATCGGCAACTCGGACGTGGAACTGGACGTGGCGCTGGCCGAAGCCACGCTGATCGTACGCGGCCACGAGGTGGCGCTGGCCGCGTTGCTGCGCAATCTGCTGGAAAACGCGCTGCGCCATGTGCCGCTCGGGGGCCAGGTGAAGCTCAGCATCCAGCGCGAACAGGGTCAGGCCGTGATCGACGTGATCGACAACGGCGAGGGCATTCCCCCGGAGCGGCGTGCGGCGGTATTCACCCGCTTTCACCGCGAGGCCGGCAGCCAGGGCGAGGGTTACGGGCTGGGGCTTTCCATCGTGCAGCGGGCGGCGCAATTGCACGATGCGTCGATCGAGCTGCTGGATTCGCCCTATGGCCGCGGACTGCGCGTCTGCGTACGCCTGCCGCTGAGCGAGCAGCGCGCCTGACGCCGCGAGATCTTGCCGGCGCTTACAAAGTGAACGCTAAGCCAGTTTCGCTAGGGTATGGACTCCCTACTTATGCCTGGATCGTTGGTGCCTTCTCTGTCTGCCAAGCATCACACTGGCCGGGCTTCGCCGATGCGCACGTTCGCGGCCATCGCCCTCGCCCTGTGCGCGGCGGGCTGCGCCACCTCCCGGCCCAAGCCGCTGCCGGAACAGGCCGCGTCCGCCTCCTCGCTGTCGCAACTGCGAGGTTATGACGCCGCCGCGTTGCCGCTGGACATGGCCGCGGTGGAGCGTCTGGTGCTGCTCAACAATCCCGACCTCAAGACCCAGCACGCCCGACACCAGGCGGCGCAGGCACAGCGGCTGCAAGACGGCGTGCTGCCCAATCCCACCGTCGGCGGCAGCGTGGGTTATCTGCTTTCAGGGCCGGGCGATGCGACGGCGTGGACGGCGTCGATCAGCCAGGACATCGCCTCGCTGATCACGCTGCGCCCTCGCCGTGAAGCGGCGAAAGCCAGTGCGGATGAAGTCGACGCCAGCCTGCTGTGGGAGCAATGGCAGACCGTGGGCAAGGCGCGCCTGCTGGTGATCGGCCTGGTCGAAGGCCAGCGGCAGATCGCGCTGCAGACACAGTCGCAGCAGGCGCAGGCGCAGCGCGAGACGCGCATTGCCAGCGCCGTCCGTGCTGGCAACCTGGAGCGCGTGGCGGTGGCCTCCGATCTTGCTGCCGCCGCCGATTCACGCAGCGCGCTCAACGACCTGCAGCGCCGGCAGCTGGACCAGCAACAGCAACTCAATGCACTGCTGGGCTTGCAGCCTGATGTCGTCCTGCCACTGGCAGCGAACTTGCCATCGGCCAGCGTGGACGCCGCGGCGATCCGCGCGCAATTCGATAGCATCAGTCGTCGCCGCCCCGACCTGGTGGCCCTGCAGTTGGGCTATCAAGCGCAGGAGGCGAATCTGCGCGCCGCCGTGCTGGCGCAGTTTCCGCCGCTGGCGATCGGCTACGACGCCTCGCAGGACAATAGCCGCGTGCGCAATGGCGGCCCCGCGGTGAACTTCACACTGCCGATCTTCGATCACAACCAGCACAACGTGGCGATTGCCCGCGCCACCCGCGAGCAGCTCCACCAGGAATACACCACGCGCCTGGCGACCTCGCGCGACGACGTTGAAGCGCTGCTCGCGCAATACGCACAACTCGATGCGCAGCAGCAGGCGCTCACGCCCGCCACCGACGACGCCGTGCGCGCCGCATCGCAGGCTGGCCAGGCAGCACAGGCCGGCTTGATCGATCTGCGCAACGTGACCGACCTGCGCGTGGCCGCCCTCAACCGGCAACTGGCGCAACTGGCGAACGAGCAGGCCATGCTCGAACAGCAGGCTGCATTGGAATTGCTGGTCGGTCGCGGCATGCCGATCTCTCTCGAACAGGATGTGATGGCCCCATGAGTTACCGACAGCCATGGATCGCAGTGGCACTGGCCGCCTTGGCTCTGGCCGCATGCTCCACCAGCGAAGCACCGGACGATGCAGCGGTGAGCGCCGCGGTCACCACCGTGCCGCTGAAGCAGGGCAGTCTCGCTGATACCGTGACCGCGTACGGCAGCGCCGGCCCGGCCGCCGATGCCGCGCAAGTCATCAGCGTGCAGGCCGCGGGTCGGGTGACACGCTGGAATGTCACCACCGGCGAAGCGGTCAAGCGTGGACAGTCCCTGCTTGGCTTCACGCTGGCGCCGTCGTCGGTGGTGGCGTATCAACAGGCGCTGACAGCGCAGAAGTTGGCCCAGGCGCAGCGTGCTCACACCGCGCAACTGCTGTCGCAGCAACTCGCCACCCGCGATCAGCTCGATCAGGCCGAAAAGGCTTTGCAGGACGCCCAGTCCAATCTGGATGCCCTGGTGCAGCAACAAGGACGCAGCGCGACCATCGACGTCACCGCGCCGTTCGATGGCGCCGTGGTGACGGTCGACGCGCCGCAGGGCGACAACCTGCAAGCAGGCGCAGCACTGCTCACGGTGCAGCGCGGTGACGGTATGGTCGTCACGGTTGGCGTCGAGCGCGATGCGGTGACGCGCGTGCAGGTGGGCGCCAAGGCCAATCTCACGCCGATCGATGGCGGCGCCGCCATGCTGGGCACGGTGCGCCGCGTGGCGCATGCGCTGGATCCGCACACGCATCAACTCAATGTGGAGATCGTGCCCGACGGTGCCTTGGTCAGCGGCGAAGGTTTCCGCGCCGACATCGTCGTAGGTCAGCGACAGGGTTGGCTGTTGCCGCGCGATGCGGTGCTGGGCGATGACGCGGATCGCCATGTCTTCCAGGTGGCCAACCACAAGGCCGTCAGCGTGCCGGTGAAAGTGTTGGGCGAGTCGGACAGCATCACGGTCGCCAGTGGCGCACTCGATGCGAAGCTGCCGCTGGTCACCGAAGGTGCGACGCAATTGGACGACGGCATGGCCGTGCGCGTGCCGTCGGAGCAGACCAAGCCATGAGCTTGCCGACCTTATTGGCGCGGCACGCGCGTGCCATCGTCATCGTGGCTTTCGCGCTCGCGCTGGCGGGGCTGGCCAGTTCGTTCACGCTGCCGGTGGGACTGTTTCCGCAGGTGTCGTTTCCGCGCGTCGTGATCGATCTCGATGCCGGCGACCGGCCGGCCGATCAGACAGCGCTGCTGCTGACGCGGCCGGTGGAAGAGGCGATCCGCACCGTGCCGGGCGTGGCCGGCCTGCGCTCGGAAACCACGCGCGGCTCGGCGCAGATCTCGGTCGACTTCGGCTGGGGTCGCGACATGATCGCCTCCACGTTGCAGGTGGACTCGGCGATTGCGCGCGTGTTGCCCAGTCTGCCCGCGGGCGCCAGCTATAACGTGCGCCGCATGGATCCCACGGTCTTTCCGATCATCTCGTATGCGTTGCAGTCGGACAGCATGTCGCCAGTCGCCCTGCGCGATCTGGCGCAGTACCAGATCGTGCCGCTGCTCGCCTCGGTGGAGGGGCTCGCACGCGTCGATGTACAAGGCGGCGAAACCGCCGAGATCCAGGTGGAAGCCGATCCGCGCAAGCTCGCGCAATACGGCCTGAGCCTGGACGATCTCGCCACCGCCGTAAGCGGCGCCAATCAGCTGGAGGCGGTCGGCCGCCTGCAGGATCGCAACCAGCTTTACCTGGTCGTCGCCGACCATTCGCTGCAACACATCGATGCGATCAGCAACATCATCGTGAAGAATGATCCGCACGGTTGGGTGCGGTTGTCGGATGTCGCGACGGTGCGCGATGGCTATGTGCCGCAATGGATCAAGGTTAGCGAGGACGGCAAGCCGGCCGTGCTGTTCAACGTATTCGAGCAGCCGGACGGCAATGCAGTGCAGATCGCCAGCGAAGTGCGCGCGCGGCTGGCGTCGTATCGACTGCCCAAGGGCGTGACGCTCAAGCCGTGGTACGACCAGAGCGAACTGGTGGTGGAATCCGCCCACAGTGTGCGCGATGCGGTGCTGATCGGACTGTTGCTCGCGGCCGCGGTGTTGCTGGTGTTCCTGCGCAATCTGCGGGTGACCTTGATCGCCATGCTGGTGGTGCCGGTGACGCTGGCCGTCACGGTCTTGCTGCTGCAGGTGTTCGGCATGAGCTTCAACATCATGACGCTCGGCGGCATTGCGGCTGCCGTGGGTCTGGTGATCGACGACGTGATCGTAATGGTGGAACACGTCGCGCGGCGGGCGGGCACGCTGGAAGGCGGTGGCGAAGCCGTGGTGTTGCCCGCGGCGAGGGAATTCCTGGCGCCGCTCACCGGATCAAGCCTTGCCACGCTGATCGTATTCGTACCGCTGGGCCTGCTCAGCGGCGTCACTGGCGCGTTCTCCAAGGCGCTTTCGATCACCATGGCCAGCGCCTTGGCCGTCTCGTGGCTGGTGACCGCGTTCGTGGTGCCACCGTTGTTGCGGCGCTGGATCGACTTCCGTCATTGGCATGATCCGGGTCTCGATCACGAAAGCTGGCTATCGCGTTCGCATGCACGCTCGTACGACGCGTTCGCGCGCCGCCCGGCGTGGCTGCTTGCGTTCGTTGTCCCGCTGCTGCTGATTGGCGGCGTGGCCTACACGCACGTGACCACCGGCTTCATGCCCGCTGTCGATGAAAGCGGCTTCGTGATGGACTACTACACCAAGCCCGGCACCTCCTTGCCCGAAACGGCGCGACAAGTGAGTCAGGTGGAAACGATCCTGCGCTCCATGCCCGAGGTCGCCACGTTCTCCCGCCGCCTCGGTACGGGGCTGGGCGGCGATCTGGGGCAGTCCTATCACGGCGACTTCTTCGTGCGGCTGAAACCCGATCACGCGCGTGCCACGGAGGACGTGATGAGCGACGTGCGGGAGCACGTGGAGCATGAAGTGCCCGGCGTGGAAGTGGAACTGGCGCAGCTGATGGAAGATCTCATCGGCGATCTCACTGCGGTGCCGCAGCCGATCGAGATCAAGCTGTATTCGGCCGATCCGGGCACGCTTGTGCCGCAGGCGCGGCGCGTGGCCAAGGCGCTGGCCGACATACCCGGCGTGGTGGAAATCAAGGATGGCCTGCAGCTGGCCGGCGACGCATTGAACGTGCGGATCGATCCCGATCGCGCCACGCTCGAGGGCATGACGGTGGCGACAGTGACGCAGGCGATCAACAACGCGCTGACCGGCGTCGTCGCCACGCAGTTGCCGCAGGCGACCAAGAGCGTGGGCGTGCGCATCCGCATGCCGGACTCCATGCAATGGCGGCTGCCGCAGCTGCTTGCCCTGCCGGTGCGCGCACCGGACGGACATGTGTTCCCCTTGAGCCGCGTCGCCAGCATCGCAACCGAGAACGGCCAACCGCAGATTTCCCGCGAAAACCTGCAGCAGATGACGGCGGTCACGGCGCGTATCGACGGCCGTGGCATGGGCGCGGCCGTGGCCGATGTGAAGAAGCTGCTCGCGCAGCCGGGCATGCTCGATGCGGATACGCGCTACGAACTAGGCGGCCTGTACCAACAGCAACAGATTGCCTTCCTCGGCCTGGGCAAAGTGTTCCTGATGGCGCTGGTGGCGGAATTCGTGCTGCTGCTGTTCCTGTACGGCCGTGCCGGGCTGGCCCTGGTCGTGATGGGTTGCTCGCTGTTCTCGGCCACGGCGGTGTTTATCGCGCTGTGGCTGTGCGGCGTGGATCTCAACATCACCGCGATGATGGGCATGACGATGATCATCGGCATGGGCACGGAGATGGCGATTTTTTACGTATCCGAATACGTCACGCTGTCGCGCGAGCTGCCGCCGCTGCAGGCCTTGCGCCTGGCCAGCCGCGATCGCCTGCGCCCGATCACCATGACCACGCTCGCCGCCATCCTCACCCTGTTGCCGCTCGCGCTGGCCTGGGGGCAGGGGGCAGGCATCCAGCAACCGCTCGCCATCGCGATCATTGCGGGACTCGCCTTGCAATATCCGTTGGTGCTGCTGGTGATGCCGACCCTGATCGGCCTGGTGGCGGGACATGCGCGACCGCGCTGAGTGGTCGCCCGTGCCGGCCGGCGCTCAGCTCGGCAGGCCGGCGATGCCTTCGATGGGATGATCGTGCGGCGGCTCTGCTGCCGGCACGGTCGTGGGCACGATGACCTCGGCATGCTCGCCGTAGATGACGCGGTTGCGGCCTTCGCGCTTGGCCTGGTACAGCGAGTTATCCGCGTCGATCATCAGCTGGCGCAATTCGTAGCCGCTGCGATCGGTGGAGGCGACGCCAAAACTCGAGGTGATCACGACGCTGCGCGTCTCGCCCCACAGCGGCGTGGCCGCAATCGCCTGGCGAATACGCTCGGCGCGTTCGCGCGCCTGCGACGCGCTGCAGTCGGGCAGGTAGAGCGCAAACTCTTCGCCGCCCAGACGTCCAAAAATGTCGCGTCGATGCAGGTGGTGCTGGCAGGCAGCGACGGCGCGCTTGAGCACCAGGTCGCCGATGACATGGCCGTGCGTATCGTTCACGTCCTTGAAGTGATCCAGATCCAGCAGGATCAGGCACGACGTGCGGGTGGCCTTGGCCGCCGCACGCAACGCCAGTTCGGTCTCGTCGACAAAGTGCTGGCGGCTGTGGATGCCGGTGAGGCTGTCGCGCGTCGCCAGACGCCTGAAGCGCATCTGCGAGCGCTTGATGCGCAGCAGCCATAGCGCGATCGAGGCCACCACGGTGAGCAGCAGGGCGATATACAGCCGGCTGGTCTCCATGTCCTTGTGATCGAGCTTGCGCTGCAGTTGCAGGATCTCGTTTTGCTTGTTGAGCGAATCGACCTGCACCTTGTTGGCCAGCAGCTGCTGCTTGACCGTCTGGTAAGCGATGGCGCGGGCGCTCACGTCGTTGAGGTAGCCCTTGTCCGCGTCCATGTACAACTTGTGGAGGTCCAGCGCGGCGCGCGTATTGCCCTGCATCTCCTCCACCTGGTACAGGACCTGGTAGGCCGGACCCAGCGAATCGGAGTAGGTGTCCTTGATGGCCTCGGCAACGGCCTCGCCCGCGTATTTGCGGGCCGCCGTGGCGTCGCCGAGCTGCCAGTACGCCTGCGCCAGCGTCACGTTGACGGCGTTCATCAGCACACGATAGTGATACGAGACGAACTCATCGTAATGGGCTTGCAGCAGGGCGATGGCGTCCTTGGGTCGCCCCTGATCAACGGCGTACTTGGCCTGGTCGGCGCGCAGCGAGTTGGCATACAACGCCTGTTTTGCCTTGAGGCAGGTGTCGATGCCTCTGTCGAATTCGGGGTCAGTGCCGCGCACCTTGCCTGCACGGAACAACACCTTCAGCTTGAACGCCATGCCCTGGCACGCGTGGTCGCGTAGCTCGGGATCGTCCAGGATATGTTGTGCGTAGCTGGACGCCAGATCGAACTGACCTGCGGCGGCCAGGAATTGCGCGGCCTCTCCCAGCACCTGGAAGCGGGCCTGCGCGTCTTTCGTTGCCGGGAGAAGATCAAGCAGCGTGCCCAGCTGGGTGAACGCTTCCTCGTAGTGCCGGCTGAAGCCGAGGATGTTCACCAGCGTGGCCAGCGCGCGAACCTGCAGCGTCTGATCGCCCGACTTCGTGATGATCTCGTTCAGCGCCGGCCTGGCGACGTCATAGCGGCCTTCGAACGCCGACTGCCAGGCATCGAGATAGCGCAATTGCCATTTCTGATCGGATGACAGCTCGGCCGCGCGCTGGTCAAGCTGGCTGAGCAAATGCAGGAATTGGGCGTGGTCGACGACTTTGAGCTTGTCGGCCTGCGCCAAGATCTGCGCCGGATCTTCTGCAGGCGTGGGCGCGGCCACGCTGGCCGCACCCACCTGCCATCCTGACAGCAGCACTGTCAGGATGATCGCGCGGCTGATGTGGCCGGCGCGGAACATGCTCAAGGCTTGTTGGCAGACTGGCTTTTTTCCTTGCTTGGCTTGGCCGGTTCATCCTTGCCTTCGCCGCCATCTTCTTCCTGCTCTTCTTCCTCTTCTTCGCCCTCGCGGCGCGGCACGGTCTGGAGGCAGCAAAGTGGGGCGACCTTCAGCAAGTCATAGAGGTCTCCGACGTTGCGCGCCAGGATGGCTTCACCGGCCGCCATATCGACTTTCGCATCGGCCAGGGCCAGTGCGACTTCTTCCTTGGCGGCTTCAAGCAGGCGTGCGTCGCTGCCAAGCTTTTCCAGAAACTCGATGACATCGGACATACGCTATTCCCCCTGGTGGCTGATGGTACGGCGACAACCTGTCGGTGCCCTACGCGCGAACGAGGCAACAGCGCCTTGCCGCCGACGGATTGCTCGCGAAGACGTCTCGCATGTGGTCTGCCTTGATTTTCCCCGCTTCCCTCGCGGCAGCCCACGACGTGCTTGCACACGACTCCGCGCGATTGCTGATCATAGCCCCGTTTTATGCCGGATATGTGCATGCCGCGAGCCACTCAAATGCGGCCTTCCGGCTGGAGCAGCCGGGCTGGTCGGGCGAGGCTATGGCGTTCGAAACGCTGTGTCACACGGGCGACACGGGCGGCCTGTCCGGATTGGCGGGATGGCTCGCCCGGAACGCTGCTTCCAGGGTCAACCAGACACGTTTGGATCGATTCGACGGCGATGCATCAGCCAATCCGTGGCATTTGGAAGACTGTTACTCCGCATCAGAGGCAGGCACCACGAAGGACATCACCTCGGCCAGGAAAGCGTCGGTGTGCTCGCCATGCAGTCGGTGCCCGCTGCCGAACTGGCGGGTGATGGCGTGCGGGATCTGTGCTGCCAGCAGGGGAAGTCGCGCACTGACCAGGCCGTCGTCATGGCTGGCGAGTAGCAGGCAAGGTGCGCGCACGCCGGCCAGGCGTGCCCACCATGCCGGCATCGGCGTGCGCAGTTCCGGCAGGACGGTTCGGGCGGCGCGCACGTCGAATTGGCGCAACAGCATCAGGCGCAGCAGTTTTCCTCCACCCAGCAGGGGTAGGGAGCGCGCCCATGCCGGGCCGGGCCGGGTGGCGGCCAGGGCGGCGGCATCCGCCATGTCGCGGGGAGGTACCGGGGCGGCTTCAATGATCAGCCGGCGGATGCGCTCGGGTTGGCGAGTGGCCAGTTTCAGCGCCAGATGCCCGCCCAGCGAATGGCCGATCAGGTTGATGGCGCCCAGCCCCAGCGCATCGAGCAGGGCGCTGAGGTCTTCTTCGAAATCCATCAGCGAATAGGTGGGCGTCCATTGGCTGCGGCCATGCCCGCGCAGGTCCGGCGCGATCACCCGGAAGCCCTGTCGCGCCAACGCTTCGGCGGTGTTCTCCCAGCTGCCGGACTGGCTCGCAAACGCGTGGATCAGAACGACCGGCTCGCCGCCCTCATCACCGCACGTCCGGTAGGCCAGCCGATGGCCGCGCAGCGGGAGGAAGCGATGCATCGACAGGCGGCTATCCAAGACATCCACACTCCACGGCGTGATGGTGGCAATGTCGCATGGCGACCGGTGATGCGATAGCAGGCGAGTCGTTACCGGCTCGCTTCATATTCAGCTGGCTATGATCGGGCGGTCGACGGGGTATCGGCAGCACAACATCGGTCAGACCATGGAGAGGAGCAGGGCGGTGAAACAGCGAACGATTGTCGCGATGGGGTTGTTGGCTGGCGTTTCAATCGCGCCAGCATGGGCGCAGCAGGGCACGCCGGCGCAGACGGAGACGCCTTACCGCGAACCCCTGAGTGCAGCGGCAAGAACACAGGCGCCTTCGGTGCCTACATCAGAGTCTCGCGCGTCGTTGCCGACCTTTTCGGTGCAGCCCACCACGGCCCAGCGCGTGTCGCACAACGCGATGACGTTTGCGGCGCTCAGCGCTGTCTCGGTGGCAGCGGAAAAACAGGGCAGCTTTCCGCCCCCGGCATCGGCACCTGCACAGCCTTATCGCCCCGATATGTCCGTGCCCGAGCCGGCGACCACCGAACGCCTTTGCCCGCCGCTGGGTTCGCCGAACATGCCGGCGGCGTGCAACAGCGAGGCCATCGTCACGCTGCAGCGCCACGGGCCTGGCGTCGCGGTCAAACCCTAGCCGTTTCAGTGCCGGCCCCGGGACGTGCGCTTCATGCGTTCCGGGCGACGCGTGATTGCCGGCTTTATTTGGCGGGAGACGTCCCGCTGCCCGCCTTCAGCTTGGCCAGTGCATCGAGCAGGGTCTGTCCCTTGGGCGTACCCAGGCCCGTGCACGCATCCCACCCTTTGGCCGCGTTGAACTTGCCGTTGCTGCCTTGGGTAATGTCATGGAACGCGGCAAGTCCGATGCTGTAGAACGCCTCGTGCGGATCGCCGATGTTCTGTCCCAGCTGCTGGTTGAAGCGCGCGATTAGCGCCGCCCACAGCGGCGCAACCGCACTGGTGCCGCCGATCACCTCGTTCTGTCCGTCCACGCGCACCTGATAACCCGTGTTGGGATCAGCATCGCCCGCAACGTCCGGACTGCCGCGCCCAGCGAAGCCGTTGGCGGCCTTGGGGACTTTCATCGACTTCTGCCACGTCGGCAACGCAAAGCTCGCGCTGACGCCGCCACCGGTGGCGCCTTCGTTGGTGGCCAGTTCGTTCCACACCGTTTCGCTGGTAATCGTCGTGCCGCTGGCCACCAGCTTGGTGCCGCCACAGGCGAGCGCATGGGGACTGGATGCCGGGAAGTCGACATGCGGCTTGCCATCGCTCTGGCCATCCGTAAAGCCGCTGTCGCCGCAGGCGACCGCAACGGTAACGCCCAGCGCCGCTGCGTCTTGCAGTGCGCTCTCCATGGCGTTGAGCGATGAGGCGGACCAGCTGTCTTCGGGGCCGCCCCAGCTGATCGAGATCACCGACGGCTGATGGGTGGCGTCGTGCGCGGCCTGGGAGATGGCTTCGTAGAAACCCTGGTCGGTATTCGGCGCGAAGTACACGTCGATGCTGGCACCGGGCGCGAGCGCGCCGATCACTTCCACGTCGAGCATGACCTCGCCATCCGCATCGCCACCGGGCTGGCTACTGCCGCCCTGCACGGACACGACGTTGACGGTTGGCGGCTTGATGCCCAGCGACTGCATGTACTGGGTGAAGTCGCTCTGCGTGAAGCCGCCGCCGAGTTCGATCACCGCCACGCTCTGGCCCGTGCCGTCGAGCTTCGCGGGAAACTGGTACAGCGTGGCCAATTCCACTGGCGTATAGGTTTGCGCGGGCTTGGCAGCGGGACGACGGAAATGCGGGCGCGCGATGGGCCGCTTGTCGAGACCGAGTACCGCGATGACGCGGGAGGAAATATCGCCGGGCAGCGACGGCGGCAGATGGCAGCCCATCACGTCCGGGCCGCCATCAGGCATCTGATAGCGGCCCAGCTGTACACCGAACGCCTGTTGCAGCGCCTGCGGCGTGCCGCGCAGATGCATCACGCGACGATGCAGCTCGCAACTGGTTTCAGTGAGTCCGTGGCCGCGCGCGAAATTGCGAATCGACTCTGCGTCGGCCGGATCGGCGCCCCATTGCGCGCCGAAATCCTCGCGTCGCACGGCGGCCGTATGCGGCCACGCGGCGGGCGCCGGGTGGTCGCCGCGGCGTCGCATCACCACCGTAATATCGATGGGATCCGTACCTTCATGCGGTCCCAGGTAACGGGCTTCATTGGCAAGCGGCCAGTGATGACGCGGGGCGGCGGGCGTGCTCATGATCTGACTCCTGCGGGGCGGCGGGCAGAGAGACTGCACTCTCAATTGTTGCAGCGGGGTGTTTTGCGCGGCGGCGCGTTCATGCAGGGTGCGGTTTGGTCGTCTCGACCGCGTCAACCTGCCTTTCCCGGCGAACGCTCAAACAGGCGCTAAAATGGGCCGATGTCCTGCCCGAGAGTTCACCCATGAGCTATCCCGCTGTCCGCATGCGGCGCATGCGTCGCGATGCCTTCTCGCGTGCGCTGATGCGCGAGAACACCTTGCTTGCCACCGACCTGATCATGGTGGCTTTCATCATTGAAGGCGAAGGGCAGCGTGAGCCGGTGCCGTCCATGCCGGGCGTGGAGCGGTTGTCCATCGACGAACTGCTCAAGCTTGCCGGCGAATGCGTGCGCCTGGGGATACCGGCGCTGGCGCTGTTCCCGTCGCCCGGTGCCGAGGTGAAGACCGAAGACGCGCACGAAGCATGGAACCCGGACAGCCTGATGCAGCGCGCTACGCGTGCGCTCAAGTCCCAGTATCCGCAGCTCGGCTTAATCGGCGACGTGGCGCTCGATCCCTACACCACGCACGGCCAGGACGGCCTGATCGACGAGCAGGGCTACGTGATGAACGAGCCCACCATCGAAGCGCTGATCAAGATGTCGCTGGCGCAGGCCGCGGCCGGCATGGATTTCGTGGCGCCCTCGGACATGATGGATGGCCGCATCGGTGCGATTCGCGATGCGCTGGAAGCAGCCGGCCACATCCACACGCGCATTCTCGCCTATTCGGCCAAGTACGCCTCGGCGTTCTACGGCCCGTTCCGCGATGCGGTGGGTTCGGCGGCCAATCTGGGCAAGGGCGACAAGCACACCTACCAGATGGACGTGGGCAACAGCGATGAAGCGCTGCGCGAGATCGAGCTCGATATCCACGAGGGCGCCGATGCGGTGATGGTGAAGCCGGGCATGCCTTACCTCGATGTGCTGCGCCGGGTGAAGGATGCGTTTGGCATGCCGACGTTCGTGTATCAGGTGAGCGGCGAGTACGCGATGCTGAAGGCGGCTTCACAAAATGGCTGGCTGGATGAGAAGGCGGTGGTGTTGGAGTCGTTGACGGCGTTCAAGAGGGCGGGGGCGGATGCGATCCTGACTTATTTTGCGGTGGATGCGGCGAGGTGGTTGAAGGGGGAGTGAGTGTTTTTTCTCTCGTCATTCCTGCGAAAGCGGGAAGCGCTTCTCAACAGTCGAATGGCTGGTCATCCAGTGACTTTGCGCCTGGTTGTCGCGATCCCGCGATCTGGCCGCCTACGCGGCGGGCGTTTCGACTGCCTGCGGGCGCTTGAGTCACTTTTCTCTTGCTGGCCCACGCATGCGCAGGAGCGCATGCGAACGGCGAAGCCGGCCCGAAGGGCGGAGGGCAGGATGCCCGGAGTAAGAGAAAAGTAACCCAAAGCGTATGGCCTAAAAGAGCAAGGGCTCGTAGCGTTCTGTTGAATACGATCTCTTGTCGCTCGAGGGCTTCGGAGGCGTGGCGATCGTCCGACACGCGTCTCCGCTACACCGCAACGCGCCACGACGAAGAGGACTTAAAGCCGGGCATCGTTCCATCGGCCTGCCGCGCCGGCTTGTCTGTGGGAGCGCACCCTGTGCGCGACAGTCACGCCTGGGTATACCGCTCCGTAGGATGGTCGCGCACAGGGTGCTCTCCCACAGAGAGCGAACTGGCAACTCTGATCCGCCGACGTGCACCCTTGTCACGCACTACGCCCACCCCTCACACATGCCGATACGTCCCCAGATCCGCCTGCACGCCCAGCTTCTGCATGAAAGCCGCCGGATCAAATCGCTCCTGCGCGTAACGCGCCTGCATCACTGCCTTGGCGGCGGCGAAGTGGGATTCGTGGCTCCATTCCACCACGGTCATCACGTTGTACTCGCCGGCGAGGTCGGGCTGGGTGAGGACCAGGTTCTGGCGGCAGCCGGGGAGTTTGTCGAGCAGGCGTTGGGTGAGGTGCAGGCGTTCCATGAAGGCGGAAAGTGCCTTGGCGGGAACGTTGAAGCGGTCGATGCGGTAGATGGATCGACGGGTGATGGGTGGGCTCATGGGTATGCCTTGCAGTGAACTGCGTGGCACTCTAGGACCTCAAGCTAACTTGAGGTCAATAGGCATCGTATGAGCGAGGGTCCCAAGCACGGCCTGCCCACGACGCTGGGCGTGGGGGAGGTGGCACGGCGTAGCGGTGTGGCTGTATCCACACTGCATTTCTACGAGACGAAGGGTCTGATCCACAGCGAACGCACGGTGGGAAACCAGCGGCGCTATGCGCGCGAGGTGCTGCGGCGAGTGTCCTTCATTCGTGTGGCGCAGCGCGTCGGCATCTCGTTGTCCGATATCGCCGCGGCGCTGGCGGCACTGCCTGCAACCGAGGCGCCGAGCCGACGTGACTGGACGCGTTTGTCCGCCCAGTGGCGCGCAGAACTCGACGAGCGCATGGCGCAGCTGAAGAAACTGCGCGACACGCTCGACGACTGCATCGGCTGCGGTTGCCTGTCGATCGACCGTTGTCGCTTGCGCAATCCCGGTGATCGTCTGGCCAGCGAAGGCGCCGGGCCACGCCGGCTGCTGGTCGGCAAAGGACGGTAGGCGCCTCTTACGCGTACGGCGCTTCGCCGTTGCCGAACGACCAGTTTTCCTTGGCGGTTTCCAGCAAGTTGATGAAGACGTCCTGCGGGCGCAGGCCGGGTTCCTTGCTGAGGAGTTCGGCGGTGTATTTGTAGAACGCCTTCTTCTGCTCCACGGTGCGCGTGTTGTTGCAGGCGATCTGGATGATCACCAGGTCGTCGGTGCGCGCAATGTCGAGATAGTTCGGGTCGTAGTCGAATTCTTCGGCGTCGTGCTGGTGCACCACGATGAAGCGGTCGTGCTGCGGCACGTTGAAGGATTCGATCATCGCGCGATAGATGCTGTTGCGAATGGCGGCGATGTGTTCTTTGGATTTGCCGCGGCGGAGCGAGACGCGTACGAGAGGCATGGGGAATCTCCGGTAGTGGATCAGGGTTGGGATACGTGGCCGACGTCGTAGCGTTGGCCCGTGGCGTGGGCAGGGAGGGTTTCGTCCCACAGGCGGAAGCTCACCTGCGTCCATGCAGTGGGCTCGAAGGCGCTGACGGCGGCGACGGCGCCACGCTCGATATCACGCTGCAGCAGCGCGTGTTGTTCGTCGCGTAGTGCCTCGAGCGCGGTGTAGGGCGCGATGGACTGGATGTCACGTGTAGCAAAGCGCGCATGCCTGGCCTCTGGCGAGAGATACGCGTCCCACACCGGCCACACGCGAATAGACGGCCAGCCGAAGGCCTTGGCGAGATTGGCGAAACCCTCGCTGCCCAGAAAGCGCTGCATCGCCGCGCTGTCGCGCCACACATAGAATGGCGCGTAGAGGTTTTCATCCGACGACGAACCACGCGCGGCGTGCAGATACGTCTTGAGCAGCAGCCCATCGAAGTGGTCGAGCAGGTGTCCCTTGTCCGCGATCCGCTGCCGGACGATGGCCATGTCGTAATCGGCGGGCAGGGTGAAGCTGTATTGCATCGCGATCACGAGTGGACCTCCTTGCCTTTCAATTCGCGTGGAACTGCCGCCGCTGCCGGCCAGCCGGTATAGAAAGCCAGATGCGCCGTGAGCGCCCCGAGTTCGCCCGCCACATCGCCGACGCTGCTTTGCCCGTGGTCAGAACGAATACTCATCGATGGTTCCTCGTGCGCTTGACGAAGTGAAGCCTAGGGCGGAGAGTATTGTCCTGAAAAGCGGAAAATACTGAATCAATAGTCCATAAAAACGGGATGATTGCCATGCGGCGGATCACCTTCGATCTCGATGTGCTGCGCACCTTTGTGACCGGTGTGGAATTGGGCAGTTTTGCCCGTGCGGCGGACCGCCTCGGGCGCTCGACCTCGGCCGTCAGCGCGCAGCTGAAGAAATTGGAAGAACAGGCCGGTACCCCGGTGCTGCGCAAATCCGGCCGGGGCATGGCGCTCACCGAGTCTGGCGAAACCATGCTTGCCTATGCGCGGCGCCTGCTTGAGCTCAATGACGAAGCCGCCGCCGCGCTGCACGGCGCGGAGCTGGAAGGCGCGGTGCGGCTGGGCCTGCAGGAAGATTTCGGCGAGAGCCTGCTCACCGACGTGCTGGGCCGTTTTGCCCGGGCCCATCCGCGCGTGAAAGTGGAAGTGCGCATCGCGCGCAACACTGATCTGCTCGAACGTATCAGCTCGGGGCATCTCGACCTGGCGCTCGCTTGGGAGGCGGGCGTGGCTACACCCTATGCCGAACGTGTCGGCACCCTGCCGTTGCGCTGGATCGACGCCGCAGGAGTGGGCTCTGTGTGGCCCCGCGAGGACGGCGAGCCCCTGCCGCTGGTGATGCTGGAAGCGCCCTGCATCATGCGGACCGCCGCCACCACCGCGCTGGATCGCGCCAACATCCCCTGGCGCATCGCGTTCACCAGCGCGAGCCTGGCGGGTACCTGGGCCGCTGTAGCAGCGGGCCTGGGCGTGTCATTGCGAACACCCTGCGGCCTCCCGGCGAGCGTGCGTGCCCTGCTGCCGCACGAGACCACGCTGCCGTCGATGGGCGAATTGGGCTTGTGCCTGCACCGCGCCGAGGCGGAGTCGTCACCCGCCGTGGAGCGCCTGGCATCCATCATCACGCAGCAGTGGCAAGGCCTTTCGCTTGCCGCATGAGGTGCTGCGCTGATCGATGACTTTGTCTTCAGGGTCGGCTTACACAGCGTCAGCGTGGAATAATGCGATTCCCCCGATTGGAGCGCACGAGTGGATAGCCGCCATTTTCTGCAGACAGCGCTCGTTTTCCTGCTGGCGACCGTCATCGCGGTGCCGCTGACCAAGCGCTTCCGCCTGGGATCCGTGCTCGGCTATCTGTTGGCGGGCATCGTCATCGGCCCGCAGGAGCTGGGCCTGATCTCCGATACCGCGGGCGTGGCCACCATCTCCGAGTTCGGCGTGGTGCTGATGCTGTTCGTGATCGGCCTGGAGCTGTCGCCGCAGCGCCTCTGGGTGATGCGCAAGCAGGTGTTCGGCACCGGCCTGCTGCAGGTGCTGACGACCAGCCTGGTGATCGGTGCGGCGGCCTACTACCTGTTCGGACTCACGGTGAATGCGGCGACCATCGTGGGCGGCAGCCTTGCGTTGTCATCTACCGCCTTCGGCCTGCAGATACTCGCCGAGCGCAAGGAAGCCGGGACGTCTTACGGGCGACAGGCGTTTGCCGTGCTCCTGTTCCAGGATCTGGCCGCCATTCCACTGATCGCAGCCGTGCCGCTGCTGGCCAGCGCATCGACCAAGCATGGGTTCGATGTCTACGCGGTGCTGCGCACGGTGGCCGCCATCGTCGCGGTGATGGTGGGTGGCCGTTACCTGTTGCGTCCGATCTTCCGCTTCGTGGCCAAGGTCGACAATGTGGAAGTGTCCACGGCAACGGCCTTGTTGGTCGTCATGGGCACGGCGTGGTTGATGGAGATGGTGGGTGTGTCCGCCACCCTGGGCGCATTCCTGGCCGGCGTGCTGCTGGCCGATTCCGAATACCGGCACGAACTGGAATCGCATCTCGAACCGTTCAAGGGTTTGCTGCTCGGCCTGTTCTTCATCAGCGTGGGCATGTCGATGGACCTGACCCTGCTGATCCAGCAGCCGATGCGCGTGTTCCTGCTGGTGGTGTTCCTGTTGTTGATCAAGGGGGCTTTGCTGTGGCCGCTGGGTCGCATCGTGGGCGGCTTGAGTGGTCGCGATGCGCTGCGTCTGGCGGTGTTGCTGGCCTGCGGCGGCGAATTTGCCTTCGTGCTGCTCAAGCTTGCCGGCGAACAGAACCTCATCACTACGGAGCAGCACAGCCTGCAGGTGCTGGCGATCACCTTGTCGATGGCGCTGACGCCGCTGATGGTGGCCTTGCTCGGGCGCATGCTCTACCAGGTAAAGACCAAGAAAGAGCGCGAGTTCGACACCATCGTGGCCGACAAGCCGCGCGTGATCATCGCCGGTTACGGGCGCATGGGGCAGATCGTGGCGCGCATGTTGCGCGCGCAAGGTATCCCGTTCGTGGCACTCGATCATTCGGTGGAACAGATCGATCTGGTCCAGCGCTTCGGCAACTGGACCGACATCTTCTACGGCGATCCGGCGCGCCCTGAACTGCTGCGCGCCGCGCAAGCGGACCAGGCTGCCGTGTTCGTGCTCGCAGTGGACGATCCAGAGGCCAGCCTGCGCACGGCGCGCGTGGTGCGCCGCATGTATCCGGACTTGAAAATCATCGCGCGTGCGCGCAATCGCCAGCACGCGTGGCGACTGATGGATCTGGGCGTGGATCTGCCGGTACGCGAAACGCTGTATTCCAGTTTGAAGATGACGCGCCAGACGCTGGAGGCGCTCGGCATGTCGCCGGAGATGGCAGCCGATCACGTCGAGCGTTTTCGTCGACAGGATGCCGAACTGCTCAAGCGCCAATACCTCGTCTACGACGACGACGCGCGCATCGTGCAGACCACACGCGAAGCACTGGTCGATCTGGAGCAGCTGTTCCAGGCGGATGCATCGCCCGAAGTCACGCGCGCTTTGGAGAAGCCCACCGACGCCACGGCAAATGACGAAGATGTGACACGCTGACGTTGCCCTGACGGGATTTCCTGCGTGCCGCGGTTGGGCAAAACGGCATGTGAACTTGCGTCAAATCCGCAACTCATTTCGCCGCGCATCGGGAAAGATAGGCGCGCCTGAAGGTCGTGCCGTCGCGGGGCGGGCCGCCTGAGGGATCGGGCTTGCCCGACGCCTACCTGACATTGCATGGGCCAGCGCGCGCCACTTCATCCTGTCGTCATTCGATTCGGACGGCTGGGCGACACCATTCTTCTGCAGCCATTGCTGCACAAGCTGCATCGCCGTTACGGCGGCGCCTGCCGGCTCGTTTCGTTGGGCGAATGCTCGCGCGTGTTGTACGAAGGCCATGAAGACGTCGCCGAAGTGCGGCAGGTCGACAGCCAGTACGGTTCGCTCTGGCTCAATCCGCAGCGCTTGCGCACGGCGTTCGCGCTGCGCGAACTGCGCGCCGCGCCGTTCTACATCTGCGAGCCGGATGTACGCACGCGCACCAAGATAAGACCGATGCTGGCGTTGGCCGGCATTCCGTCCGAGCACTGCGTCTTCATCGAAGATACGCCGCTGTATCAGGGCGAGCATTGGGTCGACTGGTTGATGCGTTTCGCCGACGAAACGCCGACGGCGTTTCGCGATGCCTTGTGCTCATCGCATGGCTTGCCTTGCGCACCGCGATTGGAGCCGACGGCCGTCGAGCTCGGTGAAGCGCAGTTATGGCTGGCGCGGCGCAATCTGCACGGACGTCCGTTGGTACTGCTGCAGCCTGCGAACAAGCGCACCATGCGCTGGAATGGCATTCGCAAGCGCGAAGACGACGACAAGTCGTGGCCGGTGGAACGATGGGCTGCCTTGTGTCGCGCCATCGTCGAAGCGATGCCCGAGGCGCGTGTGCTGTTGTGCGGCTCGGCGGGCGAGGCGGCTTATCTCGCCACGATCGGTGACGCGGCGGCGCATGCGCAGGTGATCGTTCCGCGCGAAGGTCTACCGCTCGGGCATCTGCGTGCGCTGCTGCATATCGCGCACAGCATGGTGTCGGTGGATACGGGACCTGCGCATCTGGCGGCTGCCGTGGGTTGTCCGCTGGTGGTGCTGTTCGGCAACCGCTGGCCTTCCATGTGGACGCCGCGCAGCGCCAGTGGCAGCGCCGTGCACGCCATCGGCGGCTTGCCGGACGTGCCCAGCGTGGACTGCATTGGATTGGATGAAGTGGTGAGCGCGTGGCGGCAGTTGCCGCCACGTCCCGAGACGATGGCCCGTCGCCTGGTGGAACAGGCGCTTCAGTCGGCTGGCTGGGCCGGCTGCCTCAACATCTGCCGCACGCTGGGAATGGCCGAGCCGCTGCGCGCGGCTAGTTCGTGAGCGATGTCGACATAGCCGATCGCACGCGCCACATCGGCCGGCGTGCGGCCGAATGCATCTGCCGCCTGGCGATCCGCGCCACGCGCCAGCAGCACGCGTGCCGGGGCGAGCAGCGCATGCATGGCGCAGGAGTGCAGCGCGGTGACGCCGCGTTGGTCGGCGTGCTCGAGCACCGCGCCTGCATCGAGCAGCACCGGCACCAGCGCACCGATGTGGGTGGGATCGCACTCGCTGCCCGGACGCAGATGTGCGCCGAGCAATAGCAGCAAGGGCGTCTTGCCTTCCTTGTCGGCCATGCCCACGTCGGCGCCGCGCTTGAGCAGCGCATCGAACAGGCGGCGCGCGCGCAGGCTGTCGTTGTGATCGAAGCCGTACTGTGCCGCCGCATGCAGCGGCGAGTGACCGCGCTCGTCCACGGCGTTCACGTCGGCGCCGCCGTCGAGCAATTGCTCGGCGAGATCGGGATAACCCATCGCGGCTGCAATCATCAATGCGGTCGCTTCGCCCGGCAGGCGCTGGTCAACGGCCACGCCGTTCTGCAGCAGCAAGGCCACCAGTGCTTCGCGCCGCGCGCTCACCGCAGCGGCGAGCGGCGTCATGCCGTTGGTGGCGGCGAGCGTGGTGTCGGCGCCCTTGTCCAGCAGCAGTGCGGCCACTTCGCGCTGTCCGGCGCCACAGGCATGCAGCAAGGCGGTGGCGCCCTGGTGGTCGCGGGTGTCGACGGCAAAGCCCAGTTCCAGCAGGCGCTCGACCGCGGTGACCGCGCCGGCCTTGGCGGCGGCAGGCAGATCGTCCGCGCGCAGGGGGCGCAGCGGGCGTGTCCAGTCGCCCCAGTTCATCCAGCGCTCGATCGCCTCGTGCTCCAGCGCCAGGCCGAGCGGCGTTTCGCCATTGGCATCGATCGCTTCCGGATCGGCGCCATGCGCCACCAGCGAACGCACCAGCGGCAGGGCGCGCTCGCCATGTTCCAGCGCGGCGAACAACGGCGTACGGCCGCTGAGGTCGCGCGTGTTCGGATCGCAGCCGCGCGCCAGCAAGGACTGCAGCAAGGCCGCATGACCGTAGGTGGCGGCAAGATGCACGGGCGTGCGCTCGCGTGCATCGGCACCGAAGGGATCGGCGCCGCGCTCGAGCATGGCCAGCGGCAAGGCGGCGCCCTGCGCGCTGTCTTCCAGGCGCAGCAGAGCTTGCGCGAGCAAGCCGGCACCGGCGGGCGTGGCGCCGGCGTTCAGCAGATCGTCGATGGCCTCGGTGGCGGCCGGCAGCAGCGGCAGCAGGGCGTCGAACAGGCGGCGTCCCAGCGGCGGCAGCGATGCCTCGATGTGTTCCACGGTTTCGGCGTCGTCGACCAGCTGCGGTTGCAAGCGTGCTTCGGGGTCGAGCGCGTGATCGAGCAGCCAGCGGCGCGCGGCGCTCTGGCCTGCACCGGCCAGATCCAGATAGAGCTGGGCAAGCTGCGATTGCGGCCACTCGCGCACGCGCTGGGTAAATGTGGAGACCACCGCCCAGTGGCCGAAACGCAACGCATCGAGCAGGTGCGCCGGCGTGTCCGCGCCTTCGGGCAGCGCATCGATGCTGAGGCTGGCGGGCAGCGGCGTTTCCGGATCGAGCAGGGCGACCAGATCCCAGCGGCCTGCGGCAGCGGCGTAGTCGAGCGCGCTGCGGCCGTTGCTGCCGGCGGTCTTGGCTTCGGCGCCCAGGGCGAGCAGGGCGCGCACCACATCGGCATGCGCCTGCGGCGACTGGCAGGCCAGGGTCAGCGCATCGCGACCGTGGCTGTCGCGCAGGCGGGCGTCGGGCTGCGCTTCGGCAAGCAGTTTGACGATGCCCACGGCGCCGGCACGCGCCGCTTCCATCAGCGCGGTGCTGCCGTGGCGATCAGTGAGGTTCACGTCGGCGCCGGCGGCGCGCAGCGTGCGGGCAATCTGTTCGTGGCCTTCGGCCGCGGCGGCCATCAGGGCGCTGCGGTGGCGCGCGTCCACGGCATTGATGGCGGCGCGATGCTTGAGCAGCAGCTTCACGCCTTCGACATCGTCGTCGGGCACGCCGGCAGCCGTCACCAGGGCGGGTTCGCCATCGGCCGGCGTGGGCTTGGCGCCATGTTCCAGCAGGAACTTCGCCACCGGCCAGTTGGCGGCCCTGCAGGCTACCGCAAGCGGGCTGAGGCCGGCCTTGTTGAGCGCATTGATGGCGGCGCCGGCATCGAGCAGCATCGCGGCAACGATGGGCTCGCCGCTGAGCACCGCACCATGCAGCGGCGTGTTGCCTTCCGCATCGGCGGCGAGCGCGCTGCCGCCGTTGGCCAGCAGTGTCATCACCGCTTCGGCGCGGCCATGCCAGCTGTCGCGGGTAGTGGCGAGCAGCGGCGTCAGGCCGCCGTTGGCGCGATTGACGTCAGCGCCCTTGGCGATCAGCGCACGCAGCAGGCGCGTATCCGGCAACAGGGCGGCGAGCATCAGCACCGGACGCAGGTCGCGATCGCCTTGCGCAGGCGCCGTGTTCGGATCGGCGCCGGCTTCCACCAGGGCCAGGGCGCGTTCGATGTCGCCGTCGCGCGTGGCCATCAGCAAGGCATGCGCTTGCTCAGGCGTACCGGCGGTGCGTTCCTGTTCGGTGAGCGTGGGCGCGGGCTTGGGGGGCGGCGTCGGCGCGGGAGCGTCGATCACGCCGGCAGCGGGTTGACGAGGGCGACGGCGCTCGCACAGCAACGCGCGCAGCGTACGGTCGGCGACGATCAGACAGCCCAGCGGCATCAGCACCACGCCATAGATCACCAGCGCCGCGGTGCGCAGCTCGGATGGCAGCACGCCATACAGACCGGTGAGCGCGATGGCGATGAAAGCCAGCGCCAGCAAAGAAATCGCCGAGGGCAGGAAGTGGGTGAAAAAGCGTTCTTCGCGCGACAGGTGGCGACCAAACGCCAGGCTGCGCGCCGTGGCGGTGAAGATCCACGAGCCGTCACTCTGCGCCGGATAGGCGTCGTCCCACACATAGACCAGGCCAAACGCAGGCCACAGGCGCCACAGCGCCGCCAACGCCACCACCAGCGCGCCGGCCAGCAGCAAGGCCGCGCTGAGGCTGGGCGACTGGTTGAGCTTGAGCATCGGCCACGCCACCAGCAGGAACACCAGCACCACATAGCCGGTGAACATCACCAGGTAGGCAGCGCCACGGCGCAGCACGGTGCGGCCAAAACGCGGTTCCGGATCGAAGCCGATCGCGTGGCATACCGCCGCCATGGTCAGTGCATTGGCGACCAGCAGCGGAATCAGCGCGAGTGGATGGGCACCGAAGGCGGCTATCGCAGCGGCGACCAAACCAGGAACGAACCAGGCGAGGGCTTGCAGAAACGGAGGTGGGCGACGCGTTTTTGAGTAGGCCATATGCGCGGAGTATAGGAATCGTGACGAGGCCAGAAGGTAATCCCGTGTTAACGGATGCGGCGGCGTTCGCTTCAGTTGTCGCTCGGCGGATCGAGCGGCGCGCTGTTGTAGACAAGATGATTGGCGGTCGCCAGCGTTTCGTTCGGCGGCAACTGCAGGTGCCATCCCTGCTCGTCGAGATGCTTGATCACCTTGGCGGCGTCTTCGTGCGGCAGCTTGCGCTCGCCGGATAGTTCGACCTCAAGCACGAAGCGCAGATCGCCCAGCATCAGGGCGAGCGATTCGGGCAGGCGCTCGAAATCGTCGCGGCGGCCCAGCCACAGGTAGGTATCGGGTTTGCGCTGGCTGGCGTAGACAAAACAGTGCATGGCGGCACCCGTCGGCAATCTAAGGGAGGGGCGCACCCGCGGGCGCGGTCTGAAAGGTTAACACCGCTGGCGCACGCACCGCGATTTTCCGCGCAGCTCCCTGTGCCAGACGCGTTACACCCCCTATCTTCGCCTATCGACCACGAACAGAGCGGATGAGTGGGTAATTCTCGGGGAATTTTGCTGCAAGCGCACTTGTAAAGCTTGCGTTGTGTCGGCACAGTGCCGGCCAGGGGTGTCAAACGCGCGTATGAAAATCAAGCGTGGACGTCAAGCCCCTGCTACCACCCCGATGCCAGATCAACGATAAGCAGGAGCATTGCTGATGCAGATGTCATACCGTCAATTTTCACGTGCGGGTCGTCCGCTCACGCTCGCTGCGCTGAGCCTGGCGATCCTTGGGACGCTTGCTGCACCGCAGCGCGCCCATGCCAGTGCGTTCCAGCTGCATGAAGACAGCGCCGCCGCGATGGGTCGCGCCTATGCCGGTTCCGCCACTGCCGGTGGCGACGTGTCGGTGGTGGCCAACAACCCGGCCGCCATGAGCGACCTGAAGGGCACCTATTTCCAGGCTGACGTCACCGCCATCAATTTCGGCACCACCTTCAGTGGTTCCGCGCACGACTTCGCCGGTCGCCCGATCAGCGGCGGCAACGGCGGCGATGCCGGCACCACCATGCCGATCCCGGCTTTCTTCTTTGCCACCCAGCTGGGTGACAAGTGGCACGTGGGCGCCGCCTTCACCGTGCCGTTCGGCTTCCAGACCGAGTACGACCACAACTGGATGGGCCGCTACAACGCGCTCAAGTCCAAGTTCGAATCGCTCGATGGCACGCTGTCGTTGTCCTACGACGTGAGCGACAACTTCGCCATTGGCGTGAGCGGTATCGCGCAGAAGACCTCGGCCGAGCTGACCTCCGCCATCAACTACAACGCCGTGGGCCAGGGCCTGGTGGGTCAGGCTGTCGCCGCCGGTGCTATTCCGCCGGCCGTTGGCCAGGCGCTGGCCCAGCAGGTGGGCGCCATCATCCCGCCGGGCTCGGACGGCGTCGCCCGCATCAAGGGTGACGACTGGGCCTATGGCTGGCAGGTCGGCATGCTGTGGCGGATCACGTCGAACGACAAGCTGGCGTTTGACTACCGCTCCAAGATCTCGCACACGCTCGAAGGCACGGCCAACTTCACCGTGCCGGCCAACGTGCAGGCCACGCTGAGCAACCCGACCGTGGCCGCGCTGCTGGCCGGTGCGGGCGGCGTGCCGTTCACGCACACCGAGGGCACCGCCCCGTTCACCACGCCCGCCGTGGCGACCGCCAGCTACTGGCACCAGGAAGAGAAGTTCGGCCTGGGCGCCGATGTGGCCTGGACCAAGTGGGATGTGTTCAAGAACTTGAACGTGTACTACGCCAACCCGGCCCAGCCGACCACCTCCGAGCCGTTCAACTGGCGCAACAGCTGGTACGTGTCCTTGGGCGGCGAGTACTACGTCAATGACAAGTTCACCGTGCGCGGCGGCCTGGCGCTCGACACCACGCCGACCGTCACCGCCACCCGCGATCCGCGCGTGCCCGATGGCACCCGTCAGCTGGTCTCGTTCGGTGTCGGTTACAAGGTCAATGAGCGCTTCGTGCTGAACGCTTCGTACGCGCACATCTTCGTCAACAGCGCGCGTATCAACGCGAGCAGCTCCACGGGCGACGTGATCACCGGCGAGTCGGACGACTACGGCAACCTGCTGAGCTTCTCGGCCCAGTACAAGTTCTGATCGCAGTTCTTCGCGAAGAACGGTTATAAAAAAACTCCCCGCGAAAGCGGGGAGTTTTTTATTGCGTCATGGGTGAGAACAGAACGCGACCCTGTGGGAGCGCACCCTGTGCGCGACGGCCACACCGTGCGTTGGCGCTCCGATGTGGGCTGTCGCGCACAGGGTGCGCTCCCACAGAGGATGCGCGCGCTTCAACCCACCCGCATCAACAACTTCAACATCCGCTTGAACTGCGCCCCGTACGGCGGGTTCAGCATGCCGCTGCCGTTGAAGCGTGCCTGCCGGAAAATCGGCTTCATATGCGAGAAGGTCTGGAAGCCCGCCTCGCCGTGATACCCGCCGATGCCCGACGGGCCCACGCCGCCGAACGGCAGGCCGTGCTGCGCGATGTGGTACAGCGTGTCGTTGACGGTGACGCCGCCGGCCTGCGTGCGCGTAAGCACTTCATCGATGGTCGCGCTGTTCTGCTCGAACAGATATAGCGCGAGCGGTTGCGCATGGCTGGCGACATAGCCGATCGCCTCGTCCAGCGAGTCGTACGGCATGACCGGTAGCAGCGGGCCGAAGATCTCGTCCTGCATCACCGCCATGCCGTCGTTGACGTTGGTCAGCATCACCGGCGCGAGCAAGCGCTTGGCGGGAACGTCATGCGCGTCGCTCATCGGCTCCAGTGTCGCGCCCGCGGCCACGGCCTCGTCGCGCAACTTGGCCAGGCGTTCGTACTGGCGATCGGAGACGATCGAGGAGTACTGCTGCTGCAGGCGCAGGTTCGGATAAAGCTTGCCCACCATGTCGCGTGCCATGCCGACGAATTCGCCGAGGCGGGCACGCGGCACCAGCACGTAATCCGGCGCAATACAGGTCTGTCCCGCATTGACCAGCTTGCCGAACACGATGCGTTCCACCGCGTGGTCCAGCCGCGCGCCGGGGCCGACGATGGCGGGCGACTTGCCGCCCAGTTCCAGCGTGACCGGCGTGAGGTTGGCAGCGGCCGCGCGCATCACGTGATGGCCCACGGCAGTGGAACCGGTGAACAGCAGATGGTCGAACGGCAGCGCCGAGAACGCCTGCGCCACGTCGGCGTCGCCGGTGACCACGGACACTTCGTCCGCGGAGAAATAGCGCGCCACCTGATCGGCGAACAACTGCGAGAAACGCGGCGTGAACTCGCTCATCTTCAGCATCACGCGGTTGCCCGCGGTGAGTGCGTCGATCAGCGGGCCCACCGCCAGGAACAGCGGATAGTTCCACGGCACGATGATGCCCACTACGCCGCGCGGCTGCGGCAGCAGCGTGGTGCGCGCGGGCAGGAACACCAGGTTGGCCAGCTTGCCGCGCGGCCGCATCCAGCGGCGGCCACGGCGTAGCGAGTGCTTCAGATTGGAGAGGCTGGGATACAGTTCCAGCAACTCGGTCTCCTCCACCGGGCGATGGCCGAAGTCGGCATCGATCGCTTCGGCAAACGCGCCGCGCTGCTCGTCGAGCATCTTCTCCAGCGTGCGCAATCGCGTGGCGCGAACGTCCCAGGGCGGCAACGGATCGCGCGAGTGCGCTTCACGCATGCGCAGGAGGATGGAATGTAGCGACGAGCTCGGTTCTTTCATAGTCATGCGGTCCGGGTCAGAACTTCGCGCGTAGTTCCACGCCCCACATGCGGGGCGGCGAGATGGAGGCGAACGGCGTACCAAACACCGAAGTGCTGATGTTGTTCACGCCGGTCACGTACCGCTTGTTGAAAATGTTGTTGCCGTACAGCGCCACACCCCAACGGTCGCCCGCGGAATGCCAGCCGATGCGGGCGTCCGTGCGTTGCTGGCTGCTGCCGATCCTGAAGTTCGGGCTGATGTTGCACGAGCCCTGATACTGCGAGTCGTCATTGCAGCGCGTCGCTCCACGATAGGCCTGCGACAGGTCGAATTCCAGGTCGCCATTGGCCACGTTGCGCCAAGTGTAGGCCAGCGAGAGCGCGCCGGAGAAGTAGGGAGCACCGGTGGGCTGGCCGCTCAGGTCCACGCCATCGGGCGCGGTAGCGTTGCGATACTTCGAATCGATGTACGCGCCCATGAAATTGATGCGGAAATCAGCGATCGGCGCCCACTGCGCTTCCACTTCCAGGCCCTTCGCTTCCTGGTTGCTGCTGTTGACCACGTAGATCGGCAGGCCGGTGGCGGGGCTGTTCGGATCGAGCGCCAGCGACTGCATGTTGTCGTAGCGGTAGTAGTACACCGAACCGTTGAGCAGCAGGTTCTGATCAGGGAACAGGCTCTTGATGCCGCCTTCGTAGTTGGTCACTTTTTCCGGCTGGAAGGTGGAGCCGGGCTGCACGCTGTTATAGCCGCCAGCCTTGTAGCCCCGGGTGACGGAGACATAGCCCATCACGTCCGGCGTGAACTTGTAACTGGCCACCACGCGCGGGCTCCAGTTGTTCCAGGTGTTGCTGGCGTAGACCGGCGTGCCCACCGCGCTGGTGAAGATCACGTTCTGCTGGAACGCATCCAGGGTGCCGGGCGGCAGGATACCCAGGCCATACAGGCCGGCGATGGTGGCGTCGAAGGCGGGCGCGCTGCGCGGCATGTTGTACCAGCTGAACTCCTTCTCGTCGCGCGTGTAACGCAGGCCGGTGGTCACGTCGAACTTGTCGCTCACGTGCCAGATCACGTCGCCGAACGCCGCGTAAGCCTTGAAGTTGCCGTCGTTGCTGATCGACTCCTTCCACGGATCACCCAGCAGCGAGAAGGGCAGGCCAAAGGAGGCGAGCATATTGCTGAGATCGGTGAGCGGCGTGCCGATGCCCAGGACATTGTTCGCCAGCGTGTCGATGCTGTCGGTGTTGACGTCCGTCTCGCTGGTCTGGCGCGCCTGCTCCTGGTAGTAGCTGACGCCGCCCACCCAGTCCATCAGGTCGTTGTTGCCCGACAGCTTGAACTCCTGATACCAGCTGTTGTTGTGCTCGATGTTCGCCGTGGCCAGATAGGTCACGACATGGTTGGTACCGTCGTAATCGCCCAGGTTGAATGTATCGAACCCACGCCAGGCGGTAGTGGAGACGAAATCGCCCCAGCCGAACGAATGGTCGATCTGCAGCGTGCCGCCGTCGAAGCGCCGCGATTCGCGCCCACCGATAGCATCGTTGTATAGCGGCGCATGCAGGGGATTGAGATAGTTGGCCGGATCGGCCGGGTAGGGTGCGCGTTCGTTGGTGTCGTTGGACAGCGGGATCAGGCCGATCGCGGCCTCGGGCGCCTGGTTGAGTTTTTCGTGGTCCCACGACAGCAGCACGCGCGTATTGTCGGTGACGTTCCAGCGGAACACCGCGCGCGAACCCCATTCGTTGTCGCCGCCGTAGCGCTTGCCGGTGGCGGAGTCGCGGATCCAGCCGTCGCTCTGGTTGTCGAGCACGCTCAGGCGCAGCGCCATGTCTTTGTTGATCGGGATATTCACCAGCGCGTCGGCGTATTTGCGGCCATCGTTGCCCACGCGCACGCGCGCATTGCCCTCGAACTTGTCGGTGGGCTCGTTGGTGACGATGGAGATCGCGCCCGCCGCGGCGTTGCGACCGAACAGCGTGCCTTGCGGGCCCTTCAGCACTTCGATGCGCGCGATATCGTTGAAGGCCAGCAGCGAGCCGCCCGAACGCGCTGCGTAGACGCCGTTGACGTACACGCCCACCGCCGACTCGGTGCCGATGCCGAAGTTGCTGGTGGCGATGCCGCGCAGTTCATAGGTGGGCTGGGTCGGCTGGGCGGCGCTGATCACCAGGCCCGGCACGAAGATGTCCATCTTGCTCAGGTCGGTCGCCGCCAGCGTGTCGATCTGCTTGGCGGTGACGATCTGCAGCGAAATCGGCACGGACTGCACTTCCTGCGAACGGCTTTGCGCCGTCACGGTGACATTGCCCAGCAGCTTGGCTTTCTCCGGATCGGCCTTGCTGCCGGCAGCGGGTTGAGCGCTGCTGTTGTCCTGCGGCGCAGGCGATACGTCGTCGCTCGCCCAGCTTTCGGTGGGCAAGACACCCAGCATCAGGCTGCTCCCCAGCAGCAGGCGATGCAGGCACACGGACAACGGACGCGGACGCATGTTCATCAGCAGTTTCTCCCCTCGATATGAAAAAACCGCGGCCCGGAGGCCGCGGCACTGCTTCGTTTTAATGAATCGCGACGCAGCCCCCCGACTGCGCCGCAATCCATGCCTTGATCAATGCCACGCCTTCGCGGTGCACTGTGCTACGGCCCAGTTCCGGCATCATCACGCCCGGGTCGGCCGAATCCATCCGGTACGGCAGGATGGATTCGTCGGGCGAGCCGGGCACGACATCGAACAGATGATCGCCTGTGCCACGTCCCGCCGCGACCGGCGGCTTGCAGATGCCGAGATGGCGGTCTTCGGGCGCGCTCACATCCAGCGTCAGGGCGGTGGTGTTGGCCGCTCCCTTCGGGTTGTGGCAATGCCCGCAGTTGATATCCAGGTAAGCACGTGCGCGTGCATCGAGCGATGCGCGCTCGTCCATCCAGTTCGCGTTGCGCGGCGTGTCTGTCGCTGCAGGCGCGCCGCTGAGGTAGCCGACCTTGGTGAGGTGCGCCAACTGGTTCTCGTCGCTGGCCGCGTAGTGGTAGTCGCGATTGAGATGGCGAGCCTTCGGGCCGATCGGATGGATCTTGCGCGTCACCCAGTCCTGCGCGTGGCAGCTGGCGCACTGGCTTTCGTCGGGCACCACGTAGTTGAAGTCTTCGCGTGCATCGCTATCGGCCACCAGGGTCAACGGAATCACGGCGCCGGTGCGAGCAAGCAGTGCATCGTTCTGGTCGTCCTTCCACACATAGGGAATGGCTGCCCAGCCCGATTCGCGACGCACCAGGATGCGCGTCTCGATCAGATGCACGCGGGCCAGATCCAGGCCTTCGCCGGAGAAATCGTGCGTGCTGTCGTAGGTGCGCGCGACGTCACTGAACTTCCCGTCCGCAGCGCGCGGATAGTAGAAGGTCTTGCTGATGATGGTGCCGACCGGGAAGTCAAATGTATCGGTTGGGTCGTACTTCGCCGAAACGCCCTTGGGCATCCAGATCGTGCGCAGTTTGTGCGCGTAGTCGGTGAACAGCGGCGTATTGAGGTCGTACGGCACAACGCCTTGATTGAGCACCAGCTTGCCGCTGCGCACTTCGACCACGTGCCAGTCGCTCAGCTTGGGCGGACGTCCATCCGCCTGGAACGCCACCGGGTCGAGACCGCGATGGCAGGCGCTGAGTAGCGGCAATGTGCTTAGGAACAGAAAGGCGGCAAAGAGCTTTTTCGACAACGTCATTTTCGAACCTGTTCGAAGTGGCCGGCCTGCAGCCCGACCACGCAGAAAATATCCTCACCGTCATCCCAGCGAAGGCTGGGATCCAGGGCCTTTCGATGTGCGTCGTGGCCCAGAGTCACTGGATCCCAGCCTTCGCTGGGATGACGATGAGGGTGCGTGGGCGTACTAGTGCACATCACGTTGCGGGGCTGGCCTTTACGCCTTCGGTTCCGGATCGAGCACAACCGGCGGCAGCTTGGGCAGCGTGCACTGGTACGGCTTGGTGTCGGTGCTGGGATTCTTGTAATCGTGCGGACCATCGGCGTTGATCACGCCCACGTCGCCGTTCTGGATGCAGAAGCGGTCGCTGTCGGGCGGCAAACCGTTGACCAGTTTCGTCTGGTCCACATAGCCGTCCCACAGGATGTCCGGGAACTTGCCGCTGAGGCCGAACACCGCGGTCTTCAAGGTCTTGAGCTTCAGGCCATCGGGCGAATCGCCGCCGCCCTTGAAGCGGTTGTCGTAGATGAAGATCCCCTTCGGATACGGGTTGTAATCGGCCGCCACACCCTTGGTGTTGTAGTAGTTGGTGGAGTAGTAGCTGGAAATGATGACGTTGGCGGTCTGGTTGTCGGCAATGTCGTTGTCGAAAATCTCCACCTTGTCGTTGGAGTTCACCACCACGCCCGAGCCGCGCGGCACGCTGGCCACGGCGGCGCCCTTGGCGGCGAAATTGTCGGTGTTGTTGCCGATCGTCTTGTTCTTGAAGATGCGCGTGCTGTGGCCCGCCTGCGAGAGGTTGGGCATGTTGAACACCAGGATGCCGCCGGTGTTGTTGGTGGCGGTGTTCTCATACACGTCGGCATTCACCGAGTTTTCGATCTCGATGCCGGCCACGTTGAATTCGGCGCGATTGCGGCGCACGACGATGTTGTTGGACTGGCCCACATAGATGCCGGCATCGGAGGCGCCGATCACCACCGAGTCTTCCACCAGCACGTTCTGCGTCTTCACCGGATACAGGCCGTAGGCGCCGTTGGTGGTCTTTGTGCCGCCGGTCCATTCCACGCGCACGCCGCGGATGGTGATGTTCTTGCCCTGGTTGATCTTGAGCGCGTCGCCCTTGGTGTCTTCCAGCGCGAGGTTCTCGATGGTGAAGTCGTTGGCATTGACCAGCAGGCCCTCGGGGCCAACCACCTGGCCCTTGAACGACAGCACGGTCTTGTCCATGCCGGCGCCCTTGATGGTGACGCCGTCAGTGCGCAGGCTCAGGCCACGCTGCAGGTGGTAGTGGCCGGCCGGAATATCGATGACGCTGCCCGGCTTGGCATCCAGCAACTGCTGCTGCAGCTTGGCCTCGAACGAGACGTCGCCGCTGCTCTGCGCGGCGGGTTCTTCATGGTTGCAGGCCGCCAGGGCCAGCGGTAGGGCGAGAATCAGATGGATCTTGCGCATGGTCGCTTTCCTCCCCAGGAGCGCTGGCTGCGTGACAAGCCACTGTCCCGGAAAGCGCCGTCCAGCAGGGAGGGGAGAACGGCCGTCGAAGGGGGGCAAATCGGCCAGTGTGACGATCGTTTGAAAATCGGCGCGGTTGGGGCGAGCGTTCCGTGCAGCGGGTTTGGTCGGAGCACCAAAGTCTGTTTAGTCAGAACCGCCAAAAGTTGTCGGCATTGCGCTGCCTAGCGACAAACTTTGCCTGTCGCGAGCACTGATAGCCCGTCGACCATCAATAAAATCAACCAATTGTCATCAACCATAGCCGCCCTAGCCTCCACCCGGTGCGGCAAAGGCTGTGCTTAGGTCGCAACATACGGTCGAATATTGAAAATGACTGGTTAGCCCCTTGCTTCATCAGGGACTACGGCAAACCATGTCCCATACGCAGGCTGCATCATGGTCTTTGGCAGTCTGTCGAACGGCGTTTAGGAAAGGTGACTTCGCGTGAAGTGGCAACTCATAAAAGCAGTCGCATTCGACGCGTATGGAACGCTTGTCGAAATAGGGGAAAAGCGCCGGCCATTTGCCAAGCTCGCTTCATTCTCGGCGCAAGGCCCCAGGGCTTCCCCTCTTACCAAGCGAATGGACTTGGAACAGTTTTTCGCAGCGGTGGGACCGCACTCGGATGCTCCATCGCTGGAGTCGCTCCAGCGCGACCTAGCCGCCGAGCTCGCTTCAACTCGTGCGTATCCCGAGGCGGCCTTCGTGCTCAGTCAACTGCGCGACCGTGGCATTCGAACGGCAGTGGCATCAAATCTAGCGATGCCCTACGCAGATCCCATCCGCAACGAGCTTGGAGAGTTATTCGACGCGTTCTGTTTTTCGTTCGATGTTGGTGCGGCCAAACCGGAGGCCGGCTTTTATGCCGCTCTAGCAGGAATGCTACGACTCCACCCCTCAGAAATTCTGATGGTCGGTGATACTTGGCGATGCGATTACACAGGTGCAACGGATGCGGGCTTTGCAGCACTGCATCTCGATCGGCGGAGGAATGCTGCGCCACATCAGGTGGCAGTGTCGATTCACGATCTCAGCGGTGTTCTCAGCGCTCTTGATATCAATCCGTGAATTCGCCAGGAGGCGATCACCCCTCGGGCAACAGAGTGATATATTTATATCAATCAATGACTTATTGCGAAGTCAGAGACTAGAGAGTACCTTGACCGACAACGACCTTTAGCGCCCCAAAGGGCCTCCCCGGTTCAGATTTGCCTCAACGCGCTGCCCAGTGAACGGAGGGCACCGGAGTGACTTTGAACACCCACTCGGAAGTCGAAGGCTATTTTCCTAAGTCTCCAATCCTCACCGCATCGGAAACCGCGCGGCTGATGGGTTTTCGGTCGGTCAAAGCGCTAGCCAACTGCCGATCTGCTGGCAGGCTTCCCATCGAAATGTTCCGGGTACCGGGCCGAAGAGGCTGGTTCGCGGCTACCCAGGACGTCCGCACGTGGCTGAGCGGCTTACTCGATTCAAAAGTCTCCGCCCCGCACAAAGAGGGGCGACCTTTGGAGCACGCAGCTGCCGAAAGGTAGCTTCCAGCACGTTTTCTCCACCATTTCGTAAAGGCTTCGAAAGCCACGATAGGGAGGGTCCAGCTAGGAATACTCTCAAGGGGAAATAGCGAGACGCAAAAATGAATAAGCCCCGGAGCTGGCTGGCTCTAGGGCTTATGGACGTGCGGTACAACTACACCTTGCGCCGTAAGTCTCACGCCGCACCCCCGCCGTGTCAAGCGCAAACCAATCATGCCACGCATGGTTGTTGGGAGCGTTCGTCTCAAATTAACCGGCACCGAGCGAAGCAGAAAAGCTTTGCGGGGAGCGTGTGTCGCCTCAAAAGAGGAATGAGACGATGGAAAGCTTGGGCAAAGACCACTTGGCACATTTCCGCCGCCATGCAAGTTGTTCGCGACAGCATCGTTGGCAGATCCGAATCATCGACACCCCAACGATGCTCGTCACCAAGAAACCAAAGGGTGGCTTGTCGACATCTTGCGCATTCGCCACTGCCTTTACCGCAGTCGATTTGTACATATTTGTAAGGACTAGTCAGCTCAATGGAGGAGGTGCACCGTGATCTGCATCCGGACACCCATCATCTTGAGCGAAACGCTGCGAAACACCATTTATTCGCGCGCAGGCATGAGTGCTTCATCGTCTCAGTTCATCGAAAAGATGGTTGCACTAAGTCCGGCAAGAACGCCGGGGAGGGCGGCACTGCGAAATGTAGTCACTCGTCTGGCGTCAGCTAAGAACAGAGGTCCCCGTACGCTGGAAAGCCATACGTGCGAACTACTGTGCGCTTACGAAATGGAGCTCGATCCCACGGTACTTGGCTACTACGCCCAAGTCCCCTGCATTGGTGTGCACAGATCGTTGCCGAACGGACGTCCCCACGTGTCCTCAGCATGCCTCGACTTCCTTGTCTTTCGGGAAAAAAACGTCGAACTTGTTGAGTGTAAGCAAGAAGATTGGCTTCTAACCGAAAGCAGCAAGCCAAGCTCCGACTGGAGACAGAACAACGGCAACTGGCTGCATGAACCCTATGAAAAATTTGCACGTGATCACGAACTGAGATTCCGCACATGGTCACCACCGCGATCTCCTGGTATCTATCTCCAGAACCTGGAGGCCATGTACGCAAGCACCATGCTGCCGATAGGTGAACACGAATGTCGTGCAATCAACCGATTGGTCGACGACATCCGCCATCGCCCATCCACTTTGGATGATGTGCGATTTGCCAACGACGGGTTGGATGCCCGTCTAATATTGTGGGCCCTTGCACAAGGCCTCATCTTCGGGCCATTGAAAAGCACGCCTTTTGAGCTCTCCCACCTCTTCACCCTGTTCCACAACCACGAACACGCTGCCCTGGCAGACCAGGAGGCCTTAAAGAGCAGCGCGTCTATCTTTGACCAATCCGGTCCCAGTGGCGAGCTATTCACCTGCAGTACGACCGATCTAGAAAAAGCACGCCTACGCTTGGCTCGAATCGAAGCAATTGCGCGCGGCGAAGAGCCACAAACCGAACGGATGAGGCAACTGGCGAACCGCGTCGAATCCTTTCGAGAAGAGGGTCACGATCCATTGGTAGCCTGTCTGACCAACTTCAGCCGATCAGGCAATCGGCTTCCCCGCTTGACGTCGATACAGGAGGAAGCGGTTAGCACAGTCATCGCGAGATCCTGGAACAAGGCAGGAGTGAGGAAGCAACGGGATCTGTACTTCCTCTTGGAGGATGAGTGCGAGCGACGTGGAATCGAAGCCCCAGGGAAGAGCTCTTTCTATTATCGAGTGCGACAGGAATCGCCGACCAAACACGCGCTGGCAACGGCTGGGTTACGCGGATACCAAGCAATTCGCCCGGCGACAGACCCATGCAAACGATCCCTGCCACCCATTGCATATGGCCATACCTTGCATATCGATTCATCAGACTTCGATGTGAGAATGGCTCCCGACATGACCAAGCTCATGCCCGCCTTGAAGTCGACCTTCTACATCGGCATGGATGGTGCCACTGAGATACCGATGGCTCACTCCCTCATTTTTGGCGCCGCGCGAACGGATGGGCTTGCAATCCTACTTCGGGAATACCTGCGGCGACATGGCAGACTTCCCCAGCTGATTCATCTAGATCGCGGTTCAGAGAATCGATCCGAGTGGCTAAGGGAATTTGCGGAGCACTACAACATCACGCTGCGCTGGTCGCCAACCGCTGCTAGCGCATGGAATGGCCTCGCGGAAGCAACCATCAAGAGAGTGAACCAAAACGTTGCTCACCGAATGACTGGCACCACGCTTCCCGATCAGATGGGCAGAGCTTCGGACGGTCGCTTCAAAAGTCGGCGCAACGCGAAGCTTGGCTTCGACGTAGTCCACGATCAGTTCCTAGACTACGTCTACGGAGACCTACCCGAAACTCCATGCGCAGATGGCAGATCACCTCTTGAAAAGAAGGAAGCTTGCATCCTTCTGGCGGGAGACCTTGGCATCGAATGTAGGGAGAATGAGGACTTCCTCCTAGCTACCTCGATCGAATCTCAGATCAAGCGGAACACCAATCTGAGGCGAGGCATTCTGACCGAGGATGGGTATTTCTCCAGCGATGAGCTCATTGCTCAGCTCAGGCTAGGCAAGGTCGAGCGCGTTAAGAGCGACTGCGAAGATCCGACGGTGCTACGCGTCCGTATCAATGGCAAGTGGATTAAAGCGTTTCACAGCAGAGTTCAGTCAGCCGCGGCATTGTCAGTGGAAGAAAAGCGCTTCAACTTACTCTATGCCCCCATCCAACGCGGACTATCTCGCGGGCGGAAGAGCCAGATCAGTCGTCGCACATTTACCCGTATAGAAAACGCTAACTTCGCGGCGAAGCAACCTCCCGCCGGCGCAAACGATGAGGCGACACCTCTTCCGGACCCGATCGATCCTACGCCCGGCGATCCGTCAGTTCGCAATGAAACTTGCTGGGATGACATCTCCGGCTGGGATGAGCGAGGAGAGATGCCATGAACATCATCGAGCACTTTGCTTTTATGGAGGGAAAAGAGGGATTGAAAGCGGCGTTGGACAATTTCCAGCCGGGGCACATGGTCTTCATCATCGGACCGTCAGGTGCGGGGAAGACGACCCTGCGCCATGAGGTAATGCGGGAAGTCTTTGGAAACCCTATGCGCTGGGGCTCCGGCAAGATACCGATCATAGAGACTTTTGCGATGTTACCGCACAACGCCTACTTCTCGTCCCGCGAACTGGTAAAGGCGCTTATCTATGAGACACAAAGCCCGAACTTGAAGTGGCTGCTGCGGGATACCGAGCTTTCACGCCTTACCGTCGAAACAATTCGGCAAGACCTTACCGAGAGCATCAAGCTATATGAGCTATTACCACTTCGCCAAATGACAGAGGGCGATCATTGGAGGACCCTGTCGCGCTCGCTAAAGGCGAGATCCTGCAAGTTCATATCGGTGGATCAGGTGACGGCCCTATTGAAGAACAGGCGAGACACCTCCCCAAGCGATCACACAAAGCACCTTATGTTCTTCGCAGAGGAAAACGAGCTCATGTTCCTCATGACCGGCATACATGAGGCAGCGCTCCTTTGGGACATACATCCCGAACTTCGCCGACGTGTCACCACAGTATGGCTACCGCCATATAGCCCGAGAAGAAAGAGAGACCAAGAACACTTCTTACGTCTCCTCAAAAATATCAGTGCATCGCACGCATTCACGCCACGAGACCTCCCGTACAAGATGGCATACGAGATCCTTGCCGCCACCGGCGGCGTTATTGGAGAGATTACAAAGCTATTTGATCGCGCAAGCCAATCTGCTCGATTGAACGGACAACCAAGCGTCCATAGGAAGGACGTCGAGGGTTCTTACTACAATCAGCGCGAGCTCGATACGCTTTGGCGAGACATTCAAGCCTTTGAAGAAACGATGGCGGCCGGCAGCGTTTCCGGCAGGGCATCCCAGGTCGCGTCCCTGTGGTCGCAGAAAGCCTAAGTCCCGACGGGGAAGGGAGAAACGATACAAGTGGCGTCCGCTTCTGGACGCCACTTCCGCCCATGCAGATATTGAATCTTGGCATGCCCACCGTTGAGTCGGCAGAACATTATGCGTTGAGATTGGCCGCAACTACCGGCATAGCAATGCGGCCATTGGTTTCATTGCCGCAGCCGTACAACGAACCAGGCGAGCATCAGGTCAGGCTTACATCGAGCTTCTGCGGTCCCGGCAAGATTTACCGTAGGCGAATCGAAAACCTTGAACGGCTAACAGGGATAACCACTATCCATTGCGGATCATTCCTTGCTCTAGACGCTCTGTTGGCACCGGGAGCCATTGGTCGCAAGGGCGGATGTCGTCGTTGGTGTCCCGCCTGCTATCTTGCGTGGGACGAAGAAACGTCATGTGAGCTTCTTCAATGGTCGATTGATCTGCGAACGACCTGCCCCATACATCGATGCGACCTGGAAGATAAATGCCGTCAATGCCATTCAAAGCAACCCACAAGCACGCCGTACGACAAACGAAGGAACTGCTGTTCTTGTGGTGTCCATCTTGGGGCTATGGGAATCTTTACGCCAAAATCCACCTACGTAACCTGGGTAGAGACGCAGCTGTCGGATCTGGTCGAGATTTGTGCAGATCCGGTACAACCACCCATTCACGGGGCCACATTTAATATCTTCGTTGAGGAGCTTATGCGGTCGCTCCCCGAAGAAAGCAAGCGGCGCCCAAATGTTGCGGACACCATCAACCGCCTAGCCAGGTTGAACAACCCCGGTAGAGGCGGCAGGATCGCACTGCACACCCTCATCAATGCCTGTGCCTTGCAGGGAATTTCCGTCCGATCACTTCTTCTTCGTCCGAGAGAGGCCGCGTGCGCGCCTCTACGTGGCGGGTGGGGAGGATATCGTCCGCTTGAGCGCGGTGCTGACGATGACCTCGATAGGATGCGCATTATGAAGATATGCCTAACCGGCCTCTTGTCCGACAGCTCTATACGACCGCTACCTCACCCCAGTCACATCGCACGAGAGATTGGTGCATTCCCCCCAGGCAAGCTAGTTAACCGTTCGGAGCTGTATACCGAGTATCTGCAAAGGCATCGGCTGCAGGGGTCCTCACGGTATCTAGCAAAAGTGAGTTCTGACTTCGCCTCGGCGCTGGAATGCATGAAGATTCTTCGACCGAACCCTTTTGGATCGTATGACGTCAAGGCTGCGCGCTATGCGGTGGCGCGAGCGACAGGCGGGTCACTGGATGACGCGCGCACTTTGGTTAGCTGCGTCACACGTTGCAGAAGAATTGTCGAGCTTGCCAAAGCGGAGATTCTCGGGCTGACGCCTGCCGAAGTGCGCGCTCAAAAGAAACTAGGGAGCATGAGCGAACATTGGCCGACCGAGCTAATAAGCTAAGTAGATTGCATTTCCTCACACCTTCCCGTTCTACGCTGCAACCGGGCCCTCACAAACCATTCGCCGCCCGACTGCGTCGGTTTAGAAGGTCGTTTCATGGCTATCGCTTGATATTCTTGTGAGTGAATCGAACTCCGATATCTCCTGAAACTCAGCGAGGTACTCCGGCTCGTGCGATGCGAGCCAAGTACGGACATGCTCGTTCCTAACAAGCTTTGCCACATAGCTCTTAGCAATAGTCAGCTGAAGATTGTCTTCTCCATAGGTTTCTTCCGCGTATCGAGTACGTGTCTGCGCAGCCTCTAGCTCCCGTTCGAGTCGTGCAATCTGTTCGCGCGAAATGTCGCGGTCGCCGGTCTTTCGTCGCGGCTTCACTAGTTGCTCATCGGGGGTGGCGGCGAGAATTGCCTTGATGAAAGGGGTCGTGTAGTTCCTTTGGCCAGTCATCAATTCAGCAGCCTCTACCTGGCGCATGGGCCGCATGCGTTTAAGCATGTCAAAGACGATCATTGGGCATGACTTGTCAGCGAGCTGCTCTACAGCTTCCTGGCAGATGCCGTCCAGCAACTTGAACCGCCGACGGATCGCACCAAGCTCCATATCTAGTGCTTCGGCGATTCTTTCCTCAGGAACTCCGCGCTCGATCGCGAGCACGATTTGCCTGTGTTCCTGTATAGATGCGAGTCGGCTTATTCGCTTGTTATATGTGTAACCTTCATCATCTGTCGAAATTAGGCACTCGACCTCCTTCCACCCAAGCTCCTTGATAGCCTCAAACCGAAGCAGCCCATCAAGCAGGAAATAGGTGTCTCGCTTATCCGGGTTAGGGGCGACAACCGGGCACTCGACTAGACCTATGGCGTGAATGGACGTCGCGATCTGCCGGTATTTCTGGCTTTGTTTTGTCGTGGGACGAAGCACTTTCAGCGGCAGGATTGCCGATAAAGGAATCACACGGGTGCCGAACTCAAAGCCCTCAGGGACGTCGCCGTTGCGACCATCTTTCGCGTTCATTGGATCAGCCCTCGCCCCATGCGCCGTTCAAGTGGACCAGGGATGGTGTCCAGATGCTCCTCCCGTAGCACTTCGACGAACTGGGAATTCTTGAGCAGCGTCTGCATTGCCTGGACGACGAACAGCAGACGCTTCTGAGTGAAGTCTGCTTTGCGTATAAGTAGCTGCTGTTTGCCTACCTCTCGCTGATAAATCTGCCGGAGGTTCTCCGCCGATAGCTTTCGGCTGTTCCTGCGCCCATACGAAGAGTGTCTTTCGGTCTTTCCCCGCAATGCTCGCTGCTCTAGAAGCCGACGAAGTACGGGAAGCTTTTTCCCCCTCACAACACCGTTCGTGTATGCCTCGGCCAAAGCTTCCTGGATGCCCGCGTCATCGCTCCGCGCGATGGTCACTGCCAAACTGATCGGTATAAGTCCAGTCTCTACAGCTGCCACGAGACGCTCTTCGCCATTCTCCAGGAGGTTCAAGAGCATGCTTACCCATGAGGCAGTAACGCCCAATTTTTGACCGATCTGGGTCTCGTTGTACCCACGCCGATGAAGGGTCTCTATCTCGCGCATCAGCTCGATGGCTGGGTGCTGCCGTCTGGCAATGTTCTCAATGAGGCTCATCACCAGGCAGTCCTCTTCGCTGGCCGACACAATGATGGCCGGGACCTCGGCTCGCCCCAAACGTTGATACGCCTCCATCCGCCCCTGGCCACACACAAGGTCGTATTCGAAGCCATCTTCGGGCGCCGCTCTGCGGCTGACAGTGATGGGTCGCTTCAGACCGATGCGCCCGATGTTCTCCACAATCTCACGATATTGCCGTTGATTTCTGGCCCTAGGATTGAGGATTCGGACGCGCTCGATAGGGATCATTTCTATAGTGCGCATGATAGCTCTCCACGTCAGGCCGCCCTGCGGATCGGACAGCGTTCTGCCAGTGCATACAGCGGCTCCAGGGAGTCGAAACGATATGCGTCGAGCAGCCCATCGTTGTCCTGCTCCGCAAGGCGGCATACCCTTAAGGGAAGGTCGATCCTTGGAAACAGGTAATAGTCGAGCACCGTGTTCTGATCTGCCGCCATGCGAACCACTGCGGTGATGTCCGGAGCGAGACTAGTGTCGAAATGCAGGTGCCAGCGAAATGTGCCGCTGGCCAACTGAAGGCAACGCGCGATAACCACCGACATCGTGAACTCGCTGTTGACTCGCAAAAGTCCCGTCTTGGCTTGAGTCTCCGTGGTCGCATGGTGACGATCAAAGCCGCCCACAATTTCCGAGACGATGTCCGGCATCCTGGCCCTCAAGGCTTGATTTATGGCGAGATAGCGGTAATCGCGGTACGGATGAAACCCTATCAACGAGTATGCGCGGACCAAGCCACCGAACCGCTGCCGATAGGTACTGCTAGATGGCATCGCCTCCTGCTCATCGATCAGCAGTCCCGAGAGGGAGCCGGCCTTTTGCAGGAGCTTCTTTAGAAGATCGAGCATTGCAGCGTCGTCGAGACGCTGAGATCGGGCCGCAATAATTTCCTGGGCACGAACGAACCACTCGGCGGGAACCAACGGCTCGAATGCGCCATTGCGCCGCACCCACATATCGGGTGAATTTTTTACGTGCCGCTGCTTCAGCTTGAACGAGGTCCGGTTGTATACGTTGTTTCCGATGTACTTCTCGTTCGTCAGTACTTGATGGACGGTGCCTCGTGTCCATGGTCTGCCAAGGTCAGTCAGAACGCCTCTCGCATTCAGCAACTCGGCGATTTCTCGCTCGATCATCCCCGCTTCAAGGAACTCCCTATATATGCGGTGGACGGTAGCCACCTCTTCCTCGGGCCCCGGAACGAGGATCACCCTGTCCGTTTGCAGGCTTTTTTGCTCTCCTGGCTGCAGACGCCCCTTAAGCTGATGGTGATCGTCTAACAACATCCGCCGAAGACCGAAGCCCGGCAAGCCACCCTGCCGAAAGCCCAGTTCGATAAGCCTGCATTGCCCTTGGAAGACCTTGCTGGATAGTTCTCGACTGTATTCTCCAGCCATGGCTCGTTTGACGCTCTTCATGATGGTGGCCATCGGGCTACCGTCATTTTCAAACGGCTCGGCGCAGTAGAAGACCTGGATGCCGGCGCGCCGACACAGATATTCGTAGTACGCGCTTTCGTCAGCATCCTGGAAGCGTCCCCAGCGGCTGATGTCGTAGACGAGAATCGCTTTAAAGTCGAACGTGCCGGCCTGAACATCGCGGATCAATTGTTGAAGAGCATTGCGCCCTTCAAGACTTAAACCGCTCTTACCCTCGTCCGCATAGGTCCTGGTAATGACCATGCCACGACGATCAGCGTACTTGGCGATGGTCTCCCGCTGATTTTCTGTTGAGTAGCGCTGATGGTCCGTCGACATACGGACGTACTGAGCGACCCTAGTAGGGCCGACGCTACCGCTGCACTGTGATGTCCCTCCCCAGCCACCCATAACCGCGCCCGGGATCAGATCCCTCGCCGTGGAGACAACCCAGGTTTAGGCCAAATGCTGGATATTGTCAAGAAATTCCAACATTTGGATTGGACACTACCTCCGAACGCGCGTGGCCGGCTTAGGCAGAGGAGCCAACGATTCGAGGAAACTAAGAAGAGTAGTCCGCTGGGGCTCTGTGAGCCCCTGAAACCGATCCAGGAGGCGGATGTCTTGGGCGCCGAGTGGCCTCGGCAGGTCCAGCGACACAATCTCCCAAGGATGGCAATTCAGCGCATGGGACAGGCGCAATAGCCAATCCACGGTAAGGCGACGCTTGCCGGACTCGAGGAGACTTACCTGTTGATTGGATGTACCTGCGGCCATTGCCAAATCCTCAAGAGACAGGCCGCGAGCGTCACGAAGCACTTTGATCCGATTGTCCATGTTTGGAGATTGCTCGAATCCCTGATGCCCTTACGTTATCAGAGCCGCCCATCACAACGCGCCTGAGCCGGCCCATATTTGTACAACTTAGCTAAGCCAGGCCGTGCAAACTCGGCCTTTGCGTGCCCCCCCTCTGAGAGCCTGCAGAGCTACCGCACAACAGAAGCACCACGAAGACGCTCAACTCCTCCGCGGAGGGCTCCTGCGGGAAGATTGCAAGGCAGACCTCCGGGCTCGTCGAGGGAACAGAAGCTTCCGCAACCTCTCTTCAAGGACTCTTTGATCGCGCGTATCGCATTGCCATATTGTCTCTACATGCCATCCAGCTCGCTTCAATTGCTCAACATTCACACGATCACGCGCTACGTTCCGCGCAAATTTCTCGTTCCAATAAGCAACATTGGAAGTTGGATTACTTGCCAGATTGCAACCAGTATGCCGATGCCAAAAACAGCCATTAACAAAGATACATAATCGACGCGCGGGAAGAACGAGATCTGGTGTACCGGGAAGGTCTTTTCGATGGAGCCTAAAGCGAGCCCCCAATCTATGTACCATCTTGCGCACCAATAGCTCAGGGCCCGTATTCTTACTTCGGACGGCCCGCATCAAAGCACTTCTAGCCTCGGTTGTGAGTCTGTCGACCATGAGTTGGCCCCATTGGTGACTGCTGAGTAGATAGGCCCATCGGCCCCTCTTGATGTTATTCCCATGTCTGCTCGATCGACAGGCGGAGGAAGCCCACGTAGAATTGCACACATGAATAATCTGAGCGTGATTGACCTGTTCTCCGGCGTAGGCGGCCTTAGCCTGGGTGCTGCTCGCGCAGGATTCCGCGTTGCCGGAAGTGTAGAGCTCGACCCAATCGCTTCCGCCTCCCACGAGTTCAATTTCCCGGGCACTAAGCATTTTTGCGAAGACGTCGGGTCTCTGGCGGGCTCGCGCCTATTGAACCTTTGCGGCCTCAAACCAAACGAACTGTCTGGATTGATAGGCGGCCCCCCATGCCAGGGGTTTAGCTTGATAGGCAAAAGGGATCAGGGTGACCCTCGAAATCAGCTCTTCGGCCAATTCTTCAGGCTTGTCGCGGAACTCCGTCCTGCTTTTTTTCTCGCTGAGAACGTACTCGGTATTCTTCGCGAGGAGAACAAACCAATAATTGAGGCCGCAATTTCTCAGCTACCCTCATCCTACAAGGTACTACCCCCCTTCAAGGTCAAAGCCAGCGATTACGGCGCGGCCACAACCCGGACCCGAGTTTTCTTCGTTGGCATTGACCCGAGTCGTGTCGCCGCGTTGACGGCCAACTCGTTTTGCCCGCCCACAGACGTTGAGATAGTGAAAGTGAAGCATGCCCTGCACGGCCTCCCCGATGTAAGGGCAAACTGGCAACGCGAAGAGCAGAGCTGGCGAACCGTAAAAGCCCTTGGAGAAAGTGCTTTCGCCGAGCGCGTGAGGGGCATGGTCCCATCGGGCGTGGGCAATCGGGATTCCGTCTTGCTAGCAAATAGGTTGAGAGTCTCAGGCTTCCTAGGGACTAGCCATAGCGAGCAAACGATTGCCCGTTTTGATGCTCTGGCTCCCGGCGAAGTTGATACCGTTTACCGGGCGCCTCGTCTCGATCCAGAAGGCTTCTGCCCGACACTGCGAGCCGGCACCAACTCCGACAAGGGCAGCTTCCAGGCTGTGCGCCCCATCCATCCCAAGAAGCCTCGGGTCATCTCGCCCCGCGAAGCCGCGAGATTGCAGGGCTTCCCTGACTGGTTCGTGTTTCATCCGACCAAATGGCATGCCTTTCGCCAGATCGGAAATAGCGTATGCCCAATCGTAGCGGAGTTGCTACTGGCCAGGCTCGCGCAGGCGATGGGGGTAGGTAGTCCAACGATTGCCCTGGCCTCAACTGGGAGGCAATAATGCCGACAGCTTTCTGACAGGGAGGGGGGCATGTCTGCACCAGTCATCAATGCATCACCAACGAAAGAGTTCTTCATCAACATCATCACGAAGGACATCTCGCTGCAGGATGCAATCAAGGATCTAGTGGATAACTGTGTCGATGGTGCTCGTTCGTTGCGTGGCGATGGATCCTACGATGGCCTCTTTGCTCATATAGAGGTCAAGCCCGACAGCTTCCTGATCGTCGACAACTGCGGCGGCATCTCAGTAGACACAGCCATAAACTATGCCTTTCGCTTCGGTAGAGCGAAAGGGGCACCATCAATTGAAGGGTCGATAGGACAGTTCGGCGTTGGAATGAAGAGAGCCCTGTTCAAGATGGGCAAAAAGTTTGAAGTTAAGTCTGTTGCAGCCGACTCCCATTTCACGCTCAAGGTGGATGTCGATCAGTGGACGACGCTCCTGGATGATCAGGGCCGCGAAAAATGGGAATTTGAATTCGCTGAAGTAAAGGAGGGCGAAACCAACCCCATTGATACCCGAAGCACCACGCTAGAGGTTACGCAGCTGTATCCACCCGTCGCGAACGAGTTTGGTACCGAGCTATTCGTTCAACGCTTGGTTGCGAGCCTTCAGCAAGCACACGCTCATAGCCTCGATCGTGGACTTGATTTAAAGGTAAATAACTTCGAGCTTAGGCATCGCGTGGCCACGCTGTTGCAAAGCGATGCTATCAAGCCGATCAAGCTTGAAAAAACCTATACCGTTGACGACAGCAATACTCTGTCGACAGTGAAGTTGACCATCTATGCTGGTATTTCAGAATCCAACCTCAAAGAGGCGGGTTGGTACATCATCTGCAACGGAAGGCAGGTGCTTGGCGCTGATAAAACTCAGCTGACCGGCTGGGATACCAAGCTTGAATCCAACCAGGGGCAAGCAACTCCCGGCGCTCATGGACAGTTCTCGCGCTTCCGTGGTTACGCGGTTTTCGAAAGTGATAACGCGAAAGCATTGCCATGGAATACCTCGAAGAGCGGCGTCGACACGGAATCTAAGGTCTACCAGTCTGCAAGACTTGAAATGGCCAACGCCCTTCGTCAGGTCGTGGACTTCCTTAACGAGCTGGATGCGGAACGTGATAGTGAATCGACTTTCCTCAAAGAGCGCGTCAGCGAGGCCGTGGAAGTAGCTCTTTCGAGTGTGGCGGCGTCGGCACGTTTTGTTGCGCCATCTCGCGCTGCACCCACAGCCACGAAACCAACTACCGTGAGAATTCAGTTCACACGATCCGTTGAAGATGTCGAGTTCGCAAAGCAACACTTTGATGTACCAAGTGCCACCAAGGCTGGCGAAGCTGTTTTCAGCTACTTCCTCGACAGGGAGCGGGAAGACTAATGGCTGGAAGCTATAAAGAAATTGACTATCGGGTCAGACCCGCCAAAAGCATCGAACGCAAGATGCTGGCTGAGTCTTTTCGCAGGCTCGTGTACTTCCGAGACCCAAGTAAGTACTCCTACATTGGAATGGGATCGCTCTATTTTTCAGACTTCAACCTGTTTCATCGTTCTCTGGGTTTCGAAACGATGCTAAGCATTGAAGATACGTCGAACAGCACGGTTCAAGCGCGTTTCAAGATGAATGTTCCATACGGACACATTCAGATGGAGTTCGGGCGCGCAGGCGTCGTACTGCAGCAGACCGCGTGCTGGAAGGACGCACCCGCAGTTATCTGGCTCGACTACGACGGAAAGCTGTCTCGAGAATGCCTCAGAGATCTCGAGTACGTCGCATCCAACGCGGCCTCAGGCACCGTACTCATTATTTCAGTCAATGCGGATAGGCTAAAGCTAATCGATTCCTACGATGACGATGGGAACGAAATTGACGAGCAAACACTTACGCCGCTGCAAATGCTTGAACACAATATTGATTCTGGAAGGGTGCCCCTTGGCACATCTAATGACGACCTAAGCGGCTGGGGTGTAGCCGCTGTTTATCGAAGCGTGATCGATGCAGCCATTCGCAAAGGCACGAAGCTGCACGAGAAGAACGACTTCACGTACGAGCAGATCTACAACTTTACCTATACGGACGGCGCCAAGATGCTCACTGCAGGAGGGGTGCTTTTCGCAGAGCCCGATCGCGGGAGATTTAATGACGCCCGATTTGACACTTTGGAATTTGTCCGACTAGGCGCCGAAGCGTACAGGATTGACCCGCCAAAACTTACTTACGCGGAAATGCGGGCCATCAATTCCAACAGCCAGGGACTACCAATTCCAGATGGCGACGTGAGCAAGTACCGGAAAACCTATCGATATTTTCCTCACTTTATCGAGGCCGAAGTGGGTTGAAGCTAACCCAAATAACGGCACATTCTAGTGAGCATCGAGATTTCGGAGCACTGAAGGCATCCCCGCCCCTGGCAGCTTGCATGTAGCCCACAGCCACGTGCCCACTCCCTCGAGCCAGGATACCCAACGGGGTAATGCGGCCAGTCAGACGGCGCAAGCACACTCCTCAAAGGGACGACGCGCAATGGACGATTGGACAAAGGAAGACCTTGGAGCAGCAGTTCTCCAGTATCAACGCATGCTGCGGATGGACGTTGCCGGCCAGAAATACAACAAAGCTGGGGTCTATCGAAACCTGGCGACCGAACTCGGAAGGACTGCGAAATCTGTCGAGTTGCGGATGCGGAACATCTCCGCGGTACTGAACGAAGCAGGTTTACCGTGGGTAAAAGGGTTATTACCTGCAAGACATGTTGGCAACAACGTTGCTCGCAGAATACTAGACGTGCTCTCTACAAGCACCAACCTTGAACAGCCGTTACGGGTTGTGCTTGCGCAACTTCGTCCAACGAACAAGACGTCCGTTTACGAGGTTCTCAGGCAAGCAGGGTTTGACATGAGCAGTTGGGAGGTTGCCGGCAACGGGCGTGCAATTCCTAATCCCGCGGTAACGGGGAAGGCGTATGCCTGGTCCTTCCACGATACCAACACGAATCAGCACGCTTTCATGCTTTGGTTTGATGAAATGAGGGTCGTTGATGGCGCCATTAGGTATCGACGATCCTGGCGTGAAGTCATCAAAGAGCTGGAAGAACATCGACCGCAAACTGCTCGTCGCGCCGAGGACTTCTTGAGGCATTTTTCCAACTTGAAGGACGGCTCCCTCGTTCGAGTTGGCGTTGTAGAAGGCAGCCAGGCAAGCGCCAACGACGACGAGTCTTCTAAAGTCACAAGTCGCCGATTGGACTCTGAGTACTGGTACCGATCATTTTGGGACCCGATCAGCGGTACTTTCGAGTTTACACGTGGATTTCCTGCGGAGGCACCTCGAGAACTTCAGGATCCCTCAGCATCCGTCACCGACTCAGTCCCGGCCGACGTCGGTGATAATGCATCGAGCAAGCTTGAAAACGACCTGCGCGAAATCCAACGTTCACAAGCCACGAGCACCGAGAAAGAACGGATGATCAGTGCGCGACTCGGGCAGGGACGATTCCGGCGTGAAGTCCTCGGGCGCTGGGACAATAAGTGCGCCGTCACGGGCATCTCAACGCTCGCGGCCCTACGCGGCTCGCACTGCAAGCCCTGGCGCTCATGCTCAAACGCTGAGCGACTTGATCCAGCCAACGGACTACCATTGGTGGCGACGCTGGACGCTCTGTTTGATGCCGGCTTAATTAGTTTCCAAGAAGACGGTCAAATGCTCATCAGCCACGAGCTGAGTGATACCGCATTGGCACTAGACGGCCTAAAACTCAAACGCCCACCACGCCGTGACGAACTGCCATTTCTTGACTACCACCGGCGGGTTCATTTCAAACGTTAGCGAGGTAGAAGAGACCTTGAGGGCACCCGAGAATGCGCTTGCCATCAAATGCCTAAAGTTAAGCATACTGCTCGCCGATAACCCTTCCCGCCAAAAAAAGATGCGCGGTGTGCAGAGGGCAAATGGGGATACCTAGAATGGAGGTGTTTGGTGATGAAACACTTGCGCAATGGTCGCTGATAGCATGCATCTGAAGGTTGGGTAGCCGTTGATAAAGACATAACGACGCTCGCAAAAGGGATATAAATCTGCTCCGCCAGTCATCGCCGGACCGTCAGAAACGCGACGCAAAGGAGGAGCACCCGCAAACTAAGGACTGGGTTCATCGTGATCAATGTCTTCGTAACATATTCCTGGGACTCCCAGGAGCATAAGGATTGGGTAGGCAAGCTCGCTTCTGCGCTCGACGAACAAACGGATATACACGTCGTACTAGATCAATTCGACTTGCTGAATGACATGGACAAGAACGCCTTTATGGAAGAGGCGATCACGACCAGTCAGTTTGTTATCGTCGTTGCCTCGAGGGGTTACGAAGCAAAAGCGAACGCACGCAAAGGCGGAGTTGGGATTGAGACATCCATGAACGCAGAACGCTCTTGGAGACAGCTCGCCTCCACTGGTCGATCCAACACTGTTGTCGTTCTACGCGAGAAGGATTCGACGCCACGGTACCTGAAACAGCAGTTTCATGTCGATTTCACCGATGATGCAACATGGAACAAATCAGTTGCCGAACTGCTCCGTACTGTGCGCAGCCAACCCATGCTCGCGCGCCCTGCGAAAGCCGAAAAACCGGAAACTCGCGGTTACGATCTGACTAAAGTCTCAAAGCTCATTGCACTCAACTCGAAGAAGCGACAGGAGCTCATTTCTGCGAAGGAAGCGGCAGACTACGCCGGACTCAATAGAATCAAATTTGAGCTTTGGGAAACCAGTACGCCGGCAAAGAACCACATTCTTGCGCTTCACAACAACGTGAACATCTCGCAGTCACTCGAACGCGCTGCGGAATTGATGAGCGCGCAAAAGATTCAGCCAACATACCTCACGATCCTGAGGACTCGTCCGAAGTCCAAATCGGCTCCACTTCCGGCGTCCCCCGTGTGGCGCAAAGTTATGGCTGTAGCGCACATCGAAGACACAAACTACAAGTCTTACATCTGGGAATACTGCATCGATGGATCCTTCAAAGAAGCCGTCGCGCCAGACAGCATAGAATTTTATACCGAACAGGACATCTCCGACTCTTCGCAGACACACGGAACCGCCGTGAGTCATTTGTCGCGCATGCTTACAGCCGACAACGGATGCACGCCAATCCTCGTTCGGGGTTCTGGCGGCATCGGAAAGACTTCCCTATGCACTTCACTTGTGAGCGCCCTGATCAGGGAATCCTCCGACAGGTACGTGACGTTCTTCATACGCTCCGAAGATATTAGGCGACAGAACGAAGTACTCGAGAATAGCAACATTGAGGCCGACTCGGTCTATGAACTGTACCGGATGCAGGCAGCCTATCTAAATCAGGAGAACATCCTAGACCGAGATGTTTTCGAGCTATCGATATTGAGTGGCAACTTAATCATCGTGATCGACGGACTCGATGAGCTGCCTTCGATCTTCAAGCAAAAATTCAGCGTAAAGCGGCTTCTTGAATCAATTCGCGAGCTCGAACTGGAGCTTGGCTATGGAAGGATACTCATCACCTCGCGCCCAAATGTGATACCCAGTGATGACGAGTTCCAGAGTGGTGACATCAGCATCTTTGACCTACTTGGTTTTGATGAGATTCACTGCAAGCGGTACTTGGCGAAGCGCTTCCGCAACCACAAACATGCAGAATCCGTAACCAAGAAGATCTTGCAGCAAGCTCAACAAACTCCGCTTGCCGATGACGAACGAGTTCTTCCGTTCTTCATCGACGTCCTCTCGTGCGTGTATGAAGATGCGTATACGACTGAGTCCGATACCTTTGCGGTTTCGTTTGAACCAACTCCATACAATTCGCTGAACGAAGTCACCGATCACATCATCCATTCTATTTTTGTGCGCGAATGTACCCGACATGACTTTAGCATTCCTGTTGTGGACCTGGTGTTCATATTTAACTCGCTAACACATGATCACGGGGGAAAATGGCCCCTTAGAGCGCTTGAAGAAATCGTAGGAATACTTCACGAGAAGAATAGCGAAGAAATAATCCAGTTCATCAAGAAGAATCCATTGGTTGTAACCAATGAAGAGTACGTAAGGCTCAAGTACGACTTTCTAACGCCATACTTCAACACCCTTACTCTCCTTGACGGCTTTGGCCGGGACAGCAAGGACATAGGCTTTATTACGGCGCTGGCTCGCGTAACCATCGATTCAAACGAGTTCAAAGACCTCGTTCGTTACTTCAGATCAGGCAAGAACAATTTCATCGGCGCCGCGAGAGGTGCGGTGGCCTACTTGATTGGCAAATTGAGAGAAACGCGAAACGAGGAACGCCTCCCGAAAGCCGGAATAGTCGCCGCGCTTGAGAATATGAATCTCCTTATCTCCATGATGGCCGGAAACACGAAAGAGGCATTTAGCGATGCCATCAAGGAGATCTATCAGATCACTGATCAGTCGTTGACGTTTCTGTATCTTAAGGGCGAACTGCCGCCATTTGACTTCTCACACATGTCGATAAGCGACAGTCGCTTTAAAAGCTACAGGAGATTCCTGGAATCTGAATTTACTGGGGCAAAGTTTACGAACTGCGTCTTCGAAGGTTGCCGAAATGATCTCATCAAGCACTCCAATGTGCTTGTCGCCGAGGTTGATTTCGCAAGCTGCAGCTTAGGCGACCTGGCAGAGTCCCTAAAGATGCTTGAAGGGACTGCCGCCAAGAACGAAGAGCTTCTTGCACGTGAAATAAATCGATTCTTTTCCAATTTCTACAAAGGGGGAAATTTTCGCGAGCTGCATCCTCGACATATCGCGTTCTCTACCTTCTTTGATGGCCTTGGTAAAAATAACCTCACAAAACTGGTTTCGAAGAATTTTCTGTACCTCAAAGCAGAAAAGGAGATCGGCTCATTCTTTGCCGTCACCCAGTCCATGCACGGAAGCATCCAACGATTTTTAAACAACGGATATAAAGACGCGCAAATGAATGATTTCTTTGATTATGTGAGAGGTTCATAGCGCTACCTTGCCAAGGCTGGGCCGAAGAAGGGATCTCTCTCCCGGTTCCCGACGACCGATCAAACTGGAACCGCATCGTTCGGCAAAGTGTGTCTAGGGCACGTGCGCCATAGTTTGTTGCAATCACACAAACTATGGCGTTCTGACCAGGTTGATGGTCAGAACGCCAACGATGGTAAGTACCCGTACCAAACAGGGCCGACGAGCTTTCGCCCGCTAGGGCGAATTTCTGCGGCTACTCTGGTGGACCGGGAGGGTGACGACATCGGCGAGGGTGTGGATCGGCTCGTTCGCGGCTTTCGCCGGTGGCGAAATGCCCGCCACGTATTGCAGGTCCAGTGCGCGGACTGCCTCGGTGAAATAATCGATGAACACACGTATCCGCGCAGGCAGATGCTGTCGACTCAGGTAACACAGGTAGTGGCCGCGGTCATCGGGTACGCATGATTCAAGGCAGGTAACCAGCCGGCCCTCGCGCAAATGATCGGCGACTTGATAGCCGGCAAGTTGCGCCAGGCCGGCGCCATCGAGCACGCTCTGCAGCACCAGCCCGACATCGTTGAAGGTACATATCGATGGCGGCGCCAGCTTGCGTCGCTGGCCGTCGACGTTGAACTCCCAGTCGGCGATACGTCCTGTAGCGGTTCGGAAGTTGATGCACGTGTGTTCGCCAAGATCGTCCACCCTCTGCGGGGCGCCATATCGCCGAACGTAGTCAGGCGAAGCGCAGACCAGCATCTGCATGGGAACCAGGCGCTTGGCGATGATCTGACTGTCCTCGAGATGACCGTCTCGGATGGCGACATCGACACGGTCCGTGGTGAAGTCCGTGGGCCGGTCGTCGAGCAGCAGATCCAGCGTGATCTCCGGATAGCGGGCGCGAAAATCCGCCAGCAGGGGCGCAACGATCTGGCGGCCGAAGCCCATCGAGGCGCTGATGCGCAGATGTCCCCGTGGAGGGCCTGAACGCAGTTCGCGCATGTCCTCAAGGGCCTGCACGATGCGCTGCACGCCCGGGTGGCAGTTCTCATAAAACAGCTCGCCTTCCCGGGTCAGCGAAGTGCTGCGCGTGGTGCGAAGAAACAGCCTCGCGTTGAGCTGGGCCTCGAGCTTGCGGACACTGCGGCTGACCGCGGAGCGGCCAATGCCCAGACGATCGGCCGCACGCGCGAAGCTCCCTTCATCTGCCACGGCAATAAAGGCGACGACACCGGCATAGCTGGCCGTGAAGCTGCACGCCAGGGTATCGGTGACATCGCCCTGCGGCTTGCCATCATGGTTGAGTGTCATAGTCGCGATACCTGCTGGATCTCAAGCTGATGAGCGGAGGGTGGCTCGCAGAGAACCGGCATCGGCTCTCCCCGTACGGTCTAGTCGTATGGGGCGGCGCTGTTGTGACATGGGCGGCGGGGCGGGGGCTCTCGCTTCACGGCGTACGCGAACAAAGGGACATAACATTGGTGCGTCACCGGCAATGTGACGTGTACCTCCATGTGCCTACTGGCGCCGTATCGCGTCACCTAGCATCGGCGAACAAGCGGCCGCGGTATCGCCTGCCGTTCGTTCGCATACCGCACCCGACCACGTTTAGACGGACGAAAGCCGAGGTTCCTCATGAAAATCGTTGTGATCGGCGGCAATGGCCTGGTGGGAAGAAACGTCGTTCGACGGCTCCGGGCTGGCGGACACGAGGTCACGGCGGCGTCGCGCGCGACGGGCGTGGATATCATCACCGGGGTGGGCATTGACGAGGTGCTCGTCGGCGCCGACGTGGTGGTCGATGTCAGCAATTCGCCAAAACTCGATGGCGATGCTCCCCTGGCGTTCTTCAAGACAGCGGGAACCCATCTGTTGCGCGCGGAAGCCGAGGCGGGCGTGAAGCACCACGTGTCGCTGTCGGTGGTCGGCACCGATCGCCTCGTCGATAGTCCTTATTTTGTGGGCAAGGCGATGCAGGAGGCGATGATCCAGCGCTCTGGCATTCCCTACACCATCTTGCATGCGACCCAGTTCTACGAATTTCTCCTGCGCATCGTCGAGCTGAGCGTGTATGAGCAGGCGCTCAGCTTGTCGCCCGCGTACATCCAGCCGGTCGCATCAGCCGACGTCGCCGTCGCGATGGCCGAACTTGCCGTGCAGCCTGCGCGCAACGGCATGCTCGAAATGGCAGGGCCCGATCGCGTGCGGCTTTCCGAAATCATCCAGCGCTTCCTCACGGAAATCGAAGCGCCCTATGACGTGGTCACCGATGCACTCGCGCCGTACTTCGGTGCAATTTTGGAGGAGGACTCGCTGCTTCCACGCGATGGCGCTCGCCTTTGTGCCACGAGCTTCCCCGCCTGGCTCAATCTGTCCGAGTACTGCGGCGCCGACTGGTAGTCGCAGGCGACGTTTCGCCGCGATCGATACGCATCGTCATTGATGTCAATCAAGCAACACCGCGGCGCTCCTGGCGAATCTACCGGTGCTGGTCCTCGCTGCCTAATCTGCGGGCAGTCGAAGCACAGGAAACACCCGCGATGAGCACCATCACCACGAAAGACGGTACGCAGATCTATTACAAGGATTGGGGTAGCGGCCCCGTCGTCACCTTCTCGCACGGATGGCCTTTGAACGCCGATGCATGGGATGGGCAAATGCTCTTCCTGGCGCAGAACGGCTATCGCGTGATCGCGCATGATCGCCGGGGTCACGGGCGTTCCGGCCAGTCGTCGCAGGGCAACGACATGAATGGCTATGCGGACGACCTCGCAGAACTGTTCGAGGCCCTTGATTTGCGCGATGTGACCATGGTCGGCCATTCCACCGGCGGCGGGGAAGTGGCGCGCTATATCGGCCGACACGGCACAGGACGTGTTGCCAAGGCTGTTTTGATCGGTGCGGTTCCCCCGGTCATGCTGCAGAGCTCGACGAATCCGGAAGGCCTGCCTTTGAATGTATTCGATGGCATGCGCAGCGCCCTGCAGCGCGACCGTTCGCAGTTCTTCAAGGATTTCGCGCTACCGTTCTACGGCGCCAACCGTCCCGGCGCGCAGGTCTCGCACGGTGTGCTGCTGCAGTTCTGGCAGTGGAGCATGCAGTCGGGTTTGAAGAATGCCTACGATTGCATCAAGGCCTTTTCCGAAACCGACTTCACCGAGGATCTGGCCAGGATCGATGTGCCCACGCTGATCATGCATGGCGAGGACGACCAGATCGTCCCCATCGCCGACTCGGCACTGAAATCGGTGCACATGATCGAGGGCGCGCGCGGCATCTACTATCCGGGTGCGCCGCATGGCATGACTACGACCCATCAGGAGCAGGTGAACGCGGATCTGCTCGCCTTCCTCAAGATCTGATCGTCGCTGTGCGCCAGGCCGGCGGCAGGTCGTCCACGATCTTGCCGCCGGTCATGCTCAGTGGGTCGAATACAGCGGGACGCCAAGTTCGGAGGCGATGCGGGCCAGTTTCTCCGGATTGCGCTGAACGAGCACGCGAACAATGCTGTCGCCATCCGTTTCGACGGTTTGCACCGACTCCAGTGCATCATGGATGTAGCGAAGCACGCTCAGCTCGCCATTGATCGTTGCGAGATCGATGCGAAGTGCGCCTTTGTAGCGCAGATTGGACGCATAGAAGAGCTGCGCGATACGCTGGCCGCCAAGCAGCGGCCTGGGGAAACTGGTCTCCCTGCCGCCGCCGTCGCCGATCAGTTCGGCCTGGTCGGCCAGCATCGCCTTGAGCAGCTTGAACTGACCCAGCGACAGCGCCTGCGCGAATCGCTCGACGATGCGACTGTGCGCCTCGGGCGACACGGCGTACTTGGGCTCGCCGTCCCGCAGCTGGTTTTTTGCCCGATGCACGATCTGGCGGACGGTCGCCTCGTTCTTGCCGATCGTTTCGGCGATGTCGGTGTAGCCCACGTCAAAGATTTCGTGCAGCAGAAAAGCTGCGCGCGCTTCTGGCGACAGCCGCTCGAGCATCGACAGCAGCGCCACGGACACCTCGCCGTGGCGCTCCTGGATCTGTTCCGGAGTGGCCGGGCCATCCGTCAGGATCGGCTCGGGCAACCAGAGGCCGACGTAATGCTCCCGGCGGGCTTTCAAGGAGCGAAGTTTGTCGATCGCCACACGCGTGGTGGCAGTCACCAGCCATGCTTCAATGTTGTTGACGACGGACTGGTCAGTGCCGTGCCAGCGAAGCCAGACATCCTGCACCACGTCTTCGGCGTCTGCCACGGAGCCAAGCATGCTGTATGCGATCGCCTGCAGGCGAGGGCGAAGCCGGTAGAAGGTGGCATTGGCGTCGTTCACGGCAATGAGATGCCAAGCTGGCCCTGTCGATGGGGTGAACCGGAGTCACTGTGCGGTGCAAAGGGCGGCATCTCGTGCGACGACTTGCCGGCCACTGGGATCGGCCGCCAGTATGCCGTATTTCGGCATCTCCCAGCATCGGACTTCAGTCTTACTTCAACGCGCGCCCATGCATTGCCCTGGCAAACACGAAGCATTGATGACGGCGTCGATACCATGTGACGGGTGTCGGCGCCATCGACTGCCATGACGGATCACTGCCTGGGATCGGCGCTACTGCCCATGCGTTGGTTCCGGCAAGGAAACACGGCAAGCACTTCCAACCACCTACAGTGCATCCGCCGCGGTAGGCACGATGCACGCGCCGGTGGCGCATACAAAAAGGTCCGGTATCAGCCATGTCAAGAATCAAGCGAATACTGCTGCAGACGACCATCCCTTACGCCGCCGACGACTGGCATATCGGTCGCTTCAGCCTGCTGCACGAGTATCTGGCTAGTTTGCGCGGCGAAGACGGCGCGCCGCTGTTCGAAGTCAGTGCACGCGATCGGGATGCGCTTGGCAAACCCGACAGCGTGTTGTCGCAACTGGATACGTCGGACATCGACGAGCTGTGGCTGTTCGCGGTCGACACCGGCGATGGTCTGACCTCCGACGACTGCGAAGCGATCGGGCGCTTTCGCCAGCGCGGTGGCGGCATGCTGGTGGCCCGCGACCATATGGATCTGGGGAGCTCGGTGTGCACCCTGGGCGGCGTGGGTGCGGCGCACTTCTTCCATTCCAAGCAGCAAGACCCCGATCCGTCGCGCCATCAGATCGACGACACCGTCACTACCAGCATCTCGTGGCCCAATTATCACTCCGGTTCGAACGGTGACTTCCAGACCATCGAGCCGAGCATGCCGATTCATCCCGTCTTGGCTGACCCGCAGTCACCGACAGGCGCGATTCGCTACTTTCCCTCCCATCCTCATGAAGGCGCGGTGGGCAAGCCCGAGCACGACGGCACGGCACGCGTCATTGCGACCGGGCGCAGCGCCGTCAGCGGGCGCTCTTTCAATCTCGCGGTGGCCTTCGAGCCATCGGCCTCTGGCGGGCCCGCCATGGCGCAATCGACCTTCCATCATTTTGCCGACTACAACTGGGATCCGACGAAAGGCTCGCCGAGCTTCGTCAGCGAGCCACCCGGCAGTGGGCTCGCTCATTCGGTCGATGCCCAGCGCTCGATCAGACAGTACGTAAAGAACCTCGCCCTGTGGCTGGCCGGGCGAACGCTTTAGCTGTCCATCGTTCGGGATGCTGTTGAATCCAGCACGGCCGCAGGCCCGTTGCGTGCGAGTCATGTCGGCGCCTTCATGCTGTCGTGGCTCGGCCATGACAGCATGGTGAAGCGGAGCGGAGCATTCGAGCACGAAGCTCCCAGCACACGGCCAACACCGGGCGCGTGCTGGAGTTTCAATCCGCTGCTCAGTGCTTGGCGTAGATGGACTGCGCAAACCAGGTCTTGAAGTCCTGTTTGCCCAGCCGCGCGCCGTCGCCCGGCAGCAAGGTGTCCGGTTCCAGCACGGCGCCGAAGTAGGGTGCCTTGGGATCGGCGATGACCTTGCGCGTATCGCCGATCGCAGTGAGGAAGCGCTGCACCCACTCCGCCATCGGCGCCTTGTCGGGGCCGCCAATTTCAACCATGCCATTGGCCGGCGCGGCGAGCACGACATCGGTGACGGCATCAGCGACGTCATCGGAGGCGATCGGTTGCATCAAGCCGCTGGAAATATGTAGCTCGTGTCCCTGGCTGCCGTCGCCAGCGATGCCGTTGAGGAATTCGAAGAACTGGGTGGAGTGGATGATGGTGTACGGAATGCCGGCAGCGCGTATCCCTTCTTCCTGCGCCACCTTGGCGCGGATATAGCCGCTGGCCCCAAACGCGGGACGCCCGGTGCCTACCACCGACAAAGCCACGTGATACTTCACGCCTGCCTTCTTCTCCGCGGCGGCGAGGTTGCGTTGCGAGGTCTGGAAGAAATCCATCACCGCCTTGTCTTCGAACGAGGGCGAGTTGGACAGATCCACCACTACGTCCGTACCGGCCATGGCCTGGTCCAAGCCTTCGCCGGTAAGCGCATTGACCCCCGTGGACGGTGCCGCGGGCACTGCCTCGTGGCCGTGTTTGCGCAAGCGCTCGACGACTTTGCTGCCGATCAGTCCGGTACCACCGAGTACGACGATTTTCATGGGAAACCTCCAGTTTGCGATGACGCCAAAGGCGCGTCTGAGTTGATGTCTGGCGTGGCCGAGGGGAGTGGGTAAACGTCTATTGCCTGTCGTGGCAGCTGCGAATGCGGCTATCGTGTGCCTGCGTCCCGGCGCGTGCCCCGGTGGTCATGCGAGCGATGCAGCCATCGATCCCATGCCCACGGACGTCCTTGGCTGCGTACTTCAGGCAGTGGATCGATAGCGATACACGAACACACGCGAAGCTGCCGTCGTCATCGAACATGCGCTCAGCATCTACGCCACCAAGGCAAGGCCGCGTTTCTTGATAGACGTTACGGTGACGCCGCCTGTGACACCATCGAAAGACTGATGCGTACAAGGCAACACCGCGAGCCCGCCAAAGGAACTACTGGCAGCGTTGCAACAAACTTAGGCTGGGCTCTTCACGTTATGGAGCACGAGCGGGCATCTCGGACGATCTGAGGAAGCGCTGCTCGCCTCCCGAGGAATCCAGCCATGACGCAGCGTATCGACTACATGCAGCAATCCCCCGAGCTGTTCAAGAAGCTCGCCGCCGTGAACGCGCAGCTGGGCCAGTCCAGCATCGAGAAGACGATCAGCCACCTCGTCGAGGTTCGCGCGTCGCAGATCAACGGCTGCGCGTTTTGCACGGACATGCACGTGAAACAAGCCGTGATAGGCGGCGAGCGTCCGTTGCGCCTGTTCCACCTGCCGGCCTGGCGCGAGTCCACGCTGTTCAACGATCGCGAGCGGGCCGCACTGGAATGGACTGAAGTCCTGACCCATCTGCCGCCGCATGGCGTGTCCGATGACATCTACGCGCGGGTACGCGAGCATTTCTCAGAGAAGGAACTGACCGACCTCACCTACGAGGTGATGGTGGCCAATGCCTGGAATCGCATCAATGTCGCTTTCCGGGCCGTTCCCGGCGCACTCGACAAGGCCTACGGGCTCGACAAGTCTGGGTTGGCCTGACACCTGGTCGGCACGGCCGCGCCGCGCCGACTGACACTTCGACGCCCGATGCCACGACGCGGGCCATTCAAGAGGAAACACCCATGCGCATGTTCAAGACCCTAGGCCTGCTGTGCCTGCTCGCTTGCCCCACCGTCATCACCCAGCAAGTCTTCGCCCAGAGCGCACCCGCCGCGCCGCAGGCGCAGGTCACGGACCTGATGACCAAGGCCCTGAAGGACTATCCGGGCAAGGAAGGGAAGATGATCCTCGTCACCTATCCGCCGGGTTCGGTGGATCCCATCCATCGCCACTTTGCGCACACCTTCGTCTACGTGCTCGAAGGCTCCATCGTGATGAGCCTGAATGGCGGCAAAGAAGTGACGCTGGGGCCGGGCCAGACTTTTTACGAAGGGCCGGACGACAAGCACACGGTGGGCCGCAATGCGAGCAATACCCAGTCGGCGAAGTTCGTGGTGTTCCTGCTGAAGGACCAGAACAAGCCGATACTCACGCCGGTGCCGTGAGTTCCCGCTGAGCTGAAGGGCCGGTCGCGTCGCTCAGTGCGTCTCGCCCAGCCCCAGCCGGCCGGCCTGCGCCACCGCCTCGCCGCGCGAACGCGCGTCGAGCTTGCGCAGCACGGCCGACACATGGTGCTCGACGGTTTTCTCCGAGCGCGCGATGCGGCCGGCGATTTCGGTGTTGGAGAGGCCCTGGGTGAGCAGGTCGAGTATCTGCAGTTCGCGCAGGGTGAGTCCGGCGGGATTGGCTGACGTGCTGGCGCGCGGGCCGCGCGCGACGCCGCGCATGCCGGCACGGCACAGCCAATCGCGGCAACGCCGGAGGCTTGCTGACGCCTTGAGTGCCTCGAGCGTGGCCAGGCCTTCGGCGATGCCATGCTCGTCGCCTTCGAGCAGGGCCAGCGCGCGCTCGTAGGGACAGCCCATGCCTTGCCAGGCCATGGCGGCTTGCTGCCACTGGCCATCGCGCTGCCACGCATAGTTGGCTTCGATCTCGCCTGCGCTCGAACTATCCAACCCCATCCATCGACGCCAGAACAGCAACTCGCCCAGGGCGCGCGGATCGCCCAGCTCTTCGGCCAGCCGGATGGTCTCGCGCACGAAGGGGTCGTCGCCGGCCTCGTCGCCCGCCAGCCAGGCGGCTTCCGCGCGCGCTGAAGCCACCGGCGCGAGACGCTGCAGTTCGCCGGTGGCCCACGCCAGTTCGGTCACTTCTTCGAGCGCGGCGGCAGCGCCCGGGTCGCCCCGGCGCAGGCGAATCCGTGCCAGCACGGTGAGTGCGGGAATACGCGTCACCGGTGTCACGTCGCTGCGCGTCAGCAGCTGGCTGGCGAGTTGGCCGGCGGCATCCCAGCGACCCAATTCGAAATCCACGCGGGTCTGCAAGGCCACCACGTATTGCGACCAGGAATCGAGATCGCGATCGGAAAAGTACACGGCGGCCTGACTGATATACCACTGGGCCTCGGGATAGTTGCGCGTGGTGACCGAGCTGCTGGTGAGGTTGGCATAGGCGCGTGCCACGTGTTCGCCATAGCCATGCTCGGTGGCGATGGCCAGGCTGCGCTTGAGCATCTCCCTGCCATCGGCATGGCCGTGCACGGCACGCGCGGTGCCGACGTTGTTCAAGGCATGCGTCAGCACTTCCGTGTTGCCTTGCTGCTCGGCCATCTCGATCGCGCGCTTGCCCCAGGCCACTGCTTCGGCGGTACGGTGCGAGAGCATGCGCATCTGCGATCGATTGCTGAACGCCCACGCCAGTTCTTCGTCGGCATGGATGGACTCCAGCAATTGCGCCGCGCGATTGCCATAGACCTCCGCTTCGGCATTGCGACCGGCAAACCAATACATACGCGACAACCAACGCAGCAAATGGCCTTCCTGGCGATCGTTGCCCAGCTTCTGCCATATCGCCAGCGCTGCCTCGTTGGAGTCGATGGCGCAGTCGATCTGGCTGGTGAGGTAGCACTGATAGGCGTGCCGCTCGAGCAGATCGGCTCGCTCTTCGTCGGGAAGCCCGCCTGCATGCGGCAGCGCTTTGCCGTAGAGCCAGGCCGCATCGCAATGCGCGCCGTGCGCGGCGGCGGTGTCGGCGGCCTTGGGTGCGTACTTCATCACCGCCGCGCGGTCGCCCGCGCCGGCCGCGTGATGCACGAGACGCGCAACCGCTACACCATCACCGAGCGTTTCCAGATGATGCAGCAGCCGTGCGTGCAATGCTGTCGCCACCGGCGCGGGCAGCGCCTGTTCCATCGAGATGCGCGCCAATTCGTGGCGCCAGGCGTAGCTGCCGCCTTCGGCCACCAGTAGACCGGACGCAAGCGCACCGCCCACGACTTCATCACTGGGTGCGAGCAGCGCATCCACCAGTGAAACTTCGATGCGCGCAGGCACGATGGCGGCCAGGTCAAGCAGTTCGCGCACGGCCGGCGATTGCCGTCCCGCGCGGGCCAGCACGGCGTCGCGTACGGAAGCGGGCAAGCCTTCGGCCGACAATGCCTCGGTGACAAAGAACGGATTGCCGGCGGTCGCCGCGAACAAGCCTTCGGACGGATGGCCGGTGCGCCGCGCCATGTCGACCACGGCGGTCTCTGAAAGCGGCAGCAAGGGCACACGCACGGCGACTTCGGTCGGCAGGTCGCCGCATAGCAGACGCAGTGGATGGCGTGCGTCGAGTTCATCGTCGCGATAGGTGAGTACCAGCAGCGCGCGCACACGATCGATGCGTCGCGCCAGGTACTTCACCAGATCCAGCGTGGCCGCATCGGCCCAGTGCAGGTCTTCGAGCACGAGCAGGCTGGTGCCATCTAGCTCCTGCAGGTCGGTGAGCACCGAGGCGAACAACTCGGCGCGGCGACCTTCGCGGCCGAGCAGATTTCTTGTCTTGTTGGTGAAGGCGTCGGCGATGTCGTAGAACGGCCCGAGCGGGCGGGGCGAAAACAGCGCTTCGCATCCGCCGATCAGAACACGCCCATCGGTGTGGGCCGAAGCCAGGCATCGTGCTAGCGATGTCTTGCCGATGCCTGCTTCGCCGTATACCAGTGCGGTACGGCCCGAGCCTTGTCGAGCGAGTTCGATAGCTTCCCGAAGTCGCTGCAGGGCGTAGTCACGCTCGACCAGTTCCAACCTGCCATCCTCAACGCTGGATCAACGTTCGCACCGACCGGGGGAGGGCGGGCGACACCTTGTTGGCGGCGTACCGTCAAAGGAAATAACGGAACGGACGCCATGGAGCTCTATAGACCGTACGCGTCGCCGATGCACGACTGGCTCCCGCCATACTCAAATAGAAATAGGGGTTGAGTACGGAGATTTCGGTGATCTGGTCTACAGGCAGCTCGTTACGGCGGGCCACCTGGCGAATCGCCTCGGGCGTGGGAGCATCGTAGACGCAAAAGGTCCGGGTCTTGTCCTCGCTGACGTAGGAGTGCAGCCAGGTAACGCCTTCCTGGGCGTTGGTATTGACGATTTCGACGCACTTGGCGGCGCCGCTGGTGTTGGTGGGAAGGGAAAGCCCGTTCGGAAAATAACGTTCGACGATATAGCGCGGCATGACAGTCTCCTCGTAGGACATCGCGGCTTGGGTTCAAGCGGCGATCACAGGCTACGAGTTGGCATGTGCTGCGACATCGGGAGTATCCCCCAAATTGCACGGAGCTTCCCCTCATTTTGCGCGGCCGGTGTTATCGCGGGTGTTTCATTGAAGCAACGCTTTGGATTGTCGATGGTCGCAATGCGATCTGCGACGTGTGAGCTAAACGCAATCTGCGCTGATGCGCTGAGTAGGCCTTTTGGTCGATGCTGTTTCCATCGAATTCGCTGTCACGACACAGAGAAACGTGGCGACGATGCCGCGTTACGCGCAGCGAATTCATCGCCGTTTCGCCACGTCCTCCGCGCTCAGCGTGCCCTGCTGTCCTCCGAAGTGACTGACCACATAGTTCGACAGCGCAGCGACTTCGGCATCGGAATACGCACGACCAAACGAAGGCATGAATACCTCCTGGCCATCGACATGCAGCGAGGAGCCATTGAGGATGATCTGGGTGAGATTGGTGGCGTGCGGATCGCGCACCGAACGCAGGCCGGTGAGCATCGCGTAATTGGTTTGGCGGCCCTGGCCGCTTTCCAGATGGCAGCCCGCGCACGCGCCGACGAACAGTTGCTCGCCCGGGCTCGCCGTTGCAGCGGTGGCCGTTGGCGCAGCGGCAGCGGCAACCGGCGGCGCACCGCCTTGCTGTGGTTTCACATCGCGCAGATAGGCAACCAGCGCGGCAAGATCCGAAGGCGTCAGGTGTTGCAGGCTGTAGCCCACGACTTCACCCATCGGGCCCGAAGCGGTGCCGCGTCCTGCTGCGTGTCCTTTCGAGAAGTAATCGATCAGCTCCTGATCGCTCCACGCACCAATGCCATGCTCTTTGTCGGAAGTGATGTTATAGGCCTGCCAGCCCTGCAGTTCGGCGCCGGCCAGCGCCTTGCCGCTCTTCATGGCGAAGCCGACATTGCGCGGCGTGTGGCATTCGCCGCAGTGACCCAGCGCGGTGGCGAGATACGCGCCCCGATTCCACGCTTCGGGCTTGCCTTGTTCGGGCTGGAATCGCTCCTTCTTCAGAAAGACCGCGTTCCAAAGGCTCAAGGTCCAGCGCTGGTTGAACGGGAAGGACAGGTCGTTGGGCCGCGCCGGTGCATGCACGGCCGGCAGGCTGGCGAGATATGCGCGGATGGCGATGATGTCGTCACGGCTCAGCGCCGTATACGAGGTATAGGGGAATGCCGGATACAACGGCTGCCCCTGCTTGTCGACGCCGGCATGCAAGGCGCGCACGAATTCGTCGTCGGTCCAGTCGCCGATGCCGGTCTCTTTGTCCGCCGTGATGTTGGAGGAGTAGATGGTGCCGAAGGGCAGCTTGAATGCCACGCCGCCGGCAAACGGCTGACCACCCGGTGCGGTATGGCAGGCCTCGCAATCGGCTGCACGCGTGAGGTATTCGCCGCGTGCCACGGTGGAGGGAAGATCCACTGGTACGCCAGCGCCAACAGGTTGCGTGGCCTGCTCGTTGCCGCCATGGGTCACCGTGATCAGCGCATAGGCGGTGAACACGATGGCGATCAACACGACAACGCCGACGATGGTTCCGATGATGCGCCCGATCTTCATGTGACTATCCCCGGCTGCTCGGCGGCACCACCCGGCGTGGATGACGCGGGGTTCGCCGCCGACAGCACCGACTTGAGTGCGTTCTTGTCTTGCACCAGCGCCGAGCGATCGATCGGCAAGGTGCGCAGACGCACGCCGGTCGCCGCGAAAATCGCATTGGTCAGGCTGGGCATCGCCATCACCGTGCCGGTTTCGCCGATGCCGCCTGGCGTTTCCTTGCTCGGGATCAGATACACCTCGATCGGCGGTGTCTGATTGAGGCGGAGCACGCGATAGTCGTTGAAGTTGCGCTGCTCCACCGCGCCGTCTTTCAACGTGATGCCGCTGTAGAGCGCGCCGCTCCAGCCGAAAATCACGCCACCTTCGATCTGCGCTTCGACGGTGTTGGGGTTTATCACGGTGCCGCAGTCGACCACCGCCACTGCGCGCTTCAAGATCACTTCGCCCTGCGGCGTTACTTCGACGTCGGTGATCACACACAGGTAGCTGCCGAACGGCGCGGCCAAGGCGATGCCGCGGCCATGACGTGCCGGCACATTTTCCCGCCCCCAGCCGGACTTCTCGGCGGCCAGCTCCAGCACGGCCTTGGCGCGCGGGTTGTCAGCAAGGATCTCGCGCCGATAAGCCATCGGATCCTTGCCCGCCGCATGCGCCAGTTCGTCGACGAAACTTTCAACGACAAATACGTTGTGGGTCGGGCCGACACCGCGCCACCAGCCAATCGGTATGCCGTTGGGCATGTCGTGGCGGACCCAGTCCACGCGCATATTGGGGATCTGGTAGGGAATATCGGCGGCGCATTCCACCAGGTCGGAATCAAGGCCGTTCTTGCCCATGGCTCCAGGCGCGAACGTCGCCAGGATCGATGGGCCGGTGGTGCGATCGGTCCACGCGATCGGGTGCCCCTTATCGTCGAGCGTCGCAGAGATGCGATCGTAGTAGGGCGGCCGATAGCGGTCCTGCGTAATGTCCTCTTCGCGCGTCCAGATGATCTTCACCGGATAATCCACCGCGCGCGCAATCGCTACCGCCTGGCCGACGGAGTCTTCGAACAAGCGCCGGCCGAAACCACCGCCCATGTATTGGTTGTGTACCTGGATGCTCTCGGCCGGCAGGCCGGTGACCTTCATTGCCACATCGACACAGCGCGCCGGCACCTGCGTACCGACCCAGATGTCGCAGCCATCGGGGCGCACATGCACCGTCGTATTGATCGGCTCCATCGTCGCGTGCGCGAGCAAGGGCAGCTGATAGGTCGCCGAGACCAGCTTGCCCTGGACCTTGTCCACCTGACCCACTTCGCGCCCCATGATGGGTGTGCCGTGCTCGGATGCGTTGGCGAGATCCTTGTACAGCTGCTCCGTGGTGTAACCGGCGCCGGCGCCTTTGTTCCACTGGATGGTGAGGGCTTCGAGGCCTTTCTTGGCCGCCCAGAAGTGTTCGCCGATGACCGCGACGGCGTTGTCCAGCTTCACCACCTTGAGCACACCGGGTGTCGCCAGTGCACGGGTCTCGTCCACCGACCCCAGCGTACCGCCGAAAGTCGGGCATGCCTGCACGGTGGCCACCTTCATGCCAGGCACGCGGATATCGATGCCGAACGGCAGCGTGCCGTCGACCTTGGCCGGCGTGTCTACACGGCGCAACGGTTTGCCGATCAGCTGGAAGTCCTTCGGATCCTTCAGCGTCGGCTTGGCGGGTGGCGTCACGCTCGCGGCGGCATCAGCGAGCTCGCCGTAGCGCAGCGTGCGTCCGCTCGCGGTGTGAGTGACCACGCCGCGCGCCGCAGTGCACTGCGACGGGTCCACCTTCCAGCGTTGCGCCGCGGCCGTCATCAACATGGCGCGCGCGGCGGCGCCGGCATCGCGCAAGGTGGTCCAACAGAAGCGGATGGTGGTGGAACCGCCGGTCGCCTGGTCGCCGAGCAAGGGATTGGAATACAGCTTTCGATTGGCCGGTGCATGCTCGACGGTGATCTGATCGAGCCCGACGTCGAGTTCTTCGGCGAGCAGCGTGGCTTGCCCGGTATACGCGCCCTGGCCCATCTCGATGCAGGGCATCACCAACTGCACGCTGCCGTCGGTATTCACTCGGACAAACGCATTGGGCGCGAACTGCGGATGATCGGCGTCGAGACGCGCGCCTTGGGTGTATCCCCAAACCCGGCTGGCGCCGCCCAGCCACATGAAGGCCACCACCAGGCCGCCACGCTTGATCAATTCGCGGCGTTGCGGATTCTGCAAATCAATTTCGTTCTGGACAGCATCAACACGTAGCATCATGGCGAACTCTCGGCAGTCTGCATGGAACGAGGTGGCCGCACTCAGACGATCGTCTGCGGCAGCGTCAGCTGACCGGTAGCCGCCTGTTTGATGGCGGCGCGGATGCGCACATAGGTGCCGCACCGGCACAGGTTGCCCGACATGGCCGCATCGATATCCGCATCGGTGGGCGTGGGTTTCTCTGCCAGCAACGCGGCGGCGGACATGATCTGTCCGGTCTGGCAGTAGCCGCACTGCGCCACCTCGATGCCCAGCCACGCCTGTTGCACGCGCTTGCCGATGTCGGTGGCGTTGAGTCCTTCGATGGTAGTGACCTTCTTGCCGACCGCGCCGGTCACCGGCAGCACGCATGAACGCACGGGCTGGCCGTCCAGATGCACGGTGCAGGCGCCGCATTGCGCCATGCCGCAGCCGAACTTGGTGCCATTGAGCCCCAGCACATCACGCAAGACCCACAGCAGCGGCATGTCCTCAGGTACGTCGACCTGGGTGTCCTGGCCGTTGATGGAAAGGACGATCATCGGGCTCTCCTTGACGAGACGAGTTCACCGTATTCGTGCAACACGCTGGACCACGGGCGGTGACAAGGTCGCGCGGCGCTTGGACCAGGGCGATGTTCCTCCCGCCGAACGAAAGAACAAGTGAAGGGAGTTCCCGCGACCAAGCATCGCTGCACTGGCGGGGAACACCGGCATTGACGCAGCATCGACGTGCCGCGTTGCTGACTCCACGCCATGAATGTAGCCCAGGAATTCGACTCGCTCTACCGTGCCGCCAAGGCGCTGACGCTCGATCGGGGCACGGGCGAGGCTGCCCTGGTCACCATCACCCGCACACGCGGTTCCACCTTCCGCCGCGCCGGCGCGAGCATGCTGGTGCACCGCGACGGCAGCATGGTCTGCGAGTTGTCGGGCGGCTGTCCGCAGCGGGATATCGTGTTGCGTGCGCAACATGCCATGGATAACGCCGAGGCGGCGCTGGTGGCCTACGGTCGCGACAGCAACTACGACGTGATGATTGAAACCGGTTGCGGCGGCGAGCTCGAAGTGCTGATCGAACCTTGGCACGAAGCGGGCGACCTGCACTTCCTCGACGCCATTGCAGAACTGCATACGAAGCGCCTGCCCGGCGTCATGGCCTCGCTGTTCGCGGTGGATGGCGGCGCCATTGCACGTCGCCCCCTGCGCCTGGTTCGCGGCAGCGGCAGCCTGTGGACCAATATCGGGCAGCCTGCGCTCATGAAGCAGGTTCTTGCGAATCTGCCGATACAGGCCATCGCTTCGGGCAGTGCCATCACGCGTCAGGTGGATAACGAAGGCCAACGCTACGACGCACTGTTGGAAGCGCTACGGCCGCCGCATGCGTTAGTAATCGTGGGTGATAGCGCTGGTGCGAACCTGCTGGCCCAGCTCGGCCATCAACTCGGCTGGCGCACCACCATGGTGAGTACGCGCGAAGACGCCGACCGGCCGCCCGATGGCGTGCAGCGCATCGTCAAGACGCCGGCCGCTTTGATCGCGGATCTGCCGCTGGACCCGCAGACCTCGGTCGTGGTCATGACCCACCGGCTGGAACTCGACCTGGCGTATGTCGCGCCAATGCTGTCAGCGCCGGTGCGCTATATCGGCGTGATCGGCTCGCGTCAGCGCGCGGATCAGGTACGCGCGGCCTTTCCGCAAGCCGACGACCGGCTGCACGTGCCGGCCGGACTCGATATCGGCTCGGAGACGCCCCAGGAAATCGCACTGGCCATTGCCGCGGAAATTCTCGCCCTGCGCAATGGTCGCAGCGGCGAATCGCTGGTGCATACGCAGACGTCCATTCACCCGTGAGCGCGCCATCGATCCGCACGGCAGCGGTGATCCTCGCAGCGGGCGAGGCCCGTCGCTATGGAAGTGCAAAACAATTGCTATCCATCGACGGCGTACCGATGGTCAGGCGCATCGCCAGCAACGCGTTGGCGGCCGGGCTGCGTCCGGTGATCGTGGTGGTTGGTTCACGAGCGGAGCAAGTGATCGACGGCCTCGATCAGTTGGACGTCCACTTCGTGGACAATGCCCACTGGGCCAGCGGCATGGGAAGCTCCATCGCGGCCGGTGTCAAGGCGCTGGTGATGGATGCGGCACCGGTTCACTCATTGATGGTGCTGCTGGCCGACCAACCCGCGATCCGGGTTGCGGATCTTGCGCGCATGCTTGCAAGACATGCGCAATCGCCGCAACGCATCCTCGCCTGCCAGCACGAGGGCCGTTTCAGTCCGCCATGCATTTTTCCGTGGCGTCATGCGAGCGAGCTGGTGGCGCTGGATGGCGCGGCCGGAGCACACGTACTGTTGCAACGGCATGCAGCATCGGTCGATGGCTTCAACTTGCCAGCTGCATTCTTTGACATCGACACGCCTGAAGACTACGCCGCATGGCTGGCGCGTGGCGGGGTGACTTCGATGGATGAATCGAGCTGACGCAGCTGGGATATCAGGCAGCGTGCTGGCGCGCGCTACGCGGCGGCATGCCGGTCCATCGCTTGAACGCGCGACGGAATTCGCGCGGGTCGCTGAAGCCGATTTCCAGACCGATTTCGGCCACGCTGAGCGAACCGCCGTGCAGCAGTTCCAGCGCGCGTTCGGCGCGCACGCGGTCGTGGATTTCACGGAACACGCGGCCGCCTTCGGCCAGCCGGCGGCGCAGCGAGCGCTCGCTCATATTGAGCATGCGCGCCACGTCCGGCAGGCGCGGCTGATGGCGAAGGTGGCTGCGCAGCAGGCGCTCCACCGAGGCGACCACTTCTTGTTGCGGTCCTTCGATATCGTGCTGTTGCGTGCACAGAGCCAGCGCCTGTTGCGCCGTCAGCGGGTTGTGCGAGGGCAGCGGATGTTCCAGCCATTGCGCGGCAATCACCACGCGGTTGTGGCGCGCGCCAAATAGCAGCTCGCACTGGAAGAAATCGGCATAGTCCTGCACGTGCGCCGGGCGTGGATACGTCAGTTCCAGTCGCAATGGACGGAACCCTGGACCGGCCAGCTCGCGCGCGATCGCCAGCGAGCTGGCAAACAATTCCTCGCACAGGAACGGCAGCAGCGGCGCGTCATTGAAGCGCGGCCACACCGCCAGCGCCACTTCGCGCGCACTCACCACCTCGAAACTCACGTCGACCAGGCTGCCGCTCACGCGATGGTGGGCGATGCCCACCTTCATGGCATCGCCGAAGGTGGCCGAGGTCATCATGGCCAGGCCCAGCAGGCCAAAGCTGCCGAGTGTCTCCGCGCGGCCCACCGCCAGGCCCAGCCCGGGCTCGCCGGTGGCCTGCAGTGCGCGACGGATCACCGAATGCGCCTGCCGATAGGAAACGCGCAGGGTGGGGTCGTTCAATTGCTCGCGGGTCAGCCCCGAGCCGGCGAACCAGCCGTCGCAGCGTTGCCCGCGCGCCAGGGCCAGCTGGGTCAGGTGCACCAGGATGTTCGGTGGCGTTTCGGCCACGGTATAGCGCGCGTCGGCGCCCAGTGGCGCCGCAGCGGCATCGTCGGTGACCTGGCTGACGACAGCGGACGTCATGAAACGTGGCTCCCACCCCTGAGAGCGCCGGATGATCCGGCGTGATCGCTTGATCTATATCATGGCCTCGCCGCCAACGCCTTATGCAATGCACAAGGCCGGCGCCGCCGCCGCCCGGGGAGAACGCCGATGAACACGCTTTTGCTTGCCTGCCGCCGCGCCGCCTGGCTGGGCCTGGTGCCACTCGCCGCGTGTGCCCCGGTGCAGACCCCGGTCGCCAAGGTGTCGCCCACCAGCGCCCGCTCCGTCGCTGCATCACTGCAGACAGCCGAACTGCTGCCGGCCGCACCCAAGGCCGGCACGCCGCGCTACGAGGCCGACCGCCAGGTGTTCCTGGCCACCCGCAAGCTGCAGGACTCGCCGCGCTGGCTGCTGGCGCAGCAGGACGTGGACTACGCCACGCCCAAGCTGCTGGCCGATTTCAGCTGCGCCATGGGTGCGCCGCTGGACGCCGCGAGGCTGCCCAAGCTGACAGCGCTGGTGGATGCGACCAGCAATGCGGCGGATGCTTCCACGGCACCCGCCAAGAAGGCCAATCAGCGCCAGCGGCCGTTTCTGATCGACCAGGGCGCGACCTGCCAGTCCACCGTGCAGCTTGCGCACAGCTTCGACTATCCCTCCGGCCATGCCACGCGTGGCTGGGCGGTGGGCCTGGTGCTGGCCGAACTGGCGCCCGATCGCGCCACCGACCTGCTGCTGCGCTCCCGCGCGTTTGCGGACAGCCGCGTGGTCTGCGGCGTGCACAATCTCAGTGCGATCGAGGCGGGCGCGATGAACGGCGCCGCCGTGGTGGCCGTGCTGCACGCATCGCCCGCGTTCCAGTCCAGCCTCGCCGACGCCAGGCAGGAGTTGGACGCCTACCGCGAGGCCAATCCGGGCGCGACCAGCCCGCAGTGTTCCGCGCAGAAGGCCTTGATCGAACCCACGCCGTACTGAGCACGCAAGCGGCGGCGTAAGCTGGCTGCCTGAATCGCTGCGACACTCCACGGAGACGGATGCATGGATCAGGAGGTTTCGACGACGTTCGATGTGCTGATCATCGGCGCCGGCCTGTCCGGTATCGGCATGGCATGTCATCTCGCCATGGATCATCCGCAGTTGCGCGTGGCATTGATCGAGCGCCGCGCGGCCATGGGCGGCACCTGGGATCTGTTCCGCTATCCCGGTGTGCGCTCGGACTCGGACATGTTCACCTTCGGCTACGCGTTTCGCCCCTGGCATGCGCTGGATGTGATGGCCGGCGGCGAAGCCATCCGCAACTACGTCATCGACACCGCACGCGAATACGGCGTGGATGACAAGATCCACTACGGCTTGAAAGTGCTCACCTCGTCGTGGTCGAGCGCACAGGGCCAGTGGCGCGTGCAGGTGCTCGATGAGTCGCGTGGCGAAACGCGCGACTTTACCAGCCGTTTCCTCATCGTCTGCACCGGCTACTACAACTACGATCGCGGCTATTTGCCGGCGTTTCCTGGCGTGGATAGCTTCCAGGGCCAGTGTGTGCATCCGCAGCAGTGGCCGCCCGGGCTGGACTATCGCGACAAGCGCGTGGTGGTGATTGGTAGCGGCGCCACCGCGGTCACGCTGGTGCCGGCCATGGCGGGAGACGCAGCGCACGTGACGATGTTGCAACGCTCGCCCAGCTACATCCTGTCGTTGCCAAGCTACGACAAGATCTCCGCGGTGCTGCAAAACTTTCTGCCGAAGTCGCTGGTGTTTCGCATGGCGCGGCGGCGGAATATTTTTCTCACGCGACTTATCTACAAGGCGGCGCGACGCTGGCCGGAAAAAGTGCGCGCGTTCCTGGTCTCCGGTGTGCGGCGGCAGTTGGGCGAGGGCGCCGATATGCGGCACTTCACGCCCGACTATGAGCCGTGGGACCAGCGCCTGTGCGTGGTGCCGGACGGCGACCTGTTTGCGGCGATCAGGAGCGGCAAGGCCTCCGTCGTCACCGGTGGCATCGCCACGTTCACCGAGCGCGGCATCACGCTGACGTCGGGTGAGGAACTGGATGCCGATATCGTCATCACCGCCACCGGACTCACCATGCAGACCCTCGGCGGCATGAACCTGCAGGTGGACGGACAGCCGCGCGTGATGGGCGAGCTGGTCACCTACAAAGGCGTGCTGCTGCAGGACACGCCCAACTTCGCCTGCATCTTCGGCTATACCAACGCGCCGTGGACGCTCAAGGCAGATCTTGCAGCGAAATACGTGTGTCGCCTGCTTGCCTATATGCGCGAATGCGGCGCGGACGTGGTGACGCCGCGTGCGCCGGACGATGAGCGACAGGGTGAATCGATCATGGCGACGCTTACCTCCGGCTATGTGCAGCGTGGTGCATCGGTGTTGCCGAAGCAGGGCCGTGAACTGCCGTGGCGTGTGTTGAACAACTATGAGCGCGACTGCGAGATCTTGCTCAAGGAGCCGGTGGCGGATGAGGCGTTGGAGCTGGTGACGGCGCCATAGCTTGTTGTGGGAGCGCACCCTGTGCGCGACAGCCTCGCGGAGCGTTACCGGCACGGCGCCGCAGTCGCGCACAGGGTGCGCTCCCACAGGGGGAAACCCAGCGCATCAAGGATGCTGCGCCGCCTTCTTCCACTGCATCACCCACCCTGTGAGATCCGCAAACTGCTTGTCCTGCCCTTCGCGCATCGACATGCCCACTGCCGCACCCGCCACGCGACCCGATGGATCGATCAGCATCAGCGTCGGATAAATGCTCACGCCCAACGTGTCGATCAACGCCTGTCCATCGTGCAGCACAGGCCACGTCAGACCACGATCCGCAACGAACTGGCGCGCGGTGGCAGCGTCTTCATACGTGATCGCGACAAAATTCATCTCACCGTTCGCGTGCGCATAGGCATTGAGCACCGGTACTTCGGCAATGCATGGCGCGCATTCGGCGAAAAAGAAACTCACCAGCGTATAGCGGCCACGCAGATCGCTTAGCCGCTGGGTCTCGCCCTTCAGCGACGGCAACTCGAACGGCGGAAAGGCACTGCCGCGCCCAAACGAGAACCGACCTGCACCTGTGGTCGTACCGGGCGGACGCAGGCGCAGCATCGCGGCGTTGGCCTTGCTGTCGATCGTGCTGCTGTAGCTGCGGCCCTGGCCGAGCTGTTGCGCAAACGCGGCGTAGTCCAGCGGCTTGCCGGCAGCATCGAGGTAATGGACGTCGGGTGAGGGACCCAGCTGCAGGGTGGCGACGAAGCCTTGCTCGCCGCTCTGCGATGCCGCTGCATGGAGCGGACGGAGCATGAGCGCCAGGGTGAACAGACCAAGCAGTCGCCAAGCATGCCGCATGCGGGCTCCCTTCGAACATGCGGGCCGGCGCGATTGCGCCGGCCCGTGTTGCGCTTACTCGCCGATGGTGAGCAGCGAGGCGTTGCCGCCAGCGGCGGTGGTGTTGATGGTGAGCGTGCGCTCGCCGGCAAATCGCAGCAGGTAGTGCGGGCCACCAGCCTTCGGGCCGGTGCCCGACAGGCCTTCGCCGCCGAACGGCTGCACGCCGACCACCGCGCCGATCTGGTTGCGGTTGACGTAGCAGTTGCCCACGCGCGCACGGCTCTGGATGAACTCCACCGTGTCGTCGATGCGGCTATGAATGCCCAGCGTGAGGCCGTAGCCGGTGGCGTTGATCTGGTCCACCACGTTCGGCAGCTCGTCGGCTTTCCAGCGGATCACGTGCAGCACCGGACCGAAGATCTCGCGGGTCAGCGTCGCCAGGCCCGGGATTTCATAGGCACGCGGCGCGAAGAACGTACCGTTGCCGGTGGTGGCTGGATCGAGTGCGACTTCGCCGATCTTCTTCGCTTCCTTGTCCATGCGCGCGGCATGGTCAACCAGGATCTTCTTCGCATCCTCGTCGATCACGGGGCCGACGTCGGTCGACAGCTGGCCCGGATCGCCCACGTTCAGCTCGGCCATCGCGCCGGCAAGCATGGCGTTGACCTTGTCGGCGATGTCTTCCTGCACGAACAGCACGCGCGCAGCCGAGCAACGCTGGCCGGCGGACTGGAACGCGGAGGAGATCACGTCCTTGACGATCTGTTCCGGCAGCGCGGAGGAGTCGGCGATCATTGCATTCTGGCCGCCGGTTTCGGCGATCAGCGCAGCGATCGGTGCATTGCGGGCGGCGAGCGCGCGGTTGATTGCCCAGGCGGTTTCGGTCGAGCCCGTGAAGGCCACGCCGGCCACGCGCGGATCGCGCGTCAGCGCGGCACCGACGGTGGCGCCATCGCCCGGCAGGTACTGCAGCACGTCGGCGGGAACGCCGGCGTCATGCAGCAGCTTCACCGCGACGTAGCCGATCAGGCTGGTCTGCTCGGCGGGCTTGGCGATCACGGCATTGCCGGCGGCAAGCGCCGCGCTGACCTGGCCCAGGAAGATCGCCAGCGGGAAGTTCCACGGACTGATGCAGACGAACACGCCGCGACCGTTCAAGAACAGCTGGTTGCTCTCGCCGGTAGGACCGGGCAACTGTTCCGGATGGCCAAACAGACGGCGCGCCATGGTCGCGTAGTAACGCAGGAAGTCGGCGGCCTCGCGAATTTCGGCGATGGCGTCCGGCAAGCTCTTGCCCGCTTCGCGCACGCACAGCGCGATGAATTCGCCGCGACGCGCTTCGAGCTGCTCGGCGGCGTGCTCGAGAATCGCCGCGCGGCTGGCAGCCGGCAGGCGATCCCACGCGTGATGCGCGCTCACCGCATTGGCCAGTGCCTTGTCGACGGTGGCGCTATCGGCGGTGACATAGCTGCCCACGGTCTGGCGACGATCGGCCGGGTTGGTCACCTGCACGGTGGCGCCGGTGCTCTTGGCGCCCGGCACCAGCGGCTCGGCGTTCCACGGACCGCTCTTGTTCTGGATCGCCTCGGCGAGGGCCTTCAGTTCGTTGTCGTTGGAGAAGTTGACGCCCATGGAATTCTTCCGCAGTTCACCGTAGAGATTCACCGGCAAGGGGATGCGCGGGTGAGGGATGGAGGCAAAGGAGCGCACGGTCTCGCAGGGATCGGCGACCAGTTCGCGCACCGGCAGCGATTCGTCGACCACGCGGTTGACGAAGCTGGTGTTGGCGCCGTTCTCGAGCAGGCGGCGCACCAGGTAAGGCAGCAGGTCTTCATGCGTGCCCACCGGCGCGTACACGCGGCACGGCACGTTGAGGTTCTGCTTGCCGATCACTTCGGCGTAAAGGTCCGTACCCATGCCGTGCAGGCGCTGGTATTCGTACGGACGGTTCTGCGCCAGGTGATGCACGGCGGCGATGGTATGCGCGTTGTGCGTGGCGAACTGCGGGTAGATCAGCGCCACGCCGGCGTCGAACAGCTTGCGTGCGCACGCCAGGTACGACACATCGGTATTGGGCTTGCGCGTATACACCGGGTAACCGGCGAGGCCGTTTTCCTGCGCGCGCTTCACTTCCGCGTCCCAGTACGCGCCCTTCACCAGGCGCACATACCAGCGGCGGCCGCTGGCGCGCGCGGTTTCGATCAGCCAGTCGATTACGAACGGCGTGCGCTTGGCATAGGCCTGCACCACGATGCCCAGACCGTTCCAGCCTTCCAGCGACGGGTGTGCAAACACCTCGCCGAGGATGTCGAGCGACAGTTCGAGACGATCGGCTTCTTCCGCGTCCACGGAGAGCGCGATGCCGTTCTTCATCGCCAGCTGCGACAGTTCCAGCAGCTTGGCGGTGAGATCGCGGCGCGCGATCTCGCGCTTGGCCACCTCGTAGCGCGGATGCAGCGCGGAGAGCTTCACCGAGATCGACGGCGCATCCGTGTGATTGGCAAACGGACCGCGCGAACCAATCGCGGCAATCGCGTTGCGGTAATCCTGCTGGTAGCGCTCGGCCGTTTCGCTGGTGAGAGCCGACTCGCCCAGCATGTCGTAAGAATAGCGATAGACCGCGTATTCCTTCTGCGCGCAACGGTCCAGCGCATCGCTGATGGTCTGCCCCATGACGAACTGGTGGCCCATGATGCGCATGGCCTGGCGCACGGCCAGACGGATCGCCGGCTCACCCGCGCGGCCCACCAGGCGACGCAGCGCACCGGTGAAATCGTGGCGCGTCTCTTCCGACAGCGTGACCAGCTTGCCGGTCAGCATCAGGCCCCAGGTGGAGACGTTGACGAACAACGACTCGCTCTGGCCCAGATGCTTCTTCCAGTTCGCATCGCCCAGCTTGTCGCGAATCAGCTTGTCGGCGGTGGTCTTGTCCGGAATGCGCAGCAGCGCCTCGGCCACGCACATCAGCAGCACGCCTTCTTCCGACGACAAGTCGTACTGGCGCATGAAGGATTCGACCGCGCTCTGGTCCTTGGCGCGGGCGCGTACGCGGCTCACCAGTTCGGCGGCCAGGTCGATCACCTTTTCACGCTCGACCGGCGGCAGGGTGGCCTGGGCCAGCAGGTCGTTGACCGCTTCGGTCTCGTCGCGCAGCCAGTTGGCGGTGATGCGCGCGCGTGCCGGCTCGACAGCGGTCGGCAATTCGGGGCTGAGAATAGGTTGTGTCACAGGGTTTTAGCCGGAACGTGATGGGGCGGGGAATCGCGGGATTGTACGCGTGGGGGCATACGCACGCGACCGTACGTGGTGCTGCGGTGCGGTACGGGCGCGGCCGCATACATATATATGGGCGGGGTGCTGCCGGGAGAAGAGGGTTGCGTCTGGAGACAAGGTCGTCTCGCCCACAGCATTCAACCCTCACCGTCATCCCAGCGGAAGCTGGGATCCAGCGCCTTCTGTAACGTTGAAAGTCACTGGATTCCAGTTTTCGCTGGAATGACGAGTCAGATCCCCTGGCTGCACCCCGTGGCAAACGGTCGCACCTTGCCCGATACGAGCCTTGCTGGTCGCTACGAGCGACGCCGGGTGTGGTGTAAGCATGCGTTCCGCAAGGGGGATGGGCGGTTGTGTGGGTACCTCATCGCGTGCGCGCGCACATCCTTGCGCATTCATCCCTGCTTCAAATCAAGCACATGCGTCATTCTTGCTCCCCGACGCGGTCGCGGCCTATCATGCTTGGGTTCCAGGCACGCCGGGTTCTCATGATCGTGCTTCGACCAGCAGCAGCCGGCTTGCCGTGCGCAACGATGTGGCTCAAGCCCAATCGTGCACTGAGCCGACGCGACCTGCGTCGAGTGATCGGAGTTCTGGCGGCGCTGGCGCTGACGACGGCCGTGTTGGGAGCATGGCAGGGGAATGTCTTCGCTCCTTTGTTTGCACTGGTCGAGTCTTCCGCGGTGGCTTTCGCTTTAGGCGTAGCCTGGCGGGCCGGCGACCGCAGCGAACGCATCACCCTCGACGAGTCGTCGCTGGAGGTGCAATCCCTGCCAGGTCGTCGCAGTGCGCGCTTTCCCACGTATTGGGTGCGCGTGAAACTGCGGTCCGGTCAGGGGAGGGCGCGTCTGCTGCTGACGTCGCACGGACGCGAACTGGAAATCGGCAGCTTCCTCGGGGAAGAGGAGCGCGCCGAGCTGTCACGGAAACTCATGGTGTTGCTGGCGGAGCTCAACCAACAGCAGCGCAGGTAGGTTCAACAAAGGTGCAAACATGACATCTGGCGGCATCAAGCCTGGCAGCATCAAGCGAGCAGCAGCGGCAAGCGCACTCTTCGCTCTAACCATGTTCGGCGGCGTGGCCTCGGCCAATCCGCAGCCAGGACAGTTGAACATGACCCGCGGCGCGTCGACCTGGTCGCCCGAGGCTTATTTCCTTAACAATGTTGCCCTCGGCGTTTGCGTCGTGATCGGCATCCTTGTGTTCGGCGCGATGTTCATCGCGATGTTCCGCTTCCGCAAATCGCGCGGCGCGGTCGCCGAAAAGTGGTCGCACAACACCACGCTTGAAATCGTGTGGACCACCATCCCCGTGATCATTCTGATCGTGCTGGCCTATCTCGCCACGGGCGGCCTGCGCACGTTCGCCGACACCACCGGTTCGGAGATGACCGTCAAGGTCACCGGTTACCAGTGGAAGTGGCGCTACGACTATGTCGAGTACAAGGGCAAGGCGATCGACAAGGTCGGCTTCATGTCCAAGCTCGATCGCGAGAGCGACGAGACGCGCCAGCTGCATTCGGGCCTCGATCCGAGCCAGGTGAAGGTCGACGGTTACAACACCTATCTGATCAACGTGGACAAGCCGCTGGTGGTGCCGGTGGGCACCAAGATCCGCTTCGTGATCACCGCCGGCGATGTGATCCACTCCTGGTGGGTGCCGGCGCTGGGCTGGAAGATGGACGCCATCCCGGGCATCGTCAACGCCGCCTGGACCAACATCATCGAGCCGGGCGTGTATCGCGGCCAGTGCGCCGAGCTGTGCGGCCAGGATCACGGCTTCATGCCGATCGTGGTGCAGGCCTTGCCGAAGGCCGAATTCGAAAAGTGGCTGGCCGATCAGCAGGCCGAAGCGAACAAGCCGCAGGCGCCGGCGCAGCCTGCCGCTCCGGCGGCGGCTTCCACCGCTGCCGCGCCCGCCACGGCGCAGGCAACCGACGCACCTGCTTCCCAGGGCCACCAGGGCTAATCGCCCATCACAGCATTCGTATTTAGGTAGAGGTGCAAGGCATGGCCCACGCAGCTACACACGATCACCACGAAGATCATCACGACGATCATCACGGCGCGCCGAAGAATTTCTTCGTGCGCTGGTGCATGTCCACCAACCACAAGGACATCGGCACGCTGTACCTGGTGTTCTCGTTGCTGATGTTCTTCATTGGCGGCAGCTTCGCGATGGTGATCCGCGCGGAATTGTTCAAGCCCGGCCTGCAGCTGGTGCAGCCGTACTTCTTCAACGAAATGACCACCATGCATGCGCTGGTCATGATCTTCGGCGCGGTGATGCCGGCCTTCGTGGGCCTGGGCAACTGGATGATCCCGCTGATGATCGGTGCGCCGGACATGGCGTTGCCGCGCATGAACAACCTGTCGTTCTGGATCCTGCCGTTCGCCTTCTCGCTGCTGCTGTCCACCCTGTTCCTGCCCGGCGGTGGCCCGGCCGGCGGCTGGACCATGTACCCGCCGCTGTCGCTGCAGGGTGACTCGGTCGCCTACCTGGTGTTCGCGGTCCACTTGATGGGTATCAGCTCGATCATGGGCGCGATCAACATCATCGCGACCATCCTCAACATGCGCGCGCCGGGCATGGATCTGCTCAAGATGCCGGTGTTCGTGTGGAGCTGGCTTATCACCGCCTTCCTGCTGATCGCCGTGATGCCGGTGCTCGCTGGCGCGGTGACCATGCTGCTCACCGACAAGTACTTCGGCACCAGCTTCTTCAATGCCGCGGGTGGCGGCGACCCGGTGCTGTTCCAGCACATCTTCTGGTTCTTCGGTCACCCCGAGGTCTACATCATGATCTTGCCGGCCTTTGGCCTGGTCTCCGAGATCATCCCGACCTTCGCGCGCAAGCCGATCTTCGGCTACAAGGCGATGGTGTTCGCGATTGCTTCGATCGCCTTCCTGTCGTTCATCGTGTGGGCCCACCACATGTTCGCGGTCGGTCTGCCGCTGGGCGGCGAAATCTTCTTCATGTACGCCACCATGCTGATCGCGGTGCCGACCGGCGTGAAGGTGTTCAACTGGGTCAGCACCATGTGGGGCGGCTCGATGACGTTCGAAACGCCGATGCTGTTCGCCATCGCGTTCGTCATCCTATTCACCATCGGCGGCTTCTCCGGCCTGATGCTGGCGCTGGCGCCGGCGGACTTCCAGTATCACGACACGTACTTCGTGGTGGCCCACTTCCACTACGTGCTGGTGACCGGTGCGATCTTCGCGATCATCGCGGGCACCTACTACTGGCTGCCGAAGTGGACCGGCCACATGTATTCGGAAACGTGGGGCAAGATCCACTTCTGGAACAGCGTGATCTGGGTGAACGTGTTGTTCTTCCCGCAGCACTTCCTGGGCCTGGCCGGCATGCCGCGCCGTATCCCGGATTACAACGTCGCGTTCGCCAACTTCAACATGATCAGCTCGATCGGCGGTTTCCTGTTTGGCGCCTCGCAGCTGATCTTCCTTGGCGTGATCGTGCACGCGGTGTGGTTCTCCAAGAAGAAGGCGCCCGATCGCGTGTGGGAAGGCGCCAAGGGCCTGGAGTGGACCTTGCCGTCGCCTGCGCCGTATCACACGTTCGATGTGCCGCCGGTAATCCACGACGACGAACTGGCCCACGGCCACGTCGAAGATTGATGCCCAGCATGCTCCGCTCCGGTCTCGTGCCGGAGCGGGCGGAAGCGAAACGATGAACCAGTCCGACACAACAACGATCGAGCAGGCCCGCAAGAAAGGTGTGCGACTCACCGTCACGGTGTTTGGCGGCATCGCCTTCGCGATCTTCGTGCTTTCGCTGTTGCAGGGATTGAAGTACTCCTGACGCAACCGCTGCCGTATTCCTCCGCGGCGCCGTTGGGGCGCCTCGGGTTGCAGCCCACGCCGAGCAGGTGGGGGCAGAAGTAGACAGAGCATTCCATAGGGATCTCAGCAATGGCTCAGCAACAAGGCGTTTATTTCGTTCCCTCCAAGAGCCAGTGGCCGATCGTGGCCGCGGTGGTGATGTTCGTCACCGTGCTCGGTGCCGCGCATTGGCTGAATGCGCCTCCGGGTGAAGCGACGTTCGGCAAGTCGATGCTCACCATCGGCTTCGTCGGCATCCTGCTGATGTTCTTTGGATGGTTCCGCTCGGTGATCCGCGAATCGCTGGCGGGCAACTACAACAGCCAGGTGGACCGCTCGTTCCGCATGGGCATGATGTGGTTCATCTTCTCCGAGGTGATGTTCTTCGGCGCCTTCTTCGGCGCGCTGTTCTACGCCCGCATGTTCGCGGTGCCGTGGCTCGGCGGCGAAGGCCACGGCGTGCTGACCCACCAGTTCCTGTGGAGCGACTACGCCGCTTCGTGGGGCGCTGGCGGCGGCGGTGGTCCGGAGCGCATCGGCGGCAATTTCGAGACGGTGCTGCCCTGGGGCCTGCCGCTGCTCAATACGCTGATCCTGCTGTCCTCGAGCGTCACGGTGACCATCGCGCACCATGCGCTTAAAGCCGGTCATCGCGCCAAGATCCTCTGGTTCCTCGGCTTCACCGTGCTGCTGGGCGCCACCTTCCTGTGGTTCCAGGCGCACGAGTACATCGAAGCCTATAAGGAGCTCAACCTCACGCTGCAGAGCGGTGTCTACGGTTCGACCTTCTTCATGCTCACCGGCTTCCACGGCATGCACGTGACGCTGGGCACCATCATGCTGGCCATCATCTGGCTGCGCGTGGCCAAGGGCCACTTCACCAAGGAACACCACTTCGCGTTTGAAGCGGTGGCTTGGTATTGGCACTTCGTCGACGTGGTGTGGCTGGGCCTGTTCATGTTCGTCTACATCCTCTGAGGCGCTGGCGCGTCGCAGCAAAAAGCCCGCCGAAAGGCGGGCTTTTTTGTGGGGCGTACATGCGGACCCCTATCTCTGTGGGAGCGCACCCTGTGCGCGACACCGACGGAGCGCAATCTTTGGGAGACTGCGTTACCCCCGCCGCTAACGCGCTGTCGGTGTCGCGCACAGGGTGCGCTCCCACAAGGGGGCACCCCCACAACGGTAGGGTGAGAGGGGCCCAAAACAAAGGCCCGCCAGTGGCGGGCCTTTGTTGGAACCGGATGTCGCAGCGGAGCGCTGCAGACCGCGGGAAGCTACAATTACTGGCCCACGCCGTGCGGGTGGAGCCAGCCCATCCAGATGCCGAACACGACCATCAGGATGAGCAGCACCGACAACCCGATGCGACGCGTCAGCGCCCACACCGTGCGCTTGCTGCCTTCCTTGTCGGTCATCATGAAGTACAGGGCCTGACCAAGATTGAACAACACCACCAGCAGCAGAATCACCAGCGCATATTTGTAGATGGTTTCCACGTGATTGGTCCGAACGTTTTTGACATCCGCAGTATAGCGGTCGTGCACGGCGCCACCGCGTGAAGTGGCTGCGCCGTCCATCCTGGTTCGCACTGCTGCTCACAGCGGTGAGCGCCTTGCTGTTCATACGTTTGGGCGTGTGGCAGCTGCATCGCGCGGATGAGAAAGAGCAGATTCTGCGACGGTATGCCACAGCGGAAACCGCCGCTCCGCGCGACTTTGCCGCAGTGGCCTCAAATCCCCCCATCGATGCGTTTGCCCGCGTCAACGTGCAGGGTACGTACCTCGCCGACCGGTTCTATCTGCTCGACAATCCCAAGCACGACCAGCGCGGCGGTGTGGAAGTCTATGCGCCTTTCCGTCCGCGCAACGGCGATCGCCTGTTGCTGGTCGATCTGGGTTTTCTTCCGGGCAATGGCACGCACCAGGCACCGCAATTGCCGCCGCTGCCCACCGGCACGCAGGAATTGCACGGCCTCTATGTGCCGGCGCCCGGTGTCGGTTTTGAAATGGGCGGCAATGCCCTGGCTCAGCAGACAAGCTGGCCCAAAACCACCATCTATCTTGAGCTACCCCAGGTGGCTGCCGATCTCGGCGCTACGTTGTATCCGCAGGTGCTCGCGCTCGATGCGGAGCCTGCATCCATCTACGTGCGCGAACACACCATCGATTTCTCGTCGATGCCGCCCGCGCGCCACCGCGCCTACGCGTTCCAGTGGTTCACCTTCGCCGTGGCGGTGGTGGTGATCCTGCTGGTGCTGCATCGTCGTCGTCCTTCCCGACCGGACAAGTCATGAATACACCCGATCCCGCCGCCCTGCGTGCAAGCCGACGAAAACTGCTGTTGATCATGCTGGTCTTTGCCGCGCCGATCGTGGCAGCCATGCTGCTCACTTTTTCGGGCTGGCAACCCTCCGGCAAGGCCTATGGCCTCGCCGTCATGCCGCAGCGCAATTTCGCTGCCGAGCAGGTGCCGGTGTCGCTTACCAATGGCGACACCTGGGCGTGGCGCGCGAAGGAGCCGCAGCTCACCCTGGTCGCCCTGGCCGGTCCCGGATGCGCCGAGAAATGCATGGATGTGCTGACCAAGATGGCCGCGGCGCGCCTCACGCTCAACCAGAATGCGCCGCGCCTGCGTCTGCTCTATGTCGGCAAGCCGCCGGCAGACGCCGCCGCTTCGGGTATGACCAACTACTGGAAGCTCGGCCAGGACTCGATGGGTGCGTTGGCCCCCTTTGCGCCGGCCACGCCGGATAGCGTGAATGCGCTGCTGGTGGAATCGGACGGCACCGCGCTGTCGTTCTATCCCGCAGGCTTTGATCCCACCGGCTTGCGCAAGGATCTGCAGAAGGTGATCCGCTGATGACTTCCCGTTCCATCAAGGTGCTGCGCGGGCTGGCCTTGCTCGCCGCGGTGTTCGCCTTTGGCGTGGTGATGTTCGGTGCCTTCGTGCGTCTATCCAATGCCGGACTGTCGTGTCCGGACTGGCCGACCTGCTATGGCCGTGCCGCGTGGCCGGAACAGCAGCACGAGATCGCCCAGGCGAATCAGGCATTCCCGGATCGCCCCTACGAAACGCATAAGGCGTGGCGTGAGCAGGTGCATCGCTTTCTTGCCGGCACGCTGGGAACGCTGGTGTTCGCGCTGGCCTTGATCGCCAGCTGGCGTCGCCCGTGGGCGCGCTATGCGGTGATCGTTGGCGCGCTCTGCGCGGCGATCGGCGTCGGCATGTATATCAAGGGCGAGCATCACTGGTCGTTGCTGGTGTCGCTGCTTGCGATCGGGTTGCCGTTGATCGCGGCGATCGGGCTGGATCGTCCGGGCGCGTGGCGCATCAGTGTGCTCTCGCTATCGGTCGTCGTGTTCCAGGCCATGCTCGGCATGTGGACGGTGACGCTGCTGTTGAAGCCCATCGTGGTGATGGGCCATCTGATGGGCGGCATCACCACGTTTGCGCTGCTGGCCTACGCGGCGCTGCGTTTCGCTGGCGTGGGGGCGAATGATGACCGTCACGCGGCGCTGCGCAAGGCCGTGATCGTTGGCATCGTGCTGCTGCTCGCACAGATCGCGCTGGGTGGCTGGACCTCGTCCAACTACGCCGCGCTCGCTTGCGGCACCGATTTCCCCAGGTGCCTGGGGCAGTGGATGCCGCCCACGGACTTCCAGCAGGGTTTTGTGCTGTGGCGCGGCGTCGGCGTGAACTATGAAGGCGGTGTACTCGACATGGCGGCGCGCAGCGCCATCCAGATCGCCCATCGCATCGGCGCGCTGGTGGTATTTTGCTACCTCGCTTGGCTGTCGCACCGGGTGTCGCGTCGCGGCTTGCGTGTGCAGGGCCTGGCGATCGCGATGGTGTTGTTGACCCAGGTGTTGCTGGGCATCAGCAACGTGCACTTCGGGCTGCCGTTGCCGGTGGCGACGCTGCACAATGGCGTGGCGGCGCTGCTCCTGTTTACCTTGTTGGCCACGTTGGCGCGCACGCAAAAGCGTCGCGAGGATGCGATGTTTGTTTCCCACGGATACCGATGACGATGAGCAGCCGTTTCCATGAGTACCTGGAACTGACCAAGCCGCGCGTAGTGGCGCTGCTGGTGTTCTGCGCCGTGATCGGCATGTTCCTCGCCGTGCCCGGCATCCCGCCGTGGCGCGCGCTGGCGTTCGGCACGCTGGGCATCTGGATGGCGTCGGGTTCGGCCGCGGCGTTCAATCACCTGATCGATCAGCGCATCGACAAGGTGATGGCGCGAACCGCGCATCGTCCGCTGGCCACCGGACAGCTGAAACCGAAGCAGGTGCTGACGTTTGCGCTCGCGCTCGGTGCGGTGTCGATGTTGATCCTGGTGTTCCTGGTCAATCCGCTCACCGCGCTGCTGACCTTCGGCGGCCTGATCGGCTACGCGGTGATCTACACCGCCTACCTCAAGCGCGCCACGCCGCAGAACATCGTGATCGGCGGCCTCGCAGGTGCGATTCCGCCGGTTCTGGGTTGGACCGCCGTGACGGGGGCGCTGCATCCGTTCGCGCTGCAGCTGTGCCTGATCATCTTCGTGTGGACGCCGCCGCATTTCTGGGCGCTGGCGATCTTCCGCCGCGACGATTATTCGCGCGCGCAGGTGCCGATGCTGCCGGTGACGCATGGCGTGGTGTTCACTCGCTGGCACGTGCTGTTCTACACGATCCTGCTGGTGCTGGTGACGTTGTTGCCGGCGCTCACCGGCTATAGCGGCATGGTTTATCTGGGCGGCGCCGTCGTGTTGGGCATCGGCTTCCTTTATTACGCGATTCGTCTACTCAATCCGCCGGATGAGTTTTTCGCGATGAAGGTGTTCAACTATTCCATCGTGTATTTGATGGCGTTGTTTGCGTTTCTGTTGGTGGATCATTGGGTGATGGAGCCGCTGGTGCAGCACCAGGGTGTGGTGTTCGAGCGCACGCTCTGAGGTGGTTTTGCTGGTCATCCCTGCGAAAGTAGGGATCCAGAGCTTCGACATTGGGTTGTCGCCTCTCCGCCAGGGTGCCGCCTACGCGGCGGGCGTTTCGAACGGCTGCCGCCGCTCGAGTCACTTTTCTTTTGCTGGCCCAAAAGAAAAGTAACCCAAAGAAAATGGCCTGATAACGCCTGCAGCATTGTGTTGGGATAAGCCCGAACGCTCGAGGCGCGTCGTTGTGGGACGACCTCCGAGGGTACACAGCGGGTACTTCAATGCGTTGCGCAACGCGCCCGAATCGCTGAGGACTTAAAGCGGGGCCTCGCTGCGCATCGGCTTTGATCGTCCCACCTTCTGTTTGCTGCGCCCGCTTGTCTGTGGGAGCGCACCCTGTGCGCGACAGCCACGCTTTGGTGTACCGCTCCGTAGGTTCGTCGCGCACAGGGTGCGCTCCCACAAAGAGCTGAGCGGCAAGATTGATCCGCCATCCCCATACCTGCGTCACCCCTTGTAGGAGCGCACCTTGTGCGCGAACGCGGCCTAACAGGCCGCCCTGCGGGCGGCGTTCGCGCACAGGGTGCGCTCCTACAAAAGAGCAGCCCGGCAACGCCGAGCGTGGTTCGGCTCGTGAAGTGGCTCTTGCCCCCGGGGTCCCCGTATGACGCGGCGGGCGGGTGGAGGAAAGCCCGAAGGGTGGCCGGCATGGATGCCGGCCAGTTTTTCGACAGGACAGGGATGTCCTGTCGAAAAACCCCGGAGCCCGACCGCGCACCTGGAGGACCGAAGGTCCGGAAGGCGCGTCATCCGGGGGGCCCTTCTCTTTGGTTACTTTCTCTTGGGCAAGCAAGAGAAAGTAACCCGGGCCGCGGCAGCGGCACGGAAGCCCGCGGCAGGCGAGCCAGGTCGCGATACGCGACAACCAGAAACGGAGGCTCTGGATCCCGGCCTACGCCGGCATGACGATCAAAACCAGCCCTGCGCCCGGCTCACACCAATCACACACCCACCCAACCGCAACAACTTTCGCCCCCCAAATCCCCCTCCCAGGCTTGACACTTGCGCACCGCAGCAAGACAATTCGCCCGCTACCGGGCGTTACGCCCTCAGTGGCCTCTGTCCTATCAACCCAAGGCATATGGACGTTTACCCTAGTCGCAACGTCGACATCCGCGAGCATCGGGTGCCGGCATTGCATAACAAGCTGATCTGCTGCGGCGACCGCCTGCGGTCGGCTGGCGCTTTCCTGGACTAGGGAAGACCGGCCCACCTCTGACGGCGCTGTTGGCGCCGTTAACGAGGAGAAAGGGCCATGAAGCTCCTTCGCGAAATCTTCCGTCTGCGCGTTGCACCCCGCGCGCTGGCGAGCCGTCGTGCGGATACCCGCCGTTCCTGGACGATCACTGTGCCTGCCCCGCTGGGCGAGGCGCCGTCTTCCCCGTCGTCCGATCTTCGTCATTCCGATGCCCCGCACGGCCGCCAGGCTGCGCGTTGGCAGGAACATGCTATTTCGCAAGCGCATCGTCATCTGCAGCTGGTATCCAGTCACTGATGAAAACCTCGCCGCGCCTCGAGCTGCCCCGCAAGGGCTGGCCCCCACCAGTCCGCGGGCGTCGATTGCGACGAAGTTCGTAGCGCAGGCCTTGGCGTCACGCGCGGGATAGCTCCCGCCGGCTCGCTGGTCCGGCTCAGGTGTCACCGATTTCACGGAAGCGAGTCATGTTGAAGCACTCCACCCAGACCGTCGCCGGCAAGGCGGCCGGCACGAGCGCCGCCGCGCCGGTGCGCGTGGCCGTCGCGCAGGAAGCGTTCCGGCACAACGAGGCGCTGTACGCGGCGCTCGACACCAGCGCCGCCGGTCTGAACGAAGAGCAGATCTCCGAACGGCTGGATCGCGACGGCCTCAACGAGGTATCGCACGAGAAGCCGCCGCACTGGTCGGTGCAGCTGCTGACGGCGTTCAAGAACCCGTTCATCATCGTGCTGCTGGTGCTGGCCATCGTGCAGCTGGCGACGGACAGCTCCGACCTCACCGGGCCGATCATCATCGCGGTGATGGTGGGCATCAGCGTGCTGCTCAGCTTCACCCAGGAATACCGTTCGTCGAAGGCCGCCGAAAACCTCAAGGCGATGGTGCGCAATACGGCCACGGTGACTCGCCGTGCGTCCGACGGCCATAGCGAACGCATCGAAGTGCCGGTGAGCGAGCTGGTCGCCGGCGACATCGTGCATCTCGCTGCCGGCGACATGGTGCCCGCCGACCTGCGATTGGTTTCGGCCAAGGACCTGTTCATCAGCCAGGCCATCCTCACCGGTGAATCGCTGCCGGTGGAGAAGTCCGCGCCCGCGCACCTGCATGGCGCAGACGAAATGGAAGGCGGCCAGCACGCCGACAATCCGCTGGACCTGCCTACCGTCTGCTACATGGGCACCAACGTGGTGAGCGGCACCTCCACCGCCGTGGTCGTGGCGACGGGTTCGCGCACCTACCTGGGCTCGCTGGCGCGCACCATCGTGGGCGAGCGCGTGCAGACCAGCTTTGATCGCGGCGTGAACAGCGTCAGCTGGCTGCTGATCCGTTTCATGCTGGTGATGGTGCCGATCGTCCTGGCGATCAACTGGTACGACAAGGGCAGCTTCTGGGAAGCCTTCCTGTTCGCGCTGTCGGTGGCGGTGGGCCTGACGCCCGAGATGCTGCCGCTGATCGTCACGGCGAACCTCGCCAAGGGCGCCCTGGCCATGTCCAAGCGCAAGGTGGTGGTGAAGCGCCTCAATGCGATCCAGAACTTCGGTGCGATGGATGTGCTGTGCACGGATAAGACCGGGACTCTGACGCTCGACAAGATCGTGTTGGAGCGTCACCTCGATCTGTACGGCGAGGAATCGGATGAAGCGCTGGAATACGGCTACCTCAACAGCCGCTTCCAGACCGGCCTGAAGAACCTGATGGACAAGGCGGTGCTGACCCATCGCGACCTGGAAGTGGTCGCGCAGCACTACCGCATCGTCGATGAGATCCCGTTCGACTTCCAGCGTCGACGCATGTCGGTGGTGCTGGGCAACGGCGACGGCAACGAGTTGCTGGTGTGCAAGGGCGCCGTCGAGGAAATGCTGTCGATCTGCGCGTCGGCCAAGGCGGGCGATGAAATCCTGCCGATGACGGACGAAATGCGCGCCGACATCAAGGCGATGACGCGCGGCCTCAACGAAGACGGCCTGCGCGTACTCGTGGTCGCCATCAAGCGCCAGCCGCCGGCAGGCCGTGCCTATGGCGTGGCGGACGAAAGCAATCTCATCGCCGTCGGCTGCCTGGCTTTCCTCGATCCGCCGAAGGACAGCGCGGCCACCGCGATCGCAGCGCTGCATCACCACGGCGTGGAAGTGAAGGTGATCACCGGCGACAACGAAGCGGTGACGCGCAAGATTTGCCGCGAAGTGGGCCTGGACGTCGAGCATTCGCTGCAGGGCAAGCACATCGAGCCGTTGAACGATGACGAGCTCGATGCACTGGTCAAGCGCACCACCGTGTTCGCCAAGATGTCGCCGCTGCAGAAGGCGCGCGTGGTGAAGTCGCTGCAGCGCCAGGGCCACACCGTGGGCTTCCTCGGCGACGGCATCAACGATGCACCGGCGCTGCGCGAAGCCGACGTGGGCATCTCGGTGGATACCGCCACCGATATCGCCAAGGAATCGGCGGACATCATCCTGCTCGAAAAGAACCTGATGGTGCTGGAAGAGGGCGTGATCGAAGGTCGCATCACCTTCGGCAACATCATCAAGTACATCAAGATGACCGCCAGCTCCAACTTCGGCAACATGTTCTCGGTGCTGGTGGCCAGTGCGTTCCTGCCGTTCCTGCCGATGCTGCCGCTGCAGATCCTGGTGCTGAACCTGTTGTACGACATCTCGCAGCTGTCGATTCCGTTCGACCGCATGGACGACGAATACCTGCGCAAGCCGCGCAAGTGGGACGCCAGCGATATCGGCCGTTTCATGGTGTGGATCGGACCGGTGAGCTCGATCTTCGACATCACCACCTTCCTGCTGCTGTGGTATCTGTTCGGCGCCAATTCGACCGCGCACCAGTCGTTCTTCCAGTCGGGCTGGTTCATCGAGAGCCTGCTCACGCAGACGCTGATCGTGCACATGATCCGCACGCGCCGCATTCCATTCCTGCAGAGCATCGCCTCGGCGCCGGTGCTGGCGCTGACCACGGCGATCATCATCATCGGCATGCTGATTCCGTTCACGGCGATCGGCGGCAAGCTGGGCATGGTGCCGCTGCCGGGCGTGTACTTCGGCTGGCTCGCGCTGACCGTCTTCACGTATTGCGTGCTGACGCAGTTGGTGAAGCTGGTTTACATCAAGCGGTACGGGCGCTGGTTGTGAGGTAAGGCTGGGGCCAGCGCGCCTGTTGCGCGCCTGTCCCATGCCCGTCTTTCCGGCGCAGGCCGGAATCCAGGTGCGATGCAATGGGTCTTCGCTGGAACCTCCAGCAACGGCTGTGGCGTCGCGACAATCGAGCACAGACGCTACTGGATTCCGGCCTGCGCCGGAATGACGGCGACGATGTTGCGTATCGCTCCAAAGAGCGTCCAAGGACGCCGCTCTCATCATCGCTATTCATTCCATCAAAGACTCCCGCAAGGAAGTCCACGGATGCTGTACGCGTCCGATCTACTCAAAGGAGGTCACGCCATGAAAGGCACCTTCGCTCTGCTCGACATCGCCGGCTACGTCGCCCTGCTGCTGTGGGGTACGCACATGGTTACCAGCGGCGTGTTGCGCGGCTACGGCAGTGCTTTGCGCCGCTGGATGGGTCGCTATCTCGGCCACCGTCCGGCTGCGCTGGGTTTTGGCGTGTGCGTTACCGCCATTCTCCAAAGCAGCACGGCCACCGGATTGATGGCGACGTCCTTCGCCGCCAGTGGCTTCCTCGGTCTCGCTCCGGGTCTTGCCGTGATGCTGGGCGCGAACGTGGGCACCACGCTGATCGTGCAGGTGATGTCGTTCGATATCGCCGTCGTGGCGCCGGTGCTGATCCTGATCGGCTTCACCATCCATCGCCGCTCCGACGATGTGAGTTACGAGAACATCGGCCGCGTCTGCATTGGTCTCGGGCTGATGTTGCTGGCGCTGCATCTGCTGGTGGGTGCGATGGCGCCGGTGGAGAACGCGCAGGTGCTGCGCGCCATCTTGCAGAGTCTGGCCAGCGAGCCGGTCTTGGCGATGCTGGTGGCGGCCGTGCTCACCTGGGCCTGTCATTCGAGCGTGGCGGTGGTGTTGTTGATCGTTTCACTGGCCAATGCGGGCGTGGTGGATGCCTCCGGCGCACTGGCGCTGGTGCTCGGCGCGAATCTCGGCGGCACCATTCCTGCCTTGATGGAAGCGCATACGCCGGTCGCGCGTCGCCTGCCAATGGGTAACCTGATGGTGCGTGCCTTCGGCTGCATCGTGTGCCTGCCGATGCTGCCGCTGCTGGCGCACTGGCTTGCGCCGCTTGGTGCGACGCCGGCGCGTATCGTGGTGAACTTCCATACGGCGTTCAATCTGTCGCTCGCGCTGCTCTTCATCGTGCCGGTGGAAAGCCTGGCGCGCCTGCTGGTGCGCCTGCTGCCCGAGCCGCCCAAGCCGAACGATCCCGGTGTGCCGCAATACCTCGACGAAGGTGCGCTGGAAACGGCGAATGTCGCGCTGGCCAATGCCGCCCGCGAATCCATGCGCATGGCCGACATGGTGGAAGGCATGCTCACCGGGCTGGTGGAAGTCTTTGGCAAGGACGATCGCGTGCGGGCCACGGCGATCAGTCGCATGGATACTTCGTTGGATCGACTCGGCATGGCCATCCGCGAATATCTTGCCGACCTCAACGGCGAAGCCTTGAACGAGGAAGACGGCGAACGCAGCCAGGAGATCCTCGCGTTCGTGATCAACATCGAGCATATCGGCGACATCACCGCCAACAACCTGATGGAGTTTGCTGCCAAGAAGGCCGAACGTGGCCAGGACTTCTCGGCGGAAGACATCCAGGACCTGGCCTTGATGCATACGCAGGTGATGGAAAGCCTGCGCCTGGGCCTCACCGTGTTCCTGCGCGGCGATGTGCGTGCAGCGCAGCAGCTGATGGCGCGCAAGGAGGTGCTGTGGAAGCTGGAGAATGAAGCGTCGGAGCGCCATATCCGCGCGCTGCGCGAACGTCGCGATGGCGGTGGCGGTGGAGACGTCTATCTGCGCATCCTGCGTGACCTCAAGCGCATCCATTCACACCTCGCGGCACTGGCTTATCTGCCTTTGGAGCGCGCCGGACTGCTGCAGGATCGCCTCGTGCGCGAGCCCGCGACGACCTGACGTAAGCCTCATTGGATAACGTACTCAACTTGTAACGGAGCAGCGGCACATTGGACCCGGACCCATCCACTGATATCGAAATTTCTTGCTGACCGTGTCGACCCCGCTACTGCGTTCGCTCCCCCTGGAGTGACACCCGCTCGCGGCGGCCGGCAACGGCCAGTCCGCGAGCGGGTCATGCGCTCGGTCTCCTGACGAGACGCGCGCCATCCCCTTCGCAAACACTGCCCCATGGTCTGTGACCGTGGCGGGCAGGCATGCCAAGTTCAGCAAGGGGAATACCCATGACGCATCGCCTCACACCTTTCTTCATCGCCTTTGCCCTCATGTCGCTGGCTGCGTGTTCGCATCGCGCCGACGATCAGGCATCGCAGCCGTCATTCGTGGAAGACCACGGCATGCTCCGCGTGCCTGACGGTTCACCGCTGCGAAAAGCACTCACGGTGGCTTCCGTCGAGATGCGCGCCGCGCCGCACACGCTGGTATTTCCAGCGACGGTGGAATCGGACCCCGCGCGCACCGCCAACGTGGTGGTGCCGCTCACCGGCCGCATCACGGAGCTCAAGGTAGGGCTGGGTGATCACGTCGCGCGCAATCAACTGCTGGCGGTGATCGAATCCGGCGATATGGCGCAAGCGTATGCCGATGTCGCCAAGGCCACGGACGCCCTGGCGCTGGCGAAGAAAGGGCTCGATCGCGCACGCGGCGTGCAGCAGGCCGGTGGCAATGCGGTGAAGGACCTGGAAGCCGCTCAAAGCGCTTACAGCCAGGCGCAGGCCGAACTCGAGCGCGCGCAGACGCGCCTGCAATCGATCAATGTCGCCGGGCAGGCCGGTCCCTCCCGCAGCATCCGCATCACCGCACCGGTGAGCGGCTACGTGACGGCGTTGTCCGCCGCGCCTGGCACCTATGCCAACGACACCACCACGCCGCTGATGACGATCGCCGATCTCGATTCGGTATGGATCACGGCGAACGTGCCGGAGGTGGATGTGGGCGGCATCGCCAAGGGGCAGGCTGTCGATGCGACGCTGTCGGCCTATCCCGATCAGGTGTTCCACGGCCAGGTCGGTTTCGTCAGCCAGGTGCTGCAGGCGGATACGCGTCGCGACATGGTGCGTGCGTTGTTCGCCAATACGGATGGACGTCTGAAGCCCAATATGTTCGCCAAGGCCAGCATCGCCGTGCCGCAACCGGCACAGGTATTCGTGCCTGAGTCCGCGTTGCTGATGAACAACGACAACACCACCGTGTTCGTGGAAGTGTCGCCGTGGGCATTCGAGCGCCGCACGGTCGTGCTGAGCTACGACGAGTCGACGGACGCACGCGTGGTCAAGGGGCTGAAGGCTGGCGACCGCGTGGTGGTTAAGGGCGGAGTCCTGCTCAATGATTAACGCGATCTTCCACTTCTGCTTCCAGAAGCGCGTGATCTTCATCGTGGTGTCGGTGCTGGTGCTGTGCTTCGGCTACTACTCGTGGACGCAGCTGGCCATCGAGGCCTACCCGGAACTGAGCGACGTCACCGCGCAGGTCACCACCCAGGTGCCGGGCCTGGCCGCCGAAGAGATCGAGCAGCAGATCACCACGCCGCTGGAACGTGTCTTGTCCGGTACGCCAGGGCTGGTGGCCATGCGCTCCAGCAGCACGTTCGGCCTGTCGCTGATCACCCTGGTGTTCAAGGACGGCGCCGAGGATTACTGGGAGCGCCAACGCGTGATGGAGCGCATCGCGCAGGCCACGCTGCCGCCGGGCATCACGCCCAGCCTCGATCCCGTGTCCGGTCCGGCGGGTGAGATTTACCGCTATACGCTGGAGTCCACCACAAAAAACCTGATGCAGCTTTCCGAGCTGCAGAGCTGGGTGGTGATTCCCGCGTTGGAGAAGATACCCGGCGTCGCCAACGTGGATATCTTCGGCGGCTTCACCAAGGAGTTCCAGCTGGAGCTCGACCCCGCGCAGCTGCTGCACTATGGCGTGAGCGTGAACCAGGTGACCAGCGCGATCTCCGCCAATACGGCCAATGCCGGCGGCGGGCGCATCACGCGCGGCGATCAGTCGTACATCGTTCGCGGCATTGGCATGGTGCATACGCTGAAGGAGCTGGGCGACATCGTCGTCACGCAGAGCAACGGCGTTCCCGTGCTGGTGCGCGACCTGGGCAAGCTTCAATACGGCCATCAGGTGCGGCAGGGCATCCTGGGCAAGGACAGCAATCCGGACACCATCGAGGGCATCGTCGACCTGCTGAAGTACGAGAACCCGTCGCGCGTGCTGGAGAACATCCACGCCACCGTCGCCGACCTCAACAAGCAGCTGGCGGCACAGGATGTGCGCATCGTGCCGTACATCGACCGCGACGATCTGGTGAACGCGACCAAGGAGAAGGTGCTGCACACCGTGATGGAAGGCGTCGGCCTGGTGTGCATCGTGCTGATCCTGTTCCTGGGCAGCCCTCGCTCGGCCATGGTGGCAGCGGTGGCGATTCCCATGTCGCTGGTGACCGTGTTCATCCTGATGCAGTTCACGCATATGCCGGCGAACCTGTTCTCGCTGGGTGCGATCGACTTCGGCGTGATCGTCGACGGCACCATCGTGGTGACCGAGGCGATCCTGCGGCGTCGCGAGGAGAAGCCCAATTCGATCCTCACCGAAGACGATGTGATGACGGTGACCAAGCACGTGGGCCGCTCGATCTTCTTCGCCACGCTGATCATCATCACGGCCTATCTGCCGCTGTTTGCGTTCGAGCATGCCGAAGGCAAGCTGTTCCGGCCGATGGCGTTCACCGTCGGCTATGCGCTGTTGGCGGCGCTGTTGTGCACGGTCACCCTGACGCCCGGCCTGGCGTATATCGCACTGCGCAAGCCACGCAAGCTGTTCCACAACAAACCACTGGAGCGCCTGCAGGCGGGATATACGGCCTGGCTGGGCAAGCTGCTCGGCAAGTTGCCCGTGGTCTACGCCGTGGCCGGCGTGGCACTCGTGGGTGTGCTGCTGCTGGGCGCCACCATCGGCCGTGAATTCCTGCCGGACCTCGATGAAGGCTCGCTTTGGCTGCAGGTGCAGATGCCCTCGGGCCTGTCGCTGGACAAGGCCAGCGAGATGACGGCCGAGCTGCGCCGCGTGATCCGCGAGTTTCCCGAAGTGTCCTACGTGGTCACGCAGCTGGGTCGCAACGACACCGGCACGGATCCATGGACGCCCTCGCATGTGGAAGCCGGCGTGGGGCTCAAGCCCTACGACACCTGGCCGCATGGCGAGGACAAGGCGGCCTTCCTGCGTCGCTTCAACGCCCGCATGCAACAGATACCCGGCGTGTCGGTGGGCATCAGCCAGCCCATCGTCGATGGCGAGAACGACATGATCGGCGGCGCGCATAGTCCGCTGGTGCTGCGCATCTATGGCGACGACTTCGCCGAGCTGCGCCGCGTGGGCAACCAGATTGTCGATGTCTTGCACGGTGTTCGCGGAACGGCCGAGGCATCGATCTTCCAGGAGCCGCCGATCCCGCAGCTGGCGATCACCGCCGACCGCGATGCGGCGGCGCGCTACGGCATCAATATCGGCGACATCAGCAACCTGATCCAGACGGCCATCGGCGGCACGCCGGTGACCCAGGTCTATGTGGGCGACCGCATCTACAACGTGACCACGCGGGTGTCGAACGAAACGGCCAACAACCTCGAGGCGATCGGCCAGCTGCCATTGAGTTCCGCCAGTGGCGCGCAGGTGCCCTTGAAGCAGGTGGCGGATATCCGATTCAAGACCGGCGAGAGCACCATCGCGCACGAGCAGGGCAAGCGCCAGCTGACCATCCGCGTGGACAACCGCGATCGCGCGCTTTCCGAATACCTGGCCGACGCGCAGCAGCAGATCGACGCCAAAGTGCATTTCGACAAGCAGAACTACCAGCTGCAATGGGCCGGTACCTTTGAAAACCAGAAGCGCGCGCAGGCGCGCCTGGTGGTGGTGATGGCGCTGGTGATGGGCATCATGCTGGTGTTCCTGTTTGCCGAGTTCGGCAAGCTGCATCAGGCCGTGATGGTGTTGGCGGTGGTGCCGCTGGCCACCGTGGGCGGTCTGATCTCGCTGCATCTGCGCGGCGAAACCTTGAACATCGCCACCGCGGTCGGCTTCATCGCGCTGTTTGGCGTGGCGGTGCAGAACGGCATCATCATGATCGCCAACATCAACCGTGTGCGTAAGCATGGGCATGGGTTGCGCGATGCGGTCCTGGAAGGCGCGACCGAACGCTTTCGGCCGGTGCTGATGACGGCCACGGTGGCCAGCGTTGGCATGTTGCCCGCCGCGCTGGCGACGGGCGTGGGTACCGACGTACAGCGCGGTCTCGCCACGGTCGTGGTGGGCGGTCTGCCGATCGCCACGCTGCTGACGCTCTTCATTCTTCCGGGCTTCTACTTCGCGATCGAGCGACGCATCGAGCGCCATCGTCGCACGCACCGTCCGCATCCCTCGCGGGAGCTGTGATCATGATCAAGACCAAGCTTCGTTATTCGTTGCGCGGCACGCTCACTCTTGCCGTAGCCATCGCCTTGACCGGCTGCGCCGTGGGCCCTGACTACAAGCGGCCACAAGTGTCGCAGGCTCAGTCGTACTCACCCACACCCATGGCCAGCGATACGGCATCAGCCGCTGGACCGGGCGGCCAGGCGCAGCATGTGCTCGCCTCGATGGATATCCCCGGACAGTGGTGGACGCTGTTTCATTCCGAGCCGCTCAACGGCCTGATCGATGACGCGCTCAAGCACAATGCCGATATCGAAGCCGCGCACGCCTCGCTGCAGGCGGCCTGGGAGTCGGTGTATGCGCAGCGCGGGGCGTACTTCCCCACGGTCAACGCGAGCGTGAATCCCACGCGTCAGGACTTTGCCAACGACGTGGCCAGCGGCGTGGCATCGAACGCGGATTTGTACACGCTGACCACGGCGCAGGTGAGCGTGTCCTACGTGCTCGATATCTGGGGCGCCAACCGCCGACAGGTCGAATCGCTCACGGCGCAGGCCAATCAACAGCGCTTTCAGCTAGAGGCGGCCTACCTCAGCCTGACCAGCAATGTGGTGAACACGGCCATCCAGGAAGCCTCGCTGCGAGCGCAGATCGAGCTGACCCACAAGATCATCGACGAGCAGGAAAAGATCCTGGGCACCTTGCAGCGTCAACAGGCGTTGGGAGATGTCTCCGAAGCGGTCATTGCCGCGCAGGTCGCCACGCTGGAACAGAATCGCGCCAGCCTGCCGCCACTGGACAAGCAGCTTGCGCAACAGCGCGACCTGCTGGCAACGCTGACCGGACGCACGCCGGACCAGCGCATCGATGCGCAGTTCGACCTCGATGGCCTGCAGCTGCCCACGCAGCTGCCACTGAGCGTGCCGGCCCAGCTGGTCGAGCAGCGCCCCGATGTGCGCGCATCCGAAGAGCAGCTGCATTCCACCAGTGCGCAGGTCGGCGTCGCCATCGCCAACCGTTTGCCCAACGTGCAGATCAATGCCTCGCTTGGCACGGCGTCGGAGAAGACCAGCCAATTGTTCACCGCGGCCAGCGGCTTCTGGGCCGTGGGCGCCTCGGTGACGCAGCCGCTGTTCGACGGTGGCACGCTCAAGCATAAGCAGCGCGGTGCCGAAGCGGCGTATCGACAGGCGGCGGCGCAGTACCGCAGCACGGTGCTCGGCGCCGTGCAGAACGTCGCCGATACCTTGCACGCCATCGACGCGGACGCGCGCACACTCGTCGCTGCCGAGCGCGCCGAACAAGCGGCGGCGCGCAGCCTCGACATCGCCAAACGCCAGTTGACGCTCGGCGATATCAGCGAAAGCGCCATGCTCAACGCACAACTCACCTGGCAGCAGGCAGCACTGAGCGTAGTGCAGGCGAGGGCGGCGCGTTATTCAGACACGGTGGCGCTGTTCCAGTCGCTGGGCGGCGGTTGGTGGCACAGGCAGGATGCGGGCAATGTGGCGGATGCGAAGGCGCCTTGAGCAGCACGCGGCTGCCGGCATAAGCCCTGCAGTTCGATACCGCGGTTCTAGCTAGCCTTCAGCGCGAACCCGACTCACACGCCAGGCGCCGCTTGTGCCGCCACCACAGCACCAGCGCCACGATCAGGGCGCCGCCGCCGACCAGCCACAGGCCGTTCTGGCCGCGGTGAATCCACATGGCCAGCCACTCGTGGTTGTCGGCGCCCAGATAGCCCAGGTAGACCCAGATCGGCACGCTGATCAGCGCGGCCAGTCCATCGAGCAGGAAGAAGCGCAGGAACGACACGCGATGCGTGGAGCCGGCCGTGATGAACACGGCGGTGCGCATGCCCGGCAGGAAGCGTGCGATGAACATCAGGCGGTTGCCGTAGCGCTCGAATTTCTCCTGCACCTTGGCGTAGCGCTCCGGCGTGAGCACGCGCGCGACAAAACGTATCTTGAGGATGCGTGCGCCGAAATGGTGGCCGAGCAGGAACATGCCGGCATCGCCGATCAGCACACCGGCCATGCCGACGCCGAACATGGTGTGCACATTGGCGTAGCCGAGGCCGGCGATCACGCCGCCGGCGACCAGGGTGATGTCTTCAGGCAAGGGCACGCCGGCGCCGCACAGCAACAACGCGATGAACACCGCGAGGTAGCCGTTTTCGGCGAACACCGTGACCAGTCGTTCAAGTAGTTCCATCACCATCCATGCCCGGGCGGACTACCCATGCCTCACTAAGGGTCGATGATCCCATACGAAGACGTCCGTACGCTTGCGCTGGCGCACCTCGCTACGCTCCCTGTCCCTAAAAGGGGAGAACTGGGCTGAGGCGCAATCTTGCAGGGCCAATAGTTAGAACCCTGTTCTTTTCATGCCGAGGCGGCATGCAACGGCCACTGTGTCAGGCAGGTTACGCCGGGGGCGTGACCACTCGCCGGGCCAGCAACTCGCGCAGTTCAGCCTTCTCCGCGCTGTCGAGCGTGCCCTCGCGGCTTTTGGCGGTGAGCCAGTCGCGGCGCTGGATCACGGCCTGCTCTTCCATGCGTTGCAGTGCGCCGAAGAATTCCGCGCGCTGGGCTTCCGGCTCGCCGACCACCAGGGCCGCCATCAGTTTCTGCAGGGCAGGGTATTCGGGCCGTTCGGCGAAGTGTTCCACCAGCACGGCCGGATTGATGCCCGGACGCGAGCGGGCCGTATCGATCAGTTCGGCAAGCAGCTCTACGCCGGGTTTGTCCAGGCGCAGAAAACCATAGGGTCGTTCCACCTGATCGGCCATGCCCGGCTGTGCCAGCAGGGAAGCGATCGCGCTGCGCACCAGTGAGCGCTGCGCGACGGTGGGCCGCTGCAGTGCAGTGCGTGGCGCGGGCGTGGTGTCCAGGGTGGCGCGTGCGCCGGTGCGCTTCTCCAGCTCTTGCGCCATCAGATCGCGGAACGCGCCATCGGGCAGGCGGGCGATCAGCGGGCGGGCGCGTTCGGCGAGGCGGGCGCGACCGTCGAGGCTGGCGGTGTCCACGTCGTGCGCCAATTCGCCGAAGAAATATTCGGAGAGCGGCGTGGCGGCTTTCAGACGCTTCTCGAATCCGTCCTTGCCCTCTTTGCGGATCAGCGTGTCCGGATCTTCGCCATCGGGCAGGAACAGGAAGTAAGCCTGGCGTCCGTCGCGCAATCGCGGCAGCGCCGCTTCCAGCGCCTTCCAGGCGGCGGCGCGGCCGGCGCGATCGCCGTCAAAGCAAAACACCACGTCGGGCGCGGCGCGGAACAACACTTCGGTGTGCTCGGGCGTGGTGGCCGTGCCCAGGGTGGCGACCGCGATCGGCAGCCCCGCCTGATGCATGGCGATCACGTCCATATAGCCCTCGACCACCACGATGCGCGTGAGGCTGGGATTGGCCTGCTTCACCTGCCATAGGGCGAACAGTTCGCGGCCCTTGTGGAACAGCGGTGTTTCTGGCGAATTGAGGTACTTGGGACCTTGATCCGATTGCAGCACCCGGCCGCCAAAGGCGATGACGCGACCGCGTCGATCGAGGATGGGAAACATCAACCGTTCGCGGAAACGATCGTAGCGGCTGCCGCGCTCGCTGCTCGCCACCATGCCCGCTTCGTTGAGCAGCTGCATGCGTCGATCGCTGCCGCCCAGCGCCTTGATCACGCCGTCGAAACCCGCCGGCGCCCAGCCGATGCGAAAGCGCTGGATGGTCTGCGCGTCGAGCCCGCGCTTCTTGCAATAGGCCTGCGCGTCGGCGTTCTTGGGCAACTCTTTTTCGTACCAGCCCGCCGCTGCATCGAGCAGGGCGTAGAGGTCGGTCTTGTCCTCGCGCTGGACGCGGTCGTCGCCGCCTTCGCGCGGCACGGTGAGCCCCACCGACTGCGCCAGTTCTTCCACCGCATCGGGGAATTCCAGGCGCTCATAGTCCATCAGAAACTTCACCGCGCTGCCGTGCGCGCCGCAGCCAAAGCAATGGAAGAACTGCTTGGCGGGGCTCACGTAGAACGACGGCGTGCGCTCGTTGTGGAACGGACAACAGGCCGTCCACTCGCGCCCCGCCTTCTTCAACGGCACGCGTCGCTCGATCACATCGACAATGTCGACACGAGTCAGCAATTCGTCGATGAAGCTGTCAGGGATACGTCCGCGCATAAGATCGCTAGTCTATCGGGTGTCGCCGCCTCTGGCCGCTTTTACCCCCAGCGCAGGCCTTGCCGGCCACTGCGCCTGTCATCGGGCTGCCTTATGCTCTGGCCGATGCGTTGCGATGGCCGGGGGTGCCATGGGAAATGTGCTGGGAATGGCCAGATCGGGCCTGCAGATACGGTTCCGGCCGGCCGCGCCCGAAGACGCCGCGGTGGCCGTGCCATTGATCTATAGCTCGGGCCCGGTGGCGTTCGATTACGTGTTCACCACCCGCGATGGCGGCGATGCGCAGGCCTTCCTGCAGCACTGCTTTATCGATGGCGCCGGTGAGTTTGGCTGGCGCAACCATTGGGTGGGCGTCGCCGAGGGAAAAGTGGTGGCAGTGGGGGCGGGCTTTGGCGCCGACGCGAAATGGCCGTTCACCCTGGCCGCGGCACGCCAGATCATCGGCCATTACGGCCTGCGTCGCGGACTGGGCGTGATTGCGCGCGGGTTGCGGGTGGAATCGGTGATCCAGCCGCCAAAAGACGATATGCACTACCTGGCGCATCTCGCAGTACTGCCTGACCTGCGCGGTCACGGCATCGGCCGCGCGCTGATTGATCAGCTGGTGGGCGCCGCGCGTGAGGCCGGGCGCAGCCGCGTCACGCTCGATGTAGCCGCCAGCAACCCGAGGGCCGAGGCTCTTTATCGCCGCGCCGGCTTCAAAGTCGTGGGCGAGCGCCTATCGCGGCTCGCCAACGAGCGTGGCCGGGTGCCCGACCATCGGCGCATGGAGCGCATTATCGACTAGGGTCCGAAGCGACCCTAGACCATGTGGATCACGCCGATGACGGCCAGCAGGGCCAGCAAGAACAGAATGATGAAGATCGCGAACAACACCTTGGCAATGGCGCCGGTCACGCCGGACAAGGTGCCGAAACCCAGCCAGCCGGTCACCAGCGAGACGATGGCGAGGATGATGGCCCACTTGAGCATGTGTCACTCCCGTTGACGAAGGGCACCGGCGCTTCCGGTGGCCGTGCCGTTTTAGGGGCCGGACTGTGAAGGCCGTGCAGCTTCGTTGTGGAGGCCATGCAAGTGCTGGGACATCGCCGAGTGCGATGAACCAGGGCGCGCCCGCAGCGGGGCGCGCTGTGGAAGGCGGTGTAACGCCAGCCCTGCGGTGCTGGCGTACGAGGCCGGCGATCAGCCGGCGAGGCGTGCCTTGATGCGGCCGGACACCACGCCCATGTCGGCGCGGCCGGCGGCCTTTTCCTTCACGGCGGCCACCACCTTGCCCATGTCGCGCGCCGAGCTGGCGCCCGTTTCGGTGATCGCGGCGGTGATCAGTGCGTCGATTTCCTCGTCGCCGAGCTTGCTCGGCAGATAGGTGTCGATCACCACCATTTCGGCGCGCTCGATGTCGGCCAGGTCCTGCCGGTTGGCGGCTTCGAACTGGGTGATCGAATCCTTGCGCTGCTTGACCATCTTCTCCAGCACGGCCAGCGTCTGCACGTCATCGAGCTCGATGCGCTCGTCCACTTCGCGCTGCTTGATCGCGGCAAGGATCAGGCGGATCACGCCCAGGCGATCCTTCTCGCCGCCACGCATGGCGGTCTTCATGTCGTCGGTGAGCTGCTGCTTCAGGGTCATGGGGATTTTCCTTGGAAAACACAAAAGCCGGCGTTGCACTGGGCAACGCCGGCTAGTGTAGGTCTGCGAAGACACAGCGGCAGCGGATGGACGCGCCAGCTGCCTAGCTACCTGTCATGGCGCCAATGACGCCACGAGAACCTCGGATCGTCCGCAGGGCGGACGAGAAGGCTCAGTACAGACGCGTACGACGCGACGTGTCGCGCGAGAGACGACGCAGGTGACGCTTCACTGCGGCAGCGCGCTTGCGCTTACGCTCCTGGGTCGGCTTCTCATAGAACTCGCGCTTGCGGGTTTCAGCCAGGACGCCGGCCTTTTCGCAGGTGCGCTTGAAGCGACGGAGGGCAAGCTCGAACGGCTCGTTCTCGCGGACTTTTACGCTGGGCATGGAGACTCCAAGTGTTAGACTGGCTCGCCTGAACGAGCCGTTTGAATACGGTGAGCCGCGAAGTATAACGTGGAAACGACAGCAATTTCAAAGCCCCAGTACGAGCCGCCGGCAAACAAGCCGGTACTGGGCATCGAGACCTCTTGCGACGAGACCGGCGTAGCCCTGCTGCGCTGGGAACCGGGCGCGCCTGGCCATGGCCTGCTTTCACATACGCTTTACAGCCAGATCAAGCTCCACGCCGAATACGGCGGGGTCGTGCCGGAGCTGGCCAGTCGCGACCACGTGCGCAAACTGCTGCCGTTGGTGCGCGAGGCGATGGCCCAGGCTGGCTTGACGCCGGCCGACCTGGGAGGGGTAGCTTACACCGCTGGTCCGGGTCTGGTCGGTGCGCTTCTGGTGGGCGCCTCCGCGGCCCGTGCGATGGCCTGGGCGCTCGGCGTGCCGGCCATCGGCGTGCATCACATGGAAGGCCACCTGCTGGCGCCGCTGCTGGAGGACAACCCGCCCGAGCCGCCGTTCGTGGCGCTGCTGGTGTCCGGCGGCCACTCGATGCTGGTGGAAGTCAAAGCCATCGGCGAATACAAGATCCTCGGCGACACCCTGGATGACGCCGCCGGCGAGGCCTTCGACAAGACCGCCAAGCTGATGGGCCTGCCGTACCCCGGCGGCCCGGCGCTGGCCAAGCTGGCGCAGCAGGGTCGCCCCGGCGTGTTCCGCTTCTCCCGCCCGATGACCGACCGCCCCGGCCTGGATTTCAGCTTCTCGGGGCTCAAGACGCAGGTGCTGCTGGCCTGGCAAAACTCCGACCAGACCGAGCAGACCCGCGCCGATGTGGCGCGCGCGTTCGAAGAAGCCATCGTCGACACGATGATCATCAAGTGCCGTCGCGCCCTCCAGGCCAGTGGCGCCAAGCGGCTGGTGATCGCCGGCGGCGTGGGTGCCAACCAGCATCTGCGCGCCGAGCTGGCGGCAGCGGGCGCGAAGGACGGATTTCAGGTGTATTTCCCGCGCCTCGCCTTTTGCACGGATAACGGCGCCATGATCGCCCTGGCCGGTGCCATCCGACTTGCGCATGGGCAGCATCAGGATGCCACCGTGCAGGTGTATCCCCGCTGGGATCTGGAAACGCTGCCGCCGGCCACGTAACGACACCCTCCCTGTGGGAGCGCACCCTGTGCGCGACATGCCAACGGAGCGGTGACAACGGCATGCCGCAGTCGCGCACAGGGTGCGCTCCCACAGAGAGATCGCTACCCTACCCGCATGGATATCGTTTTCATCGAAGACCTGCGCATCGATGCCGTCATCGGCATCTACGACTGGGAGCGCCGCGTGCGGCAGACGCTGTCGTTCGACATCGAAATGGCGTTCGACAACACCGTGCCTGCCGCCAGCGACGACATCGCGCTCACGCTCAACTACAAGGATGTGTCCAAGCGCCTGATCGACTACGTCGGCGCCTCCAGCTTCGGGCTGGTGGAGACGCTGGCGGAGAAATGCGCCGCCATCATTCGCGAAGAGTTCGGCGTGTCATGGGTGCGGCTGAAGCTTTCCAAGCCTGGCGCCGTGCGCGGTGCCAAGTCGGTGGGCGTGCGCATCGAACGCGGTACGCGGCCGCAGTGACGCGTTGACCTGATGGCACGCGTCTACCTGAGCCTTGGTTCCAACCTCGAACCTGCGCGCTATCTCCGTGCGGCGATCGATGAGCTGCGCGCACGCTTCGGCGCGCTGTCGGTGTCGCCTGCCTATCGCAGCAAGTCGGTGGGTTTCGATGGCGCGGATTTCGTGAATCTGGCCGTCGGGTTGGACACGGATCTTTCCCCCGAAGCACTCAACGACTGGCTGCACGCGCTCGAAGATCGCCATGGTCGCCGCCGCGATGTGCCGCGCTATTCCGATCGCACGCTCGATGTGGACATCGTGTTGTACGACGACCTGGTGCGTCAGGGCGATGGCCATCTGGATATTCCGCGCAAAGAGCTGCGCCATGCGTTTGTGCTCAAGCCCATCGCAGACATCGCGCCGGAGCTCAAGCATCCGCTGACGGGCCAGACCATGGCCGCGCTGTGGTCGTTGTTTCCCGCCGATAGCGAGCCGTTGGTGGTCGAGCCGTTGTAAGCGTTCGAAACCAGCTTGGGCGATCGATCATCGCGGGCCCTGCCATCGTCGTCGCTGCGAGAGCGGCGGCATTTCGGACTCGTCTGATTTCCCGTGCATTTCCCGCGGAATACGCTTGGCATTCGCAGTCGGGCGGTCAATCGTGCGGGAGGCTTAAGCGCCTCTCTTGCGCCACGCCGACATGCAGTGAACGCACGCAGAGTCAGCAGGGAAGCATGTCGAACCAGCGCAAAGAAGCCGCATCGATCCGCTATGTGATCTGTCCGCATTGCCAGAGCGTAGCCGCGCATGGCGTTCGGATCTGTTCCGGCTGCGATGCTGCCGTGAGTTACGGGACGCCGCTGGTCCTCGTCATCGTGACGATCGCCGCGTCCGCATGGTTAGGGTTCAAGGCACATTGGTTCTTCTACGATTCCTGGCTGCTGGTGCTGTCTCTCGCCGTCATCGCGGCCGGCGGCGTGTTGAGCCTGCTCTGCGAGGCGTTCGATGAGCGCGTGGTGTTCCGACCCAAGCGCCGTTCCTGGTAACAGGCAGCCCGGCCTGACATCTGCCTGACACCAGCGGTGCCAGCACTGTCCCGGCGACACAACTAATGCTAGAAACTTCCCCACCTAACATGGAATGGGGGTAGGGATATGGCAGGTCGTTTTGCGCGCAGCTGGAGCCTGATGAAGGCCAGCGCCGAAGTCTTGCGTTCGGATAAGTCGCTGTTGATGTTTCCATTGGCTTCCAGCATCTGCTGCCTGCTCGTGGCAGCCAGCTTCCTGGTGCCGATCATCGTTGCACTGATGGCGTCCGGCGCAGCGGTCGAGCAAGGTCATCGCATGACCGTCGGCGGCTATGTGCTGTTGTTTCTGTTCTACCTCGTGCAGTACTTCGTGATCATCTTCTTCAACACGGCACTGGCCGGCGCTGCACTGGCCCGTTTGCGCGGCGAGCCCACCAGCTTTGGCGAAGGCATGGCGGTGGCGCGTTCGCGCATCGTCAACATCTTCGGCTATGCACTGATCGCCGCTACCGTGGGTCTGGTGTTGCGTGCCTTGCAGGAGCGCCTCGGTTTGATCGGTCGACTCGTCGCCGGCTTCCTTGGTCTGGCCTGGACCGTGGCGACTTTTCTGGTCGTGCCGGTGCTGGCGAGCCAGGACGTGGGTCCGACCGAAGCGATCTCGCGCAGCGTGGAACTGCTCAAGCGCACCTGGGGCGAAAACATCATCGGCAACGCCGGCATCGGCGTGGTATTCGGCCTGTTGATGTTCGTCGCGATCTTGGTGGCCGCTGTCCTCGTTGGCGGCGCGTTCGCCACGCAGTCGATCACCGCGATCATCGCGGCCATCGTGATCGTGGTGGTGGGCCTGACCATGCTCGGCCTGGTCCAGGCCTCGCTGCAAGGCATCTATGCCGCCGCGTTGTACCGCTACGCGGAAGAGGGCGAAGTGGGTTACGGCTTCGATCAGGCGATGCTGGAGCAGGCGTTCAGGCCGAAGAAGAAGTAAATCGATCGAGCTGACGCATCACAAAGGAAAGGGCGCTGCGGCGCCCTTTTTCTTGCTCACACAGAGAGCGTGCGTCCGCCATCCACGCGGATGATCTGCCCCGTCACGAACGGCGCATCGCGCAGCAGCCATAGCACGGCACCGGCAACATCCTCGGGCGAGCCGGCGCGCTGCAAGGGCGTGCGCGCGAGCATGGCCTGCTGGTCGTCGTAAGGCTTGCCGTCGCTCGGCCACATCACGGCGCCGGGCGCCACGCCGTTGACGCGTACGTCGGGGCCTAGATCCAGGGCGAGCGAGCGCGTCATCGATTCCAGCGCCGCTTTCGCCATGCAGTAAATCGGATGATTGGCCAGTGGGCGTTCCGCGTAGATATCTACCAGGTTGACGATGGCGCCGCGCGCGGTGCGCAGCGCGGGTGTGGCCGCCTGGGCAAGGAAGAACGGCGCCTGCGCGTTGGAGGCGAACAGTTCGTTCCACTGCGCTGGCGTCGCTGTACCCACCGGCGTGGGATAGAACGCCGAGGCGTTGTTGACCAGCGCGTCCAGACGTCCAAAGCGATCAAGTACGCGCTGCACCACGCCAGGCAAGGCATCGAGATCGGCCAGCTCTGCCTGCACGATGCAGGTGCTGCCGCTGCGCTGGCGTTCCAGCGATGCGGCCAGCAGTTCGGCATCGGCGGCCGAATGGCGATAGTGCAGTGCCAGATCGTAGCCCGCCGCATGCAGCGTCCGGGCGATCACGGCGCCAACGCGTTTTCCCGCGCCGGTAATAAGGGCAACCGGGCGCTCGTGGCGAGTATTCATGCGTGTGCTCCTGCGTGACGCAACCAGATCGCGAGCTTGCCCCAAAGCACCTGCGGCGTCATCCCGGTGGCGTCGCGGGGTCCGTGGTGGCTTCATCGACAGACGTGGCCTGCGTCTCGAACGGCGTGCTGAACATGGCGATGGCGGTGCGTGCCACTTGTCCGGTGTCGTAATAGGCGTAGCTGCCCACGCCGACCGCACCAACCACCGGAATCCAGCGCGAGATGCCGCTGCCCACGGCGCGCTGGGTCACCTTGATGCCGACGGTCTTGGCCACGCGCTCGATCAGGGAGGTGGTGACGCGACGAAACAGCAGTCGATCGCCGACGCGCACTACCAAGTCGCGGAACGCCTGCGCGGCCGTGTGCCGGAACAGGCACCACAGCATCTGCTCGCGTCCCAGTTCCGAGTGCTGGCCATAGGCGGCGGCGATGTCGCTGACCATCTGCGCCTGGATCTTCCAGATCGCCACCACCTCCGGCAGCACGGTGAGCCAGCCCAGGGGGCCGGGTGGCAGGGCCAGCGAGCCGGCGGTGAGGCCAGCGCGTTGCTGCGCGCGGGTGGCGAGGCGGCGGGCTTCCTTCTCCGGATCGCGGGCGCCGGGCACCTGGCTATCGGGAATCTGGCTCACGAAATCCAGGATGGCCTGGGTCACGCGGCCATGGTCGGCGATGACGGCAGGTAGCTGATTGGAAGACGGGGACATGGACCGGGCTCGGTAGGGCGGCGGGTGCCGCGCGACGCCCCAGTCTAGGCCGCCCGGGTGAAAACCGGCTGAGCCCCGGGGGCTGGGCCGGACCTGAACGCAGGAACTTGCCCGGCCAAGCATGACTTCTGGGGCAGGCGGGGTCTGGTCTAGAATGGCAATGTTATAACGTATCGAAAATAACAACGACCGCCCCCTTCCCGGACACCCAATGAAACGTAGCCTGCTTGCCGTGAGTCTTGCCGTTGCCCTTGGCGCCATCCCCGCCGCCTACGCCCAGACCAGCTCGACCCCTGACACCAGCACCGTCGACGCTCCTGCGGCCAGCGATGGCAGCGATACCGGCTCCACCGGCGTCACGCGCAACCAGCCGGCTGGGAAGGTGAAGCAACTGGGCACGATCGACGTGAGCGCGGCGCTCGACCAGGCGCGCAATTCGCTATCGCCGGACACCGGCAGCAGCCAGTACGTGATCGACCAGAAGGCCATCCAGGCGCTGCCGCTTGGCGACTCGACGCCGTTGAACCAGGTGATCCTGCAGGCGCCGGGCGTGGTCCAGGACTCCTACGGTGGCCTGCATGTACGCGGCGACCACGCCAATCTGCAGTACCGCATCAACGGCGTGATGCTGCCCGAATCGATTTCCGGTTTCGGCCAGGTGCTGGACGCCCGCACGATCCAGAGCGTGACCTTGCTCGATGGCGCCTTGCCGGCGCAGTACGGTGAGCGCACCGCGGCCGTCGTCGATATCACCACGAAGGCTGGCTCCTCGCTGGGCAATGGCGGCAGCGTCGGCATCACCGGTGGCTCGTTCGGCACGGTCAATCCCAATGCTTCGCTGTGGGGCAGCAACGATCGCTGGAGCTGGTTCCTTACCGCCAACTACATGGAGAGCGACGTCGGCATCGAGAATCCGACGGCCAGCCGTACGCCGATCCACGATCACACCAACCAGGTGAAGGCGTTTGGTGACATCAGCTACCTGATCGACAACGACACGCGCATCAGCTTCATGTTCGGCGCGAGCAATAGCCGCTTCCAGATTCCCAACAATCCCAACCAGGAGCCGCAGTTCGGCTATCTGGATACGGTCAATTTCAACTCGGCCGACCTCAACGATCGCCAGAACGAGCAGACCCGCTTTGGCGTGCTCTCGTTGCAGGGCAAGATGGGTGACACGGCGTATCAGGTGTCGCTCGGCCAGCGCTTCAGCGGCTTGCAGTACATGCCCGACGAAATCGGCGACCTGATGTTCAATGGCGTGGCCGCCGGCATCAACCAGAACGATCGTGCCAGCACGCTGCAGGCCGACTTCTCGATGCCGTGGGGCGGCAGCCACACGCTGCGCTACGGCTTGTACGGCAACTTCGATCAGGCCACCACCAATACCAACTCGCTGGTGTTCCCGGCCAACCCCGACGGCAGCCAGGCCAGCACGGTCCCGTTCAATATCTTCACCGGCGACAAGATCACCGCACGTACCTGGGCGGCCTATGTCCAGGACGAGTGGAACATCAGCGACAAGTGGACGCTCAACTACGGCTTGCGCGGCGACCAGTACGAAGCGTTCCGTACCGAAAGCCAGCTTAGTCCGCGCATCGGCGTGGTGTGGCAGGCCACCGACAGCACGACGGTGCATGCCGGTTATTCGCGCTATTTCACGCCGCCCGCGAACGAGCTGATTTCGAACGAAGATATCAATGCGTTCGCCAATACCACCAATGCCGTGCAGAACTACGGCAACAACACGCCGCTCGCTGAGCGCTCGAACTATTACGACCTGGGTGTGCAGCAGAACATCGGTTCGAACTGGACGGTGGGTCTGGATGCGTACTACCGCGATGTCAGCCGCCTGCAGGATGAAGGACAGTTCGGTACCGCCCTGGTGTACTCGACGTTCAACTACCGCTATGGGCGCATCCGCGGCACCGAGCTCACGGTCAACTACGACAACGGACCGGTCACGGCGTACTTCAACTTTGCCTATAGCCGTGCCATGGGCAAGGATGTGATCACCGGCCAGTACAACTTCAGCCCGGATGATCTGGCCTATATCGCGGACAACTTCATCCATCTCGACCACGACCAGAAGCTGACCTCGTCGGGCGGCATCAACTACGCCATCAACGACAGCACCAAGGTCGGCGCCGACTACCTGTTCGGCAGCGGTTTGCGCGAGGACGGCCTGACGCCCAATGGCTTGTCGCTGCCGTACTACTTCCAGCTGAATCTGAGCGTCTCGCACGACTTCACCTTTGACAGCACCGGCAAGTTCCACACGCAGCTGGCGCTGATCAATGCGCTGGACCGCACCTACGAGTTGCGCAGCGGCACCGGCATCGGTGTGGGCGCGCCGCAGTTTGGCCCGCGTCGTGGCGTGTTCCTGAGCCTTCAGAAAGACTTCAATTTCTAATTGAATGTCGTCGCCGAAGCGCGCAGGCGCTTTGGCCTTCGCACCCAGTCAGCTGGGCCAGTGTCCCCGCCATAGCCGGTCTCCCCTCCCTCACGAGGCTATGGCGGGGCATGGGTTAAACTTCGCCTGTTTCCCCGCAGGCAACACCCATGTCTTCCCGACTTCCCGATCCCGGCGCCGACGAGCGCGCCCATTCCGACCGACTGCTGACGCGTCTGCGCGAGGAAATCGCCGCGCATGGTCCGATGCCGTTTTCGCAGTACATGGAGCGTTGCCTGTATGCGCCGGGCCTGGGTTATTACAGCGCCGGCAAGACCAAGTTCGGCGAAGCGGGCGACTTCATCACGGCGCCCGAGTTGGGCGAGTTGTTTGCTCGCTGCGTGGTGAACGCGACGTATCCGGTTATCGAGATGTTGGGCGAATCGGCCGACTTTCTCGAGCTGGGCGGCGGCAGCGGTGCGTTTGCCGAGGCAGCGCTCAAGGCGTTTGCGGTGAACGGAGCCGTTCCGCGTCGCTACTACATCCTCGAACCCAGCGCTGATCTGCGCGAGCGCCAGCGCGACCGGCTTGCGGCAGCGCTGCCCGCGGAACTGTTTGCGCACGTGCTGTGGCTGGATCGTCCGCCGGAGCAGGATTGGCAAGGCGTGCTCTTTGCCAACGAGGTGATCGACGCATTGCCGACCACGCGCTTCGCCATGCGTGCCGGCGAGGTCTATGAAGAATACGTCGCGCTCGATGGCGAGGGCCGCCTGATGCGCGTGGATCGTCCCGCCGATGCCCTGGTGTCCGGTGCTGTACGCCATGTCGAACGCGACCTTGAGGCGGAATTTTCCGAAGGCTATCGCTCGGAAATCTTGCCGCAGCTGCCGTACTGGATCCAAGCGATCGCCGGTTCGCTCACTGCCGGCGTGATGTTGTTCATCGATTACGGCTATGTGCGTCGCGAGTATTACCTGCCCGAGCGCAACGATGGCACCTTGCGGGCGTACTACCGGCATCGTTCGCACAACGACCCGCTATATTTGCCGGGCCTCAACGACCTGACCGCGTCCGTCGACTTCACCGCGCTGGCCGAAGCGGGCAATAGCGCCGGTTTTGGTGTGGCCGGCTATATGCCGCAGGCCCAATTCCTGATCGGCAGTGGATTGCAGGACATCTTTGGCGTGGCATACGAAGCCGCCGCGGACGAAGCCGCGCGCTATGACCTAGCGCAACAGGTCAAGAAGCTCACGCTGCCCGAGCAGATGGGCGAGCGTTTCCAGGCCATGTTGTTTGCGCGAGGCATGGACGTGTTGCCGCTGCCAGCCGACGTACTGGAGGCGGACCAGGGCGATCGGCTCTGACACTGCACTAGACTGGCATCGCCAAAAGAAAACGCCCGCGTCATGCGGGCGTTTTGCTTAGTGGGTGCTGGAAGCGGCAGCTGGCGCCGGGGCGGGCTGCACCGGCGTGTCGTCATCCGGTCGCTTGATCAACTGCCCGTGTTTGAACAGGGACGCCGCGACCTGGTAGTAAGCGGTGGCATCGTCCACCTGGCCTTGGTCGACCGGCGTATTCGGCACGGCGTCACCATTGTCGAAGTTAGGCTTGACCTGCTCCAGCTTGCGCTGCGGTTCGAGCACGGTGAGTACGTCGCCGTGCAGATAGCCGAGCTTCTCGTAAGTGGCCGGGAAAGCTCGCTCGCGGCCCGGTTCAAGCTGGAAGATGTCGGCGCCGAAGAAGCGGCTGCGGTAGCTGAAATTCAGCAGGCCCATCACTGTGGGGATGATGTCGACCTGCGCCATCTGCCGCGATACGCGCTGCGGCGGGATGTGCTTGGGCGAGTAGATCCACAGGGGAATGTGATAACGGTTGATCGGCACGCTGCTTCGACCCGCGCTGGAGGCGCAGTGGTCCGCAGTGATCACGAACACCGTGTCGTCGAAGTAAGGCTTGGCTCTGGCGCGCTTGATGAAGTCGGCGATGGACCAGTCCGTATACGCCACGGCCGCCTCGCGCGTCCCGTTCTTCTGCGGCACGCGATTGGCCGGCACGGTGAACGGGCGATGGTTGGAGGTGGTCATGATGTGCAGGAAGAACGGCTTGCCCTGCGCCTGCGCCTCGTCCATCTGCTTGAGCGCCAGCGTGTAGAGATCTTCGTCCGCCACGCCCCACACGTTTTCGTGATGGATCGTCTCGCCCTTGCCGATATCGTTGCGGTCCACCGCGCGATAGCCGTTATGGGCGAAGAAGTAGTTCATGTTGTCGAAGTAGCCGTAGCCACCGTAGACAAAGTCGGACTGGTAGCCGCGAGCATTGAACACGTTGGCGGCGGAGAACAGGTTCTCGTTGTTGTGCGCCTTCACGATGGAATCGCCTGGCGTGGGCGGCACCGACAGCGACAGCGCTTCCAGGCCGCGCACCGTGCGCGTGCCGTTGGCGTAGAGATTGTCGAAGAACATGCTTTGGTCGATCAGCGCATCGAGGTTGGGCGTGATGTTGCCGCGCTTGTTGCTGAACTCCGAGAGGAAGTCGGCCGACAGGCTCTCCACGCTGATCAGCACCACGTTGAGGTGCTTCTCCGGACCGGCATGGCGGATCTCACGCGTGAGGTCGTGCGGATCGCTGCTGACGTAAGTGGCCTCGGGCGTCTTCACCAGCTCGCGCACGCGCTTGAATGCCTCGTCGTCGGGCAGGGTGCGATAGAAGCGCGAATAATCCAGGTGGCTGCTGCGGAACGCGGCGAAGAATTCGAACACGCCGTTGCCGGAGAGTTCGTTCACATAGGCGTTGTCGGTCCGATCCTTGAACGTGCCTTTGACGCCAACGGCCAGGACCACGGTAACCAACAGCCACACCAGCACCACCTTGCTGCGCTGGAGGAAGCGGGTGCCGCTGTCGCGCGCCTGCAGGCCGCTGCGACTGAGCCACACAACCACCAGGGTGGCGATGGCGAGCAGGCTGATCCAGGTGCCCAGCGGATAGGACTCGCGGATATTGCCGATCACCTCGGTGGTGTAGACCAGGTAGTCGACCGCGATGAAATTGAAGCGGGTGCCGAATTCCGCCCAGAACACCAGTTCCGAGGCGGCGACGAAGAGCAGCCCGAACAGCATCACCGCGCCGCCCACGTATAGCGCCCACTGGCCTGCGCGCGACACGTAGATGCGTTGCGGGACCAACCACAGATACAGCATCAGCAGCCAGGCAAGAAAGACGAACACGACCAGGTCGTAGCTCAGTCCGACGCCGAACGCATAGCCCCAGTACAGCGGGTTGTGCGGCACGCCGTTGCCGGACATGTAGAGCAGCACGATGCGGGTCAGCGCGCCGATCAGCACATAGCTGATGGCCAGCCACCATAACGGGCGGAACCGCTGGCGCAGCGGCGAGGTCGATGGGTCGGCAGTCGGCACGGAAAACTCCGGAAAAAGCTGGAAACGAAGGCCTGGCTGCGAAGTGGCCTGGCGGGAAAGGCGACCGCGTTTATACACGGAAGCCACCGACTAGCGACAAGCGGACAGATTTATAGCGGCTTACCTTACTTGGAAGTGGCTTTCATCTGGCTTTGTTGGTGACCAGACTCAGTCCGCGCTGCGATTGAGCGCGGCAATGGCAGCCACCCGGGCCGCGGTCATGGCCTCGCCAATCGCCGGGCCCTGCAGGCCTTGCGCCACGATGGATTCCGAGCGCACTGCGGCGGCGGCGTCGCGCGCACGCTGGAGATAGCCTGCCTGCGGGTAGGCATCCTCCTGATGGCCCAGGCGACCGCGCTTGTCGGCCGCGCAAGCGGCAAGGAAGAGCGAGAGGCGTTCAGGACGACGCAGCGCATCGAGTGAGGTAAGCAGGCGCAGCACCGTCGATGGCTTCAGCTCAAAGGCGCGGTGCGCATTGAGATGCTCGCGGCACACCAGCTCGGCGAGGGTAGCGTGCTCGGTGGGCACCTTCAGGCGCGCCACCAGGCGTCGCAGGGGAGCGACACCGGCATGCTCGTGGCCGAGATGGCGCGGCAACACATCGGCGGGCGTCAATGCCTTGCCGAGGTCGTGGGTGAGTGCGCAGAAGCCCACCACATCGTTGCCGGGCGCAAGTTTCGCGGCCATGTCGAGCACCATTTCCACATGCACGCCGGTGTCGATCTCCGGATGGAACTCCGCGCGCTGCGGCACGCCGTACAACGCATCCACTTCCGGAAACAGCACGGCGAGCGCACCCGATTCGCGCAGCACACGCAGGAATGCCGATGGCTGTGCCTCGCCCAAGGCCTTGCGGGTTTCCTGCCAGACGCGTTCGGGCACCAGGTGATCGACCTCGCCATCGCGCACCATCTGCTGCATCAGCGCCATGGTTTCCGGCGCCACCGTGAAGCCCAGCGGCGCAAAGCGCGCAGCAAAACGCGCCACGCGCAGCAGGCGCACGGGATCTTCCACGAAAGCGGGCGATACATGCCGCAGCAGGCGTTCCTCGAGATCGCGGACGCCGCTGAACGGATCGACCAGCTGGCCGTCTTCGGCCTCGGCGATCGCGTTGATGGTGAGGTCGCGTCGCGCCAGATCCTCTTCCAGGGTCACCGAGGGATCGGCGTGGAAGGCGAAGCCGTGATAACCGTGCCCGGTCTTGCGCTCGGTGCGGGCCAGCGCGTATTCCTCGTTGGTCTTGGGATGCAGGAAGACCGGGAAATCCTTGCCGACGGGGCGAAAGCCCTGCTCGAGCATGTCGTCGGGACGCGCGCCGACCACCACGTGATCGTGGTCGGTCACCGGTCGGTTGAGCAGTTTGTCGCGGACGGCGCCGCCGACGAGATAGATGCGCATGCGGGGGATTCTGCCACGTGATGCGAAGCGGCCGGCTAACCGTGTGGGAGGGCTAACCTGTGGGAGCGCACCCTGTGCGCGACGGCCCAGCGGCGAGGCAAGGTCCGTCGCGCACAGGGTGCGCTCCCACAGGGACGCGATAGCTCGATTAGCGCCCCGCGGATCTCGCCAAGTCCAGCCGACGCTGGCGTGCCGGTATGTTCAACAGCACCGGCAGCCATGCCGCCAGCGGCTGCGGGGTGATGCCCAGCGCGGCATAGCCATCAACCTTGCCCACCGAATCGGTGCGCAGCGAGCGGAAGTTGTCCAGCGAGAACGGCTTGCCCGGCAGCATCTGAGCCACCTGTGCCTGCAGCCGGCCCAGGCTGTCCGGCAGCGCCATGATGGGAGTGCGCAAGCCCATGGTGTCGCGGATCATGTGCACGATCTCGCCCAGCGTCAGCACGTCCGGGCCATACAGCTCGAAGCTGCGGTCGATGCCGAGCTTGTCGTCGCCGATGCAGCGAGCCATCGCTTCGGCCACGTCACCTGCCCAGGTCGGCGCCATCTTCGACGGTGCACGCGCCAGCGGCAGCACCGGCATCTGCCGCAGCAGGCTGGCGAAACGCGCCACCAGGCCGCCATCCGCGCCAAACATCACGCTCGGCTGGTAGATGGTCCAGTCGATCGAGGAGTTGCGCACCTGCGCTTCCGCCTCGCCCTTGCTCTTCAGGTATTGCGACAAGCCCTGGCCCGCCTTGAGCGCGCTCATATGGTGCAGCCGCGACACGCCGGCCGCCTGGCACGCGCCGAGCACGCGCTGGGTCAGGTCCACGTGCGCGCGCTGGAAGGTCTGCTCACCGAACGCATTGAGGATGCCGACCAGGTTGATCACCGCATCGGCGCCTTCGAACTGCCGGCGCAGCGCGTTGGCGTCATACACGTCCACGCTGTGGATGCTCACGCCGGGAAGCACACCCAGTGCGCGCCGCTGTTCGCGATTGCGCGAGAGCAGCACGATGCGATGGCCGTCCCTGATCAGGCGCGGCAGCAGATGCGAGCCGACGAAGCCGCTGCCGCCAAGCACGACCAGTTGTTTGGATTTCAGTGTCACTCAGTGTCTCCGCCTCAATGCGTACTGCTGGCTGCAGCCGGTGCTGCCATGCTGCTGGCGGGGGCAGCTGAACCTGCCTCCGCAGGCGTCGGTGGTACCACCACCGGACAGGTCACCAGCTTACGCTCACTGCGGGCATCCGGCAGGGTGTAGGTCTGGCCGATCGGCGTGAGCCGCTGCGACAGCGTGACGGCCTTGCCATGCTGGCGCCAGTCGTAGATCACCGCGAAGGACATCACGCGCGCCACGTATTCGCGCGTCTCCTTGAACGGAATGGTGGCGATGAACAGGTCCGGCGGCAGCGAATTGCGCGCCTCCAACCATTGATCCACCTTGCCCGGTCCGGCGTTGTACGCCGCGCTGGCGAGCCACGGTGCGCCATTGAAGCGCGCCGCCATCTGCGCGAGATAGCGCGTGCCCAGGATGATGTTGGTGATGGGGTCGTACAGCGAATCCCCGCCGGTCCAGGTGACGCCGTTGCGCTTGGCGACCAGCGCGGCAGTCGAAGGCAGCAACTGCATCAGGCCGCGTGCATCGGCACCGGAGCGCGCATCGGCCATCCAGGCGCTTTCCGCGCGAAGAATGGCGTACGCCCACGACGGATCGATGCCAGCCTCTTCGGCCTGCGGCACCAGCCCGTCCTGGCTGGCCAGCGGGAAGCGCTGCTCGTAGTAGCGCAGCGCATCGCCCGTGTTGAAGGTGAACACCGCGCGGTCGTACCAGCCGCGACGATAGGCGAGATCGACCGCCTGCTTCAGCGTGTCCGCATCGGCGCCGTCGAGCGCCTGCGTCCATTCGCGACGCGCCTGCTTGGGCAGGCCGACGGCATAGAGTTCGAAGGCGCGCAGCAAACCCTGGTTGGCAAGCAAGGCGCGCTCCCGCTGCGCGTTGCCTTTCAGTTCGATCTGGCAGATGCCGTACGGCGCCTTGATGCGATCAGCAGCAAGGAAGCCGAAGAACGTCGGCTCCTGCGCCAGGCTGGTGAGTATCTGCTGCGACTCGGTGCTGCGATTGGTGGCGGCCAGTGCGCGTGCGCGGAACCAGCGCCATTCGCCGTCCTGCTGTTGCGCGGCCGGCATCGCATCGATGGCGGCGAGCGCGGCGTTCCAGTCCTGCTGCGCCAGGGCGGCGCGCACGCGCCATTCGCGGCTGGTGTCGGTCTGCACGGATGCCGGCAGCGCGATCAGGCGCGACAGTGCATCGGCGTCGTAGTCGGTGGCGTGGAACAAGGCCAGCGCATACATCACGCGATTGCGCTGCTCGGGAGTGAAGGCGAAATGGCTCTGCAGTTTCTGCCAGGCGATGTCGGCAGTGACCGATTGGCGCCGCGCCAGACGTTCCAGCGCGAGCGTGGCAGCCTGCCGGTTGCGCGATGTATCGGGCCACTGATTGGCTGCCACCACGGCAGCCCCGGGATCGCTGAGTGCGGAGGCGATGCGTCGTGCGGCATCGGCCTGGTCCGCCGGCAGCCAGCCGGCGATGGCGTTGATGGTGCCCGGCTGCACGGCATCGGCAGCGCGGTCGATGCGATCCCACAGGCGTGGTTCGGTGAGCAGGCCCTGGTCGTGCGCGGCGCTCAGCACGGGATCGCAGGCGCTTGGCAGTTTGGGCTTGCTCCACAGCGAAGCGAGGTCGCGATCGAAATCGAGCTGCGCACCCTTGCTCAGCTGCGCCTGCAAGGCGTTGCAGGTGAGTGCATCGCCGAGGCCCGGCTGGTACATCGCAAGAAAGGTGTCCCAATCCTGCCGGCGTGCCAGTTCGGTGAGGAAGTCACGGCGCAAGTCGGCGGCAGGCAGCAGGCCGGGATAGCGCTTGAGGTAATCCTCGACCTGAGGGCGCTGGATCTGGCGGATATCGTGCGTGATCGAGGTCGCTTCCAGATAGGGATAGAGCGGATAGTCCTGCAGTGCGCTGGCCGCCGTGCGCCAGCCATCGCCGCCCTGTTGGGCTGCGGCGTACGCCTGCTTGAACGCGGTGCGTTGTGCTTCCGAGGGCTCGGCGGCCGAGGCCGTGCCGACCAGCCACAGGCCGGCCACCAGGATGAGCAGGCGGCGGGCAAGTTGCCGCGGTGCTGCGTGCAGGGACATGACGACTCCTTTGCCAAGACCGACGCAGTGATGGTCGCGGTTCCGCAGGGGCGGCGCGCTGCGCGGGACTGCGCAGAATGGCCAATCCCCGCTGAGCGTGACGTGAAACCGGGGAGCGCGGCCCCGCCTCGCACATGGCGGGGGCGCAGCGCCTGTTAGAATTCGCCACCCACGAGGCGCCGCACCCGGCGCTTGAGCCACGCTCTTAGGAAGCGCATGTCGCCATCGCCCTCGCCGTCATCCCGTGTTGCCCCGCTGGCATGGTTGATCCTCGTCGTGGCCACGCTGTCAGGTGCAGCGTGGTGGTGGCAGATCGGACGCCCGGTGGCATTGCCGGACGCACCGACGGCGCGCATCGCCTGCGTGTCCTATGCACCGTTCCGCATGCCGGGCGAGACGCCGCTCGATCCGCATGCGTTTGTCAGCCCGGAGCGCATCGATGCGGATCTGAAGGCGTTGTCCGAGCGCTTCGATTGCGTGCGTACCTATTCGCAGGGCTTTGGCTTGAACGCCGTGCCTGCGATCGCCCAGAAATACGGCATGAAAGTGCTGATGGGCATCTGGCTGGGCCGCGACCTCGCGCTCAACGATCGCGAAGTGACGATGGGCATCGCCACTGCCAAGGCGTATCCGCAAGTGATCCGCGGCGTGATCGTCGGCAACGAAGTGCTGCTGCGCGGCGAACAATCGCCCGAAGCGATCGCCGCCTACATCACGCGCGTGCACACCGCACTGCAAGACGTGCACGTGCCAGTCACCTATGCCGATGTGTGGGAGTTCTGGCTGCGCTATCCGCAGATGGCCAACGTCGTCGACTACATCACCATCCATATTCTCCCGTACTGGGAAGACGAACCGGTGCCGCCGCAGGATGCGCTCAAGCACGTCGCGGACGTCTATGCGCAGATGAAGGCGCGCTTCTCCGGTCGTGCCGTGATGATCGGCGAGACCGGCTGGCCGAGTCAGGGTCGTCCGCGCCGCGAAGCGAGTGCGAGCCTGGTGAACGAGGCTCGTTATCTGCGCGAATTCCTGCTTTATGCCGGCAGCGTGGACATGCCGTACAACGTGATCGAAGCGTTCGACCAGCCGTGGAAGCGCGATCAGGAAGGCACCGTCGGCGGCTATTGGGGCATCTTCGATGTCAATGCGCGGCCCAAGTTCAGCATGCAGGGGCCGGTGGTCGAGGAGCCCAACTGGATCGCCGGCTGGATTGCCGGTGTGGCTGGCGCCGTGTTGTTTTTGCTGGCCGGCATCTGGCGTCGAGGCTTGGCCAATACACGCAGTCGCATCGCGCTGATCCTCGCGGGCTTCGCCACGGCAACGTCGATCGCGTGGCAGGCCCGGCGCATGCTGTTCGATTGCCGCAATCAGCTGGAATGGGTGTTTTCCGGCCTGCTTTGCGCGCTGGCCTTGCTTTCGGCCATCTATCTGGCGCGCCGAATCGCCGCGCGGCTGGCGGGCGCTGCCATCCAGTTGCCGGATCGCCGCGTGCGTTTCCTGTGGATGTTTGGCCTCGCGTTCTACGACCTGTTGCTGGTCTTCGACGGACGCTATCGCGATTTCCCGCTGGGCCTGTTCTGGCCGCCGGCGGTGGGCTTCATGATCGCGGCGCTGATGGAGTCGGTCGACAACTGCGTGGTGCCGATCATCGAGGAGCGCTTCATGGCGTGCCTGCTGCCGCTGCTCGCTGCGGTAGTGGTGGCGCAGGAGATCGGGCTCAACCCGTCGACCTGGCTATGGCTGGCCGTGAACTTCGCAACCGCTGGTGCCGTGATGATCGAGTGGCGTCGCGCCGCCCGACTGCAGACGCACCAGCCGCAGGCAACCTACCAGTAGCGCGAACGCACCCGGCGCAAAACAGTAGAGCACCACGGCGACCACACCGGTCGCCGCGGAAAGCCACGCCGCGAACGGGTGCTTCCAGACCAGTGCGAGCACGGCGGCCGCCAGCGCCACCCAACCGTAGATGCCCATCTGATAGCTGTAACTGGCCGACATGTGCAGCGGCGCCAGTACAAAGCCCATCACCGCGGCATGGCGCGCATCGCAGGTCAGCGAACGCGCGGTGTCGCACAGGTGCGCGACGTCGACCGATTCGACCAGGCCATAACGCAGCGCATACGCGATCGCGCCAAGCAGGATCAGCGTCAGCCAGGGCAGGGTCAGCAGTACAGCGCGTTTCATCGACGAGTCCGGTGCGGGCGTGGAGCAATATGGATGGGCAAGCGGATCTCGGCCGCGATCGGCAGATGATCGGAGAACGCCTGCGGCAAAGCCCACACCTTGTCGAGGTGGATTTTCTCGGAGGTGAGGATGTGATCGAGCGCGCGACGCGGCTTCCAGCTGGGAAATGTCAGCGTCGATTGATCGGGCGGCACCAGGCTGGATTTGGCGAACAGGTGCTTCATCTCCGCGCTGCGCACTTCGGTATTGAGATCGCCCATCAGCACGGCATGCGGAAAATCCTGCAGCACTTCGGCAATGAAGCCCAGCTGCTTCGCCCGCGCCGGCGCGCTGAGCGAGAGGTGCGCGATCATCACGGCAAGCGCATCGGGGCCATCGCCAAAGCGCGCAAGCAGGGCGCCGCGGCCGGGAATGCGGCTGGGCAGCGGATAGTCGAGCACGCTGCTGGGTTCGAGCCGGCTGATCAACCCGTTCGCCGAATGCGCCAGTCGCGCCATCGGGCGATTGGGCTGATGACTCCAGAACGGCATGCCGGCGGCTTCGGCCAGATAACGCGTCTGATTGAGAAAGCCCGAGCGCAGGCTGCCGGCGTCGGCCTCTTGCAGGCCGATCACGTCGAACTGCGGCAGCACTTCGGCGAGGCGGTCGAGGTTGTCCAGTTTGCTGCGCCCGGGCAGCACGGCATTGATGCTGCGCGTCACGTACTCGCTGTAACGCTGCACGCTGGCGCCTGCCAGGATATTGCAGCTCAGCAGGCGCAGACGGCGTTCGGTGGCCGGGGCGGGAGTGGGTTCGGCGCGCTTCATCGGGCGGAAAGGGTAGTCGCAAAAGGGTGATCGCCGCCATCGTGGCGGCGATCAGACTGGAGACAGACCCTGAGCATGCCCGGTTGGTTGTGAACGCGGGGAAAGTCCCGCGTCTCCGATGGGGCTTACTTGGCGCCGTTGAGCTCGCGCTTGGCCAGCCACTGGGCGACGGCGGACAGCTGGTCCAGGGTCTTCACGTTGGCGGTGCGGTACTTGCCATCGATGACGAGGGTCGGCGTGCCGTCCACCTGCCACTGCCTCACCAGCTCAGCATCCTTGCGGATCTGCTGGGTCACCTCGTCGGAGCTGGCGATGCGCATGAACTCGTCACGCTTCGCACCGTGCATGGCGTAGAAATCGGCCAGCTCATCGAGGTTGGAGATCGGGTAGTGCTCGTCGAACTTGGCCTTGAACAGCGCCAGGTGCGTCTGCTCGAGCACGCCGAGCTTCTTGGCGGCGTAGTAGGCACGGGCAAACGGCAGCCATTCGTCGCTGAACACGGCCGGCATCAGCTTGAACGTCACACCGGCCGGCAGCTGCTTGCGCATCTGCTCGGCGATCGGTGCGAAATGCGCGCAGTGGATGCAGCCGTAGGAGAACACCTCGACCACTTCGACCTTGCCTTCATTGCTGAGGCGGTGTGCCGGCGCCGGCAGCGTCACGTACTCGGTGCCGTCGGTATAAGGCGCGGCATCGCTGGAGCCGGTGGCGGTGCACGCCGTGGCCAGCAACAGGCCGGCGATCAGGCTGAAGGCGCGCAGAGAGGCAAATCGCTTGAACATGGAGTGGTTCTCTTGGAGTGGCGTTGGATAGGTGTCGATGCGGGCGGCTTACTTGCCGGCTGCTTCCTTGGACACCAGCCACTTGGCGAGTTCCACCGCCTGCTCGTAACCGCCGGCCGAACGCGCGGTGAAGCGGTACTTGCCGTTGACCACGATGGTCGGCGTTTCTTCCACGCCGTAGGCCTTGAGCATTTCGTCGGCGCGCTTGACCTTGGTGTTGATGGCAAACGAGTTGGCGACGGCGGCAAATTCTTTCGGATCGGCGCCGAACTTCGCATAGACCTTGGCGGCGTCGTCGATGGTGGGCAGCGCCGAAGCGGGCTTGAGACCGGCGCCCTGCATGGCGCTCAGCTCCTGCGACTTCCACACGGCGTCGTACATCGCGTCATTGGCCTTGTCGGCCACGCCCATGGCCTGCGCGGTGAGAAAGGCGCGCTGCAGCATCGGCCAGTTTTCCTGCGGCATGAAAGACGCCGGCAGATAAGCGACGGCGGCGTCGGCAGGCAGCTCCTGCACCAGCTTGTTCATGGTCGGGTGGAACTGATTGCACGCCGGGCAACCGTAGGAGAACACCTCGGTCACTTCGATCTTGTCGGTGTTGCTGACCTTGGCCTGCGCCGGTTCGATGCGGAAGTAGTGCTTGCCCTCAACCCACTTGCCATCGTCCACGAACGGCGTCGCCGGTGCGGCGGGCGCTGCCGGAGCCTGCGCGGTGGTGCTGGCAGCCGCCGGTGCGGCGGCAGTGCTGGCGGCGGCCGGAGCCGCGGCGGTTGCTGCGGCGGCAGGCTGGGCGGCGGGCGCGGTAGCTGCCGGAGCCGGGGTCGGCTGCGGTGCCTGGCTGGCGTTGTCGTTGTTGTTGCTGCAGGCGGCGAGCGCGAGCAGGGCGGTACACAGGAACGACAGACGCTTCAGCATGGTGATCCTCAATACAGAGTCTTGGCTCGGAACGGACACGCCGGCCCATGGCCGGCGTGTCATAGACACTTACTTGGCGGCGGAAGTGCCCGCGCCTTCGGCGGCGTGCAGGCCTTCGACATAGCTGGCGACGGCGGCGATGTCCTTGGCGTCCAGCTTGGCGGCGATGCCCGGCATGATCTGCGAGTGGGCGTCGTCACCCCACACGGTGCCGTCGTGCCAGGCCTTGAGTGTGGCTTCGATGTACTGCGCATGCTGGCTGGTGAGCTGTGGGTACATCGCGCCCGGATTGCCGCGGCCATCGATGCTGTGGCACGCCATGCAGGCCGGCACGCCCTTGGCGCTGTCGCCCTGGCGGTAGAGCTGCTCGCCGCGCTCGACCAGCGCCTGATCCGCGACACCCGGCAGCGAGGTCTTGCTGGCGAAGTAGGCGCCGATGTCGCGCATGTCCTGTTCGGACAGCGGTGCCACCATGCCCATCATGATCGGGTTCTGGCGCTTGCCGGACTTGAAGCTGTTGAGCTGATGAACGATGTACGCCTCGCTCTGGCCAGCCAGCTTGGGATACTGCGGATCGGCGGAATTGCCGTCGATGCCGTGGCAGGCGCCGCACGCGGCCGACTTGCCCTGGCCAGCGGTGGCATCGCCAGGCTTCAGGGCGGCGGTAGCCTCAGCCGGCTTGGCGGCGGCTTCAGCAGGAGCGGCGGCAGGCGCCGTGGCGGCTGCGGCGGGCTTGGCGGCGGTGGTCGCCGGCGCTGGATTCTTGGCTTCCTGCGCCAGGATTGCTCCGGAAGACAACGCAAAGACGAGGACTACGGCATAACGAACAACAGCGGGCCGAAAACCGGCAGGCCGAAAACTCATACACTTGTCTCCCGAAAAACTGCTATGGCTGCACGGTTCGCGCTGGCCAGCGCGTCCGCAACTGGCAGAAACTACCGGATTATCTCTGCGCCACCATAGCCGGTCAAACCATGTCCAATCCATTGCAAGGCGCCCAGTTCGTACTGGCTGCCCACAAAATTTCTCAGCTTCCGACCGACAGCGGCGCGGAGGTGGCGTTTGCGGGTCGCTCCAATGCCGGCAAGTCGAGCGCGCTCAATACCTTGACCGCGCATCGCGGCCTCGCGCGCACTTCCAAGACACCGGGTCGAACCCAGCAGATGGTGGCGTTTTCGCTGCCACCGCAGACCCTGGGTGAAGGCCCGGAGGCGTTGCCGGCGCGGCTAATTGACCTTCCCGGCTATGGCTACGCCAAGGTGCCTGAGGCCTTGCGCGAACACTGGAAGCTGGAAATCGATGCCTATCTGCATCAGCGCCGCAGCCTGCGCGGGGTGGTGCTGATCACCGATATTCGCCATCCGCTCAAGGACTTCGACCGGATGATGCTCGAGTTTTGCTTCGCCACCCACCTGCCTTGCCACGTGTTGCTGACCAAGGCGGACAAATTGTCGCGGAGCGCGGCGGCACAGGCGCTGATGGCGCTGCGCAAGGTGTTGTCGGCCAGCGAAACACAGGCCACGGCGCAGATTTTTTCCTCGCAGGCGCCCACGGGCGTGGAGGAAGCGCGCGACATGGTGATGACGCTGCTCAATACGCCGCGGCAGTGAGCCAGTCCTCGCTTAGAGCCATTCCATAGCTCCTGACAAACACTACCCCTCACCGTCATCCCTGTGAAAGCAGGGATCCAGCGCCTCTATACGCCATCGCAAAGGCACTGGATTCCCGTTTTCGCGGGAACGACGGAGAGGGAATTGGAACCTAGTGAGAGCTTTTGAACCGGCTCTTAGCAGGAGTGCTGCACGAACTCAGCGCTTGTCGACGGCAGCCATGAAGATCGCGCACAGCGCCTCCATGCCGGCGCGGTCCTCGTCGTCGAAGCGGGCGATGGACGGGCTGTCCACGTCCCATACGCCGAACAGGCTGCCGTCGGCGCGCACCAGCGGCACCACGATTTCCGATTGCGATGCCGCGTCGCAGGCGATATGGCCGTCGAACGCATTCACGTCCCGCACGACTTGCGTCTGGCGCGTTTGCGCCGCGGTGCCGCACACGCCGCGGCCGAGCGCGATGCGGATGCAGGCGGGCTTGCCCTGGAACGGACCGACGACCAGCTCGGTGCCGTCGTACAGATAGAACCCGCTCCAGTTGAAATCGGGCAGGCTGTGATAGATCAGCGCGGCGAAATTCGCGGCATTGGCGATCACGTCGGGCTCGCCTTCCAGCAGCCCACGGGCCTGGGCACACAGATCTTCGTATTGCTCGCGCTTGCTGGCGTAGGCCTGGGTCTTCACTTCGTACATCGATCGACTCCTGTGGCACCCGTGGATCGCGGGGATCTGTCCAGGCGGGCAGCCGTAAAGCACGTATTATGCGCCTGCAAGGCGGCACGGGAATGCCGGGCGCCACCATTCAGGGGATGGCCATGTCGACACTGTTTATTGCAGGCACCGATACGGGTGTCGGTAAAACCCATGCCACCTGCACGCTGCTGCACCTGCTGCGCAGTCGCGGCAATCAGGTCTGCGGCATGAAGCCGGTGGCCAGCGGTTGCGTGGAAACCCCGCAGGGTTTGCGCAATGACGATGCGCTCGCCCTGCAGGCGGCCAGCAGCTCGCCGATGCCTTACGAGTGGATCAATCCGGTGGCCTTGCGTGAGCCGCTGTCGCCGCATCTGGCCGCGGCGCACGAGGGCGTCGAGATCCGTCTCGCGCCGCTCTACGAAGCCTTCGAGCGCCTGCGCGGCATGCACGACGATGTGCTGGTGGAAGGTGTCGGCGGCTGGCTGGTGCCGCTGTCGCGCAGCCTGCTGGCGTCGGATATTCCGCGCCAATGGCAGCTGCCGGTGGTGCTGGTGGTGGGCCTGCGGCTGGGCTGCATCAATCACGCCCTGCTGTCCGCACGCGCAATCGCCACCGACGGCTGTCGCCTGGTGGGCTGGATCGGCAATCACATCGATCCGGACATGGATGCCGTCGACGAAAACATCGCCACCTTGCGCCACCATCTGCCGGCGCCGTGCCTGGGCATCCTGCCGCATGGCGTGGCGCCGGCTGCGGCAGCCGCTCATCTGGATCTCACGCTGGTCTTGGAATGACGTTCACACGGCGCGTGCTTGGATAGCGCGTCGACACGGCAGGAGGCAGCCATGGCCATACGCAGCCACTTCTATCTTTCGGTCGCCGACCTCGCCCATGCGCGTGGGCCGGTCGCCGCATTGAGTTACGACGGCGCCGGTCCCAACGATCTGGCTGCTGCGGTGCAGAACGCCATGCGCAGCGCCGATCTGTTCGAGCGCTGGCGTGCCATGCAGGACGAGCCGGACGACGTCGACCCGGTGCTGGGCACGGTTGACCCGCAGGCCACGGCCAGCGCGCGGGTCAGCGACCTGCATATCGATATGGATCTCATCACCGACCTGCCGATGAGCATCGTGCGGCAGCGTCTGAATTTGCTGATCGGCAACAGCTGGCAGCTACGGGACATGCGCAAGGCCTGAAACACCCGCCCCATGCTGCGGTTGCGTCATCGCAGCCGCGTACGGTCCAACGACCCAGTACTTCCAGCCCTTGGCACCCGTGCCGGGCTGTGGTTAGTCTCGGCGTCCGTTTGTATGTTTCCATGGGGAACCCCGATGCTTCGTCTTCGTACGCTTGTCATAGCCACGTCTATTGCGCTCGCCGCCTGCTCGCAGCAGTCGAACGAGCAGGCCTCGCAGCCCGCGCCCGCTCCCGCCAGCACCGCGCCGGCCAAGGCATCCACGGTCGCCGCGCCCGGCGGCGAAGTGAGTGCGGTCAATCCGTTCCTCGAGCCCAGCACGCTGCCGTTCCAGGCGCCGCCGTTCGACAAGATCAAGGACGGCGATTACAAGCCGGCCTTCGAAGAAGGCATGAAGCAGCACCTGGCGGAGATCGAAAAGATCGCCGACAACACGGATGCGCCGACCTTCGAGAACACCTTCATCCCGATGGAAAAGTCGGGCCAGCTGATGCAGCGCGTGATGCAAGCCTTCAACGCCGTCAGCGGTGCCAACACCAATGAAACCCTGCAGAAAGTGCAGGAAGAAGAAGCGCCCAAGCTCGCCGAGCACCAGGACGCCATCTTCATGAATGACAAGCTGTTCAAGCGCATCCAGACGGTCTACGACCAGCGCGACTCGCTCAAGCTCGATCCGGAATCCAAGCGCCTGGTCGAAGTGACCTATCGCAACTTCGTGCATGGCGGCGCCAAGCTGTCCGATGCCGACAAGGCCAAGCTCAAGGACCTCAACAAGGAAGAGTCCACGCTGAGCACGCAGTTCACCAACAAGCTGCTCGCCGCCACCAAGGCCGGTGCGCTGGTGGTGGACGACAAGAGCAAGCTTGACGGCCTGTCCGATGGCGACATCGGCGCCGCGGTGGAAGCGGCCAAGGCACGCAAGCTCGACGGCAAGTGGGTGCTGCCGCTGCAGAACACCACCCAGCAGCCGGCGCTGCAGAGCCTCAACGATCGCGCCACCCGCGAGCAGCTGTTCAAGAACTCCTGGGATCGCGCCGAGAAGGGCGACGCCAACGACACGCGCGACATGATCGCCCGCATCGCGCAGATCCGCGCCGAGCAGGGCAAGCTGCTGGGCTTCTCCAGCTACGCCGCGTGGAAGCTGGACGACCAGATGGCCAAGACGCCGGAAGCGGCGATCAACTTCATGGACAAGCTGGCCCCGGCCGCCACCGCGCGCGCCGAGCAGGAAGCCAAGGACATCCAGGCGGTGATCGACCAGCAGAAGGGCGGCTTCAAGGTCGAGGCATGGGACTGGAACCACTACTCCGAGCAGGTGCGCAAGGCTAAGTACGATCTGGACGAGTCGCAGATCAAGCCGTACTTCGAGCTGGACAACGTGCTGCAAAATGGCGTGTTCTACGCCGCCAACCAGCTCTACGGCCTGACCTTCAAGGAGCGCAAGGACATCCCCGTCTGGCAGCCTGACGTGCGCGT